>JAFKGI010000023.1 GCA_017307785.1 Vulcanimicrobiota bacterium | reverse complement strand
TCCATCTTACGATGCATTCAAGTAGAGCTTTCGGTCATCGACCGGCAGTCAATGTCCGATATCGGGTTGGCTTGGCAGCCAATCCTTTGGAATCTCGGCTATCACGCAATAATCAGTTATAGAACTGGTTACCAACGAGATTGCATTCGCTTCTAATATCTTCTTCAGTTGTCAAAGATGGAGCTTGAGCTCCGTGCCAGTCGGTGATTGTCTCGCCCGACTGGCGGAGCGGTAGACTATCATGGGCCGGTAGGGCTGTCAACCCTCACGAGCACTACTTTTTTTGAATCAGCTTATCGGCGCTGCCGGTCCAGGCAGCGGGCCCGCCTTTCTGGTAACCGGACTTGCCCAACACCTTGCCGTCCGCACTGACAAAAAGCACGGTGGGATAGCCCTCGATGTTGTATTTCTCGGCCAGCTGAGCGTTCTGCTTTTTGATCGCCTCGGGCTGGGGAGTCTTTTGAGGATAGTCCAGCTCCAACAGCACAACGTGCTTCGAAGCCCAGGCCGCGAACTCGGGGGTCACAAAAACTTCTTGTTTGAGCCGCTGACACCAGATGCACCAATCACTACCCGTGAAATCCATCAGAATCGGCTTGCCCGACTTCTTGGATTCGGCCGCGGCCTGATCCCAAGAGGTGAGCCAGGTCTCGGCTGAGGCCAGTCCGCTGCACAGCAGCAGGAGGCAGGTGGCGCGCAAAAAGTTCTTCACAATAAGGGGTTCCTTCCAATGTCGTCGATCTAAGCGTTCCGGCATGGAAAGACCTGTCCTGCTCGCCCTGTGAGCCTAGCCGCCGGTCTCCAGCTTGGCGCGCAACACTTCCACCGTGTCGAAATCACTGGAGAGACGGATGCGGCGAATCCGCCAGGGCCCGCTACCGGGCAAGTTATAGCCGTAGTCGGTGGTGAACACCAGGCGAAAGCCGCTCTGCTTGGCCAGTTCCAGACACCCTTCGTCATAATGCCCGTAGGGCCAGGCCAGCGAACGGACCGGTTTTCCCAACCAGTCTTGAAGAACTTCGCGCGAGCGCGTCAGGTCGCGACGAATGGCAAAAGCGGACAACTGGCCGGCCGCACGCCGCTCGGGAATGGGCACATGCATATTGTAGGTGTGAGAGCCGAATTCGAAGACGCCGGACGAGGACATCTCCTTCAATTGATCCTTGGTCAAGTGGGCGGTCGGCTTCAGGCGGTCCACCTGGGAAACGACCAGAAAAACGACCGCCCGCATCTTGTGCTTCTTGAGCTGGGGAAAGGCGTAACCGTAAACCCCGTCATAGCCGTCGTCGAAAGTGATCAAGAGCGGCTTGGGAAACTTCTGGGGCGAGAGCTTGCCCTCCAAAAAAGCCTGAGCCTGGTCCAGGTTAACGGTCTGATAGCCTTGCTGCTGGAGAAAGTCCAGCTGCTGGCGAAAGCGTTCGGGTGTCGTCACCATCTCGGTGTCGGCCTTTTTGTGAATCTGGTGATAGCAGAGCACGGCCAGATAGCGAGGCTGGGCCAACGCCCAACCGGTCAAGGCTAGAAAAAGTAGAAGCCGCTTCACTTAGGGGGAATCGGCACCAGCAGATACCAGAGTTGAACGCTGGTATTGGCCATCGGTTCGGTCCACATCTGAATCTGACTGCCGACCTGGACCGGCCCCCGCCAGAGCGTGGAAGCGTAAAGCTTGGGAAGAAGTCCCGGGTTATTCGGGGCGTGAAAGACTTCCGCGGCGGTGCGCTTTCCGTCCGAAACCCAGTGGCGGCCGCCAAAGACGGCTCCACGGTTGAGCGCCACGATGGCGACTTCTTTGCAGCCCGGAGGCAAGGCCTTCAGATTCCAACGCATGCCCACGCGCGCACCATATTTGCCGCGATTGTCGGTGACCGCCGCTTCCCCGCCCTGCTTGACGGTCACGTCCACTCCGGGGATGGACTCAAATTTGGAGTATACCTGCATAGGAGCGTCCGCCTCCGACCAGCTGGAGACCTGATAGTCGACCTCCGAGAGGCGGTCAGGCGAGGGAAAGTGGCCGCGGGCGTGCTGAAACGACTGACTGATGCGCTTCCAGCGAGTGGGGTCGGCGTTCTTATCGATGAACTTACCGAGCCGCTCTTCTTCTTCTTTCCAGACAATCGAGTGCAGCACGGGCACTGCGTCCAGTTCTCCCGTGGTGGCAACCTGAGGCGCGTCCACTTCGGAGACGACGGCCGCCAGATTGCCTGGGGAACTCGAGAAATACTCTTGATGCAAAACCAGAGTATCCTCGGGCTTGAGCAACTGACTCACCAGGATGGTGCTCTTGTCCGCCTCCAACTGGACACGGGGCTCGACCACCACCTGTCCGCCCTGCTCTACGAACGCCTGCTTACCCGCGGCCACACTGTCCTGGTGGACCGACATGGTGCGCTTGCGCACGGTCAGGAACCCGGCTTTGCTGGGCACCCAGATCAGATCAAAACGCAGGTTTCGCTTGGTCCCATTGGTGTGATCCACCAGCACGCGCACGGTCGACTGGCCGGGAATGGGAGAGCGGGCGTAGATGCCGGTGGCTCCGGGGCCCGGGGCCGGGCTCCCCTTGGCAGCCGCCGGAGTGCGCTTACGGTCGTCTAAAATCCGCTCGGGCTGATCGCTGAGAAAAAGGAAGTTGATATAGCTGGGCTGGGTCTTGAGCGGCAGATTGAGGTGCACGCCGGGGTATTTGCCGGCATAGGCAGCGTCATCCGTGCTGCGGCGATCCAGGTCGGTCGGATAATAGATTTTGTAACTGGTCGCTTCCTGGGAGGGCTTGGGAGCCGGATTGCTCGAGGGAATCAGTTGGATTCCCAAGGTTTCCACTTTCACGTTCTTACCGACCGCCGGCAGGGCCTTGGCCAGGCTCTCCAGACGCGGGCTCGGTTCGAATGGATCGGCAGCCAGTTGCCCCGCCAACAACAACATGATACAGGAAGCTTGAAGTTTATTCATCGGCGGATTTTCTGAGAACTCCTCAGGTTCCCTCCTGCCCTAAGGAATGAGGGGCACATGCTTGAGTTCGGCCCAGTCTTTCCAGAACTCGGTCTGGCGCGGATCCTTCAGGAGGTCTCGGTTCAAGTCGTAGACGACCTGGAGCACCGCGCCCGCTTTGTCCGGTTCGCTGGCCAGGATCCACTTTTTGCCTTCCTCGGCAGCCTGGTGGTAGGCCCCGAGAGCACTATAGCGATCCATTCTGCGGAGGTGCTCCTCGGGAGAGGCGCTTTCTCCCAGAGCGGATAGCTGTTTTAGCTCCTCGCGCTCGTCGGAATCGAGGGCTCGAAAGGTCATCGATCCCCGGGGAGCGCCCTCATCGCTCAGCTCCACTCGAAAGAGACCGTCACTCTCGGCCGCGTAGCGCTCTAGCGGGAAAGGAGCGTCGTCCGTCACACGCGCTCGACCCACCTCCACATCGTCCTGAAAGACGATGACCTCTCCGCGAAACGCGCCGATTTGCAAGGCGCCGGAATGGGGATTGGAGAGGGTCGGACCTTCCGTTCCCCACACGACGGCCAGCGGCGCCGGGTCAGGCTCTTGGAGCTGGGGCGGGAAATTTTCACTGGTGCCCCCGCGGGGCGAGCCGATGGGCGCGGCGGGCTGGAGAGTCGGAGGCTCAGGCAGGCTGGCGGTCGTCGGCTTCACGATGGTGGGAATAGGTCGCACCGCCATCATGCCTGGCGGCGGCGCGGCTCGCTTGGAGGTATTGTCCACCATGCCACCGACCGCATCCATTCCGCCGGAGCGCGGAATCTGCAAAGGTCGACTGGTGAAGCCAAAGCGCTCGACCTTGGCACCTCCGCTCGTCTCCGCTTTGCCCACCACCAACTGGCCGGGTCCCTGGGCTTCCTCGCGGTGGCCATCACTGCGGTAGCGCAGAGTGAGATGAGCTCCCCGAGTGAGCTTGAGCAGGGTGTTCTCAGCCAGCTGTTCTCCTTCTTGCAGCAAACGCCAGACCGAGGACTGTTGAACCTGAACCTGGCCCTGTAGACGGGTGACCTTTGCTCCCGTCAAAGAGGGCTGCTGAGCCGAGGCGAGCAGCGGCGAGAAGGCCAGAATTCCTAGCAAGCTACGCTTTATCACGATGGTTGACTACCCGATCTTTCTAGAGTGTAGACTTCCAGTTCACTCGTTTTGCCCTTGAAAGTCTGTATCCCAATCGACTTCCAGGACCATCCCGGAGGTAATTTTTCCACCAGGTCCCGAGTGTGTTTGCTCACCAATACATCGTATCCCATTTTGCCCGCCAACGATTCCAGGCGAGCGGCTAAATTCACGTCGTCGCCCACGGCCGCATATTCCCAGCGTTCTGCCGACCCCACCGAGCCCAGCACCGCCTCACCCGTATTGATGCCCAGCTTGACCGAATAGAAGCCCTGGCCTTCGGTGGGATCGAGGCGCTTGAGCTCCTCCAGCCGCTCGATCATTTCGATGGCCGTGTAGACCGCGTCGCGCGGATGAGTGGTGGATGGCTTGGGCGCACCGTAGACCGCCATGATTTCGTCGCCCACAAACTGTTTGACGTATCCCCCGCGAGCATCGATCAGGGACACCATTTCTTGGAAATAGGAGTTGAGCATGCCGAGCACCTGCTCGGGCGCCAACCTTTCACAAGCGGGTGTGAAGCCGTTGATATCGCTAAAAAGCAGAGTAATCTGGCGTCGTTCCGCGCGCAGTCTGGGTTGCTCCAGCATCGCTTCGGCCACCTGGCGACTGACCATACGTCCGAGCAAGCGATGCAAGCCGCGCCGCCGTTCTTCCAGCAGCAAGAACTGCGCGCAAAAGCCCACCAGAAATCCCACACTGATACAGGGGGCCCAGCTCCAAAGCGGCAGGATCCAACCCGAGCGGATAAAGCAAGCCAGCGCGACCAGGTAGTAGGCCAGCGAACCGCCCAAACAGGCCAACAGACTGAACAGTGGAGTTCGAAAAGCCGCCAACAATCCGCTCACCAGACATCCGGCCGCGAGGATGGAGGCCCACCATCCGGCCGGTGCCCGGCGCAAGTAAGCTCCCGTCAGAACCGAGTTGAGAGCAGCCGCGTGAATCTCTCCTCCGAGCGTGCGCTGCAGCCCCACCGAGACGAAGGGTGTGGCGTGTCGGTCGGACGGGAAGTCAGGCACGATCAAAAGGAACTTGCCACGGTAAAACTCCAGTCCCCCGGGCTGAGCGGCGCGCTCGAAATACCGGGTCAACGACTCCTGGGCGATCGTCCCAGGCGGACCGGGGTGATTGATGCGCAGCGCATCTCCCCGTCCCTGAGGGGGCCAGGAGTGCTGGGGGAAATCCCAACTCGACCCGGCCTTCTTCATCTCCAGTCCCAGGCCCAACTCGGCCAGTCGCAGCGCAAAGGTGTGATTGACCCAACCTTTGTCCTGCTCCAGGCCAACCAAAGGTAAGCGCCGGATCGTTCCATCAGGATCGACCAGAAAATTGGCCAGACAGCTATTGCGCCCCTCGTCGGCGAAGGCGACCACCGAAGCCGGCCAGGCCGGCTGCTGGCGGTCCCCGGTGATGTCATTCTCGATCAGCACCACCGGCGCATCGGCTACCGCGTCCTGAAGGACGGCATAGCCTTCTTCGACCAGCGCCTTGAGCGACTTGGGAGCCTTCTCCAGGATCGGGTCTCCGGCTACGTCCAGACCGACGGCGGCGGCTCCGGCCTGGCGCAGCTTCGCACAGATTTGCGCCATGTCTCGAGTCCAGAGAACCGAGGGTTTGCCCAACTGCACTTCGGTTTCGCGGTCAATGGTGAGCAACAGGATGCGCGGATCCAGCGGGACAGCCTGTGGAGCCAGACGATGACGCCAGACGAACAGCCAGTCGCTGGCTGTCGTTTCGGAAAGCTCCACGCTACCCAGAGCGCCCGACTCACCATAGGTGGAGAGGCCCCACAGGAAACAAGAAACCGCTGCTAGCAAAACCAGCAGCGGCCTGAGCCAGCGTTGTGGCGGCACTAGGCTTGTTGTTGCGCCTGAACCAGCACTTGTTGGGCCTGCAAGTCTTGCTGAATGATGGCGTTGAGCACGTTGAAATATTGCAGGCAGCCGTTGTTGACGGTATTGGCTGCTTCAAAATTCTGATGCAGTGCACCCGTGAAGCGCTTCTGCAGGTCCGGTTTGTCCGCGAACGCCAGGATCAGCGGGTTTTGTCCAGCCACCTGAGTGACCTGTTCGGCCACTTCCGCGGGAACAAACCTGCGGACGGCCTCAACAAAGGCTCCTGCGCTCAATTTCTTTTCGCCCT
The DNA here is from genome assembly GCA_017307785.1 of Vulcanimicrobiota bacterium. GTDB lineage: Bacteria > Vulcanimicrobiota > Xenobia > Xenobiales > JADMJV01 > JADMJV01. The sequence goes on along the minus strand of JAFKGI010000023.1, from coordinate 112,583 downwards.
CGGGCTCCGGACCGGTCAAAATCTGTTGCAGCTGGTCGGGCGCGATCTGTCCTTGATAAATGTTGGCCTCAATCATGTAGCCAAGTTCCTGACTGAAAAGGGCGTCGCGGTCGGGAGTGCCGCCCTGCTTGGTCTGATAGTCCGCGCGATTCTCGGCGTTGACGGCGGCCTGAGCCAGCGTTTTGGTTTCCGTGGCCAGCACGTAGAAGGCGGAGTTGACCACTCCCTGTTCACTGGGAGTCTCGCTACCCTCCGCGGCGGAAGCCAGATAGTGAGCCACTTCTTGGCGATGCGGCAGGGTGGCCTGGCTGACTTCCAGGAACTCTTGGGGGGCGGGGCCCAGGACTTTGGTGACCAGCTCGTGTCCGAGTTCGATTCGGGCCTGCGCCATCTGTTGCATAACGGCCATCGCCTGATCCTGAGGAGAGGACTGACCGACTGACACCTGATCGGTGGGAGCGGCATCGGACTGCGGCTGAGCGGCGCCCAGTGTTTTCGGGGCTTGAGCCGTGGGGGCGCCCATTTTTTTGATTTCCATCGATATCCTCCACCCCGAGGTTACCCCGGTAGGCTGAAAAATTTCTCTAAACCCCTCGGGTCCCCTCCCCCTTAGAGCTCGCTGAGGGAGGACTTCCCCACCTCCCCGATAATTGGAAGGGGTGGCTACTCCCTCACTACAGACCAATCAGATCCTGGAACTCATGCAATCGCTTTCTCAAGGAGAGGGTGACTGGAGCAAGCTTTCCGAGCTTTGCGCAGCGCGCCTGCAGGGGCAACAGCAGAATCGCCAGGAGTTTGAAAGCAAAGCCGAGGTCCGTGGCGAGTCGTTCCTGGAACAGGCAAAGACTCGACTGGCGGCCGTGAAAAAGGGATTTGACGAGTACGCCGCCTGCCTGGTGTCCATCGGACAGGCCGCGGAGCAGAAAAAATCCGACGAGATGCTCGCGCTTGCTGAGGAACTCAGAACCACCACCCAGCGGCTCTTCGAAGAGCTGGACGGCTACGCCGCCTTCTATTTCGCCTGGGGCGAGAACCAGTCTCCGCTGGTCACGATGATCCGCCACGCGGTGGAGTCTTATTCTCGTGGAGCCCTGCAAAGCACCCAGGCCCAACGCATTCTCAGCGAAATGAACGAGCACTTCCACAAAGAAGACCAGGCGAAAGCAGGCGAAGCTTAGGTCGGTTGCGAACCGCCAGGAGATGTGGTCAAAGATGAGCATGCGCGCGTGAGGGAAGACACCAAAGGTAAGGAAGTCGATCTAACAGGTTGTCGACTCCTGGTCGTGGACGACGAAGAGATCAACCGTGATCTCCTGCAACGCCGGCTCGAACGTCGAGGCTTCTGGGTTGCCGGAGCCAAGGACGGACTGGAAGCCCTACGGCTGATCGAGTCCCAACCTTTTGACCTCGTTTTGCTCGACATTATGCTGCCCGGCATCGACGGCCTGGAAGTGCTTCGTCGCATTCGCCTGCAGGAAAATCTGGAGCTCCCGGTCGTGATGGTTTCGGCCAAGGACGACAGCCAGGGCATCGTCGAGGCTCTCAACATCGGAGCCAACGATTACATCACCAAACCAGTGGACTTCCCGGTGGTGCTGGCCCGCATTCGTACCCACCTTTCCCATCGTCGCGCCCGAGCGGCCCTGCGCGAAAGCGAAGAGCGCTACGCTCTGGCAGTCGCCGGCGCCAACGACGGACTGTGGGACTGGGATCTGCGCTCCAACCGTATTTATCTGAGCCCTCGCTGGAAAGCCATGGTCGGCCTGGAGACGGAAGAAGTCAGCACCGAAACCGGCGAGTGGTTCAATCGCGTGCATCCGGACGACGTGGAACGTCTCAAGAGCGACCTCGACGATCACCTGAACCAGCGCACCACCACCTTCGAAAACGAGCATCGCATGATGCACGCCGACGGTTCCTATCGCTGGGTTTTGTCTCGCGGCATGGCCGTGCGCGACACCGGTGGAGCCCCCTATCGAATGGCCGGCTCTCAGACCGATATCACCGCCCGCAAAGTTTACGATCCACTGACGGGCTTGCCCAATCGCATTCTCTTCATGGACCGCCTGGAGCACGCTCTGCAACGCTTCAAGCGCCAAAAAAGCGACCTCTTCGGCGTCCTGCTGCTCGACCTGGACCGCTTTAAAATCGTCAACGAAGGCCTGGGTCACAACCTGGGCGACCGCTTGCTCATCCAGTTGAGCCGCCGCTTGAAGACCTGCGTGCGCACCGGTGACACCATCGCCCGCTTTGGCGGAGACGAGTTCATCGTTTTGCTCGACGAAATGAAGGACAATGCCGATGCCGTTCGCGTGGCCGAACGCATGCAGGAAGCGCTCAAGAAGCCTTTCCATATTCAGGGCCAGGAAGTCTTCTGCACCTTGAGCATGGGCATTGCCCTCTCCACCACCGGCTACGATCATCCCGAAGACGTGGTGCGCGACGCGGATACCGCCATGAATCGCGCCAAAGCTCTGGGCAAAGCCCGCCACGAGATGTTCGACCGGGCCATGCACACCCGCTCTTCGCAGCGTCTGCAGACCGAGACCGACTTGCGCAGAGCACTGGAACGCGACGAGTTCCAGGTTCGCTACCAGGCCATCGTGGCTCTGGAAGACAAGCAGCTTTCCGGCTTTGAAGCTCTGATCCGCTGGATTCACCCCAAGCGAGGACTGGTCAATCCCGACGAGTTCATCTCGCTGGCGGAGGAAACCGGACTGATCATCAACATCGACCACTGGGTCATGCGGGAAGCTTGTCGCCAGACGGTCGAGTGGGAGAAGCGCTACGGCCCGTTGACCATCAGCGTCAACCTGTCGGCCAAGCAGTTTGCTCAGCCCGATCTGATCGAGCGCATCCTCAACAATCTGGAATACAGCAAGCTCAGTCCGGATTGCCTGAAGCTGGAAATCACCGAGAGCGCGTTGATGGACAACACGGACAAGGCCGCCGACATTATCGCCAGCCTCAAGTCCCACAAGATCAAGCTGGGTCTCGACGATTTCGGAACCGGTTACTCTTCGCTGAGCTACCTGCACCGCTTCCCCGTCGACACCCTGAAGATCGACCGCTCTTTTGTCAGCCGCATGGAGCAGGCGACCGAAAATGCGGCCATCATCAAGACCATTGTGGCTCTGGCCCAGAACATGGACTTCCAGACCGTAGCCGAAGGCATCGAGACCGACAGCCAGCTGGCCAGCCTCAAGGAACTGGACTGCCGGTTCGGACAGGGCTATCTCTTCTCCAAGCCCCTGACGGCTGACGAAGCGGAACTGCTCTTACAGGAATACCGAGGCGCTCCCAAAGCCTGAGATGAGGCTCTCCAAGTGGTTCGGTCGATTTACCCCCCGCCGCTACCGCAAAGGTGACCCGAACAATTATCGGCGCGCTCGCTTCATTGTAAGCCTTTCCTTGCTCGGACTGGTGGGCGCGCTGCTGCTGGCCCTGATCTTTTGCGGCCCCCTGCCCTTTTTGAGCGGAGCCGTGCCCTGCCTGCTCGGGGCGCTCATCTACGGCGCCATTCCGGTGGTCCTGAATTACACCAACCTGGATATTGCCGGGCACTTCCTGGTGCTCACCTTTTTCTGCCTGACGGGAGCCGTCAACTACGCCATCGGCGGCTGGTCGGGACCACTCCTCATCTGGTACGCCTTTCTGCCGGCCATGGCGGCGCTGGTCACGCAGGCACGTTGGGCCGTTTTCTGGGCGGTTCTGGTGGTGACGCAAATGGCCGGCCTGGGCTGGCTCCATGTCCACGGCCTGGATCACCCTCGCCTCAACGTGGACCAAGTCCACATGCTGAGCTTTCTGTCGATCCTGGGGTTCCTCTGCGCCCTGCTGATCCTCACGTTTCTCTACGAGAAGTTCGAGTCGCAGATTATTCGTCGTCTGCAACGCAACAATCGAGAACTGGCTTTCGCGCGCGACCAGGCCCTGGCCGCCAGCCAGGCCAAGTCCAGCTTTCTGGCCAACATGAGCCACGAATTCCGCACCCCGCTCAACGCCATCATCGGTTATTCCGATATGTTGCTGGAGGAAGAAGACGTGCTGGCCGACCACCAACAACGCGATCTGGCCCGGATTCGTGAGTCCGGCACTCACCTACTCAAACTCATCAACGGACTGCTCGATCTTTCCAAGGTCGAGGCCGGCAAAATGGAACTGGAGGTCAGCGAGGCTCCTCTGGACAGCTTGCTCCGCGAAGTGGAAGACACCGTGCGCCCGCTGGTCCAGAAGCAAGAGAACCGACTGATCATCGAAAAACCGGAGCAACCGGTCACCTTGAGCACCGACGTGCTGAAGCTGAAGCAGTGCCTGATCAACTTGTTGGGCAACGCCGCCAAGTTCACCCAACAGGGAGAACTCAAAATGATCGCCCAGGTCAAGGGCAACCTGCTGCAGGTCGAGGTGCACGACACCGGTATCGGCATGAGCGTGGAACAGATGAACATGATCTTCATCCCGTTTACGCAAGCCGACGCCAGTACGACCCGCAAGTTCGGCGGAACGGGCCTGGGACTGACGCTGGCCCGACGCTTCGCGCAGTTGCTGGGCGGCGACATTCAGGTGCGCAGCGAACTGAACAAGGGCTCGGTTTTTACACTCACCACCCGCATCCAGAACTAAAAGGCCCCGAGCCGAGGCACTCATCCCGAAAGGAAAGGTGGGAAGCCGGGAAAGCAGGAGAGAGCCTTTGCTTTCCCCGTCCGTGCTGCGCTTGCTGGTCCCGGAACGGGGACCAGGGGGAGATGGCGACCGGGGAGACGGCTTGCGAGGTAAGGCCGTTGATTTTGGAGTTGAGTCGATCCTGAGTGGGACTCCACCTCAAAAATCAACGTGCGCGAAGGCCTGGCCGAGGCACTGAAAGCGAGCGACTGTTGCTGGGCTCTCTCCTCCTCCCCCCGGTTCCCTTCTTCCCCTTCTGGACGGAGCAGGCGCAGAACGGTGCGGCCCCCCCCGAGCCGAGTCACTCATCCCGAAAGGAAAGATGGGAAAGCAGGAGAGAGCCTTCGCTGTCCCCGTCCGTGCTGCGCTTGCTGGTCCCGGAACGGGGACCGGGGGGAGATGGCGACCGGGGAGACGGCTTGCGCGGTAAGGCCGCTGTTTTTGGAGTTGAGTCGATCCTGAGTGGGACTCCACCTCAAAATCAACGTGCGCGAAGGCCTGGCCGAGGCAGACGCAGGCCGGGTGATGCGCGGTGGGGTGGGGAGACGGCCCCGGTAGGCGGGGAAATCGGCTGATTTTGGGCGTTTTCCCCGTGGCTCGGGGACGCGGCCCCGGTGGGCGGGGAAATTGGTGAATTTTGGGCGTTTTCCCCGTCGTGCGGGGACGCGGCCCCGCCCGCCCCCCCGAGCCGAGGCACTGAAAGCGAGCGACTGTTGCTGGGCTCTCTCCTCCTCCCCCCGGTTCCCTTCTTCCCCTTCTGGACGGAGCAGGCGCAGAACGGGTGCGGCGCGGCAATGCGCCCACGACCGCCGCGGTCGTCTTTGTCCGGATCGTTCGAACAAGCGGACAGGCAGGGGGAATTGTGGCGGGGGGGCGAACGGGAAATCCTATACAGCTCTTCACTTGGAGGAACGTACCTAAAATGGCAACGCAAACCGCACCTTTCACTCTGCCGGCTCTCGGCTATGATTTTAAGGCCCTGGAACCCCACATCGACGCGAAGACGATGGAAATCCACCACGACAAGCATCATCAGGCTTATGTCACCAATCTGAACAAGGCCCTGGAAGGCCAGGCCGACCTGGCCGGCACCTCGCTGGAAGATCTTCTGGCCAACAATCTGGCCAAAGTTCCCGAGAGCATCCGCACGGCTGTGCGCAACAACGGCGGCGGACACTGGAACCACACCTTCTTCTGGGAAATCATCGGACCCGGCGCCGGCGGCGCTCCCACCGGCAAGATCGGCGACGCCATCAAGGCTGCCTTCGGCGACTTCGAGACGTTCAAGAACCAGTTCGCCGCCGCCGCCACCACGCGCTTCGGCTCCGGCTGGGCCTGGCTGGTCGTGAACAAAGAAGGCAAACTGCAGGTCTACTCCACGGCCAATCAGGACAGCCCCATCATGGAAGGCTACAAAGCCCTGCTCGGCCTGGACGTCTGGGAACACGCCTACTACCTGAACTACCAGAACCGCCGCCCGGATTACATCGCGGCCTTCTGGAACGTCATCAACTGGAACAAAGTCAACGAAATCTTCGGCTAAACGGAGAGACGGGGAGAGAGGGAAACCTCTCTCCCCGATTGCTAAAGACGCTCGGACCGCCGAACGTCTTTTTGTTTATTGAGCACCGGGAGGCCGACGTGGCGGAACTCTATCCCCTTTCCCTAGGGCTGCATTTGAAGCGGATCTTCCGGGAACTGGAGCTGCAAGGGCAGATCTACGACCTGCCCCTCAACAAGTTCTGGAAACCTGCGCCCGGCCGCGACCTGGCGGTGCAGTTTCACGGTCGCCCGGCCGCCACCGCGCTCGGTCCCGCTGCCGGCCCTCAAGACCAGCTAATTCAAAATATCGTTCTCTCGTGGCTGGGCGGATGCCGCATCGTCGAGCTCAAGACCGTCCAGATCATGGACGAACTGAAGCTGCCCCGCCCCTGTATCTACGCGGGCAACCTCGGCTACAACGTGGAGTGGTCTCAGGAACTGCGCATCCCCCAATCGCTGGTCGAATACGTGGCCTCGTCCATGATCATCGACATTCTGCTGCACGAGGACGTGCTGGGTTTTGGCGCCGACAAGGCCAGGGCGGGAGACACGATTTTTGACCTCTCGGTCGGCTATGACTTGAAGGGCATCAGCTCGCCGGCCGTGCGCGGCTTTATCGACGCCACCATCGACGCCAGCGCCACCATCGAGCGCCTCAAAGAGGAGGTCCCCGAGGAGTATCGTCGCTTCCGAGACATTCCGTTCCGCAACAAGATCGTCAACAGCATTACCCTCTCCACCTTTCACGGCTGTCCCAAGGAAGAAATCGAATCCATCTGTCGCTACCTGCTCACCGAAGTGGGCGTCAACACCATCATCAAGCTCAATCCCACCCAGCTGGACCGACCTTATCTGGAATCGCTGCTCCACGATCAGATGGGCTACAAAAATCTGCAGGTCAATCCGAAGGCCTGGGATCTCTCGCTGACCCTCGACGAAGCGGTCGCCATCGTGGAGCGTCTGGAGCCACTGGCCAAGGAACGCGGACTGCAGGTCGGAGTCAAATTTTCCAACACCCTGGAGCTGGTTAATCAGCAGAAGTTTTTCAGCGACGAAACGATGTATATGAGCGGCCCTCCGCTGCACGTCATCGCCATGACTCTGGTGGAAGAATGGCGCAAACGGGTGGGCAACCGCTTCCCCATTACCTTCGCCGCCGGCATCGACCGAGAGAACTTCCCGGACGCGATGGCTCTGGGACTGACGCCCATCACGGTGTGCACGGATCTGCTCAAAACTCGCGGATACGCTCGCAGCGTCACCTATCTGAATCATCTGGAAGAAAAGATGGAGGCGGTGGGAGCAGCCAACGTGGAGGAGTGGGTGCTGAAAGCCTATGGACTTTCCGAACAAGCCCGGCCGCAGGGTTGCTGGCAGGCCGAGCCCAGCCGGGCCAGCCTGGAAAGGTTCTGCGCGGAGAATCCCCAGCAGGCCGGCGAAGCGCGCCAAATGTGGCAGGACTGGGTTTCCGACACCAGCATCCTGAATACCCACGAATACGCCCAGAAAGCGCGAACCAATCCGCGCTACCGCCTCGACAAGAACACGGCCGTTCCCAAAAAGATCGGGTCGGCGCTCTATTTGCTCGACTGCATCGCATGCGGGAAGTGCGTGCCGGTTTGTCCCAACGATGCCAACTTCAGCTACGAAGTGGAACCGTTGGAGGTGGAAGCTCGCAACTTTAAGATCGTGGGCAAGCAAGTGCTGCCCGAGGAGTCGTTCTCGATCCGGGTCAAAAAGAGCGAGCAGTGGGCGGTTTACGCCGATTTCTGCAATGAATGCGGTAACTGCGACACCTATTGCCCGGAAGAAGGCGGGCCTTTTGCCCAGAAGCCGAAATTCTTCGGCACCATGGAGACCTTCCAGCATCACGCCGACCGAGACGGTTTCTATGCGGAACGGTCCGAGGACAAGGACCGTCTCTGGGGGCGCTTCCGGGGCCGCCAGTATTACCTGGAAGTAGAACGGGCCCAGAATCAGGCTCATTTTACCGATCATGTGCTGGAAGTCACGCTGGATCGAAGGAAACCGGCCCACCCCCTAAAAACGCTCATCGTGGAGCCTGGCAACAATGGCCACGTGCTCGACATGAAATACTACTTCTGGATGGAAAAATGTCTCGAGGGTGTCTTGAACGGCAACCGTGTCAATTTCGTCAACGTTCGCTTTCTCCAGGCTCCGGCATAACATTTCCTGTCGGACCGCAGGACACCCAAACACTCATACGAACATGGTTTGATCTGTCCCCGGCCTGTCGGCCCGGGGCGAAGGAAGTTTGATCAAGACGAGTGTCTGAGGGAACTGGCAAGAAAGAGGTCAGGGCTGACCGCCCCGCGGGCAGTCCTGTTTCTGCTGCCGACGCGCAACGACTCAAGGCCCTCCAGGCCGCCCGAGCTCAGCAAAAGGCGGCCGGCGAGGCCCCGGCGGCGCCCAAGGGCAACGCGGTCCTCCTGGAACTGAAAAAGCGAGTGCTGCTGGCCAATAAGGTCGCGCTCAAATACAAGGCCCACGCCGCCCAGTTGACCCTGCTGGTCAAAAAGACCCGACTTCAGAACGAAAAACTCAAGGCCCAGTTGGCCCAGGGCGGCGAGGCAGACGAGGGTCTACGCGCCCGAGTCGCCGAGCAAGACCGGCTGCTCTCCGAAGCTCGCAGCCAGAGCGACGTGGCCGAAGCCAGCTTGCGCCGTCTGCGCACCGAACTGGAAAATCTCCAGACTCAGTACTATCTGGTGGTGGCCGACCGTGACGGAGTTCGAGCCGAGCTGGATGCCGCCCAGATGGAAGCCGATCAGCTGGTGGTGGAGCGCGACGCGCTGCAGACCGACCTGGGCGAGTTGCAAACGCAACTGGGTCGCGCCGTGGCTCAACAGGAGCCGGATCAGCGGGAAATCGAGGGGCTGCGGGCCCGCCTGGAGCAGACCAAAAGCGACCTGGATTTCCTCCATGAGGAGCTCAACGACCGCGACGAGCGGCTGCGTTCTTTAGAACTTTCCTCTCGCGAAGCGGTCCAGGCGGCCGCCGCTCAACAAGACGAATCTCTCCAGGTGGCCGAGCAACTCCATCAGAGCCTGGAAGAAATCGCCCTGCTCAAGCGCGAGGGCGAGAAGCGCGACAGTCAATATTTACAGCTTCAGCAACAGTATGAGCACCTCCAGCTCTCCGAGGAGCAATTGCTGGCCAAGATCGAGGAGCTGAAGTACGAGCACGAAGCTCTTCAAGAGGAAGACGAGCAGGCCGTCATCGACTTTGACAACCTGCAAACCCGTCTGCTCGAGCTGGAAGCCGACCTGCAGCAATCGACCCTGACCCGCAGGAACCTGGAAAAAGAGTTGGAGCAGGCCCGCGCCAAGGCGGGCGGAGCGGAACAGCAGCAAGGGGAACTGGCTCGCGTCCAGGCCGACCTGGATACCAGCAACGCTCTGCTGGTGGAGTTAGAAATCGACCTGCACGCCCGCGACCAGCGCATCGAGCAACTGCTGGAAGAGCTGGAAAAGCAAAAGCAGGCCTCCCAAGATCAAACCGATTCCCAGAGCGAGCAACAGCTGGAGCTGGAAGAACTGCGCCTTCTCAAAGAGGACGCGGAGTCGGACAGCAAGCTGGTCACCAGCCTGCAAGAGCAAATCGAAGGCCTGCAAAAAGACCTCAAGCAGCATCGTAGCGACTACGATCAACTGCGACTGCATTCCACCGACAACGCGGTGCTGGATGAATTGCGCGAGCAGGTCGCCCAGTTTCAGGAGATGCTACGCGAGCGAGACGAGGAGCACGCGCTGCTGCTCGAGCAACTGGAAGCTCAAGAAGTGCGCTTCGAAGCGCTCACCCAGAAGTCCAACGGACGAAGCGCGGAAGAACTGCTGGGCACGGCCCAGCTCAAAGAAACGGTCGACAGCCTGCAAGACGAGCTCAAAACCTTGGGCGAGCAAAAAGATAGGGTGGAACGCGACCTTCAGTACGCGCGCAGCAAACAGGATGACCTGACCGAGCAGCTGGAAATCAAAGACGAGATCAATCAGCATCTGCGCGACGATCTCGATGAGCACAAAGAGCGAATCGATTCGCTCAATTTGGAACTCAAGCAGCATCAGACCGATCTTCAGGACACGCGGGCCCGGCTCAAGGAAAAGCAGGCCGAGACCGACGAGTCTTCGCCGGAGTTCCAGAAGAAGCTGACTCGCCTGGAGAAAAAAGCGACCCAGACCGAAAAGGATCTGGTAGAAACGCGCGCCCGTCTGCTGGAAGCTCACAACCAGATGGAACCGCTGGAAACCAAGCGGGCCCGCTCCGAAGCCAAGGCCTCCATCCTGCAGCGAGAACTTGCGGACGCCCTGGAGCAAGTCAATCAACTGGAGCAACGCATACGCGAACTAGAGGGAGAGTCGGAGCCGCCCCGGCGCAGAAAGAGTAAGTCTTGAGCGACCCGGCCGAGACCGTCACCACGCGCAAAGCGGGGACGAGTGGAGATGCCAGGCTCATTCTCGCGCAACTCAAGACCCGTTTAGCGCAAACGCAAGCCCTGGCTCTGAAGTACAAGAAAACGGCCCTGCAACTTCAGCAACTGGCCGTACAGCGCTCCAAGCAAGCCAAAGTGCTGCAATTGCGCCTGGAGAAGACCTCCCGAGGCGACGAAAAGCTCCGTCAGGATTTTCTCCAACAGACCAGCCGCCTGGAAGCTCTGCAGAGCGAACTGGAGCTCAATAGCCAGCAGGCTCGGGAGCAGTCCGACCACTACGAAGCCCAACTGGCTCAGCTTCGCCAACAACTGAGTTCGGCGACGGAAGACGGTGATCAGGTCAGCCTGCTGCGCCAGCAGTTGGAAGAAGTCGAACAGCGCGGCTTTCACCTGGAATCTCGTCTGGGCAACCTGCAGAGTGAACTTCGAGACCGCCCGCAGCGGGCTGAACTGGAAGAACTGGAAAGAGCTCTGCTGGAGAATCAGGAGCTGGTTCACGAGTACGAGTCGCTACTCCAGCTTCGCCAACAGGAGATCGAAGATTTACGCAGCCAACACGTAGAAGCTGCCGGAGGACTCGAGATTCTCGAGCAGGAGCGTGTAGAACATCGCAACCTGCTGAGCAATCTGCAGCGCGACCTGGACAAACTCCAGAGCGAATTGCGCAACTCCCAGCATCAGGCTCACGAGTCCGAGAACCGCTGGCAGCAAGAGCGAGCCGAGCTCCTCAGTGAACTGCAAAGCGAGAGAAACGAGTCCGCCCAGCTCCAGTCCTGGATGCAGAGCGCCGTCGAAGCCCTGGAACTCTGGCTGGGCGGCAATGATGCCGAGCGCGTCCGCCTGGTGGGCGGACTGCGTCAGGCCGAGAATAAGCTGCAGGCCTGGCAGCAACGCTGGGACGAGATTCTGCAGGAACAGAGCCAGCGCAATCACTGGAGCCAGCAGGCGGTGGGATTGCTGGAAGAGCGGCTCACCCAGCAGCTGGAGGTTCAAAACCAGCTCACGCAGCTGACCCACCAGCAGCAAAAGGTCCAGGACGTCTCTTGGGAAGCACTCTCGCGCCTGGAGCTGGCGCTGGATTTGGCGGAGCAGCAGCGTCTCCAGCTTTCCCAGCAACTGGCTCAGGTGGAGCAGGCAGGGCAGGTCGCTGCGAACGACTTGCAGAGCCGCCTGCAGACCTCGCTGCGCGAACTGGAAGACACCCGCGCCGAGCTGGCCCTGGAACAGGAACGACGCCTGGCTCTGGTTCAGCAGGGCGCCTTCAGTCAACAGGCGGGCATGGAGCTGGAGCGCCAGCTGGAGCGCTTCGAGCGCCAGTCCGAGCGCGACCTCGAACAGGTTCGAGCCCAGTTCTACAACGCCCAATTGCGTTTCGAGCAGCAATCCCAGCTGGATCAGGGCGACCTGCAACGAGTACGCTCCGAGCTTGAGGACACGCAGCTCCGCTTCCGGGACCAGTCTGAACGCGACCACAGCGACCTCGAGCGGCTGCGCTCCCAGCTCGACGAGGCGCGACTGCATTTCGAGCACCAGTCCCAGCGCAGTCAGAGCGATCTGGAAAAGCTGCGCTCTCAGCTGTATGAAGCCCAGCTGCACATCGACCAGCTGGAAACCGAACGCTCCAGCCTGCAGCTGGTGGTGGAGTGGAGCCAGCAGGCCAGCTGGGGGCTCGAGCAAGCCGTCCACGTGGCCCATCGCGGGGAGGTCGACCGCCAGCACGAGCTGGTCGAAATCGGCCGCTACGCCGCCGAGCTAGAGCAAAGACTCCATCAGGAAGAAAAGCAGCAAGCGGTGCGCCGTCAACTGGAAAGCCAGTTGCTGGCCCAGCAGGCGCTCACCGAAGCCCAGACTCATCAGCTGGAAGTCGCCAGGCTGCAGCTGCTGGAGGCGCGCGCGCAGGCTCAGCCCTGGCTGGTCGAAGCCCTGGCCAAACTGGAGCGCGACCTGGCGGCCACCGAAGAGCGCTTTCTACACTCACACCAGCGCGAGAACGGCCTGGCCCGTGACCTTCAACAACTGGGCCAGCAGACCGCCCAGCTGGAGGAACAACTCGATCGCCAGCAACGCCAGCTGGAAAACTACCAGACCCAGCTGGCCCAGCTGCGCGGGCAGCTCGACCGAGAGCAGTCGGGACGCCAACAGGCTCAGGATTACGTCCATACGCTGGAAGAGGAGCTGGCCAGCAACGTCTCGCGCCTAGAAGAACTCGAGGGGCGCTTCAGCCAGGAGCAGAAGGCTCAGCTGGGCATGCAGCGCCAGCTGGCCGAACTGCAGCAGCAGCTGCAAGACCAGAGTCAGCTTTCCGACAAACGAACGGATCAGTTCCAGCGAGTCATCGGCCAGCAGCAAGAGAAGCTCGTCAAAGCCAAAGAAGCCCTGGGAATCCATCGGGAGGGCCTGCAACGGCTGACCCAGGAAAAACAGGCGCTCAGCCAGGACTTGAGCGATTTGCAGCAGCGTCTGCAAGGCCACGAGCCGGCCTTCCAGCAGTTGGAAGAGCATCTGGACCAGGCTCAACTGCGCCACCTGGAAAGCGAACTGCGCAGTCAGGATCTGCTCGGTGAACTGCAGAGCCTGGCACGCCAGACCTTGGATTTCGAGGCCCGACTCGAGGCTCATCAGCAGAGCCGCAACGAGCTGGAGCGGCTGCTGAGCGAGAAACTGGCTCACGTCGACAAGCTGCAAGAAGAAGTCGGCTTGCTCCAGGACGAGCGCGAGAGCCTTTTTGAAGAAGTCAGCACTCTGCACGAGGACCTCGACCAGTCGCGGGCCCACAGCAAGCAGGTCGAGACCGCCCTGCTCAACTCGCAGCGCCAGGCCGGGGAACACGAAGAGAGCCTGAGCACTCTGCGCCAGCAGCATCAGAGCCTCGAGAAGGCCCACCAGCATCTGGGCCAGCAGCATGAGACTCTCGAGAAGGCTCATCAGGACCTGGGCCAGCAACATCAAACTCAGCTGGAACTGGGGGAAGACCTACGTTCCCGCCTGGCCCGTTCCGAGAGCGAGCTGAATACGACGGCTTCCAAGCTGAAGCTGGTCCACAGCAAATACAACGAACTCAAAGAAGCCTACAAGCGCCAGCAGGCCGGCCGCCTGCAGGCGGACCAGAATCTGCAGACTCGAGAAGCCGACGTCCACAGACTCGGCGAACAACTTTCCGACACCCAGGCCGAGCTGCAGCACCTGCTTCACGACCTCGAGGAAGTGCAGGACGAGCGGCTCCAACTGCAAGAGAAGCTGGCCGCGGTGGAAAGCCAGGCGGCCCTGGCGGAGCAACACACCTTGCTGCTGGAACGCCAGGGACTGCTGGCCGGAGAGGCGGGGGCCCAGCAAGAGGCCTGGTTGCAGCAGCTGGAGAGCGAGAATCAACGCCAGGCCTCCGCGGCTGAGGCGTTGGCTCGCGAACTGGAGAATCTGCGGCAACAACTGGGGCAGCGCCAGGGCGAATTAAGCGAACGCACCGTCGAATTGGAAGAGCTGGCCGGCGAATTCGAGCTCTTGGAAGCCAGCGAAGCCGAGTTGAGAGCCCACAAAGCTCGTCTGGAACTGGAGAACGAGGCGCTGGACCAGCGCCTCGGCGAGCTGAGAGAACAGCATCAAAATCAGTCCCAGGAACTGGAGACGCGGAACGAGCGGGTGGCCAAGCTGGAGCATGCCGTTTCTGTTCTGGCCGCCAAGCTGAAGGAACAGCAAGCCGAAAAGCTCAAAACCGCTCACAAGTCGAAACTCGATGCTCAGGCCATGATGGAGGAGCTGGAAGCGGAAATCCGCCAGAAAGAAGCTCTGGAAAAACAGTCCGAGCAGCAGCGGCAGAAAATTTCCAATCTAGAGCGCGAGCTGCGCAAAGTGCAGGACGAACTGGAAGGCCTGGAAAGCGGCCTCCACAGCGAAAGCGAGCAGTCCGAAAAACTTCGGGAACACAACCGGCAGCAGGCCTTGCGCTCTCAATTGCAGGAGAGCGAACTGCAACAGGCTCAGCTGGAACGCGAGTCGCTACGCCAACAACTGGACCTCCAGAAAATGCAGTCTCAGCTGGAAGTCGAGAACCTGCGCCAGAAGGTGAGCGAACAAGAGAACCAGCTCAAATCTCAGGAATCTCAGAACCAGGAACTCCAGGAGCAGTTGGAACTCTCCTCCAGCATCCTGGGTGAAGCCGAGCAGCAGATGACCGACCTGGAAAGCTTTATTAACCAGGAACGCGAGAAGACGCGCGAGCAGATCAGCCGTCTCGAGCGGGAAAAACAGGAACTGATGCGCAGTGCTCGTCCGGGCGGCGCTCAGGAAGCCATCCGCAAGATGGAAGATTACCGGGCCAAATTGGCCCAGGCGGTTTCGGCCTTGAAGGCCGAGCGCCAGAAAGAATCGTCCTTTCAGACTCAGATCGAGGAGTCCAAGCGCTACTCCCAGGAGCTGGAAGAAGCCAACATGGAACTGAATGAACAGGTAAATGAGCTGCTGGAGCGGGTTCGTGAACTGGGTGGAGAACGCCCCTAAGGTGAAACGCTGGATCTGTCTGCTGGCAACCCTTTGCAGCCATGCGGCCTGGGCGGCTCCCCCGACTCTGGACCACGTGGTTCTGGTCGATGTCTCGGGCAGTATGCGCAGCCGTGGTTATGCCGATCATCAGGCCTGGTCACCTGAACTCCCGGAAATGCTCAAGTCGCTGCTCCAGCCCGGGGGCAAGTTCTTCTCCGAAGGCAGCCATTTCACGCTGCGCCCCTTCTCCGACGTAGCCACCGACGAAAAAGAGAACCGGGTCGCACTGGGTCCGGCACCTTTGCCGGACTTCGCCAACCGCTTCGAGGACATGGCCGTACCCGGTGGCGGAGCCACCGACATGTCACGGGCGCTCGATCTGGCCCAGTTGATGCTGCAGGCCAGCCCGCACCCCGGCATTATCTGGCTGATCACCGATAACGAAAACAACTTCAGCACCAACCAGTCCGACAAGGCTTTCTATCAGCGCTTGCGCGACAGCCCCGACTTCAACTACGTCTACCTGTTTCCGCTGGCCGACCCGCAAAAGCGGCCGAACGATTGCCTGGTGATGTATCTCTTGATTCCCCCTCGCGTCATGGACACCGCCGAAGCCGCCGATCTGGCCAAAGAAGTCGAGAAGCGCACCCGCTTTGGCGGTATGCTTTTTCGCCCTCTCTACAATGAGACCGATACCACCACTCTGGACTTCTCCAAGGAGTTGGTGCTGGACTCTCCCGGTAAACATCGCATCGAGCAAGAAGGCGGCCAGACCGTCCTCTACTTCAACGAGGGCGACAAGTTTCAGGGCAACCTGCGCTTCAAGATCCGTTCGCGACTGAAAGGCTGGAGAGTTCAGGGAGCCTCTCTGGAGGACGCCGATGTGGAACTGAACGTCCCTCCCGTTTATGAAGGGGGCAGCAAGAACAAGCTCACCTGGCAGGTCACCCCCAAGACGCTGGAAGTAGCGCCTGAACAGGATTCCATGACGCTCTTCAGCCTGCACGTAGCCGGCCCCAACGGACAACCCATCTTGCTCCAGAGGCGTACCAGTCAGATGTTGTCGCATCTGTTCCAGTCGTACCTCCCGGAAGTGCAGGGCAATGTCAAAATGAAGGCGGTGCTCCATGTCGACCAGGGCAACCTGACCCACGAAGTGCCCCCGGAAATGCAGGCGCGCCTGAAGGCCGTACCTCGACTGGACGAGGTCGAGCAATACATGTTGCAGCAGCAAGATTTGAATCAAAACAATGGAGCCGAGCGCGACATCCTCTTTCAAAGAAGGCTGGTCGTTCGCGTCAAGGCGGACCCGAGTTCGGCCATTGTCTTTGGCATTCTGATTGCGGCCGGAGCGGTGTTGGCGGTGGCCGCGGCGGGAGCGGTGCTGCTCTGGAAAATACCGTTGCGCCTCGAGGGACCGGGTATCGAGGAGGAATTCACTCTGTCCGCCCTCTCTGGGACGTACCTCATCTGCAACGGCAAAGGCGAGCCCCACTGCCGGCTGCGCAGCTCGCTGGGCAGTCTGAGTCTGGTGGCCGAGCCCGACTTCGTCTTCGAAGAAGAAGCTCGCAAGGCTGCCGTCCATTGGCAGGGCGACGAATTCCGTTTCGAAGTGGGCCCCGAAGGCAAGGGCCGCGAGGTCTTCTGGCTGCGTCGCAACCGCAGCGGCGGACCGGGGGGCTCTCTCAGCGGCGACGGCGGCGGCCCTCTGTAAATCCGAACTCTCCGGAACTTCAGCCATAAAAAAAGCCCTGTGACCAGGCCGGCCACAGGGCTTTTTCTTGGACCGCCTGGATTAGCGGCTGTAGAACTCGACGACCATACTGATGTTGCAGACGATGGGGGCTTCGGTAGCCGAGGCCTTGCGCTGCACGGTGGTCTTGAACTCAGCGCGGTCAACCAGCAGGTGCTCAGGCACGGTCTGCTGCTCGAGGCGGGGGTCCTGGAAGGTTGCGCATTCGCGGCTGGGCTGGCGCAGCTGAACCACATCACCGGCGCGGAGAAGCATTGAAGGAATCGTCACGCGACGTCCGTTAACTTCGAAGTGGCCGTGAGCGGCATACTGGCGAGCAGCGAAGATCGAGCGAGCGAAGCCGGAGCGGTAGATGACCGCGTCCAGGCGAGACTCGAGGGTCGAAACCAGGGCCTCGCCGGTGGGCGAGGTGCTGCGTACCGCTTTCGCATAGTAGGTGCGCAGCTGTTTCTCGGAAACGTTGTACTGAGCACGCAGGCGCTGCTTCTCGCGGAGCTGCTTACCGTAAACCGACTTGGGTTCAGGGTTGCGCGTGGTGGGTCCGTGCTGTCCCGGGGGGTAGGCGCGTCGGTCCAAGACTTTCTGCACTTTCTGGGTGACTGCGATCCCCAGGCGGCGGGAGATCTTGGCTTTAGGTCCACGCAAATTCATAACTCGATAAGGGTCCTGTCAATAAATGTCCGTTATGGTTATCATTAAATTCACCACCGTGTCAACCTTAACCGCGCGAATTGTTCTGTAAAAGGTTCACATAGGTGGTCATGATCTCACGGGTCTGATCGTCATGTTCGATTTGAAGTCCGGCCGAGTGACCGAAGCTGGAGAGAAGTACCCACTCGACCCGCACGGGAATGCGTACGTGCCCGACGCCCTGCATCAACATGGCCAGCTCCAACTTTTCGCCCTCTTTCAGCAGTTCGCGCGACTTACAGGTGATCTGCTCCTCGTTGAGAGCGTCCACCATCACCTGCAAACCGCCGCCGCGACGTCCCGGCGGACAGGCAATCGCCACCATCAGACGAGAGAGCTTGAACAGAGGCTGCTCTTGAGGCTGGGTGGGCACGGGTGGTGGTTCGGTCGGCTTGCTGCCCAACGCCATCATCCAGGCCTGAAATTTCTGAAGGATACCTAGTCTTGCATTCATTGGCGCCCCTTCTCTAACAGTTTAAGTGTAAGCCATAAAACCACGGACGACTAGAGAAGGTTTCGTATTTCTTCCGTTATCTTCTGCTCATAAGGCTCTGGTAGATTCATGGGGTTTGACAGAAATGCTGGCAATGCCAGCGCCAGGCGGAAGCGACAGTCTGCTCCAGATCCGTCCATTGCGGACGCCACCCCAGCTCTTGCTGAGCACGATCGGCGCTCGCCACCAGGGCCGGAGGGTCCCCCGGTCGACGCGGGCAGATTTCCACCTGAACTTTGCGTCCGGTCACCTTCTCGACCACCGCAATCACTTCGCGGACGCTGTGGCCGCGGCCGGTGCCCAGGTTGTAAGCCGGTCGCAGTTCGGCACCCGCGGCCAGCTTCTCCAGGGCAAGACGATGGGCCGAGGCCAGGTCCAGGACATGCACATAGTCGCGAATGCAGGTGCCGTCCGGGGTCGGATAGTCGGTGCCATAGAGCTGGACCGCGCGATTCTCGACCAGAGCGTTAAAAATACAGGGAATCAAGTGGGTTTCCGGGTCGTGTACCTCGCCCGTCTCCCCGTCCGGGTCGCAACCCGAGGCATTGAAGTAGCGGAGCGCGCAGGCCTGCAGTCCGTGGGCCAGGCGAAAATCCGCAATCGCCTGCTCCGTCATCAGCTTGCTCATGCCATAGGAGTTCACGGGTGCTTTGGGGTGATCTTCATGCAGGGGACCGTCCGGCACGCCGTAGACGGCGCAAGTCGAGCTGAAAACCAGACGCTTGACTTCGTTCTTGACCATCGCTTCCAGCAGGTTGAGGCTGCCGACGAAATTGTTCCGGTAGTAGAGTTCCGGGATTCTGACCGATTCGCCCACCAGGGCGTAGGCGGCGAAGTGAAGGACAGCGTCAGGCCGATGCTTACGCAGAACCCTCTCGACGCCGGCCAGATCGAGCAGGTCCACTTCTTCCAGTTCCCCCCAACGCACGGCCCAGCGGTGTCCGCGAGCCAGGCTATCCAGCACGACCACTTCGTGCCCTTGAGAAACCAGATGTTTGGTGGTGTGCGAGCCGATATAGCCGGCTCCACCGGTGACGAGAATTTTCATGGGCTACCCCTTGCGATAAGGGGAATGCTCTTCCTCTAACAACTGCCTCTGCTGCGTGATTTCCGCTCGCTCTTCTCGCAGGACCTGGTCGAGCACTCCGCGGAAGCCGGAGTCCGCGATCCAGTGCAGACTGTAAGTGAGCCGGGGCAGATAGCCTCGAGCCACTTTGTGAAATCCCTGAGCACCGGCCTCCACGCGCTCCAGGCGGTGCTCGATAGCATACTGGATGGCCTGGTAGTAGCAGAGTTCGAAGTGCAGGAAGGGGACTTCTTCCAGCGCACCCCAGTTGCGCCCGAAGAGAGCTTTGCTGCCGCGGAAGTTCAGGGCGGCGGCCAGGTATTTACCCTGGCGCGAGGCCAGCATCAAGACCACCTGCTCGGGCATTTTTTCGCCCAGCAAAAGGAAGAAGTCCCGAGTCAGGGCCGCCCGGCCCCATTTGCGACTGGTGGTATCCAGATAGCAGCGGAAAAGAAAGTCCAGGTGCTCTTCTTTCAGGTCGGAGCCCGAGACGATCTGGATCTGCACGTCTTTTTGGGCTTCGCGACGCTCTTTGAGCACGGCTTTGCGCTTGCGGGCCGAGAGCTCCGCCGTAAAGGCCGCGAAATCCGCGTAGTTGCGATTCTCGAAGTGGAACTGGATGCCCAGGCGCTGCAGCCAGCGCGACCTGGGGCCTTCCTCGTACTCTTCGGCACTGCAGAAGGTGGTATGCAGAGAAGAGACGCGCAGCCCTTGAGCCATGGAAACCTGGGCCTGACGCAAAAATTGACGGACCTGCTGAGGGTCGGGGTCCTCGGGATGGACCATGAAGCGAGGGCCGGGAACGGGGGTGTAGGGAACGGCCGACTGGAGCTTGGGATAGTAGGCACCGCCGGCGCGTTCGTAAGCCGAAGCCCACCCATAGTCGAAGACGAATTCGCCCTCCGAGTGAAACTTGACGAACAGCGGGCTGACACCACGAATCAATCCGTCCCGCCGGAAAAGTAAATGGCACGGTTGCCACCCGGTTTCGGGGCAAGCCGTGCCACTGTCTTCCATACAGGCAAAAAATTGGTGCCATAGGAACGGGTGCTCAGGTCCTACGCAGGCGTTCCATTCGTGGGCCTCGACCTGATGGATACTATCGATTCGATTGACTAAAGGAAATTGCTTATCCACTCCACGGTGGACTACCCCGCGTAGTTGCTGGTGGCCTGCAAGAACTCTTTGAGAGACGGAGGACGCTCGCACCAGACCAGAGTGCCGGTGTTGCCCATCAACAGGTCGATCGGCTCTTTGCCGTTCTGGGACTCGATGGCCTGGGGCAGCGTGGGAGCCGTCAGGTAGGCCGAGAAAGCGTTACGGTTGGTATCTTGAATCATCTTATCTGTATCTTTCCTATTTCTTCTCCATTACTCTAGCAATGGGTCCTGAAAAGGTACTGAAAAGACAAGTTTACAAAGCGTTTACATCGGACCGGCTGCGCGGCCAGGCGCCGGCCAGGGGATGGAGACGAGAGCCGACGATTCCCACCGTTTCCAGGTCGATATCCACCGGTAACTCTTCGAAAGAAAGCACCGGCGTGCGGCGCAGTTCGAAGGGCAGCAGTTCGAACAGGGAACGGCGCAGGTCACTGGCGGTCAAAAGCGCCACCACCCCGTGTTCGTTCATGGCCCACTCGACTTCTTCGCGCAGTTGCCCCAGCAGCAACCCCAGAAACCATCCCTCCGGGCCCCCTTTGCGAGCCAATTCCTGACGCAATCGTCGGGAGGCCGTTTCGGTCAGGGTGACGGCGGCCAGGCCATCGTGCTCGTTGAGCCAGGGAGTGGCCACTCTCGGGCCCAGAGCCAGTCGCATCGCGCGCAGCTTCTTGGACAGGTCTCCGCGGGTGCTGCGATAGGCTTCGGCCAGGCTCCCCAGGGGGGCGATGGTACAACGCTCCTCCAAAAGACAACACAGCGCTTCCAGAAAGGCCGGTCCGGGCGACTTCAACTCCAGATGGCGCAGCCGGCGCTGCAGCCAATCGGCGCTCAGGCAAAGGTTCAAGCGGTTCTCCACGCGGTCGCACAAATGCCCCACCCAGAGCGCTTCCGGGGTGAGCAGGTGACAGCCGAGAGCCGCGGCCCCCTCCGCCCTCGACTCGGGAATCCAGCGCCCCTCCAGGCCGTAGACCGGCTCGTGGCCCAACTCGCCCATCAAAAGCGAGACGGTTTCGGGGTCGCCGGTGGCGAACCAGCGCCCCGGATGGAGGACACCCTGCTCCCAGGGACCACCGGCCAGGCGGAAACGGTAGGAATTGGGGTCCAGCTCGGAGGCGCGGTCCAAACGCAAGCCGGGGAGCGGCAGACCATAAGCGGTCAACAGCTGTTGGTTCACTCCCTGCAAGCGATGCCACCATGGCCCGCCGTTGCCCTCACAGAGCTCTTGCCAGAGGCGCTCCCCCAGAGCCATCTCTAAACAGGCTTCGCTCGGGGGGAAATCCCCGGAGGCCTTCTTGAAGCGCCCGCTCATGCCGTTCTCCTTCTCCACCCAAGACCTATCAGACTGGTTGCACCAGAACGGCTACTACCAGGCTTGTGGCATTCCCGCTTTTACCACCCAGCGGGTCTGTCCTGTGCAAAATGCGCGTTACGAACGACGTTTGCGGGCCGGTCGCCCTCTTCCTCTGGGAGCCCATTCTCACCCCAGCCGGTTTTTGAATCGGGTCTCGGAGAGCTGCCAGCGGCTCTATCGGGCGCTCTATCTGCACCAGAAACTCGATTTGCCCGACTGGCCAGGGCTGCTCGAGGGCGGGCAGGCTCTCTGGCAGGTCTCCCCTCTTTGGACCAGGGCGGGTTTGCGCCAGATCTTCAGCTCCATTCCGGGTCGTTCGCCGGGCGAATTCGTCTATCTGGGCGACGACTCCGGCCTGCTCATCGAGTCGTCCTGGCACTGGTTACAGGAGCGGGGGCGCGGCCGGGCCGCCGATCTGTGCTGCGGCTGCGGAGTGGTGGGCCTGAGCCTTCCGGACGGCTTCGAGGAAGTGGTCGGACTCGATTACAACGAGCAATCTCTGGAGCTGGCCCGTCTGAACCATTCCTTGAATCGGCCCGGCCTGGAGTGCCGCTACGACTTCAGCGACATGTGGTCGGCCGCCCGCGGCCAGTTTGACTACGTGGTCGGCAATCCGCCCGCTCTACCGGTCTCTTCCGACTTGATGTACGCTTACGGCGGCGAGGATCCGGCCGCGCTGACCCTGCGGGCGGTGGCCGGTCTGGACGAGTATCTGGCGCCCGGGGGGAAGTGCCTGTTGCTGTCCTTTTCGGTGCGCGACCGTCTCTGGGAGCAACTGCAGGACCTTCTCAGCCAGGATTTCTCCCTGGAATATGAGCCGCGCAAGCGCTTGATCATGACCGACGCCCGATTGGGCTGGATGGAACACGTGTATTTGCGGATCGAACGCGACTATCGCGGCCGCCGCGTGCGTAAACCGATTTCCTGGCTGAACTGGGCCAGTCAATGGTCGCTGCCCTGGATCGAAGCCGAACCCCCGCCCCAGCAGTGTTATGCGGGCAGCCAGCGCTCTCCCGTCAACTGAGCCTTGCCGTCACGCTGCAGTTTCTGCAAATGAGCCAGCAAGGAGATGCGAGCATACTCAAGTGGTGGGCCCGTGACGTCGGCGTACGCTTCGGCCAACACTTGCTCGAAGGTGCCGCCCAGCGCCTGAAGCACGCGAGACTCTCGTTCCAGGCGATGCTTCAAGGTGTTGCCCAACAGGTCGCTGCCCGGTCCGAAGGGCCCGCCGTGACTGGGCAGGACCAGGTTGGCCTTCAGGTCCCGGCAGCGTCGCAGGCTCTCGAGGTAGTCCCCCATATCGCCGTCGGGAACGGGCACCAGAATGGTGCTCACGCCGCTGGCCAGGTCGCCGCACAGCAAAACCTTCCACTCTTCATGCCACAGGGCCAGGTGGCCGGAAGCGTGGCCGGGCGTGTAAAGAGCGGTCCAGGGACCGAGCCGCTCCCCGTCCTCGATCTCTCGATCCAGCGTAATTCCGAGTTGCTCGCCGGTGCGGCGGTGTCCCCAGATAGGCCAGCCCAGTTCCTGACAGCGGGCCACTCCGCCCACATGGTCGGGATGATGGTGAGTCAGTAAGACCGCCTGCACTCGGGGGGCGACCTTCTCGACGCGGGCAAACTCCTGGACATCTTCGGGGCCGGGGTCGACCAGCAGAACTTCTTCCTCTCCCAGGAGAAAGCACAGCGTGTGACGGGCCGGCGGCAGCGTGGGGGTGACCAGAGGAACATAGGTCAGGCCCGGCAGCATTCGAATCGGATCCGGGGTGTCCTCAGGATAGGCGGCCAGTCGGGCGGCGGCCTCTTCGAGGGTCTGGCTCTCGCTCAGGCCGGTCAGGCTGTCTTGGGTGGGCGGAGCCAGGAAGATTTGCCCGCGCCGCCAGGCTTCGAGGGCCTCCTCGACGCGCCACCAGCGACCTTCTTCGAGCTCGCCCGGCCACACTTCCGCCAACTGACGGGGCGGGCAGTCCCACAAGTAAAACTGAGCGCGGAAGCGCACCAGCGCGTAGTCGGGAGTGGTGCGCACTCCGGCGGGCAGCAGCTGGTCCCAGAGCAGCGGATATTGATCGGCTACTTCGCTCCAGGGCACGTGGCCGTTCATCCATTCCTGGCGCAGGCCCGGCAAAGGTTGGACCGGCCCGATCCAGAGCCCGCTCTCTTCCCAGAGTTCGCGGGCCGCGCAATGCGGCAGGTCCGCATCTTGAGCTTCCTGGACTCCCCCCGGAAAGGCGTGAAAACCGGGGAAGAAGCGGCCGTGGCGTCCCCGCTGCACGAGGTAGACGAGCCAGTGGTCGGCTTGGCGACGAACCGGAATGACTCCGGCAGCGGGACGGACTTTCGACATAGACTGGCAGGTTGACCGCCGAAGCTGCAAAAACCTTGCGCCATGAGACGCGAGGCCAAACTGTTGCCGGCTCAGGCTCAAGGCTTGACCCCCAAAGGACTTTCCCGAGTGCACGTGGAGAGCCATCCCCGTCAGGGGCTGGAGCTGTTCGGCCCCCTGCCCGACGAGCAAATCGAGATTCAGCTGGGTAGCCGGCGCAATCTTTGGCTGCAGCAGGTTCTGGAACCCCATCCGAAGCGCCGCGAGGCTCGCTGCCTGCATTTCGGACCGTGTGGCGGCTGTACGCTGCAGCATCTGGACGAGGAGACGCAGCTCGAACTGAAAGCCCGCCGCATCTATCGTCAGTTGCCCGAGACCTGCGAAGTGCTGCCCGCTCTGGCTTCTCCCCAGCCTTTTCATTACCGCACCAAAGTGGAATTCAGCTTCAACCGTCAGGAGCTGGGCTTTCATCGACGAGGCTGCTTCGACAAGGTGGTTTCGGTCGATCGTTGCTGGATCGCGCCGCCCGCTCATTATCAAGCGCTGGCTTTGACGCGGGCCTGGATGCGGGACCACCAACTGAGCGGCTGGGACGCGCGCGCTCAGGTGGGCGACCTGCGCTACTTGCTGCTGCGCCAGGCCAGCAACGAGGAGCCCAACCCCGGGGAATGGCTGCTGTTGCTGGTGACTCGCACCGGATTGGACCCGGAACTCATCCAGGATTGGAAGCGCCGCCTGGAGCCGGCCGGCGCCCAAGGACTCTTCTGGGTCGAGCAGAGTTCCACCGCCGGCGCCATCGTGCCCGAGCAGGAGCACTTGCTGCATGGTCAGGAGCGCATCGAGCAGAAGCTGGGTCCCCTCACCTTCCGCCTCGGCTGGCGCTCCTTTTTTCAGAGCAATCCGCCGGCTTACCGCCTGCTGCTGGACCAGCTCAAAGAGTGGCTGTTGCCTTTGAAACCGGAGAGTTTGCTCGACCTGTATTGCGGCATCGGCAGCATCGGTCTTTATGTGGCGCCTGCCGACTGTCGCCTGGTGGGCGTCGAAAGCGTGGAACCGGCCATTGAGGATGCGCGTCGTTGCGCCGCCGAGATGGGGAGAGCGGCCGAGTTTCATGTCTGCCCCAGCGAGAACTGGACCGAGTGGGCCGGCTTTTCGGCGGCCATCGTCGATCCGCCGCGCAGCGGCTGTCACCCGCGCATGCTGGAACGTCTGGTCGCGGAGGGCCCGGCGGAGGTCTTCTACATTTCGTGCAATCCGGACCGCTTCGTGGCCGAACTGGCTCAGCTCAAGTCCGCCTATCGTTTAGAGAAGGCGGTGGCCTGCGACTTCTTTCCGCAGACGGGTCACGTCGAGCTACTTGCGTGGCTTCGCCGGCTTTGAGGCCTTGCGGCGCTGTTCGGCCTTGGCCTCCAGGTAGGCGATAATGTCCTTGATGGCCTGCTCGCGCTTGGGAAACTTGGAGTCGAGAGCGGGCATGGTGGCCCGTCCGCGCACCTTGGAGGGGTCGCTGATAATTTTGTGCAGGTAAGGCTTCTTGATGTATTCGGTGACGCTGAGCGGCTGATTCAAGTCGATGGCCATGCTGCCGCCCTGTCCGTTGATTTGGTGGCAGCTCAGGCATTTTTTGCGGAAGACGGCGAAGCCGTGCTTGACTTGAGCGCTGCTTTTGGGCGGCGGTAGGGTGGCCGCGTAGGCTTGCGAGAAGTTGGCTCGGTCGATGGCCACGACCTGAAACGGCCAGTTGCCGCCGAGCTTCCGCTCGGGATACTTCTCCGAATCCCAGACCAGGTAAAAGGGCCCGAGCGGCTTGTTTTCCAGCTCGAACGGTTTACCATCCGAAGTCGAAAAAGCCAGGTAAGCCGGTAGGACACGCACCTCTTCGGCTTTGACCGGCGAGCGGTAACCGTCGCGGCAGACAAACAAGAAAGTGACGTCTTCTCCGTAGGCTTTGGGCCCGTAGACTTTCTCCAGCAGCGGTTTGACCGGCACCACCCAGTAATTTCTGGCCCCGCCGTCCAGGCGCAGGGTGGTGGGAGTCGCGATCTTCTTCAGTTCGGCCAAAGAAAAATGCGCCAGAGCTTTGCCGCTCCGGCGCAGTTCCAGATCCTGACCCCAGGCGAACTGAGTCAAGCAGAGGAGAAAAAGCAGTCGACGCATGAGCCCCGCTTCTTGCTCCTCCACCTCAGAACCTACGGAGGGCTATTTCTACGGCGTCGGGCTTTATGTAGTGCACTTCACGGAGTGCACTACGTATGCGACCACGGCCGAAAAGTTGTGGAAGCGCTGGGGGGCGGATTTTGGGCCTGAACAGCGGTGGGAGTTGGCGGGATGTCTGCGGGGAGCTCAGAGGGCGGGCTACTCTTCGGGCGTGGGGCTCTATGTAGTGCACTTCACGGAGTGCACTACGTATGCTACCACGGCCGAAAAGTTGTGGAAGCGCTGGGAGGTGGATTTTGGGCCTGAACCGGCGGGAGACTTAGCCGGATATCTGCGGGGGCTTCCAAGGGCGGGCTACTCTTCGGGCGTCGGGCTTTATGTAGTGCACTTCACGGAGTGCACTACCGATGCCAGCAGTGCAAGAAAGTGGGACCGCGACTCGAGGCGGATTTTGGGCCTGAACAGCGGTGGGAGTTGGCGGGATATCTGCAGGGGCTTCAAGGGCGGGCGGCTTCTCAGGCGTCGGGCGCCATGTAGTGCACTTCATTGGGGTGCACTACCGATGCAAGCGGGGACGAGCGAGCCCGCCCTCTAGGCGAGGGCGGGCTCTCCGTGACCCGTTAGTCGTCGCTGTTGCGGGCGATGAGCACCAGTCGCAGCAACTGGAGCACGGCCATCAGGGCGGCGGCCACGTAGGTGAGGGCTGCGGCGTTGAGCACGCTGCGCACGCCCGGCTCTTCCTGACTGGTGATGATGCCGTCTTCACGTAGGGCCACCAGGGCGCGGCGCGAGGCGTCGAACTCCACCGGCAAGGTAATCAGCGAGAACAGCACGGCCAGAGAGAAGGCCGCGATACCGGCCCAGAGCAAGCCCGGCAGATGAGCGAACAGACCGATCAGGAACAAAATCCAGGAGGCGCTGCTGGAGAAGTTGACCAGCGGCACCAGTCCCATTCGCAGGGTCAGCGGTCCGTAGTTGTCGGCCTTCTGCAAGGCGTGGCCGAGCTCGTGAGCGGCGACACCCACGGCCGCGATCGAGCGCTCGTTGTAGATGGGCTCGGAGAGCCGCAGCACGTTGGTGGTCGGGTCGTAGTGGTCGGTTAGAGAACCGCCGGTCGGCTCAATGCCTACGCCCAGATTGCGACGGCGAGCCAGGGCGGCGGCGGCTTGCGCGCCGGTCAGTCCCGAGCGCGTGCCCACCCCGCTGAAGTGCGAAAACGTGCTGCTCAGCTTCCATTGCGCATAGAAAGTGAGCAGCAAGGCCGGTAAGACGACCAGCATCGTAGAATCCCAGAAGAACATTTGTAGGTTTACCTCCACACTATTTTCCATATAAAGCGCAAGAGGAGACCGAAAAGTTCCTGGCAAGCCTAGGAGCATTGAGGGTGAACGAGAAGCCAGGGCCCATGCACGCTCACGCTTTACCGCCAAGAGATCGTTACCAACTGCGCAACGACGCCAAAGTCACTTTCGAAATGCGTTCCAGCGCCGTTGGTTCGGGGATTGAAGGGTGTGTCGTCAAAGTTGCCGTCACCCGCCACGATGGCCACAAATTCCGTTACGAGATCGTCTTTCGCGGGGAGTATGCCGCCAGCAAGGCCAGCTTCAGCGAAGATATGTATCTCGAAACCGGACTTTCGGTGGTGCGCAGCCAGCTAGAATCGCACGTGCATCGCGATACGCGCATTTGCCTGGAAGTCAATTCGGGACTTCCACGCACCGAAGTGGGCGCCAGTCTTGACTGGGAAGAGCCCTGATTCAGGAGAGGACAAGTTCAGTGAACTTTCAAGAAACGTTTTTCTTTTTAAGCCAATTGTCTCGAGGCTTTAACCACATCGGAGCGGTCATGCCCACTTCCCGTGAAGCGGCTCGAGCCATGGCGGCTGAGGCCTTACGCCAGAAAAAACCCAAGGCCATTCTCGAAGTGGGACCCGGCACCGGACCGATCACCACCGAGTTGGTGCGCCATCTCAAAGCCGACGACCGTCTGGTCCTGTGCGAAGTGGACGACACCTTCGTCAACTATCTGCGCAAGCGCTTCGAGACCGAACCGGAACTGCAGCGCGTGCGCCATCAGGTCGAAATCCTGCACCAGAGCGTCGCCGACATCCCGGGCGAGGCCCAGTTCGACTACATCATCTCGGCGGTGCCTCTGACGCGTTTGCCCGCCGACGTGGCCGAGTCGATCTTCGATAGCTTCCGCCGCCTGCTCAAGCCCGGCGGCACGTTCACCTTCCTGGAATACAAGTTTCTGCGCAGCCTGCGCAAGTTCACCAAAGGCCAGGAAAGCGCCGACTTTATCAAAGTCGACAAGATGATGAAGGAATTCATCAATCAGTACCAGTTCCGCAGCGACTCGGTGATGCTCAACATGCCCCCCGCCAACATCCGCAGCCTGCGCTTTTCCGACCCCAAGCCGGAGGCCGCCGCCGACGTGCAGCCCCGCGACAACTACCGCAGATTTGGCCCGGCCTGGTCCAACCTGGCCTTCTCCAGCGAAGCCCTCGACCTGGTCGTGGGATTTGGCGCCCTGGCCGCCTGGATGGCCCACAAGGGCAGCAAATGGTGGCCCTTCCCGGCCTCCCTGGCCGCCGGCGCCGCCTGGTTCCACCGCGATCCCCATCGCGAGGTCTTGAGCACCGAGAAAGTCGCCTACGCCGCCAGCGACGGACAGGTCATGAAGGTGGACACCGTGCGCCACCCTCGCCTGGGCGACCGCGAGTGGGTGCGCATCGCGACCTTTCTGTCCCCGCTGGACGTGCACATCAACCGCAGTCCCATCGCCGGCAAAGTGATCGACCACTGGGACGAGCCGGGTGGCTTCATGCCGGCCTTCCAGGACGAGTCGGAGAAGAACGCTTCCCGTTACATCATGGTGGAAGGCGTGCACGGCCCGGTGGCCGTGGCCCAGAGAGCCGGCTTTTTGGCCCGACGCATCATCACCTGGCCCAAACGAGGCGAACTACTGGCCCAGGGCGAGCGCTACGGCCTGATCCGCTTTGGCTCACGCACCGACATCCTCTTTCCCGCCGACCAGGTCGAAGTGATCGTGCGCGCCGGGGACAAACTGGCCGCCGGCCAGACCATCGTAGCCCGCTACCTGGCTTAATGAAGTATCCCGAAACTCCCGAACTGCCAGCGCTTCAGGCTTACCAGGCTGAAGTTTGCCGGCAGCGCGGCTGGGACAAGGCCTCCGATCTGGAAGTCTTTCTGCTGTTCAGCGAAGAGGTGGGCGAGCTTGCCAAGGCTATCCGCAAGCGTCGCTCCCTCTTCGACCAGCCGGAAGCCACGAAAGAGGACAACGTCTCCGAGGAACTGGCCGACGTCTTCAGCTACCTGCTGGACCTGTCGCAACGGCTGGGCGTGGATCTGGAGACGGCTTACCGCACCAAAGAAGATGTCAACCGGGCCCGCGAGTGGGGTTCAGTGGGTGGGTAGCACGCTGCCGTCGCGCAGCTCGAGCTGGCGGCGACGCCACCAGATGAACGGACCCGACAACAGATACATCACCGCCAGCGTCCAGATGGTGACATAGAAGCGATACCAACTGATCAGCGGCAGGCTCAGCAGCATCCACAGCGGTAGCTCGGTGAAACGGGTGTATTTCGGGTAAGGCAGCGGGCTGATCATCAACCAGGCCAACACCGCCGCCATCAGGGCACTGGACCAACTGGCCAGACCCGGGCAAGTCAGATAGAGAACCGAGAGCAAAGTGGCCACGGCCGTGGTGGGGAGACCGTAAAATTCGCCCACCAGCTTGGGGCCGACGTTGAAACGGGCCAGGCGCCAGCCGCCGCAAAGAGCGAACCAGCAGGCCAGCGGCACCACCACCCAGCTCGGAAGCACCGGCACAAACCAGCCGTAAACGAAAGCGCCGCCGCCCACCGCGAACGAAGTCATGTCCGCCAGGGAATCGAGCTGGGCGCCAAACTCGGAGGCAACCTGCCAACGGCGCGCCAAAAATCCATCGGCGGCATCCCAGATCACGCTGCCCATCAGACAAAGCGCGGCCAGTTGCATGTGGCCGTGGGTAGACAGAAAGACCGTGGCCATGCCCAGCACCAGGTTGAGCGAGGTGCATCCGTTCACAATCCAAGAACGAGAACGATGTTTACTGGCCAATGAAGGCTCCCTGACAAATTATTAGGGGCGAGCTCGGAACTGATTCTCCAGCGGGACCTGTGAGCCAGTTGGCCGGGACGGCCGGGAGTCCTTCTGGGAAAGGACCTCCGGCTTTTGCTCGCCTCGGCGCTCTTTTTATCGTCGCCGCCAGGAACCTTGGCTCCTGCTTGGAAGTGGCCGCTCACCATGATGTGGAGCCGATCGCTTTTGACCATGCTGGCCTGTACCCAGCTCAGCCTGGTCGCCATGCAGCATTACCGCCAGCCGGATCGCTCCCGCGCGCCCAAAGAGGCCCCGGAAGGCATTTCGGCCGTGGTGGATCGGATCGCCAACTCGAAATACGGACTGATGGGGCCGCTGCCCGGTCCGGCTCCGGCGGCCACCCAGGCGCCACTGGAAGGCATTCCGCTCGACACCATTCTTATCCACCAGAATCCCGCGCCGCCCCTGGAGAACGTCACTCCGTCGGACCAGAACGAAGCTCCCGCCTGGCTCTGGCCGATCGTGGAGGAAGAATCGCGAACCCGCGGCCTGGATCCGCTGCTGATCGAGTCGATGATTCGCCAGGAATCGGGATTTCGCTCGGACGCCGTCTCGCCCGTGGGAGCTCAAGGACTGATGCAGCTGATGCCGGAGACCGCCCAACTGGTGGGCGTCACCGATCCTTTCGATGCCAAACAGAACGTGGCCGGGGGCGCCCAGTACATGGCCTGGCAGGTGCAAGATTTCGGGGGCGACCTGAGCCTGGCCCTGGCCGCCTACAACGCGGGACCGGCCGCAGTGCGGCGCTGGGGCGGCATCCCGCCCTACGGCGAAACCAATAATTACGTGCGTGGCGTGCTAGAGGACTATCACCGCAAGGCACAAACGGGAGTCCCGCTGAACAGCGGCTCCGAATTGCAGGGTTACACCCGCTAAACCTGGGGTAAGTTCTCCCCTTGAAAAACGAGTATAGAAGTGAGGTTGCCTGATGTCTGAAGACGTCATTCCTATGACCGAAGAAGGTCACAAGATGTACCAGGACAAGCTCGAGAGACTGCGCACCGTGGTGCGCTCCGAAGTCGCCGAGCGAATCCGCCAAGCCAAAGAATTTGGTGATATTTCGGATAACGCCGAATACGAGTCGGCCAAGTCGGACCAGGCTTTCGTCGAAGGTGAGATCATCCAGCTCGAGCGCCTGCTCTCGCGCGCCAAGATCATCGACCGCAACGAATTGTCGACCGATGAAGTCAACCTGGGCAGCACCATCGAGCTCCAGGAAGTCAACACCAAGCGCAAACACACCGTCACCATCGTCGGCACCAACGAAGCCGACATCGAAAAGGGCCGTATTTCCAACGAATCGCCCGTCGGCCGCGCTATCCTCAACCAGAAAAAAGGCGAAGTGGTGGAAGTCAAGACTCCCTCCGGCATCGCCAACTACAAAATCGTCAAGATCAAAACCGGCTTCTAAGCAGAGTGACTCTGCAACAGGGTCGATGTGAGGCCTGTCGCAAAGACGCTCCTCGGGCAACGCCCGAGGAGCGTTCTCTTTGGGGCCAGGAATTGCCTCACTGGACCGTCGAGCAGGAGCACGGGGTCGATCAGTTGGTGAGAGTCTTCACCTTTGGGAATTTTTCCCAGGCCCTGGACTTCACCCTACGAGTGGGCCAGATGGCCGACGAACAGAACCATCACCCGTCCATCCTCACCGAGTGGGGAAAAGTGACGGTCCGCTGGTGGACCCACGTCCTCGGCGGCCTGCACCGCAACGACTACATCTGCGCCGCTAAAAGCGAACTACTCTACGCTTAGGGGAAAGTCGGAGCGAAGGGGTTGGGTTCACCCGCCGGCGCCACAAAGGTCTGGAGAAACGGCATCGATACCGGCAACTCGGCCTGACTGCTGACCGTTCGGCCCTGATAGTGAAGAGTCGAGCCGGGGACGTCACTCCAAAAGTGCAGCTTGTTGCCGCTAAAAACGACCTCCCAGGTGCCGTTCGCCTGGTCCACCACCAGGGGCTCCTGGTTCCAAAGGGTCAAGGTGGCACCGCCCGCGGACAGACTTCCCTTGGTCAACACCGGGCCGCTGCCGGGCTGGTCCAACACCAGAGCAGCCGGGGCATTGGCTCCCGCCGGAATCAATTTCTGACCGGTGTTTTCGGCCACGCTCACCATCTTGACGATCCAGCGCTGACTCTTGGCCAGATCCTTGCCGTCGAGACTTTGCGCCATCACGGCTCCGATCGGAGTCTGGGTGGCCACCGTCAGTCCTCGAAGCTGGATGGGCGTGGTGCTCAGCTCGCCCGCCACGCAGAGCGTCTTGGGGGTCTGCACCAGAACGCGCCCGCGCGCACTGTCGCGCTGAATCTGGCCATTGATACTGGTGTAGGTCGTGCCTGAACCATCGAGAGCTTTCTGCCCTCCCTCGGTCGCCAACTGCTTGAGCCAGTCGCCCGCCTTGGCCCCGGGCTGACCCACGGGGAACACCGTGAGGTCTCCCACCGGCGCCTTTCCCTGAGCACGACTGGAAGCCAGACGCAAACTGAAGGCCAGCCGAACCAGGTCGGTATCTCCCGCCAGGCCCCGAAACAGCCGGTCGTCCGCGTACTCCAGCAAGGCGATCTGGCTGGGAGTGGCCACGTCGCCCCGCAAGAAGAGCAGAGATCCCAGCGCAAACAAATCCCAGACCGGCGGGTCGACCTGATAGCCAAACTCCACCAGACGATCGCGGACCGAGCCCGTCTTGTAGCCGAACAAAATCATGGCGTCAAAGTCCTGCAGTCGACCATAGGCGGCCGCCTCGGGGATACTGCCGGCACGGAACTGATTGGGCCAGACGCTGGCCCATTCGCGAATCACCACCGGCTTGGACTCCCAGCGCAACTGGGCGGTAAAGGGTGGCAGAGCGAATCGCGAATCATCGCGCAGCGCGTTCTTGTTGTTGTAGAAAAACTTGCCCTGCCATTCCTGGCCACCAAAAGCGGGATGATCCGCATAGTGGTTCTCCGACACGTAATCCAGCTCGGTGGCCACCGCCTGGAGCTCGGCCGGCACATCGCTGCTCACCACCGCCGTAATCGGCACTTTCAACCCAAGCGACCTCAGATTATCGCGCATCTTGGCGAAATAGTCGCGCTCGACTTCGCAGAAAAACTCGATTCCATCGCGCTGGCGCGCGGCCGGGTCGGGTTTGCCCAGCAGCGGCAGCCTCACGTTGCCGGTTTCCTGAGATTCGTCGTTGCCCAGGGCGCTTCCCCAGGCCTTGGCCAACTCGGCTCGGGTGCGATAGCGAGCCACCAGCCAGGCGTTCCAACGCTGCTGAAAGCGAGTTCGGTAGGGCTCGATCAGGTTGTCGGTGTTCTTAGGGTAGAGAAAAAAGCCGCTCTCGTTGCAAATCTCCAGCAACACCAGGGCCGGGTCCTGCACCGGGGCGGTCTGCGTATAAGGGTTGACGGTGGTCAGCAACTGGCGGGCATACTCTTGCTGCAACTCGATCAGCTTGGGATCGAACATCGCATAGGGTCGTGCCGCCCGGGGCAGGTTTTTGGCGTTCTCGACGCCGTCCTCGGCCGCGAACTCACGGAAGTCGATCAGATCGAGATAATAGTAGATGCCCTTCTGATGGAGCTTGTGGATCCAGTAGTGGAGGGTATCCAGGCGGGTGGTGTTGATTTTGCGAGTTCCGGGCACGCCGGCGATCTCCAGCAGCGCTCCCTTGGAATCCAGAGCCTCAAAGCGCACCAAGTTGACCCCGGAAGCGGCCAGAGTATCCACCACCGTGTCGATCTCGGCCCGGTCGATCCAGAGGTTGCGATTGGCGATATTGACGCCCCAAAAACGAGCCCGAGTTCCATCGCTCCAGCGAAAACCGCCGCCGGTGGCGGTCACGAAGCCCTTCTTGTAGTGACACTGCTCTTTGATCCAGCTGGTGAAATCGATCAGCTTGGAGGAATTCGTATAAGGGAAGCCCGGAGCCACGGAGGGCTTGGGCGGAGCTCCCTGGGCCAGGCCGGCCAGCAAGAGGAGACCGCAAAGAGTGCGGACGGATCGGGCGTACATACCGGCCAACATGCTAGACCTGAAGGCAAATCCCTTGTTTTTTGGGGAAAGGGGAATTTCCCCCGGAGTCCGGGTATACTGCCTGCCAACGAGGTAGATGTGTCCGACCAACAAGAAATCGGCCCGGCGATCGAGACGCCTGTCCCGCCAGCCAAACAGAATACCCCCCTCTGGTTGACCCTGCTCCAGGTCTTCCTGCTGATCGTCCTGATCGCCATCCGCTACGCGGAACCCGTGGGCGACGGCGACCTCTTCTGGCAGATGGCCTATGGAAAATACATGCTGGCCAACCATACGCTGGTGCCGGATCACACCATCTACTCCTGGACTCCGGCCGACAATCCCTACATCTACTGCAGTTGGGTCGCCGAAATCGGCCTTTACCTGATGCATCAACTGGGCGGACTGCCTTTGCTCTTCGCCTTCCGCTACGCGGTCATCGGCCTGACCGTCGGCCTGTTGTTTCTCTTCGCTCGCCAGATCGGCTGGCATCGCCGGGCGGAGTTCTGGCTGATGGCCACCTGGTTCGTCAGCGTCTCCTACGTGGGCACGATTCTGAAGCCGGAGCTTTTCTCGCTGGGCTTCATGTCGGCCCAGGCCTACCTGATCTTCCGCTTTCGCCTGGCCGTCGATCGGGACGAGAAGTTCCGCAAGTACCTGGTGGCACTGGTCCTGCTCATGGCCGTCTGGGCCAACACCCACGGCGTCTTCTTCTTTGGCATGGTGGCCTTAGGACTCTACGGAGCCGGCGAACTGGCCAACCTCCTGATCTCCCCGGGCCTGGCCCTCAAGCCGGCGGCCCGTCTGCCGCTGCTGTTGGGATTGTTGGGCTGCGGACTCTCGGCTTTTTGCACCCCCTACCACTATCATTTCGTCTTCCAACTGGTGGGCGAAGGTTGGGGATTGATCGCCGGCCTCCAGAGCGAAGGCGACAAAGCAGCTTACCAGAGTCTGGCCGCCCACCTGCCCATCTGGCGGGCTCTGGCCTTTCACTTTCAGCAATATTTGGCCATGGGCATGGCCATCGGAACGGCTCTTTTTGTCTGGTTGCTCTTCCGCGGACCCCAGCGGGGCAAGGTCGACTTCGTATTCCTCTTCCTCAGCCTGGGATTCGTTCCGTTTTTTTGGGTCTACCTGCGCTGCACGTTCTACGGGCCCGCCTACTTCTTCTACGCCAGCCTTTACTTGATCTACCTGGTCAAGAAGAATCCCACCGAAGGTCCCGCCTGGGCCGAACTCAACTCCTACCTGGACTTCGCCTTCGTGGCCGGCAGCATTGCCTTCTTGACGCTCTTCTTCGGTTACCTGGACACTTACGCCGTCTACTTCAAGCCCGATCCGCTAGAACCGGCCAGCCCCATCAAGTGGCTAATCCTGGGCGGCATCGGAGTGCAAATGCTGGTGACCGGTTTATACACGGCCTGGCGGCTGAGCCTGCCCTCGCGTTCCGGACTGGAGCAGGGTAGCGGAGTGCTGGAACCGCGACCCTGGCTGACGGTACTGGCCCTGTGCGCACAACTCTTTCTCTGCTTCAAAAGCTCCGAGGAGGCGATCAACAAACCCTATGCCGCCAGCTGGTTCGGGTTTGGCATCACCTACTGGAATCCGGTCGACGAGGTGGAGTTCCTCAAGAAGTACCACCCCGGCATCAAGAACATCATCAACGACTACGACTCCGGCGGCTACCTGATTTGGAAGCTCTTCCCGGAAACGAAGGTGCTGATCGATCCCCGCTCCTTCCCCTACCGCAAGTTCTGGGCCGACTACATCGCCTATGAGCACGGTCAGATCGGCCTGGAGTTCCTGGACCGCTTCTCCGAGAAGCCCGACGTGGCGTTGGTTTCGCTGAAGAACACCAGCCTCTGGCGCAGCTACCTGAAAGACCCTAAGAAACAGTGGGTGCCCGGCTGGATCGGCACCGCCTACGTGGTCTTCGTCAAACAGGGCTTCACCTATCCCAAGGACGCCGCGGAATTCATGCCCAAGCGCTTTGAAACGCTGCGCAACGCCCAGAAGGCCTTCCAAATCTATCAGTTCGCCATGGAGGCCAACCTCTACGAAACCGCCTGGGCCGTGCTCGAGGTCATGCAGACCAAGTTCAACTCCACTCCGGAGGAAAAGCGCACGGTGGCCAACCTGCAGGCCTACAAAGACACGATCGTCAACCTGCAGCTCAAAAAACTCGACGCCGCCATCCAGGCTCAGGAAAAATGCCTGGAATATGGACAGTTCTTCAACGCCGGCTTACTACTGGAGATGTACAAGCTACGCCTGGCTCGCCTCAAGAAAGAGGGCAAGGGTGAGGATGACCCGGCCTTCCGCGAGACCCTGGAGCGCGCCCAGAACCTGATCAAAATGGCCAACGCCCGCTGAAAAGAAAAAAACCGCCGAGGTGGGAGGTGTACCTCGACGGCTAAGGGGTAGGGTTTGGTGTCGACCTTGCGGTCCTAGGGGTCAACCAGCCCCTCCGGCCTGGAGTTCCCGAACTTGAAAACTTTTTTGAGCGGCCTTCAAAGTGTTCTCCATCAGCATGATGAGAGTCATCGGGCCCACTCCCCCGGGAACCGGAGTCACATGGGCAGCCACCTGCCGGACGGTCTCGAAATCGACGTCCCCCACCAATCCCGAGTCGGTGCGATTGATGCCTACGTCGATGACGCAACAGCCCGGCTTGAGCTGCTCTCCGCGAATAAAGTTGGCCTTGCCGATGGCGGCCACCACGATGTCGGCCTGGCCTAAAATCTCGTCCAGGCCAACCGTGCGTGAGTGGACGATGGTGACGGTGGCATCGGCGTGATTCAGGAGCAGCGCCATAGGTAGACCCACAATGTTGCTGCGCCCGACCACCACGGCGCGAGCCCCTTTCAGAGGCACACCGCTGCGCTCCAACAGGCGCATGCAGCCGGCCGGAGTGCAGGGTACGAACTCGGGGCGTCGGCCCTTCATGGCCAGTCGGCCGACATTGACCGGATGAAATCCGTCTACATCCTTTTCCAGCGGCACCAGAGCCAGCACCCGCTCTTCGTCGAGATGAGCGGGCAGAGGCAGTTGAATCAAGATTCCGTGAGCTCCGGGGTCCTCGGCCAGCTGGCGAACCACCGCCTCGACTTCCTCCTGGGTGGCGTCGGCCGGCAACTGGTGGTGCAGGGACTGCATTCCCAGGTCGGCGCACAGCCGGTGCTTGCTGCGAATATAGGTGTGACTGGCCGGGTCGTCGCCCACCAGCACGGTGGCCAGACCGGGCGGTGAGGGGAGGGAGGCCACCTGGGCCTTCAATTCCTCCTTGATAGAAGCAGCGATTGCTTTGCCGTCGATAAGTTGAGAGGACATCAAATCGGCTTCTC
Source organism: Vulcanimicrobiota bacterium (assembly GCA_017307785.1). Lineage (GTDB taxonomy): Bacteria > Vulcanimicrobiota > Xenobia > Xenobiales > JADMJV01 > JADMJV01. The sequence continues at coordinate 74,953 of JAFKGI010000023.1, read as the reverse complement.
GCCTGGCTCCACGAGATCCTATTCGCAGGGGGGAAAGCGACTGCGCAGGTGAGAAGAGCGGCCTCACTTCGGACAGAGGAGCTAAGGCTGTGCAGTGGGATTTACCCGAAGGTATATCGGTCGAAGATCTCTCCCAAAGACTGGTTTCGCTGCTGGCAGTGGACCTGTCCGCCGACCGCGTGCTGATCCTGTATGACGATCAGGGCAATCACGAATTCCAGGTGCTCAGCCACCGCAAGCTCAATGCCCACCGCGTCTGGACCGGCGAGGAAGTCGACCTGGCGCTGCTCCGCTCCACCGTCCAAATGGGCAGCCTGCAAGTAGGCAAAACCGAGGGACGCAACGCGCTCTGCTGCCCGGTGGTGGTCGAAGGCCGTACCGCCCTGATCGCCTACGCCGACCGTCTGGAAGCCGAAGAAGACTTCGCCAACGAAGAACTGGAGCGAGTCCTGGACTTCGCCGAGCTGGCCGCCAAACGACTGCCCAAAGTAACTCCCGCCCCTCCGCCGGAGCCGATCGTGGCCCAGCCCGAGCCTCCCAAGGCGGCTCCTCCGCCCGAACCGCCGCCGCCGCCGCCGGCCAACCCGGTCACCGCCGAAGCCAGCGCTTACCGCCCTTCCGGTCGCTCTCTCGTAGGACAAGGCGTGGTGGCGGGACGCTTCGCCGTGCTGCAACCCTTGATGACCTGCCGCTTTTCCACTCTCCTGTATGGACTGGACCGCGCCACCCAGATGCCGGTGGTGCTGCGCCGCCTCGAGACCGAAGGCCAGCCGGACCGCGAAGCTCGCCTGCAAATGTTGCGCGAAGGACGATTCCTCTCGCGACTACAGCACCGTAACCTGCCCCGAGTCCAGGAGATCGTGGAGGACCGGGGTGGGGTTTATTTGATTTTGGAGGAGTTCGAAGGCGTCACCCTTGAGGAGCTGGCAGCCCAGCAAACTCAGGGGCTGTCCGGCGAAATGCTGCGCCGCTATCTCGACCAGTTTCTGGACGTCATGGACTACCTGCACAGTCAGGACCCGCCGCTCATCCACCGCGACTTGCGCCCCGACAGCCTGCTGGTCACTCCTCACGGGGTGATCAAGCTGGCCGAATTCGGCCTGGCCCGCATGATGGAATCGGGTGGGGATGCCCAACAAACCGCTTTCCGCTCGCAGGGCAACCCCTACTACGCGGCTCCCGAGCAGCTCCTGGGTGACCGCTCCCAGCCCTCTCACGACCTTTACTCGGTCGGCGCCATTCTTTATCGCCTGGCGACCGGTCAGGTGCCGGCCAAGTCGGTCGAGCGCATGATGGCTTCGGCTCAACAGGTATCCCTGGCTCAACTGCGGCCGGATCTGGAAGCCGACCTGGTGGCCTGGATCGAAGGACTGCAGCATCCCGACATCGACCAGCGCTTCTCCAGTGTGGAGGCGGTTCGCCAGTCGCTGATTCCTCCGCCGCCGCCGCAGATTCCGGTGACTCCGGTCGAGCCCGAGCCGGAATTGGAAGCCAAGCCCGCTCTCCAGATCACGCCGTCCGGCCAACTGGGACCGGCTCAACCCAAACCAGTTGCGCCTCCCCCACCGCCTCCGGCCAAAAAGGGCGGCGGACTGGCCGACAAGTTCAAAATCTGGAACTATCTGCTGGGCAAAAAGAAGGCCCCGGAGGTGGAATTCCTGGAGACCCAGGACGAAATCGTCGAGTTCCACTCCGACCTGATGTCCGGCGAAGACGTGGACCTGAGTCAGATCATGCTGACGATGGAGGTCGGCAAGATCATCCCGGAGGCGGTAGCCAAGTCCATCCAGGGCATTGCCTACCAGCTGGATGAGGACGGCACCCTGATGGTTGCCTGTAAGGATCCCACCGAGGTCCACATCTACGACCATGTCAACATGGCCACCCACGGAGCCTACAAGCCCAAATTGATGCGTTCCCCGGCCACCCAGGTCGATCTGGCCATGGAATTTTACTACCGGCGCAATCAGTTTGCCGACTCCCGGCCCTGGAACGAATGGCTGGAGCGCAAGTCTTTCGAGACCGAAGAGCTGCAAGTCGCCAATCCCATGGCCGACGTGGCCTACGGCGTCGACGAAATCACCAGCCCGATCATCGCGGCCGTGGACAAGCTGATCAAAGAGGCCATTTCGGTGGGCGCCAGCGACATTCACATGGAAAGCTACGAAGCCGGCCTGGACCTGCGGTATCGTATCGACGGCGAACTGAACCACATCGATCGCTACAGCGCCGCCGAGGCATCGGCGATGACCAAGCGCCTGAAGGTCATGGCCAATATGGACATCGCCCAGGAGCGCGTCACCCAGGGTGGCCGCATTTCGCTCAAAATCGGTGGCCAGGAGTTCGACCTGCGCGTCAGCGTCGTGCCCGTGCCCGCCGGTGAGAGCATCGTCATGCGTATCCTGAAGAAGGGTGCCTTCAACCTGACTCTCAAGGATCTCGGTTTCCAAACCGGCACCAAAGAGAAGTTCGGCACCATTCTTTCCCAACCTTACGGCATGATCTTGGTGTGCGGACCGACCGGTTCTGGTAAGAGCACCACGCTTTACGCCAGCCTGAAGCAAATCCAGCGTCCCGACCGTAAGCTGCTGACAGTGGAAGACCCGATTGAATACCAGATGCCGGGCATCTGTCAGGTGCAGGTCAACATCGCTCCTCGCGAAGAGGAAAAGAAAGTGACCTTTGCCCGCGTGCTGCGCGAATTCTTGCGTCAGGACCCGGACGTCATTCTGGTCGGCGAAATTCGCGATACGGAAACGGCCGCCATCGCGGTGCAAGCCGCCTTGACGGGCCACTTGCTGCTCTCCACCATCCACACCAATGACTCGGTGGGTATCGTGGCGCGTCTCATGGACATGTCGGTGGAACCGTTCTTGATCGGCTCCACCCTGCTCGGAGGCCTGGCACAGCGCCTGGCTCGCAAAATTTGCGTCGAGTGCCGCGAAGAGGTCGAAGTCAGCGACGAACTCAAAGAAGCCTACGAAAAAGAGCACATGGAAATCGTCCCGCGCATGTACAAGGGCCGCGGCTGCAAACGCTGTCACGGCTCGGGCTACCGCGGACGAGTGGGCCTTTACGAACTGATGGAGGTGACTCCGGAAGTGCGCAACCTGATCAATCGTCGTGCGCTCGAGGAAGAAATTCGCCGGGCCGTTCAGACTCGGGATTTCCGCACTCTCTACAAAGACGGCCTGGAAAAGATCTCGCAAGGCTTCCTCAGCCTCGAGGAAGTCCAGCGCGTATGCAAGACCATCTAAGGAGGGGGAACCTTGGCTAGATTTCGATATCGCACTCGTGACTCGGTAGGAAAACAAGGCACCGGCGAAGCCAACGCCAAGGACTCCGATTCGATCGTCAAAGAACTGCAGGCCCGTGGCTTCACGGTTCTGGAGATCGCCGAGATCGAAGAAAAGACCACCGCTCCGCTGGCCAGCCTGGGTAACAAGGTTCGCCTCACCTTAGGTATGAGCCACAAGGACCTGATGGTCTTTACGCGCCAGCTGGCCACCACCCTCAACGCCGGTGTGCCCCTGCTGAGAATTCTGGCGGTCATGCGACGCCGCAGCCGCAGCAAAACGCTGGTGGCTCTGTTGGAAGCACTGAGCGGAGACCTGCAAAAGGGCATGCGCTTTTCCGACGCGCTGGCCGTGCACAAGCGAATCTTCAACGACACCTATGTCAACATGGCTCGAGTCGGTGAAGCTTCCGGCAACCTGCCCGAGATCATGAGCCGCCTGGCCCTGATGATCGAGAAAGAGGTGGCCATCCAGCGCAAAGTCAAGAGCGCCGCCGCTTATCCGGTCTTTGTGACCATCTTCACGATGGCCCTGACCTATGCGCTGCTGGTCTTTTTGATGCCGATGTTCACGCCGATCTTTCAAGGCGTAAATCTGGACATCGAAAAGGACTATCCGCTGACCAACTTCTTGATCAAAGCCAGCGACGCCGCCAAGGATCCGACCACGATGGCCGCCCTGGCGGGTCTCGGCGTGTTCTTGTTCTTCATGACCAAAGCGGTTTTGCGCACGGAAACAGGAGCCTATACCCGCGACCTGATGCTTTTCAATGCGCCGATGTTCAGTAAGCTGGTGGAAGAGAGCGCGGCCGCCCGCTTCGCTCGTACCTTCGGACTGCTGCTGCAATCCGGCGTGCCGCTCTTGCAGGCCCTCAATCTGGTCGGCAACGCCTCCGGCAACCGGGTCATCACGCGCTGCGTGGAAAAGGTGGCGCGCGAGGTCTCCGAGGGCGGCAAGCTCTCGGAACGACTCGAGCAGGCCAACGTCTTCCCCGACCTGATGATCCAGATGGCTTCCATCGGAGAAGAAGCCGGCTCGCTGCCCGACATGTTCGATCACGTAGCCGCCTACTATGAAGAAGAAGTGAACGCCACCGTCAGCAGCATCACGGCCGTGCTCGAACCCGCCATGATGGTGATGGTGGGCGGTCTGGTTTGCGTCTTTGTTCTAGGCCTGCTGTTGCCTATCTTGAGCCTGTCCACCCGCGTGGGCGGCAATTAATCCAGGAGGTTCAGTGAGTACCGATACCGTGAGTTTTCCCTGGCAATCCGCCATTCAAGAACTGGCTCTGACCCGCACCCGCCAGGAATGGGCCAGCTCGCTAGAATACCTGGGCAGCCAGCTGGCGGAGGCCGAAGTCTGCACCTTCCTGACCTGGAGAGAGCCCAAGTGGCTGCGACCGGCCACCGGCGAGACCGTCGATGCGCCCGAGCAGAGCCTGGTCGGCTCTGCCTGGCAGAATGTGGAAGCCATTTCTCGCTCCTCCAATCCCGGTGAACTGTGGGCCGGGCGGCCCGCCTCGGCTCCCTGCTGGGCGCTGCCGATGCGCAGCTTCGGCAGAGTCATCGGCATTCTCACTCTGGAGAAAGTCGGGCACGCTCCCAATTTGGACGAGTGGACCAGCATGCTCGACCTGATGGCCCACTCCTGGGAGACGGTCGGTCGCCTGGAGGACAACAACGCCTACCAGGAGCAGACCGAATTGCTTTTCGTCAAAGCCCTGGAGTCTTTACCCAATTTTCACGCCGGCCACGTGCAGCGAGTCTCTCAGACCGCCAGTGAACTGGGAAGGTTGCTCGACCTTTCAGCTTTCCAGCGCCAGCGTCTGCTGCGCGCCGGCCGCTATCACGACGTGGGCATGCTGCTCAATCCGAGCGATCACGCCCATGCCGGCGCGCAATACCTGTTACAGGGTAAAATTCACGCCGACCTGGCCTCGCTGGTGGAACATCATCACCAGGCCTACGATGAAAGTCTGGGCCTGGGCCTGGAAGAGTGGGTGTTGGCCCTGGCCGAGCATTTCAGCGAATACCGCGAAGTCCATGCCGGAGAGAGTGTCGACGTGCTGGTTCAGCGTTTCGTGATGCAGCACGGCAAACGCCACAACCCGGCCGTCCTGGACGCACTGGTGGGTCTTTCGGTGGCCGGGAAACTCGAAGAAATCGGCTAACCGGCTGGCTTTTCGCGCGGCAGCAACGGCTTGAGGATCACGCCGCCGATCATCAGGGCGTAGCCCCAACCGGGGGCCCACATGCCGATGTAGAGAAAAGCCTCTTGCCAGCCCGACTCGCCGCCCAGAAAAGTCCAGCCTCCATACCAGCAACCAAGCTGGCAGATCAGCACCAGCGGCAGAGTGGCGACTCTGGGGCGGCTGATCCAGAGGAACGGGCTCACCACCACGGTGGCGGCCGCCGCCGGCATGAGCCGGATCAGGTAGACGACCAGGAAAAGGTAAATTCCCAGCCACTCCTGAGGATTCTTGCCGCCAAACTGCAGGGCTGCCGCGCAGCCCCCAAGGTAGAGCGAACTGCAGGTCAAGATTCGCAGCAGAGCTTGCGGACCGGGACAGCTACCCTGGCACTCTTTCCAGGCGCGCATGCCAAGAGCCCAGGCCGCCACCGAGGAGTAGACGACCAGCCACATAATGGCCAGCTGATGCAGTTCGGGTTTTCCCTGGTCGAGAACGGTGCTGATGGCCAGCACGTCCACCGCCGTGAACAGCAAGAACATGTTTCTGAGCATAATCAGCCGCTTCGCGATCTGCTGGCCCAACCTCTGCTTGTTCCTGCCAAATAGCAGGGGCTTCATTTTCGGCGTCGTAGGTTCGCCTACTTTTCAGGGTTCCCGATTCGGGGTATTGGCACCGAAAGAAATCTGGGGAACCGTTTGTTTTTAGAGGAGTAACCTGTGGTTGTAGAGCTCATTCTCGGATCCGGCTTAGCTTCGCTAGGCGCGGCAGCGTATTTTAATATGAGGGTCCAGGCGGTGTCCGTAGAGTCGGGTGCCGCCTCTCCCGAAGAGAGTGAGCGGCTGCTTAAAATCGCCAAAGCCATCCGCGACGGCGCGATGGCCTTTCTCTTCCGCGAGTACAAGACGCTGGCCGTCTTCATCGTCGTCTTCGCGGCCGTCATTGGCTTCCTCATTGATGACCCGAGCACCCCGGACGTGCGCGAGGGCAGCTATTCTGCCGTCGCCTTCATCGTCGGCGCCATCACCTCGATTCTAGCCGGCTTTATCGGTATGCGAACGGCTACCGCCGGTAACGTGCGCACCGCCGTCTCGGCTCGCGAGTCCCTGGAGAAGGGTTTCGTCACCGCCATCAACGCCGGCGCCGTGATGGGTTTCGGCCTGAGCGGCCTGGCCGTGCTGGGTATGCTTGCCTGCTATCTCTGCCTGGAGAAAGTTCTACCGGGACAGTCCCCCCATACTATTATGGAAATTCTCTCGGGTTTCGGCCTGGGCGGCTCTTCGGTCGCTCTCTTCGCCCGCGTCGGCGGTGGCATCTACACCAAAGCCGCTGACGTCGGCGCCGACCTGGTCGGCAAAGTGGAAGCAGGCATCCCCGAAGATGACCCGCGCAACCCGGCCGTGATCGCCGACAACGTGGGCGACAACGTCGGTGACGTCGCCGGTATGGGCGCCGACCTGTTCGGCTCGGTGGCCGAATCCACTTGCGCCGCGATGGTGATCGGTGCTATCGCCTTCCACGACAACCCGGCCGCTCTGCTCTACCCGCTGGCCATCAGCTGCCTCGGTATCCCGGCCAGCTTCCTGGGAATCCTGGCCTTCAAAGCCAAGTCCGAGGAACAGGTTCAGGGAGCTCTGAAAAACATGCTCATCCTGGCCACCGTCTTGATGGCCGTCATGGGCTACTTCCTGACCGTCAAGTTGCTACCCGCCGAACCCTTCGACCTGGGCTTGAAGACCGGTCCCGTAACCTCCACCGCCGTTTACCTGGCCTTCTTGAGCGGACTGGTGTCCGGCTACTTGATCGGCTGGCTGACCGAATACTTCACCTCACACACCTACGGCCCGACCCGTGAGGTGGCCGAATCGTCCAAAACCGGCACGGCCACCAACATCATTTACGGCCTGGCGCTGGGCTACAACTCGGCCGTCATTCCCAGCCTGCTGATTGCGGCCACCGTTATCATCGCCGTCTCTCAGGCCGGCATGTATGGCATCGCGCTTTCGGCCATCGGTATGCTGGGCACCATCTCGGTGGCTCTGACCATCGACGCTTACGGCCCGGTCGCCGACAATGCCGGCGGTCTGGCTGAGATGGCCCATATGGGCGCCGACATCCGCCGTCGCACCGACGTGCTGGACGCGGCCGGTAACACCACCGCCGCGATGGGCAAAGGTTTCGCCATCGGCTCGGCTGCTCTGACCGCGCTGGCCCTGTTCTCCGCCTACGTGACCCAGTGCGAACTGACCAGCATCGACTTGCTCGACCCCTGGGTGATGGCCGGCCTGATGGTCGGTGGTGCCCTGACCTGCGCCTTCTCGGCGATGACGATGCGCTCGGTCGGTCTGGCCGCGCTGGCCATGATTGAAGAAGTGCGCCGCCAGTTCCGCACCATTCCCGGACTGATGGAAGGCACTGCCGAAGCCGAATACGCCAAGTGCGTGGACATCGCCACCGCTGCTTCGCTGCGCGAGATGCTACGCCCCGGTCTGATGGTCGTCTTCACCCCCATCCTGGTGGGCTGGCTGTTCGGCGAGAAAATGCTGGCCGGCGTGCTCATCGGCGCGCTGGTGACGGCCGTCATCTTCGCCATCTCGATGGCCAACTCGGGCGGCTCCTGGGATAACGCCAAGAAATACATCGAGAGCGGCGCCTGCGGCGGACGCGGCACGGAAGCCCACAAAGCAGCCGTGGTTGGCGACACCGTCGGTGACCCCTTCAAGGACACCTCCGGTCCCGCTCTCAACATCCTCATCAAGCTGATGGCCATCATCAGTCTGGTGTTCGCTCCCTTCGTGCACAACATGGGCGGCGTCATCATGAAGATGTTCACCCACTAAAGCCGGCTACCAGGTGTTGACGAACCGATCAGCACGTGGTATTCTCCGGCCAACCAAGCGGAAGTGGCGGAATTGGTAGACGCGCACGCCTCAGGAGCGTGTGGGGCAACCCGTGTGAGTTCGACTCTCTCCTCCCGCACCAACTAAAAGGGCGTCCCTAACCGGGGCGCTCTTTTTCTTTGTCTGGTTTTAGAGTTGCTTTAGAAGCTTTGGCGAGGCTTATCCGGACGTTAATTTCAATTTACAGGTACGGTACCGGCCTGTAACATTTTTTACGAATTGGTAAGAATTGGGCCCTAGTCCAAGGGTCGATCCGTGATAGCATTGATTCAAGTCCAACTTCGGGGAACACCCTCCGGAAGATGAAGGAGAGCTTGAATGGCAGTAGGCAAAACCGGCACGCAGATCGTACCTAAGAAGGTCGAGACCAAGCCCAAGGCTGAGGTCAAAAAACCGGAAGTCAAGAAACCGGAGGCCAAGCCGGAATCCAAACCGGCCGAAAAGTTCGACCCCACCGCCGAAGCCAAGGAAGGCAAAGACGGCCAGAAGGCTCATAAGGGCAAGAAGAAAGAGAAGCCCGAAGAGAAGAAGGACGATAAAAAGCTTGATGACAAGGTCAAAGATCTGGAAAAACAGATCAATGACATGAAGAACAACCCCCAGGCGAACCAGGCCAACCAGGGCCAGCAAGGTGGCGACCAGGGCGGTCAGCAAGGTGGCCAACAGGGCGGTGCTCCCGGTGGCGGCGACGCCGGCGGAGCGGCTCCGGCCGGAGGCGCACAGCAAGCCGGTGACCAGCAGCAGCAGGGCCCCGACGCGGACCTCTCCAACCTGGCGGCTCAGGTTCTGCAGTCCAGCGGCATGGGAATGCCCGGTCAGTTTCCGCAGGGCGGCTTCCAGGGCGGTTTCCCCGGCCAGCAGCAGCCCGGCGTAGGCGGCATCCAGGGTGGTGCCTTCCCCGGCGCCGGCGGAATCCAGGGCGGCCTCGGTCGTCCCGGTGCCGGACAGGCAGGCAACAATCCCCAGGTAGGAGCCCTCAAGGGACAGCTGCAGCAGAAAGCCACGCAGTATGCCCAGCAAGGCTTCCAGCCCCAGCAGAGCACCAAGGTGCTGGTTCAGTCGGCCCTCGGGTTCGACCCCTTCCAGCAGGCGGCTCAGCAACAGCAGCAGCAGGGACTGGGTGGAGCCCAGCCCTTCGGCGGCCAACCGCAAATCGGAGCCAACCCGCTGGGCGGCTTCCGCCTCTAAAACCTTAATCAAATAGACTTCCCGTGAGGGCTCTACTCGGCTTCGAGTAGAGCCCTCACGCACATCAGGGCAAAAATTAAACAAAACACAAACCGGCTGCGAAAAAAGACACAAAGTGTCAGCGCGCCGGGTGACCCCGAGTTAATCAGAGAGAGAGAGCAACAAAGAGATGAGCACGATCAAGCACAACACCAGGACTTCCCACAGCAACTCCAGCAAAAAGTCGAGCAACATCAAAAAAGCGGATGCTCCCAAGAGTCAGAACGGCGCCAAAGAGACCAAGCAGGCCGACAAAAAAGACGGCTTCAGCGCCAGCAAGGAATTGGGCGAGAGCAAGAAGCCCAAAGACTCTCAGAAACCGGGCGAGGAAAAAGACGGCAAGAAGCCCGAGGAGGGCAAAGAGAAAGACAAGGACTCGCTGCTGCAAAAACTCTCCGACCTGCAGAGCCAGTTGGATGAGATGAAGAACAAGAAAGAACCCGAGCAGCCTGAAAACCTGGGCGGCTGCTGCGGCAAGTCCCACGGCTCCAAGAAGACCGAGGATCCGAACCAGAAGGAAGACCCGGACTCCGAATTGACCCGCCTGGCCGTTATGGTCCTACAGGGCCCCAATGCGGCCCAGCAGCAACCGCAGCAGGGTTCCAAGCCCGGCGACAAAGCGGGCGCCCTCAAGGCCGTCACCAGCCCCGCTCAAGCCAAAGCGGAACTGTCGCAGAAGTATCAGCAATACAAGACGCAAGGTGTGCAGCTGCGCAAGGAGACCGAGCAACTGGTGGAGTCCGCGCTCAACAGCGCCGGAGCCACCACGGCCGGCAACCCCAATCAGCCCAAAGACGCCAAGAATCCGACGGACGACGATAAAAAGAAGCTTAGCTCCAACCAGAACCGCCCCATGGCCAAGGCTTCATAACCCCTAACGAGGCCTTATTCAGAAAGGGGCAAGCGGAAGGATCCAGAACTAACCAACAATGCTGGGACTTGACCGAATAACGCCTGGGGTTCGCCAGATCTTATGGCTCGTACTGCTAGGCTGGCTTTGGCAAGCGCTGGGCTCCCTGGTGGTGCCGGGCGAATGGTTGGCCGGCATTCCGCAATCGGTATTGAGCGGTCAAGTTTGGCGGCTGCTGAGCTATCCGCTGGCGGGCGGTCTGACCTTCAACACCGTGATCACCGGATTCTTCTTCTTGCCCTTTGCCTGTTCCGTGGAAAACTCGTTGGGAACCGTGCGGTTCCGGCGCCTTTTCTGGGGTTCCGTGCTGCTGGCCGGCGTCGTCAACCAGCTCGTCAACTTCCTGGCCCCGTCCATCGCACTGGTCGGGCTGCTGGTGCCGACCCTGGCGGTGGGCACCGCCTTCGCGCTGCTCAACTGGCGCGAAACCATCTTTCTGATGATGGTACTCCCTCTCAAGGTGCCGGTGGTGCTGGCCATCACCTGTATCGGTCTGCTCTTGACCACTCCCCCGGTAGGCTGGGCCGCACTCTTCAGCCCGATGCTGCTGGCCACTATGATGATCAAGCGCAACTGGCTGATGCAGATGGAGGCCTTCAGCAAACCCGCCAGCGGACGGCGTCGCAGCCGTCTGGGCAACGACTATAAAGGCCCCAAAGTCTCCCCTATTCGCCCCAATTTCCGCGGTCCGGAAATCAGCGAAGCGGAAGCCCGCGTCGATCAGATTCTGGACAAGCTGCGCCACGAGGGCATGGCCTCCCTGACCGCCGATGAGAAAGAGGTTCTCGATTCCCACAGCAAGCGATTGCGGCACGGCGATGAACGGATGTGATTTGACTTTGTCCGATCCCGACGTGATACTAAATAAGATGGCTGTTGCATTGCATTTTGAGGCTTCCAGTGTCTAGATTGCCTGGCGAAGACTCACGGATCCGCGCGCTGGAAAAGCAGATCTCGGACAATCCGAGCGATCCGAAGCCTTATTACGAGCTGGGACGAGTTTATCTGGCCGGCGAAGACTGGCACAATTCGCTGCGCGTGCTGGAAAAGGGACTTTCTCTCGATCCGAGCATGAATCAGGCCGCTTTCGAGCTGGGATGCGCCTACAGTCGCCTTTCCAATTGGGACACGGCCATTCGCACCTGGGAAAGAATCACCGATAGCGACGGCGAGTTATGCCTGGACGGCATCGACTACACGCGCCAGAGCCTGATTCGCGGCACGCTGGGAGCCTGGGAGCGCTACGACGACGCCAAAGATAAAAGTATCTTTAAAAGCTACAATCTGGGCATTGCCCATCTCCTCTTAGGCAAGACCGAAGCATCCATTCACTACCTGAGTGAAGTGATCGTGGGCAATCCTCATTTTGAGAAGGCTCTTTATTACCGAACGCGAGCCAACCGGATGCTGGGCCGGGTCAAGCTGGCCGGTCCCGACCTGCAAAAACTGCTGGAATATCGCCCTCGCGATCCCTATGGCAACTTTCTTCTGGGTCAGTGTCTTCTCGAGATGGGCCGTATCCCGCAAGCTATCAGCTGCTTTACCAAGGCGCTGGTCGACAAGCCTGGGTATTTCAAGGCGCACCAGCAATCCGGTGAAGCCAATCTGAAAATCCAGCAATACGAACTGGCCACCAATCATTTCAAGAAAGCCGCCAGCATCCGTCCCAACGCCCCCGAGAGCTGGATGGGCATGGGTCGCTGCTATGAAGAGCAGTTCCGCATGGACGAGGCCGTCGAGGCCTTCGAAAAAGCGGTGGGAATCGACCCGGAGTCCAAGCAGGCGCACTTTTCTCTGGGAATGCTGTTCAAGAACCTGGGACGTTCTCCATCGGCCATTCGCCATTTGCAAAAGACGGTAGAACTCGATCCTTCTGAAGCCGAAGCTTATTACGTGCTGGGCGTGCTGCAGTCGGGCCTGAAGAAATATATGCAGGCCATCGGGCCGCTACGCAAATGCTTAGAATTGGCTCCCGGGCACGCCTACGCCCGCTATACGCTGGGCAAAGCCTGTCTGGCCTGCGAGCAGGTCGAGGAAGCCATCGAGTGCTTTCACCACGCACTCCAGCAGAACCCGAACGACGTCAAGACTTTGACGGCCCTGGGCATGGCCCACTTTCAGAAGAAGCAGCTGGATCAGGCCAAGAAACAGTTTGCCGAAGTGCTCGACCGCAATCCTCGCGAAGCCGAAGCTCACTATTACCTGGGCGCCACCATGTTCCAGCTCAATGACTACGACCGGGCCATCGAGAGCTATCAGCGGGCGGCCCAGGTGCACGGAGACAACGCCCTCAACTTCTTTACCAGCGGCGCCGTCGCCTCATACCGCCGCCAGTACGAGCAGGCTCTGCAGCTGTTCCGCAAAGCCACCGAATTGCGGCCGGACTCGGAAGCCGACATCAGCCGCTTTGCCACCCTGCAGCTGCTGGCCACGGTGGGCATCACCCACGCTCAGACCGGCATCGAGCTACAGTCTTTCATCGAGCAGCGCAAAGAGCTGTTCAAGAGCATTGTGCGCACCCTGGCGTCGCTGCTTGACGCCCGCGATCAATACACTCGCTATCACAGCTGGCGCGTGGCCACCATCGGCGCCATGCTGGCCCGCTATATCGGCCTGCCGGATGATCAGGTAGAAGGCATTGAAATGGGCGGGCTCCTGCACGACGTAGGCAAGATCGGCATTCCCGAGCACGTGCTCAATAAGCCGGGCAAGCTCGACGACGCGGAATACGACTTGATCAAGCGCCACCCCATCATCGGCTGGGAAGCTCTCAAGGAAGTGGAGTTTCCCTGGCCTCAGGTCATGCCCATCGTGCGCTTTCACCACGAGAAGTGGAACGGCAAGGGCTATCCGGACGGCCTGGCCGGCGACGATATCCCCTTCGAGGCCCAGATCATCGGCATCGCCGACTTCTTCGACGCGCTCACCACCAACCGGCCTTATCGCCGGGCTTTCAGCTATCAGGAAGCGCTCAACATCATGCGCAAAGAGTCCGGAGCCTTCTTCAACCCCGTGCTGCTGGAAGAATTCGCCGAGGTGGCCGACACCAACGAATTCATCCTGGAACTGCCCACTCCGGCCGAGATGGATGAGTCAGGCAACCACATCCTGCCCTCGATGGAAGAGAACTGGCAGGCCATTGCGGGCCGCCAGCGCGACTCGGTCAGCGATTCCTGGGGACTGACCGCTCTCCCCCACTAAAGGGCCCCGTTGGGCTGGAGAGCCTTCGCTCGCCCCCTCCGTTCTGCGCTTGCTGGTCCCGGAAGGGGGACCAGGGGGAAGTGGGGAGCAGGAGACGGTCTGCGCGGTAAGGCCGACTTTTCGCTTGTGATGTTTTTAGAGTTGGGTTGATCCTGAGCCAGACTCCATCCTAAAGAATCGATATGCGGCAAAGCCGAGCCGAGGCACCGAAAGCAAGCGCCTGTTGCTCCGCTCTCTCCACCTTCCCCCGCTCCCCTTCTCCCCTTTTCCGACGGAAACAACCGCAGAACGGAGTCTACCGCGTACTGCGTTTGCTGGTCCCGGAAGGGGGACCAGGGGGAAGTGGGGAGCAGGAGACGGTCTGCGCGGTAAGGCCGACTTTTGGCTTGTGAAGTTTTTAGAGTTGGGTTGATCCTGAGCCAGACTCCATCTTAAAAATCGACGTGCGAAAAGCTGAGGCGAGGCACCGAAAGCAAGCGCCCATTGCTGAGCTCTCTCCACCTCCCCTCGTTCCCCTTCTCTCCTTTTTCCGACGGAAACAAGCGCAGAACGGAGTATTCGGGGCTCCCCGGCCAACGAGGCGCCGAAAAACTTACGCAAACCGTACGCGAGTTTTTTCCTTAGCCCGATTATACTACTCTTATGGCTACCACTTTACTTTCCAAAGAAACTTGCACGGCCCACGGGCCCGAGCTGCGACAGTTACTGTTAGCGCAGATTGGTCATCGCACCGGCAATTTGCCATTCCAGCCCACTCTCGAAACCGACTTGCGAGAGGTTCGGCGACGGAAGGTCATCACCATCGTGGAGGCACTTTTTGCGGAAGAAGAATGGGCTGGCGTGCTGCGCTCTCTGGACCGCTCGGTGGCCTTGCTGGACGCGTCCAATATCGAGCCGCTGCTGTTGGAGGTTGCTTCCGATCAGACCGCGTGCCAGGTGGCCAATCTCTATCTGCGCTCGCGCGGCTTCCATACGTCAGGCGGAGAGTCGACCGGCTGCAGCGATCATGAACGCTGCTACCTGACTTCCGAATACTTTTGGCACAACAATCCTTTCGCGGACTTCCTGGTCTATGATTGCGCTCGCACGATTTGCGACCAGGCACTGCTAAGCATTGCCAGCGAGCGCCGGGAGCTCTTTGCCCGAGCCTGCGAGGCTTACTCCCGAGTTCTCGAGCTGGCCACCCGGAAGGCCGCCCGTCTGCAACTGGTGGAAGAAATGAACAGCGACGGCATGTTTGGTCCCGTGGCCGAACTGGTCGGCGAAGCGGTGCGCGCGCGCAACGGCTGGAAAGTGCTGCTGCGCGCCTCAGTCCGCTAAACCTGGGCTGGCGAGGCGCGGCGGCCCCTGGCTGGCGTTGGGGGGAACAGGTGAGCGACAGGAAGCTCATGTCTCGGTACGAACAGGGGTTCAATGCGCCAGCTCTTGTTTTTGTTGATCTTGCTATGCTCCGCCCTGCCCGTATGGGCGCAGGCTCCATTTCATGCCACTTTTCGCGGTCAGGAGTATCACTTTCAACCCACCACCGTGCAGGGGAAAGCGGCCCTCAATCTGGCCGATCCTCAGGTGCTGGCGCTGATCCAGGCAACTTCGGCCCAGGTGCAGGTGTCGAGCAGCGGTCGCACCCTCTACGTGTTTTTGCCCGGGCGGCAGACTTATTGGAGCGACGGGGCGGGCGTCTACACGCGCAACGGGCAGGAACTGGAAGCTCCCGGCATGTTCTTCACCGAGCCCGCCGCTTCCATGGAGCCCCTGGCGCTTTTTGAGGCCATCGGGCTACGCGCTTATCCGGTGGCCGAAGGATACCAGCTGGCCAGTCTGGTCACCGATTTTGGTCCTTCCACGCCCGATTCACTGGAGTTAAAGATGGTGACTTCGGCGCCGCTCAAGTTCGTGGCCACGGAACCCGAGCAGGGCCAGATCCGCGTGGAAATCGCCGAAGCGGCCTGGGACCGCGCCGAGCGCAAGTTCCGCATGGGCGAAGCGGACGTGGAGGTCCTGGGTGGCGATAAGCCGGGCGTGCCGCTGGTGGCTGTCTATCGATTTCAGCCGTTTTGGACGGCCAAGGTGAAATTTGGCCTGACGCGCGAGATTCTCGTCTCTCCAGAGCCCCGCCAGTTTGTCTCGGCCACTCAACAGGCCACCTTGCAAGATGTGAAAGACGTGCCGGCTGCCGACGGCACTCGCGACATCGAGTTCGTGCTCGACCGCGGCACCCAATTTTTCTGGACACTGGACTCGAGCTCGCGCACGCTGAAGGTGGAGTTTCCCGCCACCAACTCCACCGTGAACGGAGTCCGCGTTCTCAAGACGGCCAACTTCCCCGTCTCTCGCTATGAAGCGGTGCTGGCCGAAGGGCAGGGCTTCGAGTTCTATCAAAACCCGGACACCCCTAACAGCCTGCATTTGAAACTGGCCGCCGGACTGAAACCGGTGGAAGCGGCCGGCACGGCCAGCATGGCGGGCTCCTATGGTGCATCCGGCAGCATCGTGCTCGACCCCGGCCACGGCGGCGGCGACCCGGGCTGCACCAACCGGGCCCTGGGAGTCTGGGAGAAGGACGTGACTCTGGATATCTGCCTGCGCATGCGCGACATTCTCCAGAAGCAGGGCTGGAAGGTTGATATGACGCGCACCACCGACCGCGACGTCACCTACGCCGGTTCCCCGGACCTGATGGAACTGAAGGCGCGCGCCGACGTGGCCAACAACAACCAGTCCGACCTGTTCGTCAGCGTCCACTGCAATGCCAGCGTCTCGACCAGCTCGCGCGGTTCGGCCATCTACTGGTATAAGCAAGAAGACCAGGCGCTGGCCCAGTATCTGGACGTGCTCGACGACCGGCTCGGGTTCGAGCAGGACGGAACCATTCGCAACAGCTTCGCCGTGCTGCGGCTGACCAGTATGCCGGCCGTGCTGGTGGAAACCGCCTTCTTAACCAACCCGACCGAGGGCCGCCTGCTGGCCACCCCGGAGATCCGTCAGAAGATTGCCGAGCTCCTGTGCGAGGCGTTGGGCAAGTACATGGCCGCCGCCAAGCGCAAGTAGACCCTAGACGGAAGCGGTCTTGCGCTCCGGCGCCACCACACCGTCCTGGTGCACGGCGTCGGCGGCAATCCAGCCCGACATCAGCACCATCGGCATGCCCGGTCCTGGATGGGCGGCGCCGCCGGCCAGGTAAAGACCCTTGATGGAGGTCTTGTTGCTCGGCTTGAAGGCGCCCATGTTGCCGTGGCTGGCCAGACCGTAGATGGCGCCGTTGAGCACCGCGTAGCGGTCGTGGATATCCTGGGGGGTGAGGTGAGCTTCGAAGACGATGTTCTCTTCCAGGTCCGGCATATCGCAGGTGCGCTTGAGCTTGTCGAGGATGACCTTGCGGTATTCCGGGAACATCTTGGACCAGTCTTGACCGGGCCGTAGATAGGGCGTGTGGGCCAAGACGTAGAGAGCTTCACCGCCTTCCGGTGCGACCTCGGGCTCGGTGATGGCGGGCGCCGCCAGATAGAGACTGGGGTCGGGGGCGGGGATGCCTTTTTTGTAGATGTAGTCGAACTCTTCCTCGGGGCTGCGCGAGAACACGAAGTCGTGATGCAGCAGTTGCGGGTAGCGCTTCTTGAGGCCCAGGTAGAGCACCACACCCGAACAGGCCGGCGTATACTTTCGGGCTTTTTCGAACTTGTCCACGAAATTGCTGGGCGGTAACAGTTCCCGGAACGTGCGCACCGCGTCCATGTTGGACACCACCGCGTTGCAGGCGATTTCTTCGCCATCTTCGAGCACCACCCCACGCACGGCGTCGCCATTGAGAGCGATGGATTTGACGCGAGCGCCGGTGCGAAACTGCACGCCCAATTCTTCGGAAAGCTTGCGCAGAGCCACCGGAACGGCCCGGGTGCCGCCCATCGGATACCAGACGCCCTCGTCGGTCTGCATGTGGGCAATGCCACAGAGCACGGCCGGAGACTCTTCCGGCGAGGAACCGACATACTGCACGAAATGGTCCAGCATCTGGGCCACCCGTTCGTCTTTGATGTGACTGCGCACGGTATTGAAGACGGTCTTGCCGGGGCGGATGCGCATGAAGTCTTTCCAGCCCTTGACGGTAAACCAGCTCTGAGGGTCGAGAATGTCCATCAAGCCGCCGACCGGGCGCCAGAAGAAGTAACGCTGCGAAATGGCGTTGAGGGCTTCGGACACGGTCAGGAAGTCGTGGTAGCCCTGCACATCCCCCTGATGCTTGCTGAACTGACGCAGGTGCTCGGCCATCTGCTCGGGATTTTCCACCAGGTCGAGCCGACTGTTGTCATCAAAGAAGCAACGCCACTGGGGGTCGAGTCGCACCAGATTGAGACGCTGCTCGATGTCGATGCCGGCTTCGGCAAAGATGCGCTTGAGCACCGAAGGAATGGTCAGAATGGTGGGGCCCATGTCGAAGCGGAAACCCTGCTCCTGGAGGACCGCGGCTTTGCCACCGGTCCACTCATTCTTCTCGAGCACCGTCACCTGATAGCCGCGCGCGGCCAAAACGGTGGCGCTGGCCAGTCCGGCCAATCCGGATCCGATTACAACAACCTGATTCATAGTTTGGTCCTCATACCTTCGCCAGTTGAGATTCCTCGCGCCAGACGGCGCCGAGGTCACGCGTGAGAGCCCGACAAGTGATACGGGCCGAACTATAGATGACGGGCAGGCCGCTGCCCGGATGGGTGCTGCCACCGACCAGGTAGACGCCGTCCAGATCCTTGTAATGATTCTGGGGCCGCAAGAAGAGCATCTGGTCCAAGGTATGGGCCATGCTGAAGGTGGCGCCGCGGTGGATCTCCATGGCCTCCCAATCGTCGGGAGTGTACTGATGCTCCACCACGATCCGCTTTTCCAGATCCTTGAGTCCCAGTCGGGCCATCTGCTCGAAGGCGACCTTGCGCAGCTTGGGGGCCTCGGTTTTCCAGTCCAGGTTGGGATGGAGGTGAGGCACCGGGATCAAGCAGTAGAGGGCCGAGCAACCGGGCGGAGCCAGTCCGGGGTCGGTCACGCAGGCATTCTGCAGGTAGAACGAGGGGTCGGGAGAGAGTCGGTAATTGTTGGTGATGTCCTTGAGATTCTGCTCGTAGTCCGAGGAGAAGTAAATCACGTGGTGGGGCGTGTCCACCTCGCCCTTGACCCCGAGGTAAAGCATGTAGGTCGAGCAACTGAACTTGGTCTTGCCCAACTTGCTGTTCTTCCAGGTGGGTCTGAGCGACTCGGGCACCAGACGCAGCATGGCCCGCGAAAAGTCGGCGTTGATGACGATGGCGTCGGTGTCGTAGACCCCCCGCTCGGTGACCACGCCGGTGACGCGCCGCCCCTGGAAACGCAGTTCGCGCACATCTTCGTTGAGGCGGATGTCGACGCCCATCTCTTTGGCGATCTCGGCCATGCGCACGG
Organism: Vulcanimicrobiota bacterium; assembly: GCA_017307785.1. GTDB lineage: Bacteria > Vulcanimicrobiota > Xenobia > Xenobiales > JADMJV01 > JADMJV01. The sequence continues at coordinate 55,807 of JAFKGI010000023.1, read as the reverse complement.
AGACGTAGTTGCAGCCGCCCATGGGATGGAAGACGCCGTATTCGTATTCCAGGAAACTCAGAATGGTGAAGAGACTGGGGCATTGGAAGGGCGACATGCCCAGGTATTTGCTCTGAAAGCTAAAGGACAGGCGCACGCGCGGATCGCTGAAGTAGCTGCGCAAATCCTGCTCCAGGGAGCGATGGACCTTGAGCAGAGGAAGAAGGCTGAGCATCTGCGGCGTGAACAACGACTTCCAACAAGGAAACTCGTTCTCCAAGATGGGGGCGAAACGGTCCAACTTGGTGCGGTTATCGCGTAGAAAGGCTTCAACCGCCTCGGCATCGCGCGGGCAGATGCGAGCCACTTCTTGCTTCAGTTTGGCCACATCGGGGGTGGCGTCGATGCGACCTCCATCCGCGAAGGCCAGACGATACTGCGGATCGAGCCGCTTCATGGGGATTTCTTTGTAGAGATCTCGCCCGATGCTGGCAAAAATTTCCTGAAGAATCCGTGGATAGAGAAAAAACGTGGGTCCGCGATCAAAGGTGAAGCCCTGGTCGTGCAGGGCCGAAGTGCGACCCCCTACATATCCTTGACGCTCTAAAACGGTGACTCTTAGACCGGAGTTGGCCAGCTGCAATGCAGCCGCCAGGCCTCCCGGACCAGCGCCGATTATCACTACATGCTTTGACACTTAGCCTCCAGCAAGAAATGAGTCCCCGTCGAGCAATGGCTCGTCGGGTAGGCCATTCTGCAAAGAAGCCAGGTTCCTGCCACTCGTCGCAGAAGGCGACCCCCATGACACAAGATAAAAAGCTCGCATTCATTGGTAGCGGAGTGATGGCGGAAGCCATGATCAAAGGTTTGCTGCAACGCGAACTGGTACAGCCCGGCCACATCACCTGTGCCGACCCGCAGGCTCACCGTTTAGAATTCTTAGCCCAGCGTTACGGGGTGCTGACCACCCAGGACAACGCCCAGGCCGCTCGCGGGGCCGACGTAGGGATTCTTTCCATCAAGCCACAGATGTGGGCCGAAGTCGGCCCCCAACTGGCCGGCAGCCTTCAGGAATCAGGATTCTTGCTTTCGATTATGGCGGGGGTCACCACCGGCAACATCGTGCGCCGCACCCGCCATGCAGCGGTCGTACGGGTCATGCCCAACACCCCGGCGCAGGTCGGCCTGGGCGTGAGCGTCTGGTGCGCGACCAAAGAAGTCAACGAACCCCAGCGCGAGATGACCACGGAATTGCTGCAGGCGCTGGGCATCGAGCATCAGGTCAAACATGAGGAAATGCTGGATATGGCCACCGCTCTTTCCGGTTCCGCCCCGGCCTACGTGTTTCTGTTCATGGAAGCACTCATCGACGCCGGCGTGCACCTCGGCTTCAGTCGCCAGGTGGCCAAAGATCTGGTGGTGCAGACGGTCAAAGGCTCGGCCGAGTTCGCCACCCAATCCGACAAGCACATCGCCGATCTGCGCAACATGGTGACCTCCCCCGGCGGCACCACCGCCGACGCCCTCTACCACCTGGAGAAAGGCGGGCTGCGCACCATGCTTTCCAAAGCCGTGCATGCCGCCTTCCTGAAATCCCAGCGCCTGAGCCAACTCAGCGAACAAGATTAATTCGCCATGATCGGGTCGCTCGTCTACAGTCAGTTTTTGCCCGGCCAAAGCTGGCTGCATCGTTTGGACCCGCGCTGCAAACTGATCCTTCTGGGCGGCCTTACGATCGGATTGTTCTATCTGCATCAGCCCCCTGCCCAGCTGCTGCTCTTTGGCCTGGTTTGCCTGCTCCCCCTCACGGTGGGCGTGCCGGTCAAAATGCTGCGGCCGGCCTTTCTGGGAGTCTTGCCTCTGGGCTTGCTGACGCTGATCTTTCAAGCCGGCTGGGGTCCGCCGCCCAGCTGGCACCATCTCAGCCTCTCCGGCCTGGAAGAAGGCGGCCTGCTGGCCCTGCGTCTGCTCGACCTGGCGCTACTGGCCCAACTGCTGGCCTTGACCACCTCCCCCATCGGCCTGTGTGACGCCGCCGAGCAGATTCTCTACCCCCTGAGCAAAGTCGGTCTGCCGCACCGCGACCTGGCTCTCTCATTCACCATCGCCTGGCGCTTTATACCGGTGCTGGCCCAGGAGACCGAGAAGCTGCTCAAGTCCCAGGTCTCTCGGGGAGCGGCCTGGGAGGAAGGCCCCTGGCACCGCCGCCTGCTCACCCTGACCGCCCTGCTCACTCCTTTGACTATTCGCTGCTTTCGCTATGCCGAGGAACTGGCCGTGGCTCTGGAAGCCCGAGGCTATGGTCAAAGCAGCCAGCCGACCCGGCTCTATCCGCTGCGCTGGCGCTGGAGCGATGGGCTGGTGCTGCTGGCCGGCGCTCTGGTGATGGTGGGCCTGATCGCCGGGGAGCGCACCTTTTGAGAAGACTGGCCCTCTGGCTGGACTACGACGGCGGCCGTTTCGGGGGCTTCCAGCGCCTGACTCCGCGCGGTCCGCTGAAGCTGGGCACAGGCAATCCTCGCCTTTGGAAGCCCCGCGAAACCGTCCAGGAGGAGCTGGAGTGCAAGCTGAGCCTGATCTTGGGAGAACCGGTCAAGGTGGCTGGCTCGGGTCGCACCGACCGGGGGGTGCACGCCAGCGGCCAGGTCGTTTCCTGCGATACCACCTGCAGCAAGGAGCTGGGCAAGATCTTGCGCAGCCTTGAGGCGATTCTGGCGCCCGGCATCCGGGTGAGGAGCGGTCGCTGGGTGGAGTCGAGTTTTCATCCTCGCTTTTCGGCCCGCGAACGGGTCTACCACTACTATGTATGGCCCGGGGGTCCGGAAAAGAGCCCCTGGCTGGATTCGTTTTGCTGGATGCTGGATACGCCTTTGAACCTCGAGGCGATGCAACGAGCGGCGCGCATGCTTTTAGGAGCGCATGACTTCAGTGCCTACACTCGCTCCCCGGAGCCCGGAGAAAGCAAAGTGCGCGAACTCCGGGCCTTCGAGGTCCGGCCGGGCGTGCTCGCGAGTCCCTTGTCGGTGGGCCCGTGGGCCGGGATTTCTCAGATGGTCTGCCTGGAAGTGCGGGCCAACGCCTTTTTACGCCGGATGGTTCGCCAGCTGGTGGCCAATCTGGTGGAAGTGGGTCGCGGGCGCTGGCCGGAGTCCAGACCCCACGAGATTCTCTTGAGCAAGGACGCCACGCTGGGAGCGCCTCCGGCACCTCCCCAGGGCCTCTTTCTTGTGCATATCGAGTATGAGGGAGCACTCCAGAGCCCATAAAAAAAGCCACCCTAGCGGGTGGCTTTTTCACTGTAAGGTGGCTTCGGTTTAGCCGTAGCCGCCGCCGGCCGGATTGTTGATGGTCTGGGTCTGGCCGGGGTTGGTCGCCTGGCCGAGCACCGGGCACTTACCGATGTTGGCGATGTTGGTGATGTCGACCCCGGGCGGGATACCGGCGATGGGGTTGTTTTTGATGCGGTCGAGGATGCCGCCGACCTGAGTCTGATTGATTCCGGCCTGAGCCAGGGTCGACTGGACGCTGCCGCCCGGACCGCCCAGGTAAACCTGGTCGAGAGTCTGGGAGAAGGCGCGGGCCAGCGAGCTGCCGTCCACGCCACCGTCGGCTTCGTCCGCAGCCAGCAGGCTCTGGACGATGTTGGGGTCGAGGTCTTTATCGAAAGCGTTGCCGTTCTGCATGGTGAACTGCAGGATCGAGCCGTCGTTCTTGCCGTCATCCAGGCGGTCGTGACCCCAGAGGCGGAGAACGCCGTTGGCGAAATCACCCAGGCCGTTCTTGCTGAGGGCCTGCGTGCTCAGGTCGACTTCGCGGCCGTTGGAGAAGTTGACGGGCGAGTTAGCGTATTTGCCGCTCAGGTCTTCGCCGGTCATCTGACCCATCAGGTTGAAGAAGTTGCCGTCGAGAGCCTTACCGTTGATGCCGCCATACTGCTGCATTTCCTGGTTGTAGAGGCGCTGCACCAGCTGGTGCTCGGCGGGGGTGAACTTGCCGGTGGTGTCGTTGAGAACGTTGAAGTAGATACTGCCGTCCTGCTTGCCCTGGGCGGTGATTTGACGACCCCAGAGGTGGAGAACCGCGCGGCCTTCGTCGGTCAACTGCGAGATATCGGTGCGCTCGGCGTTGCTGACCGACTTGGAGTTGTTGTTGGCGGTCTGCTGGGTCCAGTTGGCAAAGCGCGGGTCGGTCTGGCCGGGCTGCTGATTCTGACCGGGGAAGGTCGGCTGGCCCGGAAACTGGGGCTGACCGGGGAACTGCGGGAACTGAGGCTGCCCGGGGAACTGGGGGAAGCCACCACCACCGTAGACCGGCTGACCGGGGAAGCCCGGAAACTGCGGCTGGCCGGGGAACTGCGGCTGGCCGGGGAAGCCGAACTGACCGGGGAACTGAGCGAAGGGCTGCTGGCCCGGGTTGCCCATCATTCCCTGGTAGGCGAACTGCAGCTGCGACAGAGCCGAGATGACGCCGCTGAGCAGCTGGGTCAGCTGGGTCAGCTGGAGGGGAGAGTTGGCGAACTGCTGGATGGGTACGCCTGCCGGAGGCAGACCACCGAACCCACCAAATGATTGAACGCCGCCGCTGAACTGGGCGTTGAAACCAAACTGTGAAATCCCGTTAGCCATGTTGCTCTACTCCTTAATCGACTCTGACACTGAATCTTTCTCTGCCACCTAGCATCTTACAAAATGCCCCGGATGAGAAGATTGAGTTAGTTAGGTTTTCTTCCAATACTGGTTAATTTTTTGGTCGCCTTGCCCAGTTAACAAAACATGCTTGACTGAAGTCTCCCTGCTTCTAAAAAGAAAATCCCCAAGCCCCTTGCAGGAGTCGAAATTTCTCTTGAGAATTATTCAAGTCTGCTATGACCCATACCCCTGTACTAGACGGAGTTACTCTCAAGGGCACTCGCCACGGCCTGCTGGTCTGTGTGCGCGAGGACCTCGACTTTGAGCTGGCCCTGGAGCAAATCCAGGAAAAGCTGGCCAACCCGTTCCTGAGCCAGGAAGGGGGTGGCCACCTGGACTCCAAGCGCATCTCGCTGGATCTGGGCTGGCGGGAACTCTCCAGCGAATCCTTTACCCGGCTGCGAGATGCACTGGGCGAAGTGGAACTCGCCGGCGTCCTGAGCACCTCGCTGCAGACCCGCACCGTGGCCGAAAGTTTTGGAGTCAAGGCCATCATCGGCCGCCTGGGACTGGCTCATCATCAGGGTCGCCGCCTGCGCCAGCAGCAGAAAGAGCAGGAGCAAGCCGAACTGGAAGCGGCCGCCGCGGTGGTCGAGCCGTCTGAGGAATCGCTCGAGGCGGTGGTCGAGCCGGTCGCTCCCGCGCCCGCCCCGCCCGCCGATGCCGACCAGGAACAAGAAGCCACTCTCTATATTAAGCGTACCTTGCGCTCCGGCCAGAAAGCCGTTTACCCCGGCAATATCGTGCTCTGGGGCGACCTCAACCCGGGGTCGGAACTGGAAGCCGAAGGCGACGTGCTGGTGCTGGGCACGGTGCGGGGACGCATTCACGCCGGCTGCAACGGCAACGCCGAAGCCCAAATTTACTGTCAATCCTTACATCCCACGGTGCTGCGCATCGCCGACGGGCTCTGGACCGGAGACCTCAAGGAAACGGGCCTCAAGCAACTTCCCGCTGCGGTCAAAGTCACTTGCGCTAAAGATCAATTACGCTTCGAAATGTCGCGCTGAAGGAGTACTCGTCGTGAGCAATATGGGCAAAGTCATCGTGGTTACCTCAGGCAAAGGCGGAGTGGGTAAAACCACCTGCACCGCCAACCTGGGATCGGGTCTGGCCCAACAGGGCAAGACGGTGGTTCTGGTCGATACCGACATCGGCCTGCGCAATCTGGACCTGGTTCTGGGTCTGGAAAACCGCATCGTCTTCGATCTGGTGGACGTCATTGACGGCAAATGCCGCAGCTTTCGCCAGGCCTTGATTCGCGATAAGCGCTTCGAGAATCTGCAAATTCTGGCCTCGGCCCAAAGCCGGGACAAAGATGCCGTCAAGCCCGAGCAAATGAAAGCCCTCTGCCAGGAGCTCAAAGGCGCCTTCGATTACGTATTGCTCGACTGCCCGGCGGGCATCGAGATGGGTTTCAAAAACGCCATTGCCGGCGCCGATGAAGCCATCGTGGTGACCAATCCCGAAGTCAGCGCCGTGCGCGACGCCGACCGCATCGTGGGCCTGCTGGAAGCGGCCGAAATCAAGCCCATCCAATTGCTGCTCAATCGCTTCAAGCCGAATGTGGCCCAAAAAGGCCAGATGCTTTCGGTGGAAGACGTTCAGGAAATTCTCAACCTGCAACTGATCGGCATGGTGCCCGAGGACGAGCGCGTGGTCCACGCCTCCAACAAAGGCGAACCGGCCGTTCTCGACGCCAAAAGCAAAGCCGGACTGGCCTACCGCCAGATCGTGCAGCGCTTGATCGACCCCGGCGCACCCGCTTACGCCCCCGAACAGCCCGGCCTGATGAGCAAGATCAAGCGGATGTTCACCGTCAATCTGGGCAGCCAGCCCAACTAGGAGGAAGAGTGGAGTTTTTACTGCGTTTACCCCTGCTCGGTTGGCTTTTTGGCAGCAATAAGCCCAAGGACGTTTCCCGCGAAGCCGCTCGCAATCGCCTGAAAAGCGCGTTGGTGGGCGATCGCTGCAGCGTGGCCCCCGGCATGTCGGAATCGATCCGCAAAGAGATGCTGGACGTGCTTTCCCGTTACATGGATGTCGACTCGCAGACCCTGCAGTTGCGCCTGCAACCGGACGGTGAAGGCATGCGCTGGAGCGCCGATATCCAGGTGGAGCGAGTGCACCGCCAGGCCCATTTGCCCGAGGAAGCCCTGGCCGACCCCAGCCAGCGCAAGAAGCGCCCCAAGCGCAATCTGCGTGGAATTCGCTGGCGTCGTTCTCAGGAAGACCAGCCTTCGGTGGAAGAAAAGAGCGCCTAGCAAGGTGCCCCCTACTCGTTTTGGGGGCGGAGAGCCCTCCGCCGCGCTACGTCATTTTCTCCAAGAAGAAGACGTCTCCGAGATCAGCCTGTGGATTCACAGGCCCGGCGACCCGCCGGCTCCGCTGCCGGCCGGTCCCTGGCTGGTGTTGACCGAGGAGCCTCTGGGCGACGAGGAGCGCCAGCGCTGGCTGGCCGCTCTGGACGAGGAAAGCAGTCTGTTGGAGAGCTGGACGCCCGCCTCGTTGCGCCGCGCCCTGAAGCCATCCATGCTGGATTCCACCCGCCTGGCCAGGCTCTATTCGCAAGGGGGTCGGGCTCTGGCCGACCACATGGTGCGCAACTTTCTCCAGTATAGTCCGGGCCTTTTGCAGACAGCTCAGGCCGAGTGGGAAAGCGACCGCGACGGTGCGCTGCAGCGGCTTCGCCGACTGCACGAACTGGCCGGAGGCGTGGGCGCCAGCGAACTTCAGGAGTTGATCGATCAGCCCGCTCCCGACTGGCTGCGCCTGCAGCGGGAACTGGAGTCGGCCCGACGCGTTTTCGACAACCAGCATCGCCAGGATCGGACTGTCTAAAAAGGGAAGTCCGGCCCCATGAAAGTACTTTTCCTGGCCGCTGAAGCCACTCCTTACATCAAAGTGGGAGGGCTGGGCGATGTCGCCGGGGCCCTGCCTCAGGCCCTGCGTCAACTGGGCGCCGACGTCAAGTTGATGCTCCCTCGCCACGGTTCCATCGACGTGCACAAGTTCGGCATGAACAAGGCCATGGACAACTTTCCCGTGCAGATGGACTGGCGCCATGAAGCCTGCCAGTTGATGGCCGCCAACAATCACGATTTCTTTATCGAAAACGATCATTTTTTCGGCTCTCGCTTTAAGGCTTACGGCTACGACGATGACCCGACTCGCTACGTGTTGTTCGCGCGTGCGGCGCTGGAGGCGTGTCGCCTGTCCGGCTGGGAACCGGACATCGTGCACGCCCACGACTGGCATTCGGCCGCGGCCATTCGCCTGCAGTGGTCCGCCCACAACCGGGCCGGTCTGGTTTTCACCATCCACAACATGGCTCACCAGGGTCTGTGCGCCAACTCCAACTGGCCGCTGCTGGGCGTTTACGACGCCCGCGGCCATCTGAACTTGATGGAGCAGGCGATTTACGCCGCCGACGTGGTCACCACCGTCAGCCCCACCTACGCTCACGAGATCCAGACCCGCGAGTATGGCTTCGGCCTGGACGGCCTGCTGCGCCAGCGCGACGAGCGCCTGGTGGGCATCGTCAACGGCATCGACGTGGACATCTGGAATCCCGCCACCGATCCGCTGATTCCGGCACGCTACGACCTGCACAACCTGGAGGGCAAGCGCCAGTGCAAGATGGAACTGCAGCGCCGCCAGGGCCTGGAAGTCAATCCGGACGTGCCGTTGATCGGCGTGGTTTCGCGCCTGGACGACCAGAAGGGCATCGACCTGATCGTGCAATCACTGGGCGATCTGTGGGCCTTTAGTGACTGCCAGTTTATGGTCTTGGGCTCGGGCCACGAACCTTACGAGAACGCTTTCCGGGCGGCCACCTGGCACCACGGCGACCGGATGGCCAACTGGATCGGCTTCAACAACGAGGTTTCTCATCTGGTCTATGCCGCCTCGGACATTTTCTTGATGCCCTCCAGCTTCGAGCCTTGCGGTATCAGTCAGATGACGGCCATGCGCTACGGTGCGCTGCCGGTGGTGCGTTCCACCGGCGGGCTGGTCGACACCGTGCCCGACGTCAGCCAGGAAGGCGGCGTGGGCTATCGCTTCGACAGCTACGACAAGGGGGCGATGCTGCACGCCGTCAGCCGGGCTCTGCGCGACTATCAGAATCGGCCTCTCTGGCATCACGTGATGCAGCGGGCCATGTCACGCGATTTCAGCTGGAATACCTCAGCCCGCCGCTATGCTGAGGTCTATCACTGGGCCCGCGAGTTAAGCCGCCGCTAAGGTTCGGCGGACTTTGGTCCCGAAAGGGAGAGCCTTTGCTTGCCCCGTCCGTACTGCGCTTGCCGGTCCCGGAAGGGAGACCAGGGGGAAATGGCGACCGGGGAGACTGCTTGCGCGGTAAGGCCGACTTGGGCTTGTGATGTTTTTCTGGTCTTGGGCCGATCCTGAGCGGGACCCCACCCAAAAAAATCAACACACGCGAAAGCCGAGCCGAGGCACCGAAAGCAATCGCCTGTTGCTGCGCTCTCTCCTCCTCCCCCAGGTTCCCTTCTTCCCCTTTTGGACGAGGGGTGCGCGACTTAGGGGGATCGGGGAGGCGGCCCCGGTGGGCGGGGAAATCGGCCGTTTTTGGCGATTTTCCCCGTGGGGCGGGGACGTGGCCCCGGTGGGCGGGGAAATCGGCGGCTTTTGGCGATTTTCCCCGTGAGGCGGGGACGCGGCCCCGGTGGGCGGGGGGCGGAGAGGCCTTCGCGCTGGGCTCGGCAGGACAAGTATACCAGTTCCCCGTAATTTGCAGCTTCCAAAAACCAACGGGGAGGCCGTAAGACGTGGAATTCGCGATTACCTTCAAGGGGGACATCTCGCTCGAGCGCACCGTGGCGCTATGCAAGCAGGCGGAGGTGGCGGGTTTCGACTACGCCTGGTTCTTCGACTCACACGTCTTGTGGCGGGAGTGCTACACCACCATGGCGGTGTGCATGAAGGAGACCAAGCGTCTGCGCTTCGGTCCCTGCGTATCCAATCCGCTGGTGCGTGACTGGACGGTAGCTTCCAGTGTCTATGCCAACATGTGCGATATCAGCGACGGTCGCTTCGACCTGGGCGTGGGCCGTGGCGACAGCTCGCGCCGACTGCTCGGCTTCAAGCCGAGTTCGCTGGAAGAGATGCGCGATTTCACCAAGTTCACTCAGGACATGGTGGCCGGTAAGTCGGTGGAATACCTGGGCAAGTCCCAGGAGCTGACCTGGACCCACGGACACAAGATGCCCGCCTGGGTAGCCGCCTACGGCCCCAAAGCGCTGGCCTCGGCCGGTGAATACGCCGACGGCCTGATCCTTCAGATCGGCGATCCCTGGCTGGTCAAGTGGTTTGCTGACCAGGCCAAGGAAGCCGTGCGCAAGGCCGGCCGCAACGAAAAAGACTTCCGCATCATGGCGGCGGCCCCGGTCTGGCTCGGCGACATCGACAAATGTCGCGACCAGACCCGCTGGTTCCCCGCCATGGTGGGCAATCACGTGGCCGACCTGGTGGAACGCTACGGACGCGAGGGCGGCAGCGTGCCGCAGCGCCTGACCGACTACATTCAGGGCCGCAAGGGTTACGACTACAAGCATCACGCTGACAAAGACGCCGATCACCTCGATTTCATCAGCAATGACGTGATCGACAGCTTCTCGGTGCTCGGCTCGATCGACCAGCATCTGGCCAAACTCCGCGAGCTGGAAGATGCGGGCGTGACCCAGTTCAACATCTACCTGATGTGCGGCGAAGAGGAACGGATGGTGGCCGAATACGGCGAGCACATCATCCCGCAATTCAAAAAAGCGCGCGCCACCGCCGGCGTCTAAACCCTCAGGAAGAGGCCCTCCCACCAGGAGGGCCTCTTCTTTTCCAGAAACACTGGGGATGGATAAAACTACGGCGGAAGACCGGCTGCTTGCCGCACTGGCCTACCCTTTCTGGTATATGGCTTTCCCCATCTTTTTGCTGGCGCCGCGCTTTCAGCAGCGGCCGTTCCTCAAGTATCACGTCTACCAGGGCCTGGCCCTCGGGCTGGCCATCCTGTGGGGCGGAGTGACGCTTTGGACCACGGCGGCCGTGCTCGGCAAGTTCGGGCTTTTCGGACTTCTGCTGTATCCGTTCTTGAAGCTGGCCGAGTGGGCAGCCCTGGGCGCGACCGTTTACGCCGCCGTCGGCGCCTGGCTGGGCAACCGCACAGAATTGCCCTACATCACCGAATTCGTGCGACCTTTTTTGCACGAAGGCCCGAAAGGCAACTCCCCTGAGTAAAGTCATTATCTACACCGACGGCGCCTGCAAAGGAAATCCGGGGCCCGGGGGTTGGGCGGCCCGCCTGATCGACACCAAATCCGGCACCATCAAGGATCTGTGCGGCGGCGACTATGTGACCACCAACAACCGTATGGAGTTGATGGGAGCGATCCGTGGACTGCAGGCTCTCAAGCGTCCGGTGGAAGTGGACTTGATGAGCGACAGCAGCTACGTCGTCAATGCCTTCAAACAGCGCTGGATTCAGAATTGGCAGGCCAACGGCTGGCGCACTTCCAGTAAGAAACCTGTGGAAAACAAGGATCTGTGGCTGGAGCTGCTGGAAGCGGTAGGGCAACACAAGGTCAACTGGATCCAGGTGAAGGGCCACGCTGGCGTCGAGCACAACGAGGCCTGTGACAAGTTGGCCGTTTCGGCCGCCATGCGCTTTATGGAGAAGGATCCGCTAGGAACGTAGGTCGTCCAGGGTCAGGAAGTTTCCGTAGGGGCTGACGTATGTGTCCCATTTTTCGGCGGTCAATACCGGTCTGGCATTTTCCGAATCAAACTGACGAGCGGCTTTGTCGGAAGCCACGGTGCCGCCGGCCAGTCCGGCCAGCGAGCTGATGACCAGGGCGCCCACACCCGAGCTGACCAGAGCCACATCCTGGGAGACTCCCAGAGCCTGAGCGGCCAGCGCCATCACCGGAAAGCCCACCACCGCGGTGGCGCCGGCGGTAGCCAGAAACCCCCGGGCCATCGCCCGCGAAGTCACCTGGTCCCGCTCTTGCACAAAGCTGTCGGCGTGGGCCCGAAAAGGCGCGTCCTCGTGCTTGGCATAGAGTCTGTCCGACATCGGACGGGGCTGAGTAAAGGCCTGGATTTTCATGTCCTCAGGATACCGGTCCACCCTTAAATATTCTTTACCTCCGTTCTGCGCCTGCTGCGTAAGGAAGGGGAAGAAGGGAACCGGGCCATGTTTCGCGGGCTTCGTGGAACTCCTGAATCAGGCTTTGACGACCCGATAGCCGGGAGCCACCTCCGAGGTGCTGAGCACCGGCAAGCGTGGGCGGTCGCTCAGCAAAACCCTCAGACTCGGACGCAGTTCCGGAGTCGTCACCAAAACCGGAGATTCCAGCTCGCGGACCTGCTCGAGTGTGGGCAAGGACTCGAGGTGGTGACCCACGATCACTCCCTGCGAATCGGCGTGCAAATGACTGATCAAGTAGGCCAGGTCAGCTCGCACCTTCTCGTACAGCTCCGGCAATCGCAGTCCAGGATGGTCGGCAACTGATTCGAGGATAGCCGGCAAATCCCGGATCGGGATAAACTCCCGCAGCAACTGGCGCAGGATCCAGCGCAGACCCACCAGGTCGATGCGAGCCGGAATGACTTCTTGCACCAGACGCCGCTGATCCAGTCGCTCCAAGCGTTGGGCCACCTCGTCCAGTCCCAGCAAACGATGAGCGTGCAGCTCGACCAGGCTGCGCAAATGATGTACGATGACCGACTGCGGCGAGAGCACCAGACCGCCGCCACGACGAATTTGCTCGCCCTCTACCGCTGTGACCCAGTTGGCAGGCAAAGACCAGCACGGACTCGCCACTTCCTCCGCTTTCATGACCAGCAGCTGACCGTCGCGAATCGTGCCCTCTCCGATCGGAAGCTCGCGCAAATGGACCCGGTAAAGATCGGGCGCCAGCAGAGTGCTGTCGCAGATGCGTATCCCCGGCATCATCCAGCCCCACTCGCGGGCCACGCTCTCGCGTAACCGGGTCAGCTTGTCCAACAGCGGCTGAACGAACTGCATCGAGTGGCCGCCCAGCAAATGAGTCGAGAGTTCCAGCTTGATCGGGTCGACCTGAAACCACTCACGAGCATCCCGTTCGCGAGCTGCCTGCGGCTGAACCAGCGTGGACTCAGGTTCCAGATCCAGGTGCTCGGCCACCTTGAGCAGATTCTCCCAGCTCGCATTGCCCGCTTCCAGCCGGCGTACCGTGCGCACCCCCAGATTAGCCCGCTCGGACAGTTCTTCCTGAGTCCAGGCCCGTTTCTCTCGCTGCTTACGGACCAGATCCCCGTTGACGCTGACGTGCTTTTTCATGACACCAGCTTAGCAGTCAACCGGCGGCCACAGGAAGGCCGCGGGCCGGCCAGCCTCCGGCCACCAGGTACTCAGTCGAGCATCGCGATGGCTTTGCGAAGGAAGATCTTGAGATCGCTTGCCGAGAATACAGGCTGCATGCCTATCTGGGCATCATCTGCTCCGGCATATTCGCGCTGGTGCTAATCTCTAAGCCCACGACGACGTTTTCCATCGCCACGATGCTGCTGATCGCCGGTGTTGCTCGCTGCTTTGAGCTCAGTCGAAGAATCAAGACAGAGCTGGTTCTTCGCCAGGTCTCAACGTCAGTAAAAGGTCCGCATAAAACTCAAAGCCCCGCGGATCAGGCGAGGCTTCTACGACTTGTTGGCGAGTCGCTAAACCCGTGGCGAGGGTGGCCAGAGGCCTTGTGAGCTGCTCCGGGGTTCAGGCCGGAGACGAACTCTAAAATGGATTCGCCCTTGTTTTCTAAAACAGATCTTCTTGCGCCCGAACTCCAAGTCTGTTCCGGCCAAAGGCACAGCACCCTGTTCCGGGTTCAATGCCGTTTGCAGTTGAGACTCCACCAGGCTGCCCAGGGAGTAGTCGAATCCGAGCCCTAAGCGAAAGGCGGCCTCGCGCGCAAGCCGTCTCCACATCCTCATTTTCCCCCAAATCTCCCCTCCGGGACCCGCAAGCGCAGGGGCCGTGTCCCCGCCTCGTGGGGAAAATCGCCAAAATCGGCCGATTTCCCCGGCTGGCGGGGCCGTGTCCCCGCCTCGCGGGGAAAACTGCCAAAATGGGCCGATTTCCCCGGCTGGCGGGGCCGGAGCTCAGGGGCAGGTGGCGCCGAGGCGTTGGCGGACTTCGGCGGCGATTTGGTAGGCGCGCAGGCGGGCCTGGTGGTCGTAGATGTGGGCGGAGAAGATGAGTTCGTCGGCCTGGGTGCGTTGGAGCAGGGCTTTGAGGCTGGCCTCCACCGAGTCGGGGGATCCGACCAGGGCGCAGCTGAGGGCCTGGTCGGCCATGGCCAGTTCGGCCGGGGAGGCTTCCAGCTTGAGGTTCTTCTCCGGGGGTTGGAGTTTGCCGGGGACGCCGCGGCGCAAGTTGATGAACTGTCGCTGCATGGAAGTGAGCAGGAGCTGCCCTTGCTCGTCGCTGTCGGCGGCGAACAGGGGGACACCCACAATGGCGTGAGGCTTCTGCAGCGTGGTCGAAGGCTGGAAGCGCTGCCGGTAGATGTGCAGCGCCTGGTCCAGCAGTTGGGGCGCGAAATGCGATGCGAAGGCAAAGGGCAGGCCTTTGGCGGCCGCCAGTTGAGCGGAGAAGAGACTGGATCCCAGCAAGATCAGCGGCACCTTCAGTCCTTTTCCGGGCACCGCCTGAACGCGGCCGGGGTGGTCGCTGAAGTAAGTTTCTAGCTCGTTGACGTCTTCGGGAAAGGTGTCGGCCGAGCCCATGTCACGGCGCAAGGCCATGGTGGTGCGCGGGTCGGTTCCGGGAGCGCGTCCCAGGCCCAGGTCGATGCGTCCCGGGAAGAGGGTGGCCAGCGTGCCGAACTGCTCGGCGATCACCAGCGGCGAGTGATTCGGCAGCATCACTCCGCCGGCGCCCACTCGGATGGTGCGGGTGGCGGCGGCCACGTGACCGATGACGACGGAGGTGGCGGCACTGGCGATGCCCTGCATGTTGTGGTGCTCGGCCAGCCAGAAGCGATGGTAGCCCCAGCCTTCGGCGTGACGCGCCAGGTCGACGCTGTTGGAGAACGCTTGGGCGGCGTCGCCGCCTTCCACAATAGGGCAAAGATCCAGAACAGAAAAAGGTATCATCAGAGAATTCTAACTCAAGGCAACAGCGAAGGGGTTCCAACCAAAGTCTAAGAAGCTGATTTGGTGAGCGAATTGATTCTTGTAGGCGACCGCGTGCTGTTGGAAATCGAAGAGGAAGAGCAGACGACCCAATCGGGCATCGTGCTACCGCCTTCCGTCTCAGACAAGGATCAGGTGAGACGCGGCCGGGTGGTCAAAGTGGGCCCGGGCTACTTGATGGCCAATCCGGAATACAGCGATGAACCGTGGCGCAAACCGCACGAAGCCGCTCGCTATCTGCCACTGCAGGCGCAACCGGGAGATCTGGCCTACTACCTGAGGAAAGAGGCCATTGAACTACGCCACGAGGGCAAGAGTTACCAGATCGTGCAGCACGGCGCCATCGTGATTTTGATGCGTCCCGAACCCAAGGACGTCATCCAGCGGATCCAGGGTCTGCTGGACTAAGCCTCGGCCTGGACGGGGGCCTTGCTCTCGACGGCTTCGACCATTTCGGCGATCTGCGAGGGCTCGGTCACGGGCTCGGTCTTCTCTTCCTCGGCCTTGATGGCGGCAAGGGGAGCGGCGGCCTGGATGGGAGTGCCCAGCAAAACCTCGGCGGGAATGGCGGCGGGCGCGGGCGGAACCGCGGTTTCCTCTTCCAGTTGACGCTTGAATTCGCTGCTCAACTGGCGGCTGGACTCGCGGAAGGCCGCCAGTCCTTCACCCAGGGCCTTGCCCAGTTCCGGGAGGCGGCGGGGCCCAAAGAGGACCAGGGCCAGAATTCCCAGCAAGAGCATTTCGGGTGCGCCTAAGTTCATCATAACTTGCCTACCTTACAGCCGGGCCCGCCACTGGTCAAGTTTCCTTTGCATTGCCTGGCATTGAGAAATGATTCGGTCCAGCTCACCGCTGGGGACGACGATGGGTGCGCCATCTTCTTCCAACTCCTCCGCAACCGCCAACGCCGCGTTAAGTTCCGAAACCACGTCCTTGAGGGCGTCGTGGGAAGACTGGAGATGCAGTTGGAGACTCATAAAGAGTTGTTATACCCATTCCGCAAAGGATCATTCCAGAGAGCGCGAGAACCCAGGGGAATCAATAACGACAGTGGCGGCCCCGTGGGAGAACCTCTCAAGCTCGGTTCGCGTGTTCGTCTCAAGGTCGACGATATTGCGGCCGGTGGCGAAGCGGTAGGCCGAGTCGATAATTTCGTGTATTTCGTGCCCCAGGGCGCACCCGGCGACGAGCTGGAAGTCGAAATCACCGAACTGCGCAAGAACTATGCGCGCGCTCATATCAGCAAAGTCATCAAGCCCTCGATCCGGCGTGTGCAACCGCCGTGTCCGGTTTATCAGCAGTGTGGCGGCTGCCAACTGCAGCACATCGACTATGACGCCCAGCTCTTTTACAAGACCAAGATCGTCAAGGATTCTCTACAACACCTGACCGGGCTCAGCGGCATCAAGGTCCATCCCTGCAAACGCCTGGACGACCCCTGGAATTACCGCAACAAAGTGCAGGCGGTGGTGGCCGCCAAACCCTACCTGAACCCCAAAGATGCGAAAGAGCCCGTATCCAAGGACCGCATTTCGCATATCGTCGGCCTCTACGCGCAGGGCACTCACCGGGTCGTGAAGATCGACGAGTGCTTGATCCAGGACACCTTGAACAACAAGGTGCTGCAGGCCGCCCGGGAAGCCATGGAACGTCTTCAGTGGCCGGTCTACAGCGAAAAGGACGGCACCGGACTGATCCGTTACCTGGTGACGCGAGCCAGTTACAGCACTCGCGAAGTGCTGTTGGTGTTGGTGGCCGCCCAGCCTCGCCTGCCTCAGGTGCAAGAATTCTTGAATCACGTCAAACGGCGCGTGCCCCAGTTGAAAGGCGTGTTGCTCAACCTGAACCCGCATCAGACCAACGTGGTCCTGGGCAACCGCACGCAGGTGCTGTGGGGCAAGGACCATCTGGTCGAGGAAATCCACGACCTCAAGTTCCAGATCTCGCCCACCAGCTTCTTCCAGGTCAACACTCGCGGCCTGATGATGATGTATGAGGTCTTGGAGCAGTACTGCGACCTGCGGGGCAAGGACATGGCCGTCGACCTCTATTGCGGCGTCGGCTCCCTGAGCTTGATGATGGCCAAGCGAGCCAAACGAGTGCTGGGCGTGGACGTCTCGACCGACGCCATCGAGGATGCCATCGTCAACTCCGACCTGAACGGTTTTAAGAACACGGACTTTATCGCGGGTACTTCCGAGAAAGTGCTCCCTCAGCTTTACCGCCAGGGGCAGCGCTTCCAGTTGGCCCTGCTCGATCCGCCGCGCAAAGGCTGTGATGGGGAGGTATTGCAGGTTCTAGCGCGCATGCGCATACCTCGGGTTGTCTATGTCTCGTGCAATCCGTCTTCGCTGGCGCGGGACCTGGAAATTTTGACGGGATTGGGCTACCAGGTGCACGAAATTCAGCCCCTGGACATGTTCCCGCAAACCTATCACGTGGAGTGCGTGGCTCGGCTTTCATTCGCCGGCCGCTGAGGAGCTTAGGGTGGCCTTACACTGGAGTCAAAATAGCGAAAGCGTCAAAAAGCTGGCCAACGAGTTGTCGGTGCGCTGGAAGCACCACTACCTCAGCACCGAGCACTATCTGTACGCTTGCTGTCAGCTGGACGGCGATTGCGGCCGCTGGCTCGGCCGTCGCGGCTTCACCCTGCAGACCCTGGAAGAAGAAATTCTCCGTTGGGTTCCGGAAGGCGACGAAGTTCCCATCTGGGAGGGCATGATTGAAGCTCCCCGTCTGCGCCGCATCATCACCAAAATGTGTGTGGAAGAAGCGGAAGCGCAGAAGTCCATGCGAGTGGAGCCCAAGCACATTCTGGCCGCCATCCTCAGCGAAGGCGGAGGCATCGCCGCCCGCCTGATTCGCAACCGCGGCAACGAACTGCGCGCCGTCCGCGGCGAATTGCTGGGCGGCACCTCGGTTCCCCCGGTGGGAGGCAGCGATGCGACTCGGCCCGTTCCCTCGGGAGAAGCCCGCGAACGAACGGGGCCCTCCGGGGGCGGCGGCAAGGAGAAATTCCTCTCCAAGTATTCGCGTGACCTGGTAGAGGAAGCTCGCCAGGGCAAGATCGATCCGGTGATCGGGCGCAACGACGAGGTTCGCCGCGTCATCCAGACCCTGGTCAAGAAGGGCAAGTCCAACCCGGTCTTGATTGGCGAAGCCGGCGTGGGCAAGACGGCGGTGGCCAAAGGTCTGGCCCTGCGCATCGCTCAGGGACAGGTGCCCGACCAATTGAAGGACCGGCGCGTTCTCGATCTCAGCCTCTCCTCGATGGTGGCCGGAGCCAAACACCGCGGCGAATTCGAAGAACGGCTGGAGGGCGTGGTCCAGGAGGCCACCGCCGACCCCACCATCATTCTCTTCATCGACGAGATTCACCAACTGGTGGGCGCCGGCGACTCGCGCGGCGGCATGGATGCCTCCAATATCCTCAAACCGGCGCTGGCGCGCGGCGATTTTCCCGTGCTGGGCGCCACCACCACCGACGAGTATCGCAAATACATCGAGGCCGACCCGGCCTTGGAACGCCGCTTCCAAATGATTATGGTGGGCGAACCTTCGGAAGCCGACGCGCTGGAGATTCTGCGAGGCTTACGCCCCCGCTACGAAAGTCATCACGGCGTCAAGTTTACCGACGGGGCCCTGCTGCAGGCCGTCAAGCTCTCGGTGCGCTTCATTCCCGATCGCAATTTGCCGGACAAAGCCATCGATCTGATCGATGAGGCGGCGGCCCGCATCAAGACGCGTTCCGGGGTCTTCATGGCCGGAGAACGACCGGTTTTTGAAGTCACCGAAGACGTCATCGCCGAAGTGGTATCCGATCATTCGGGCGTTCCGGTGGCGCGCATGACGCAGGAAGAAACCACCCGGCTGCTGGAGATCGAGGGTTATCTGGCCGAGCGAGTGGTCGGCCAGGACCATGCCGTGCGAGCCGTGGCCGAAACCATTCGCGTGGTGCGCGTCGGCCTGGTTTCCCCCAATCGGCCGGGAGGCGTCTTTCTTTTCCTGGGCCCGAGCGGCGTGGGCAAAACCGAGCTGGCCAAGGCCCTGGCCGAGTTTCTCTTCGGTTCGGACCGCGATCTGGTTCGCCTGGACATGTCCGAGTACCACGACAAGCATTCTATGTCGCGACTGATCGGCAGCCCGCCCGGCTACGTGGGCAGCGAAGAAGAAGGCCAGCTGACCGGCGCGGTGCGCACCAAGCCCTACTGCGTGGTGCTGCTGGACGAAGTCGAGAAAGCCCATCCGGAAGTCTTCGACATCTTTCTGCAGGTCTTCGATGACGGCCGCCTGACCGACTCCAAGGGTCGCACCGTCAATTTTGCCAACACCATCATCGTGCTGACCTCCAACCTGGGCGCCCGCGAGGTCATCGCGTCCGGTCAACAGGTCAGCGAAGGCATGGCCGGCCAGCTCGACCAGCTGCCGCCGCTCTATCAGAAGGCCCTGCGCGGGCACTTCCGTCCCGAATTCCTCAACCGCATCGATGAAATCGTCAGCTTCCGTTCCCTGGCCGCCAAAGATCTGGAAGGCATCGTGCGCATCCACCTCAAGCGCCTGGTGGAGACCTTGAAGGACAAAGAAGTTCAGCTCGAGTTGCGTCAGGACGCCATCGACTTCTTGCTCGAGGTCGGCTACCAGCCGGCCTTCGGCGCTCGTCCGCTGCAGCGCGCCATCAACACCTACGTGAGTCGCCCGCTGGCGGAGGAGATGCTGCGCAATCGCACCGCCCCCGGATCGATTGTCACCGTCTATCGCAATGGCGATCGCCTGGCCTTCTCAGCTACTGCCGGGCGCCGGCCCGAGCCGCCGCCGGAGCCGCCCACGCGCCCGACCCCGGAGCCGCCCACCCGCCCGACCCCTCCGCCGCCGCGCCCGGACGCTTTGCCTATGAATCCCACTCCGGAGCCGCCGCGAGGCGGTGGCCTGGCCAATTTGCCGCTTCCCAAGCGGCCCATGCGTCAGACGGGCGACCACACCGGCCTGAGTCAGGAAGGGCCGCCGCCCGTGAGCCCGACCCGGCCCATGCCGGATAGTCCCACCCTGAGTGGCGAACGAACTTACTTACCTCTGGGAGATTCTGGGTCTCACAAAAAGCCGCCGACTCCCCCACCACCACAAAATCCGCCCGCCCCGCCGGACTCGGGTGATCCGTGGTCCAACTTTCGCCGTCCCGAGGAGCGCCCCTGATGATGCGAGTGAAACTAGAAGTCATCAGCGGCCCCATGGACGGCCACATCTTCCAGTTCAATTCCAACGTGGATTTGGGCCGCGAGGGCAAGCTGCGCATTCCCTCGGATCGATTCATCTCGAGACGTCACGTGCAGATCGAAGTGCAGGACCCCCGCCTTTTCCTGGAGGACCTGGGATCGACCAACGGAACCTTCATCGACGACGACCGCCTGCAGGGCAAAGCCGAACTCAAGAACGGTCAGGTCTTTCGCGTGGGGAGAACCTGGCTGGAAGTCAGCTGGTAGAACTTAACGGTCGAGTCCCTGACTCCAGATCTTGTCCATAGCCTTGTTGCCGCTGGCGCGGTCGAGCACCTCGCCGCTGTTCTGGTCGAGACGCAAGTATTCGGTTTCGTGATGGATACCGCCCGGCGACTGAATGCGATGCACGTAGCAGTGCAGCACTGAGGTTTTGCTCCAGGAGAGCAGGCTGGGACGCTCCTGGCGCTCCACGAAAACTTCGCGCAGAATCTCTTCGCCCTGGTCGGTCTTTTTCGAACTCCACAGCTCCACGTGGTCTTCGGTTTTGGGGTTGTTGTCGACATGGGCCCCAAAAAAGACTTCGGCGTTGGGATGCTCGTCGTCAAAAGGCTGAGCGGGCATTTTGCTGCTGAGCACGCGGCCGTCCGGATGGGCCGCCAGGATGTCCTGTTTGGCCTGAGCATAGCGAGCGCGAACGCGGGTGGAGTCGAGGTTGATCATGGCTTCAGGCTAGCGGAAGCGGCTGAATTATGCCTGAAAGCCTAGAGCTCGAACTCCATGCCTTCGCGGGCCACTTCCACCTTGAAGTCGCCGATCTGGCGCAACCAGGCGGAAACCTCGTCCAGCTCACGGTCGCTGCGCGAGGGATCGTGATGGGTGCAAATCAAGCGTTTGGCACCGGCGGCCCGCGCCAGAGCGATGGCATCTTCGTAAGTCGAATGACCCCGGTCGCGGGTGGCTTCGCGCTCGTCAGGCAGAAATTGCGCGTCGTGAATGAGAACGTCCACGCCGTCGGCCAGCTCCATGGCCTCGTTGCAATCTTCCGGCCGACCCACATATTCCACGTCGGTGAGATAGGCGACTTTCTTGCCCTGAAAGTCGACGCGATAGCCCACCACGATGGACGAGGTGTTACCGCGCGGCAGAAAACCCCAGCGCACCCTGGCCCCCAGGGCCTCGAACCAGGGATCGCTGGTCAGCGGACTGACGTTGACGTTGGCTCCCACCTCGGCGTGGAAGAAGTTGGGAACCGGACAGAATTCCGGACGCAACTGCTCCATCAGATTGGCCAGCAGGGGGCGATGTGGATAACCGGCTCCGTAGATGGTCACGTGGTTGCGCGGCACGTACATGACGGGGGCGAAGGGAATGCCCTGGATGTGATCCCAATGGCAGTGGCTGAGCAGAATTTCCACATAGTTGTCGGCCGGGCGTTCGTCCAGCATGCGGTTGGCCTGCCAGCGCAGACCGAGGCCGGCATCAAACACCAGGGAGCGGCCCTCACCCAGCCGCAGTTCCACGCACGGGGTATTGCCGCCATAAACGCGGTTATCCGCTTCGGGAGTGGCCACAGAGCCCCGGACCCCCCAGAATGTCAGTCGCACGCGACCGTTCTACCCTCTTGGGCGGCGAACACCTTCAGCCCTTTGGGCGCCTGGCATTGCTGCAAACGCTCGAACTGTTGTGCGTCTTCGATTTCCGCGTTGTGGTGGAACATAAAAAGATTTTTGACTTTGCCGCGCTTGCAGACATCGAGGGCCTGCTCCAGGGTGGAATGGCCCCAATGACTGCGCTGCTCATACTGCTGGGTGGTAAAAAAAGTGTCGTAGATGACCGTGTGAGCGTTCTCGGCCAGACGCAATTGGTTCTCGAAGAGGCGCTTGAGAGCTTGCTGCCGGGTGGGCCGGCCGGGCAGGGCGTCGGCCAGCAGATAATCGGTCGAAGGAGCCACGTCGCTGACATAGGCGAGCACGTGCTCCCCCATCTGGATGCGATAACCCGAGCAAATGCCCGGATGATTCAGGCGCCAGGTCTGAACCTGGAAAGGCCCGATGGTAAAGGGCTCTCCCTCATCCCACTCTTGAAAACTCAGCTCACTCTGCATTCTTTCCACGGGAACCGAAAAGAAGGTCGCCTGCTGCTGATCGCTGAGCAAGTGCTTCAGCTTGTTCTTGCGCCGCAGGGAATGGACGGTCAACTGAAACTCCGGACTGTAGGCGGGGGCGAAGAAAGGAAAGCCCTGAATGTGGTCCCAGTGAGGGTGGGTCACCAACAAATGCAAAGGGTGAGCGGGCGGCTCCGCCACCAAACGTTCACCCAGTTTCCGAATTCCCGTGCCGGCGTCGAGGATGAGGTGGTGACCCTGCCACTCCACCTCGACGCAAGCCGTATTGCCACCGAGCGTGCGACAACTGTCCAGCGCGGCGGGAAAGCTCCCGCGCACGCCCCAGAAGCGCACAAGCGGGGCGTTCACCGGAAGATTTCGGCTCTTTTTACGATTTTATCGGTGTCGATCAGGCGAATTTCGACTTCCTGACCGATGCGTTCGGCGCCGCCGATCACTTCGATCAGGTTGCCGTCGACCACCGCCAGAGCGTTGTCGCCGCCCAATCCCTCGTCCAGCGTGACGCGAACTTTCTGGCCTTTGTGAACCTGACGCATCCGCTCTTTGAGCTCCTGAGTGCGACCGCTCTTGATTTCCACGTGCTCCACGTGGAACAGCGGCCTTGCCTGCACGAAAACCGGCTTGCCGGCTTCCGTCTCCAGACCCTCCATGTGCTCGCCGGCGGGGCCCACCAGGGCCAGCGCGGCGCGCGGGTGCAGACGCACCAGCACGGCTTCATTCTTGCTTTCGTGAGCGATTTTGAGAATGTCGCGGTGAACCTTGACGGCCAGCGAGGTGGGCGAGAAGACACGACCCACGCCGTTGCAGTGACTGCACGAAGTGCGCAGCACCAGGTCGAGGTCCTTGCCTTCGCGCTTGCGAGTCAACTGCACCAGACCCAGTTCGGTCATGCCCACCAGGTGGGTGCGGGTGCGGTCTTTCTTCAGCTCCTCGTTGAGCGTCTGCAGCACTTTGCGGCGATCGATGTGCGACTCCATGTCGATGAAGTCGATGATGATGATGCCGCCCATATCGCGCAGGCGCAACTGGCGAGCGATTTCCACGCAGGCTTCCAGGTTGGTCTTGAGGATGGTGTCGGCCAGACTGTTCTTGCCGGTGTATTTACCGGTGTTGACGTCCACCACCCAGAGCGCTTCGGTGTGATCGATGACCAGGTAGCCACCCGATTCCAGCCAGACTTTGCGCTTGAGGGCCTTGTCGACCTCGGCGTCAATCCCGTGGAATTCGAAAAGCGGCTTGCGATCGTTGTAGAAATGCACCTTGGAAACCAGCGCCGGATAAGTGCTCTCCAGCATTTCCACCACTTTGGCGTGCTCTTCGGCGTCGTCGATCAGCATGCGATCGAAGTCCGGAGTGAGCACGTCTCGCAGAATCTGGTCGACCAGCGCCAGTTCCTGATGGACGATGGCCGGGGCACGACGCTTGCGCGCCACCTTGGTGACCTTCTCCCATTGGCGGTGGAGGAAGTCAATCTCGGCCTGCAACTCCTCGGTGGGACGTCCCGAGGCGGCGGTGCGAATGATCAGACCCATGCCTTCGGGGCGAAGCTTGTCGGCCAGTTGCCGCAGGCGAATGCGCTCGGCCTCACCGTCCACCCGGCGCGACACGCCGATGTAGTTGGCATTGGGAATGAGCACCAGATTGCGTCCCGGCAGCGTGACGAAAGTGGTGACGCGGGCACCTTTGGTGCCCACCGCCTCTTTCACCACCTGGACCAGCGTTTCGTCGTTGACGCGCAGGATGTCGCGAATTTGCAGCTTGCCCAGGCGCTCCTGAGCGTCGTCGCCCAGATGGGCGGCCGCGTCGTCGGCGCACAGAAATGCGTTTCGGTCCGAGCCGATGTCCACAAAAGCGGCGTTCATTCCGGGCAGCACGTTGGCCACGCGGGCCTTGTAGATACTGCCCACCTGACGTTCTTCGCGGGCAATGAGGATTTCCGTCAGGGCACCGTCTTCAACGACAGCGGCGCGCCCTTCGCGGCTGTCTCGCATGATAAGTATCTCTTTGTACAATTGACCTTCTAAGGCCCGTCAAAGGCGCACGCGGCGGGGGACTCGAAGCGTTTCCCCGTGGTTTGGCTTCGACGGAAAATTCTTTATTTGCTGAGCGGATTGGCTTTGGGTTGCGCGGCGGCGACAAGTTCGCCCCCCAGCACGCATCTTTCAGAATCTCCAAAGCCCGTCTCCGAGCAACCCGTACCTGTTCGCCCCTTCCCTCGAGATTCCATTCTTGGCTCGATTAAGAAGTGGCGGACCGACTTTGCAGGCGACTCCGGGGTGGCCTGCGGGCCCCTCGACAACCCCACCCTGGTCAGTCAGGGAGGTGACAAAACCTTCGAATCGGCCAGCCTGGTCAAGCTGGCCATTCTGGTGGAACTGGCCCGACGCTTCGAGGAGGGGTCCTGCAAACCGGAGGACACGCTGGTTTTCGAAGAGCGCTTTCGGGTGGGCGGCTCGGGCCATCTCCAGAAGGAACCGGCCGGCGGCAAATACCGCCTGGACGACCTGGCCGAATGGACCATCACCGAGAGCGACAACGTGGCCACCGACATGCTCTTTGACTACCTGAAATTGGATACGCTGGAGCCGGCCATGCGCGCCCTCGGCATGAAGCAAATGACGGTCCAGCGCACCATCTTCGCCTTTGATCAAATCGATCAGGGCCGCGACAACCTGATCTCGGCCGATGACCTGGCCAACCTTTATGGCAAGATCGCCCGCAAAGAGCTGCCGCGCTCGGATTGGATGCTGGGGATTCTGCAGAAAACCCACCGCCACGACCTGCTTCAGGCCAAACTACCCAAAGAACTCAAGGTGGCTCACAAGAGCGGCGAGTTGACGGGGTTTCTCCACGACGGCGGCATCCTCTACGCCGAACCGCCTTACATCCTGGTCATCCTGACCCGGGCCGAGAAGGCCGACTCGGAGCGCCTGATTCGCGGCCTCAGCGGGGCCGTCTTTGAGACGGTGAGAGGGGGAGGGGATTTGAAGTGAGCGCTCATTTGCCACCTAAAGAATTGCTTAGCCTGACCCCTGGAGAGAGGGAAAGACCTGATCCCACGCGAGTCCCTCTCCCCCTCCCCCACCAATCCCCCTCTCTCCCCACCGGGCAGGGAAATCCTTCGACAGAGGCCAAGAGCAGTAGGCCGATGAGAAAATACTTTGATGTGCTTTTCAAAGAAAAGGTCCAGGAGTTGCGCTCCGAGACCATTACGTTCGACGAATTCGCCGACTGGTGTGAGGCGACGATTGAAGAGAAGCGCATTCGCGCCGAGTACCTGGTGGTCGACTGCCAGACCGAGATTTACCTTTCCTTCGCGGAGCGCGCCGCCCAGAAAGAGCACGAAGCCGTCGCCGCTATGGAGGAGGGATTCGGATTGATCCTGGGCTTTATCTCCAATCCGGAAGACGATAGCTTACTCGATGAGGCCATTCCCTTCTTGCAAGACGCCGTGCGCGGCATTCTGGAAGCGATTGAGCTCAACGAAGAGTGCATGGAATTGGATGGAGGAGTCGCGGGAACCATTTGACACTGGCCGACGCGATCTATATAATCCTACCTCGTCTGTGGACCGCTGGCAGCGGTCCACATTGATTAAGGAAGGCTTTTCTGAGTGTTTGATTCGCTGACAGAGCGCATCCAGGGTGTTTTAAACAAGCTACGCGGCCGCGGTAAACTGACCGAGGCTGACGTCAACGATGCTCTTCGCGAAGTCCGCCGAGCTCTTCTAGAGGCCGACGTCAGTCTGGCCGTGGTCAAAGAGTTCATCAATCAGGTCAAGACCCGCGCCATCGGCGAGGAGCTCTGGAAGAGCCTGACGCCCGGACAACTGGTGGTCAAGCACGTGCGCGACTGCCTGGTGGAACTGATGGGCGGCACCCAGGCCGAACTGACGCTGGCCGACACGCCTCCTACCGTCATCCTGATGGTCGGTCTTCACGGTGCCGGCAAAACCACGTCCACCGGCAAGCTGGCCCTGTTCATGAAGAATCGCGGCTACAAGCCCTTGCTGGCCGCCACCGACATTTACCGCCCGGCCGCTATCAAGCAGCTGGAAGTGCTGGGCAATCAGCTGGGCATCCCGGTTTACCAGCTGGGCGAAAACGCCAGCCCCCTCAACATCTGCCGCGGCGCCTACAAACAGGCCAAGGAAAACGGCAACGACGTTCTGCTGATCGACACCGCCGGCCGACTCCACGTTGAAAAAGAGCTGATGGACGAGCTCAAGATCGCCAAGGACGAAATGAACCCGCAGGAAGTCCTGCTGGTGGTCGACGCCATGACCGGTCAAGACGCGGTCAATATCGCTTCTCAGTTCTCGGAGCAAATCGGCATCACCGGCGTGGTGATGACCAAGCTCGACGGCGACGCCCGTGGCGGCGCCGCCCTCTCGGTGCGCCAGGTGACCGGCGCCCCCATCAAATACATCGGCATCGGTGAGAAGTCCTCAGCCCTCGAGCCCTTCCACCCCGACCGCATGGCCTCCCGAATCCTGGGCATGGGCGATGTGATGAGCCTGATCGAAAAGGCAGAACAAGCGATCGACGAGGAACAAGCGCAGCTTCTGGAAAAGAAGATCCGCGAAAACCAGTTCGATCTGGACGATTTTCTGAAACAGATGCAGCAAATCCGGAAGCTCGGTTCGATTACGGACCTGCTCTCCATGTTGCCGGGGGTGGGCTCGGCAATCAAGGATATGCCTGTCGATGAGAAGGCCATCAATCGAATGGAAGCGATTATCCAGTCGATGACGGCAGAAGAACGCCGGCGCCCCGAGATTCTCAATGCCTCGCGCAAAAAGAGAGTCGCCAAAGGCTCCGGCAATCAAGTGGCCGAGGTCAACCGACTGGTCAAGCACTTCGACATGGTCAAAAACATGATGAAGATGTTTACAGGACCCAAGCCAAAGTTCAAAAAGGGCTCGTTACCGTTTCGTTTGCCCTTTTAGGTGGTAGTACAACGTTTCGTTTAGACAATTCAGGAGGTACAGGTATCCATGGTCAAGCTCAGACTCACTCGCGTGGGCAAGAAAAAGCAACCCGCCTATCGTCTGGTTGCTGCCCCCTCGCGCAGCCCGCGCGACGGTCGCTTCATTGAAATTCTCGGTCACTACAATCCGCTCACTAACCCCGCAACGGTGGTTTTCAAGGAAGAGCGCATCATGCACTGGCTCAAGGAAGGCGCCCAGCCGACCGAGTCCGTACAGAGATTGCTGATCAGCGCAGGCATCTGGCAGAAATTCACCGGCAAAGCGGTGACCTACCCGGCCCCCAAGCAGCCGGCCGCCGCCCCCGCTCCCGAGCCCGAAACCGCTAACGCCTAAACTCCGCCCGCGGAATGATCAATCAGCTGGAATGGGGTTAAGGAATGGCTAAGGTTAGCGAACCCGAGCAGTCGAATTACGAAGAACTGCTCAAATATTTAGCGCAACAACTGGTCGACGAACCGGACGAAGTGCAGGTGGCTCATATCCTGGAGGAGCGTTCCATCGTTTTGGAACTCAAGGTTTCTCCTAAGGACATGGGAAAAGTCATCGGCAAAAACGGCAAGATCGCCCAGGCTTTGCGCACCCTCATCAAGGCCGCCGGCCTGAAAGAGGGCAAGCGCGTCATGGTGGAGATCGTCTAATGGACTCCCTGACCGTCATGCACAACGTTCCCGTCAAGGTTGTGATGACGGAGTCCTTTCGATTGCAAGTCGTTGAGCAGGTACGCTCCTCCCTGGCTGAGCTTGACCAGGAGTCGACCCGCCTCAATGAGTTTCTTTCGCAAGCAGCGGAAGCCGATTTTCGGCAGCGCTTGGAAGGCGAACTGCAGCGCATCGCTTACCAGAAACAACAACTGGAGTGGCGCATCAAGGAAGCAGAGTCCGTGGAAGAGGGCGCCGAGCTCTTCTTCCAGACTCTGCCTTCGTTGCTCCAGGTCAAAGTAGGCGACAACCTGCAGGACAAAATGGGTGTGGAAGTTCTTTTGAAAGACTGGAAAGTGGTTGAGATTCGCGGGGGCGTAGCCTGAAGCCCCTGGGAAAAGTCTCGGTTCACGCCACCGAAGACCTGATCATCATTGGCCAGCTGGGCAAAGCCCACGGCCTGAAGGGCGAGATGCGTTGCCGTCCGGAAACGGACTATCCGGAGCGTTTTCTCGACACCGAAGAAGTAGAAGTCTTTCAGGACAAGGGGCCGGCCCGCCGTATTACGGTGGAGTCGGCTCGTTTTCATGGGGCCCATATCCTGATCAAGTTCCAGGACATCAACTCCCCGGAAGAAGCGGCCCGACTTTGCAACTTCATGGTAGCGGTGGGCCCCGACGAGGTCATCGACCTCGAGGACGGCTACTACCATTACGAACTGGAAGGCCTCGAGGTGTTTGAGCCGGACGGCACGCGCATCGGCGTTCTCCAAGAAGTCATCAGCAATCCGGCCCACGAAATCTACCGCGTCGACGACCTGCTCATTCCGGCGGTCGACGAATACATTCTCGAGATCGACATCGAGAAGGGGCGCATGGTAGCCAAACGGCCCGTCTACGCTGATGAGGATTGACGTCCTCACCCTCTTCCCCGAGACCTTCACACCGCTTCATCACAGCATTCCCGGCCGAGCTCAGAAGTTTGGAGCGGCCGAACTGGTTCTTCATCCCCTGCGCCAATGGGGCATGGGCAAGCATCAGCAACTGGACGACACGCCCTACGGTGGCGGCCCGGGCATGGTCATGTCCTGCCCCCCACTCTTCAACGCCTTCCGCGAGGTGCAGTCCCAGGCCGAAGCCGGCCACGTCATCTACCTGACGCCGCAGGGCAAACCGCTCACTCAGGAGCGCGTCAATCAACTGGCCACCCTTCCTCGGCTCATTCTCCTGTGCGGCCACTATGAAGGAGTGGACGAGCGCGTCATCGAGCACTGGGTGGACGAAGAAATTTGTATCGGTGACTTTGTGGTCAGCGGCGGCGAACTGCCGGCCATGATGTTAGTGGACGCGATTTTTCGCCTGTTGCCCGGCGTGCTCTCGGAAGGCTCGGCAGAACAGGACAGTTTTTACAACGGTCTGCTCGATCATCCGCATTACACCAAGCCTGCCAACTTTGAAGGACGCGATGTTCCGCCGGTGCTGCTCTCCGGCCACCACGCCAAGGTCGAGAAGTGGAGACGAGAGCAATCGATAGAGCGGACTCAGGCGCGGCGGCCGGATCTCTTCGCCCGTTGGAAAAACGAGGAAGCTACGGGCTCCGTGAGGAACACGGCTGGCGAAAGAATTGAAGGAGTTTCCTATGGCCAAGAAACCAGTGGGCGGCGCTCAAGAGACCAAGAAGAAAAGCCGCGCGACGGCAGCCGCTAAGCCCGAGAAGAAAGTTACCGCCAAACCCCCGGCCCAGGAGACCAAGCCGGCCGAGGCCTCCAGCGCTCGCGTGGTGGTCGAAGACGACCGCTCGGGAATGAGCAAAGAGGCCTGGGAACGGGCCTTCCTGGACAATCTGCTGTGCCTGCAAGGACGCCCGCTCAACCGCGCCACGCCCAACGACATGTTCCGGGCCCTGGCCTTTACCATTCGCGACCGACTGGTGCAGCGTTGGGCGGCCACGCAACAGGCTTACCATACCAATAAAGTCAAGCGAGTTTATTATTTGAGCGCCGAGTTCTTGATGGGCCGCTTGCTCAGCAACAACTTGATGAACCTGGGCGTTTATGAAGTGGCTCAGGAAGCTCTGGCTGAACTGGGCGTTGACATGGGCCAGCTGCTCGAACGGGAAGCCGACGCCGGTCTGGGCAACGGCGGTCTCGGTCGCCTGGCGGCCTGCTTCCTGGACAGCATGGCCACCCTTTCCATCCCCGGCATGGGTTACGGCATTCGCTACGAATACGGCATCTTCGAGCAGCGCATCGAGAAGGGCTATCAGGTCGAACAGCCCGACCCCTGGCTGCGCAACGGCAATCCGTGGGAAATCGTACGCCCGGAATACACTCTGACGGTGCGCATGGGCGGCCGCTGCGAAGCCTTCATGGACAAGGACCAGCGCTATCGCATCCGCTGGGTCGACACCCAGGACGTGCTGGGCGTGCCCCACGACACCCCCATCGCCGGTTTTGCCAACAACACCGTCAACAACCTGAGGCTGTGGCAGTGCCGCGCCACCAAAGAGTTCGACTTCCAAGAATTCGACCAGGGCGACTACGAAAAGTCGGTGCAGAAGAAGACCGAATCGGAGAACATCTCCAAGTGTCTCTATCCCAACGACAACTCGATGCAGGGCAAAGAGCTGCGTCTTAAACAGCAGTATTTCTTCGTCAGCTGCTCGATTCAGGACATCGTGCGCCGCCATCTGCAAGATCACGGCACGCTGACCAACTTCGCCCAATACGTGTCGATTCAATTGAACGACACCCACCCCACCCTGGCCATCCCGGAATTGCTGCGCATCCTGCTCGACGAGCATCGCCTGGAGTGGAAAGACGCCTGGGCTCAGGTGGTGGGCACCTTCGCCTACACCAACCACACCTTGCTGCCCGAGGCTCTGGAAAAATGGCCCATCAGCTTCCTGGAGCGACTGCTGCCGCGCCATCTGGAACTGGTCTACGAGATCAACGCCCGCTTCCTGGATGAGGTGCGCGCCCGCTACCCCAACGACCTGGAGCGCCTGCGCAACATGTCGCTGATCGAAGAAAACCCCCGGATGGTTCGTATGGCCCATCTGGCCGTGGTCGGCTCTTATTCGGTCAACGGCGTGGCCGCGCTGCACACCGAACTGCTGCGCACTCGCGTGCTCACCGATTTCGCCAATTTCTGGCCGCAACGCTTCAACAACAAGACCAACGGCGTCACCCCGCGTCGCTGGATGCAGCAATGCAACCCGGGTCTGACCGCGCTGCTCAACGAAACCATCGGAGACGGCTGGCACTTTGACCTCGAGCAACTGCAGGGCCTGGAGAAATACGTCGAGGATCCGGTTTTCCGCAGCCGCTTCCGCGAAGTCAAGCGCCAGAACAAGGCGCGTCTGGCCGAGCACATTTTCCACACCTGCGGCGTGGAAGTCGAACTGGATTCGGTGTTCGACATCCAGGTGAAGCGCTTCCATGAGTACAAGCGCCAGCACCTCAACGCCCTGCACATCGTCCATCTCTACAACCAGCTGAAGCGCAATCCCAAATCGAAGATCGTGCCCCGCACCTTCATCTTCGCGGGCAAAGCGGCTCCCGGCTACTTCCTGGCCAAGCGCATCATCAAGCTGATCAACTCGATCGCGGACGTGGTCAACAATGACCCGGACGTGGCCGGTCGCTTGAAGGTCGTCTTCCTGGAAAACTACAGCGTGTCGCTGGCCGAGATGCTGATTCCGGCGGCCGACGTCTCCGAGCAGATCTCGACGGCCGGCTACGAAGCTTCCGGTACGGGCAACATGAAGTTCGCCCTCAACGGGGCCATCACGCTGGGCACGCTCGACGGCGCCAATGTGGAAATTCGCCAGCTGGTGGGAGCGGAGAACTTCTTCCTCTTCGGCCTGACGGCCGAGGAAGTGGTGGAGCGCCGCGCCCGCGGCTACAACCCCTTCCTCTACTACGAGCACAACGTGGGTCTGCGCGAAGTCATCGACCGGGTGGCACAGAACGGCTTTACTCCCAAGGAGAAAGGCATCTTCCATCCGATTCTCAACGAACTGTTGAGCGCTGACCGCTTCATGGTGATGGCCGACTTTAGCGCTTACGCGGAAGCCCAGCGCAAAGTGTCCGAGGCCTTCCTGGACCGCGAAAACTGGACTCGCATGTCGATCCGCAATACGGCCCGTTCGGGACACTTTTCTTCGGACCGAACCATCCGACAATATGCAGAGGAAATCTGGGAGTCGAGTTCGGTGCCGATCGATATGCCGGCTTCCGGACAATTCTACTAAAGGTCGATTCCAGGAGTCGTGAGGAGATTGGGAGTATACCTACAGTTGTGAGTTCCCCCGTTTTAAACCCCACTCTCGAAGAATTTACCTCCCAAGAAAGCAAGCCGCTTCCTCCCTGGAACGTGGTTTTGCTCGACGATGATGACCATAGCTACCAATACGTCATCTTCATGCTGCAACGGCTATTCGGACACTCGTTGGAGTCGGCTTACTTGATGGCTCAAGAAGTCGACTCCACCGGCCGAGTCATCGTATTTTCTACTCATAAAGAGCGTGCGGAACTGGAACGGGACCGGATTCACTCTTTCGGAGCAGATCCCTTAATCGACCGCTGCAAGGGTTCGATGAGTGCCATCATCGAACCGGCTTGCGGCCAATAGCCGAGCGGAGGACAGATGCCCGTATACCCTTGCGTCAAGTGCAACCAGATGGTGGACCCGTCCACGGATCGAGCCTGCAAAAATTGTCGTGAATCCAAACCGCTCAACTGCTCCCGTTGTCACAAGCAGATCCCCACCGAGGAAGTCTTTGAACGCGAGAAGCTCAAGACCAAGAAGCCGATCTTCTGTCTGGAGTGCGGCGAACGCGAAGAAGTCGTCAAATGTGGACTGTGCAACCTGAGCTTGCAGCGTCATCAGGCCAAGCAGGTCAGCAACTATCCAGCTGCCAAAAACTATCATCCCCACTGCCTGCGCGAACGCCAGAAGCAACTGGATCGCCTGAGCAAGCTGCTGCTACCCATGGCACTGGTCGGCCTGGTCATCGGCGGCCTGATCGGCAAGGTCCAGTTGGACATGGTGGGTCTTGCCGCCGGCGGTGCCGTGGGCGCAGGCATTTTCTACCTGATCGTCTCGGGCCTCCGCAACAAGCTCACTCCCAAGTAGGGCTGGGGAGAGGGAGAGTTTGGGGGGAGATGGAGAGTTTGGGGGGAGATGGAGAGGGACTGGCTTGGGTGCCGGTCCCTCTCTCCATTTAAGAGCTTCGTCCAGGCCTGAGGCAGGAGTCCCTCCCTTCCCAACCCCTCCCCCCCTCTCCCCTAGTTGAGGCGTTCGGCTACGACGACGCGGAGATCTTCGAGCAACTGGTCCAACTCGGCTTCACTCGGGCCTTCGGCCATGAGGCGAACCAGGGGTTCGGTTCCGGAAGGGCGGACCAGCAGACGGCCGCGCTGCCCCAACTGAGAGGCCACCTTCTCAATTGCCTGATTGATGGTAACATCCGTGTCCAATCGGTCTTTGCGCGAAGCCGGCACGTTGACCAACTTCTGTGGCAGAGCCGGAAATTCGCCGACCAGGTCGGACAGAGGAACGTTGCGCAACCGCAGGTACTGAGCCAGGCGCAGACCACACAGAAGTCCATCGCCGGTGGTGCAATGCTGCAAAAAGATCAGGTGACCGGACTGCTCTCCGCCGAGCGGGCAACTGCGTTTCTGCATTTCCTCCAGCACGTAGCGGTCGCCGACGTTGGCGCGCACCAGCCCGATTCCCAGCTCGCGCAGAGCCACCTCCAGGCCGAAGTTGCTCATGACCGTGGCCACAATCTCGCCACCGGGCAGCTCCTGTCGTCCCTGTAGCATGCGACCGAACATCAAGAGCATGCGGTCGCCATCGACCGTTTGCCCCTTCTCGTCGACGCCCAGGCAGCGGTCGGCGTCACCATCAAAGGCAATCCCAACGGCCGCGCCGTGCTGCAGCACCGCTTCGGCCAATCCACCCAGATGGGTCGAGCCGCATTTCACATTGATGCGCGCTCCGTCGGGCTCGCTGTGCAACTCGATGACCTCGGCACCCAGTTCGCGGAACAGACGCGGAGCCAGTTCGCAGGCGGCGCCGTGGGCGCAGTCCAGGACCACCTTGAGACCGCCCAGACCGTCGGGACAAAGGCCTTTGAGGTGGCCGAGGTAAGCCTGGCGCCCTTCGATGTTCCACTCGATGCGGCCGACCTCCAGGCCGGTGGGACGAGGCAATTCGCTGTCGTCCATCCACGCCTCGAGCTGGCGGCTCACTTCATCGTTGAGCTTGAATCCGTCGTCACCGAAGAGCTTGATTCCGTTGTCCGGCACGGGATTGTGGCTGGCGGAAATCATCACGCCGCCCCGATAGTCTCCCTGCTGGGTCAGCCAGGCCACTCCCGGAGTGGGGATGACCCCGATGAGAACGCTATCGATACCGCTCGAGGCCAGACCGGAGGCGTAGGCGCACTCCAGCATGTTGGAAGAAAGGCGGGTATCCGCCCCGATCAGGACCTGGCAGCGACCATACTGGCGAAAAAGCCAGCTGCCGTGAGCACGCGCCAGGCGTACGGCCAGTTCAGGGGTGAGCAGTTGATTGGCGACTCCGCGGACGCCATCCGTTCCAAAATAAGCAGGCATGGCCCCGGCTTTCGCCAGCTCCACTCGGGTCTCCCGTTCAGTTCGAGGCGGAGCTCGAGTTGCTGGCGGCGGTCGGAGTCGGAGAATGGGCCGGCACCGGCGTGGGGGGGGGAGCTGTGCGCGTGGGCACCACCCGGACGCGCACCGAGCGCCCTCCGATCACTTCGAAACCATCGGGAATTTCCAGGGGAACCTCACGAGACTCGACTCTGGTCGAGGCGGCGAACACCTCGGGGCGCGTCTCGACGTACTCGGGAGCCTGCTGATCTTTGGTCAGACTCAGAGTTACGAAGGCGGGATCGACCTCGATCATGGGACGCCAGCCAGCTGCGTGCTCCACTCGAATTCTCTCCAAGGAGACGGCGACCGCCACCGACCGGTTCTCGGCCTCGACCGGCACGGTCACGGTCAGGCGGCTTGGGTTGACCTTGACGGTCGCTCGAGTGCCCACCACCTTCTGTCCGTCCCAGTTGACCGGGTCCAGATCGCGCAGCTCGTAGCTGGTCGACTGGCTCTCGCCGGTGATCAAGACCTTACCACGAACCTCGGTGACCTCATTGACCAGAGGCTCCGGACCGGTGACGGTGGCGGTCTTGGGATTGAAGACCGCTTTGCCGGCGGTACGCCCTTTGGCGGCCGAACCGGAGACGCTCACGCGAAAAGGAACCTGCTTGCTAACCTGAGCCGCCTGCTTGATGTTGATGGTCTCGGGGTCCGAGGCCACCACCCGAAACTGCGGCGGAACCAACACTTTCACCCGCGGGTAAATACTGTTAGCTTCCTCCCCGGTCAAATCCACCGTGGCCTGAATGTGCTGCTCGCGCAAGCCGGCCATTTCCTGACTGTTCCCTTGCACGGTCACGCTGACTTTGTCGTGAGACATTTCATAGATGGTCAGCTTGGAACTCTGTCCTCGCAACTGAATGGGCACCGTCACCTGGACCTGGGTCTCGAGACTGGTGCCCCCCGTTCTGGTGACGCGCACATAGAACCAGAGAATGACCGCCAGGGTGAGGGCGATGACTTCGCGTAAACCGGGATTTTTCATGACTTCTTGGCCCGCATGTTTCGGATCGCCTGGATCGGATTGGAAATACTGCCGCGGCTGGCCAGAGCCGGCCCGCTGACCAGGTACTGAGCCAGCATCTTTTTGACGTCACCCTCTTCTTCCAACGGCTTGGTGAACTTGCCGTCCTGGGCGAAGCGAATCTGACCCGTCTCTTCCGAGACGACCAGAACCAGGCAATCGGTTTGTGAGGAGACACTGAGCGCGGCTCGGTGGCGGGTTCCGAAGCGGTCATCCGCTTCCTGGTCATGAAAAGAGTCCAGAATACAGGCGGCCGCCAGGATGCGGCTGCCGCGAATGATCACGGCCCCATCGTGGAGCGGGGTCTTGGGATTGAAGATACTGATCAGCAGCTTGGAACTGATCAAGCTATCTAAAGCCTGGCCGCGCTCCGTATATTCCTTGAGGCCGGTTTCGCGCTCCAGCACGATCAGCGCGCCCATGCGGGCCTGACCCAATTGATAGGCGGCATAGGCCAGCTCGTCGATGAGCGGGACCAGTTCTTCTTTGTCCATGCGGGCCAGCGGCGAACTGGTCAGCACCCCTTGCTGACCCAGGCGCATCAAGGCGCGCCGCAATTCGGGCTGGAAGATAACCGGCAGCAAGAAGGCCACCGAGACCAGGAACCAGTTGAGCAGCCAGTTGAGAGTCTGCAGCTTGGCCTGATGAGCCAGCAGCAGCATCATCAACACGACGGCCACGCCCTGGAGAATCTGGAGGGCGCGCGTGCCCTGCAAAGCCCCCAGCAGATACCTCAGAGTCAAGAAAACGAGGAAGATGTCCAGCAGGTCGCTGAGCTCGATTTGATGCAGGAATTGAAAGCTGGCTGGCACTCTTCCAACCGTTTTCAAGTTCATGGCAAGCAACCCCTCCACATGACCTTTACAAAACAAAGGGGGTAAGCTATTATCCGCTTTCGTCGGTTGCCCCCCGACCCGAATGCGGTCCTTAAGACCTGTCAAACGGCATCAGGAGGTGGGTTCTCCCCCCATTTTTTCGATATCGAAAGGAGCAGGCTGCGTTGAAGGCTTTGGGACGTCACATCGTTGCTGAACTCTCGCACTGCAATTCAGAAATTTTGACCGACCTGGACCGTGTCCAGGCGGCAATGGTGCAGGCCGCATTGGTAGCCCGGGCGGAGATCCGGGAACTCGCTTTTCATCGTTTTTACCCCACTGGAGTCAGTGGAGTCGTGGTTCTGGCGGAATCACATCTGGCCATCCATACCTGGCCGGACGTCGGCTATGCAGCCATCGACGTCTACACCTGTGGCGACACGGCCGAGCCCATGCGGGCCTGCCGCTTCCTGGCCGAACAATTCGGCTGCCAGGATCTGCAGACCACCGTGATGGACCGAGGCATCCCCTCTCCGGACGGGTCTTACGGTCATCAAGTCACGGTGACGGAAAGCCGCGAGCAGTTGCTGGCGGTCAGCACGGCCTGACCTTTGTCCAAACCACTGGTCGGCATCCTGGGCCCGAAAAACGCCCTGCCGGAGGCGCTCCTTAGCGCTCTGGCCAGGCGCGGCATGGATGCCGAGTGGTGCAAGATCTCGCCCTGGTCTCTCGAGTCCAAGTGTCCTTATCGGGTCATCATCGATCGCATCAGCCATGTCTACGAGTTCTATCGCCCTTATTTAAAGGCGGCCGCTCTCCAGGGCTGCTACGTCATGAACAACCCCTTCTGGTTTTTGGCCGACGATAAGTTCTTCAACTACACGCTGGCCCAGGGCATGGGAGTAGCCATTCCCAAGACGGTTTTGCTGCCTTCGCGCGAGTATGACGAGCGCGTCCTCGCCCCTGAAGATCTGCACAACCTGGAGAATCTAGAGATTCAGTGGGATGAAGTCGAGCGCCAGGTCGGCCTTCCAGCCATTCTGAAGCCCTATGACGGTTACGGATGGCGCGAAGTCCATCGCATCGACAACCGGCAACAGCTGGTCGAGATCTACAACGACTCCATGGGCGACGTGATGATGCTCCAGGAGTTCATCGACTTCGAGCACTACGTTCGCTGCTTCGTCGTCGGCGGCAAGTATGTTTTGCCCACTTCCTACGACCCGGTCCAGCGACGCTACATCGTCGACCACGACCATTTGTCTCCCGGACTGGGTGAGCGCATCGTGAGCGACTGCATCAAG
Organism: Vulcanimicrobiota bacterium; assembly: GCA_017307785.1. Classification (GTDB taxonomy): domain Bacteria; phylum Vulcanimicrobiota; class Xenobia; order Xenobiales; family JADMJV01; genus JADMJV01. Next base: position 18,158 of record JAFKGI010000023.1, on the reverse strand, counting down.
CTCAACCAGGCTCTGGGCTACGACATCAACACCGTTGAATTTGCCATTCGCGACGGCGTTCCTTACGCCATTGACTTCATGAACCCGGTGCCGGACGCCCGCCCCGAGGTCATCTCCGGCCTCTACTTTACCTGGCTGGTGGAGCGCATCTGTGACTTCGTCGAAGAAGTGATTCGCGAAGATCGCCAGTGCGCCACTCACCTGGTGGCCCGAGACTCCCAGTTCGTCGCTAACTAGGCAGCCGCATCGGCAGAGCCTGGGGCAGGACCTGGATATCCGCCGGAAGTGGCGGACCCAAACGACCGTCAATGCGCAGCAGGCCGCCGGAATGCTCGGACCAGAGACGCACTCTTTTCACCTGCGAGTAGCGCACGCCGCGCAGATAAGCCGTGTGCTTGCCCAGAAAAATGATGGGGATGGCCATCACGAAACCGAACTTCGACAACGAAGGAATCACGCACAGATCCAGGTTGCCGTCATCGATAACGGCATGGGGAGCGATAGCAAAACCCGCTGAGAAATGGCTGCTGTTGGCCACGGTAATGTGATAGGCCCGGAAAGATTGAAGTCTTCCATCCACTTCGAGGAAGTAACGGCGCGGCCGGAAGACGGTGATGGCCTTGAGAACCGCCAGCGCACCGTCCCAAATGCGACGAAACATCGAGGGACTTTCCTTGGGGAACGCCTTCCAGGCGGCCACATCCACGCCCACACCGACCGACTCGGTAAAGAGGCGATCGCCGGCCCTTCCCAGATCGACTCGATGGGGAGTGCCGTTCAGAGCGGTCTCAATCGCCAGCTTCGGATCCAGCGGCAGATTCAGGTAGCGGGCGAAGTTGTTGAACGTGCCCAGCGGCAGAATCCCGAAATGCGGCCGCTCCTCGGAGGGACGAGCAAACACGCCCGCCTGATCCATGCCCCAAAGCACCTCGCGCACACTGTCGTCTCCGCCAGCGGCGATGATCAGGGGACACCCTGAGTTCGCTTCCTCGCGGGCCAGTCGGGTCAGGTCTCCCGCTTTCTCCGAGGGACGCAGGCGCAGGCCATGCTCCTCGGCGAGAGCGGTCAACTCTTCCAGGTTGTTGGGACCACGGGATGCACCCGAGGCCGGATTTAGCAATACTACGCCTTTGATGGCTTCTGTCTTTTCATTACCCATTTTTCTAGGCGTCTCGTTCCCTTCATCCACCATTGCTCCTTCGGATCGGGCAACTCGATGAGAATTGAATGGACGCCAAGCAAGTTCGCTCCCAAAACGTCCGTGAAAATCTGGTCTCCCACCATGGCCGTCTCCCCGGGCGCGGTGCCGAGCATTTGCATGGCCTTCTTGAATCCTCGCAGCATGGGCTTACGAGCCAGCGCCACGTAGGGGATCCCCAGCGGCTTGATGGCGCGCTCGACGCGATCCAACTTGGCATTGGTGACCAGACACAGGGCCAGAGCGGAGGCCTTGGCCCGATGAATCCATTCCTGCACCTCGTGCTCCACGTCGTGCTGGTCCCAAGCCACGATGGTGTTGTCCAAGTCCAGCAGCAGTCCGCGAATGCCCTGACTCAGCAGGTCGTCGATATCGATTTCGGTGAGAAAACCGACCGTCTGGCGCGGTCGCAACCATTTCAGCATCATCAGACCCCCTTACTTCCCGTAGCTCAAGCGGTACAGGCAACCCGCGTAGTCATCGGAAATCACCAGTGCCCCGTCGGGCATTTCCTGGACATCCACCGGCCGACCGCTCACCTGAGTGCCGCGCAACCAACCCTGGGCAAAAACTTCGGTCTTCGCCTTTCCTTTGCCATCGGGCCGCCCCAGCATCAGACAGTAGCCGACCGGACGCGAACGATTCCAGGACCCGTGGGTGGCCAGAAAAATGCAGTTTCGATAGCTCTGGGGAAACATCGTCCCCCGGTAAAAGCGGAACCCGAGGGGCGCCATATGAGCCTGCATGGCCGCCGCCGGCTCGACCGGCTTCAGTCCGGCCGGCATCTTCGCCCCCCACTCCGGATCCGGAACATTGGCTCCGTATCGGTAGGGAAAGCCATAATGCTGACCGGCTTTGGGCGCTCGATTCAATTCTTCGGGCGGGATGTCGTCTCCCAACATGTCGCGTCCGTTGTCGCTGAACCACAGGCAACCATCCTGGGGACTCCAGTCGAACCCCATGGTGTTGCGAACGCCGCGCTGCAAAACTTCCAGCCGCTTGAAGTCAGGAGCGAAACGACAGAGCGACCCGAAAGGATCGGGAACCTCACCCACATTGGTGGGAGCCCCGATTCCGATGTAGAGATGCTTGTCCGGGCCCCAGCGCAAGACCCGATAGCCGTGATGTCTTTTGTCCGGCAGAGAAGCGTTCAGCGTCTCCAGAGCCGGCTTCTTTCCCAGCTGGGCGAGAACGTTCTTGATCCGGGACAGACGTTGGATCTCGCAAACATAAAGCGAGCCGTCGGCATAAGCGACGCCGTTGGGACAGTTGAGCCCGGAAGCCAGTTCGTGCACTTTGCGCTGCGGCGTGACCGCATAGACCTTGTCCCCGGTGGTGCCGACGAAGAGCGTTCCGTCCGGGGCCATGCCCAGATGGCGTGCGCCCGGAACGCGTGCGTAGAGCTCCAATTTGAAGCCCTGCGGCAAGCGAATCTGACCGAGGTCCGGCTGCGCCCCGGCGGCCGCGCTCAGCAGCCAGGCCAGGAGCAGTTTTTTCAGCACCGGCTGGGTTCGGGCAGCAGCAGATTCTCCATGAGTGGCGGCGCTTCCACCGCCGGCTTGAGTTCAATCTGGCGGCCGTGGGCCTGAGCGGCCAGCATCAGGCTGGTGTTGACCGAACGTCCATCCAACCAGACGGCCTGATCGGTGACCAGCACTTCGCTGAGCAGAGCCCCGGGCTCGACTTCGTATCTCTGGGCTTGTCCGTCTACCGTGATTTCAATTTGCATGATTCCTCCTTCAACTGGCCAACTGAAGCAAAGCGCGGCGCGTCAATACGCCCGCCAGCTCTCGGCGATAATCGGCGCTGGCCCGCAGGTCGATGACCGGGTCCACCAGCTCCGTGACGACAGAAACAACATCCTCGATGACATCGGGCTGCAGCGGCTTCTCCAGCAACACTCGCTCCGCTTCCAAAATACGCTGCGGTGTGCGTCCGATGGCGCCGAAGGCGATGCGCACGCGACCACAGACTCCCCGGTCCATCTCCAGGGTCACGGCCAGATTCACCAGCGCCTGGTCGACCTGGGTACGCCCCAGCTTTAGAAAGATTCCGCGGGCCTGGCTCGAGGGACGCGGGATGTGAATCTCCTTGAGAATCCCCTGGCCGACCGCAGTGCGGCGATAGTCCAGAAAGAAATCCAGGATGGGCAACTTTTCCTCGCCGTCGTGGCGGGCGATGACGACCTCGGCATCCAGGGCCAGTAGAGCCGGCGGACTGTCGGCGAAAGGCCCGCCTCCCACTACGTTTCCTCCCAGCGTGGCCGTGTTGCGCACTTCGGTGGGCCAGCCCTGGCAACAACTGGAGGAAAGAACGCCATTGGCCAGCTTGGCTACGGCCGGAGAGACGGCCAGTTGATGCATGGTGGTGGTGGCGCCGATGCGCAACCGTTCGCCATCCTCCTCGATGTAGTCGAGGCCCAGACGAGTCACGTCGATCAGACAGCGAATCTCGGGAGGAAGGTTGGGGACGATCTCCGTGCCACCCGCGATGGGAGCGGCTGCTTCACCGTACTCGTGCTTTTTCTGCACTGCCTCGGCCAGGCTCTGAGGGTAGAGGAATTCCTCAAGTTGACGTATCACCGCTTAAAAATTCCCCGACCGGGGCGACACACCCTCTAAACGGGGACCGGAGCGTGAAGAGTCAGACCGATCACAAAGCCGGTGGCCAGGATCACCGCGGCCAGCACAATCCCGACGGCCACGTTGCCTTTGCGCAACTCCTCGATCTCGTTGAGCCCGGGAGTAAAGGCGTCAAAGATTTTGATGACGATGCCCAGCGAGATACCCATCGCCAGAGCGGAAACAAGGGACCAGGCGAAGGCTCGCCCCAGTTCAAGAAAGATGTTTGCCACGACCGGCTTTTCCTCAAGCCCGCGCCGCCTCCTCCCCCACTAAGGGATGGCCGCCGTATCCAGGAACGAATAGCCGCCCAACACCAGGCCTTCGCGGTTGTGCACGTGCTTGGTGCGCAACAGATAGCCTTCGGTATCCTCGAATTCAGGCTCGGACTTGCCCTCATCCCAGAGCGCGTAGGAGAAGTGGCCCATTTCGGTGACGCACTGGTCGTCGACCACCTTCTCCTCCACCAGGCGCACGGCCCGAAACGAATCTTGCTTGATGGCTTCCATAATGATGAAAGCCTCGGCATCCCGCTTGGAAAGCTGGTTGAGATGCTTGACCATATCCTCGCCAAAGTAATTGTTGCCGCCACCCTCGCGGCTGGGCTTCAGCACCCAGTTCTCGGGCTGCTGTAGAGCCAACTCACGACCGGTGGCCCCGTGCAGGGAGCCGTCGACGGGAGACATGGCCACCATAGTCTCCAGCAATTCCACAGCCTCCTGGGGAGAGACGAACTTCTCCAGCATGGCCTGATCGCCCAACACCTGCTGAATCTTCTTGGTGTTGGCCAGCTGAATGGTGACGCTGGGAATGGACATGGTCTGACTGTGCTCCAGCAAGCGTCGGCCTTTCCAGGCCAGCTCGTTCTGGTAGTGATCCGGGCTGTAGCCGGCGCGGAAGTAAGCGATGGCCGCCGACTTGCCGTGCAAGCAGGTGTAGCCGTCGCGCAGCTCGCCCAGATCGCCGAGCTCGTCCAGGGTGGTACGCACCACCGGAATTCCGTATTCTAAGACCAGCTCCGCCTGCATGCTGCGCTGGTCGAAGGCATTGACCTCGCCAGGGGGCACGATGAACAAAATCACCTGGCCCGGATTGGCATAATGCTTATAGCCCAGCGCCAGTCCCTGACAGATGGTGCTGCCGCCCTTGTGAGGCACGACCTTCTTGCCCAAGTCGGTTCCGGAGTAGAGAAAGCGGATGGCGGCATTGACGCGCTGAGAGGCGTAGCCGAGGCTGGCCGCCATCAGATTGGTCTCGACCTGCTTGGGCAGGATACCCTTGGGGGTGACGGCCGGCATAAAGTCGTGTCGGCTCAGGAACAGCCAGGGGCGAGAAATCGGCTTCTCGGGCAAGCAGTTGTAGAGGCCTTTGACGAAGTCGTCGACCTCGCGGCTGGCCGCCAGGTGCTCGTCGAGAAAGTCGCGCTGCTGTGAGACACGGTGATAAAGCTTGTTGTAGAGCGGGCTGACGCGCTTCCCGTGCTCGTAAAATCCGGCCGGAGCCTCCCAGGGATAGAGCGTGAAGGGCAGATGGCCGATGCTTCCATCTTTGCGGTAGCGAACCAGGCCGTGGGCGATCGCGTATTCCAGGCCCTCCTGGGCCAAACCAGCAGCCTGGTCAATCAAGGGGGAAGCAGTAAGGTTTGTCATTCCCGGAGCTACGTTGAGGCCAGCCGGGGTCCCTCCTGGACTTTAGACCCGTTGGGTCATCTGAAAGACGGCCAGAAAGTCTTCCACCGCCTCGCGATGAGTCGGATCAGAGAGAATCGTCTTGGCGATCTTGTTCTGCATCTGCGGGTAGGCGGGATTCTTGGTGAAGTGCTCGCCGTATTCCTGACCGATCACGCCGTCCACCAGCTTCTTGGTGGCTTTGGGGAGGTACTCTTCATCCTCCGGATCGAGCTCGAGTAAACCGGTTTTGACGTTCTCCAAGAACTTCTCTTGCTTGGTGGAGGGCAAACCCTGGGCGGCGCTGCTCGGCGTGTAGACGTCGGAGGCCTTGCCGGTGGGCGCGGTCTGGTCCTGACCGGTCGACTCTTTCATCTTCTTCTTCTGGGTCTCAAACCAGGCGGTCGAGAGCGGCGGAGGACCTTGATTCAAGGGATCCAAAACTCAAAATCCTCCTTTCGCAAACATCTGGCCAGACATTCCCTCGCTCGACCCTACTTCCTCTATAAGGACTTATCACCACGCCGAGGAAAACTGTCTAGGGGTACCTGTCAGGTACGTGTCGACCGAGCGATTGTTCGAAAATCATGCCTCATGCGACTTTGGTCGGGTCACATGGGGGAAATTGGTGCCCCGTGTTAAACACTCTGTAACATGCCCTCAACAATTCTGAAACAGCCGGTTTGTTAACATACGAGTAACCCACCGGGCAAGAAAATTGAGTGGGCAGCTTCACAGGTTCTTAGTCAAGGAGGTCGTCGTGGGAAACCCTTTTAGAGTCGCAGACACCGATTATCTGGAGAAGGCGCTAAATGCCGCCAGCTTGCGCCAGCAAGTCATCTCCAACAACATCGCCAACGTAAACACCGCGGGATATCAGGGCCAAACGGTCAACTTCGAAGGCCACCTGCGTGAGGCGATGGACACGGAAGCAGGCGACAACGACAATCCGGTCGCCGGCGCGGTCGACCCCGAGTTCGCCACCGGCGACACCGGCGGCTGGACCAAAGCCAACCTCAAGCCCACCGTCGAGTCTCAGGACGGCAAGCTGAACGTCAACAACGAGATGTCCAGCCTGGCCAAGAACCAGATTATGTATAACGCACTGGCCACGAAGATTTCCGGTGTCTACGGCGCCCTCAAATGGGTCGTCGAGAACAGCGGCCGCTAGGTAGTAGGAGGAAGTAGACATGAAGTTTTTCTCGACATTCGATACCGCTGCCAGCGGAATGCGCGCCGAACAGTTCCGGATGGACCTGATTTCGGAAAACATCGCCAACGCCCACACCGCCAAGACGGCCGACGGCACCCCCTACCGCCGCAAGATGGCCGTAGCCAGCGCCGAAAACAAAGCTCAGTTTGACTCGGAATTTTCCGCCGCCTCTTTCGACGTAAGCGGAGAGTTCGACAACAGCAAGTCGGGCACGGCGGCTTACGGCGGCGGCGGCGTATCGGTCGCCTCGGTCACCGACAACTCCGACTTCAACTGGGTCTACGACCCGAGCAACCCGAACGCCGCTCAGGACGGCGACCACAAAGGCTACGTAGCGATGCCCAACGTCAACATCATCAGCGAGATGACCAGTATGATGCAGGCGACCCGCTCCTATGAGGCCAACGCGACCCTGGTCGAATCGGCCAAAGCGATGGCGATGAAGGCCCTGGAAATCGGTAGAGGCTAAAGGAGACTACAATGCAGAGCAACGGATTCAGCTTACCCACGTCCGGTATCCAGGGTATCACCACCGGAATCACCAGCAAGATTGGCCGCCTCGACGAGGCCGGTTCCGTATCCGACGCGCCCACCGCCGAACAGGCGAAAGGCTTCCAGTCGCTGCTCGCGGACGCCATCGGCTCGGTCAACGAAGCCCAGGACGGCGCCAAGAAGGCCACCGAGTCCTTGATGACCGGCAAGGCCGAGAGCCTGCACGAAGTGCAGATCGCCGGCGCCAAGGCCGAAATTATGATGAAGCTCACGACGACGGTAACTTCAAAACTGGCGCAAGCCACCACCCAATTGTTCCAAATGCAAGTCTAGCTCGCACATCTTGGGTGGGGCGAGAGCAACAAACACACAAGGTCTTTTTTCGTAGGTAGGAGAGGAGAACTGAATGGCAACCGGGATCCAGACAGGAATGCGCACGGGTAGTCGTGCCGGGATGACCGCAGGTAGAGGAGCGCCAGGCAAGCCGGGAGGCGGCGGCCTAGGAAAGCTCAAGGAAATTTGGGGAGGCCTTGGCAAAACGGCCAAGATCGCCATAGGTGCTCTGGTGGTTGTTGCCATCAGCGGTGCCCTATTTGCATTTGCCTATACTCAGGGCAATGCGCCGGTGGATCTCTACACCACCAAGATGCCCAAGGAAGACGTGACGCAGTGCGCCGCGCTTCTGACGGAAAAGGGCATCAGTCACTCGGTCAAGGTGACCGAGGACGGCATCCAATTGAATCCTAAAGACCGTGGTCGCGCTCGCGCCTTGCTGGCCGCCAACGGACTTCCCCGCCACGCCATTCAGACCACTCCCGACTCGGGCGCTCTGGGCAAGACTCAGGCCGAAGCGCGCATGATGCGCCAGCGCGTGCTCGAGGGTGAAATCACCGAAGCTCTCCGCCAGATGGAAGGCGTGGGCGATGCCTACGTCAAGATTGCAACCCCCGACGAAGCCGCCTTCGCCGAGAACGCCAAGCCCACCCAGGCTCGCGTCATGCTCAAGCTCAACCCCGGCACCACGCTGGGCGAGAAAGAAGTCGAAGCCGTCGTTCACCTTGTTGCCTACTCGGTTCCCGAACTGGACAAGAAGAACGTCAAAGTGGTCGACACCCAGATGAAAGACCTGACCGCGATGCTCGAGCAGTCGGAAGACGGCTCCGTCCCCACCGGCAAGATGGGCGCGATGGAAACCGAGAAAGCCGACTTGCTGCGCAAGAAAGCTCAGGAGCAGCTGGATCAGGTGCTGGGCGAAGGCCAGTCCAAGGTCGCCGTGACCGTGGAAATGGACTACTCCCAGAAAGAAACCAAGTCCCGCCTGGTGGGCGGCGCCAGCGATGACGGCAAGCTCGTCACCGGCAGCCAGACCAAGGTCGAGCGCTACGCTAAGAACCCCGGCGGCAACAGCGGCAGCGACCCGGCTCAGACCATGAGCGACAACCCTGAAGACGAAGAGATCACCACCGCCTCCGGCTCGTCTTCCGTCAAGGGCAAGAATTCCAACTACGAAAACATCACCAAGTCGGAAAAGGTTGACTACAACCGCACCGAGACCACCGTGGTCCAGAAGACCCCCGAGATCAAGCGCATCAGCGCCAGCGTCGTGCTCGACAACGTCAAGCCCGATGTGGAAGCCCGCATCCTCGGAATGGTCAAGGCCACCATCGGCATCGACGAGAACCGCGGCGACGTCATCACCGCCACCAGCCTCCCCTTCCACAAGGCCACTCTGACCAGCCTGGCTGGTGCAACTGGCGCCACTGGAAACGGCGACCCGAACGCTTTCGCTCCCACCCAGCAGAGCAGCGGAATGAACCCCACCGTCATCGGAATGGCCCTCTTCGGACCAGCCGTGCTGATGCTCGGACTCATCGCCGTCTATCTGCTCAAGCAGCACCGCGTCCAGGCCGACCGCAGCAGCCTCCACCTCGGAAGCCACCACGGCTCGACCTCAACCGACATCGCCGACCTGCTGACCGACAAATCCGGCAAGGTGACCTCGGTCACCGAAACCAAGGTCAACACCTCCGACGCCCTCGAGAAGCTGGCCAAGGAGCGCCCGACCAAGGTCGCCGAAATGCTCAAGAGCACCTGGCTCTCCGGCTAACTCCGCCGAAGCCCTACCAGAAAGCCCTCCGTTCGCGGGGGGCTTTTTTATTTGCAGGCGGCTCCCAACACAAACTGTTAACCTGACCAAACAGAGGCTTATGGCCTATTTGTGTGGAATCCTTAACCTCACCGGGCCATCTCTCAGAGACGGGCTCGTGAGGAGAGATTTTAGAGTATGGCGAGCGCTACCGTGAACCTTCCCCCGAAACAAAAGGCAGCGATTTTGTTGATGTCGTTGCCTCCCGAAGTATCGGCCCAGCTATTCAAAGAATTGGGCCCGGACGAGGTCCACGCCATCACCTTGGAAATTTCCAAGCTGCCCCCCATTTCGCCGGACGTACGTGCTCAGGTCATCGACGAATTTCTGCACTCTTCGGCGGGCTCCAGCCTGAGTGACGCCCTGGGCGGCGGAATGGGCGGAATGACCAACCCGATGGGCGGCGCCACGCAGTCCTATCCCCCGCCGATGGGCGGCGGTGGTGGAGGCATGACTTTCACCAGCGGCGGCGGAGCCAATCGTCCGCTGGGCTTTCTGCGGCGAGTCGATCCCCATCAATTGCTGCAGTTGATCCGCAAAGAGCACCCCCAGACCATCGCCGTCGTTCTCAGCTACCTGGATCCGAACCAGGCCAGCAACGTGCTCGGGGAACTCAACCCGACCACCCAGACCGAGGTGGCCCGTCGCCTGGCGGAGCTCGAGAAAATCAGCCCCGAAATCGTGAAAGAGCTGGAAACCATCCTGGAATCCCGCCTGCACCGCGCCCTCGAGGAAGGCTTCCAACCTCAGGCCGACGGCAAGGAAACCCTGCTCGAAATTCTCAACCAGGCCGACCGCAGCACCGAAGAACGCGTTCTCTCGGGATTGACCCAGAAGAACCCGCATCTGGCCAGCGACATCAAGACCAAACTTTGCGACTTTGACGACCTCAACAACATCGACGACGGCTCTCTGCAGCAAGTTCTGCGCCTGACCGACTTCCGCGACCTGGTACTGGCCCTGAAGGGCGCCAATCGCGAACTGGCCGAGCGCGTCTACCGCTTCCTATCACCGGAAGTATCCACCGCCCTGCGCAACGACGTGGAAGCGCTGGGCCAGGTGCCGTGGGACGAAGTCAAGCAGGCCCAGCAGCAGATTCGCAACATTCTGCGCGGCCTGGTCACCCTCGGCAAGATCAAATTCCGTTAATCGGAGGCCCCCTTGTCCCTCATCAAAAAGAACCGGTCCGTCGAATCGCCCTCTCAGGAAGGCATCGAGCTGCCCTCGCTGGAGGCCGCCCCGGCCCGACGCGACGGCGTCATTTTCCGCAGCCGCACCGAGCATCAGCCGGCCGCTGCCCCTCCTGAGCCCAAAGACGAAGGCGAAGGCTTCGAGGGCGGACTGCCGGCGGTCAAGGATGCGCCCGTCACCCGCGTGATCAACGGGCGCACCACCATGATGACCAGCACCCTGACTCCGCTCCCCACCGCCATCCGCGTACCGACCGGCGGGGCCGAGCCCGAAGCTCCGGCCGCGGGAGGAGGGGCCGCCCCCGAGCCGGTTCCTCAGCAGGTCGTGTATCAGCAGCCGGCCGTGCCCGTGGACGAGGCCATCGTGGCCGAAGCCCAGGCCAAGGCTCAAGCGATGATGCAGGAAGCCCAGGCTGCCGCCAACCAGATGTTGATGGAATACCAGCAGCAAGCCCAGCAAATGATGGAGCAGGCCAACCAGCAGATCCAGGCCGCCGCCGAGCAAGTGCAGCGCCAGGCCCAGGAAATCGGCTTCCAGCAGGGTTACGAACAGGGAATTCAGCAGGGCGGACTGGCTGCCCAGCAACAGGTCTACCAACAACTGGTGGAGAGCCGTGACATCTTCATTCAGGCCATCAAGCAGCGCCATCTGATGATGGCCAGCGCCGAGCCGGAGATGGCCCGACTGGCCGTCAAACTGGCCGAGAAGCTCATGGGTCAGGAGCTGGCCCAGAATCCAGAAGGCATTCTGGGCATTGTGCGCCTGGCTCTCTCCGGCATTGGCGACCGCGAACAGGTGATCATCCGCGTCAACCCGGTCGACTACGACAAGGTGGTGGAACACCGGCCTCAGTTCGAGCGCATGGTGGAAGGCCTCAAGAAGTTCGAGATCGTGGCTGACGCCTCGGTCGACTGCGGCGGTACGGCCATCGAGACCAATCTGGGCAACATCGACGCCCGCCTCAACACGCGCGTGAGCGCGCTGTTGGCCGGAATGAACGACGAAGTGGCCCTGCGCGAGAAAGAAATCCAGACCGAGGTCGAAGAACTGGATACGGGAGTGCCAGATTTGCCGCCGCCCCCGGGCGAAGGCGAAGGCTATGGGGAGGAAGCGCCCGACATGGGCGAGTCCAGTCCGGAGGAGTAACGCATGGATACCGCACCCAGGTTCGACTTTAGTCGCTACGAGCGCGCTTTGCCCCGCATCAACACCATCAAGATGCACGGCCGCGTCGTGCAGGTGGTCGGTCTGACCATCGAGTCGGAAGGCCCCGCCTGTCAGGTCGGCGAGATGGTCTACATCTACGACAAACAGGGCAACAACCCGATCCGCGCCGAGGTGGTCGGCTTCAAAGGCAACCGCGTGCTTTCCATGCCTCTGGGCGAAATGGGCGGCATCGCGCCGGGCTGCGAAGTGCGCGGCACCGGCAAGCCACTCAGCGTGAAGGTGGGCCCGCGCATTCTCGGGCGCGTGCTGGACGGCCTGGGCGAGCCCATCGACGGCAAAGGACCGCTGGAGTACGAAGCCGAGTATCCGATTTACAACAGTCCGCCCAACCCGTTTACCCGCCCCCGCATCGAGCACGCCCTGCAGCTGGGCGTGCGGGTGCTGGACGCCATGCTGACCTTCGGCAAAGGGCAACGCATGGGCATCTTCGCCGGCTCCGGCGTCGGTAAGTCCACCACGATGTCGATGATCGCGCGCGCTTCCGACGCCGACATCACCGTGCTGGCGCTGGTCGGCGAACGCGGCCGTGAGTTGCGCGACTTCTTGGAACGCGACCTGGGCGAAGAAGGCCTGAAGCGTTCGGTGGTGACGGTGGCAACCTCGGACACGCCGGCGCTGGCCCGTATGAAGGCAGCCTACACCGGCACGGCCATCGCCGAATACTTCCGCGACCAGGGCCACGACGTGATGCTGATGATGGACTCGGTTACGCGTTTCGCCATGGCCCAGCGCGAAGTGGGTCTGGCCATCGGCGAGCCGCCCGCCACCAAAGGCTACACGCCTTCATGCTTCGCGCTGCTGCCGAAGTTGATGGAGCGGGCCGGCACTTCTCCCAACGGCTCGATTACAGCCATGTATACGGTACTGGTGGACGGCGACGATATGAACGAGCCGATCGCCGACACGGTCCGCGGTATTCTCGACGGTCACATTGTGCTCAATCGTAAGATCGCTCACAAAAATCGCTATCCGGCGGTGGACGTACTGCAGAGCGTCTCTCGTGTGTTCACCGAGATTTGCACCAAGCAGCATCAGGAAGCGGCCAAGAAGCTGCGCGCGGTGCTGGCCACTTACGCCGAGAACGAGGACTTGATCAACATCGGCGCTTATCAGAAGGGCGCCAGCCCCAAGGTGGACTACGCCATCAAGATGATCGACGAGGTCGAGGCCTTCCTCAAGCAAGACGTGCACGAGGGCTCCAACCTGCCGGAAACGGTCGAGCGCATGATTCGGATGATGTCCTAGTGCCACCGAAGAAGTTCAAATTCCGCCTCGAGCAGATGCTCGGCATGACCGGCATGCCGATGACGGTGCAGTCGATCCGCAGCCAGATTTCCAGCGCCATCGACATCATCGTCCAGCTGACGCGCCTTTCCGACGGCAAGCGCAAGGTGACCAGCGTTGCCGAAGTGACCGGCATGGAGGGCGACGTCATCCAGATGCAGGAGATTTTCCGCTTCGTGCGCACCGGTATGGATGCCGATGGCGGGATCCTCGGCTACTTCGAGGCGACCGGCATTCGGCCGCGCTTCCTCGAGGACCTCCGCGCCATGGGCATCGAATTTCCCGGGCGCTATTTCGAACCTGGCCGGCCGCAGGAGTAGCCACGTGTTCGACGGGTTCAGTGCGCTCTATGTCGTCTATGCCGCAGCCGCGCTGACCGGCATCATGATCGCCGAGGCCTGCTACCTGCTCTATGCCGGCCGCACTGACAAGCGCACCGCCATCAACCGGCGCATGAAGCTTCAGGAAAACAAGATCAGCCAGGAACAGGTGCTGATCCAGTTGCGCAAGGAGCGCGGCCTCGAAGCCGGTTCCTCGCTGTTCTCGCCGGACCGGTTCCGGGCGCTGCGCACGCAGTCCGGCATGATCATGCCGCTGTCTAAGTTCCTGATGATCACCACGGCTGTGGCGATGGCCATGGCGCTCGTCGCCGTTTGGTACGGCCTGCCGCTGCTGATGGCCCTTATCCTGTTTCTCGTGCTCGTACCGCTGGTTCCGGTGATGACGATGCGCTTCATGCGCAAGCGTCGGCACAAGCGTTTCGGCGCGCAGCTGCCGGAGGCGCTGGAATTGATCACGCGCGGCCTCAAGGCCGGTCACCCCGTGCCGGTGGCCATCGCCATGGTGTCGCGCGAGATGCCGGATCCGATCGGCACCGAATTCGGTGTCATCGCCGACGAGGTGACTTATGGCTCCGATCTGGTTTCGGCGTTGAATTCGCTGTTCGACAGGGTCGGCCATGAGGATCTGCCGCTGTTCGTCACCGCGGTCTCGATCCAGTCGAGTTCAGGCGGCAACCTGCGCGAGATTCTCGACGGCCTGGCGCTGACGATCCGCGAGCGCGGCAAGCTACGCCGCAAGGTGCGCGCCATTTCCACGGAAGGCCGCATGTCGGCCTACATCCTGACGGCGATACCGGCGCTGCTTTTTGCCGGCATCATGGCGCTGATGCCTGGCTTCTACCGCGACGTCTGGGGCGAACCCAAGACCTGGTACCTGATCGGCGGCTCGGTCACCTGGCTGATGCTGGGCAATCTCATGATGTTCAAGATGTCGAACTTCAGGTTCTGAGATGCAGGGCTTCATCGAATTCCTTGCCTCGCTCGCGCCCACCTCGCTGATGCCGGTGGCCATCCTGCTGCTGGCCCTGGGCAGCGCCGCGGTCGCGTGGCCCATGGTTGTGGCGAAGGGAGACCGTAACGACGTGAAGCGCCGGCTTAAGGTCGATGCCAGTCCGGCGGCGGCCAAAGCCGAGCCGGTACAGAAGAAGAACACCGATGTCGTGCGCGAGAAGGCGGTGAAGCGGGCGCAGGAGTTCTACGCCAAGAGCGATCCCGAAAACGTCGCGCGGCTGCGCATGAAGCTCATCCAGGCCGGCTACATGGAGCCGCGCGCCGTCGGCATGTTCTTCATCATCAGGTTCTCGATGCTGATCGGCGCCGCGATGAGCGCCTTTATCGTCAATCGCTGGATGGCCAGTGCCGACGCCACCATGACCAGCCGCTGGGCGTTCGTGATCCTTTCGGGCGTGGCCGGCTACTTCCTGCCCAGCCTCGTGCTGACACAGAAGACGCGGGAAAAGATGCGCGAATACCGCAATGGCTTTCCCGACTTCATGGATCTGATGATCGTCTGCTCGGATGCGGGAATGAGCATGGAGGCCGGTATCGAGCGGGTTTCGAAGGAACTCGCCAAGACCTACCCTTCGCTCAGCCAGAACCTGCAACTGGTGTCGTTGGAATTGCGGGCCGGGCGCAGCCTGGACGACGCTCTGAAGGCGCTCGCCGATCGCCTCAGCCTCGACGAGGTACGCTCCTTCGCCACGCTCTTGCAGCAGTCGAAGGAACTCGGCACCAGCCTGTCGGGCGCGCTGCGGGTCTTCTCCGACGAAATGCGCCACAAGCGCATGTCGCTGGCGGAGGAGAAGGCGCATGCCCTGCCGGCCAAGATGTCGATACCGGTGACCGTGTGCATCCTGCCGGTGGTGCTGATGATCGCGATCATTCCGATCATCGTCAAAATGACCAGCGGACATTATTGACGGTTGCCGGCGATGCCGCCTTTCGATGCGGGTATCGTTCAAATAGACTGCGCTCATGGCATTCGCGATCAAGGCCGAAATCACCGATATCAGGGCGAAGACGTTCGCATTTGCCGCGCAGAAGACGATGTATGGCGGCAAGCATATAACCAAAGGCGACGAGATTTTCCTGTTCGCCAGCGAGAACGAAGGCGGCCAGGGCCTTGTCGCGCGCGGCGTCGTCACGTCGGTCGAAGCGGTCGCGCGCACGCCCGGCGTAGCCCGGCAGACGCCACGCGTGAGCCTTGCCATCGAGCGCACGGCGCTGGCCAGGCGGCCGCTGGGCCGCAACGAACTCAAACGTCTTACGGACTGGCATGACGGCCGGCCGGAAACCGAGCTCAACTTCAAATTCTACCGTCAGGCGACGAACAAGGTTGTCGGCATCTCGGACGCCGTGGCGGCATTTCTGGGCGACTTTTTCTAACCTGTACTTCGGCGGTAGCCCAAAGTGTTCAAGCCTGCCGCTGGTGGTTAATAGGCGGTTCTGCGGAAACCAAATCTTAGGTGCATTTCGGCACCGAAGCTTAATCGCTGTGCTGTAGTGTCTTTCCCAGAGAACGACCCGACAAATCGGGCGACGGGGCAGGGCATGCGTCAGACAAGATTCGCGGCGGCGGCCATGGTGGCGGCCGTCCTGATGGTTACCGGGTGCACGACGAACGACAATGTCGACACCACCAAGACCACGGCGATCCCGCCGAGGGCCAAGGACGTCAGCGCTTCCGACCTGGCGCAAGGCAAGGCGCAGTTTCGCGACGCCAATTACGGCTTGGCCGAACAGCATTTCCGCAAGGCGGTCGAGCTGAAGGCCGACAATGCCGAGGCCTGGATGGGGCTCGCCGCTTCCTATGATGAACTCGGCCGTTTCGATTTTGCCGACCGCGCCTATGACCAGCTGCTGAAGGTCGCCGGCCGCAAGCCGCAGGTCGTCAACAATATGGGCTACTCGCAGTTGCTGCGCGGCAACAAGAAAAAGGCCAAGGCATTGCTGCTGGAAGCCAGGGCCGGCATGGCCGACCCCACGGTCGTCAACGCCAATCTCGCGCTTCTGAACAAGGGGTGATGCCTGTCAATCCTCGCGCCGGCCATCGGCGCGGTTTCGGGCAGCTAGTATCGACGCTTTGTAAACCCTAACCGCAGCTTGGGTCGGACGATCGGCTGAAAACCGTATCTGAGGGTTGCCGCTGGCCTAGAATGCCAGGCAAACGCCGACGCTCAAGAGGCCCCCGCCCGATATGCTGGATTTCAGTTCGCTTCTGCTTGCGGCCGCGCTGTCGGGCACCTGCCTGGCCGTCACCATGTTCGCGATCTGGTTTACCGCGCCGCGGGCTCGTTTCGTGCTGACGGTGGCATGCGGCATCCTCGTGCTGGTCGCGCATGTGATCGTGTTCTGGCGGTACACGAGGGAGCCCGATCCGGCGCTCTGCCAGATCGCACTCGCCTTGCTCAATCTCGGCTTCCTGATCATATGCGTTTCGGCAATGCAGTATCTTGGCGTGCCGGACCACAGGCGTGCCGTGGTGCCGACGCTTGCCGCCATGTCCGTTTGCGCGGCCGTGACGTTCCTCGGCCTTGATGGCATCGGTTTCATCGTCACCTATGCGACGGTAACGCCGCTGCTCTCGGCGATAGGCGTGATGTTCTGGGTAAACGGCAGCCACGATCGACGGATCCTGCTGGTGGTTTCCTTCTTGAGCGGCAGCTGCGCGGTATCGTTTGCCCTTTGCGGCGTGGTTCTTCTGGCCAACGGGCAATGGACGCTCGCAGTGGCGCCCGACAATTGGGCCGAGCGGCTGAATTCCGTCGTGGCGGTGGCGTGCATGACCGGTCTTGGTGCGTTGACGCTCTCTCTTCACCATCTGCAGGCGCAGATCGAGCTGAAGGCCGAAACCATGACCGATCCATTGACCGGACTGATGAACCGTCGGGGGCTGACATCCCTCTATGGCGAGCGGACGTTCGGTCCGTTCATGGCTATCGCCATGTTCGATCTCGATCACTTCAAGAAGACGAACGACGTTTACGGCCACCCGGTCGGCGACCAGGTTCTGTGCCGGTTCGCCGCCGTCATCAGGAAATATGCCAGGACCGGCGTGGACGCCTTCCGCCTGGGTGGCGAGGAGTTCGCGATCGTCATGACACGCATGACGGAAGCGCGGGCACATGAGCGCGCCAGCAAGATCGGTGTTGCCTTCGGCACCGAGATCGTTGCCACCCAGCACGGTCCGTTACGCAGCACGGTCAGCGGCGGCATCGGCTTTGGCGAGGCAGGCGGCAGCAGCCTGAATGACGTGCTGGCCGAGGCGGACGCCGCGCTCTATGCCGCCAAGCGCGCCGGCCGCAACTGCGTCGTCAACGGCAAGAGAATGGGCAAGGCCGAGCCGGTCAGGCCGGCCTTGCGCTCCGCGTGATTTATTCGGCCGCGCCCAGATAATCCGAAAGCGGCGGGCAGGAGCAGACAAGGTTACGGTCGCCGGCGACATTGTCGATGCGCGACACCGGCGGCCAGTACTTTGCGGCCGTATCCGCGTCACCGGCGGGGTAAGCCGCTTCCAGGCGCGAATAGGGATGGTTCCACTGGCCGGCCAGCGTCTCGGCCGATGTGTGGGGGGCATTGACCAGCGGATTGTCGGCCAGCGGCCATTCACCCCTTGCCACTTTCGCGGCCTCTCCGGCGATGGCGATCATCGCCTCGCAGAAGCGGTCGAGTTCACGCTTGGGCTCGGATTCGGTCGGCTCCACCATCAGCGTGCCTGCGACCGGGAACGACATGGTCGGCGCATGGAAGCCGTAGTCGATCAGGCGCTTGGCGACGTC
>JAFKGI010000022.1 GCA_017307785.1 Vulcanimicrobiota bacterium | reverse complement strand
TCCTCGCTCGCGCGCGCGGTCGCGACTGCGGGTGCGGCGATCGGCGTGGCCTGGCCGCGCATCACGCGCAGCATGCGGTCCACCAGTTGCTCCAGGTCGGCCTTGCGCTCGCGCAGGTAGGGGTCTTCCATCTCGTCGAACTGGCGCGAGATGACCTCCAGCTGCGTGGTCAGGGCCCATTCGGCGTTGTAGTGCCGGTCCTGCACCCAGTGCTTCACGCCGTCGGTGAGCTGCTCGTCCTGCAGCAGCATGAGGTGCACGTCGAGCAGCGCCGCGAGCTCGGGGTGGGCGTCGACCTGGCCCAGGCCAACCAGGCCCTGCTGCACGCGCAGGATCTCCTCGGCCACCGCCTTGCGCGCCTGGCGCAGGCGCTCGATCTCGCCCTCCACCTCGTGCGCCGCGATGAGGCGGTGCGCCACGTCCACGCGGCTGGCGGCGACGATCACGGCCCGCCCGATGGCCACGCCTCGGGACACGGCGAGACCATGAACGGAGAACGTCATGTGTCGCCGCCGGAGCGCCTCAAGGCGAAGCCGCGCCCTCGGGGACCCTTGGCCCGCGAAGCGGCAGCGCGTGGGGGCCTCTTCATTCGCCCTCGCCGAACTTGTCGTTGATGAGGGCCAGCAACGCGTCCATCGCGGCGCGCTCGTCGCTGCCGTCGGTCTCGATGTCCACCGTGCTGCCCAGTCCCGCGGCCAGCATCATCACGCCCATGATGCTCTTGGCGTTGACGCGGCGTTCGCCGCGCGACATCCAGACATCGCTGATGAAGGTGCCCGCCAGCTTGGTGAGCTTGGCCGAGGCGCGGGCGTGCAGGCCCAGCTTATTGCTGATGGTCGCGGTGGTCTTGATCATGCGGGGATCGTCGGGCCTGGTTTTGCGGAGCGGTCACGGCCACCTGCATCACGCCCTGCGTGGCACCGATGATGGCGCGCGAGATCAGCGCGTCGAGCGACTCGTGGCGGTAGCTCACGGTGCGCAGCAGCATGGGCAGGTTCACGCCGCAGACGAGCTTGCTGCGCACGCCGTCGATGAGGCGCTGGGCCACGTTGCAGGGCGTGGCGCCGAACATGTCGGTGACCACCAGGGTCTGCGGACGGGCCATCTGGGCCAGCAACGCGCGCGCCTGGGCCAGGGTTTCTTCGGGCGGCACGTTGGGCTGCACGTCCAGCGCCACCACCGCGTCCTGCGCGTCGGGAAAGACATGCAGTACGCACTGCCGCAGGGCCGAGGCCAGCGGGGCGTGCGCGATCAGCAGGATGCCGTTCATGGGCGCAGTGTAGCGGCGCGGTCCCGCTCGATGCGGCGCCAGCCGCGCCAGAACAGCCCGTAGGCCGCCACGCAGCACAGCGCGAACAGGGCCACCGCGCCACGGTAGCGGTCGGGCTCGCTCCAGCCGAAAACGTCCAACGCGTCGATCGCCAGGCCGATGCCCCACTGCAGCACGAATACGCCGGCGAAGATGACCAGGTTGTAGGCCGACAGCGCGCGGCCCGCGGCCTGCGGCGGCAGGGCCAGGGCCACGGCGGGCTGCGACAGCGCCACGAAGGTGGAGCTGACGCAGAACAGCGCCCAGAGCAGCCAGCCCGCGCGCGGGCCGAGCCAGGCGATGGCCACGATCACCACCAGGCTGATGGGCAGGCCCCAGCCGATCAGCGACTCGGGCCGGATGCCGCGGCGCGCCAGGTGCGGGTTGACCACGCCCCAGGTCCAGAAGGACGCGAGCATGCTGAGGTTGATGGCGAACAGGCCCATGGCGGCCTCGTCCGGCGTGTAGCCGGCGACCTTGACCATCCAGGGCCCGGCCCACAGCGCCTGCACGGCCACCATACCGCCGTAGTTCATGAAGCCCACGGGCACCATGGTGCGGAAGTAGTGGTCGCGCCAGATGAGTCCGTAGCCGCCATCGGGCGAACCGGCGGCCGGCGCGGGTGCGTTCGCGTGCCGCGTCCACGCCGGCACCGACCAGGCCAGCGCCGCCATGGACAGCACGAACAGCAGGGCCAGCGCCCAGAACAGGCCGCGCCAGCCGATCACCGGCAGCAGCCATTGCACCGGCAGCGTGGACGCCACCATGCCCATGGAGCCGGTCATCAGCATCCAGGAGTTGGTGCGCAGCTGTACGGCGGGGCTGAACCAGCGGCGAAAGCCCGTGAGCGGCGCCATGAGGCAGGCGCTGAGCCCCATGCCGGTGAGCACGCGCGCGGCCAGCAGGCTGTAGAAGCTGTCCGCCAGCGCGAAGGCCACGCTGCCCGCGACGGCCATGGCCAGAAAGGCCAGCACCACGCGCTTGGGGCCGTGGTGGTCGAGCCAGCTGCCCATGGGCAGCTGCGTGAGCGCGAAACCGAAGAAATAGCCGCCCGCGAGCAGGCCCAGGTGGCCCGGCGTGAGCGAGAGCTCCGCGCTCAGCGTGGGCGAGAGCGTGGCCGTGATCGCGCGCACCAGGGCCGACAGGAAATACGTGCCGGCAAAGACGAGGAACACCGTCACCGCCGCGCGTGGGGTGAGCAGTTCGTCGTGGGCGCTGGAAACGCTCATGGCAGGCGGACTCCCTCGAAGAAGGTGGCGGCGAGCTCGGGCTCGATGGCGCGGCCGTAGATGGCCGCGTGCAGCAGCTGGCCGCCCCGCATGGCGTGCAGGGCGCGCACCTGGACGGGCTCACCGCCCGGGCTGCGTCCACTGGCCTGCAGGCCGAGCGCGCGGTCGCTGCCCGGCACGCCAGCCGGCCAGGACGCGGCGGGGTCGTCGGCCAGGGCCGGGTCGGCCTGCACCGCCAGCAGCGTGGCGCGGCGCCAGGCCTCGAGCGCCCGCGCCGCGCGCGCGGCATCGCCCGCGTCGACCCAGGCCACTGCGAAGGTCAGGCCGCCGGTGTCGCAGCTGAGCATGTGCAGCGTGGCGTTCAGGCCGCCCAGCGGCACCTCGCGCTCGGCGCGCTCGGGCTTGCAGGGCAGTAGGGCCTCCACGGGTGCGCCGTCCGCGCGCACGGTGCGCCAGTTGAAGGTGGGGGTGCAAGCGGCGATGAGCAGCAGCCCGGTCAGGGCGCCGGCGAGTCGTCGGGAACGGGTCATGGAACTGGACGGGGGCCGGTCCGCGGGGCGCGGCACCGGAGGCGCGAGGGTCTCGCGCACAATGCACGGATGAATGCTCTGGATGGTATCCGCATCCTCGATTGCTCGCGGGTCCTCGCCGGCCCGTGGTGCACCCAGACCCTGGCCGACCTGGGCGCCGACGTGGTGAAGGTGGAGCGCCCGCGCGGGCCCAGCCACCCCGGCGGCGACGACACGCGCGGCTGGGGCCCGCCCTTCCTGCGCGGACGCGACGGCCAGGACACCGCCGAGGCGGCCTACTACCTGGGCGCCAACCGCAACAAGCGCTCCATCACCTGCGACCTCTCGGTGCCCGCCGGACAGGCGCTGATCCGCGAGCTGGCCGCCCGGGCCGACGTGTTCGTGGAGAACTACAAGGTGGGCGACATGGCGCGCTACGGGCTGGACTTCGCCGCGCTGCGCGCGCTCAACCCGCGCCTGGTCTATTGCTCCATCACCGGCTTCGGCCAGACCGGCCCTTACAAGGACCGCGCGGGCTACGACTACGCGGTGCAGGGCATGGGCGGCCTCATGAGCATCACCGGCGAGCGCGACGACCTGCCCGGCGGCGGCCCGCAGAAGGTGGGCGTGGCCGTGGCCGACCTGTTCACCGGGCTGTACGCGACCGTCGCCATCCAGGCCGCGCTGCGCCACGCCGAGCGCACCGGCGAAGGCCAGCACATCGACATGGCCCTGCTCGACACGCAGGTGGCCATGCTGGCCAACCTGGGCGCCAATTACCTGGTGCGCGGCCGCGCCGACGGGAAGGTGCCGGGCCGCGCGGGCAACGCGCACGCCAACATCGTGCCCTACCAGGTGTTCGAGGTTGCGCCCGACGGCAGCGGCCAGGCGCAGCACATCATCCTGGCCGTGGGCAACGACGGCCAGTTCGCCAAGTTCTGCGACGTCGCCGGCCGCCCCGAACTGGCCCGCGACGAGCGCTTCGCGCGCAACCAGAACCGCGTGCGCCACCGCGCCGTGCTGGTGCCCCTGCTGGAGGCCGTGATGAAGACGCGCGGCAAGGCCGACTGGCTGGCCGCCCTGGAAGCCGCCAAGGTGCCCTGCGGCCCCATCAACGACCTGGCCGAGGTGTTCGCCGACCCACAGGTGCGTGAGCGCGGCATGGTCCACACCTGGGAACACCCGCTGGCCGGCGCCATGGACCTGGTCGCCAGCCCCATCAAGATGAGCGCCACCCCCGTGCGCAATCACCGCCCGCCGCCGCTGCTGGGCCAACACACCGAAGAGGTGCTCGCCGAGTGGCTGGGCGCCGACGCCGCGCGCCTCGCGCAACTCCGCGGCAGCGGAGCGATCTGAACCGCCATGGCCTACCAACCCCTGCCCACCCCAAAATCGCTGCGCGCCGCGGCCGACGCCACGGCCGCGCGCGGCGAACCCCTGGTCGTGATGATCACGCTGCGCGGCTGCGTCTATTGCGAGCTGGTGCGCAACAGCTACCTGCACCCGCTCATGCGCGAGGGCCGGCTGATCGCCGTGCAGCTCGACTTGCAGGACAAGGCCACCGCCATCCAGGACTTCGGCGGCCGCACCACCACGCCGGCCGCCCTGGCCGAGGAATGGCGGGTGCGCCTGACGCCCACGGTCTTCTTCTTCGGCCCCGAGGGCCGCGAACTGGCCGAGCGGCTGGAGGGCGTGACCTCCACCGACTTCTATGGCAGCTACCTGGACGAGCGGCTGGAGTCCGCGCGAAAAGCCCTCAAACGATAGCGCCCACTCACTTCAAGGAGCCGAACACCTTCTTGAGAATGTCGCTGCCCGTGCCCACCGGGTCCTGGCGGATCTTGCGCTCCTCCTCGCCGATGATGGTGTAGAGGCCGTCGAGCGACTTGCCGGTGACGTAGCGCTCGATGTTCGCGTCCTCCTTCTTCACCAGCCCGAAGCCGGAGGCCTTCTCGGCCACGCGGTTGTAGCTGCGCGCCAGGCCCACCTTCTGGGTGGTTTTCGTGACCACGGGCAAGAATTTTTCGCCCAGCGGGGCGCGCGTCTTGTCGGCGAAGAAACGGGTAACGGAGTCGTCGCCGCCCGTCAGGATGTTCTTGGCGTCGGTCACGCTCATGGACTTCACCGCGCCGACCAGCAGGTCCTTGCCCAGGGGCACCGCCTGCTCGGCGGCACGGTTCATGCCGGTGATGAGCTCGTCCACCCGCTTGCCCTGGCCAGCGAAGCTGAGCAGCTTGGCCGCGTCTTCCAGATAACCGGGCAGGGGAATCCGAACTTTCGGGTTGCCGAGGAATCCATCCGTCTTGCCCAGCAAAGCCACGGCGGCCAGCGCGCCTTTTTCGAGCGCGGTGCGAATGCCGGCCGCGGCGTCCTTGTCCGTCAGGTCCGACAGGGACAATGCCCAGGCCTGGCGCTGGGCGGCGACAATCAGCAATCCCACGCTGCCCAGGGACAGGCGATGAAACTGGCGGCGTTGCATGTGGGTGCTCCCTCACGTTGATCCGAGGCGGGCACTGTAGATGGTGAAGCAGGAAATGACAAACCCGATGACCAAGAGGCCCGAACCGAACCGCCGCCAGGTGTTGGGCGCGGGCCTGGCGCTGGGCGCCACCGGCGTGTTCGGCCTGAGCGGCTGCGCGGGCCGCGAGGCCGCGCCGGATTCCACCTTCGTGCTGCTCGACGGCAGCCAGGCCCGCACGGCCGACCTGCAGGGCAAGGTCACCCTGGTGAACTTCTGGGCCACCACCTGCGTGACCTGCGTGAAGGAAATGCCCGCGCTCGTGGCCACCCACCAGAAATACGCGTCGCGCGGCTACGAGACCATGGCCGTGGCCATGAGCTACGACCCGCCGGCCTGGGTGGTGAACTTCGTGCAGTCGCGCCAGCTGCCGTTCAAGGTCGCGCTGGACAACACCGGCGAAATCGCCAAGGCCTGGGGCGACGTGAAGCTCACGCCCACCACCTACCTGCTCGACAAGCAGGGCCGCATCGTCAAGCGCTACGTGGGCGAACCCGAGATGGACGCGCTTCACAAGCTGATCGAGGAACTGCTGGCGGCCTGAGCGCGGCGCGCGGGTCCTCAAGATGAAAGGCCGGGATCCCCCGGCCTTTTTTGCTGGGCGCGGGGCGCCGCGCTCAGTTCTTGCGGAAGTCGTCGTGGCAGGCCTTGCAGCTCGCGCCGGCTGCGCCGAAGGCGGCCTTGATCTGGTCCAGGTTGCCGGTCTTGGCGGCCGCGTTCAGCTTGGCAACCTCGCCCATCATCTTCTCGCTCGCCGCCTTGAACTTGGCCTGCTCGGTCCAGACGGCGGGCTCGGCCCGTGTGTCGCCCCTGTCGGTGCCGGGGCCGAAGGCCTCCCAGGGCAGCTTGCTCATGGTCTCCGCGATGGCCGCGCTCTCGGCCGCCACCTTGGCGTCGAAAGGCACACGGCCGTTGGCCATGGCGCCGACCCGGCCGAAGTGCGCGGCCAGCACCGTGAACGAGGCCTTGCGGTACTTCACGGCGTCCTCGGGTTTCTGGAACTGGGCCATGGCCGGGGCGGCCAGGGCGCTGGCGGCCAGCGCCAGGAGGAGCGGAGCGACTGTCTTCATTGAATCTCCTGTGGGGATGTTGAACGCCGGCTCTGCAGGCCGGCGCTCGCTGAGGTTGCCACGACGGGTAAAGTTCCGTTGAACCGATCCGGCATTTCCCGATCCACCGCTCGGTCGTCACCCACGCTTCGCCAACATGCACACCATCCGCATCTGGGACCTGCCCACCCGACTGTTCCACTGGCTGCTCGCGCTCTGCGTGATCGGGCTCATCACCACCGGCACCCTCGGTGGCGCCTGGATGGAGTGGCATCTGCGGCTGGGCTACGCCGTGCTGGCGCTGCTGCTGTTCCGGCTGGTGTGGGGCTTCCTGGGCGGGCGCTGGTCGCGCTTCGCCAGCTTCGTCTACTCGCCGCGCTCGCTGCTGCGCTACCTGCGTGGTCGCGCGCCCCTGGAGCACACCGCCGGCCACACGCCCCTGGGCGCGCTGTCGGTGTTCGCCCTGCTGCTGGCCCTGGCGGCCCAGGTGGGCAGCGGCCTCATGAGCGACGACGAGATCGCCACCTTCGGGCCGCTGGCGCGCTTCGTCTCGGGCGAGACGGTCTCGGCCGCCACCGGCTTCCACAAGGACGTGGGCCAGTACCTGGTGATCGGCCTGCTGGTGCTGCACCTGCTGGCCATCGCCTGGTACCTGTTCGTGAAGCGCCAGCCACTGGTCCAACCCATGCTGAAGGGAGACAAGCAGTTGCCCGCGCCCCTGCCGCCCTCGCGCGACGGCCGTTGGGACCGGGCGCTCGCCGGTGCCTTGCTGGGGGTGTGTTCGGCCTTCGTGGCCTGGCTGGTCAGCGTCGGCTACGCGCCCTGACGGCCTGGCCCGCCGCGGCGCTGGCTGGCCCCGCTCGGGCGGATTGACTTATATTGCCGGTTCGCCCTCCCCCTGCGGCCCCGCCGGCCGCCCCCCGAACCCATGCCCGAGACGCCTTCAGCCGCCATTGAACTGCGGCTGGCCGAATCCCCCGACGACATCCTGGCGGTGCGCGCCTTGTTCCTGGACTACCAGGCCTCGCTGGACGTGGACCTGTGCTTCCAGGGCTTCCAGGACGAACTGGCGAAGCTGCCCGGCGACTACGCCCCTCCCGGCGGCGCGCTGCTGCTGGCCCTGGTGGACGGTGCGCCCGCCGGCTGCTGCGCCCTGCGCCCGCTGCCCAGCGCCGACCACCCCGACGCCTGCGAGATGAAGCGCCTGTTCGTGCGCCCCGCCTTTCGCGGCTTCGGCCTGGGGCGGCTGCTGGTCGACCGCATCCTGATGCTCGGACAGATGGGTGGCTACGCCACCATGCTGCTCGACACCCTGTCGGACATGGAGGCGGCGCGCGCGCTCTACCAGGACAGCGGCTTCGTCGAGATCGCGCCGTACTACCACAACCCCTTGCAGGGCGCGCACTACCTCAAGGTCGATCTCTGAATCAGGCCGCCTTGGCCTGGGCCAGCAGCGTGCCGGCGTCGCTCACCTCGAACTTGCCCGGCGCCTCGACGTTGAGCGTCTTGACCACGCCGTCCTTCACGAGCATGGAATAGCGGTTGCTGCGCAGGCCCATGCCGCGCGCGGTCAGGTCCAGCGTCAGGCCCGTGGCCTTGGTGTAGTCGGCGCTGCCGTCGCCCAGCATGCGCACCACGCCGGTGGTTTTCTGGTCGCGCGCCCAGGCGCCCATCACGAAGGCATCGTTCACGCTGATGCACCAGATCTCGTCCACGCCGGCGGCCTTGAGGTCGGCCGCCTGCTGCACGAAGCCCGGCACGTGCTTGGCCGAGCAGGTGGGCGTGAAGGCGCCCGGCAGCGCGAAGATGGCGATGGTCTTGCCCGCGGCGGCCTTCTGCACGTCGACCGGGTTCGGGCCGATGCTGCAGCCATTGCCTTCGACCTCGCTGTACTCCATCAGCGTGCCGGCGGGCAGCTTGTCTCCGACCTTGATCATGGTTTCTCCTGTTCGGTTGGGGGCTGAAAACAAAAAAGCGACCGGATTGTCGGTCGCTTTTTCGATGCGCGCTGCGCAGGTCCGGGAAACGGACTCAGACGATGGCGGCTTTCTGCACCAGACGGCTGGCCACCCAGTTCTTGGTCTTGGAAATCGGGCGGCTCTCGGTGATCTCGATCAGGTCACCCAGCTTGTACTCGCCCTTTTCGTCGTGGGCGTGGTACTTGCTGGACTTGATCACGATCTTGTCGTAGATCGGGTGCTTGACGCGGCGCTCGACCAGGACCGTCACGGTCTTGGCGCGCTTGTCGCTCACCACCTTGCCGACCAGGGTGCGCTTGAGGGCGGTTTTGGCTTCGGTCATGGTTGGCTCCTTACTTGGCGGCTGCGCGCTGCTTCTCGGCCAGGATGGTCTTGGCGCGAGCGATGGCACGGCGGGTGTCGCCCAGCGTGGCGGTGTTGTTGAGTTGTTGCGTGGCCTTCTGCATGCGCAGATTGAAGTGGGCCTTCTGCAGCGACTTGATCTCGGCCTCGAGGCCGGCCGCGTCCTTCTGGCGCAGTTCTTCAGTATTCATAACGTGTTCTCCTGAATCACTGGCCCAGCAGGCGCGTCACGAACGTGGTGCGCAGCGGAAGTTTGGCGGCGGCCAGAGCGAAGGCCTCGCGGGCGAGCGCTTCGGGCACACCCACGATTTCGTACAGCACCTTGCCAGGCTGGATCTCGGCCACGTAGTACTCGACCGAACCCTTGCCGTTGCCCATACGGACTTCGGCGGGTTTCTGCGAGATCGGCTTGTCCGGGAACACACGGATCCAGATGCGGCCACCACGCTTGACGTGACGGGAGATCGCGCGGCGCGCGGCCTCGATCTGGCGGGCCGTGATGCGGCCACGGTCGGTGGCTTTCAGGGAGAGGTCAAACACTTTGGGCTTGATTTCGAAGGTACGTCCTGCGTAACGGATGTGAAACACAGTCAGGGTCTCCTTTCTAAAGAACCGGCGGGAGACTCCGTGGATTTCGTGGCGAAACCCATAAAAAAACCCGCTGGTCGGTGGTTGAGCAGCGGGTTTTCGGCGAGCGCTGTAGAGCGCTAACTTATGCCGCTGCGACGAAGGGATTGGCCCATTGCCCATAGGGTGGGGCAATCGACAATCGAATGCGTTGGACGATAATTGCTAAATCCGGGCATTAGATTTTCTTCCTTTCGTCGTGGGATTTTTTGAGTATAGGGAGGGTCCTAAATTCTGTCAACACGCAAGTGCATTTTTTTTTCGTAATCGTATTCACCAAAACTGACCAAAAGGCTTATAGGAGTCCCGCGCTGGATATGCAAGATAGCGCCGTATGAACCTGAGTTGGGGCCGCAACCGTTACGATTTTTCCTGGGAAACTCTGCGTTCTTTCCTGGACGGCGTCTCCCCCATCGACCTGGATCGCCTGGCCCTGCAGAGCCGGGACGAAGCCTATCAGTTCCTGGTCCAGTACGGTTACGACATGGCCATCCCCAGCGAGCATCACGAGGCCTGGACGGTCTTCCGCGACGGTCTGGATTACCTGGAACGGGTGCTTTGCCCCGCCCCTACCGCCGAAGATCGGGCGGTGGGGATGCCCGAAGAACTCCACCAGATCGCGGACCTGACCGAAATTCTGCTGCTGGCCTCCCACGGAGGCCCGCTACAGCCCTGGGCCTGCGCCCTGCTGCGGGTGATGCACACCATCAGTCACGCCAACCACGCGGTCCGCTCTCCGTTCTACCAGGAGATACAGCAGCAGATCCTGGAGCGTTACCGGCAGCATGTTCACCAGGATGCGCAGGGCAAGTTGCATTTGGGGACGGGCCTGCTGGCTGTCCCCTTGGAAGACATCCAACTACGCGAGGAAAAAAGCCGGGACAGCATGATCCTCAAGCTTCTGCACAAACCGGACAACGTAGCTCAGGGTGTCTATGACCGCATCGGTGTCAAGCTGGTCACCCCCACTAAAGTGGACGCCCTGCTGGTGCTCAAGTATATCCGGCGCAACCACCTGGCTATTTTCGCCAACATCATGCCGGGTCGCTCCCGCAACACTCTGATCGACCTGGAGCGCTTCCGCGACGTCTACGAGTCCATCTCCCGCCCGGGGTCCCCCAGCACCTTCAAGAACAACTGGGCGGCGCTGCAGCGGCCGACCGAGCCGAGCGGCGAGGAGAATCAGCACCAGAACCCCCACTCGTCGTCGTCCTTTCGCTCGATTCAGTTCACCTGCCGCCAGCTGATCCGCGTGCCCAATCCGCAATATTCGGCCCTGCAAGAACTACGAGCCGCCCTCAGCGAGCGCATCCCCAGCGAAGAACTGGCCGCTCTGCTGGCCAAATTGAGCGCCGACAACCCGGAACCGGTGCTGCGCTTCTTCTTCCCCTACGAGGTGCAGATTCTCGACCACGAAAACCACATGCGCACCCTGGAAGGCGAGTCCAGTCACGCCAACTACCGCCTCCGCCAACTCCGCACCGCCCGCCGCCGCGTCCTGGCCGGCCTGCTTAGCTAGGATACCGCGCGGCGCCAGGTCTTCTCCGAAAGGGGAGAAGGGGAACGGGGGAAGGTGGAGAGAGCGCAGCCACAGGCGCTTGCTTTCGGTGCCTCGGCTCGGCTTTTCCCGTGTGTTGATTTTAGGGGTGGAGTTTTGCTTGAGATCGACCCAACTCTAAAAACACATCACCACAAGCGGAGGTCGGCCTTATCGCCCAGGCCTCTCCGCCTCCCCCGCTTTCCCTTCGCGACGAAACTCGGCAGCACAGACGGCTATTTGTCAGGCGGAAGTAACCACTGGGTTCCCGTGTCGACCCAGCAGTTCTGCGTGGAGGTCTCGGTGTAGCCCCAGGGACGGGACTGGGCGGAGCCGCGGCGACCGTTGGCTCGGGGGTCGAGTTCGCGGTGCAGGTCGTCCTGCAGTTGATCGATGTGGGCGATGGTGTCCTCATCCTTGTAGCGCTTGCGGGCCGCGCCCAGCTCTTGCTCCAGGATGCGCATCTGACGCAGACCGTGGTTGCGCGCGTCTCCGCTGGAGTAGCTCAGGTCGATGAAGATGTCGGTCAGGCCGCGCTGCACCATGCGGCGCTGCAGGCTGACCGGCTGGCCTTTGCTCAGCTCGGAGAAAATACCGTGGCGGACCGATGTGAGCAGCTCGGGCACCGGATAGACGCCCTGTTCGGCCATGCGATTGAGGCGTCGAGAGCTGCACAGATTGGAGAGCAGGCGACGCTGAACGAAAGCCACCTGATCGACCGAACGTTCCATTTGCAGCAGTCGAACCAGCCCAGGGTCGAGCAACCAGTCTTGCCCAACCATGACTTCCTTGAGGAGAAAATCCACCGCCTCCTGCTGGCGCTTCTTAGGCAAAGTGTGATAAATCACCCCGCTCTGTCCAAAGTGCTTGTCCTGCATGTGGACGCCGCCGACCAGAGCGATGACATGGTTGCACTCGGTGCCCCACTGGCTGAAGAGGGCGTTGCGGAAATGTCGCAGCTCGCTATAGTCTTCGCCCCATTGCTCGGTGCCGCCCAGCAGCAAACCGGTGGTTCGCTTCAAGTTCTTGATGCCCAAACGAGTCGCCGCCACCGGCTCTTGATCACCGACCGCCTCGGTCTGATCCCCAGGATCGGCCCCCATACTCTCCATATTGGAGAAGCGCAGCCAGGGCGTCGTATCCTGCTGACGCGCCCACTCATCCAGGGTGCGTTTCTCCGCCTGCGGGGTGGTGGCACCCGGAATGGGCGCATAACCCCAATGCACGGCAAAATGGTCATACGGTCCCACCCGGGGAATCAAATCGCCTACCGGGATCTTGTCTTCCGGCTGGGCCACATAGTTGAACCGTGAATAGTCCATGATGCTGGGAGTGTGCCCCATTTTACGGACCCACTGGGGATCACGAACCTGGGCCAACGTATAGGTGGAGCTACCCCGCATGTTGTGCTGGAAACCCAGCGAGTGCCCGACTTCGTGGGCGACCACGAACTCGATCAGTTGACCCATCAGGTCGTCAGGCATGGGCAGACGCTGGGCACGAGGATCAAGATGCGCGACTTGAGTAAAATACCAGCGACGCTGCAGGTCCAGGATGTTGTGAAACATATGGATGTCAGCTTCCAGAATCTCGCCGGTGCGGGGGTCCGAGATATGCGGCCCGTAAGCGTTCGGGGTTTCCGAGGCTACCCAGCGGATGGTGCTGTAACGGGCGTCCTCGATGCTCCAACTGCCGTCCTTGGGGGCTTCCAGGGCCATGATGGCATTCTTGAAGCCAGCTGCTTCAAAGGCCGGTTGCCACTGCTCCACGCCCTTCTTAACATAGGGAACCCAGGCCGCCGGAGTGGCCGGATCGATATAAAACACGATGGGCTTGAGCGGCTCCGACACGGCCGCCGTCGGGTCTTTCTTGTCCAATCGCCAGCGGGCCAGATATTCTTGCTCTTTGACGAAGTGGTCGTTAGTGCCGTAATCGACCTGATAGGTCCCGAAGTATCCTACTCGACTATCGATCAGGCGAGGCTTCATGGGCTGGTCAGGCAGCTTGACCATGCTGTAGTGCATACGCAGCGAGGCACTTCCCCGGTACATCTCGCCGGGTGTATAACGGGCATCGGCGTTGGTAAGGGTCAGGGTCGATTCGGCTTCGATGTTCTCGGGATAGGCCGAAATTCGGTCCACGAAGCTACGGTTCTGGTCGAAGGCTTTCGCCCCCAACATG
This sequence comes from Vulcanimicrobiota bacterium, assembly GCA_017307785.1. GTDB lineage: Bacteria > Vulcanimicrobiota > Xenobia > Xenobiales > JADMJV01 > JADMJV01. The sequence continues at coordinate 107,245 of JAFKGI010000022.1, read as the reverse complement.
TAGCGCGGGCTGAACTCGATCAACTCGCTGTTGAAAAGCTTGGTGACTTCAATGACGGGGGCCTGCAGTTCGTTCTCCGACTCGACCAGATAGGAGCCGAGAATGGTCGGGTTGTTGGCTTCCGCGACCGCCTGTGCAATGGGTAGCTTGGGGTCGGCCCACAGACGGTAGTCGATTTCCTGGAGCAAAACGCGCCGGTCCTGTCGGTGCCAGCGCACGACCTTGCGGGTCACACCCTCACCGCCACCATCTCCGGTGCCAATCTTGCCACGGGCGACCGTGACCACCATCAGAAAGTCCCGGTCCAATTGATTCTTCGGGATCTCGTAGTAGAACTTCTCGCCTACCTGGTGGACCTTGAAAAGGCCGGCCTGGGTTTTGGCCTTTGAGGTGATGACCTGATCGTAGGGCTTCAGCTCGGGCGTGGCGGTGGTATTGGTGGCAGTCGGAGTGGTGGTGTTGGTCTGGGACCAGCAGGGCAAGGTCAGGAGGGCCAGCAGGCCGCATTTCTTGAGCATATGCCGGAGGTTTTCTCGACCCGGCGGCAGGGTCCTACGGGAGCGGGGCGCAACTATGGGGCATGCCAATCATCGATTGGGGCTGGTGGGAGTCTCCCCAACTGCTCCCTCGACCCATCACTTTGTGGGTACCCGAGACCGTAACCTATCCTTTGTGCGTTCTCTACGCTCACGACGGACAGAACCTGTTCCGCCCCGAGACGTCTTTCGCCGGGGTAGACTGGAACTTGCATAACACCCTGCAGGACCTGATCAACAAGGGGCAGGCACGCTCCACTCTGGTCGTCGGCATTGGCAACACCCCCGAGCGCATGCAAGAGTATGCTCCCGGCCCGAAAGGGAACGCCTACCTGCGCTTTCTCACCGATCAGTTGCGTCCCCGATTGCAGGACGAGTTTCCCGTCAGCCTCGATCCCAGCGACCATTTTCTCATGGGCTCCTCCATGGGCGGGATTATCTCGGCCTACATGATGTGTAAGCTACCGGAACAGTTCGGTGGAGCGGCCTGCCTGTCCACTCATTGGCCCTGGAACGGGGGCGAAATGGTGCCCTGGATGAGGCGCAATCTGATTCCTCCCGGACATCACCGCTGGTATTTCGACTGGGGCACGGAAACGGCCGACGCTCCCTACCGACCTTACCAGGAAGAAGTGGACGAGATTCTGCGCCAGCGCGGCTACCGGCGCGGCAAAGACTGGGAAACCCTGGATTTTCCCGGTCACGATCACTCGGAGGGCAGTTGGCGCTCCCGAGTCCACCTGCCCTTACGTTTCTTGCTATTTTAACGAGAAGATGGCCTGGCGAGCTTCTTCCAGGCGTTCCATCCCGGGACTCCGCAGCACGTACACCTGGTCCCCGGTCGCCTTTCGGAAGATTTCTTCATTCACTCGATGCAGCACGAATTCGGGGGCGAAGCGCCGCTTGATTTCTTCCAAATCCAGAGCGTAGTCCCGATCATCCCAGCGTCCATAGTAACCCACGTGGTAGGGTCGCGAGTAATCGACGACGGTGCGCTGATCGCAAACCACCTCGGCCCAGGTGCGGAAAATATCCAGGTCGTTGGCATAGCACATCATATTGGTGGTCAACGCTCCAGGGGCTCGCAAATTGGCTTCCAGAGCGCGTAGACCTTGACTGGTGCGGAAGAACTCGAGGTGAAAGAAACGCTTGCGCACGTTGAAGGCTTTGAGGACCTTGCGGCCCAACTCGTCCAGATCGGCGGGAATCTCACGAGCCGACCAGTAGAACAGATCGGCCCGCTCGTTGACCACTTCCATGATGCCGGTGTTGAAGAGATGGCTGGCCACAAAGACCGGCTCCGCCTCCTGGTTGGCCAGACCGTCGTAAGTCACCAGTTGACCGGAGAGGTATTCCTCGAGGAAATACTCGACCTCAAGCGGACGGTCGAGAAACTGCTTGAGCTGCTCTTCGTTCTCCAACCGATAGGTGGCAGCGGCTCCCACGCCGTGGTCGGGCTTGGCCACCAGCGGATAGCCCGCCTTTTTCCCCAGGGCCAGCGCAGCCTTACGGTCGCTGGCCAGGGCACCGCGAGCAACCGGCACGCCGGCTTCCTGGTAAATTTGCTTCATCACCGACTTGCGCGTGAACCGCTCGATGTCACCCGTATGGTAACCGGCGATATTGAAGTCGGTCCGCAGCCGCGCGTCCGCCCCCATCCAGAACTCGGAATTGGAATCTACCCGATCGATGCGGCCGTGCTTGCTGATAAAGTGACCGAAGGCGCGATAGACCTGGTCGTAGTCCTGCAGCGAGTCCACCCGGTAGTATTCGTGGAGCCAGCCCTGCAACGGGGAACCGAGTTCCGCATAGGGGGTTTCGCCGATACCGAGCACGCGCACGCCAATCTCGTGCAACCCCCGAATGAAGTCGTGGTAATTGGGTGGAAAGTGGGGCGAAAGATATACGAAGTTCACTTGGGAGCCGTTCCACCCGCAGGCCATGATATACTGCTCAGATGGTCCGCCGAAGAGCATTTTCCTTGCTGGAAATCATGATCTGCATGACTTTGCTGGTGCTGGGCATGGCCATCAGCTTGAGCGGCCTCAAACGTGGCGGTACCTCTGAACAGAGCCGCTCTTTGGCCCAGGTGCTGAGCGACCAGTTCCGTCAGGCGCGCGATAGCGCGATCAGCCGTGGAATTCCCGTCGGACTGGGCTTTCAGCCGGCAGGACTGGTGCAAAGCCTGTATCGGCTGGAAGGCGAGAAAAGCCCTCGCGTGGTCGGAGGTTACCGCTGGGACCGAGAGTTTCCGCAGGCGGCCGCTTACCTGGGCAAATGGCCGCTGAATGCCCCATGGACCTGGAAGGCTCCAGCCGAGGTCGCGGCCTCCAGAGGACTCGACCTGGAGAGCTGGGCTCCCAGCCACAAGAACGACGCTCTCTTTGTCTACCTGCCCTCGGGCCGACTCGTCTCCAACCAGCCCTCCTTCGGTGGAGCGCAGCACCTGGTGACCGGCCTCGGATTTGGTGGAGGAGCGATGCTGACCGGGGTTGATCGTCCTTTTACTCTGACCCTCTGGCCGGATGGAGAGACCGCTCTTAGCGGTGGTTTGAGCGGCTCCAGTCTGGGCCCGGCCTCAGGATTGCCGGGCCTGCTAGCGGTTTCTCCCTGGCAACGCCCGGCCGATCCAGCTCCCGAGATCACTTCGGTGGAACCGTGCCCGCCGCCGGTCCCCGAGACGCTTCCTCCGGGCATCGACGCCTCAGTCAGTCCCGAAGGATATCTGACGTTCACCGCCTACGCCAACGACTACCAGGGCGAACCGCTCGCCTGCCTGTGGCGCACGGAAACCTCGGGAAGTTTTTCCGCCCAAGAGGAAAGTCGCATGGAGTGGGACGCCGGTCTAAACTCCTGGGTCTCCCGCTGGACGTTCACCCCGCCGCCGAGTGCCAACGTAAATGACGTCTACACTCTCCACTGCCGGGTGAGCGATCCGGGAGGCCAGGCGGCCGAGAGCACCTTCGGAGTAGCCGGCAGGGTGCTGGTGACGCGTCGCCAGAAAGTCGCCTATTTAAGCGACCAGCTGACCGGAGATATCGAACGGCTGCATCTATACACCTGCAACACCGACGGCACCGAACGCCGCCAGGTGACCAAACAGGCTCGGCTGGTCATCGCGCCCAAGTGGTCTATGGACGGCAGTCGCATCATCTATCTAACCAGCAATGCAGCCTGGCCAGCCGAATACTTCCGGCTGCGCAGTGTCAATCCAGACGGCAGCGATGATCGACTGCTCTACGACCCCGGTCTCACCTACCCCCGTGGGTTGGTCTCGGCCGTCTACAGCTTTGACGGGCGTCGCGTGTTGGTGCTGGCCAATCGGGGAAGTAGCTTCGACCTGGTATCGGTGGCCGAAGACGGCAGTGAGGTTCAGGTGATCAATCCGACCAGCGGTCCACCTCTTCCCGCGGTCAAGCCCAACTACAACGGCCTGCAGATGGACCCCAAGACCGGCAACCTCTTGATTTGTGACGAGAACGGCACCTATTCCTATGTGGATGCGGATGCCCGCACCAGTTTCCCGGTGACTCAACCGCAGAAATTCCCGGTGGTGGAACACTGCTTCTCGCCGGACGGGCAATGGATCTACTTCAGCGTCGAACTCACCAAGATGTACCGCGCCTCCTTCCAGTTTGACGGGGGCCAGGTCACCATCGGAACGGCCGAAGAACTGCCGGCTTTTGGTATCGCTCAGACCCCCAGCGCCGGCCTGGTCAGCGACACCATCTTTTACCAACGTCAGGTCAGCCCGACCGTCCGCCGCCTGGCACGCTATAGCATTAGCCAGAACAAAGCGGTGGATCTCACCGACAACAATTACTTCGAGGACGACTGTTGCGTAACCAACTTTCCCGACACCGTTCTGCCCTGAGCCTGGTCGAGACGGTGCTGGCCGTCTTCCTGTTGGCCGCCCAGATTCTCTTGCTGGCCGGCCTGCTGGGGCAGTTCAACCGCAGCCAGCGGGATGTGCGCCAGCGCAACCAGGCGGCCTTGCTGGCCGAGCAAAAGCTCGACGAAATCCGTGCCTGGGCCCGATTGGCCAGCAACTTCGCCGGCAACTGGTCCGCCTACCAGGGGCAGGTCACCGAGAACCAGGGCTTTCGTCTGGAAGTTCGGGTGAACCCGTCAGGACAGCCGCTTTACTCGCCCTGCCTGGGCCTGGAAGCCCCCCACGGTTCGCGGGCCAAGATTCTGCAGCGCAGCACGATACCGGTTCGCGTGAGCGTATCCTGGGGCGGCCGCGAACCGCTGGTGGTGCATACTTTAATCGGAGAGCCGGCCCATCCCGGTCCCTATACCTTGAGCTGCACTGCTGACCCGGTCTTCGCTCAACCCGTGCCCGCCAACGGACCTTTTGGCTTCTCCGTGCAACTGAAGGACGGTCTCGGGCAACCGATCGGAGATGTCATGTTCAACTGGCGGGTCAAACCGCTGAGCGGCAACGCCAGCCTGGTCGATGGACCCGATCGCAGCCAGCGCCAGGTGCGCGCGCGCCATGCCTACCTGCGCTATGGCACGGTAGTTCAGATATCCGGTCAGGTCCAGCTCGAAGGGCGCACCGTCTATCATGGACAGCTTCTGATCATACCCAGCGAGCAGGTGATGCTCCAGTGAAACGCGGCGGAATCTCGCTGGCGGAAGTCTTGATTTGCCTGGCGCTCATCTCCGTCATGCTGGCCCTGGTGGCCCTCCTCTGTCGCGACTTGGGTCGAGACCAGGGCAGCCGGTCTCGGATCGATTCGCAGGCACAGCTGGACGTCGGCTTGCTACGATTGGCTCAGGAATGGAAAGCGGTCTTGCGAGTGGTCACTCCCGCAGCTGGAGCGAGTTCCCCTCAACTGGTGGTGCTGAGACCCGATCCGGCGGCGGAAAGCCAACCTCCGGGCCCTGGTGATCGATTACCCCTACCGGTTCCCACGCCGGTTCCGGCCAGCTTCGACAGTCAGGATCCGGCCCGACAAATCTCCCTACGCTATGACGTGGAAGCAGGCAGCGGATTGGTCCGGCATCTGCTGCCGGGGGGCGAAAAGACCCTGCGGTTAGCAGGGGTCGAGACCATGAACTGCCGCTGGCTGACCGATGGTCGCCTGCAGGCAGACTTCGAGCTGGTCCTGGAAGAACGCAGACTCCAGCGCTCTCTGACCGTGCTGGTGCCGCTGCAATGAAACAGCGCGGACTGGCCCTGATGCTGGTGCTCTTCTTAACGGCTTTCTTGTTGATCCTGGCTCTGGGATTGCTGCAGCGGCGGGCGGCCCAATACCGCTCCGCCAACAGTCAGGCGGAATCTCTGAAAGCCTACGAACTGGCACAGGCCGGGCTGGAGTCCGCCCGAGTTCGACTGGATAAAGACCCGTCGTTCCCGCCTCGGGGCGAACATCAACAGACGTTCAGCTGCACCGAGCCGGTGTACGATGTGGACAATGTGAGCGTAGTGGGCTACTACCAGTTGGAAATCGACAGCCGCTGGGCCAAGGAGCCCTACTACGTGCTGAAAGTTACCTCGACCGGCTGTTTCCCCCACCCCGACCGCCCCGAGGCGCGGCGGAAGCTGCATGGGGAGCTCGATTTGAACCCCTCCCACGCCAGTTATTTCCGCTGGGCGCAGTGGACGGACGACGGGACTCTGTAGTCCAGCCCAAACGGGTGATTTTCTGGGACAGTCCGCGTTCCAACTGCAGGAACTTGGGCTTGTCTTCGGCCGTAATCAGGGTGACGGCCGTGCCGGCTTTCCCCATACGTCCCGTGCGTCCCACTCGATGGGTGAGCAGTTCGGAGGTTTCCGGCAGCTCGTAGTTGATGACCTGGGTGACGCCATCCAGATCCAGGCCGCGAGCGGCAACATTGGTGGCCACCATGATCTCGATCTGCCCGTTGCGGAACTGAAGAACCACTCGGTCGCGTGCGTTCTGACTCATGTTGCCCTGCAGGGCATCCACCGGGTAGCCGACGGCCGCCAATTGCTTGGCCAGCTTTTTGGCGCCGTGCTTGGTGCGAGTAAAAACGATGGACAGGCCGTCCCGCTCGTCGAGCAGACTGCGCAGAGCGTCCCAACGGCCGTTATCAGGCACTTCCTGAACCACGTGATCGATCTTGGGAGCCTGTTCGGGCAAGGGATCGACTTTGACGCGAATGGGCTGATAAAGGAAAGGAATGGCGGCCTTGTCCACCCACTCCGGATGAGTAGCCGAAAAGAGGGCGGTCTGCCGCTTGTTGGGCGGCGGCGCAAAGCCGAGGATGGCTTTGACGTCGTGCATAAAGCCACGGTCCAACATTTCGTCGGCTTCGTCGAGCACCATGAAGGAAAGCTTCTTGAGGCTGAGCGATCCACGGCGAATCAAATCCAGCACTCGGCCGGGAGCGCCGACAATGATCTGGGCGCCTTGACGGATGGCCTGCTCTTGCGGTCCAATGCCGCGACCGCCGACTACGACGGAAGTTTTGATGCCATCGGCCTGGCCCAGAGCGCTGAGAACTTCACCGACCTGGTTGGCCAGTTCGCGGGTGGGAACCAGCACCAGAGCTTGCACAGCACGCAGGCTCGGTTCCACGTATTCGATCAGGGGGAGGCCAAAGGCCAAAGTTTTGCCAGAGCCGGTGCAGGCCTGGGCCACCACATCCTTGCCCTGCATGAGGGCCGGTATGGTCTGGGCTTGGATGGGGGTGGGCGAGGTGATGCCCATCTTGGCGAGAGCCTTCATGCTGGTTTGAAGCAGCCCGAAGTCTTGGAAGGTATTCATATCGGCGCACTGTAGCACAGACTGTCAAGTTTCGCTCAGGGTCGGAGGTCCATAAATCTACGGCGCGTTTCGGGGTCTAGCTTCTCTAAGGAGTAGCGCAACATCGTCCGCGGCATGTGGGCGGCCCATTTCTCCAGAAAGCCCAGAAGCACCGACTCATCCCGCTTGCCGGCCTCTCGCAACATCCAACCGCAGGCCTTGTGGATCAAGTCTTCTCGGTCCTGGAGCAACACCTCACACAAGTCCAGCGTATCCTGAAACTGGCCCTGCCGGATGAAATGCTGGGTGGCGATCACCGCTACCCGTCTTTCCCAGAGGTTGATCGAACAGGCTAGACGCCGTAAAATCGGGCGTTCCGAGTGTTTCACAAGAAACTTTCCCACGATTCCAGGCGCGGAGCTGTCCACCAGGTCCCAGTTATTGATGGAGCGGGGAATGTGAGCGAGATAGAGGCTGTAGATCGGCTCGGGCTCTTTGGGGAAACGCCTTACCAGTTCCAAAAGAGCCAGCAGTCGCTCTTCGTGCCAGGGCGAGCGCAACAGCTCGGTCACCTCGTCCAGCGTAAGCTCCCTGCAGCCTGGCAAGAAACCACGCACCTCCGGCACCGTCAGACCCAAGAACTGGTCGCCCTCTCCATACTGGCCGGGCCCGGTCTTGAAGAAGCGCAAGGAATGCTCGGCCCTGGCGGGCGACCCCGATTCGCGCAGCACGCGCTGGATAGCCAGCACTTCAGTTGCGGGGATGGATGAGGAAGTAAACGGAGTGGTCGGCCAAATGCATTTGATGCAGCTCTTGCTGGGCGAAGCCCAGAACCTGTTCGGCGGTTTGCAGCGAGGTCAGGTCCACCAATTTGCGACCAGCCACCACGTGCACGGCCGGCAGCAGAGCGCCGGCATCCCCGTAATCGGTGTGCTGCTGCAAAACCTTCTCCAGCGAGCGGTGCCAGTTCTCACCGGCACTGGATACCAACTTGCCACCCGGAACTTGCAGCTTCACGCCGCCTCGCCCGTCGGTCACCCAGACCGTCTGCTTGGTGCGCGTAAAGAGATTGAGGAAGTATTTCTCGCTGCGCTGACTCTCGTAGACATAGAGCGTGTCGGTCTGGCCCTTGAGCGTTAAGCTCTGCTCGCGCGGAGCCGCTTCCTTGAGGGCCTTCACACGCTCTTCTTCGGTCACCGTCTGCTGCAGCAGGTCTTGAGCCACAAAAGCGACCGAACCGGTGGCGGTGGCGCGGACCAGATTGCGCTGGGCATCCACTTCGATCTGAACGTCGACCGTGTCCGGATCCGCACCCATGCGAATGACGGCCTGTTCCGCTTCGCTGCGCAAAGCGGCCAGATCGGCTTGCGAGGGATTGACCAGGTTCTTCTCCAGCGTCTCCTTGACCATAGCCAGAGCCGCCCCGATGGCCGAGATGACTTCGGCACGCGGAGCAATCTCGTGAGGCAGGTTCAGCTTCTTGGCCACATAGGGCACGACGGCGGCAGCACCGCCTCCCCCACCGATCAGCTTGATGGCCCGATCGCCTACCTTATAGTCGGCAATCAACTGCTTGAGAGTGGGAATCACCTTATCCGCCGCGCTCTCCAGCATCCGTTTGGCCAACTCCTCCGGAGCCAGTCCGGCCTTCTCCCCAACCATGGCGAAAGCGCGCTCGAGGCTGGCCCGCTTGCCCTGAGAGTAGCCCCCCTCGGGGACGAAATTCAGGAAATTGGCGGCGCAGGTGGTGGTCACGCAGACCTTCTCTTCACCCTTGTGAAAGACCCAGTATTCAGGGTCGTCGGCCAGGGGCTTTTCGGCCACCAGTTGGGCCCCCTCGAACCACTCGGGTTCGGTGAAAGCTGCATAGTGGCAACCGGCCAGGTGGGCACTGCGCGGCCCGACCTCGGTTTTCGCCCCCACCCTCAACATGGAGCCGCCGGCCACGCCCAGGGTTCGACTGTCCAGAGTCTTCAGGAAAGTGGGATGTCCCCCCAGAGTGGCGCTCTGGATGGCGGCTTTCCCGTCTTTGATCAGGCAGCAGTCGGTCGAAGTGCCGCCGACTTCGAGAAAAATGGCGTCACTGGCTCTCAAGTAAACCAGAGCCGCCGCGATGCCGGCGGCGGGTCCGGAAAGCAGGGTGAGGACCGGGCGCTTGCGCACGTCGTCCAGGCCCATCACGCCACCGTCCGAACGCATCACCATCAACGGCGCGTCGACGTGGGCCTGACGCAGGCCTTTTTCGGTCATGATGGCAGTGTCGATCATACGCGGCAGAATGCTGGCATTGAGCACGGCGGTGCGAGTGCGTTTCTGCAAGCCGTAAAGACCCGACATTTCGTGACTGCCGCAGGCCGGGAGACCCAGGGCTGTGGCCCGCTCCATGACCTCGACTTCGCCGCGACTATCGTCCACGCTCATCGGTTGGGCGGCGGCGATGGCTCCACAGCCGTCACTCTTGAGCTTCTGCAGAGCCGCTTCCACATTCTTGTCGCTGACGTAGGCCAGCTGAGAGTGGAGATACTTGCCGGGAGCCAGTTCGATGTCTCCCACTTCCATGTCCGATTTGGCCTTGAGGTCCATGGAGCTGCCCAGGCCCAGAATGCCGACCTTGACCACGTCGCCTTCGAGCAGTGCATTGGTGGCCTGGGTCGTCGAGTGAGCAAGGAAAACGACCGTGGCTTCGGGGAGTTTTTCCAACAGCTTGGTAAAGACGTCGACGATGCCCTGCGCCACGCCGTTCTCATGATGATGGGTGGTGGGAGTGACGGCGTGGTGCGCCACTTCCAGAGTGGCGTTGTCGATGGCCACGGCATGGGTAAAGGTGCCGCCGACGTCGATACCGACGCGAATTTTCACTGCAGAACGCCTCCAAGAGTGACCATACCGGTCAGGGCCAGGAAGATGAAGACCAGAATGTAGGGCAGAGTGTGCTTGAGAATCTTCTCGGGAGAGATCTGCACGAACTGGCCGATCCAGACGTTGGCGGTATTGGTCGGGTCGCATACGGACTGGATCTGTCCCACACTCATAAAGGCGGTCATGACGGCCACTGCCGGAAGAACCGTCGATTTAGCCATCAGGGCGGCAAACCCGGCACCCAGACCGTAAAGGTTCAGAGGGCCGCGGTAAAGCGCCAGCGGAGCCAATAGAGTGAAGAAAGCGACGTAACCCACCTGACTGGAGGGCAGCACTCGCTCCAGGAACGGGTTCATAATCGCTTTCGCAGAGTCATCCATGGTTGCGTTGAGAGTCATACCCAGACCGACGAACAGTGCAACCACCGGACCGACGTCCTTCAGACCTTCGAGAATGGCGGCGGTGACGTTAGAAACCAGCCGGCGCGGCTGAGTGGTCAGGCAGCCATAGAGGATGGCCACCATGAAAGCGGGGATGTCCGGCCATTTAAAGAGCAGCATCAGAGCCGGAGGAACGATAGGAGTAAGCAAAGCGGCCAGAGGTACTCGAGGTCCTTCGAGCTCCTCATTGATGGCTGCCCAGGCAAAGACCTTAGATTGGCGACGGCCTTCAAAAATCAGGTAAAACAGGGAGACGGCCAGCAAAACGGCGGCCACGCGAATGGCGTAGGCTTTGACCTGATCGGCCGGCAGCAAGAGCAACTCCTCGTAAAAGCGCCAGTTGGCCGGATTGAACATGCCACCCAGGCCGATTCCCAGCAGCATCAGAGTGGCCGCATAGATCGGTGTGAACCCACTGCTCACCAGGATAGGCAACACCAGGGAACCCAGCATGATGACGGCCCCCAGACCGCTCAGTGCGCTGAAGTTGAAGGCCACCACGGCGAAAAGCACCAGGCCTAGCAACATCTTCCGATCTCCCGCGTACTCGGCCGCCCAGCGGATGAACTGCTGGGCGATTCCCTGTCGCATGACGACCTGGGAGAGGACGGCGCCGAACATGGTGGTCACCATCGCTCCGGCCATACGCGAAGCACCTTTGGTCAGGATCTGGTCGAAGATCAGAGCTTTCAGACCAGTCACGGTCACTTCCGCCTGACTGCAGCCGACGATCAAGCCGATGAGAATCGCCATCAAAGGCAGAGCCAGTAGGGCCGGCAGGCGGCGTGTAAACATCAACGCTGCCGCCACCAGGAACACCAGCAAAATCAAAATACCAGGAAGCACAGTCATGGGCGACTGGAATTTTATTCAATCTTTCCTGCTCTCCTCTTGAGATGGCGAGGAAATCTCGTTAAGTGAAGGCGGGGATGCGCCAGACGCGCAGTCGGCCGTCGGCGCCGCCGGTGGCCACTAGAGGCTCGGAAAGACTGACGGCCAGGGCGCGAGCCCAACCATCGTGGGCTTCGGAGCAAAAAAGAATGCGACCCGAATCGACGCGGAAGGCACGCAGGCAGCGGTCCGCCGAAACCGTCACCACCACTTCGGTCGAAGAGGTGAAGTTGGCGTCCCAGACCATGCCGCGATGACCCTTGAGGTTGCGCATCTCCATATGGGCGGCCAGATCCCACACTCGGACGGAGAGGTCATTGGACGAACTGATGAGCAAACGGCCGTCTGGACTAAAACGCACCGATTGCAAAATCTTGTCGTGTCCAACCAGGGAGCGCAGAAAGCGCCCGTCGGGCAGACGCCACAAATTAATCGTCTTGTCGTCCGCCCCGGTGGCCAGCAAACAGCCGTCCGGGCTGATGTCGGCGGCGTTGACCGAACCTTTGTGGGCCTGCCAGGACATGCCCTGCGGCAAACTCGGGCCCATCAAAGCGCAGCGACCATCGGTAAAAGAAGCCACTACCAGACCGCCCTCGGGATGAAAACACAGACGCACGACGGCCGGACCGGCCTGCACCAGCGTCTGAATCTCGGTTCCCTGGCGACAATCCCAAAGCTTGACCTCGCCCGACTGGGCACCGCTGACCAGATAGCCACCATCGGGTGAGACCGCCAGTGTCTGCACAGCCGAATTAGGATGAGCATTGAGGCTGCCCAGATGCTGCAAATCGGGCCAGGTCCAGAGCGAAATGCGACCATCCTTGCCGGCCGAATAGATACGACCGGTCTCGGCGTGCAGGGCCAGTGCATGGACTCCGCCCTGATGAGCGTGAACCTCACGCTGCATGCTCAATTCCTGAGCGGGGGCAGGTTTGTGAGTAATCTCGAGACCCAGGCCCTCCAAAAAGCTGCGGACGCTGGCGGTGCGCCGCTTCTCGTCCAGTTGCAGTCCTTGGAAAATCGTCTGCTCCGTTTCCACGGTGACGGTCCCGTTGGCAGCCCGCACCGAGGTGAGGCGCTCGCCTTTGACGCGACGGCGCGCGTCCAGTGGCGCGTGACCGACCAGCAGATGGTAGACGGTGGCAGCCAGCGAGTAGACGTCGGCGGCCGGGGCCAACTTGGAATTCTTGTCGTACTGTTCGGGCGGCGAATAGCCGGGCGAGACCGCGGCCATGCCCTCTCGGGCGGCTTTATCGCTCAAATAGCCGCGGGAAACGCCGAAATCCAGGATGACGTAGCGGCCGTCGTGAGTCCAAAAGAGATTGTCGGGCTTCAAGTCGGAGTGCACCAGGCCGCCGGCGTGCACCAACATGAGCGCCTGACCCACTTGCTGACAAACCTCCAGCGCCTGACTCAACGGCATCGCCCCGGCTCGAGCCAGACCCTCGCCCAGAGTCTCGCCTTCCAGCAACTCCTCGACCAGATAGGCGCTGCGCCCCTCCTCAAACTGGGTGTGCACGCGCACGATGCTGGGATGATGGAAGCGCTTCAGAATGGCGCCTTCCCGCTGAAAAGTCTCGATAGCCGCGGCGAAGGAATCAGGATTCCAGGCACCCACGGGATGAATGCCATCCTCTCGGCGCACGCAGCCGTTGGGAAAGAACTCCTTGATGGCGACCGGCAAACGCAAGGGCCCCTGGTAAGCCAGATAGGTCAGACTAAAACCGCCCACACCCACCAACGGGCCGACCGTGTAGACCCCACCGTGCAGCTTGGACCCCTCGGGTAAGGGCTCGCGCACCGGCCGCTGGTGCCCGACCTCGGATTGACTCATGGCTTTAGATCGGGACCCAGCCAGGCTTCACGGTGCTGCTTGGCGCGCTCGTCGGCCTCGGGATTTACCTCCAGCGCCCAACTGTCGGTCGGCTTCTTGGCTAAACGCACATTCAGGCGCGTCAGCTTCTCGCGGCGCGCCACCAGTACGCTCACGGTGGCGCCGGGCGAATATTGGCGCAGGCGGTCCTCGAGACGGTCCACCTTATCCGGCAAGACCCGGTAGTCGTTCACCGCCAAAATCTCATCATCGGTGTTCAGTCCGGCTTCGTAGGCGGGGGTCCCGCGGCGAACCGAGGTGACCACCAGACGAGCGTTCTGGATGGCGTAAGCACCGCCCATCCAACCGGCTTCTGGATCTTTGTTCTCCTTTTTCACTTCCGGAGTCTTGAAGCGCAAGCCATAGTAGGCAAGCATCGGCTTGTAATCCAGCTCTTTGGTGCCGTCCACGGTGTCGGCGAAGAAACCTTTGAGGGAGGTGCCGGCCATCTCCTCGGCCACCGCTCGGAACTGCTCCTCGGTGTAACCTTCAGCGCCGGAGTACAGCTTGTAGGCCTTGCGCATCACATCATCCAGAGTGTGCTTTCCGTCGCTGGCTTCGCGAATGCGAGCATCCAGCAACAGCCCGACCAGCGAGCCCTTGACGTAGTAGGACACGCCACTGTTGGCGCTGTTCTCATCAGGCCGGTAGTATTTGATCCAGGCGTCGTAGGAACTGTAGCGCAGAGGCTGCACAAGGCGGCCCGGAGCCGTCTGAAGCGCCTCGATGTCCTTAGAAATCGCGTCCAGGTATTCCTTATAGGTAGAAAAGCCGGCGCGTCGGACCAGAAGATTGTCATAGTAGGCGGTGAAGCCCTCGGCCACCCAGAGACTGGGAGTGTAGACCTCGTTCTCGTAATCAAAGGGGCCAAGAGCCTTGGGCCGCAGCGTTTTGACGTTCCAGGCGTGGAAAAACTCGTGGGCGACCAGCGAGAGCCAGTGCAAATAGTCCTGGCGCGCGCGCTGCCCCCACCGACTGTTCATCAGCACGGTGGAGTTCTTATGCTCAAGTCCACCGCCAGCCTGAGTCAGCATATTGAAAAAGGTGTAAGTCTTCGGAGCATACTTGGCGTAGGGAACGTCGCCCCACATCTTGTGGACGGTAGCCACAATCTTCTCGGCGTCTTTAGCGCTGCGGGGCCCGTCCCAAATGCCCCCCTCCCCTTCATTGACCAGGCGGTGAGTGACCCCGCTGACCACAAAGTCATAGGTGGCGGGATTGCCCGCCACCAGTGGGCAATCCACCAGGGCGTCGAAGTTCTCGGCCTGAAAGACCTGGTTCCCCAGCGGCGCCAAACCCGTTTCCACGCGCTTCCAATTGGCCGGCAAATCGACTTGAACCTGAAAAGGACGCTGCAACTGGCCGACCGGTGCCAGGAACAACTGGGCGCCGGTGAGCAGAGCGAAATCGTTCTCGACCCAGCAGTTGCGGACCGACATCTCGCGACAGTAGACCTTGTAGCGAGCGGTCACCGGTCCGCTCACATTCTTGACCAACCAGCGATTCTTGCGGGTCTTCTCGAAATCGAGCGGCTTGCCGTCCGAGGTGAAAAACTGCACCCCTTCGAGCTGGCGACTATACTCTCGCAACATGTAAGACCCCGGGGTCCAGACCGGCAGAAAGAGCTCCAGGTCGCCGGGGGCGGCGGGGATGCGAGCCTCTACATCCACGTAGTGATTCTGGGCCATGGGGAAACTGACTCGGTAGGAGACCGGGTCTAGTGGCTCTGTAGAAACTGGCTGAGACAACAACGCACCCCACAACAGCAGGCCCAAGAGGCTTCGGGAAGGACGGATCCTCGACAACACTTGAGCCTGTTTAGAGAGAGCTTTGGCAATTCCCTCTCAGAGCGCGATTACAGTTGAGAACCATGATTGACAGCAACACTGTCATGTCCTACCATAAAGGTATGAATGGCAAAACCCGGATTGCGCTGCAGGCACTCTACACCTGCCTCAACCTGCCCAACTGGCTGGCCGTCGCCGTTCTGCGCTGCCAGGACCTATCTTGCCCCCGCCCCCGCTGGGAAGCCCGCATCCGTCGCCAACCTCCCCCACCGCCCCTGGAAAAACCTCGATTGCGCCCCCGCTTTTCAGCCTGAAGGAAATTCAAGCAGGACCTATAAATTCTGGGCGTGCACCAACGCCAACTCGTCATCAAAGCTCCACGTCAAGGGCTTTTTGAAATCACCCACCAGATCGCCGAAGTCGTGCAGCAAAGCCAGTTAGCACGGGGTATGTGCCACATCTTTGTGCAGCACACTTCGGCCAGCCTGCTCATTCAGGAGAACGCGGACCCGAGTGCTCGCGCCGATCTGGAAGCTTTCTTCGAGCGCATCTCGACCTCGCACGCGCATCTTTTCACCCACACCGACGAGGGCCCCGATGACATGCCGTCTCACATCAAAAGTGCGCTCACCCAGTGCAGCCTGATGATTCCGGTCGCGGATGAGCAACTGGCCCTGGGCACCTGGCAGGGAATCTATCTTTTCGAACATCGGCTTCAGACGCCGCCACGCCGTTTGTTCGTGTCCGTATTTGGTTAGGAGTAGGGAATGCAGGCTCAATCCGTTGTAGACATCGAATTACACGAGGTTACGCGCGAGCGCTTCCTCAACTACGCCGTGTCGGTCATTACCTCACGCGCTTTGCCCGACGTGCGCGACGGCCTCAAACCGGTGCAACGACGGATCCTCTACACGATGTTCCACGACCTGCGCCTGTCTCCCGACAAGCCCACTCTGAAGTGTGCCAAAGTGGTGGGTCAGGTACTGGGCAATTACCACCCCCACGGAGACGGCGCCGTTTACGAAGCCCTGGTGCGCATGGCTCAACCCTGGGTGATGCGCTACCCGCTGATCTTTGGACAGGGCAACTTCGGATCGCTGGACGGGGATAGCCCGGCCGCCTATCGTTACACCGAGGCCAAACTGACGGCCGTAGCCATGGAATTCGTCCAGGAGCTTGGCCAGGAAACCGTCGACATGCGCCGCAACTTCGACGACAGTCAGGACGAGCCGGTGGTTTTGCCGGCGCGCATTCCGCAGTTGCTGGTCAACGGTTGCACCGGCATCGCCGTGGGTGTGGCCACCAACATTCCCCCTCACAACCTGGCCGAAGTTTGCCAGGCCTGCGAAAACCTCATCGACAATCCGCAAATGACCATCGAACAGGCGCTGGAGGTCGTGCAGGGCCCCGACTTCCCTACCGGTGGTGAGATTCTGGAAGACCGGGCCAGCCTGATCAAACTCTACAGCGAGGGTCAGGGACGCATCCGACTGCGCGGCCAGTACACCGTCGAGCAAGACAAGAAGAGCATGAACATCGTGCTCACCTCGATTCCCTATATGGTCAACAAAAGCACCCTGGTCGAAGAGATCGCGGAGCACATCGTCAATCGCAAACTACCCCAGGTGCTCGACATTCGCGATGAATCCACCGACGACGTCCGTATCGTCATGGAATGCAAACCCGGCAGCGACGCGCAACTGGTAGTGGGCTATCTGTACAAGAACACCCAGCTCCAGAACAACTTTCACCTGAATTTGACCTGCCTGATCCCGGAGCCCGGTGCCGCACCCACCCCCAAGCGCATCGGCCTGCTCGAGTGCCTGAAGCACTTTGTCGACTTCCGCTACGAGGTCGTCACCAAGCGCCTGAATCACGATCTGAGGGCGCTCAAGCAACGACTGCACATTCTGGAAGGCTTCGCGAAGGTTTTCGCAGACCTGGACCTGGCTCTGAAACTGATTCGAGAGTCGACCGGTCGCAGTCACGCCGCTCAGCAACTGATCGCCCATTTCACCCTCGACCAGGATCAAGCCGAAGCGGTCCTCGACCTGCGCCTCTACAAAATCGGCAAAACCGACATCGAAGCCATCCAGGGCGAATACAAGGATAAACAATTTCAGGTCGAGGTCATCGAAGGCATGCTGGCCAGCCCGCGCCGCCTTTGGAATCTGGTCAAGAAAGAAATCAAAGAAGTGCGCACGCGCTTCCCGGAGGGACGCCGTACCCAGGTCGTCCACGAAGGCGTAGCCGAAATCGTCATCAACGCCGACGACCTGATCGTGGAAGAGGAAGCCATGGTGCTGTTCAGCCGCGACGGCTGGGTGCGTCGAGTTTCCGCCGGAACCGACCCGGCCAAGGCAAAATTGCGCACCGACGACGAAATGATGGCCGTTCTCAAGGGCACCACCAAGAGCACGGTGGTCTTTTTCTCCAATCTGGGCGTAGCCTACACAACGCGCATTCACGACCTGCAGGTCCAACCGCGCGGCTTTGGCGACCCGGTGCAGAAACTGTTCTCGTTCAACGACGGCGAACGAGTAATCGCCGCTCTCTGCCTGGATCCCTCAGACTCGGACTTGCGGTCCGCCGAAAGCGAAACAGCCCCTCCCCTTCACCTTCTACTGGGCACCAGCGAAGGTCGGGGTTACCGCCTGTCTCTGGAGAGCTTTTGCGAAGCCTCGACTCGCGCCGGTCGCCGCTACGCTCGTCCCTCCAGCGGCGAGGAAGTGGTGCAAGTGCTGACCTGCCGGGGCAGCGAAGCCCTGATGTGCGTATCCAAAGCGGGCCGAGCCCTGCTCTACGCGGTCGAAGAAGTCTCTTACCTGAATGGTGCCTCCAAAGGGGTAACCTTGATCAAGCTGGAGGAGGGCGACCGTTTGCTGGCCATCAAGCTGTGCTCGGACGACAACGACGGCCTGACGGTCCAGCGATCCGATGGCGGCAAAGTCATCGCACTGACGGCCGGCTCGGTCCCTCTGACCAGCCGTGGCGGCAAAGGCAAAGAAATGATCAAACGCGGACAACTTATAGTGGTGAATGAGGAGAGAAATGGCAACAACGATGAGTCGGTCTAAGCCCGTAACCGAGCAATATACCGCCCAGGATATCCAGGTTCTCTCCGGCCTGGAGCCGGTTCGCGTTCGCCCCGCCATGTACATCGGGGGTGTGGACAAAGCCGGGCTTCACCACCTGGTCTGGGAGATCGTGGATAACTGCATCGACGAGGTCATGAACGGCCACGCCGACCGAATCGAAGTCGAACTCGAGCCCGATTTGCAGGGCATCAAGATCACCGACAACGGACGCGGTATCCCCATCGACATCCACGAGCAGTTCAACAAGCCGGCCTTGGAACTGATCCTCACCACCCTGCACGCCGGCGGCAAGTTTTCGCAGGGCAACTATCAGTATTCGGGAGGCTTGCACGGCGTGGGCGCCTCGGTCGTAAACGCCCTGTCCGAGAAGCTGGAAGCTCGCGTCAAGCGAGGCGGCAAGCTGTATCGCCAGTCGTTCTGTCGAGGCGAGGCCATGACCGGACTGGAGATTTTAGGCGAGGCCCACGGCAGCGGCACCACCATTGCCTTCCGCCCCGACTCGGAAATTTTCGCCAGCACCACTTTCGACCCCAAAGTGATCGAAGAACGACTGGAAGCCAAGTCCTATCTGCATCGCGTAAAGATCACGTTCAAAGGCCCGGGCGGCACTCATCGCTATGACCACGGACAAGGGATCGACGGCTACCTGCAGCGACTGGTCGACCACGAACAGCGCAACCCGGCCTATGAACAGACCTTTTATCTGCAGCGCGACAACGAGCCGCGCATGGAAGCGGCCATCTCATGGGTGGAGGATGGCGACGAGCGCGTTTGGAGCTACGTCAACGGAATTCCCACCGCGCAGGGCGGCACCCACGACCTGGGACTGCGGGCTGGAGTGGTACGCGCCTTACGCAACTACATGGAGACCCACAACCTTACCCCTAAAAGCCTGAAGCTGAGCGCCGAGGACCTGCGGGACGGTCTACGCTGCGTCCTCAGCGTCTATGTCAAGGAACCACAGTTCAAGGGGCAGACCAAGGAACGCCTCAACAATCCTGAGGTCCAAAGCCTGGTGACCAACGGAGTCGCTCCGGCCCTCGAGCAGTTCCTGAACGCCAATCCCAAGCACGCCGAATCCGTCATCGAGCGCATCCTGCAGGCGGCGCGCAGCCGCGTGGCCCAGCGGGAAGCCATCGATATGGTCACCCGCAAGTCGGCCACCACTCGATTGAATCTGCCCGGCAAGCTGGCGGATTGCTCCAGCAGTCGGCCGTCCGAGTGCGAACTCTTCGTGGTCGAAGGCGATTCCGCCGGCGGTTCAGCCAAGCAGGCCCGGGATCGCAAGAATCAGGCCATCCTGCCGCTGCGCGGCAAAGTGCTGAACACGGAACAGGCCAATCTCTCCAAGATCCAGCAGAACAAGGAAATTTTGAACCTCATCAGCGCCCTGGGCTGCGGAGTCGGCAATAAGATCGACCTCTCCAAACTGCGCTATCACAAAGTCGTCATCCTGACCGATGCCGATTCCGACGGGCACCACATCGCCGGCCTGCTCATCACCTTCTTCTATCGCTACCTGCCGGAACTGATCCGAGCCGGCCACGTCTATCTGGGACGTCCCCCGCTGTATCGCCTCCGAACCAGCAAGCAAACGCTCTGGGCCTGGGACGATCGCGAGAAGGAGCGCCTGATGCGCACTCAGAGAGGCAAGCCGGAGATCACCCGCTTCAAAGGGTTGGGCGAAATGAGCCCTCAACAACTCAAGGAAACCACCCTGGACCCCGGCAGTCGCACCCTCTACCGAGTGGCCCTGCGGGACGAAGAAGCCGCCGACCTGGCGGTCCGGGACTGCTTCGGCAAAGACCCGGCCCCGCGCTTCCAACTGGTCATGGAACACGCCCGCGAGGTGGAAGCCCAGGACGCCTGATCACCTCCTGGTACAATTGAACCAAAATTGTTACGAATTATTCAGAATTATTTCATCAGGGTTAGGTATCCTGAGTTCAGGAAAGAAGAACCGTAGGAGAGCAACCAAGATGAAAAAGATGATGATGATCGCCCTGTCCGCAATGACCCTGAGCAGCGCCTACGCGATGCCCACCGAAGGCGAACACTCCTACAGCATGCAGGGCAACGCGGTTCACGTTCGCGTGCAGAACCGCAGCCGCAATATCCCCGCACCTTCTTCCTGGACTCCCCCCGAGCGCATTCCGTCGGCTCGCGTCACCTACGTGAAGCGCGACCAGCCCAAGCGCCTCGGCGGTGGCTTCAGCAGCCCGACCTTCAGCAGCCCGGCCTTCAGCAGCCCCGCTTTCAACACCCCCGGCTTCAGCAACCCCGGCTTCAGCAACCCTGGCTTCGGCACACCGGGCTTCAGCAATCCCGGTTTCAGCACTCCTGGTTTTGGCACTCCGGGCTTCAGCGCCCCGGGCAACAATGGTAATCCCGGCTTCAGCAATCCCGGCTTCAGCAACTAACCTCGACACCACAAAAGAAAGGGCCGGCCCTCTTGGGTTCGGCCCTTTTTTCATGTTGCTTAAAACCGAGTCCAAAGCGCTTGAGGCAATACCTCAAAGAGGACAGGAGTTGGGCCCAACAGATCTCCATCGATTTGAACCATGCTCGGCGGCTCGGTCTCAATCCAGCAGCGCCGTCCTTGCAAATATCGAACCTCCGCCAGTCCCAAATGAGCACCGGTGGCGGTGGCCACAATCTGATGAATCATGCCTGGCAGGTCGGCCCGCGGCCAGATAATCACGTCCAGAAGTCCATCGTGCATGGACGCGCGCGGGGCAGGTCGGAGCCCCCCTCCATAGGTGGCGATATTGGAGACAACGATTTGCCAGAAGGGCACCTTCAGGGGAGGCCCGTCATCGATCTGCACGGTGGCGGTGCGAGGGGTTTCCTGGTATTTGAACATTTGCTCAAAGCCGGTCATCACATAGGCCATGGCACCCAGACGAGCCTTTGCCTCCGGCTGCACTTTCTCGACCACGAGCGCATCAAAACCGACCCCGGCGAAACAGAGATAGTGACGGTTACCCGCGCGAATGACGTCCGCTCGTCGAGCCGGCGCCTCCTTCAGATAGGCGGCTGCTTTCTCGAGCGCAGTGGGCACGTGGCGCTCCTTGGCCAGCACATTCTCCGTACCCGCGGGTAGGATACCCAACTGCACCGGGGAACCGACCAGTCCGTTGACGACCTCGTTGATGGTGCCGTCTCCGCCCACCGCAATGACCAACTCCAGCCCGTCGGCGACGGCCTGGCGGGCCGCCACTGTCGCATCTCCCTCAGCGCGAGTCAAATGCAGGGCCGCCTCCGGGAACCAACTCTGCACCATACCAGGCAGGTCCTGGCTTCGCCAGCGCTGCCCGCGGGCGCCGGACATTGGATTGACGATCAAGAGGGTTCTCATGGGCCACCCTTCCACATCTGGGGGAATGTCTCCCGGATCACCCGAAGATTTGCACGGTGATCGACGTTCTTTTCCTCAGTCCGCCGCGCCGCTCCGACGGCTCGAACTATCTGTTCAACAACGCCACTCTGCAACTCGGCAGCTTTCTGCGCCAGCACGGCCTGGACGTTCGAGTCGAGCCCCTGGTGGGGGCCGATTGGAAAGATCGACTCGAGAAAGCCCTGACCTCGTGGAAGCCTCGTTGGGCAGCGATCAGCTGTAAGTGGTGGGACACCGTTTACGGCGCGACCGAAGTGGCTCGCTACATCCGCGAGAATCACCCGCAGGTCAAACTGGTCACCGGCGGTCAAACGGCAAGCTCTTTTGCCGAAGAGATCGTTCACAAAACTCACTTCGATGCGGTCATTACCGGCGACGGCGAAGTTCCGCTGACCCACCTGATCCAAGGAAATCCCGATTGCAACGTGGTCCTGCGTCACGATGGCAGCGTGACTCGTCTGCCGCATAAGTACGTGCAACCACGTACCGGAGGCGACAAACTGAGGTTATTGGACGACCTCACCGAGATCGCTCCGACCGAGCTACTTTATCACGCGGGCTTCACCGCACCCTTCGTGTGGACCGGCAAAGGCTGCCAGAGCACCTGTACCTACTGCTCCGGCAGCGCCTTCGGTCACAAAAAGCTCTTCGGTCGCACCGGTTTCCAATATCGGCCGATCGAAGACGTGATTTCCGACATGCGCGCCCTGGGACCCTGGACCAAACAGGCGGTCATGTTCGACTTCGATCCCGTGCAGGATCCGGATCGCGAAGACTACTACGTACGCATCGCCAAAGAACTCCCTCCCAAGAGCTTTCACGCCGCTTTTTACTGCTGGACGCTTCCGAGTAAAGAATTCATCGCCAAAGTTAGCGAGCACTTTGCCAGCGCCATCATCTCTCTGGATGCACAGACCTACAGTGAGCCCCTGCGTTACCAACTGGCCCAGAAAAAGCAAATTAAGCCATATGCCTCGGACAATCAGTTATTCGAAACCCTCGATTACTTGCGCCAATTCCCTAACATCCACGGAATTGTCTACGGCATCATCGGACTCCAGGGCGAAACGCCCTACGACGTGGAGCGCGGCGAAAGCATGATGGCTTACATCCAGGATGCCTATCATGATGTACTGCAGCCCAACGGTGTGCACACCACTCCACTCAGTATCGAACCGGATTCTCTGATGGATCGCAATCCGGAAAAATATGGAATGACCCGGGTACGCCACGGCCTGGAAGACTATCTAGCCTTTACCAAGACGCAGTTTGAATCGACGGGAGCAATTTTCGCCAGCGGCTACGCCGACGACAAACCTCACCCCTACGGCGTCTTTCAAAGCCATGAGCATCCGGCGCGCGTCTACAATGACTACAAGCGCATCCAGGGAAGAATCACCGAAAAGTCGCAGCGCTGGGATGCCGAGAAGGCGGTGCGTAGCCTGCGCATCGAGGATGACCGGCTCTTTCTCCATCTGCATACCCGCAGCATCTTCCAGGACGACTGGCGACTCATTCTCTGGGCCGCCGCCGAGGCGCTTTCGCGCAACCTGCCCGAGGTTGTCATCGACACGACCCGGGCCCACGTACGCGTACCTCCCGCTCAGGTGTTTCCCTTCGACGACCAGTTCGCCTGGGCCGGCTCCCAGTGGGAACAGGTACGCGCGGCCCGCGACAGCGGCCGACTGAAGATTACCTACGAAACGAGCGCCACCACCGACCTCGGATTCCTGGTGATGTAGGCTACTACCGCCCGCCCTTTTTCTTGGGAGCTCCCCCGCCGAACATGTTTCTCAGCTGGGCTTCCTCTGCTTCGCGCTCGGCGCGGTCCTGATCCCAGACGCTGGCCAACTTTTTCTTTTCAGCCGCCCCCTGACTGCGCTCGGCGGCGAAGAGGTCAGGCCCTTTCTCGACTTCTTCCTCGGCGGCTTTGCTCCAAACGCCGGCCAGAGCATCTTTCTCCATGCGCATGTCTTTTTGGGTCTCGCCAAAGATCGACCCGAGTTTGGCCTGCTTGGCCTCGTGCTTGTCCATCGCCTGCTGCACCCAATCAGCCGCACCAGAATCGTGGACTTCCTTACGGGACGGGGGTTTGCGCGAGTCTGCCATACAACGACCTCCAACAAGTTTTTCTATGCTGATAGGTTTCAGGGTTCTTTCAGCCACCCCTTGTAGAGTGCATACAACCCACACGACCCTTGAAAGAAGGATAGGACGATGAAACTCCAGTCAGTGAATAATTTCCAGACCCCCATCACCACGCTGAACAAGAACGAGGCTCCCAAGCCGAACGATCCTCAGGGCCCGCAGCCGCCCCAGGACGGCTTCAAGCCCAGCGTTGGACAGACGGCGATCCGCACGGGTATCGCCTGGGGCAACGCCACCGGAACCGTCGTAGGCGGTGCCGCTGGTCTGGCCACCGTGACTGGTGCACTTTACGCCGGCGTGCTCGGCGGTGCCATCGTCGGAACTCTCACCGGCGCGGGCTTCGGACCGGTGCTCAGCGCGGTCACCTCGCACGGCGCACTCGACTTCGTCGGACGCACCTTCGCAACGGCAGGCGTAATGGCCAAAGCCGGAATGGTGATTGGCGGCGTCAGCGGCGCAGCCGGTGCCTGGCAAGTGGGTAACGGAATTGGTAACGCGGTAGGCAAGGCGGCCGGCTTCGTCCCCGGCGTCGCGGTCGGCGCGGTGCAGGGAGTGTGGGCCAAGGCGGAAAGCGCCGCCGGCGGCGACGGCGCTCCGCCGGTCGCCAAGGAAGAGAAGCCCAACCTCCTCAAGACGAATTTCACCGACCTCAACAATATGGGCGGCGGAATGAAGCTTTACTCCTCGGTGCTGGGCGGCGTCGGCATGCTCAGCGGTGCGGTCGGCGGTTTCACCCTCGGTGCCTCGGTCGCTTCGGCCGGCAGCCTGGCCTCCGGCCTGTTGGCCAGCAACGTCAGTCTCTCCACCATCGGCGCGGCCGGCGTGGCGGGCGGCATCATCGGCGGTGCTCTCTTCGCGGCCGTGGGCGGACTGGGTGGCTTCACGGCCGCCAAAGCCTCCAAAAAGCTCTGGGATCACACCGGTGGCAAGCTGCTGGGAATGGCACACGGCGACAACGAATCGCAGAACGCCAAAGGCAAGCGCCTGGATGAGAAAAAGGCGGCTCTCGATGCACGCGAAGATAGCCTGAAGGCGGACGCTCTCAGCAAGCGCGAGTTCTACCGTGGCGAAACCAAGAAGCTCGACGAGCGCGAAGCGGGCATTGCCGCTTCCGAAGCCGACGTCAAAGGTCGTCTCGACGAAATCAATGGCAAAATCGAAGCCGGTGGTCAGGCTCAATATAAAGACAAGGCCGCCAAGCCCGATGCCCAGACCGGTGAGAGTCTGGTCAACTGGAACACTCGCCTGGAAACCAAGGACAAGGAACTGAAGCAGTTCGAAGGTCAGCTCAAGACCAAGGAAGCCGGCCTGGACACTCAGATCACCAAAGAATCCGACGCCAAATTCGCCCAGGACCGCGTGCCCGTCGAACAGCGCTACGACGGTCTGCAGGGCCAACTCAACGGTAAGGAAGCGGACCTGAACAATCGCAAGAACTCGATTGACACTCGCATCCAAGACCAGACCAACCAGCAGGTCAACGCCCAGAAACCCGGCCTGCAGAACGACCTGCGCTACGCCCAGCAGGAGCGCGACCGCTCTCAGCAGGACGCCAACCAGGCCAACATGGAAAAGGGCAACGCCGCCAGCCAGCTGTCGGGCGCTCAAGGCCAGCTCAACTCGGCTCGCCAGGAAGTCCAGAACAATCAGAATCGCGTGAACAAGCTGAACAGCGCCATCCGCGACCTGAGCGGTCAGCAGGACAACCTGAACGCCGAGCACAGCGCCGCTGACGCAACCGGTCGCCAGCTGCAGTCGGATCTGACCGCCTGCCGCAACAGCTAAACCAAGCAAAAAAAGCCCGACTTGCGTCGGGCTTTTTTTGTTTACAAGGCTAAATTAGCGGCCGCGCCGGAAAAAGCGAGCGAACAGGTCGAGCGTGCTGGGCCGGGACTCTTTCAAGGCCTGCTTCACTTTGTTGAGACGCAGATCCAGTTGGGTTTGCAGAGCCTTGTCGCCCGGCCCTAACATCTTCTTGAGCTTCTGCAGATGCTCCAGGGCTTGATCCAGGTAAAGGCCGGGAGCTTCACACTGCTCCTCCAGCCACACTTCCATCAGGCGGCGAGCACCTTCATTCTGACCAAGAGCCAGATGAATGTGAATTAAAGCATCGAGAATTTCCAGCAGCGTGCCGCGGTCTTCTTCTGGTATGGCCACCTGTCGGTCGAGTTGGCCGCGCCAACCGGTCAACGCCTGGTTCAGATAAACCTGCGCTTCATACCAATCCTGATTGAGAGGGGTGGCTTTCTGACGCAAATGCCGGATGGTGGCAATGCCGACCAGAGCGCGACGAATCGCCATGCCGCGGCGCCCGGCCTTGGGTTCGCCGCCCCGGCTCAGAGTGCTCTGATCCAGCTCCAGCAGCCAGCGATGACAGTAGAGAACCAGGCTCCAGCGATCTTGCTCGCGGAACTGCTCCGCCTGCTCTTCTAGCATCTTACGAACACGGTCGGTGCCGTCTTCCAAGGTTTGCTCTTCCACCGCCAGGCGACTCAGGTTCAGCTTTTCCGCACGGCTCAGGTGACCCTCGGGGGGATCCGCTTTGGGCAACCAGCGTGGCTCGTTCAGGTCGGCATCCTGCCAGACTTTCTCGGCCTGTTCCCCGAGGTGGCGGCCGCCGCTGGCATCTTTCATCAGCAAGCTGATCAGCGCAAAGCGGTAGAGGAAAGCCGCACGCTGCCAATCGTTGAGAAAGCGGTCTTTCTGCCAATCCTCCAACAAGATGGCCGATCCCGCGCCGATCTTGCGCAAGACCCAACGGCAAATTTGGTAGGCACCGGTAAAGTCTTTGGCGCGCAGGCGCACGCTGATGAAAGCCTCCAGGTAAGGCACCAGGCCAGCCGGCGCATTGTCCAGATCGCGGATCATCAAGCGAAAGAAGCTGTCCAGGTCCCGCTCTAACCATTCGCGCAGACTGGCGAAGGTTTTGGTGTGCACCAGACGCTCTCCCGAGAGGTCGAGAACCAGGTCATTGGCCGACAGCACGATATAGAGGCGCGGTAAACCCTTAGGAGCGCTGGTCGGATAACAGACTCCGTCGAGCACCACGAAAAGTCCCTGCCGCTCATCGCGCATGCCGATAAAGACCGAGGCGATATAAGGGGAGCGCACGACCTGGGGCAGGGTCTCGCCCGCCCCCACCGGTTTGGGCCAGCGAGGCTCGCGGGTCAGTTCGCAGCCTCGGAAGATGCTATGGAAAGACGAAGCCACACCGGCCGCCGTTTCCAACTCACGGTCCAGGAAGGTCACCACTGCCGGACTGTAGGCGCAGCGCTCCGTCAGCATGGCCCGATACTCTTCCCAGACCGTGTTCTTCTTGGGCTTGCACAGGACCAGGCGGAACTCCCCTGGTTGCGGCTCCATTCGTGCTTCCAAGGCCGCGTCCAGCACCAGACAATCTTCGGGAGAGTAGAGCCGGGCTTCGTCGAAGTTGACGCGCATTGCGTTCCACAAACAATAGGCCAGGGCCCGCTCGCGAGGATGTTCGCCACCCCAGAGGGTGCTCCAACTGGAGAAAGTAGGCCACTCTCCGTCATGGCTCAGCGTCAGCTGGCTGTCCTGCCAGGTCACACGAGTCGCTTTGGCACCGCACAGGTTGGCGAAGCGCACCCAATGCAAAAGGAACAGGCCGGGATTGTTACTTTGGAAACGAACCAGCACATCGCGGGCGCGGGCGTCGTCAATGGTAAAGCGACCGGTCGAGTGCCACTCCCCATCGGCTGCGTAATCATCCAGCAATTCCTGCAGGAGCTGACTCACGGCCGCACCGTTCTGCGGACCCGACTAGTAACCCTTGAAAAGCCGGGCGATATTCAGGTGAGGAGCAGTGCTGGCGAAAAACTTGTACAGTTCTTGGTACGCCAGCTCCAACTGGCGGCAGCGATTTTGCCAGGCAGTATCTTGCACCACGCAACATCCGCCCGCATCCAGCTGCAGTCCAGAGGTAGACAAGATCGATTGGAAACCGCTGGCGGCGGCGGGAACGCTCTGGGAAAGCATCTGAATTTCGACTCCGAAGTGTAGCAGGCGGAGTTGGTGACGGGAGACCTCCGGAGTCAGGGTCAGCATCCCCCAGCAAGGCAAGCACCGCGTCTCCTCGTGCAGTTCGCACCAGTCGAGCTGGTCTTGTTCCCCGCCCCCAGCGCTCCAGTCGCAGGGGTCCTGGGCCTTGCCGACCAGCAGGCGGGAACTGGCCGGCAGGATGGCCAGGGTTCGCGGGCTCAAAGAGGGCGCCAACCAGACCCAACCCGGAACGCGCCGATCTCCTTCCCGAGGGTCGTGGACACATTCTCGATCCAGCCAGACACGTGCCGGCGCCAGTCGAAACGCGTTACGAAAGCGTGCAATACGCCGGGGAGTCAGTTCCTCCACCCCTTTCCAGCGGCAGACGAGCAGCGTTCCCTGCTGATCTCCCCAAGGACATTCCGGCAATTCTTGCCAGACACAATCGCCAGGCCAGGCAAGGGAGCGAGTCAGACCATTGTAGTGAGTCATCAGCGTGACCTGCTCGGCCGGGTCCCGCCAGACTCCCCGCAGGCAGAGGGCCATCTGTTTCTTGGGCCCCTCTTTGCCCAGCCCATCCAGCAGACTGAGTCGGCCTACGTTCGAACCATCGTGACGCAGCAGCCACTGGTCTTCCTCAAAACGCAGTTTGATATCGCGGGCTCCGGCGGCCACCGCGGCCTGCACGAACTTGAGCACCCAGAAGTCCGGATCCGGCAACTGAATATGGGCCGTCATGGCCAGGGCCCGCTCCAGGTCGATGGTAAAGCGCCCCGCCGTACCGTGGCCTTCTTCGCTCAGATTCTGAACGTAACGGTCGATATCCACCGTCCTACTGTAGAGGAATGGCTACGATTGGGGCAAGGCGGCCCGGCGAAAAGGGCCAGCTTAACCAGTGAGCGAAGGGCGGCCCGAACCCGAGAAACTGTTGCTGGAGGGCCAAGATGGCGACCGAAACCCAAACCGAAACCGGACATCTGCTGGTATTCACCATTAAGGCGGTGCTGGAAAAGCGCGCTTCCAAGGAGCAATTAGCGCAGGTCCTGGAGTCGAGCCGCAAGGGCCTTGACGAACAGGTGAACGACTTCCAGGGCACCATCCAGGAGATGGCTCCCGAGATGCGGGAGAAAGTTGCGACGCTGGTCCAGGGAGCGGAGGAAGTCTTCGGATTCCTGGAAGCCGCACTGGGCGATATCGCCAGCTATCTCGAGAACAACGACGAGAATCTTCTTTACAGCGCCGGCTCCGTCGTCCGCCGTGGCACCGAGCAGCTCAACTTCATCTTCGACGAGCTTCGCAATTTCGTACTGGCGGTCAGTGGACCCACCTCGATCCCCAACTTGAACCTCATGATCCGCGCCCACGAAGTTTTCGTTCCGGAGAAAGACGCCAACGGGGAGCGCCTGAAAGAGTTCTGTCACGCGGAGCGGATTATGGCGCTGCAGTCGCTCGACAGCCTGGGTTCCTCGGAGCAGACCCCCGAACTGGCCGCGCTCAAAGACGTCTGGGACAGCCATCTGCGCTGTATGAATCGTATGTTCGCCGCTATCGAAAAGGGCGACAAAGCCAGTGTCAATAAGGAGATGGAGAACGCTAAAATCAGCTTTGCTCGTCTCAATGAGCGCATTCCGGGCGCGGTCCTCTCACAGCGAATCGACGGCCCGACCCCCTCGGAACAAGTCAACCTGGCCCTCAGCTTCTCCAAGGATGTGGGAGCCCAGTCGTTGGGCGACGGGCCGCTGGTGGAAGTGCTGGCCGGCATCCACACCTCTTCGGAAGAACTCTCGGCCGGGCTCGATCAGATGCTGGAAGCCGGGGTCGAGTCCGTCATGCTGCGCGAAGCGATGGACCGCGCGCTGCAGGCCTGTGACTATCAACAGGAAGCCCTGGCCGATTTCGCCGAGTTCTTCACCACTCGTCTGGACGTGACGTTGCGTTCGGCCCGCCGCAAGCTGGAGGAATCCACCATCCAGCTTTCGGCCGCTCTGGACAACCTCAGTGAACTGTCTGAGCGCGAAGGCAAGGTGGCCTGTATGCGCTGCGGCCATTTCAATCCCGGCGGTCGCAACAACTGCGAAAAGTGCAACATGCCCCTGCCCAACCTGGGTCAGTCCGCTGGTTCCACCTTCGACCACTCGGAGGAAAACGTCGGAACTCCGGCCATCGACCCGGAACAGCCGGTTCTGACCGGCAATCTGGTCCGTCTCTACACGGCCGTCAATCAGATTTTCGACGGCAGCATCGACGGAGACAAGTTCCTTTCCGAGGTGGAATGGTTCCAAGGCGTCATCGACAAAAACTCCGAGTATGAAATCGAGGAGCCCAATTGGGAAGCTCTTTCCGAGGAAGAGCGCGCCCAAGAAGAAGTGGGCTTCAAAGCCATGGAAGAAGCCCAGGAGCTCTTCGGCACCGGCGTGACCGAAATGAACGAAGCTCTCGAGCGTATGCGCGGCTACCTGGAGTCGGAAGCTCGCGAAGATCTCGAAGAAGCCCTGCGCATGATGGATGCCGGCGCCCGTAAGGTCGCAGCCGTCGGCAACGCCGCCAAGCAGAAGCGCAAGTAATGCGGCGACGCCAGTTCCTGGGGGGATTGGCGGCCACGGCCCTGGTCTCGGCGGTTGGGGCGCAGGAAGGTCTACGCCTTTCCCTGCAGGGCTCAGCCGTGCAGGGGTTTCCGCTCTTTGTCTCCTTGACCGGACCAACGGAGGCCCCCGAGATCGACTGGCAGGGGAAGCAATATAAGATGGTCTCGAGTGGGGAGCGCTGGCGAGCGGTCGTTCCCATCGATATCGACTGTCCGGCCCAGGCCACCCTAAAGGTGGCCGGGCTGGAGCGCAGTCTTTCGGTCAAACACCGCAATTACGGGATGCAGTATCTGAGCATCAGCCCCAGCACCCTGGCCAGCTATGACGATCCCCAGAATAAGGCTGACGACGTGGCCATCCTGAATGTGATCAAGCGCACGGAAGACCCGCAGCTGTGGAAGGGTAACTGGGTG
This sequence comes from Vulcanimicrobiota bacterium, assembly GCA_017307785.1. Taxonomy (GTDB): domain Bacteria; phylum Vulcanimicrobiota; class Xenobia; order Xenobiales; family JADMJV01; genus JADMJV01. Next base: position 76,497 of record JAFKGI010000022.1, on the reverse strand, counting down.
CTGCCCTGCCAGGCTCCCGAATCGACCGGCTTCGGCCAGAAGCGGCTCTACAACGGCTGGAAAAAGGGCTGGCACAAGGGTCTCGATCTGGCCGGCTGGGAGGGACAGGCCATCACCGCTCCGGCGGCCGGTCGCGTCATCCACCGGGCCCGGGGCATCGTCAACGGCAACACGCTGGTGATCAGCCACGGTCTGGGTGTCTTCTCCAGCTACTTCCACATGAACGATTTTGCGGTCGGCGCGAATGAAACCGTCGAGGCAGGCCAACAAATTGGCTCGGTGGGAGGAACCGGTGGCTTTGCTCCTCACCTCCACTGGGAAACGCGTTGCTACGGCGCCCCCGTCTTCCCCAAGGCTTTTCTACAACTCCCCGCCGATTGGCGCTGAGACTTGCGCGCCTTCTTTGCTGTGGCCAACCTGGAGCAGGCCCGGGCTTTCTACGACGTCCTCTTGGGACAGTCCGGAATCCTCAGCCCGGGCCGACTGGCTTATGTCGTGGAGGGCTTCAAACTGGACTTCTATCAACTGACCCCTGAGCAATCTCGGGAATTCCAGTTGGGTCCCGGAACTCCGGGGGGCTGCGGTCTGTGCTTGAACTATCGAGGCCCCCTCGAGCAACTCGAGGGAGAATGGCTACGACCGATGGGGCCTACCGAGTGGGGAGCCCGGGTCGGACACCTACTCGATCCGTTCGGTTATCGCTGGGAGATTATGGGCTGAGGAATCGCTCCAATAGCTCTTCGGCGGGTCCCCTCAAGCATTCATCGCACTGAGCTGAAAGGGGCGTTTCCCTCAGATTGATCTCGATAAGCCGGGCCCGCCCCCGGGCCCGCAGCGGGATTTCGCAGGCAGGCTGAACGGTGGAAGAAGTGCCCAGCAAAACCAGAGTGTCACAACTCTCGACCCAGGAGAAGACTTGCTCCAGCAACTCCGCGTCCAGATCCTCCCCCACCCACACGACTCCGGGACGGCCGCCCTCTGCCATGCCGTGCCCGTGGAGTTCGATCACCTCGCAACCAGCACGCTGCAAAAGTTGATCCTGATTGGTGGTGACGATCCTGGTCTCCGGATGGCGAAGCTGCAACTCTCGCAGCACCTCGTGACCGCGATTGGGTCGACAGGCCAGAACCTGTTGTCGCCAGTCCGAGAACTCGCGCAGGCACTGCTCTTGATTGAGAAGGAAGCGTCCCCGATCGTAGGCGGGCGGAGCCGGCACGCCACTGGCCTGACTGAGTCCGGCTCCCACCCAAAAAAGCAGCTTCATACCGGACCCCTCCACTCTTCCACCGGCGCCCCCTGGTGAGCCCAGTCGCTGCGCACCCAACCCGCCAGATGCAGTAGACCCATAGCCAGCGCCCCGAACAAGAATCCGGCCACGTGGGCTGCGTAGCCAATCGGGCTGGTCACTCCGTGCACCACTTGAAACAAGTGGCTCTGGCTTTGCTCAAAAAACCAGAAACCGATGGCGACCAGCGCCGGCAGCTTGAAGGAGAAAAGCATGATGGGCGGGAGCAGCCAGATGAAGCAGCCGATGCGAATACGGCTCTCCGGGAAAAGGTAAAGATAAGCCCCCATCACCGCGGCGATGGCTCCCGATGCTCCCACACTGGGAATCTTGGCGGCCGCACCGCTCAAGAAATGATCCGAAAGAAGACTGGAAACAAAGCCCGCGCAGAGATAAAAAACTAGATAGCGCCAGGACCCCAGTCGGCCCTCCACATTGTCCCCGGTGATCCAGAGAAACCACATGTTGCCCAACAAATGCGGCACGCTGGCGTGCAGAAAAAGCGAAGTGAGCATGGTCAGGGAAATGCCCTGGATCGCGCGGTGGCCGTAATGCAGAATCCACGGATCGCTCTGGCCCTTCCAAAGCCCGCCGAAGTAGATGGCTACGTTCAACGCAATCAGCAGATAGGTGACCCAGGGAACGCCCTCACTGGCGGTATCATCGTCAACGGGTATGAGCACGAATCAGTCTATCGGCCGAATTTGCATCCACGAAATATACCCAAGAAAGGGGGCCTTTTCCTGCGCTACGAAGGGCGCCGACCTGATGCAGCAATATCTAGACACCGCGAAACAAGCCGCCCGCAAGGCCGGCCAGATCATCCGCCAGCGATTTGGCGACACCCAACTGAGCATTCGCCACAAGGGGCGTATCGATCTGGTGACCGAGGTCGACGTGGCTTGCGAAAAAGAATTGCGCCGGGTCATTCTGGGCGACTGGCCCGACCACGCCATTCTGGGCGAAGAAGAAGGCCGCACCGGCGAGGGCCAGGCCCTCTGGATCATCGACCCCTTGGACGGAACTCGCAGCTTTGCCCACGGCTATCCGTTCGTCTGTGTGTCGGTCGCTCTCGAAATCGAAGGGGTGGTTGAGGTCGGCGTTGTCTATGACCCCCTGCGCGACGAACTCTTCCACGCGGTGCGGGGCGGCGGCGCGTTCCTGAATGAAAGGTCGATTCAAGTCAGCGGATGCGAGTCCATGGAGCAAGCTCTGCTGGCCACCGGCTTTCCTTATCATCTGGCAGAATTCGATAGTAACGCCCTGTTTGCCATGTTCCGCGACTACGTGGTCGGCTCCGGAGGCATCCGTCGAGACGGCTCCGCGGCCATCGACTTTTGCTACATCGCCTGCGGGCGACTGGACGGCTACTGGGAGTTCTTCCTGAATGCCTGGGACGCGGCCGCCGGAGCTCTCATCGCCGCGGAAGCCGGTGCTCTGGTCACCAATCTGGCCGGCTCACCTTATGACATTCGGGTAGCCGAAGTACTCTGCTGCAATCCGGCCATCCAAAAGGATATGATCCGGGTAGCCGCGCCTTACCTCGAAAGCATGCGCAGCTTACTGCGGTAACGCATCGAGCAGGCCCTCCACTCTCTGCAAAAACTGCTGGCTGGCGGTATTGACGAAGTCCCACTGCTGATCGCGAATGGCCTGGGCCATCTGGTCCAGCGCCCCGAGAGCGGCCTGGCTCTCTTGAATCAGGCGCTGGCGGGCCTCCTCGGCCTCCTCCAACCCCTCAGGGACCTTGATCTTCTGCATATCCTGAATGCCTCGCCCGAAGCGCTCGCGCATTTGCTCGACTTCCCTGAGCACGAGTTCGGGCTGCCGCGAGCCTCCCTGCAAACCTTCCAGAGACTGCACCAGGCTGTGAACGTGCGACGGCCAGGAAATCTCGCTTTGCCCGATGGCTTCCTCCACGTCCGCCAGCCGGGGCAGGGCGGCTGAGCAGTGTTGGCAGCGCTGAGAGCCGAGAGGATTCTCCTCGGAACAAAGGGGGCACAGCAATCCTGGTTGTTCTTCCTCGAGCCGCTTAACCGTCTCGTAGTCCTCCACCAGCTTCTCGGCACCGCCCATACAGAGTTCTAAACCGGCGTCCAAAGTATCCTCGCTGGCCGTATCCAGGAAAGCGTCCACGGACTGCAGTCCCTCCCCGATCTCGGCCAGGCTCGCTTCCATCGAGGTAATGATTTCCCGCCAGCGCTGGCGGTCCTGAATCAGCGAAGGGATCTGAGGGATGGTCAAGGCCGCCCGCTGGTGCAACTGTTGGCTGGTCTCCAGTCGTTCGGCCAGATGATCTTCCGTCAATTGACCCTGGCGGCAGGCCACCGCCACCCGGCACAGATCGTGCACCCAGGGTAGCGGAGAAAATCTTGGGGTGGCGGCTTCCTCGGCCTGCATCGCGGCAAAGATGCGAGTCAGTTCCTGCAACGCTTGGCGGGCCGCTTCCAGATGCAGCTGAACCTCGTCTTCATCGGGAATCAGGCAGGCTTTACAGGCCAGTTCGGCTTCGTCTCGGACTCCGTCAATGTGGCGATACACCAACCGGGTCTGTTGCTCCAGGTGCTCCGAGGGCGGCTGGAAATGGACCTGATCGCAAAAGTAGAAGAGCGTCTGACTGAGCACCAAATCGAGCTGCTGATAGACCTTGGTGAGCTCTTGCTCGTCGGAGTGACCTTCCAGAGCTCCCTGGACGGCCAGCTGGAACTCGTTGAAAGCGGGGAGGTCGGTGACGTTCTCGGGGTTGGTGGAGAAAGAGATCATGACCGCCCAGAATTAGAGTTCTCTCTAGCCACTCCCTGCGGCACAAAGTATTAACAAACTGGCATGATCTGGGACCTGGACTTTTCCCCCCTTTGGCTTGAAGATAGATCCAAATATCCACAAAGGGGTTCGCTGTTTTATGATGCAGATGTTTATGGGTGGCCCGCAGATGATGATGGGCTCGCAGATGTTCGGCATGGGGGGCATGAACGGCATGGGGGGCTTCGGAAACCCCATGCAGATGATCATGATGCAGATGATGCAGCTCATGATGCAAATGATGGGCCAGATGAGCGGCCAGATGAATCCGCAGATGGCCTTCAATCAGGGCATGATGGACGGCATGAACGCGGCCCAAATGGGCAACATGATGGGCAACAACTTTGGTTCTCCCATGGGCGGCATGCCTTTCGGCGGAATGCCGATGGGCTTTCCCCAGGGCGGCTACCAGAACTACGCCCCGCAGGGCTACGGGCCGAACCCCGGCTTCGGCCCGCAGCAGGCCAATCCGGGCGCTCAGATTCCCAACTTCGGGCCCAGTCCCAGCAAACCCGAGATCGGACAGATGCTGGAAGCGGCCTGCGCCAAATACGGCGTGCCGGTGGAAATCGCCAAATCGGTTGCCTATAAGGAAAGCGGCTGGAATCCTCGGGCCAGCTCCTTCGACGGTGGACACGGCAAAGGCGTCATGCAGATTGACGACCGCTCCCACGCTTTCGCGCGTGGGCCTGAGGTGTGGAATCCTTCTCAGAACATCGAATACGGCGTGAAACTGCTGGCCGACAACTTTAAGCGCACCGGCAACTGGCGCGAAGCCGTGCGCCGTTACAACGGCTCCGGCCCGATGGCCGAGCGTTATGCCAACTCGGTGATGGGGATGACCCAGACCCGTCCCTGGCAAAAGTTCGGCGTAGCCTGAGCCAACCCGGCGAACAGGCCCCTCCGGGGGCCTTTTTTATTGGGCGAATTCAAAGCCGGCCAAGAGGCCAAAATGATCGCTGGGATAGCGGTCTTCCCAATGATCGGTCAACAACTGGCAGAACTCCACGCGGAACTCGGGAGTCGTGAGGATGTAGTCAATCGGACTGGTCTGAGGTAACCCGCTGAAACCGTGGAACGTACCGGTTCCATCCGCCCCATGAACCTGGAAAGCGTCCTGCAGGTCGCGCAACGCGGGCAGTTGGTCCTGAGCCCCTTGCTGATTGAAGTCCCCGAGCACGATAGCCGGCTCCTGGCTCAAGGCCATGTGGGCCCGCACCATCTCGGCCGACTTGCGGCGCGCGACTTTTCCGATGTGGTCAAGATGCACGTTGTAGAGCTGAAAAGCGGGGAACTCCTCACCCTTCAGCACCACCCGATTGCAGATGCGCGGACAGGCCGCATCCCAGGCCAAGCCAGCCTGCTTGGGGTCAGGAGCCAGGAAGAAGGTTTCCTGAGCGACTGCCTGGAGGCGCTTGCTGTTCCAAAATACGTAGCAGCCTTCGCCCGTCTCGTCGGGCTCGCGACCGCGACCGTGCCACGCATAGCCGGGCAACATCGCCACCAGATCGCGGCGCTGGTTTTCGAACACTTCCTGAAAAGCAATGACGTCCGCTTCGTAGGAACTGAGCAACTTTTCCATCAGCGGGCGCCGGTGGGTCCAGTCGTTCCGGCCATCGGAGGCCACGTCGATTCTCAGGTTCTGGGTGAGCACGGTCAACATACTCCCCTATTACGCCTCTCCTTCGGGAGGTGCCTGTATTTTTCTATCCAAATTGGCTAACGTGTCGGAGAATCTCTGGGGGGCGATCCTTCTCGCCGTATTTGTCGCTCAATGGGTTGGCCCATTCGCACTGGCGCGGTTGCTCAAGCATCACACCTTTACGGCCGCTCAACTGTGGCTACTCTGCCTGGGGCCGGGCGCCCTCATCGGTCTTGGCGTGGGACTGCGCGACCAGGATATCGGTCCCAATCTCTTCGCCGGACTGGTGATGGCCACCGTGCCGGCCCTGATCGCCTCAGGCTGCCGGCGCTGGTGCGCCAACAAACCCGGCGGGTCCAAGGCCTTCTATGCCTTTGCCTGGTGGAGCCTGTCCTCGGTGTGGTTTTTCGCTGCCGGCGGTTTCGTGCTTTTGGGCTTCCTGGCCGGGGTCTTCGGCAATACCGGGTCAGACGGCGTGGTGGGAACGGCCCTGAAAATCGGGGCCCTGGGCGGGGGACTGTGGGGGCTACTCCTGGGAGGTTCGCTGGGCTTGCTGCGGATGCTGCTGTTAGCCCATCATCCCAGCTCGGCCGTGCTCGACCCCGAACCACCGGCCAGCGCCTGAGCCAGTTCCGCGGCGGCCCGCTCGAAGTCAGGGTAACGGCGCAAAGGCTCTTTGGACAGCAGTCGCATAACCACCAATTCCAGTTCTTTATCTACCGGAACGATTCGGCTCGGCAAATCTGGCGCTCGGTGCAGGTGGGCGGCCAAGATTTCGGCCACATCGTTGGAATCAAACGGGCACCGGCCGGTCACGGCCTCGTAGATGGTGACTCCCATCGAATACTGATCGCTTTGTCTTTCCTGGCGCTGAGACTGACCGCCGATGCGCTCGGGAGCCAGATAGCGAGGGGTCCCAAAGAACTTTCCCTCCAGGGTTACTTGTGGACCGTTGACCCTTCGCGCGATGCCAAAGTCGAGCACTTTGACCTGACCATCGAGCGTCATGAAAAGGTTCTCCGGCTTGACGTCGCGATGCATCACCCCCAGCTCGTGGGCGTAGTGCAAGGCTCGCATAGCCGGTAAGAACCACAGGCCCACTTCTTCGTGAGGCAGGCGTCCCTGACGCAGACGTTGTTCCAAGGTCTGGCCACGCAGCAGTTCCATGGCCATGTAAGCCTGGTCCTCCACGATGCCGGCCGAATCGATGCGCACCACATGAGGATGAATCATGCGAGCCATGGTTTCGCATTCACTCAAAAAGCGTTGTCTCTGCTCATCGCTCTGAATGCCCAGCACCTTGACCGCGCGCTTGTGTCCGGTTACGCGGTGATATCCGCCGTAAATGACTCCCATCCCGCCCTGCCCCAGGCGCTCTTCCAGCTCGAAAGGACCAATCGAACTCAGGACTCCCGAGATGGCGGCTTCGCGGCGGTCGAGTTCCGCGCTCATGGTCTCCTGCAGATCGCGCATGCGCTGGCTCAACTGCCGGGTGAGACCGCGAATCAGGGCCGGGCGCTGAGAGAGAAGCGTCTCGAACTCCACGGTCTCGAGAGTGTGAGCCTGGACCTCGGTCAGGGCCACAGCCGTGGCCGAGCGACCCAGCCCGTCGAGCACGGCCATCTCGCCGATCACCTCCCCGCGGCCGCGCAAATTCAGGCGCCGTCGCTTGCCGCCGGAGTCCGCGTAGATCTCGATCAGGCCCCGGCGGATCAGGTAGACGCGATCCCCCGGGTCCCCCTGGCGAAAGATGGTTTCACCGGCCTGAAAGCTGACCTTCCGGGCGCGCGCCCGTAAAGCTTTGAGTTCGGCCAGCGGCCACATTACCGTTGGGAAGCCTTGAGCAGCAGTTTCTCGGCGTTGGGGTAAGCGATCTCGCGACTGTAGGCCACGCCCACAAAAAAGACCGCTTCCGAGAAGTTCTCGGCCAGGTGGCGCTGCATCTGATCGATGACCTTCTCCACCTCGGCCCGGTTCTGGTAACTCATGCTGAGACCAAAAGTGCGCGGCCCTATCCGAGCCGTCAGGGTGGCCGGCCGCTTGGCCGACTCGAGGTATTGGAAGATGTCCAACACCCGATGTTCCTCGCGGCCCTGGGGAAAGCCGCTCCATTGTAGAGTGATGACAGCCACGTCAAAATTGCGCCGCTGTCCCAATTCCAATTCGACCTGCACCATCTCTTCGAAAAACGGACCGGTCATGGCGCCGGTGGCTAAATCCCGGGAGTGACTGGCGCTTAGACCCGACAAGGCCAGAGCCTCATCTACCTGCAGCAGGCGAAAACAGAAAACCAGATTGGGGCCGAGCGCGACTCGATCTCCGTCCTGAAGAAACTGACTGTCCTGCTGGAATCCATTGACGAACAATCCATTGGTAGAGCGCAAATCGGAAATCAGATATTGCCCCCCGGCGCGTCGCTCGATCTGCGCATGATTGCGACTGACTCCGTCGACTTGAAAACGCAAATCGCAGCTTTCATCCCGGCCGATTTTGATCACGTCGGCGTCCAAAAGCACCAATTTACCGGGCGTTTCGGAAACCAGTAAACTGATGGCTCCAACCTGAGGATAACGCGTGGAACGCTCGGCTATATCGCGATAGTCGTATTCCTGGGTGTTGTCCGTCATAGGCTGGTAAACTTGCCAATCTTCGCCGAATACCCTGCTGTGCTGCTATAGTGTGTGCATGAGTTGGGTTCAAGAGCAAGCCGACCAGATTTTGGCGGCCAAACCGATCGCAGACCATTCCTACTTCGCCGACCTGGCCAATGGTATGTCCCGGGACTGCTTCCTGGACGGCCAGCGCCAGTTCTATCACGCCGTCAGCTTTTTCTCACGGGCCATGGGGGCATTGCTGGCTCGCCAACCGGATTCCGCCTCGCGCCAGGTCTTGATGCACAACCTGGCGGAAGAACACGGTCTGGAAGAAGAACACGGACTGGCTCACGATCGCACCTTTAGCCAGTTTCTGGCTTCGCTGCAAAGCGAGCCCGGCCCTCAAGGACCGGAGGTGCGGGCTTTCAATCTCGCTCTCTACGGGGCGTGCGCTGGAGAGTCCGTGCCTTTCGCCTTCGCCGCCCTGGGCATCATCGAATATGCTTTCGCCGACATCTCCGCCCTGATCGGCACGACCGTGGTCCAAAGAGGCTGGGTCGCTCAGGACCAACTCGTGCACTACAGCCTGCACGCCGAAATCGACAAACGCCACGCCGCCGAATTCTTCGAAGTGATCGAGGCTGCGCCGGGCGACGAGGTGCAGGCCGGACTGGTTTACGGCTGGCACATCTTCTCACAACTCTACCGCTCGCTCTGGGAGAGATCGTGAAAATCCATTACCGACGCCACGCCGAACGAATCGGAGTTTTCGCCCTCCTCTATCTGCTGGGGGCCGCGCTGGCCATCAATCACCCGGGTCCCTGGGCCTTGCCCGCCTATCTGCTGGCCGCCGCCTCCCTGCATGGCATCAGCCTTTTTGCCCACGAAGCCGTTCACGGCACTCTGGCCCCCGGCCGCCTGGCCAACGGTCTGGCAGGCGCTCTTTGCGCCCTCCCGGTGCTGCAGAACTGCTCGGCCTATCGCGTCCTACACCTGCGTCACCACCGACACCTGGGAGATGAGGGAGACCCCGACCATTATGCCAACTACACCCGTCGAGGCTGGCTAATTTTCGTCATGAACTGGGCGCGCCTGCTGGTGGGATACCCGGTCTACATCACCGCCATTCCCGTCCTGGGATTTCGTCAGGGGAATCTTCGCGACCGCATCGCCATCCTCTGCGAACTGGCGGCCCTGGCCGCGGTGACGCTGTGGGTCTGGGGCCACGTCCCCAGCAACTGGATCTTGCACGGCTGGGTCTTACCGATGTTGTTGATCAACACCATGGTCAACATCCGTGGCATGAGCCAGCACACCCTGCTGGAACACGCGAACGACGAAATCCAGGGAACTCGTAGCATCCTGACCACGCCCCTGGTGCGCTTCTTTATGTGCAATGAGAATTATCATCTGGAGCATCACCTGCATCCGGGCGTGCCCTGGTATGGTCTGCCCGAATTGCATCGCAAACTCGAACCGGACTTGCGCCGTCAGGGCGCTCCCTATATTCGCTCCTACACCGCCTTTGTCCAGGAGTTTTTGAGCGACACCTGGCGCAAAGCCAGGCAATGAGCTGGCTGGAGCAAGCCGCCGACTTGCCGGTGGCTTTCGCGGTGGTGCGTGAGGATCCACGCCTTGATCTGGAAGTTCTGGACCACCTGGGAGGACGGCCGCGCGTCGTCATGATCGCTTCCGGCGGTGAAACGGCGCTCTCTCTCGCACGGCGTCCCCTGGGGAGCCTCTTGTTGGTCGACGCCAATGCCGCTCAACTGGAGTTGGTCCGGTGCAAGTGGCGACTGGCCGAAGGCGACCGGGAAGTCGCCCTCGGACTACTGGGCCACCGACCCGCCGAGCGTACCGGCACTTTTACGGACTGGGGATTGCGGGACGGTCGGCTCGGCCCCTTTGAGGAAGTCTGTGGTTGGGGCCTGGACTACCTGGGTCGCTACGAATCGGTTTTCCGCGACCTCCAAAGACATGGCGACTTCGAGCGAAGCTTTCGTCTGGAAAATCTGGCCCGTCTTTTCGGAGCGGGCGCCACCCAAAATCCCCGTCGCACTTTCGCCAGCCACTTTGCCCGGCGCTGTCAGATCGCCCGCGAACGGCCGGACGCGAAAGTCAATCCTTTCCTGGCTCATATGCTCGAAGGGCAATTTCCGCAAGGTATTTTCTGGGACTGGCTGGCCCCGGAAAGCTGGGCAACTCCCCTGGTCCAACCCGAATTCCGCCACGGGGAAATGCACAAGATTCTACGAACGCTACCGGATGCCAGCGCAGATTACGTTCATCTTTCCAACATCCTGGACTGGCTCGATCCAGAACAGGCGCGAGAGGTTTTACAAGAAACCGTTCGCGTGCTGGCGCCGGAGGGCGTGGTTCTGATCCGCCAGCTCAATTCCAGCCTGGAGATCCCTTCCCTGAGGGTGCCATTGCAGTGGGACCATCCCCGGGGTCAGGAACTGGTCGAAAAGGACCGGAGCTTTTTTTATCCAGAGATCCACTGGGGCTGCAAAAGATGAGCCGGCTGCACTATTTGCGCCAACCGCCGCCGCCGGACCTGGGCCGGGCCCTGCTGGAATTCGAAAGGCAGTTCACCTACCCATTGGGCGCCAACGACTCTTTCTCGATTTCCCACGGGCCGGACTATGTGACCTTCTTCCAGGCCATTGGAGAAGCGACCGTGCTGGTGATCGAAGAGGAAGGTCGAGTGCTGGGCACACTGGCGGCGGTGGTCCGAGAACTGCGAGCGCCCGGCGGAGAAGTTCAACGGGTGGCCTATCTGGCCGACCTGAAGCTGGGACGGGAAGTCCGTCACCGTCTCACACGCTACTTGCTGGCCATGAGCGAGCACCTGCAAGTGCCCAGCGGTTGCGGCTACGCGGTGGTGATGGACGGAACGCGCAGCACACCCGACCGCTACACCGGCCGCTGGGGGGTACCCGCCTTTCAACCGCTGGCCAAAGTGACGGTGCTGACGCTGCAAACCCGTCCGGGCAGTGAGCGGGACTGCGCGACCACGGCGGTGGAACTGCTCCATCCCCCCACCTCGGTGATGCCGCTGCCCGGCAAGGCCGAGCTTCGTTCGCAACAGACGCCCGAATGGCTGGCCTGCGGCAGCGCCCACGGCCTGCTCGAGGACACCCGCAAAGGCAAGCGCCTGCTGCACGGAGACGGCAGAGAAATGCGAGCCGCTCATCTCTCGCGTTTTCGCTACGCACACGAGAGAGATGGGGCCATTCTTCTCGAGCAAGCGGCTTTTCGTTGCTCGCGCCAGGGAATCCCCACCCTTTTCGCCTGCCTCCCGCAACGCTCGGCCCAACGCCTGCTCCCTCACCTGCGCGGTCTGCCGGTCAACCCGGCACCGGCGACCGTCTACGGAGTCGGTTTCCCCAGCGAGTGGGACGAATGGTGGCTGGACTCGGCCGAAATCTAGTTTACGCGGCCCCGACTTAAGGTAAATTCTCCCCCTATGAGAATGCTGCTATTCGTCTGGCTTCTGCTGGGACTGTCCGTCTGGGCGGAACCGAACTTCAACTACGACCAGGCCAAGGTCAAGACGCTCCTCAATCAGGGGTCGCCGGCCAGCCACATCGATCTGGTCTTCATCGGGGACGGTTATACGGCCGCCCAGTCCTCGATGCTGGAGAAGGACGCTCAGGACGCGGTCAACTCCCTCTGGAACTATCCCTTCTTCAAGGACTACAAGCAGTATTTCAATGCTCACCTGGTCACGGTGCCATCCGTCCAAGAAGGCACGCGCCTCTGGTATGCCTTCGGCTCCACTTCCGGCAGTCAGGGTATGGTGATGGTCCCCAAAGAAACCGAACTGCGCCAGGTAGCCGCCAAGGCTCCGGAATGCGACGTGATCATCGTGCTCACCACCATGCCCGGCCGGGCCCACTCGGCCAATCTGGTGGTGCTGCCCAGCCGCACCTTTGAGCCCCTGCCCCACGAACTCGGACACAAAATCGGCAAGCTGGGCGATGAATACGAAAGCAGCAGTTCTCTGGGAGACCGCCGTTCTCTGGACTATGGAGGCGGCGACATCCCCTACCCCAACCTGACCCTCTCCGCCAAAATCGACACCACCAGCAAAGACACCATCAAGAAAACGGCTAAATGGGGCCACTTCATGGACATCCCCGGCGCCTATCCGCTGGTCAGCGCCGTCCAGGGTGGTTTCTACCGAGCCATGGACGTGTGGCGTCCCACCTACTCATGCATCATGCGCTCCGACGGCAATCCCTTCTGCCCCGTCTGTCACGAAGAAATGGTCAAAGCCATCTACGCCAAGTGCGGCGTGCGCTTTGACGACGCGGCCTACCACCGCCGCCATCCCATGAGCCAGTGGCGCTGATGCTTTCTTCGCAACTCACCGCCCCGGGGCAGCTGGAAATGCGCGATGTCCCCGTGCCGACCGCCGGTCCTGGAGAAGTGGTCATTCGCGTGGAAACCGCTCTGACTTGCGGCACCGACCTCAAGACCTACCGACGCGGCCACCCCAAGTTCCCCTTCCCGTTTTTGATGGGTCACGAATACACCGGCATCGTCCACGAAGTGGGCGCCGGCATCGACCAGTTCCGCGTCGGTGAGGCCGTCATGGGCGTGCACTCCGCTCCTTGCAACCACTGTCGCATGTGCCGGCGCGGTTTTCAGAACCTCTGCGAAACCATTATCCCGCGCATGGCCTGGGGCGCCTTTGCCCAGTACTACAAGGCGCCCGCAGAAGTGGTCAAGCAGAACCTCTATCACCGTCCGGCTCATGTCAGTCCCCAACGGGCCGCCTTCCTGGAGCCGCTGGCCTGCGTGGTGCAGGGACAGGCGCAAATCCCGCTGGACCCCGAGGACACGGTGGTGGTGATGGGCTGTGGCACCATCGGACTGCTCCACATCATGCTGGCCAAGCAGCGTGGTGCCGGTCGCATCATCGTGACCGGACGCCACCAGCAGCGTCTGGAACTGGCCCAGGAGCTGGGGGCCACCGACGCCATCGACGTGGACCGCAAAGATTCCCGGGCCGAGATTCAGCGGCTTACCAACGGCCGCGGAGCCGAGCTGGTGATCGAATGCGTAGGCCGTCCCGACGCCTGGCAGGAAGCTCACTGGCACGCCGCCCAGGCCGGTTTTGTGCTGCTTTTCGGTGGCTGTCCGGCCAATTCGACGGCCAGCTTCGACACCACTCGCCTGCACTACGATCAGCTGACCCTCAAAGGCGTCTTTCATTTCACTCCGGCCGACGTCAAACAGGCCTATCACTATCTTTGCGACACTCCCCTGCCGGTCGAGAAAATCCTCAGCGGCAGCGCTTCCTTACAAGAATTGCCGGAGATCATCGCTCAACTCGACCGTGGACAGGGAATCAAATATGCCATCCGACCTTAAAGAGAAAATGCAAGCCGCCCAGGCGGTTGACTATGACGACGTGCGCATCGTGGAACTGCCGGTGCCCCAACCTGGCCCGGGCGAGGCGCTAGTTCGGGTGCGCGTCTGCGGCATCTGCGCCGGCGACGTAACCCCCTGGTATATTCGCAAGAAATGTCCCATTGTGGTCGGCCATGAGCCGGCCGGCGATATCGTGGCTCTGGGTGAAAATCCCCCCAACGGCTTTCAGGTGGGAGACCGGGTGTTCATTCACCATCACGCTCCCTGCGGCGAATGCCACGAATGCAAACGGGGATATCCCTCCATGTGCGACACCTGGCGCAGCAGCAACCTGGTTCCGGGCGGTATTTCCGAGTATTGCCTGGTGCCGGCCGTAAATCTGAAGAACGACACCCTCAAGATTCCCGACGGGCTCAGCTATGACGACGGCGCTCTCATCGAGCCAATCGCCTGTGTGGTGCGCGCTTTCAACCGCTGTAACGCCCAGAAAGGCGATACGCTGGCGGTAGTGGGACTGGGCTTCATTGGCCAGGTGATGGTGGGACTGGCCCGCCACTACGGTTTCTCCAAGGTGATCGCTTCCGACATGGTGCCTTACCGATTGGAGCACGCCCGCAAGATGGGGGCAGATGTCGTGGTGGATGCCTCCAAGGAGAATCTTGCCGAAGTCATTCGCCGCGAAAATGGCGGTCGCGGAGCGGACGTGGTGATGTGCGGGCCTTCCAAGCCGGCCGTGTTGCAACATGCCATCGACTGCGCCGGCAAGGGCGCCACCGTGCTGCTTTTCATGGCTCCCGAGCCGGGCGTCAAGATGGAGCTCGAACCCAACCAGCTGTTCTTCAACGAGATCTCGCTGGTCAGCAGCTACAGCTGTGGCCCGGCCGAGACGCGCGAAACTCTTCAGCTGCTGGCCGACCGGGTGATCACCAAAGAGCAATTGATCACTCACCGCTACCCGCTGGACCAAACCCTGGACGGCTGTCGCCTGACCGCCGCCGCCCGCGATTCCCTCAAGGTGGTTATCGACCTTTAGAATTATCTTGGTTTAAAATCTTCTTAGAAAAGCAATCATGGAGCTTATGCGCTATTGGATTGCTTTTTTCTTTTTGATCATTCTTTGCGGCTGTGGGGGCGGCGGCGGTGGTTCTTCCACCGGCTCCGGTGGCGGAAGCAATTCTAATATCCCGATTCCTCCCGGCATCACCCTGGACCGAGTGGAGATTGTGCCGGGTAGCGCGCAATTGCCTTTGGGCGTTTCGCTGGACTTTCAATTGTTCGCCATTTACTCGAATGGCGTCCGCATCAATGTGACCGATGCAGCCAATTTTGCCAGCAGCAATACCGCGGTATTGTCGGTGAATTCCCATTCCGCGCGGGCGCTCACCCTGGGAACCGCTCAGATCACCGGGCGTTTCGAAGGGCAGTCGTCCAGCGCGCAAGTGCAAACGACGGAGGCTTCCCTACGCTCGCTGGCTTTGCTACCGCCCACCGCCACGGTGGCCGCCGGGCTGACGCAAACTTACCAGGTGATGGCCACCTTCAGCGATAGTTCTGAAATCGATGTCACCAGCAGCGCAACTCTGACCGTGGTCGACGGCAGCCTGGCCCGAACCGACGGAGTGGGCCGAATCCTGAGCCTGCGGCCAGGCACCACCGAAGTGCGGGCCAGCTACAACAATCAGCAAGCCAGCGCCAGCCTGACCGTGAGCAACGCCCGGCTGGACCGGCTGGAAGTGACTCCCTCCCCCGTTTCGATTCCCGTAGGCCTGACCCAGACCTTCGTCGCCACGGGCTACTTCAGTGACGGCACCCACCGTGACATCAGCCCCGACGTCGAGTGGGAGTCCAGCCAGCCCACCTTCTTCTTCGTTTCCAACCTGGCCGGCAGCAAAGGCCAGGGCGGCGCACTGGCGGAAGGCCCGGCTCAAGTCAGAGCCAGCCTGGGCTCCGTCTCGGCCAACGCCCAGGTGACCGTGGTGGAAGCGGAACTCCAGACTCTGACCGTCACTCCGACGGGCGTTGAACTGCCGGTGGGTCTGACCCAGGCCTTCTCTGCTCAAGGCCGCTTCAGCGACGGCAGCGACCGGCCCATGACCGATCAGGTCGTCTGGACCAGCGGTAATCTGAGCGCGGCCACCGTCTCCAACGTTCCCGGCACCATCGGCGTAGCCCGCGCGGTGCAGGTTGGCACGACTCGAATCCGGGCCGAGCGCGGCACGGTGCAAGCGGACGTCGAACTTCGAGTGATCGATCCCGTGCTCCAGAGCATCGAGGTCGGTCCGGCCGGGCAAAGCCTGCCTCTTGGCTTGACCCAGCAGTTCAGCGCCACCGGCCTCTACTCTGACGGCCTGAACCGAAATATCAGCAACTTGGTCAACTGGTCGGTCAGCAACTCTGCCCGCGCCAGTGTGGACACCATTGGCCTGGTCACTTCCCTCACCGAAGGGACCGTCGACGTCCAGGCCCGCCTCGACAACGTCGAAGGAAAGACCCTGCTGACTCTCAGTCCGGCGGTTCTGCAGGACCTGACAGTCACCCCATCCAGCCAATCGCTGCCCCGGGGCGCGACTTTTCAGTTCGACGCCACCGGCAGCTTCAGCGACGGCTTGACGCGGAATCTGAACAACGAAGTTACCTGGAGCAGTCTTCAGGAGAACTTCGCCACCGTCTCCAATCAGGCGGGCAGCCAGGGTCTGGTGACGGGCGTCAATCAAGGGATGGCCACCATTCAAGCCCAAACCGGAGGCTTCGTAAAGACCGCCCAGGTTACCGTCACGGCGGCGGTGGTTACCGGGGTCGAAATCGTCCCCAGCAACCCTGGCCAGCCCAAGGGAACTCTGATCAATCTGCAGGTTGTGGCCCGCTACAGCGATGGCTCGGTGGTCGACATCACGAGCCTGGCCACGTTGAGCAGCGACGACGGCAACATTGCCGAGATCCGCAACAACGTCGGTACAAGCCTGCGCAACACGCTCTACTTCCGGAGCACGGGCAGCACTCATATTCAGGCCACCAGCACCTCTGGAAACGCCTCGACCAATGTGACCGTCTCAGAGGCCCGGCTGGATTCCATCGAGATCGTTCCGGACGGCGGTTTCTTGAGCACCGGCCAGACTCAAGACCTGACCGCTCTGGGACACTATGGCGACGGCACCATTATCGACCTGACCCAAGAGGTCAGTTGGAGCAGCTTGAACGACTCGACCGCCAGCATTTCCAACGCGCCGGGCACCCGCGGGCGCTGGACCGCTTTGGCGACGGGCGAGGCAACCCTCCAGGCGACCTATCTGGGAGTCACCGGCAAAGCGTTGGTGCGGGTCAACAATGACCAGCAGGTAGGCATCGACTGGGTAAGGCCCATGGGCAAGGGGCCCCAAATGTTCCAAGTCGCGTTCGGCAATGGTCTTTGGGTCGGCACCGACCTTTATCGCAGCTTTGCCAGCCCCGATGGCCGTAACTGGCGCTCGGGCTACCTGCTCACCACTCGGCTCGCCAATAGCACCGGACTGCTGGCTTTCGGGAATGGAGCCTTCGTAGCCGACGCCGGCAATAATGTTCTAGTCCGTTCGAACGACGGGCGCAACTGGACCCCGGTAACCCTGTCGACAAGTGCCTCGGTCCGTGCATTGGCGTTTGGTCAGAACCGCTTTCTTGCCGCGCTCAGCGACAATAGCGTTCTCGCCTCCGACGATGCCGGGCTCACGTGGACCTCGGTAGGGTCCCTGAATTCCGGGACACGCATGGAGTATGCCAATGGGCGTTTCTTTTCCCTGGGCTCCACAACCCGAGTGTCAGGCGACGGCGGTGCCAGCTGGACTGCCCTGACCCTACCTTCGCAATTTCAGGCAGCTTCGGTTATTTTTGACGGCAGCAACTACTTACTGGCGGGCAACAGCGGCCGGATTTACCGGACCAGCGACTTGGTGAACTACACCGCTGAAACCGTCAACGGAGCGGGTAGCTCAGGCTTCCAAAAAATTGTCTACGGAGCCGGCAGCGCAGTTGCCGTCGATGCCAGCGGGAAAAAGTTTGCCAGCCAGAACAGCCAGCCCTGGAATCAGGTGGGCGGCATCACCTCCACGGCACTGGGTTACCGTGGCGACCTCGGATTCCTGGCTGCAGGCGGTATCTCGCCTATCTACGCAAACCCGCAACTTTCCTCCGACGGCCTGAACTGGGACACTCTGGCTCCGCTGAACGATGACCTGGGCATCAGCGACCTTCAGGGGGTGAGCTATGGGCCTCTGGGCTTCTTCTTGAGCGGCCTTAATCGGTATTGGGTATCGACCGACGGAGTCAACTGGACCGCCCGGCCCACCACCGGTCGAAATGGTAGTTTCTCGCTGGTGAAATACCTTGGAGGGCTCTACTATCAAGTGGGCTCCTTGGGCGACTCGATGCTGAAAGTCTCCACCAACGGCTTCGATTACTCGACCCGGTTCTTTCTGCCTCTCGGTGGCCAGTTGGCCTACGGGCAGGGCCGTTACGTGTTTGGAGGCGCTGGCGTGAGCGGCTCCAGCAATGGCCTGGATTGGAGCCCGGTGGCCAACGGTTCTATGCTCGGTGCCGCCTACGGCGGAGGGCGATTCGTGATTGTCGGCAACAATCAAGCTGCTTACTCCACCAATGGGATTACCTTCACCTTTGTAGCGGTCCCGGGAGCCGATCTGGCCCAGGTGGAATACGCCTTCGGCAGGTTCGTGGCGATCTCTGGAACCCAGATCTGGACTTCCAGTGACGGCGCCGTCTGGAGCAACGTCACTCCTGCGGGAGGCACGACCCCCTTCTTCCGCGGATTGAGCGTGGGCAATGGGATGGTGGTGGCCTATGGCGCGGGCATCGTATATTCGCGCGACGCCATCACCTGGACCCGACTCGAGGATTGCTCGTTCTTCTTCCAGTCGCTGACGGCAGGCCTGGGAAGATTCATCGGTAGCGATCCCGGCGCCGGAGTGATCACCAGCCCTTAAGACTGACCCTCACCCAGAGCGGCCCACGCGGTCGCAGGGTGATCTGCGGGTCGATTTCCAGTTGCTGGCCGGGCAGCAGGTCCAATTGGACCTGCTGCTGCAAGGTGCGTAGCACGGTGGTTGCCTCAAGCACGGCGAAATAATTGCCCAGACACTGGCGCCGTCCGGCCGCGAAGGGAACGAAAGCCCCGCGCACCGGCTCCTGGAGAAAGCGATCGGGATCAAAGCCTTCCGGGTTGTCCCAGTAGTCGGGGTGGCGGTGCAAAACCCAGGGGGAGGTAGACACGATCTGACGGGCTCCAATGGAGTGACCGCAGAGCTCGTCCGGGCCGATGGCCCTGCGCCCGAAGACACCCACGGGCGGAAAGAGCCGCAACGTTTCCAGCACGACCCTTTGTGGGTCGTTCTCTTTTTGGGCGGGATGGCGACTCAGTAAAGCCAACGCCCAGGTCAGAGTATTGGCCACCGTTTCGTGGCCGGCCAACATCAGGGTAATCAGCTCGTCCACCAACTGCTCCTCCGGCATCGACGGAAGCATTCGGTTGGTCTTCTGCACGATCAGGGTCCGCAATTGGCGGATGATGCGCCGGAAACGGCGATCTTCCGCAACGGGCCAGATCGGCTTCAGCGGAAAAGGACTGCGGAAGCGCCGCTGCATCTGGCGCTGCAGCTCTTCCACGGCCGTCCCGATGCCGTCATCCCGGGCGCTCAGTTCCTCTCCGAAGAGAGCTTGACCGATGATCCGCAAGGTCAGGTCGATCATAAAAGCCGATAGGTCCAGCACCTGTCCGGGTCGGAGACCCTCGAGGACTCTTTCGGTGGTGCGCACCATCATCGGCTGTAGTTCGTCGATGCGGGCCCGCTGGAAAGCCGGCTGAATCAGCCGGCGCTGCCGTTGATGCAGCTCGCCGTCGCTGGTGATCAGCCCCTTGCCCAGAAACCAGCCGAGCATGTGATAAAACGGGCTGTCCTTGTTGTAGTTGAGGTGGTTGTCCTGGAGAATCCGTTGCACGGCCCGGGGGTCAAACGTGATCACGCGGTGGATGGGGCCGTAGCGAAAGCTCAGGAGATCGCCGTAGTTGCGCTGCAGACGAATAAGAGCGCCCAATGGATCCTTGCGCAGGTCGCGCATGGTAGACAGAGCAGCCCAACCGCGAGGTCCGGGAATCATCCACCACCGTTCCCCCCAGCAGGGTAGGCCACCTGGAGGGCAAAGCAGCAGAGCCTATGAGCCAAACCAATATGCCCGCCTGGGCCGAGGAATTCCGTCGCATCTTTCGGGCTGGCACCGTCAGCCAGTACATCCTCTACGGCAGTCTTTTTGACCTGGTGCCGTATCGAGCTCAAGAGCAGAACAAGTTTGCTCCTCTCAAGGAATTTCTGGCCAACGTGCTGTTCGCGCCTTTTGAAGTGGTGCTCAGCTACAACCGCAGCTCCGGCCTGAAAGCCATCCGCGGTGAAGAGGTCCTGGTCAAGTATCAACAGGCTCGCAAGGATTGGGGTCTGACCACGGCCGCTCAGGCCGCCGTGCTGCCCCGCGACACCATGCAGGCGTTGGAGTTCATGGACGGCTTCATGCGCTACTCGCGCACGGCCAAAGAGCCGATTCGCTGCGCTCTCATCGTCGACTTCGCCGAATACCTGGTGCCGCGCTCCGACCCGGCCCAGGTCAGCGACCGCGCCTCGGAAATTTTGATTCGCCTGCTGGATTGGGCCAGCGACCCCAACATCATCGGAGCCCAGCACGTGACCGTGTTGCTCACCGAGACCCTCAACAACTTGAGCCGCAACCTGGTGGAGAACTCCTATTCCTCCAAATTGCAAATCAAATTACCCGACCAGGCCGAGTGCCAGGACTACCTGGACTTTCTCACGGCCGAATTCCCCGACCTGAAGAATTCGGTGGAAGTTCCCTGGGAGAGCTTCGGTTCGCGAGTGGTGGGCCTGAGTCGAGTGCACCTGCGCCATATGGTGGCGCTGGCTCTGAAGAACAGCCAGAAGCTCACCAACAAGTATTTGAGCGGCATTAAAAAGGAATTGATCGAAAAAGAGTGCGCCGGTCTGCTGGAATTCGTCGAGTCGAGCAAGTCGCTGGCCGACGTGGCCGGCATGGAGCACGTCAAAGCCTGGCTGGCCCATGACGCTCAACTGGTGAAAAACGGCAACTACAAGGCCGTGCCCATGGGATACCTGTTCTGCGGCCGCATCGGCACCGGTAAGACCTGGCTGGCCAACTGCTTTGCCGGGGAACTGGGCATCCCGTTCGTAGTGCTCAAAAACTTCCGTGACAAATGGATGGGTTCGACCGAATCCAACCTGGAGAAAATTTTCACGGTGCTCAAGGCGCTGGGTCAGGTGCTGGTTTTCGTGGACGAAGCCGACCAGATGACCGGCAAACGCAGTGGCGGCGACGACGGCGGTATTTCCGGTCGCATCTACGGCATGCTGGCCAAAGAGATGAGCGACACCCGCCAGCGCGGCAAGATTCTCTGGGTCTTCGCGACCTCGCGTCCTGATTTGCTCGAGGTCGACTTGAAACGTCCGGGTCGATTGGACGTCCACGTGCCGCTTTTCCCGCCGCAAACTCCCGAGGAGAAGAACTCGCTGTTTCTGGCCATGGCCCAAAAGGTCGGACTGGAACTGCAGACGGAAAAACTGCCGGCCCTGCCCGAGAATATGGAAATTGGCGGCAACGAAATCGAAGCCATGATGGTGCGCGTGCAGCGACTCACTTCACTGCATCCGGACAGCGACGTCTACGAGCACCTGGCCGTGCTGTTACGCGAATATCGACCGCTCTCGCACAAACGCATTCTCGAATACATGGACCTGGTCGCCGTGA
Organism: Vulcanimicrobiota bacterium; assembly: GCA_017307785.1. Lineage (GTDB taxonomy): Bacteria > Vulcanimicrobiota > Xenobia > Xenobiales > JADMJV01 > JADMJV01. The sequence goes on along the minus strand of JAFKGI010000022.1, from coordinate 54,980 downwards.
AAGAGTGCACGGACCAGACTTTCCTGCCGCCACTCTATGGCAACCAACCGGCAGAAGCCATCGACGGACGCCTCGAGCAGCTCAAGCACGAACTCCGGATCGGCTAGCCCTTGTCGGCGCGCCGCCCCGGGGAAATCGTCTTCAGTCGCTATGAAGTGGTGCGTGAGCTGGGCAAAGGAGCGATGGGAGCCGTCTACCTGGCGCGCGACCCGCGCCTGGGTGGCTCACTCTGGGCTCTCAAGGAGCTGGAGCTAACGCTGGTGTTAGAGAGCGACCGACCCGAAGTCGAGGCTCTCTTCCAGAGAGAAATGCACCTGCTCTCGGGCTTCCAGCATCCCGGCATTCCGCGCGTTCTGCACATCTACGACAAAGTGGACGAAGGCCTGGCCTTCATCATGGAATGGGTGGACGGAGTGGCCCTGGACGACGTACAGCATAACTTGGGCCGCACCTTCCTGGCCCACGAAGCATTGCCCATCGCCATGCAGGTCTGCGAGGTGCTGAACTACCTGCATCACCAGACTCCGCCCGTCATCTTCCGCGATCTCAAGCCTTCCAACCTGATGATCACGCCGGCCGGACGAATTTTCTTCATCGACTTCGGGATCGCCCGACGCCACCGTCCTGGACTGACCAAGGACACTCAGGAGTTGGGCACTCCGGGCTACTGCGCCCCCGAGCAGTATGGCCACGGCCAGACCGTGCCCCAGAGCGACATCTACGCGGTGGGCACGACCCTGCTGCATCTGCTCACGGGCCGCGATCCACAGGGCTTCAACTTCCTCTTCCCTCCCAGTCGCGAGGTGGGCGTCGAGCCGGAGAGTCTGTCTTTGGTGCTGGACCGTTGCCTGAAAATCAAGGTGGACGAACGATACCCGTCCGCCGCCGCCTTGCTCCACGACCTGGAATCGGTCTGGTCGCAGATCACCCCCACGCCCGACACGGCCACCCAGGGGCTTGGCCTGGCCCGCTTGCGCTACCATCCCAAGGGCGGTCCCAGCAACGGCAAAAGTCTCTGGGACATCGTGCGTGGCCTGATGCGCCTGTGGCGATAGGTCAGGTTAAAAAGGACCTCTGCGCAGCAAAGGGAAACTTCCGGCACTATGGATTTCTTGAGAAAACTTACAGCTCCCGGTTTTCAGGTGACGGGTTATGGTCAGGGTGTGGTCCACTTCAAGTGTGCTAAAGCCTTGAAAACCAGCACCGACATCGAGGGTCAGGCCAGTTTGCCGGGCGGGGTGCGCTGCGAACTGACGGTGAACGTGGTGGGCACCCAGGACGGCGAATACGTGGCCAAAGTGGTGGGACCGCCTCAATCGTTGAGCCTGCTCGAGAAGATCTTCCTACCCGGCGCCGGTGCCAGCAAAGAGCAAATGTTCTACAAGCCCAACGAGGACGACATGACCCGCCACGCGCGCACCTACGCGGTGCGCAGCCGGGACTTTCCCAACTTCAAAGGCGCCACCGCCGAGCTTTCGCGTTCGGGGGCCCTGGTGATGTTGACCGGTGAAATCGCCGTGGGCAAAGAGGTCCAGCTGGAGCTGGAGCTCGATGAAATCGCCACCGTGCCGGTGGATGCGGTCGTCGAGTGGTGCACCCAGCGCGACAAGAAAACCTGGATCGCCAGCTTGAACTTCAAGCCCATCGACTCCAAGCACGACGCGGTCCTGGAGCAGTTTCTAGAAACGCTCAAGCACCGCGCCCCCGGCCACCCTTCCACCCTCTCCTGATGGAGCGATCTCCCGAGTCCTTCCAGCTGCTCGAGAAGCTGGGAGAAGGCGGCATGGGTCAGGTTTACAAAGCCATCGACTCCGCCAACAACGAGGTGGTGGCGATCAAGTTCTTGATCGCGGGAGCCGACGAAGGCATGCAGCGCCGATTACGCCTGGAAGCCCGCGAACACGCGGCGCTGAGCCACCCTAATGTGGTCAAACTCTACGAGCACATGAGCTACGAGGGCCATGACTTCCTGGTCATGGAATACATGGATCGGGGCAATCTCAAGGACTTCGTCAACGACGCTCCCGAACTCTCGGAGACGCTCGGGGTCTTCCTCCAGGTCTGCGACGGCCTCGAGTATCTCCATCGTCAAGGCCTGGTCCACCGGGACCTCAAGCCCGAAAACATTCTGCTCAATTCCAACAAACAGGCCAAGATCGCCGACCTGGGCATGGTGCGGCGCACCGACCATGAGCACAGCAGTTTAACGCTCACCGGCCAATTGGTCGGAAGCACCCGCTTCATGGCTCCGGAACAGATTCTGCGCAGCCAGGTGACTTTGGCCGCCGACCTTTACTCGCTGGGAGTAGCTCTGTTCGAATCCATTTCCGGAGAAGCTCCCTTTGAAGGCAGCGAGTACCACGTGCTCAATGCCCACATCCGCGAGCAGGCACCCAGCCTCAAAAGCCGGGTCCCCTCGATTCCCGACGCTCTGGACGAGCTGGTGGCCAATCTACTGGAAAAGTCGCCGGAGAACCGCCCCCGCTCGGCCGCCCAGGTGGCCGAACGACTGCGCCAGTGCCTGGACCAGAGTCCGGTCGCCCCGGCCCAGAAGCCCAGTACCGACGTGGAAGAAATGAGTGGGGTCATCCTGGGGATGAGCCAGCCTTTCCGCAACTCCATGAACGGGGTGTTGGGAATGACGGCGCTGCTGCAGGGTAGCCCTCGCTATCTGCCCGAGCGGCACTATTTGGAAGCCCTGGAAGAATCGGCCCGCACCCTGCAGACCGTTTTTGAAGACCTGCTGGACTTCGCCCGCATCCGCAGCGATCAACTGCGCCTGCAGCCGGTGGCCACCGATCTACGCGGGCTGGTGCATAGCGTGCTGGCCGCGGCCGGCGCGCTCTCCCGCGAGCAAGAGTCGGTGCTCTTTTCCCACGTGGAAGTAAGCGTGCCTGATACGGTGCTGGTAGACTCGCTGCGCCTCCATCAGGTGCTTTTCAACCTGGTGCAATACGCGCTACGCAGCGCCCGCCACGCTCACCTGTCCCTGGTGGTGCAGCGCGAACACGACGAGGGGGACCGGGTGGCTCTGCGCTTCAGCGTCAGTGACGACCAGAGCTATCTCAACCCGGCCCAGATCCGCTCACTGTTCTTGCCGCAGAGCCAGGGCCTGAGCATGTTCCTGGTGCATCACCTGGTCCACCAATTCGGCGGACGCTGCTGGGCCAGCAGCCTGCCCGGCCGCGGCACCACCTACACGGTCACCCTGCGCCTGCCCGTAACCGGACCGCTGCCACCCGCCTCACCCGATCCGGCGCAACAAAACCTGCGCATCCTGCTGGCCGATGACCAGCGCGTCAACCAGACCCTGGTGGGAGCCATCCTGAGCAAGAACGGCCACACCTCGACTTCCGTCTTCAACGGCCACGAAGTCTTGCAAGCGCTGGAAAAGGACAGCTACGATCTGTTGCTGCTCGACATGGTCATGCCGGAGATGGACGGACCTACTGCGGCCGCCCACATTCGCGAACGCGAGAAAAAAGCCGGCCAGGGACATCTCCCCATCGTGGCCCTGAGCGCTCTGGAGGCGGAAGAATTACCCGATACCGTCGACGGCTTTGTGCCCAAGCCGATCCGCGCCGAGGTGCTGCTCAAAACCATCAACGAGACCATGGCTCGCCTACCCCAGGCCCGACCGGCCGCTCTCAATCGCCAGGAGCTGCTGCAGCGAGTCGGCGGCGGAGAGCGCCACGCCGATATGCTGATTCAGGTTTTCCAAGAAACCCACCAGGCGCAGTTGGAGGAACTGGAAAGCGCCTTCGCTCAGGGCGACCTGGAGAACATCGGACGCCTGGCCGGCTTGCTACAGAACTCACTGCACTCGATCTGTGCGCATCCGGCCGCGCGGGCTGCCCGCACTCTTGAACAACTGGCGGGCGAAGGCCGCTTGCAAGCCGCCCTCCATGCCCGCCGCCAGTTGCTCCATGAATTAGAACATCTTCAAGGACAACTAACTTCTTAAAAGAAACTCATGCCCCATGGCTCAAACAGTTTGGAAAGGGCATCTCACCTTCGGACTCGTGTCCGTGCCCATTCGCCTCTACGCCGCCGCTCGCACCGAGACGGTTTCTTTCAATCAGCTGCACAAGACCTGTGGTAGCCGGGTCAAGCAGAAGCTTTTCTGCCCGACCTGCGAGAAATCGGTGGAACGCTCCGAGCTGGTCAAAGGCGCCGAGGTCGAGGGCGGCCGCTTTGTCTTGATCGAAGAAGGCGACCTGCAGTCGATTGCCCCCGAGTCCGGCACCTCCATGGAAGTGCTGGAGTTCGTCAAGTTGGAAGAAGTCGACCCCGTCTATTTCGACACTTCCTACTACATGGTGCCGGAAAACAAAGCCGGCGAGAAACCCTACTTTTTGCTGCAGAAATCCCTGGTCGAAATGCAGCACGCCGCCATCGCCAAGCTCTCCAAGGCCAACCGCGAGCACATCGTGATCGTGCGCCCCTCGGGCCCCGGCCTGATGCTGCACACCCTGTACTACCAGGATGAAGTTCGCCAGGTGGCCGACTACGGCCAGAACGATGGCGTTCAGCTCAGCGACAAAGAACTGGAACTGGGCAAGCTCTTTGTCTCCTCCCTGGCTGCTCCCTTTGATGCCAGCAAATACCACGACCGCTACCGCGAGAATCTGACCAACTTGATCGCCGCCAAGGCCCAGGGCCAGACGATCCAGGCCGCCGCACCCACCGCACCGCCACCCGCGATGGACTTGATGGCCGCCCTCAAGGCCAGCCTGGAGCGCACTCAACAGGTCAACCCGGTGGTCGACGCCAGCGTAACCGCCCAGGGATAGGTTCGTGCCACTCGAGGATTATCGCGACAAGCGAAATCTCGACCAGACGCCGGAACCTTCCGGCAGCGAGGACACGACCGCCAGTGAGCTGCCGCGCTTTTGCATCCAACGCCACGATGCTCGTCGACTCCACTACGACCTGCGTCTGGAGCATCAAGGCGTGCTCAAGTCCTGGGCCGTGCCGCGCGGACCCAGCCTGGATCCGGCGGTCAAACGGCTGGCCGTGCACACCGAGGATCATCCGCTGGAATATCTGCAGTTCCAGGGCACCATCCCGGCCGGCAACTATGGTGCCGGTCAGATGGACCTCTGGGACCTCGGAACCTTCCGTTGCCCCGACTTCGAGCAACAGTATCGAAAGGGCGATCTGAAGCTGGTCTTTCATGGCACCAGGGTCAGGGGAGAATTTGCTCTGGTGCGCACCTCCCAGGATAACCAGTGGTTGTGGATCAAGAAACCGGATGAGTTCGTCGACAAAGGTTGGGACCCGGAGCAACTCAGTCTGAATCTGGAGCGTCCGCCCTTGTGGTGGGACCGCCACTCTGTCCCGGCAGGCGCCCTGGCCACCCCCTTTCCGCGCTGGCTGGAGCCGATGCTGGCGCAGCCTGGCGAAGCTTTTTCCAGCCCCGACTTCGCCTTCGAAATGAAGTGGGACGGCTTTCGGGCCCTGGCCTTCCGTCAGGAAGGCGAGTTGCGACTGCTGTCACGCAAAGGCAACTCGCTGTTGCGCTCCATGCCGGAACTGGCCATCCTCAACACCGCCTTCGGGGCCCGAGAATACGTGCTGGATGGCGAAATCGTGTGCCTCGACGCCGAAGGCATCCCGCAGTTTCAGAAACTGCAGACGCGCGCTCAGGCCACCCGACCCAACCTGAGCACCCCCGTGCTCTTCTATGCCTTCGACCTGCTGTATCTGGATGGCTACGACCTGCGGCCGCTACCCTGGAGCCTGCGCCGCCAGTTTCTAGAGGAGGGACTGCAAGGTTCCTCCTGGGTGCGGCTTTCCCAGACCATCGAGGGCGACGGTTTGGCCTTTTACGAACTGGTCAAAGAGCGTGGCCTGGAAGGAATCGTGGCCAAGCGCCGCTCCGCCGCCTACACCGGCAAGCGCAGCGGCGACTGGGTCAAAATCAAGACGCGCTACGAGATGGAAGCGGTCATCGGAGGGGTCATTCCACCCGAAGGCGGTCGCATGTATTTCGGCTCGCTGATGCTGGGAGTGCCGGAAGCAGACGGTCTACGCCACATTGGCAACGTGGGTTCTGGCTTCTCCCAGGAAGAACTGGAAAGGCTGCACGGGCTATTGAAGCCCAGCCAGACCTGTCCTTTTACGGTGCCGCCCCCCGGCGCCAAGTACTGGGTCGAACCCGTCCTGAAATGCCAGGTGCTTTACCAGGAAGTCACCCAACAGGGCATTCTGCGCGCTCCCGTCTATCACGGCCTGGTGGAAGAGGAAGCAGCCCCCCTGCAGGAGACCCAGCCAACTCTGGTCAGCGAAGGACGCCAGCTCAAGTTCACCAACCTCGAGAAAATCTGGTTTCCCGCCGACGGCATCAGCAAGGGCCAAATTCTCAGCTACTACGACCAGGTGGCCGACTACATTTTGCCCCACCTGCGGGACCGTCCGCTCTCCCTGAAGCGTTATCCGGACGGCATCGACTCCGAGTTCTTCTTCCAAAAGAAAGCCTACGCCCATTTCCCCGCCTGGATGCCCACCTATCCGCTGGAAAACACGCGCGGAGAACGTAAAGAAACGCCGCTCTGCAACGACCGAGCCTCCCTGCTTTTTCTGGTCAATCTGGGGTGCATCGACCACAATCCCTGGCTCAGCCGCATCCAAAATCTGGACTCCCCCGACCTGCTGATGCTCGATCTCGATCCTTCAGACTGCGATTTTGCTCGCCTGATTCAGGGAACCCTGGCCGTCAAAGGAGTGCTGGATGACCTGGGTCTGCGCGGCTATCCCAAAACCAGTGGTTCGCGCGGTATCCATGTCTACGTGCCGGTAGCCTCCGGCTACGAGTTCGAACTGACTCGGACCCTGGCTACGGTCGTAGGAACGATCGCTCAACAGCGCCACCCGCAACTGTTCACACTCGTTCGCGATCCCGGCAAACGCGAGAAGAATCGGGTCTACCTGGACGCTCCGCAAAATCGACGCGGAGCCACCACCGCTGGAGCCTATTCGGTCCGCCCGGTGGCCGGTGCTCCGGTGAGCACCCCTCTGCTTTGGGAGGAAATGACTCCCTCTCTGGATTTCCGAGCTTTCAACGTCCTGACGGCCCCGGCCCGTTTCGAGGAAATGGGCGATCTCCTGGGTGCCATGGAGCCGCAGCGCCTGGAAGAGGCGGTGGCCCGAGCAGGGGATTTGCTGGCCGGCGGCTAGAGACTGGAATGAGGCCGTTCGAGAATGGTTAGACCAACTCTAGATCCACTCGACCCAGATCCTCGTTGGTATTGACCACGCGGGCCTCCAGGTAATCGCCCACCGCGAAGGTGTCCCGCGCGCCGACCAGTTGCTGGCCGTGCCTTTCCACTCGGTAGGGACCGTCGGGCAAAGACTCACTGGCGATGGTCCCGGTAGCGCCGGTGCCACTCATCTGCAGTACCAGACCAAACGGCTTGATGGCCACCACGTTGCCTTCCACCACTTCACCGATGCGCTCCCGGAAAATGCGCGCCACCAGCATGCGCATGCGCTCGCTCTCGGCCTTGCTGGCTTTCCAGGTGGCGGCGTTGAGGTGGGAGGCGAGCTCCATCAGGGCGGGGTCCTGGGGAATCTGGCTGCGGTCGCCGGCCAGATAACGCTTGATGACGCGATGCACCAGCAGGTCGGCGTAGCGCCGGATAGGGCTGGTGAAGTGCAGATAGAGCGGCGCTCCCAGCCCGAAGTGCTGCCCTGAAACCGGAGTATACTGAGCCGGTCCCAGAGTGCGTCCCAGCACCGTGCGCAGAGCCAGGGCCACGCTGGTGCCGCGATACTGGCCCTCGAAGGCGGCCAGCCCGCGGGGGCTGAGACGCGGACCGAAGCCGGCTTCAATGCCAAAGTGGCGAGCCGAATCGGCCAACATTCGCACCTTTTCGCTGTCCGGCTCGGGATGCACGCGGAACATTCCCGGCAGTCCCCGATCCACCAACCAACCGGCTATGGCTTCGTTGGCGGCCACCATGAGGCGCTCCACGATGCGGTGAGCCATCGTTTCTCCTCGCGGTTCCAGGCCAGTGGGCTGGCGGGTGGTGGGGTCGAAGGAGACGTAGGCTTCCTCACTGGCCAGTTCGACGCCACCGCGGGCGGCGCGCACCAACGAGAGGCGGGCCGCGGCCGTGCGTAGCCGGCGCACGGTGGGCGCCACACCTTCCGGCACCGCTTCGGGGTCGGCTCCTAATAAGAAAGAACTGACGGCTTCATAGCTCAGGCGGGCGTGGGAACGAATGACGCTTTCGTAAACGTCCACGGCCGTAATCTGGCCTTCCGGGTCGATTCGCAGCTCGGCCGTCAGGGTCAGACGCTCTTCGTCCGGCAGCAAAGAAACGGTGGCCGAGGAGAGTTCCTCGGGCAGCATGGGAATGACTCGACCGGCCATGTAAACGCTGGTCGCTCGCCGGCGGGCCTCCAGATCCAGGGCGGAACCCTCGGGCACCATCGCGTCCACGTCCGCAATCGAAACCAGCACGCGCAACGCGCCGTCGGCCTCGGGCGGCAGCGCCGAGAGCGCGTCATCGATGTCGGTGGTGGAAGGAGCATCGATGGTCACCGTGGGCAACTCGCGCAGATCACGTCGCGTCGAGGCCACCGTCAGAGTAGCCCGTCGAGCTTGCTCCAGCACCTCGGCGGGAAAGACGGAACGAATGCCGTGGCGCACACCGCAGCGCTCCAGCCCCAGGTCGGCCTCGGTTTCGATGATGCGCAGCGGCACCAACCGGGCTCCGTCCAGCGCGGCCACCAGGTAGAGGCCCTCCTCCAACTCCAGTTCGTTCTGGGACAGAGGCCAGTCGGTGTTGGAAACCAGCCGGTCTACTTTCAGAAAGGGCTTGCGGCCGCGAAAGACGATGCTGCCGAAAAGCTCGCCCCGGGTGCGCTCCTCCAACACCAGATCGCTGGCGTTGAAGCGTCCGTTCTCGGCGGCCGACACGCGGGCGCTGACCATGTCGCCGTCCAAGAACGGGTTCAGATCGGGAGGGACGATAAAGGCGGTCTTGTCGCCATCGTAATTGAGAAAACCAAATCCACGGGGATTGACCGAGATACGACCGAGCACTTTTTCCATGGCCGCCGCTTCGTAGCCGGTAGCGTGAAGGCCTACTGGTCGACCCGGAAGCGACTCAAGACGAATTCGCGGGCTTTCCCCTCCACAAAATAGCCGGTCAGGTAGGCGTGACGGCCATCGTCGAAATAGACGACCTGGTCGTCGTCTTCGGCCAGCGGCGCGGCGCCCATGACCTCGACGAAGCGAGCCCGAGTCACACCCGCCTGACACATCAAGCGGCCTCGCGAAAAGAACTTGCGACCGACCAGACACATGGCGTGGCGACCCCGGTCGCGGTCGCGAAAATCCACCTTCAAGCCGTTGGCGTAACGGTATTCCCAAGTTTCCCCGGCGAAGCTGCGCTTCAAGGGTCGGTCCGCTCGTGACCTTCCCAGTCGTTCTTCGATCTGGAGTCGGCTATCGGAGAGACTCGCTCCGTCCAGTGTCCAGATCTGAGGAGCCTCGAAGGTGTAGGCGGTGAGGAGCAAAATCAGCAGCCAGCGCATGCCTCCCGCTTCTCGCCGGAGCGCCCGATTCCCAGCAAGGAAATTGCTGGCGTCGGGGTTAAAGCAGCCCGCATGCCCAGCGAACATCTTGATCGCGTCTACGCCGCCCAGTCTCCCGAGGAACTGCGTCAGATCTACGCGGAGTGGGCCACCAGCTACGAAGCGGATCTGGTGAAAGGAATGGGTTGGGACAAGCCCGCCAAAGTCGGTGCAGTGCTTCTCCCCTATCTGCCGGTTCAGGCACGGATTCTGGACGTGGCCGCCGGTACCGGTTTGATGGGCACCTTTCTTCATCAGAACGGCCGGGAGAACGTGAGCGCCTTGGATTTCTCGCCGGAAATGCTGGCGCAGGCGGCTCGACTGGGAGTCTACCGGAACTTTTACCAGCACGACCTGCTGCAGCCGTTGGCGACGGAACGTGGGGCCAACGACGCCGTCACGGCGGTCGGCATCTTTACCGAGGGGCACCTGGGCGCTGAAGCTCTACCGGCTCTCAGAAATTTGCTGAAACCCGCCGGCCTGCTGGCCTTCTCCCTGCGTAACGACCTGGAGGAACCTTTTCAACAGGCTCTGGCGGAGTGGACTCTGGTGGAACGACGCGAGTTCCGCGAGGGTCTGGAAGCGCGGCCCTGGAGCGCCTGGATCGTGCGCGCGTGAAAACAGCCCTGGTGATCGGAGCTCATCCTGACGACCCCGAATTCGGAGCCGGAGGCACGGTAGCGGCCTGGGGCGAGAAAGGCTGGGAGTTTCATTACTTGATCGTGACCGACGGCAGCAAAGGCACGCCCGACGCCACACAGGATCCGCGCCTGTTGATTCAGACACGCCAACAGGAGCAGCAGAAGGCGGCCTCCATCCTGGGCGTGCAAAGTGTCGAGTTCCTGGGTCTTCCCGATGGGGAGGTGCAGCCGGACCAAAATTTGCTGGAGAAACTGGTGGCCATTCTACGCAAGCGAAAACCCCACGCCGTCTTCACACACAATCCGGAGGCGCTCGAATACCGGCGTCCGGGGGGACGTCCCCACATCGCACATCGCGACCACCGGGCCGTGGGCCAGACCGTGCTGGATGCCGTCTACCCGGTGGCCCGCGATCCTCATTACTTTCCGGCCCACCACGCCGCCGGCCTGACCCCGCATAAGGTTCGGGAAGTCTACCTGTGGGGCAGCCCCCAGGCCAACCTTCGAGTCGATATTCGCCAGACTCTCCAGCGCAAGTTGGACGCCATCGTGCAGCATCGCTCGCAAATCTCTCCAGAGCATCCGCGCATCGTCAGAGCCCGCCAAACCGGTCGTCCCGGGTTCGAATACTTTTTGCGCCTGCGCATCTCACCATGACGCCGCCTCGAGTCGAACCGCCTCCTCATCCCTACAGTTGGCGCACCGTGGCGGTACTCACCACGGTCCACGCCGGCGCCGCCCTGGCTCCATTCACTTTTACCAAAGGGGGAGCACTGCTGGCTCTGATTCTTTATAGCGCCAATTGTCTGGGAATCACCGTCGGCTATCATCGGCTCCTGACCCACCGCAGCTTCAAAGCCCGGCGCTGGCTGGCCTATCTTATGGTCACGCTGGGAGCGCTCTCGGCTCAGGCTGGACCGGCCACCTGGGTGGCCATCCATCGACTGCATCACGCCAATAGCGACGAGGCAGACGATCCGCATGATGCCTCACGAGGCTTTTGGTGGGCGCACCTGGGCTGGATGCTGCATTTGCCGCCCCGCCGCCTGGATGCAAATTTTACCCGGCGCTTCGCCCGCGACATCCTGGAAGACCCCTACTATCGGCTGCTGGATCGCATCTTCTTTCCACTTTGCCTGCTCAGCGGCGTGCTCGTCTGGAGCATCGGCGGTTGGCCCTGGGTCATCTGGGCCATGTTTCTGCGCATCGCCGCCGTCTTCCACGCCACCTGGTTGGTCAACTCGGCCGCCCACATGTTCGGCTACCGCACCTATTCGACGGGAGATCGCTCCACCAATTGCTGGTGGGTGGCGCTCATAACCTTCGGCGAGGGCTGGCACAACAACCATCACGCCTTTCCCACCAGTGCCCGTCACGGGCGACGCTGGTGGGAGGTGGACCTGAGCTGGATGCTCATTCAGGCCCTGGCTCGTTGTGGCTGGATTTGGGATATTCGCACCGGGGGAAACGAGCTTCAAAGCAGGCCCCGCCCTCAGCCCGATTCCAAACCTGAACCTTCCCCCCAGCCTGTGTAACGATCCCGTGAACGGTCGCCAGGCCCAGCCCGGTACCGCGTCCCACTTCCTTGGTGGTAAAGAACGGCTCAAACAGCCGATCCAAAATCTGCGGCGGTATCCCGCTGCCGGTATCGCAAACGCGCAGCAACACCCACTCGTCCTCCCCCGCCACTTCCAGAATCAAGCGGCCGCCCAGCGGCATCGCGTCGCGGGCGTTTACGGCCAGATTCAAGATCACTTGCTCCAGTTGACCGCGATCGGCTTTGACCCAGAGGTCCTCCCCCTCGGACAGGCGGAACTCGATGATCACATCCTCGGGAATCAGGCGGGGAAGCATCGCCCGCATACCCGAGAGCACCTCATTGAGATTGAGTTGACGGGTCTCGATCACCTGTTTGCGACTGAAAGCCAGCAGCTGTCGCACCAGCGAGGTGGCACTGTCGGCCGCCTGCTCGATGTCATTGAGGTGCCCCATGCGTTCGTCTTCCTCGTCCAGGTCCGCCCGCAGCATCTCGACAAAACCCAGGATGATGGTCAGGAGATTGTTGAAGTCGTGGGCCACTCCGCCGGCCAGGCGGCCCACTGCTTCGAGCTTTTGAGATTGCTGGACCTGTTCTTCGAGGGAACGCTGCTCGGTGATGTCCTGGGAAATCCCCAGGCTGCGCTTGGGACGTCCCTGGGCATCTCGATAGACGTGACCCACCGCCCGAATCCAGCGAGTGGTTCCATCGGGCCAGAGAGAGCGAATCACCAGGCCGAAATCATCCCCCTGCTCAAAACGGCGTTCGACCATCCCCAGGTCCTCTGGATGCACGCGGGACAGAAAGGCGTCCGAAGTGCCCGGAAAGGTGCCCGGCTTATAGCCGAACTGGATTTGCAGCCAGTCCGACCAATCCGTCCGGCCTGAGGTGATGTCCATATCCCAAACGCCGACCCGAGCGTTGTCGAGAGCGAAACGCATGCGTTCCTCCGCCACGCGCAGAGCGGCCTGAACCCGGTGGCGCTCACTGACATCGCGAATGGAGGCCAACATGGTCCCGTCCACCATCATCTTGGCGTTGATGTCTGCGGGAAAAAGCGACCCGTCTGAACGCTTCATGATCCATTCTTGGCTGTGAGCGCCTCCGGCATGGATGTCATCGATGACCGGGTATAACCCCGGCTCCTGATCGGGCCGAATGATTTCACGAGGATGCAAGCCGATGAACTGTTCTTTGCTATAGCCGAACATCTCGCACAGGCGCTGATTCGCGTCTATATAAATCGATTCTTTGTTCAACACCGCGATGCCGTCCGGAAAATGCTCGAAAAGTTGTCGGTAGCGGGCCTCCGCGTATACGGACCGGGTCACGTCTTGCATCGCTCCCACCATGCGGATCGGGACGCCGGAAGCATCGCGTAGGACCGTGCCGCGATCGAAGATTTCGGCATAGCTGCCGTCGAGCCGACGGAAGCGATAATGGCTCGACCAGGTCTGCTCAGCACTGTTCAGAGTCAGACGCAAGTCTCTCTGAACCTCAGCAAGGTCTTCCGGGTGAACGTAGTCCGTCCAGGACGAAAGCGGCATGCAGTCCGAAAGGCGCGAGTGACCGAACAGAGTCTGGTAGCCCTCGCTCCACCACAGACAGCGAGTTTCCGGGTTGTAGTCCCAGATGGCGTCATTGGTGGCCTGACACACCATATGCAGGCGTTCGTAGTGGGTGGCGCGCTGACGGCTCTGGCGAAGCAACTCAAACCGAGACATCACCTGATGGGCCAGGGTGCGCAGGGTCAGACACTGCACATCCGTGAGCTTGCGCGGCAGATAGTCGAGCACGGCCAGAGTCCCCAGACCCAGACCCTCTTCCGTCATCAAGGGCATGGCCGCATAGAAGCGATAGCCGGGAAAGGCAGGATTATCCCGAAAACGCTCATCTCGCTGCAGATCTTCCACCACGACCAGGTCCTTCTGCAGAATCACGTGGGCGCAGTATCCTTGAGGGCGCGGCACGGACCGACGTTCCAGCCCTTCGGAAGCCAGCACCCACTGCAGATCGTGATCCACCAGGCAGACCCAGGCGATCGGCACTTCGCAAATCATGCGGGTCAGGTGGGTAATCTCATCCAGAGCTGCGTCCGGAACGTTCTCGAGCAGCCGATAGGCCTCAAGCGCCCTCAGTCGCTCCGGCTCATCGGCGGCGTAGCCTGCTTCTAGCAACTTTACTTCCCCCAACCGAGGCCTTCGCCGCTCAGCCCGAATGCCTTCGAATCGATGTACTTAGGAATCGGGACAGGGCTACCGTGACCATCCTCAGACCCACAAAACAGGCCAGTTCTGCGAAAAGAATTCTGAAACAGAAGGCGAAAGATAAGAAACTGGAAAGCGACGTAGAACGTCAGCTTACTCTGGAGGAGAGCCGGTTCATGCATTGTCCCGCCTGCAATAAAGACTTTAGCCCGGTGCACAGCCGCTGCCCGGACTGCAACGGTTGGTTGCGCACGGCGAAGTCCAACGGCGCTCCTTCTCGGCCGGGTGCCGGCGTGGCCGCGCCCGGCGGCCTGGCGGCGGGCACTCCCAGTGAGCCCGCCACCCAGAGGATCGGCGGCAGCGCCGGAGTGACCCTGCCCAGCCGACCCAGCGCCAAACCCGCAGCCGCCCCCGCACCCGTCCAGGCTCCCGCGGTCCAGGCTCCGGCAGCCAGAGCAGGCGGAGATTGGGGCGCACCTCAAGCCCCCGCCCCCACCCTGGGTGGCCCTCCCGCCAGCGCTCCGCGCATGGCTCCGGCCGAAGACACCGGTTTTGGGGGCCGCGGCGGACTCGGCTCCGGCTGGGAGTCGTCGGGAAGTTTTGCCGCTCCCACACCCGTTCCGCCGCCGGCCGCCAGCCAATGGGGCGGAGACGGCCTGGCGACCGGTCGGCTGCAAGCACCAGCGGCGCCTCAAACTGGCTGGGGAAGCAACCTGGGTCAGGCCCCGGCCCCGGGCGGTCTGAGCGGTGGCCCCGCGGCTTCCGGCTGGGGAGCTCCGGCGGCGCCCAACAGCGCGCCTCTGGGCGGCGGCGGTGGTGGCTGGGGCGCTCCTGCCGCTCCTCCTGCTTCTCCAGGTCTGGGCGGTGGCAACTTCGGCGGTGGTTCCGCTGCAGCAGGACCACCCGGACTCGGCGGCCCTCCGTCCGCCTCCGGCAGCTGGGGCTCTCCACCCGCTGCCAGCCCTCCAGGACCCGCACCCGGCGGGGGTGGCGGCGGCTGGTTGGGCGATGGCGGTGGCGGCCAGGCAGCCGCGCCTTCTCCCTACGCGGCCCCCGCGGCCCGCAGCGGCGAGAGCTGGCTGGGGGGTGGCGACGCTCCCGCCGCGCCCAGTTCCCTGGGCCCTCCACCGGCCTCGGAAATGAAGCTGGAACTACCTGACCACACGGTTGCGGTCGACCTCGGCACCCCCTGGGAAGACGAAGAGCACGGCGGCGGAACCTCCAGCAACAAAATGATTTATGTCATTCTGGGCTGCCTCGTGCTCAGTCTGACCGTCTTTTCCGCCTACCTCTACTGGCAGAACAATCAATTGAAGCAGAAACCGGCTGCCCCCCCCGTGGCCAGTAGCGAGACCTCGGCCAAGCTCGGTGAGGACTACTGGAAAAAAGCTCAGGCTTCTTTTGCGGCCAAACGCTACGAGGAGGCTCAGCAGTCGGCCGAACTGGCCCGCGACCTGCTGGTCGGTTTGAAGGGCTATCCCAAAACCAAGCAGATCAGTGCTTTCTACAACAAAGCGACCAGTCGCTGGGCGCTCGCCCTCTTTGACCAGGCCAAGCGGGCCAATTCCGCCGGAGAGACCAATCAGGCCATCGGGCTGTGCAATCAGGCCGCTCAGATGTACTCCCGAATCAAGGGTAGCTCCAAGCAGCAGGCCTCGGCTTTCGCCTACGAAGGTCGAATCTACGAGGGCCTGGGTGACAAGTCGGCGGCCGAAAGCAGCTATCGCAAAGCACACTCTCTCAGTCCCGGCTCCGGCTACGACCGCCTGGCGGGCGCGGCTCGCCGAAGCGGAGCTCCGGTGGTCTCCGCACCGGCCCCCGGCCCGGCCGACCCGCCGCCAAGCGTGGAACAACCCAGTCTCGGCGACGGAGGGCTTTACCCCACCGGCCATGGCAGCGGTGGCTACCGAGCACCAGCCCCGGGAGCCCCCCCGCCGGCCGTGCCCTCCGGTCCAGCTCCTCGACCGCGCGTCGTCAACAACTACGTGCCGCCGAAGAAGACGACCAGCGCCCGCAAGAGCGACCAGCTACCGACCTACAATCACTGACAATCCTAGCCTCCGTCGCGTGCCACGCCATCGATGATAATCAAACGTTAGGGCACGCGACTCCGTTGGTCCCCAACGTTTGTTCGCCCGCTTCGCTCTTGCGAACAAGCCGGTTGAGACTACGCCGGAGTGCCGAAGGCGAACCAGTAGAGTCCCATCAAACCCGCCAGCGCCGTCAGGAGCTGGCGGATGGCTGTACCCTTCTCGTTCCAGCAAAGCATTCGGATGACGGGAAGCAGTAGGGCCGCAACCAGCAATTGGCCGGCTTCCACTCCTAGATTGAAGCCCACCAATGGTACCAGCGCCTGCCGACCGGAGAGCTGCATTTCGGCCAGCACGCCGGCAAAGCCCAAACCGTGAATCAAACCGAAAGCGAAGGCCACGATCCAGCCACCGTGCAGCGTCTGGGTCGGCACTCCTCGGAAGGAAAAGACCGCCGAAACCGTGATGGAAATCGCAATGATAGGCTCAATGATCTCGGGGGAGAGATGCACGATGCCAAAGACGGCCAGAGCCAGACTGATCGAATGGGAGACGGAAAAAGCGGTGATGACCTTGACCCAACGCCAGAGACTGCCCCCCACGATGACCAGCGTAAAAAGAAACAGCAAATGGTCCCAACCGGTGAGGATATGCTTGACGCCAAGATGAAAGAAACCGGCCAGGGTGCTGGGCCTTTCCTCCTCGTGGCCGGCGGCCGCCGGAAGGCTGGCCGGAGTCAAATCCAAACTCTGACGCGGCGACTTCTCGGTGAGCAGTAAAGTGCTGGAAGACCCGAGGTTGCTGGTGAAGACCGCCAGGCACTGCTGATTGGCGACCTGCGGTAAGTAGAGATGGTATTCCAACTCGACCTTCGTCTGAGGGGGAACTCGAAAGTCCACCGGCAGCGTGAGCTGGCCCGGGCCCTGCAGAATTTCTCCTTGCCCGAGGACCGGAGGTAGCCCTTGCAGCAGCAGTCCCCGCCGGGTGACTCGCTCCCAATGGTCCAAAATCTCCTGACGGCTCAGTTGTCCATCTTTGTTCTGGTCACACCCCTCCCAAAGTTTGATGGGGGTGCGCCAGGTGCCGGTCCACTGCTGTTCTTGCTGCTTGAGGACCAGCAGAGCGTCATCGATGCCGTGAGCCCAGGCGGAGCAAGTCAAGCAAAAAAGCAGAAGGAGTAGGCGCATCCGAGGGTATGCGCAGGTTGCTTTCCAGCTCCTTCCGAACAGCCTGCCATGAAAATCCATCCCCTGGTGCTCGCCCTGGCGCTGCTCGGCTGTCAAAAAGCCCCGGTGGCCCCTTCCACGCCTTCCCCTACGCCTTTCCAATACGCGTATAAGTACAAGGACATTGCCCCCGAAAACGTGGACAACGCCATCAAATTCCATCAGAAGCGGCTCAAGGATGCTCGCCAACATCCCGCCTTTCAAATCGAGCTGGCCCAGGCCTACCTGGCCAAAGCCCAGATGAGTAGCGACGTCAGCTATTTCGACGAGGCCGAAAAGCTGGCCAACTCGGCTCTCAAGAAGCAGCCGGAGAACAAGGCCGGCTTGCTGATCAAAGCCAGCCTGTGTGAAGCCACCCACGACTTTCAGGGAGCCATCAAGATTCTGCAGGCGATGGAAAAGAAAGACCCGGGCGACCTGGGGACCCGGGCACTGCTGGCTAACAGCTTGATGGAAGTCGGCAGAACGCCCGAGGCCTTGGAAATGAGCAGGGATTTGTTCCGCCAGCTGCCCACAGTGGGCTCGGCCCTGCAGGTCTCACGAGCCTACATCGCGGCCGGCGACGACGAAAAAGCCCGTAAGATTCTCGAAGTCGCTATCGGGCAGGAGCAACCGATGGAGAACAAAATCTCGGCCCGGTTGCGATCTTTGATTGGCGAAATCGATGTCCGACACGGGCGGCTGGAAGAAGCGGAGCAGTTCTTTCGCGCCTCGCTAGAGGCCACCCCCGACAACGCCCAGACCTTCGAGGACCTGGCTCGACTCAAGATTCGCCAAGGCCAACCCCAGGAGGCTGAAAAGCTCTACATGGCGGCTTTCGCCAAAACCCAGCATCCGCTGCTTCTTCGCGAGGTCGCCCAGATCAAGCAAGCTCAAGGCAAGACGGAAGAGGCGAAATCGATGTTGCAGCAGGCCCAGACACTGTTGCGCCCTGAGGTGCAAAAAGGCCGTTACGGCCACGCTCGAGACCTGGCTCGAGTAGAGCTCGACCTTGGACACCCCGAGGAGGCCCTGAAGCTTCTGGAACAGGAAGAGAAGCAGCGTCAGGACTGGCGACTCTACGAGCTCAAGGCGATTGCCTTAGATGCCCTCAAACGCCCTGCGGAGGCGCTCACGGCCTTGAAAACGGCGCTCGGCTCCGGGATTCAGGAACCGTCACTGTACCAGCGGGCCGCCCTGTGGGAACCGTCCGGACCCTGGGCCGAAAAATTGAAAAAGATCGACCCCAGCTACACCCAGAGCTACTTGGAGAAGTAGCTGCTTTCAAATTTCTGATCGCGGGGAGGGGCTCTGGGAGAAGTCGGCCAAATACTCTTTTATGAGTAGCCGAGAGGATTCTGTCGGCCCGTCGGAGCCGAAAGAACGTAGGAAGTTTGGGCGCGTTCCAGATTCTTTAATCCTGGCGCTTCACCCGTTGTTACATCAGTATAACGCGACTCCCCTGCAGCTTTGTCTGTGCTGTGCTATGGATGACCCGAAGGATAGCGCGCTGATCCAAAAGCTAAGCTTTATCAGTGGACTTGAAATCGTGCCTACCGAGATGGGGCGCCTCGATATCGTGTCGGAACTGGTGCGCCCCATGCTCAACCGATTGGTGGCCCAGGTCTCGGCCGAACCAGGTTCGCTCTGGGTTCCGGACAGCACCACCTTGTGGGAGGGACTCCCTCAGGAGCGACGTCTGAACTTGATGCGCCACAGCCTCCAGCAGGTCAAGTTGAACATGACGCCCGTGGCCCAACGCTTTCGCTGCTATCCCGCCGGATTGTCGCTGCAAGTCACGATGGACAATTGGGAAAACGAGGCGGTGCTGGACGAGATCTGCGAAATTACTGGCTGGGACGTTCGTCCGGCATTGGTTCTACCCGAGGAGTTTCCCAGTTCATGCCGCTTTGAACAGGCGCCCCGGTGGGAGGACCTGTTGAGTGACGAGGACTACCGCCATCTGTTGCCACTCTTGCGGTCCCAGAACATCGAGCCTTTTGAAATGTCGATTCTACTGGCCATGGCGGACCCATCGGACTGGCGGACGCGCCAGGAAGTCAGTGAAATCACCGGTCTGTCGGTGCAGCCTTTCCAGGCCGAGGAGGAAGAAATCGCGGCCGCCCTGCGCGAGAAGGTCGGTGGCGCGGAAGAAGACCTGTGGCGTCAGATGGCCATCTTACCGACCTTTTTCCGACTGGACCGCTTGCTTCCGGTTCTCACTCAGTTCGAGGTGCTGCCCCAGAAGCTTCTCTTGCGGGTAGGCATGAGCAACGTCAAGGATCCCCTGGCCCTGCACCAGATCCGCTTGCTGACCGGCTACGAGATTGAACCGGTGGAGATGACCGGACAGGCCATCGTTACCATCCTGGAACGGATGCTACGCCAGGCCCGATAGGCCCCGGTTCAGGCGGCGCTCAGGCGGCGCAGACGCTTGTGCAACACGCGGGCACGACGTTGTGGACCGGCCTGGCGGGCCCTCTCATCACCCATATCGTGCATTTGCTCGGAGATCCGCTCGGCGTCCAGGCCGTTCCTGGTCTGTAGCAAATCCATGCTGCGCCCGAAGGCGTCTTGCGTCTGTCCGGCGGGGCCATCGTAAAAGACTCGCTCGCGCATTTCCTGGGCGACCTTGGCCAGCTGCTCAGGACCTAGATCGGGACGCCGCACCATGGTTTCGGTGGCCTTGAGAAACATGTCGGGACCTTCGCCCTGGGAGGGACCGGCGGTGGCCAGAGCCATCTTTCGCATCAGGTCGACGATCATCTCGGGACGCAGATCGCCGCGCTTGGTGAGCAGCTCAAAGCAGTTGTCTCGGACCAGCGGCATGTAGTGGCTGGCGCCACGCTGACCCAGTAGCGGACCAAGCACATCGGAAATCTGACGGTCCATGTTGGGCAGTTCTTGGGGGTGAAGCTCGGGACGTGCGCGGATCACCTTGAGCTGGTGAGTGTCGACGTCCTTGAGGTCGGCCGGCCGAAGCAACGGGTTCTCAGCCAACAGACGAAAGTGGTCCTGGGTCCAGCAGGTCAACGGTTGCGAGTCGCGCCCGAGCAGGTCAGAGCGTTTGATATCCTTGCGCGTTTCCAGCAACCCTTTGAGACCGGGCGGGTCCGTCAATTCTCTCCGCTTTTTCTTCTTTTCCAACCGAAAGCTCTTCTTCAGTGCCTTCAAAAAGCCGCTGTTGTCGGTGTGAGCGCTTTCACGCACCTCGGCTCCCAAAGAGAGGCGGTCGGCCGGACGCGTCTTGCCCTTGTCACGCTGCTCTTCGCGTCCGTGCAACTGGGGTGCGGTGAGGCTGATGGAAGGAAATCGAATCATGTTTCTGAGGATATCCTCTTCCGATCTCGCGCCGGATAATTTATCCCGACGATTGTTACCGGGTCGTCAACAGGGGGCGGCCCCCAGGCAAGCAGTTTGTGAACATTTTGCGCAACCAGGAAAACGCGGCCCGGTAACACAAGGCAAACAGATGGGATTGGCTGGAGACCTTTGTTTGATCGTGCTGGCGGCCTGGCTGGCCGGCTTGTTGTGCCACTTCGTGCGGTTGCCGATGGTGCTTGGATACATTGCGGCGGGCGTGGCCCTGAGTCCGCATACCTGGGGGCCCCATGTGGCTGCCCACGAGGAAGTCGAAATGTTGGCGGACGTAGGAGTAGCCCTGCTGCTTTTCACGGTCGGTCTGGAGTTTCCACTCCCAAAACTTTCGCAGGTGGGAAAAGTGGCCTTGCTGGGCACTCCGCTGCAAGTTCTGCTGACCATTGGTTGGGGAACTCTGATTTCCAAGGCTTGTGGTTGGCCGATGCTGCAAGGGGTCTGGCTGGGGGCGCTGCTCTCGCTGTCTTCGACAGCCGTGGTGCTGCGCTGCTTGAACCAAAACGGAGTGCAGAATACTCTCTCGGCAGGCGTCATGATCGGTATTCTGGTCGTCCAGGATCTCTGTTCCGTGCCGCTGCTGCTCATCTTGCCGCAGCTGGGAAAAGCCGACAGTTCTTACGGAGCGCTGGGCAAAACCCTGATCATCGGCGTACTCTTTGTGGCCTTCTGGCTCTGGTTCGGCAAAGTCATGTTGCCCCCGGCCATGCGCCTGCTGGCCCGCCAGAAAAATCGAGAGCTGTTTGCCCTCAGCGTGCTGGCGTTTGGTCTAGGAATCGGCTACTCGGCCAGTCTGTTGGGTCTGTCGCTAGCCTTCGGAGCCTTTCTGGCCGGCCTGGTGCTGGCCGAGTCCGATTATGCCCACCAGGCTCTTTCGGATGTGGGTCCGCTGCGCGACCTCTTCACCCTGATCTTTTTCGCTTCCGTGGGTATGCTCATCGATCCGCGCTGGGTCGTGGCCAACGCGGCCTTCTTGATTCCCCTGATCGCCGCCGCCTGGTTCGGAAAAGGCATGATTTTAGCCGCCATCGTGCGCGCCTTTGGCTATGCCAACGTGGTCCCCTGGGCCTGCGCCCTCTACCTGGGACAGATGGGCGAACTGGCCTTCGTCATCGCCCGCCTGGGCATGGTGGCCCACAGCATTCCCGAATCGGTCTACAAAGTCTTGATCACCATCGCGGCCGTGAGTATGACGCTGACTCCGTTGGTGGCTCCCTGGACCCAGCCCATCTACATGCTGTGGCGCAAACTGCGCCCCAAGACCGTGGATACTCTCAAGCCAAACGTCGCCACCACCCTGACCAACCATACCATCGTGTGCGGTTACGGCCGCGTGGGCAAAGTGGTGGCGGCTACTTTGCTGGCCATGGAGATGCCCTTCGTCATCACCGAGATCGATGAAAAGGCGCTGCGACGCGCCGAGAAAGACGGCCATCAGGTACTCTTCGGAGACTCGTTCGCCGTGCCGGTGCTGGAGGCTGCCAACATCCACCACTGCCGCAACATCATCCTTACCTTCGCCGACATCCTGTCCGGTGAACTGGCCGTCAACGCCATCTACGACCTGAAGTCAGATGCCAACATCGTGGCCCGCGCGGCCGGTCGGGACGATATGGAGAAGCTTTGCGAGATGGGCGTCAGCCGGGTGGTGGTGGCCGAAATGGAAGGCGCTCTCGAGATGGTCCACCAGTGTCTGGACCAGCTTGGCCTCTCCGACCTGGAAACCAACAAATTCATCGACCAGATCCGGCGCCATCACTACGATGCCCTTTATCCGGAAGGAACCGACGAGCAACTGTTGCGCCTGCGCAATACCCTGCGTAAAAGTCAGTCGGAAATGTTCGCGCTCGAGAACGAGGCCTGGGATGGCCAGTCCATCGCCGAAATCAATGTGCGCGGTCTGACTGGTTGCACGGTGCTGGCCATCGTGCGTGACGAGAACACCATGGTGAATCCCGGACCTCAAGAGATCTTGCAGCACGGCGACCGCCTGATGATCCTCGGAGACCCGGATCAACGGGCCCGTCTGCGCGAACTGTTCGGCAGGGATTGACCTGCGAGGGCACCAATTCAGGCGCACAACGTTTTTTCAAGGAGATTCCCGTGCAATACCATTCCACCAACTCGCAAGCGGCTATGGACCTCGAGGAGCACCACGGCTCCCACAACTACCATCCGCTTCCGGTCGTTCTCGCCAAGGGCGAAGGCATCTACATGTTCAGCCCCGAGGGCGAGCGCTACATCGACTTCTTGTCGGCCTACTCGGCCGTCAACCAGGGGCACTGCCACCCGCGCATCATCAAAGCGCTGGTCGACCAGGCCTCCAAGCTGACCCTCACCTCGCGCGCTTTCCACAGCGACAACCTGGGCGTCTACTGCAAATACATCACCGAATACTTCGGATACCAGCGCGTTCTGCCCATGAACACGGGCGTGGAGGGTGGCGAGACCGCCCTCAAGCTGGCCCGCCGCTGGGGCTACCTGCACAAGGGCATCCCGGACGGTCAGGCTCGCGTGGTTTTCGTTTCCGGTAACTTCTGGGGCCGCACCCTGGCCGCCATCTCGGCTTCGACCGACCCTGACTGCCATGACGGCTTCGGTCCCTACATGCCGGGCTTCGACATCATCCCCTATAACGATCTGCCGGCCCTCGAGAAGGCTCTGCAGAATCCCAACGTTTGCGCCTTCATGGTGGAGCCGATCCAGGGCGAAGCCGGCGTATTCGTGCCGGACGACGGCTACCTCAAGGGTGTTCGCGAGCTGTGCACCAAGAACAAGGTGCTCTTCATCGCCGACGAAATCCAGACCGGACTCTGTCGCACCGGCAAAATGCTCTGTTGCGACCACGAAGGCGTGCGTCCTGACCTGCTGATTCTGGGCAAGGCACTCTCCGGCGGCGTATTGCCGGTCTCGGCCGTGCTGGCCGACGACGAAGTCATCCTGGGCATCAAGCCCGGCGAGCACGGTTCAACCTACGGCGGTAACCCGCTGGCTTGCGCTGTGGCCATCGAGTCGCTGCAGGTGCTCAAAGACGAGAAGCTGGACGAGAATGCCGCCAAGATGGGCGAGATCCTGCGCTCCGGCTTGCGCAAGATGAACTATAAGTGGATCAGTGAAGTGCGCGGCAAGGGCTTGCTCAACGCCATCGTCATCGACCACGATGCGGGCGCCAACGCCTGGGACATCTGCGTGACCCTGAAAAACAACGGCCTGCTGGCCAAGCCCACCCACGACAACATCATTCGCTTCGCTCCCCCGCTGGTCATCACCGAGCAGCAAATGAACGACGCACTGGCCATCATCGAAAAATCCTTCGCTCAGGTCGAAGAAAGCCGTATGGCCCGCTCCTAGAGCATAAAAAAAGCCCCGGCCTCGGCCGGGGCTTTTTTTATTAACTGAGCTTCTCGCCGTCGGCCAAAAGCTTCTCGTAGCGGGCCCCCAGATAACGGGAGACCGGCATCCAGATGACCAGGAACACCATACAGACGGAGGCTCCCCCCCAGACCAGCCAGCCCGGTGCGTAGCGCAACAAGTTGGCGTTCATGACCGAGCCCAGAGCTTTCCCTCCGCGACTACCGGCCGTGTCGATCCAGCTCTTGGCTTTGAACTGAATGTCATCGCTGGTGGGTACGTAAACCAGCTCCAGGCAGGGCTTGTTGAAACCGTAGGCGGCCCCTTTGAGCGCGATCTGACAGCCGAAGAGCACCCACAGGGTGGGCGAGCAGGCCGCTCCCAGCACCAAGAAGCATAACACGATGGGATAGATAATCAGACAGCGGGACAGGCCCCAGTTCTTGACCAGCCAGGTGGTGCCGGTCAGGGCGAAAATCAGAGAAATGAAGTTGGCCGCGAAGCCATAGGTGGCCAGGAAGGCGGTCACCTTTTCCAGGGTCACCAGCGTTTCGTGAGCCTTGGAATTCATTTGATAGTCCAGGTAGGTTCCCACCAGTTCGTAGGCCACCACACTCCAAAGAATGGCCACCAGGTAGGGTCTGGTCATCACCAGGCGCAGGCCTTCCCAGAGGCCGGTGTGGGCCTTGGGCTCCTCCCCGCTCTCCACCGTATGGTGAACGTCATCGGGAATGTTGTTCTTCTGCAGCCAGTGAAAGGTCAGCACGGGCGCCAGAGCCAGCAGCACCACCGCCAGGTAGAGCAGGGGAACCATCTGACCGTGCTCGGCGGTGCGCGCCAACAAGAACGTGCAGGTGCAGGCTCCGATCTGCCCCCCTACCGCCAGCAGAGGAAAGCGCCGGGCGGCCACCTCCGCATCGGTGGTGGCGTTGACGGCCAGGGACCAGAGATGGGAGATCCCCAGCGAGCCAAAAGACTCGATGCTGAGATAAAATCCCCAGCCCAGGGTCAGATGATGACTGGCCACCCCCTGCTGAAAGAAGTAGGTCAGCACGGCGAAAAGGACCGCGTAGGCAGCGTAGAGGACGGCCAACAGGCGACGCTTGCCCAGCCAGTCGACGCCCTTCCCGTAGAGCACCAGGGTGACCAGCAAGAACACCATGGAAGCCAGCTTGGCGTGAGGCAGATAGGCTGGACCCACCAACTCCATAAAGAGGGCGTTCTTCATGGTGCGCAGCATCCAGTAACAGCCGAGCGCACACCCAAAGCTCAGCCCCAGAGGGGCCACTTCCCAGAACTCGGACAACCAACGGCGCACGGGGCAATGATACGCGAGCGGCGCTAGTCCCCCTCTTGAAGAACCATCATGTCGGGATATTGTCGACGCTCAAAACGCTGCAAGCGACCCTGAGCATCCATCACCGGCAGCAGATAAATCGGAGTAAAGCGAGCCTGCCACTTGCCGTCGCTCTTCTCCACATCGACCTGCAAGTGTCCGTAGTGCTTGCCGCCCTCCACCAGCACCCCGTCTTTCCAGACCTCCGGGCAATCGGTGTGAGCCAGAAACTTCCGCTTGGGGTTGGCAATCTCGGGCCCGCGCAAGCCGTCCCCTCCGATACCGACATCATAGACTTGCAGCGTGTGCGGGCGGGTCGAACCATCCGGTCGCACTTCCGTGCCGGTCACCTCGGAACGCTCCATCATTTCGTCGTGGCCGTTGAGCAGCGCGTCCACACCGTAGCGCAGAAAAAGCGGCGTCAAAACCTGCAGGGGCCGACCGGACTGGCGATCCTTGCCTTCTCCCTGGCCCGGGGCGAAGGCGTGCAGTCCGCTGGAATAGGGGCAGTGATGGAAAGCCACAAAGGTGAAACGCGAGCGCTTCTGGGCTCGGCGCAACTGCTGTTCCAGCCAGGCATATTGCTGCGAACCGGGGTTAAAATCACCCTTGGGGCGCAAGTCACTGCCCAGGTGCCAGTTGGAATCCTGGTCGGTCTGATGAGCCAGGCCATTGCAGCCATCGACGGCGATCAGCGTAATCGGACCGTAGTCCATGGCGAAGTAGCGGCCCTGTTCTCGTTTGAGCGGCTGCCCATTGCCGGGTGCTCGGAAATAGGTGAGAAACTTGGCCACCGCTCGCTCGCTGCTGTGCTCCTCATAGCGGCCGTCGTTGGGCCCCCCGTAATATTCGTGGTTGCCCAGCACGCCCACAATGGGTATGGAGCGACTCAACTGCCGATTGCACAGCCAGAACTCGTCCCAGTCGCGCTGCTCTCCACCGGTCTCCACCAGATCGCCGGGGATCACCACAAAGTCCGGTCGATTCTTCTCGATCTCGGCCAGGTTGGCACGATAGCCGGTGTCCTGGTCGACCAGATAGTTGCGCGGCTGGCGGGGATGAGCAGGGTCCTCCCAGTGCACTTTCGCGCCTCGGCTTTCCGGCTCGGTCTCACTGTCGGAGTAAGCGACGAAACGAATGTTGCGCTCTTCGGACGGCGCGGTGCGGAACTCTCCCGGCCAGCTCTGGCCATCCTGCTCAACCTCGTAGCGATAGTCGACGCCCGGGGCCAGCCCGGTGAGGCGGACTTCCCTTTGATAGCCAGGCTGGTTCGCACCGAATTCTTTGGTCTCCCAGGGGCTGTAGCGCAGGCTGGTGGCCTCGACGTGTCCTCCCACTTCCCGCTCGGCCACCAGCTTGTCTCCCTGCCAACAGCGCAGGCGCGCCGTAGCCGGGCTGCGCGACAGCCAGAGAACGCTCATGGCGTTGGGGGTCGGGTTCTGCACATAGGGCTGAACCAGCAGGGGTTCGTCGGCCGCCGAGAGTCCGGAGCTGACCAGGAGGAGGAAAAGAAATCGAGCCTTCATGGCGGGGGACCTTCCCGGCCGGCGGCAAAAGCGCCTCTCCATGTTCTCGCTGCTGGTGCCCTACCGGGTGCGCCGCCAGATGCTCGAAGCCAGCGACCTGGAGCGCCTGGCTCAGGCCGTGCTTACCTCTCCCTACCTGGCCGCCAGCGACCTGGACCACGGGTTCGAGCAGACCTATGGCTTCTCGGTGCTCTTCCAGAGGAGTCAGGTGGAACGCTTCTTGCTGATGCTTCCCAGCGCCCGAAGCTATTTCGAAAAGATGCTGCGTCGAGACTGTCAGGCCTTTCTGGTCAATCCGCTGGTCATCCATCAGGGGGCCGCGGTGGCGCCCCACGCCGACAAAACCCTGATGTCATTTCTACCCTCGGGGGTCAAAGTGCCCTTCCCCCATCGAGTTTCGGTGCTCTACCTGACCCTACCGGAAAATCTGGAGGGAGGCGACCTGGTCTTTCACCGCAATGCCCTGGTCAAAGCCCGCTTCCGTCCCGAGGTCAACTGCATGGTGGAATTTCCCGGCTGGCTCTACCACGAGGTGAAGCCCTGGAGCGGCAACTCTCGGACTCCCCGAGTCTCGCTGGTGTGCGAGCAATATCGACTCAAACCCACCATGCTGCAGCAGATTCCGGAGTTTCACCTGGAGTCGACCCGCAGCTTCTCGGACTTTCTCTCAGCGAATGGAGAGGGAAACCTGCTCGAGACGAGTGGCTGAGGTCTGCGAGGTGCGGTCGATGATATCGAAAAGATAGTCAGGGTTGTATTTGAAGTTGACGTTTTTGGCGTTGTTGATATCGATGGCTCCCTTGCTGACCAGGGCTCCCTCGATGTTCAGGTTCTGCTGGTTGGCCAGGGTCAAAAAGTTGCCCTTGGCGTAAATCAGCCCCAGGAAGGTGGCATCGGTGGCCTCCACTCCGTAGGACTGCTGGCCGGAAAGCATGGTGACGTTGCCGCCTGCGTAGATGGCGACGCCCCCGTCCGGGTCGGTGGCCAGCGAGTTGCGCATGCGCAGCGTGATGTTTTTCTCGTGCGAGACCAGCGCCCCCCAACCCGTGGCCGCGCCGTAAATGCTGATGCTGCCCTCTTTGGCTTCCAAACTGGAAGGCTCGGCCAGAGCTTCGGGCCTGGGGTGGTCGTCGTCATAATCGCCGCGCCGGCGATGGCCGCGACGGTCGTTGTGCTGTTCCTGATCGGCACCGTCCACTTTGGTGCCCAGGGCCAGGTTTCCGGAACCGAGTTGTCCGGTCACGGTCAAGTTGCCGGTCGGCACCACCGCCTTGATCCCGGGCGCTACCACAATCTGGCAAGTCTTCAGGTTGGCCAGAATGGAGCGGTCGTCTCGGGCCCCGGTGGTCGGATTCAAGGCCAGCGGCACCCACACGTCGGTGGTCAGCGGCACGGGCGTATAATCCTGGCCGTGTCCCTCACCAGAAGGAACCGAGGCCAGCACCTGGGTATGGCCGGTCGAGTCGGTGTAAACCAGCGACTGATTCCACTGCGTGAAGGCCGCCGACCCGG
Organism: Vulcanimicrobiota bacterium; assembly: GCA_017307785.1. Taxonomy (GTDB): domain Bacteria; phylum Vulcanimicrobiota; class Xenobia; order Xenobiales; family JADMJV01; genus JADMJV01. Next base: position 26,675 of record JAFKGI010000022.1, on the reverse strand, counting down.
TAATGGCGGCGTGCCCGGGGACGGCCGGGGTCGCCTCCACCGCCGGGACGTAACCCGGCTCTCCCTCGACACCCACCGCGGGCTGAGCCTCCACGGCGGGGATCTCTGCTACCGCCGGCTGGTCCGGGATGGCCGCCACGTCGGTGCCGGCGATGAGAAACGAGTAGGTGCCGCCCGGCAAGGTTCGTTCCGTGGTCGGCCCGGCCAAATCGTCCGGCTTCAAGTCGGGAATTTGGTAGGTACCGCCGGTCTTGGGGACAAACTGGCCTTTGGAGTTGGCTCCGGCCGCGGCGGTAGCGGCCGTATTGCCGGAAAGGGCGGTGGTTCCCACAGTGATTTCATCGCTGGCCCAGGCCGAGCCGAACGGTCCCTGGGCAGCCGCGGGGGTACCTACCGGCTTGACGAACTGAATCTGGGTAGCGCCGCCGCCCAGGCCGGGATTCGGTCCGACCAGGGTTCCGTTGGAGCGAACCATGTTCAACTGCCGGTCGGTGGAGTCGATATTCCACTTCATTTCCTGAGAATTGGTCACGGCCATGCGCAGTTGCGCCACCGCCGACGAATCCACAAAAGCCCGCTTGCGCAAGACCACGTCCATGTGTTTACGAGCACCGTTGCACTGGCCGTCCACGCTCATGCGGACGGCATACTTGGGCACACCGTTGAGGGTGTCGGAACTGGCGTTGGCCAGATTGTTGAAAACGCGGATGGTAAAGGTCATGTCGGTGCCTTTGACCTTGCCGGTCACGGTGGTGCCGGAGCCCAGACACTCCAGGCGAGTGCCCCAGTTCTCCACAGGATTGTGAGAGGAGAAGTAACCCGGCGTCGCCCACTCCGCTTCCCGGTCGAGCCGCATCCAGGCATACTGGACGGCGCTATTGCAAGCTTCCTCCGCCTGCACCCGGGTCAGCCCCAGGCCCAGGAGATGGAGATTGGTGCTGTTCACGCGCACGAACCCACCCAGCAAGGTGAGCAGCACGAACATCACCAGCAACACGATGAAGAGGGCAATTCCGCGTCTCGGTTTTCTGCGCATCTCCGGCCTCCTACACTTTCGGGTATGTATTCTCGGGATAGGTCTTGAGAGTCAACTCAAAGGTTTCGTCGGCTCGAGCGCTAGTTCCCGGTTTGCTTCCGCCCGTCCCCCGAAAGCGCATGGTCACTTCGACCAGGCGAGTGGAGTTGTTCCTACGAGCCTGGAAGGACAACAAACGCTTGCTTAGAGTTCGGGTGACACCGACCCGACTGGAATTGGCCAGCGGGTTGTCGTGCATCGAGTTGGCCAAGGTAAACTGAGCGTTCGGATAGGGACCCACCAACGGAGGGGTCACCACCTGGCGGATCAGACGCCCCTCGGGTTCGCTGGTTCCGTAGTAGACCACAAAACAATCAAAGTTGGGAAAGCCGCTGTTGAGGTCGACGGCCGTGGAAGACTCCCAGTTTTGCACCCCGGCGGCGCACAGGCCGTCTCGGTCCAGCGTCTGGCTTCCCCGGTTTTCCTGGCGCGGCAAAACCACGCTGACGGTTCGCGGGATGGTGGAAACGGTCACAAAGGAGCTGTGGCGCAGGTCGTTGCCCAAGGCGTAAAAGGCCACTCGAGCCTCACTTTGCAGTCCCTGGCGGAGGGAGGTGAAGTGAAAAGTGCTCTGGCCCAGTTCGAAGACTCCGAAGATGCCCAGCAGCACAAAACTCAGGATGCTCATCGAGACGCAAAGCTCCAGCAAAGAAAAGCCGCGCTTCATGAAGTAGGCACGTAAACGACCCGCCCGGCTTTCACCGATTGGGCTCCCTGCTGGTGACGATTGGCCGAGGGTTGGCCCGACTCGCTGGCGTTCCAGTAGACTTGAACCTCGAGATAATAGGTCCGGCCGAACCCGCTTTCGTCCTTGAGCAGTTCCGGGGTCGCCTTGGAATAAAAGGTCGAACTGCTCTGACTGTCGTGGGCGTAAACGGTCTGGCCAAGAACGTCGGTGGGGAAATCCTGATGGTAGACATTCTGATAGGCAGGCTGCTGCGTCACCAACTCATTCAAGCGCTGTTGGGCGATGACGGTCGCCACCGTCATATCGTTGCTCTTGGAGCTTGAAGCGAGCAAGCTATGGAAAAGCGCAATCACCGACAGCAGGATCAACCCCAGTAGACCCACTGCCAGCATGACTTCCGCCAGAGTAATTCCTCGGCACGACGCCCCCGTCTTACCACTCACAGACTAACAAGTATACCCCATGTTCGGCCGGTAAGACAAATGCGCGGGAGGTCGAAGGAGCCTGCGTGATCGGGCCGGATTATCGCATTCTCGACCTACTGGGCACGGGCGGAACGGCCACCGTTTATAGAGTTCGCCATCTTCCCAGCGGGGAAGTACAGGCCCTCAAGCAACTCCATCCCCACCTCACCGGCGCGCTCGAGAGGGCGCGTTTTGGACGAGAGTTTCACCTTTGCCAAAGCCTGCAACATCCGATGTTCCTGCAGGTTTTCCAGCTTCTCGATCAAGAGTCCGGTTGTTATTACACGATGGAGTTTGTGGCAGGCGAAACGCTGGACGTTTTTCTTCCCCGATTGCGCCAATCCATGCCCTGGGACGGTTGGCTGGAACGGGTCCGCAAAATCGTAGAGGGCCTGCTGGAGGGTTTGGATTACCTCCATCAGCAGGGAGTCATCCATCGGGACCTCAAGCCACAAAACATTCTGGTCAATGACCAGGGAGAGATCAAGCTCATCGACCTCGGACTGGCGGGCCAACATCACGTCAGCCGCCTGACGGACAAAGGCACTCTGGTCGGAACTCCCCATTATATTTCCCCTGAGGTTCTCCAGGAGGTGGAACTGGACGTTCGCAGCGACCTCTACAGTCTGGGAGTGCTGGTCTACGAGATGCTGAGTGGCCGTCTGCCTTTTCCACAGGTCGAACTGATGGCTCTTCTGCAAAACATCCTCCAGCAGCCACCTCCCCGCCTGAAGACGCTCGGACCTGTGCCGCAGGGGGTGGAGGACTGGCTCGCCGGCTTGCTCAGCAAGGACCGCAGCCATCGGCCTGCCTCGGCCGTCCAGGCTTTGCAGCAGTGGCGGCGGCTTTTTTCGAACGGAACCGCCCCGGGAGGGGAAAAGGAACTGGTCCTTTGCCTGCTCTCACCGCCCCTCAGTGGACGGGCCGCCCTGCTGGCCCGCGCCGATGTGGCGATGCAACAGAAGCATCGATTGGTTGCCCTGGTAGGCGCGGCCGGGGTGGGCAAATCTCGCCTGCTGGACGCTCTGGAGCGACCCCTCCGCGAGCAGAAAGTAGTGTGCCACCGGCTGCGACCCGCGGGCCCGCGCCAGACTCCCTTCGAGCCCTGGGCCAAGCTACTCAACAAGCTGCTGGGCAAGACTCTGCCGGCCGGCTTGCAGGCTCTCGCTCCCACGCTGGCCAGTCTCGTCCCCCGCCTGGGCGTGGCTCGAGGCGGCAATCGACTGGAGCTCTTTCTGGCCGTAGTGCGCGTGCTCCGCTCCACCATGGCGGGCGGCTGGCTGCTGCTCGAAGACCTGGACCAGTTTGCCGAAGAAGACCTGGAGCTGTTGCGTTTTGTCCTCTCGCAACGGGGCCTGCTGCCGCGCCTGCTGTGCACCGCCGAAGACCGCTTTTGGTGGTCGTTGGGCCTGACGGCCGAGGTTCTGCCCGTCGAGAGTCTGGCGGAAGTCGACCTGGAAGCAATGGCCAGTGCCTGCGTGGGAGGAAGCCTGGAGCCGGAACTGGCCAGCTGCCTGCGTCGCCAGAGTGGAGGCAATCCGCTGCTGGTCCACGAGTTGCTCAAGACTCTCAGCCAGGAGAAGCGGTTGTTTCGTCAGCGAGGACTGGTCTTCGCGGACGACTTGAGCAACCTTGGACTTCAGGAACTTTTGCAGCGACGACTGGCCAGGCTTTCCCCGCTCCAGGTGGAGCTCTTGTTCCTCATCGCCTGCGCTCGCGGTCGCATCACCTTTGAAGATCTGCACGCGGCCACCGGTGAACCTCTACACGACCTGCTCGGCGCTCTCGACAGCCTGCTGCGCCTGCAGATGCTGAGCGAAAACGGGCCTGGAACCTACAGGATGGCCCCCCACCTGCGGGCCTTCCTGGAAGGCCATCTGCCCAAGGCCAGCTTGCGCGGTTGGCATACTCAGCTGGCTTTGAGCCTGGGACGTTCTGGAGATGCCCAGGCCGAGCGGGTGGCTTACCACTGGATTCAAGCCGAATCTCCGCAGCGCGCGGCCGCGCCTCTGGAGGTTGCCGCCCGGCGCCACCTGGAAGCCCGCAACCACGCTCGGGCGTTGGCCCTGCTGGAGCAAATCCAGCAAATCACGGGACGCCCACTCTCCTACGAGCTGGAAGAACGGCGCGCGGACGCTCTCTACCATGTCCAGAGTCCAGCCGCCGGCGAAGTCTACCAGCGCCTGAATCAGCATCGTCCTGAAGCTCGACTGTGGCGTAAGATTTCCCGCTGCCACTGGCGCTCCGGCGACCTGCAAGCAGCTCACTCGGCCATTCTAAAGGCGGCTCGCCTGGAAGGCCTGTGCCTTTCGTCTCAAAGCCTGAAGGGCTGGCTGGCGACCGCCCGGGTCGGTTCCAATCGGGAACGCGCCAAGATTGAATCTCTGCTCACACGCAGTCTGTTCTACTGTCGGCCTCCCGCCTGGCGGCAAGACTATGTGGGCATTCTGCTCCAGCGGGCCGCCCGGCGCTCCAGCGATTTCGAGGCGCGGGCCCTGCGCGAGATCACTCTGGGCGCTTGCTACTTGCTGGGGCCGCGGCTCTTTTGGGGACGGGCCCGACGCCACCTGGAAAGAGGCATGGACATGGCCCTGGGTATGCCCGCCTCTCTGAACCAGGCGGCCCTGATGCTCGATGGCTGTTATCACCTGCTCCAGCTCGGCCACCCCCAGGTCGGGCCGCTGGTGGAAGCGACCCATCAGCTAAACCAGCAGCTGGGCGACTCCGCTCTGACCCTGCACAGTTGCCACCTGCTCGGACTCTATCATCGGCTGGCCGGGCGATTGCTGCACAGTCAGCAGGCCTACGCGGAAGCCATCTGGATCGTGGACGAAACCGACAACGCTCACGAGCGTGAGTGGGTGCAAGCGCAGCAAACCATCCTGGCGGCTCTGGCCGGCAGTCCTCTCGAGGAACGAACGGGCCAACCAGGAGCAAGCGGTTTCCTGCGAGGTCAACAACAACTGGCCGAGGCCTATACGGCCTGGCGCAGAGGAGAGCCCTGGAAGGTCCTCGAGCTTTGCCAAAACACGATTGAGAATTTTTCGGGCGACGTGGTGGACCTGGCCGAGAGAAGACTTCTCGAGGCGGACTGCCAACCCGACTCGCAAAGGGCTCTGCGCAATCTGAAGGTGGCCGCCCGCGATACCTTCCCCAGCTTTGAGTGTGCCGCTCTTCGCCTGGAAGCGCTGCAGAGCGAGGGAGAGAACCGGCGCGTGCTACTGCGCCAGGCCCTGGGAAGCGCCCGGCGCTGGCAGTTGCCTTTGGAAGACGGACTGATTCAGGCGGAACTGGCTCGCCTCGACAGCGACCCGGCCCGCTACCGCGCGGCTCTGGAACGCCTCGACGAAGCGGGGGCCCGAGCCCGCCTTTCCCCACATTTGTAATCCGTTTGCCACCGCTTTCAGGTTTATTTCAGGCGAAAGATCCACAAGACCAGTAATACGTTATGTTTCGCCATCGTGCACGGGATGAGTCCCTACTAAGTTTTGACGAGGTCCAGGCGGCCTTGCGCAGCCGCTCCTATGCCTTCAGCGGGTTGCAGACGATTCCGCTGGCCTCGGTTGTGGGAAGCGAAGGCCGCTCCCATGATTTCTCGCGCGCTTTCCGCCCTCAAGCCCATCTACTCCAAAAACTACGGCACCTGTTGCACAGTCCGGAAATCGACCTGTCTCGACCGATCCAGGTTTTTCAGGTCGACCAGGTCTACTTCATTCGCGATGGGCATCATCGCGTGGCGGTGGCGCTGAGTCGCGGCCAGGAAACCATTCAAGCTCTGGTGACCCAGGTCACCGTGCGCGCCCCCATCACCGCCGAGCTGGGCCACGACGAGGTGCTCCGCCGGGCACAACTGAGCCACTTTCTCCAAGAAACCAATCTGGATGAGCATGCTCCCGGCAGTGATTTCAGCCAGCTCCCTCCGGAGCTTTATGCCGTGATCAGTGAACATATCGAGGTTCATCGCTACTACCTGGGCAACAGCTATGCCCGGGACTTCAGTTTGGTCGAATCAGCGGCCAGTTGGCACGACTTGATCTACCGACCTCTCCTGGAGGTCATGCAGCAGCAAGGAGTCCACCAGGAATTTCCCCGACGCTCCGACCCGGAACTCTATCTGTGGCTGACCTATCACCGCGAGCAACTACGCTGCCGGGGCGAGTATCGTGGGGACGCCGAGGTGGCCGAGGCGCTCGTGCAACGCTTCTCGGAGCGACCGCTGGTGGGTATTTTCAAGCGGCTCCAAAGGATCTGGCGCGCAGCCTGGGCGGCCGCCTGGGAAAATCCCGAGCCTCCAGAGTTCTTGCCCAGCAAATAAAAAAGGACCTCGTGCGGTCGGGGGGGTCACCCGCAGGAAGTCCTTCTGTCATCATTATAGAGCCGGCGCCTGTCCATCAGCAGGGTTCAATGTACCGAAAACTCCGGGAGATCCGTCCCATTAAGTTTGAGCGACCTTGTTCTGCACCCAGGAGCCCAGCTGTGTGTAGTTGAGCATCCCGCTCTGACGAGCGGTTTCCTTGCCCTGCCGGAAGGCAAGCAAGGTGGGAATGCTCTGAATGCGCAGGGCGCGCGCGGCGTCCTGATGAGCCTCGCTGTCCAACTTCAAGAATAGGGCCTGTTGTGGATGTTGCTCCGCGTATTCCTGATAGGTAGGGGCGAAGCGCAAACAGGGTCCACACCAGGGCGCCCAGACATCGACCACCACCGGCAGCGGAGAGGAACGCACAATGGCTTCCAATCCTTTCTTGTCCACCGGGTAGACCGGCGCTACCTCCAGGGGTTTCTTGCACTTGCCGCAGACCGGCCCGTGCTGCAGGCGTTCTTCGGCAACTTTGTTGAGGGCGTAGCAAGAGCTACAAGGCAAAAACCGTTCCATACTTCCAGGATTGGTGATCGACCGAAAAAATCCTCACGGTACTCCTGTACTAGTTGATCAGGACTAGAGCATCTCATGACCGGGTCGACTTTGCTTCTATTGTCATGTCATGAAGAAGAATAGCGGATTGGTCCCCTCGCCCTGGCTACAACTCTTCCTGGCCTTGCTGGCCCTACTGCCCTGGTGCGTGCTGGCCACCAACGCCATTGCACTGAAGAATTCACCGCAACAGCGCCAGCCCACTTCCTATCAGGCCAACCATCCTCTGGCCTACGGGCTCCACTACCAGGCGCCCTAAGAGCGCTTTTTGGAAGTCCGGATGCGGGCCAATTTGTTCTCCAGCCACTCCACTTCGGACTGAAGTTCCTTTTCGTTGGCGGGCCGAGCGATGAAGATCATTTCCGAGCCCATCTCCCCCACCGGCTGGCGGTCGTACCCGCCGTACAGCTCGTGCACGCGAAAGTTGGCTCTGTGCAGCAAGTGATGCATTTCCCAACGGAAAAACCAGCGCTGCGTGATGGTCACCATGCGCCGCTCCACCACCGCTCCCTGCTCGTCAACCCGGTCGTAGAATCGTTCCTCGTGCAACGTCTGGGTGGCGGGCTTGTAGTGAGAAGCCGAGCTGAGAAAGACCTTCTGGCCGTTGCGCGGATCCACGTAGTCTCCGCCGTGCTGACGATAAAGCGGAACATTGCTCTCGCTGCGCTGAGACAAGGTGACCAAATCCATATCGTAAAGGTTGATGATGAGCCGGCCGTTGGGAGTCAGGTGGCGATGGATGGCGTCCAGACAGTTCAACTGGTCGTCCTCGCTGGCCAGATGCATGAACTCCCGAAAAGGCAGGTAAATCAGACCGAATTCCTGACCGAGGTCAAAGTCACGCATGTCTCCTTGCACAAGTCGTACCGTCTCGGCCACGTGGGCCGGCAGTTTGGCCAGTTTTTCCTGGGCTCGTTGCAGCATCGGCTCGCACAACTCGAGGCCCCAGACCGGGCAACCAGCCTCGGCCAGAGCCAGCAGAATCCTCCCGGTGCCACAGCCCAACTCCAGGGCCGGCGCCGCGCAACGCCGGGCCCAGCGCACGTAGAACTGAATATCCTCGGTGTAATCCCGGTATTCGTCATCATAGATATGCGCGTAAGCCTGATAATTCATGGGCGCCCGTTCTTGGCTACAAGGGGGAAACCCCCCCGCTATTCCCAAAGGAGGAACGATGGAAAGTCTACTGCGAGAAATCCCCGAAGAGCTCTTGCACCGGCCCCATCAAGCCCTGAGCGTGGAAGAGGCCCAAGAGCAGCTTGACAACGTGGAGGCCCTGATCGATCAGGTGCTGGCCACCGACAATCAGCAAGGCCAGAGCGCCGACCAATACGATCTCGACCCCCGCCCAGGCCACATCCTGCTGCGCAACGACAACCCCGACAATGTCGAGGAAGCCGAAGCGGCTTTCCAAGGAAACCGGGAAGACGGCCTGTTGGAATGCAAATTTCGCCGCTTCTCCTCCGAAGGGGGCCTGATCCGGGTGGAGACCGTCAAAGCCCAGGCCAGCCCCGGGCAGGTCGAACTGCTGCGCACCATCTGGAAAGTGGACGCCCCCGAACGCATCAGCTACTACCATTTGAATCGACGTCGACTCGAGACCTCTTATCGCCAGAGCAACGAAGACAGTCCTTAAGGACGGTGCATTTCGTATTGGCGGGCCACTTCTCGCCAGCCCAGGCCTAGCAGTTGGCGATGTAGAGGGCTGTCGGCCGGCTCGTTGGACAAGCGCAGGCTGGCCTGTGCGGCTAAGGCTCCCCAGGTTGCGCCTTCTCCGACAAAGTGAATTTGATGTCCTCGGTAGGCGAGCGACCGACCGACCCAAACCAAATCTTTCAGGCGCTCCAGGGAGGCCGCCTGACGCTGCCAACAGGGACTCCCGGCCGCCTGCAAGCTTTGCTCGGCCCTTCCGGGCGGTCCCTCGAGCACGACCAGTTGACGGGTGATTTGAAAGCCGCCCTTCTCGTAGGTTCTTCGCGCTTTCAGGTTGGGAACCAGAACCTCGAGTTGCACCGGGATTCCGTCCAGGTCCTTTAGAGTCTCGCGCAAGACCGGACCGCTGAAGCGGTTGCCCCGGTAGGCGGGAGCCACTCCGAAGCCCCCGATCCACCCGCGGCCTTCCCGCAGCGCCAGCAACGCAAGCGCGGCCACCGCTCCTCGCCCATCCAACCAGACCGGAGAGCGAGAGGTATCGATGGCGTGCGTGTAAAGGTGCTCAGCGACCCACTCTGGAGAGACTTGAAAGGGCTGGTCGTAGCCGCGGTAGACCAGATTGAGGGCGTCGGTCTGCTGGCCAGAATCCAACTCCGCAAAAGTAATTTGGCGCATACTCGTCTGCCTTCCCGTTGTTTACACTTCTAAAACAGAGCCCCGAAATCTGGAAAAAGCGAAGCCAAAAGACTGCATCCGTGTAAAAACTCTCCCATCCCTTTTCACCCGACTTTACGGGCCGTCTGGTTGAATAAGTCCATCAGGGTCATTCGGAGGAAAGAAAAGATGGCGATGGCAGGCATTTACGGTTACACCGGACTGGGCGCGGGCTTCGGCGCTTTTGGAATGGGCGCTCCCAGCTTTGGAGGCTTCGCTCCCAGCAGCGGCTTCGCACCGACCCAGGCCAACGCCCAGAACTCTCCGATGCAGATGTATCAAATGACACAAATCCTGCAGATGCTGATCGGCGCGCTACAGCAACTCTCGCAAGGCTACGCCCAGATGATGGGCGGCCAGGGCGTCAACCGGGTGGGTCAGGCGGGCAATGCCGGAAACGCCGGGAATGCGGGCAATGCGGGGGGCGCTGGAAACGCCGGGAATGCAGGCAATGCGGGGGCCGCTGGCAATGCAGGGAATGCAGGCAATGCGGGGGACGCCGGCAACGCGGGCGCAGCGGGAGGTGTTGGCGCACAGACTCCGGGCGTCTCCGACCCTGGCTTCGCCGCCTGGGCGGCCGACCCCAAGAGCGTGGGGAGCGCCGAGAGAACTCGCATCAGCCAGCTGGACGACAAACAACGCGCGGTGCTCCACGTCTGGGGCATGCAAACCGGTTCGTCGGGCAAAAATGATGGCGGCGTGATCTTCAACATTCTCAACAGCCCCCAGGACTTTAAGCCGGAAGAAGTGGCCTTCGCCCGCGAAGCCTACAACTACGATATGCAGCACTATGGTGGAGTCACCGGCAAGGGCATCGATCAGGCCTTTTTCGGCCTCTATAAGGATATGACCGGCGAGGACATCTCCCAGCGCTACGGCAATCGGCCCCTGAGTTTTGCCACCGGTCCCGTGGACATGAATAATCGCATCACCGGCAACAACGGTCTGGGAGAATTCGACAACGCGGTCATCCGCCTGTGGGGCCACGACCGCCTGGACAATGGCCAGAACGACGGGTCGATCGTACAGTTCAGCCTGCAGAACGAAAAGTCTTTGGACAGCGACCTGGTCGGCAAACAGCGCGGCAATATCGAGGCCCTGCTGGCCGCCGACGAAGCCGACGGAGGCCGGGACGGCAGCTCGCTGGCTCGCGCCTTTACGGATTCGATGGACCGAATCTACCTGGGTGGACCCGGGGCCAGCGTGGACAAGACGCTGGCCGAATCCGGCCTCAACCGCACCACCGTCGGTTCGGTGCTCGACCGCATCAAGGACACTCCCTTTCCTGGTATCCCGCCCGGCATCGACATCACCAACACCGCCAACATCGGCAAATGCCCGTTTTTCAAAGGCGGCATGGGTCAGGTCAAGATCAACAACTGAGGGCCGTAGGTCTCGCCGGCGCGGGGTCCGAAGTTGGCTGGCGTGAAAGTTCAGGAGCCGGTGGAATTCCCTGTCTACGTGCTGACGGCCCGGTTAGAGAACGGCATGTATTGGACGGAAGGGTTGTTCTTTCCGGAAGTCGGCCGTCTTGCGCGCGGCAACTCCCCGGAGGCACTGCTGGGCAGCCTGAAGAAGCATCTGGAGCGGATGGATCCGCTTCAGATCATGCGTCGCCAGCGCCCTCCCAAAATCAAACTGAAGCGCTTTCAGGTTCGCGTAGCCCCTCCCAAAAAGAACCCCGGACCCTGGACCGAGCCGTACCAACTCGAGGTAGAGGCCGTCATCTACCGACTCCGTCTGGGCGGTAAGCTGCTCTACGCTGCCCACCTGCCCCAATTTCAGTTGGAAGTCACGGTCGCCAAGGCCACCGAGCTCCAGCAAGCGGTGGCTGCCGAAGTGCGCTCCTGGCTGGTCAGGAGCAAGCTGCTGAGCCAGCCGGGAGAACTGGTGCAACTTCAGCGTTGGACAGAGTTGAGCGGCCATTTCACTCGAATTGGGGTCAAAGCCCACGATCCGACCCAAGCCAAGGCCGAAGAAAAACAACTCAACCGCCTCACCAGTCGTCTCGAGACCGGAGGACCGGTGAGAGCGGTGCTGGTCGAAGACGAACTGACTCAACTGGCCGATTTGCTGACCGATCACAACGTGCTCCTGGTCGGCCCCTCGGGTTGCGGTAAGTCCGCCCTGGTCCAGGAGTTGGCGCGTCGTCGCGAGGATTACCAACTGGGCGGAACTTCCTTTTATGAGACCAGCGGCGCTCGCCTGATGCTGGGAGAAGTGTCCTTCGGAGGTTGGCAAAAACGCTGCGAGAAACTGATCGAGGAGCTGGCCAGGGTCAAAGGCATTCTTCATCTAGGGGGCATTCAAGAGCTGCTGGAAAGCGCCCGACACAGCACCAATCCTTACGGTCTGGCGGGTTTCCTGCGGCCCTACCTGGGAGGAAAAAAGCTGCAGGGAATCGCCGAGGCCACACCCGAGCAGCTGGCGATTGTCGAACGCGAGTATCCGCAGCTTCTGGAAGCTTTCACCATTTTGCGACTGGAACCGGCCCAGGCCGACCGGACCCTGGCTCTGCTCGGGCGACTCTATCCGGCCCAGGCCCCGCAGTGCCTGCAGGCTGTTGCCGAGTTGCACGAGCGCTTCGCTTCCTCTTCCGCCTCGCCTGGATGGCCGGTGCGTTTTCTAAATGGGCTGCTGCGCCAGCATCGTCGCCCCGGCCGAGCCGAGGTGGTCGAGCACTTCTCACGCCAAAGCGGACTGCCGCTGCTCTTCCTGGAGGATGCCCAGCCTTTTCTACGAGCTCAGGTAAGCCAATGGTTCTCCCGACGCCTGCACGGTCAGGAACTGGCGGTCGAGCGAGCGGTAGACCGGCTCGCAGCCTTTAAACACGGACTCACCCGAGCCAATCGTCCTGTGGCCAGCTTTCTACTCATCGGGCCGACCGGTGTCGGCAAGACCGAATTGGCCCGCTGCTTGGCGGAGTTTGTTTTCCAGGATCGCGACCGACTGACGCGCCTGGACATGAGCGAATATTCCACAGCCTGGGCCGTCAAACGTCTGATCGGCGGGGAAAGCGGACTGCTGGTATCCAAGGTGCGAGAGCGACCCTTTCAGGTGTTGCTACTGGATGAAGTCGAGAAGGCTCACCCGGATTTCTTTGACCTGCTGCTCCAGGTGCTGGGCGACGCCCGTCTCAGCGACGAGCGCGGGGAGGTGGCGGACTTCAGCAACTGCCTGATTCTGATGACCTCCAACCTGGGAGCGGACAGCTTTCACAAAGGCAACCTGGGGCTGCGCGAGCAGTCCAACGAGGGACAGTTCATGGCGGCCGTGCGCACCGCCTTTCGACCGGAACTTCTCAATCGAATCGACGAGATCATTCCTTTTCAGAGCCTCTCTCAGGAAAGCGTGCTCCAGATCTGTCGCTGGGAATTGAGTCGCCTGGGCCAACGCCAGGGTCTACGCGGGCGCTCGGTGCAGCTCCAAGTCGGCGAAGGAGTGGCCGAATTGCTGGCTCAGAAAGGATACCACCGCCTCTACGGAGCCCGGCCCTTAAAGCGCGCCCTGGACCGCCTGCTACTGGCACCGCTGAGTGAGCAACTCAATGCCCACCCCTCTCAGGTGGTTCTCAAGGTAGACATAGCCATAGCCCAATCCGGCGGGCTGCGGGTGCAGGCCTATCCGCAGAGCAGCGTGGAATCGGCCAATGCTCAACAGGAGCAACAACGGGAGTGCAATCAGGCGGTTTCCGAGCTCAGGCGGCGCTTTCGGAGGTTGGATAAAGGCCCGGTCGTAACCGAACTGCGCAATGAAAAGATACGTCACGAGCAGAAGCTAAAGACTCCCTGGCCGCATCATCAATTTTTGCAGGGCCTGGAAGAACTGGCCCCGCGAGTCAACAACCTGGAAGAATTGGCCCTGGGAGCGCTCTCCGACCCCCACCTCTACGATGAGCTCCCCAGGCGCGTGAAAGCACTGGCCACCGAGGTAGAAGCGGCGCTACGCATGGGATTCTGCCTCAGCCAGCCGCAGCCTCACCAAATTCTGCTGGCACTTTACAGCGAGAACGCGACCAGCCTGGACTATCTGACCAGGCTTTATTTCGAGACTCTGCGAGAGCGGGGCTACTCTCTGAAACTCGAGTCTCTTTGTCTGCGCAAAGGCGCGCCCCCTCCGTTGAAAGGGGTGGTGCCGGAACGATTGAGTAAAGAGCATGAGCTGCGCCCCTTCACGCTCACGGAACAAGGCTGGACCTGGCATCCTCAGTTGGAACGCCGCCAATTGGAGCCCGAAGCAATGGGTAAACACAAGGCTTTAGGATACCTGATCGAGGTTCACGGCAAGTTCTGCTCCCCCTGGCTGCGTGGCGAAGGCGGCTTGCAGCGACTGTTACACAAGGGACGAGAAGACTCGGTCCTGGTCGAGGTCTCGTCAAGCCCGCGCTTAAGCGGAGACGCCGACCACCCTTATCTCCCGCCGGCTTATCAGCCTCCACAGGATATCCATCGCAAAGGAAGCTTGCAGCATCCCGTCCAGGTCCGCACCTGGAATTTGGATGAGGGGGTGTGTAGTGACCCCCAGACGGGACGGCTTTATTTGCATCCGGAATTGCTCGATAAAGTCCTGGAAAAGCGCCTGTTGCTGCGGGCGGCCGAGGCGGCACTGCTGCCGTGAAAGTTTGCGTGCCCCTTTACCTACAGGGCGGTAGCTCCCAATACACCAGCGTTCCGCTCTTCTGGCCGGAGCTGTTCTCCGTGCAGGCTCCTCTCCTCGACAAAGTAGTCCGACTATCCCAGCAAAACTTGCGACAAAGTCTGGAATACAGTCGTAAAGAGCCGCGCCTCGAGACCTTCACCCGGATCGGTTTCTGTCCCGACTTGCGCGAACACTTTCTGCATCTAAAGTTCGAATTTGAACGCCGAACCGCTCAGGTCCGCCTGCTCTTCGTCACCTTTGAAGCCCTGGGTCAACGAGTAGCCTATACCCCGAGCCTTCCCAGCCTCTGGTTTCCCCTGCAGGAGACAGGGTCGCTGGAGGAACAGGCGGCGGAAGCCGTGCGTGTGCACCTGCGACAACGGAAACGCGAGGGAGAAAGCATCGAGCTCGAGGAGCTGAATCAGGCTCAGCGTGGCTGGGTTCACTTCGCGACCCTGGACATCGATACCCCGGGCCTATCGGAGCCTCCAGCTCCTCGAAGCCTGTTTGCCTTACTGGGTGGCGCTCCCAACCGCTCGGGAGCGGAAGAGCTGGCTCAGTGCGGACGCAACCTGGAACGGCGTATGGAAGAGACTCCCGAAGTCTTTCTGGGCCGCCAACGCGAATTGGAAGAATTGGCCCTGTGGAGGTCGTCCTCCCAGCGTGGAGGCCTGCTCCTGGTCGGCGCCCGCCTGGTCGGCAAAAGTGCGCTGATCAGGGCCCATGTGAACCAGCGCCTGGAAGCCGCGAGCAAGTCGCAAAAAAAGAAAAAAACGAAAGGTTCCGGCACCTATCAGCTCTCTCCCGGTCGGCTGATTTCGGGGATGTCGTACGTCGGTCAATGGGAGAACCGCTTTTTGAGCATCCTCAAACACTGCCGCAAGCGAGATCACGTCCTGGTATTCGACGATCTGCTGGGATTGCTCACGGCCGGTGTCAGCAGCGAATCCTCTCTCAACGCCGCTCAACTGCTCAAGTCCTTTCTGGACCGCTCAGAGGTGCGCGTGATCGGAGAAATGACCCCGGAAGCCTACCAAATCTTGCGCCAGCGAGATCGCGCCCTGGCCGACCATTTTCAGGTGCTCTTCCTGGACGCCCCCGATTCCGGACAGAACCGCAGCATTGCGCTGGCCGCCGCCCGCGCCACCGAAGAGAGCCAGGAGTGCAGCTTCAGCCTGGAAGCCGTACATCAGGCGCTGCAAATCGGCGATCGTTACCTCAGCGATGCCAGTCACCCGGGCAAAGTGGCTCGCCTTCTGCAACAGGTCGGCGCCCACTTCCGCAAACAGCCGGTGGGAGGACAAGATCTGCTGCGCTGGTTCGCCGAGCATTCAGGAATGTCACTCCAATTGCTCGATGACCGCACCACCCTGGAGGCCAGCAGCGTGGCCGAGCAGCTCAGGATTCAACTGGTCGGCCAGGACGAAGCCGTGAGTAGCTGCGCGGAGCAGGTCGCTCTCACCAAAGCACGTCTGCAGTCGCCCGGCCGGCCGCTGGGCAGCCTTCTTTTCATCGGACCCACCGGTGTAGGTAAAACGGAGTGCGCCAAGGCTCTGGCCAACGCTCTCTTCAGTAGCCAGGAACGTCTGATTCGCATCGACATGAACGAGTATCTGGGGGAAGACTCCGTGGCTCGCTTGATCGGCACCTTTCATCGTCCCGAAGGCCTGTTGACCGAGGCGGTGCGCAGCCAACCCTTCTCCGTGCTCCTACTCGACGAGATAGAGAAGGCGCATCCTGACGTGCTTTTGCTCCTTCTCCAGGTGCTCGGAGACGGACGCCTGACCGACGCGCGTGGAAGAACCGTCGATTTCACACAAACCATTGTCATTATGACCTCCAATCTTGGGGCCGACCAGACTCGCTCCAGCCTGGGAATTCGCAGCCGCGTTGCCCAAGAAGAATTGACCTACCGGCGCGCGGCCGAAGAGTTCTTCCCACCAGAATTATTCAATCGTATCGATCGAATCGTCCCTTTCCACCGACTGGACCGCCCCACGGTGGCGCGCATCGCCGAACGGCTCTGGCAAAAGTTGTTAGAACGCGAGGGATTGAGGCGTCGCCAGTGCCTGCTGGAGGTCGACCCGCAGGCCCGAGAGCTGGTCATCGATGCCGGCTTCCACCCTCAACTGGGAGCTCGCGCTTTGAAGCGGACCGTGGAGGAGAAGATCGTGGGACCCGTGGCGCGTCGCCTGGCCGCTTTACCCCCCGAAGGCCTGACCTTGATCCGCGTGGACCAGAACCTTGAGGTTCGTGTGGAACCGATGTCCTCCGCACAAACCCTGGCCTTTGAATTGGGTCAGCCCAAACCCGCCGAGCTGGCCTCCAAGATGGACGAACTGGAAAGACAGCTGCGTCAGGGACTGGCGCCGGAGAGCTCCGTGCACACCCAGGAGAGCCTGCGCGACAGCGACCTGCTCTATTTTGAACTCCACGAAGAGCTCCGCTCGCTGCGCACTCAGTTGCGACCCGTAACCAGTCCACGAACCAAAGCCAGAGCAACTCCGCCACCGCCGCTGCGACAGCTGGCCGCGGAGCAGATCCAAGAACTCCTGTCCAGCCTGGAACTGCAACATCAATTCGAGCAGTGGCTGCAGTCGGAGGGCGACATCGAATTCGCCGGCCTGATGCTGCGGATCAACTGGTTGGAGCAAAGATTGGCCTCACCTGAGGATCAGCAGGTTTTGATCTCGCTCTCGGGCCACGGCCCGAGTCAGCGCCTGCTCTTGAAAGGTTACCAGGAGGGCTTCAAGGGGGGAGAACTGGGCTGTCGGATTCAGGGCTCCCAAGTCGAGCTGGAGGGGCCCATGGCCCAAAGAGTGGCGGAAGGCGAATGCGGACTGCATCTATTCGTCGAGGCCGGCGGATTGCATTGCGTATGGGTGCAAATGCAGACGTTCCAAGCGCGTCTGGTGCGTATTTATCACGGCCAGCGCGCCTGTCTAGACGTCCCCAGCCGCCTGTTCTGCCGCAAGGGCTGGGCTCTGGGCAGCCTGGTGCTGACCCGATGAAAGTGCTTCGTTTCCACGCCGCCTTACTCCCGACAGAATACGGTTGCGTAGCCGTTCTTCTGGATGACCCCGCCTACACCGCTCATGCTCCCGACCAGGAGGGAGCCGAACGAGCGCTGGTCCAGTTGCTACAGAAGGCTCTGAAAGAAGACCCCTGGATGTCACCAGGCGAATGCGACGAATTTCAGGTTCTGATCGTCCCCGTGGATCTGCGTCCCGAATACCGGGTCGGAAACCAGCTTTTGCCTCAAGAATATTCCTGGGAATTCCGCCTCCCCTGCGCGGTGGGCGAGATTAGCGGCGGCTTGCGGATGTGCGTGGTGCCCAGCCTGGGCCTGCAGTTCTACTTCGAAGGCGAACGTAGCTTACGCGAACTGGTGGGCCATTACGTCCAGGAGAAACTCAAGGGTCTGAACCCCGCCCAACTGCTGAGATTCGTGCCCGGCGAGGGCCTGGAGATACGCCGTCTGCGAGTCAAAAAGCCGGCGACCTCGAGGAGTCGGCTTGAGAAACGCTGGGAGAATCTCGAAGGGGTTGCCGAATTAGCCCATACCGCTCGCGACAAAGGCTACGGTCGCGAGGACAGTCTGAAGCAGTTGCTCAAGAACCTCCAGGCCGGTCTCTCGGTGGCCGTGATCGGACCGGCCAGCGTGGGCAAAACGACGCTCATCCACGAGGCGGCCCGCCGCACCAAAAACATCTGGCGTACCTCGGCGGCGCGCCTGATCGCCGGCATGTCGTATCTGGGAATGTGGGAAGAGCGTTGCGAGCGAGTCGTGTCCGAGTTGGGTCAAGCCAACGGCATCCTGATGGTCGAAAGCCTGGCGGAACTGATCCGCCAGGGCGGGCAGGATCCCGGCGGGAGCCTGGCCGCCTTCCTGGCTCCTTATCTGGTAGACGGCCAACTGCAAATGGTGGTGGAAGCCAGCGCCTCCGAATGGCAGGCCTGTCGGCGCTTGTTGCCCGGATTCGCCGACCTGTTCCGGGTGCTCCCACTGGAACCCATGAATGACGCCGAAACCGTCGAGGTGCTGACCTGGGTACGCAAAGGCCTGCGCATCGGGCTGGACCTGGACGAAACGCTGCTCAGTCTGTTCCGCCGATTTTCCCCCTACGAGGCGCTTCCCGGTGGAGCGGTGCGGTTCTTGCGCCACATCGGACGCGGGCCCAAGGCGGCGGAACTGACCAGGCCCCGCCTGATCGAGGCCTTTTCCAAGCAGAGCAGCATCCCGGAAGAATTTCTGCTGGACGAGATTGGAATCGAGCCGGACGAACTGTTGGGACAACTGGCCGAGCGAGTGATAGGCCAGCCCGAGGCACACCAGGCCGCTCTGCGCATTATCACCGCCTTCAAGGCGGGCCTCCAGGACCCGGGGCGTCCCCTGGGGGTGCTACTGCTGTGCGGCCCGACCGGCGTCGGCAAGACAGAGCTGGCCAAGACGCTGGCGCAGATCCTGTTTGCCGATGAAAAGCGCCTGATCCGTCTGGACATGAGCGAGTACGCTGGAGCCGGGGCGGCCGACCGCCTGCTGGGCAGCCTGTATGACAAAACCCCCGCCCCCTGGCTGCGGGAATTGCGCCAGAAGCCTTTCTCGGTCGTTCTCTTTGATGAGGTGGAAAAGGCCCACCCTGAAGTCTTCGATGTGCTGATGCGAGCCTTTGACGAAGGCCAGCTCTGCGACCCCTGGGGCCGCATCACCAGCCTGCGCACCGCCGTGCTGATCCTGACCAGCAACCTGGGGGCGGAGCAGCAGAACGCGCTGGGCCTACGTCAACTCGAAGGCGGAGGTTACTCTCAGGCGGTGCTGCGCTACTTCCGTCCCGAACTGGTCAATCGCCTGGACGCGGTGGTTCCCTTCCATCCGCTGAGCAATGAGGTGGTGCGAGCGGTGGCCCGCCGAGAAATCGCCCTGCTGGCTCGGCGCCCCGGGCTCAAACGCCGCAACCTGGAGATCCGGGCAAGTGAACGCTGCCTGGACCAACTGGCTCGCCTGGGCTATGACGCCCGGCTCGGGGCCCGGCCACTGCAAAGACTGATTGAACGACGCCTGATCCCACAACTGACTCACCTGCTCAGTCAGCCGGACTGCCCCTCCCGGCTGCTGGTGGACCTGGATGGGGACGAGTTCTTTCTCAGAACGGAACCGGAGTAGGCTCGGGAGCAGGCTCACCCGGAAGGGGCGCCGCGAAGTCAGGGTCGAGAGGAGCCTCCACCTGGCTGGGAAGCACGGCCACCGGAAGGGCGGCCGAGGCGTCATAAACCGGAGAGCTCGGCTGACTGACGATGGGAGCGGCGGTATCGGCCGGCCTCAGGTAGACGGCCACGATGTTGGTCAGAAGGCGGCGCGGGCGAGCCACAAAGTAGCCCTTGTAGTAAAGAGCCGTCGAACTGCCGCCATCCAGATTGAGGGCGTCTTTGGCCCCCAGGCTTTTCATCATCCAGGCCAGGCGCTGCAGCCGGACGGGCTTGCGTACGCTCACCAGTACCAGCTTGTTATGCGCGGTGATGCCGATGGCGCTCCGCGGGGCCAGTCCAAAAAGGCCAGGGTCGCGGAAGCCTTCGCGCCAGGGGGTGAGCGTGTAGCTGCCGTTGCGAATGAGAGTAGGTCCGCTCGACATACCGAAAGCCCAGTCGCTCAGTTTCATCAGGGAGCGGCCGGGAGTCCCGGCTGTGCTCACCAACTGAGCGCGATTCTGACTGTCGATGCGCAGAGAATGTCCCACGCGACCTTCGCTCAAAAGCTTGCCGCCCGACATGAGGTTGCAGATGATGGTGGCGGTGGCCGGGTCGAAGAAGGTACCGTTGATGGCCGCCACCGGCTGACTTTCGCGAATGAAGCGGCGGAACGATTTGTAACGTCCATTGCTGCTCTGCGGCACCAGCGAGATGCGGCGACAGTTGAGGTCGACCGTGACCACGTAGGCACGTACGCCGTTGATGACCACGCGGCGGTAGCTGACCGGACTGTTCTTCGGCTGAGGCGCAGCCAGACCGGGCAGCGCACTCAACACCAGAAAGAAAGTCAAAAAGGGCAAGAACCAGCGGAACTTCATCACCACACCCTACCTCCGGCTTTTTGAATTTTATTCAACAAACAAGATAGCACGAGATGATTCAGATTGTAAAGACAGTACTCCAAACACTTGTTTCCTGACAAAATTTGTCACAGAGACAATTTCTGTCACCGGCAAAGACGTCCAGTTATTCATATCCCTGCAACACATCTGCAAGAGACAACGTGCAAGATGGGGCCACAACCGGAGCAGAGTGCAGCACCGCCCGGTGAAAATTTTTGAACCCACTTGAGGAGAACGACCATGAGCAGCATTCTAGTGCTGATTCTGGTGATGATCTGGACCCTGACGCGTCCCGACGCCCGCCAGCTGTAAACAAACAAAAGAGCCGCCTCGGCCTTTAAGACAGCCGGGCGGCTCGGGACACACGATTTCGATAAAACTAAGGGGTTACGTCAACCCACACACCATTGACGAAGTTCTGGTCTAACACCAGGGCTCCGCGCTTGATCGAGCGGTGGAAGTACTGATTGTCCGCGTTGGGAGCCAGCGGTCCGGCGATGACGTCGAACGAATCTGCGGGATACTGAACGGTCACCATCTGACCGTTGCGCAGGCTGGAGCAGCTGACCGGTTGCCCTGCCACCAGGAAGGTCGACGAGATCGGCACCTTGATGGCGGTCGTGTCCGGAGTGCGGACGTAAACGGCGGTCGGTTCCACCTGATAGACGGTGCCGACGACGGTGGTGCCCTCCAGGCTGGTCTGAGCCAGAGCGGCTCCGGTCATAGCCAGGGCGACGAGAAACTGTTTGAATTCCATAGGAGCTGGTTCCTTTCTTACTGGGGCGCCGAAGTCGTTGGCCTTGAAAGCCGCTGAGGCTAATCAACAACTGCGAGGTCGCCCGCTCTGCCACCTATACTGCCTGATGCAGGCCGCCGTCCCCAGGGGATTTCGTCACCCTCCCCAAAGGATGGCAATACCGCTTGCTCGGGATCCTCGTGAGCACTCAGAAAAGCATCGATTCGCTTCGAACACTTAAACCTTTACCCCGCCTCACCGCTAGAGCGACAATTTCTGTCTCCACACAAAACAATCGACTCTTAGCGAACACTCAGACCCGAAGAAAAAACTTTGCAAAAGTATGTTTCTCACCCAATCGGTTGGGTAAGTCATGGGCGGTCAGCACGACACTGACAGATTCTGTCACAAGTGACAAAATCCGTCACAAAAGCACTCGAGCGACTCAATCTTCATATCCGGTTAACATGTTGGCTGAGGGGGTGTGCCAGTATGTGGGGGAAGATTTGGAAAGGAAGTCCCTATGATGAGTAGTATCGCCTTAGTTCTGGTGATGATCTGGGCGCTGAGCCGTCCCGACGCCCGCCAACTTTAATCACACGCACACAAAACACAGCTAACAGAGGAATAAGACCTGGAGAGTATAGCCTTCCGTCACAGACACGGGGGGCTTTCGTTTTTAAGCGCGGACTTTTTTCCGGAGTTGAGGAGCAAGGGCGAAGGCTTCACTCAGGGCGCTTTCAATGGAAGCGCAGGCCTGGCCGTCGGAGTGACAGAGGTGGACGTTCCCGTGATGGCGTGGCAGGGCCAGCATCTGACGCACCACACCCTTGCGCGAGCAGAAGATCTGGTGTCCGTACCTGGTGAGATTGACTTCCCGCAGCCTCTCCTTGGGGAACTTCGTGCGCATCTGCACGTCCTCCACGATTTTGGAGGCCAGAGCTCTGCCGTCCCCCTGCAAGAGCAAAGCACGTCCCACCATAGCGTCTCGAAAAGGTGCGTAGACGGTGATGACGCCCGCGTCCTTGACCTTATTTCCGGTGGGGTAATCGGCATCGACGAAATCAGCCCACTGGTTGTTGCCCGGAGCCCAGTGGTCGTAGCCCTGATGAAAGACCTGAGCGTCGAAGCACAGATTGGCCACCAGGTAGGAGCCATACTCCAGGCTGCGCATGGTTTGGGTGGCCTTCTCGTCAGCCCAGGGCAACAGTCGGGCGGCGAAGTAGTAGGGACAGGCCAAAACCACGTGCTCGGCCTCGATGCAACGCATCTCCGGCTTTTCCGAGTGAGTATCAAAGAAGCCAACCCGCAACTTCGAACCGGCCTGGTCCACCCGATACACCGACTGGCCGGTCATGATACGATCCGCACCAGCCTTGTTGATTCCGGCCTCCAGGCGCTTGGCGACGGCCGCGTTGCCTCCGGGAAAGGCGTAGATATCCATCACCAGTTCGGAGAGGCCACTGACGCCGATGTAGGCGGAAATCTTCTTGCTATCTCCCCCTAGAGCCGTCCAGCAATACTCGTCGGCCTGAGGAACGTAGTCTGGATAATCCTTTTGCAGCCAGTCATAGTAGCTGACGTCATCCAGAGCCAGGGCCCTGGCGCTGGCCTTCTGAATGGGAATGGTCGGATAATCGGAACCCGCCAGCAGCCCTTTCATCTCTTTTTGAATGCGCTGAATCGTCTTGGCCAGCGGTCCCTTTTCCAGTTCCACGAAGCCGCCAGGCGTCCAGACCGATTCGCCCGGTGCGGGGATCGGCGTCAAGTCCATTCCCAGCTCGCGGTAGAGGTCGCCAAACGGCTTCTCCACGTCCACCAGGTAGGCGGAGCCCAGAGCATATTCGATGCCCTTGTAGTTGGCGCTCTTGGCGTTGCCTCCGGCGGCCGACTCCCGCTCCAGCATCAGCATGTCCATGTCGCGACAGAGATAGCCCAGGCCCATGCCGGAAAGGCCGGCGCCCACAATCAAAACCTTGACCGAACGCTCGGGCTTGGGTAAAGGTGCGTGAAAGCCGTCGCGGATCTTGTGCATGGGAGCGAAGCTATCGCCGGTCCAGGCACCGATCTTGTAATCGTAACCGTCGCTGACGGGACTGGGTGGGTTCGCCGAGGGAGGATTCTCCGGCGCGCAGCCGGTGAGATTGGCCAGAGCCAGACTCAAACCGGCCTGACCACTGGCCCTCAAAAAATCACGACGCTTCATTCCGCCTCCCCGACCTGGATTTTTGCCCGCATACGGCGAGCTCCCAAAAAACACAAAAGGACGACCAGCGCCGCCAGAATCTTCAAAACCAGAGGACCCAGCCAGAGCACGGTGGCGATCGGCAGATGATTGACCATCCACCACTTGAGGAAGAACTCTCCGACCATAAGACCGCCCACAGCGCAGCACATCTGGTTGATAAAGCGGCGCCCGTGGGGGTTGGCCATCAGGGCATCTACGCGCTCCCTTTGCTCACCGGCGGCCTGTTCGCGCATCATCAAAAAAATAAGGGGCCGGCCTATCAGGACCGACCCCAAAAAAAGACTGCCAAACAGCGCGGTGCAGAAAGACTCTCGGATCTGCAGCATGCGAATATCGTGGGACAACATGGCGCTCACCAGACTGAGCAGCAGGCTGAACAAAGAGAGCCCCGCCACCAGACTGAAACGCCGCTCTTTCAACAGGACCAGCAGGCCGTATCCCACCGGCACCACGGTCACCCAGAGCAAAGCCCTGAAATCGCTGAAGCCCCAATACTTCTGCAAAAACTCGTAGCCCAGCCAGGGCAGCATCATGTTGCAGAGGAGATCGAGAATCAGGGCTTTGCGGGTCACTGTCCGGAGACTTCGACCCCGACCAGGCCATTTCTTGCGTTAAGCGGGTAAGTGCACCTGAGAGCCCTGCGTCCCACGCCGATAGCCGAGGCGGTAGCCCGGCCAACGGTCGGGACGTTCCGCGAAAGAACGACTGAAAACGTCGCTGACGAAGCAATACCAGAAGCCCATCCAGACAAGCATAATAAAGAAGTTCATAACCTGATCTTAGGCCCTCCCAGGTCAAACGAAGGTCAAGCCACCGGGGGGTCCAGGTCAAGAACAGGTCAAGGCGCGGAGGGGTGCGAAGCCGAGGCCAGCAATATTTTTCTGGAGGTGCCTATGAATCCCACCACTACTGTGGACAACTCCACCGCCACCCGCATTCGTTCCGAATGGGACAAAGTCCAGGCCGCCGTCAAAGACTTCGCCGGCTCCGAACTCAACGACCCCCTGGGCGAGGACGGGCAGGTCCATCTAGTCAGCAAGTTCTTCCGCCACGCCGGCGGCGGAGAAGTCGTGCTGCGCAAGGGCTCGGCACCGGGAGACCAGCGCTGGACCCGCTTCCGTGCTTACGGAGACACGCTCGAAAAGAGTTCTTATCTGCTCAAGGAGAACGGCGTAACCGAGTTCCACAAGCGCAAGGTGGAGACCGGTGACAAGGTCACCGCCAGCGATGCACCCGATGCCGACGATTCGACCTGGACCGGCGGTCTGAAATAGCGGACGAAAGTACTTTCGGCCCAGGATCCGCCACCCTCAGCAGCGCCGCCCCGCCTGGCTAGACTGTAGTCAAGCCGAAGCAAACCGGCACTATGTGAAAAAGGTGGATCTTACAATGCATTTCATTCTCTTTCTGATTGTCGCCGCGATCTGTGCCATCATCGCCAGCGCCCTCGTCCCCGGTCGAATTCCCGGTGGCTTTTTGGTCGCGATGGTGTGCGGTTTTCTCGGCGCCTGGATCGGTGGCAACCTGATGGGACACTTCGGACCTTCTCTGGCCGGCGTCTCCCTGATCCCCACCATCGTCGGCTCAGCCGTGTTGGTGCTGTGTATGTCGCTGGTCTCGGGACTCACCCACGAGGTAGCCTGACCGGCTGAAGAAATTGGACCAGACGACGGCGGCGTTCGGGCTTAGGCCCACGCCGCCGTTTCTTGTGTCCGGGGCGACGGCCGAACGCCGGCTAGAAGTCGAAGACGTGCTCCACGGGGAGTTCCTGCAGAACGCGGTGTAACTGGTCGATGGGCACGCGTAGCACCACGCGTTGCAGTTGCGGCTGAGTCAGCAGCGGCTGCGTAAACAGGAGCGCCGAGCCTTCCGGGACCTTGGGAGTTCCGGCGGGCGCCTGATAGCAAACCATGATCCCCTGGCGATTGCCGGCAATCTCCCGGAACTGCACTCCCTGCCTGGCCAATGCCAGGGCATCATCCTGAAAGGCCTGATAGCGCGGCAGGCTGTGCATCGTTCCCTGGCTGTCGACCAGAGCTGTTTGCGGAACTTCCGGTTCATAGGAGGCGCGCGCGGCCTGATACATGAGATGCCCGTACATTCCTTTGAAGGCATAATCGGTGCTCAGGATGTAGCGTCGTTCCCACTTACGCAGGAAGCCGGCGCCCAAAACAGGCAGGCGCCAGAGAGCCTTCAGGTCCTCAAAGTAGGGGTAATCATACCAGGCCTTGGTATCCAGAAGTTTGGCGTAGTCCGCGCTCTGACGGGCCGAAAAATGGTCTTCTTCGGTCATCGAGCCGAAAGCCAGGGCATCGCTGACCCGACCCACGGTGGCCTCGTAGCTGGCTTTGACCAGAAACTCGGCGGTGGTGCTGGCCCCGATGATGAAGTTCATCAAGTGGTAGTCGAAGTTGAATCCGTACGGCTGAGCCTGCTTGTTGGCCTGAGCATAGCCTGTCCAAAACTGGGCCAGGTGGCCCAGGTAAGGAAAGTCGGTGGGCGTGTGCTCCCTGGCAAAAGCGGCATACTCGCGAGGACTGAAGACCAGAAACCACTCGGGATAAGTCAGATACGTGTTGTCCGGCAACCTCCGCTGCTTGACAGGGGTCGAGGACTCGGAGGCCACCGGCGTCAGAGGGGGAGCGTCTCCAGGCCGAGTGTAGTCACTGCCCCAGAGCAACAGCCCCACCGACAGGGCCAGGCTGCTGAGGCTGGCCCCCAGCAGCCGCCGATCAAGCTGATTCATCCGTTCTTTGTGAAAGCCATCAGAGTGTTCAGAGACGGATCGCCATCCTGCAGAATTCGTTTGCCGGTATCGCTAAATCCCCGTCCGCAGATGTAGCTGGACCAGTCTTCCGCCGAGCGGAACAGCTTGGTATCCCTGGCTTCTTCTTCCCACTCGATCTTGAGGCCCAAATTGAAGACGGTATGGACCAGGGACACGAAGGTGTGCATCTCGGGGTTGCGCACGTCATGGTCGCGCATGACGAACACACCTCCCGGGCGCAAAATGCGGCCAATCGAATCCATAAAGGCGTCCAGCTTCTCGGACTGGCAGTGGTGCAGCCCGATGTAGCAGGTCACCATATCGACGCTGGACTCGCCGATGGCGCTGATCGGCTCATATCCAGCCAGGTCCACATAGGTTCCGATCTTGGCGATCTGTCCGCGTTCGGCCAGGTCCGGAGGAGCGTAGGTCGGCTCCACGTCGTTGATCAGGTAAATGGGCTCATTAATTTTGAGATGCTTCCGCAACTTGCTGATGTAGCGACCGGTCGAGCCAATCTCGACATAGCCATTGTAAACCCGGTCAGCGCCCAGCAAATCCACGGTCTCACGGGAGAGCTCCGCCTTTTGCTCTTTCAGGGACGGCAGCGCGTAGGTCAGTTCCGACAAAAACGGCTTAATGCTGGGAAGGTCCGCCAGCACACTCTTGTAGATGGCTTCATCACTGTCCA
>JAFKGI010000021.1 GCA_017307785.1 Vulcanimicrobiota bacterium | reverse complement strand
AGGTGGCCGCCTACCAGGGAGCCAATGGCCTCGAGCCGCATGTCGAGCGTCCCCACGAGAGTAGCATCATCGGCGAAAACAAAGATCTACTCCACGACCACCACGCTCTCGAGTTCTTCTGCGACACGATCAAGGTTATCATTATCGGCGGCGTGCCTGAACACCAGATCGCCGACCTGGCCGACATCAGTATGGAAACTCATCATGAAGAAGCCCACCAACCCGTCAACGTGGTTACCAAAATCGCCGACTCGTTGCCCGGTCTGGGAATCGTGGCCGCCGTGCTCGGCATCATCATCACCATGCAAAAAATCAACGGGAGTCCGGAAGAAATCGGACACAGCATCGGCGCCGCACTGGTAGGAACTTTCGTGGGCGTGCTGTTCGCTTACGGCTTCATCGGACCCATCGCGGCCAAGATGGAATTCATCGCTCTGGATACTCACTACAAGCTAAACTGCTTGAAGGGTTGTATCCTCAGCTACGCACGCGGTTTCCACCCCCTGGTGTGCGTGGAGTTCGGACGCCGCTCGCTCCCCTCCCATCTCAGGCCCTCCTTCCAGCAGTTGGAAGAAGCCTGCCGAGAAGCTAAGGAGTAGCCGGTATGAAAGGCGAGCTGGCCCCGATCATCATCAAAAAGATCAAGAAGGGCGGTCACGGTCATCACGGTGGCAGCTGGAAAGTCGCCTATGCCGACTTTGTCACCGCGATGATGGCGCTCTTCATTGTGCTCTGGGTGCTGGCCCAGCAAAGCAAAGCCAAAGAGGCCGTCGCCCTCTACTTTACCGAACCCAACCTGACTCCTCAAGAAATCAAACTACGCCTGGAGCATCCCGCTCTGCCCAGCTCCAAAATCAAGATGGCAGCTCCGAAAAAAGACGAGAAATACCAGTCCTTCAAACAAGAACACAAGAAGCTCAAAGACCTGGCCAAGAAAATCCAGGCTCGCCTGGAGGGCCTCAAATGGTTCAAGAGTATGAAAGGTCAGTTGCTCATCGAGTTAACCGATGAGGGTTTGCGCATCGAGTTTCTGGACGCCGCCAGGGCACCTTTCTTCGATGTAGGTAGCCCGATGCCGAAAACCGTCACCGTTCAAGCCTTGACGGAGATGGCCGCGGAAATCCGCAAGGTCCCCAACCCCGTGGCCATCGAAGGTCACACCGATAGCCGTCCTTTTCTGAGCGCGGGTTACGGCAACTGGGAGCTATCGGCCGATCGGGCCAATGCGGCCCGCCGCATCCTGGAGGCGGGAGGTGTTCACCATATCGCCGAGGTACGGGGTTTGGCCGACGTCCACCTGCGCGATACGGCCCACCCGTTCAGCGAATCCAACCGACGAGTCAGCCTCATCGTGCGGCATACGCTCGACGTCAACGACAAGCCCAAAGAGGTAGATGTCCCCGAGGAGAAGCCCGCCGCCACAGCCCCTCAGGAAGTCAAGACTCAGGAAATCAAGACGCAGGAGGTCAAAGTCAAACCCGCACACTGACCAGGGCGCCGCTGCGCTTGACCCGGTCACCACGAGCCTGCAGGGCCCTGATGAAGTCGAGGACTTTATCAGGGTCTTCGTCTTTGGAGAACTCCAGCAGCAGTTCATCGTCAAACTGGGAAACACCGAGGCGCGGATCCGCGTTCTTGGCCGCCAATAACATTTCGAACAGCAGCTGATCCTCTTGCTGTATCTGAATCTGCAGGCTGGCGTAGAGTTGTTTCTGGCCTTCGGGAAACAGGCACAGCTGCGCCTCGTACAGGTCCCGCAATTCCTTACCGGCCTGGACCACGCTGAATTCCAGCTCTTTAAAGGTCTCGGGGTCGGGCGAGACCTCCAGCAGGCCCAGAGT
This sequence comes from Vulcanimicrobiota bacterium, assembly GCA_017307785.1. Classification (GTDB taxonomy): domain Bacteria; phylum Vulcanimicrobiota; class Xenobia; order Xenobiales; family JADMJV01; genus JADMJV01. Next base: position 124,541 of record JAFKGI010000021.1, on the reverse strand, counting down.
CAATTGAGCGGCCGTCATCGTCTGACACGGACCGGCGTGCAGAGCGTGAGCCAGTTCGCGGCGCTGCTGTCCCAAGATCTTGAGCAGTCGCCGGCTCAAAGCCTTGTGCTGACGGGCCTTCAATCGCGCCCCGAAAAGTCGACTCAAGCTGGGCGAGGCCTGAGGAATACTCAGCCAGCGATGGATGCGCACCGGCGTCACCGCCGGCTCCGGCGCCTGAGCACGAGCGAGCCATTTCTTCCTGAACCAGCAGCCCTCCAGAGGCAGCCCCAGGTCATCGGCACAACGGAAGAGCAAGTCAGCCAGCATGTGTCCCATTTGGCCCCTCCCCCCGTAAGAACCTGCAACCTGAGACACTTGGGATTTTCCCAGGGAAAGCGGCTCAAGCTGTCTAAAGACAGGAGGCAAAATGAAAGACCAACCCACCGAGCTCTTCCTCAGTCACCTCGAGGCCCTGACTCCCGAGTGCCGATTGGCCATGCGCCTGCCGGGTGAAAAGCACAACTACCTTTTTCCCGGCGAAAGCTGGCATTTTACCGGATTGGACGAGCTGATCGACAGTGACCAGCCCGTCTGCGAAGGCGACTTTGGCCGACTTGACATCCTGGCCTGGAACAGCTCGCCCTACTCCGGTTGCTTTCTCTGTCTCTCCCCGGGCGGTCGCCCGAACGGCAACCTGGACGCTCTCAACGCCGCTCTTCGCATGTTCTGGGAACGCGAGGAGGCCCGAGCCTGTCAGAGCTGGCGCGTGGACTTACTACACAAACTGCTCGACCACTCCCTGGAACTCATCACCCTTATGGCCACGGACGGTCGGCTCTACTATCAGACCAGTTCATTCGAACGCCTTTTGCAACTGAAGCGGTCCGGCGGCGCGGGATTCAATTACCTCGACTGGGTTCACCCCGATGATCTTCCGCTGGTGCGCAACTGCCTGTTGCGCATCGGTGCCGGCGAACCGGCTATCGGCCCCGTGGAATATCGCCTTTCCGGGCCTCCCCAAGAGTCCGAGTCCATCCATTTCGTAGAGTCCTGGTTCACCAGCGTGGAATCGGAAACCGACATGGTGTCGGTGGTGGTCCACTCCCGAGACATCACCGGCCGCAAGGCCGCGGCCAAGGCCTTGATTTCTCGCGAACGCCGCTATCGACAGGTGCTCGATGAGTTGCACCAGGCCGTTTTCGAGGTCGATTCGGAGGGCAATCTGGCCTTCGTCAATTCCAGCTGGGAAAAGATCACCGGCTTCTCGCCACAAGATTCTTTGGGCAAGCCTCTCACCGACTTTTTTCATCTGGAGTCTGGCTACGAATTGCCGCTACATCGCGAGGTCTACTGTCGATCGGGACCGCACGGCCCCTGGTATGTGGAGCTCTGGCTGCACACCCAGCGCAGCGGACGAGGCGGCCAATTGGGCCTGGCCCTGGACATCACCCAGCGCAAGCTCATGCAGCGCCAGTTGGACAAGATGGCACAGCTGGTCGACCAGGCCATCGAAATCGTGGCCTTGCTGGATAGCTACGGCCGGGTCACCTACGTCAATCCAGCCTATTCCCTGAAGACCTCCCAGGCCAGCGAAAACCTGATTTGGAGCCCGTTCTTTCACTGCTTCTCCTGTCTCAACGATATGCAAGCCGAGGAAGTCTTCGCCGAGGTCCATCGCACCGGGATCTGGTCCGGGCGGCTGCGCTGCTACCACATCGACGGATCGGATCTGGTTATGGAGGCGGTCTTCTCGAAAGTTCATGACGAACGCGGCGAGTTCCGCGAGTTCCTGGTCACCTGCCGCGACGTCACCCGCGAGGTGCAGTTGGAAGAACAGCTCCGAGCTTCGCAGCGCCTGGAATCGCTGGGTCTGCTGGCCGGAGGGGTCGCCCACGATTTCAACAACCTGGTTCAAGTCATCATGGGGAACTGCACGTTAGAGCAGTCCTCTCGCGAGATGGAAGGCCTGGAGGCCTCACCTTACTTGAGCGACGTCATGGCGGCCACCGAACGCGCCCAGCGCTTGACCCGGCAGCTGCTCACCTTCGCCAGCCGGCAACCGGTGGAAAAAGTCTCGGTAGACCTGAACCAGTTGGTCCCCGAAACGATGCGCGTCATTCACCGCTGGTTCCCCGACCACATCCAGTACGAGTACGCCTCCTCGGTCGAAGAAGCCTGGGTCGAATGCGACTCCGGCCAGCTCGAGCAGGTCGTGCTCAATCTGGCCGTCAACGCTCGAGACGCGATGCCCAAGGGCGGTCAACTGACCGTGTCTCTGGAAGAGTGCGATACCGTGGTTCAGGGCTACAAGCTCTCTTTCCGCGACACCGGCGTGGGCATGAGCACCAGCGAAAAGACGCGCATTTTCGAGCCTTTTTACTCCACCAAGGGTAAGCAAGGTGGAACCGGTCTAGGTTTGTCGGTGGTCTACGGCGTCGTGCGTAGTCACGAAGGGCGCATTCTGGTTCAAAGCAGCCCCGGTGAAGGCACGACTTTCGAAGTCTACCTGCCCCGCACTCAGGCCGGCGCCGGTGAGCGCCCCACCACCATTCTGGTCGTCGAAGACGATCCTCTGGTACTTAACCTCCACACCAAGATCCTGGAAAATCACGGCTATCGGGTGCTGGGCGCCCACAATGCGGAAACCGCGCTGGACCTTTTCGTCGCCCAGCCGGACGAAATCGACGCGATTTTGATGGACATCGGATTGCCCGATATGAACGGACTGGAAGCTTTCCGGAAAATACAAGAACAGCGGGCGGAAATTCCGGCGCTGTTCTGTAGTGGTCTTGGTCAATTCCGCGGTCAGACCGGCGGCAAGGGAACCGATTTCGTGGAAAAACCTGTGGATGGTCAGGTGCTGGTCAGCAAGCTCGTCAAGCTGTTAGGAAAGGCGAGCTGACTTCTCTTCCTCCAGAATATCTTCTGGATCCGCACTGTTGTACATCACAAGGTTGCGCAGATGGTGGTAGGATTCGAGGTCTTGAATGCCCTCGAACTCGACGCCAATGCCGTTGGACTCGGCCCGGACCACCCGGGACTCCAGCTTGATTTCAATCGGCACCACCAGTCCGGTCAAGGTCAGAGTGACCAGGCAGCGGGACTGCAGCGGAAAGATCACGTCGCTGTAAACGAAAACGCCTCGTAGCGATAGGTCTCGAGTTTCGCAGCCAATCAAGGACATGCGGCCGTCGCTCACCTCGACCTGAAGGTGAACCTCGACCCGTGTGAATTTCCGCCTATCCATGCTGGTCCACGTATTGCGACTGAGCGGGCTTCTGGTAGGCATTAAACCGGCGCTTTACGCGCAGGCGATGCAGTTGGCTGGTGCAGGCGTCGTGCAGCCTGCGGTCCTGGCGCAAGATTTGCTCGGCTTCGGTCGGGTCGAGAGCGGCGATCAACTCCGCTCGCAGCGCGAAGAGAGTGCTCAACTCCTCGACCCGGTCCAGGTCGCCCTCGAGAATGCTGAGGATGGCGTCGCCGACCTCGAGGAAACGGCTCATACCGCCTCCGCCGCGGGTGCCTTCTTGGCGGCTTGCTCCCAGGTCTCACGAAGCTGACGCAGGATGTGCAGAGCGCTGGTCATCGACTCAGTGGTGGACTCGCCAAGCAGCAGCAAAACGTGCAGGTAAAGGTTGTGCAACGACTGAGCAAGTTCCGGCAGCACGTTGAAATTCAGGGTTTTGTCCATCTCCATCACGCCCAGATGAGCCTTGATCAAGGAGCCGTGAATAGCTTCGCCTTTTTCCAGGAGAAGAATCGACTTCTGAATTTCGATCATGGTCTTGTCGTAGAGTAGCAACAGGAGACTGCCGGGGTCACAGCTGTTGGCCTGGATATTTCGATAGGTCTTATAACTCATTTTCGTCCTCCTGGTTTACGATGAACTCTTGGAACTGCTGCTGGAGCTGCTGCTCAAACCGCCGAGCTGGGCGGAGATAGCAGCGCCCTGCGATTTAATGCTGCTAAGGGCGGTCTCCAAATTCAGGAATATCTCTTTCAGCCGTTGCTCAGTACGGTCGGCCTTCGCCTGAGTACGTTCAATACTGGCCGTCAGGTCGTCGTACTGGGCGGTAAGCCTCTTGTCCTCCAAGGTTAGGGAACCGCTGACTACACTGGTCTGTTGGTCCACGAAAGTCCGGATGTTGGTCGCGATGCCGTTATCTCGATCAGCGAAGAGCTTCTTCATTTCATCGGGCTTGGCCAGAGCCTTTTCGAAGGCAGCGTTGTCAGTAATGGCAAGCTTACCCTTGTCGTCCACGGAGATGCCGATCGAGCTCAGCGAATTCATGCTCGTGCCTTTAATCGTGCGCGAATTGGTCACTTTGCTGAAGACATCGCCCTGGAGATTTTGCAGCACTGAATTACCAAAGAGCACTCCCGAAGTCTGGGTTGTTTTGTCGTAGGAGTTGTTGGAGTTAAAGCTGTCGCTCAGGCTGTTATACTGATCCAGGAAATTTTGCACGGCCTCGCGGACCGGAGCCGTATTCTGACTGAGCCGAACGTTAACGGTCGTGCCCGGTTTAGCGGAATTCAAATTCATGGTGACGCCATCAATGGCCCCGGTGACGGTATTGGTGGAAGAGTAAACGTCTACAGCATTCGTGCCCGTTCCCAACTTGATGTGAGCATCCTGAGCAGCCGTCATATCAGTCATAGCCGGGCTACTTCCGCCCAAGCTGAAGTTTGCATCAATCTTACCGGCAGTACCGCTTGTGTTCGAGTTCAGGCTAAGCCGGTAGCGGTTGGCACCGGCGCTCTCGCCAGCGTCGATAATCGAAGCAGTCACTCCGGGATTAGCCTTGTTTATCGCGTCCCGAATGCCGGTCAGGGTATTGTTGGTACTGTCGATAGTGATTGGATTGAAGCTGGCCGCGCCTACTTTGATGGTAATCGACCCTGTGCCGACGACGGCATCCTGGGCGGCGAAACCTTGCGATACTTGCTGATGATTTTGGGCCAAGGATTCCACTGAGACCGAAAAATTGCCGACTGCGCTGCCGGTCCCCACGGTCGCTGTGAGCACGTCGGTGTTACTGCTGACGGCCTGGCGAGTCGCATACAAATCGTCAGATTTGAGCTTATCAGCCGCCGTGCCCATCCCCAGCACTCTGGTATTGATGGTGCGCCAGGCAGACTGTTCCTGAGTCACGCTGGCCTGGCGTTTCTGAAAACCTGCGATGGGCGCCTTTTCTACGTCCATCATCTTCTCCAGGATGGAGTCCGTACTGAATCCGGACCCCAGACCGGAAAACGAGAATAGTGAACCGCTGGCTGAACTTGTGCTTGCCACAGCATCCTCCTTTAGAAAAAAAAGTGGGCTCCGGGGCCCTTAAAGAGACCCCGGAGCCCGACCAGGGACTAACCGAACAGTTTGAGGACCTGTTGGGCCGACTGATTGGCCTGGGTCAACATCGAGAAGCCGGTCTGCGACAGGATTTGACCGCGCGAGAAATTGAGCATTTCTTCGGCGAAGTCGGCGTCGCGGATGTTGGATTCCGAGTTGCGGATGTTCTGCTGAGCCACGCTCAGGTTGCGCTGCGTGCTTTCCAGAACGTCCTTCTGGAAGGAGCCGATCTTGGCGCGCAGCGTGCTGACTTGACCGATGGCGGAGTCGATGACCTTGAGGGCATCCTGAGCTCCGTCGCCGGACACGTTGGTTACGTCGATGGCAGACAGGCTGACGTTGCTGCCCATCGTCTTGGTTCCGGTGGCGCTGGTACCGAGGCGGCCCGAAGACACGGAGTCGATGGACAGGTTGACGGTCTGCTCGCTGAAAGCACCGATCTGGAACTTCAACGAGTTGTTGGCGACCGTGGCGGTGCCCAGTGAGCCAGCCGGAGGACCGGCGGGAACACTGCTGGCAGTAATGCGCAACTGCAGCCCCTCCGCGTCGGTGCCGGCGTTTCCGGTAAGGAACTGACCCTTACCGGTCGCGGCTGCACCGCCGATGGTCCCGGAAACGTCCGCACCGACCGTGCCACCGCCAGCGCCAGCGGCGATGTTGTAGCTGGTTCCGGCGGAAGCCGCCAGTCCGGTGCTGCCCGCGCCGGACTGATTCGAGCTGAAGGTGTTCAAGACCGAGCTTGAGGAGCCGTACTCATCGTTGGTCAGCGAGAACTTACCGGAGCTAGCGTCAAAGGCGGCCGTGACTTTGATGCCGGCCGTCTTGTTGGCATTGTTGATGGCGCTGACGGCAGCGGACATGGTGGTGCCGGCCGTCAGTGACACGTTGACGGTGTTGGTGCCGTTGGAGAAGGTGAGCAGCTCGTCCTTCTGAAGCTTGGCGTTACCGCCAGCAGTGGGAGTAGCAGTGGCGTTCGCGGCCGAGGTGGAGAGACCCAGATCCGTTGCCCCCTGTGCCGTATCCGCCTTGACGGTCAGGTCAGAGGCGCCGCCGATCTTGTCACTGACAATCTTCAGGCTACCACTGGCGTTCGAAGCAGTCAGGCCAGCGGCTTTGAATTTGTCATCGTTGTTTAATTTGCTGACGACATTGTCCAGGGTATCGCCGTTGGCCACATTGACCGTGAGTCCACCATTAGAGTTGGCACCGCCAATGGTGATAGAAGTGTCAGCGGTCAGCGTACTGGCAGCGCCACCAGTAAACTCGGGGGTAGTCCGAGCAGCCGCAGAAAGAACCTGACCTCGGGCAGCGGCCGTGGTAATATTCACGGCATAGCTGTTGGACTTGGTCTTGTCGGTTCCGCTAACAAACTGCACGTTGGCGTCGGTGACGGTGGCAACGGTGCCGGACGAGCCGTCAAGCACCTTCTTGGAGCCGAACTGGGTGGTGCTGGCGATGCGATCCAAGGTCGTGAGAGCGGCCTTGATCTGCTGCTGGTCGGCAGCCAGTGCCTCCGAGTCGTTGGGGCCGGTGTTAGCGGCGTGCAGGGCCAGGTTGCGGACGTTGCGCAGAATCGAGCTGACTTCGTCAAGCGATCCTTCGGCGGTCTGCACCATGTTGACGCCATCCTTGGCGTTGTTCATGGCCTGTCCCAAACCTTCGACTTGAGCGCGGTATTTCTCCGAGATGATCAGACCAGCCGGGTCATCGGCGCCGCGCACGATGCGCAGACCGGAGCTGAGGCGCTCGATGGCCTTGTTCAGTCCCGAGTCATTGCTGCGAACGTAGCTGAGAGCGGTCTGAGCGCTCAAGTTCTGGTTAATGCGAAGTCCCATAGTAAGTTGAATCCTCCTTGATGCTTTAAGGCCGACATCCGTGTCGGCACACTGAAGGTATCGGCGACTCATTCAGGGGGCTTAAGGGCCAATTTTCCTTTTTCGACCCACTCGGTATGGTATAAATAGATCATGCGTGAAGCCTTTGAAGACCTGAACTCTCGCCTCGATAAGTTCGAGCCCTACCCCACCCTCGGCAAAGTGGACCAGGTGGTGGGAACGCTGATCGAGAGCGCTGGCCCCACCTGCTGCGTGGGCGACATCCTGCTGGTGGACACCCAGCAAGGCCAACCGCTGACCTGTGAGGTGGTCGGCTTCCGCGAGAAGAAGGCTCTGCTGATGCCTATGGGCTCGGCGGCCGGCGTGGCCCTGGGCAGTCCCGTGCGCAGGTCCGTCTCCAGCCTCTCGGTAGGCTTTTCTCCCGAACTGAAAGGGCGCATCCTGGACGGTATGGGCCAGCCGATGGACGGCAAGCCCCTGCCCCCTCCCACCCGCAGCGTTCCTCTGGACGCCCCGCCTCCCAACGCCCTGGAAAGAAAAGCCATCGACACTCAGTTTGTGACCGGCGTGCGCGCCATCGACGCTCTCTTGACCCTGGGTCTGGGCCAGCGCGTCGGCCTCTTTGCTGGCTCGGGGGTGGGCAAGAGCACCTTGATGGGCATGATCGCGCGCCGTAGTTCGGCCTCGATCAACGTGGTGGCGCTGATCGGAGAGCGTGGACGCGAGGTGCGCGAATTCGTGGAGCACGCCCTGGGCGAGGAAGGCATGGCCCGCTCGGTGGTGGTGGCCGCCACCTCCGACCAGTCTCCGCTGCTGCGCGTCAAGGCGGCCATGGTGGCCACGGCCATCGCCGAGGCCTTCCGAGACCAGGGAGAAGACGTCTTGCTGCTGATGGACTCGGTGACCCGCGTGGCCATGGCCCAACGCGAAATCGGGCTGGCCGCCGGCGAACCCCCCACCAGCCGCGGTTACACCCCCTCGGTCTTCGCCCTCTTGCCCAAACTGCTGGAACGCTCCGGTTGCTCCAAGGACGGATCCATCACCGCCCTCTATACCACCCTGGTGGAAGGCGACGATATGAACGAGCCGATCGCAGACACGGTGCGCGGCATTCTGGACGGCCACATGGTGCTTTCGCGCGCCCTGGCCCACCAGAACCATTATCCGGCGCTGGACATCCTCAGCAGCATCAGTCGCTTGATGAGCCAGCTGGCCAACCCCGAACACAAAGAACTGGCCCGCGAAATGCGCACTATGATGGCGCTCTACAAGGAAAACAAGGAGCTCATTCAGTTAGGCGCCTACCAGCGTGGCAATTCTTCAGAACTCGACAGAGCGGTAGACACCAGGCCCTTGATCGAGGCCTTTCTCAAGCAAGAATTCGAGGAGTTCTCTCCTTTCGAGACGACCGAGCACTATTTACGCCTGTGCGTCCAGTCCCATCAAGGCTCATGAAAAAAGGCTCCGTCGGTCCGACGAAGCCTTGTGGGGGCGGCCAGTTGCCCAGAGATACGAACGCGTTAACCATTTCAGTGTGAGGCAGCCCGGGGGATCAGGCCCGGGACGTGACTCAAAGGTAAGGACCATTTTATCGCCTCTGGTTAGCCGGAGACAGTCCTCGAGAGCTTGAGATTTTCGGGGACTTGCCTTACTCGCTCATCTTAGCCAGAAATAACGGCTCCTCCAAGGACGCGAATCACGGACAAAAACACCCTGGCTATGCTATAATCCTGGCTCATTTAGTCCTAATATTGTGATTTTTTTCACAACCCCGGAGGCGAGCCCATGTCCAAGCTCTTTCATATTGTGGCTCGCTCGGATTGGGAGGCGAGTCTGCCCTCCGGTTCCTACTCGGCGGCCAGCCTGACCAGCGAAGGGTTCATCCACTTTTCTTACGCCCACCAATGGCGATTGACGCTGCAGCGCTATTATCGAAACCACAGCGACCTGGTGTTGCTGCACATCGACCCTGCTGCGCTCCCGCAGGAGCCCCGGGTGGAGAACGGGTTCCCTCATCTCTATGCGCCCCTACCCGTGGCTGCCGTCACGCAGGTCCAGTCGCTCACCCCGCTGCGCGATTTGACGGTCGCTCTGCACCGGGGAATCGCCCCCAGCGCGGAGTCTCTGCGGGAAGTCGCAGCCGATCTGGTGGTTCTACCGGAATTGCCCTGGCATCGTTGGTGCCCGGCCCAGCCAGAACGCGATCCTCAGGACGAAGACCTGGGACGAGCCGAAGACCAAGCCGAGCACGCTCGTCAATCCGGCAAATGGCTGCTGGGCGGGAGTCTGCTGGGTCGGCGCAACACGGCCCTGCTGTATAGCCCTCAGGGCGAACTCAAGCTGCGCTACGAGAAGATGCATCTGCCACAGGAGCCGGGTTTCTGGGAGGCCAACCATTATGATCCCGGCCAGCAAGGTCCGAGAGTCTGCGACGACCTGGGCTTCCCGTTAGGCGTTCAGCTTTGCTCAGATATCCAGCGGCCGTTTGGAGCCATGTTCCTGAGAGCCCAGGGAGCGGCGGCTATCTTGCTGCCTCGGGCCACCGAGCGGGGCACCTACAAGACCTGGTTGCCGGTGATGCAGGCGATGGCCCGACTGAGCGGCTGTTACCTGCTCAGCGTCAATCGCCCCGACCTGGATGAGCCGCCTATCGGAGGGCCGAGCGTGGTCATCGGCCCGGATGGCGAAGTGCTGGCCGAAAGCAGCGAGCCCTGGTTGAGCTATACTCTTAAGCATGAAGCAATTGTGAAAGCGCGAGCCGAGTATCCAGGCTATTTGGACGTTCCTCACAGCCTTTACGCCCAGGCATGGTCAGGGCTCGGCTGACGCGCAACAATTCTGTAACCCCTGGCTCCCGGCAGCCCCCTATCATAAGGGTATGCAAGTCAAGTCACCCGAACACTTCTGTTGCCATCGCTTCCATCCCCGGACCAAAGCTGCCGGGTCTCAACAGCCCGACTCGGATCGAGTCGGCGCCTCGGGTGTGGGCGACCCCTACTTCCCCACCATGGGTAACGGAGGTTACGACGCGGACCACTATGAACTCCGCCTCGACGTGGACCCCGCCAAGAATCATCTCAATGCCAGTTGCGAGATGAAAGCCAAGGCTTTGCAGGACCTGGACACGTTCAACCTGGACTTCCGCAACTTCGACATCGCCCATATCACCGTCAACGGTGCCGAGGCCAAGTTCAAGCGCGAAGGCGGCGAACTCACCATTACCCCCGAGCAGCCCTTGCTGGCCGGCCAGGATTTCAGCGTCAAAGTGGACTACGCCGGCAATCCCGTGCCCTACGAATCGACTCATGCCCCCATCACCATCGGCTGGAACCCCACCGACGACGGCGGCAGCTACGTGCTCTCCGAGCCCGACGGCTCCAGCACCTGGTATCCCGTCAATGATCATCCTCGCGACAAGGCGACCTACAAGTTCTATGTGACCGTTCCCAACGAGTTTCAGGCCGTCTGCAACGGTAAACTGGTCGAGAAGAATCCGGTCGGCGAAGACAAGACCACCTACGTGTGGGATGCCAAAGATCCGATGGCCAGTTATCTTTCCACCGTCAACGTGGGCAAGTTCGAAGAGCAGATGCAAACCGGTCCCGAGGGCGTGCCGATCCACAACTTCTTCGCCACCCCGATCGCCAAAAAAGCCAAATCGGACTTCGAACGCATTCCCGAAATGATGGAGTGGTTCTCGGAGCGCTACGGCAAGTATCCTTTCGAGACCTACGGCAACCTGGTCATCAACGCCAACGTCGGCGGCGCGGCCCTGGAGACCCAGACCCGACCCATCTACGAACGCGGCATGGTCACCGGCGACAAACGGGCTGAGTATATCTACGCCCACGAACTCGCCCACCAGTGGTGGGGCAACTCCACCAGTGTCGAAAACTGGAAAGACATCTGGCTGAATGAAGGCTTCGCCAACTATTCCCACATGCAGTGGAAGCATGAGCACGATGGCAGCTTCAAGAAACTGGACCGCGCCATGTATCAGATGTACATGTTCCTCCCGCGCAACAGCCCTCCGGTGGTCGATCCGGGCGAGAACGACATGTTCAGCGAGAACGTCTACAACCGTGGAGCCGTTACGCTGCACTTGCTGCGCAAAGACCTGGGAGACGAGACTTTCTTCAACTGCCTGAAAACCTACGGCGAGCAGTTCCGTGGCAAGAACGTCACCACCGACGACTTCATCCAGGTGGTCAACACGGTCAGCGGCAAAGACAAGACCGAGTTCTTCGACAAGTGGCTGCGTCAGTCCAAGCTACCGGCCTGGCCCGGCAATCCCCTGGGCAAAGCGGCTTAGCGGCTCAAACAGAGCAGCGTCTCTCCGGCGGCCACCTGACGGCCGTCGGGGTTGATGTGCAACTCTCCCGCCGCGTCCTGGATGGCTAGCAGAATCAGACCCCGACCGGTGGCCAGTTCGCAGACGCATTCGGAGAAACTCTTGCCCACCAGACCGTCCTCCACCGCTAGAGCCTGGATGTTGTCCGCCTTGAGCAGTTGATGGAAAAGGCGCGCGTTGGACGAATTGAGCGCCGCCTGAGCCAGCAGATGTCCGGAAAGATCCTGGGTGACCACCACCTCGCGCACGTGGGCCATACTGAGGTGGTGTTCATTGCCGCTGTTGGAGAGTTCCGCGCAGGTGTGTACCTTAGGGTTGAGTTTATCGATGGTCAGCGCCGCCAGTACCGTGCGCGCGTCGGCGTCCTGACGACTGCCACGCGAATTGTCGCAAAAGAGCAGAGCTACGGCTGCCTGGGCCACATTCGCCTTGCGCAAAACCTCGGCACGGGTAAAGTCTTCGCGCAGGCAGACCACCTGATCAGGCAGCGGCAATTGCCGGATTCCCGTAAAGTCCTCGCGCTCCGCAATCAACACAAAAGGCTTCTCGCGAAAGTCCGGATGCCGCTGCAAGCGGGCCACTGTGGCGGCCGAACCGCTGTTCCAACCGCAGACCAGCACGTGGCCCTCCATGTCTTCGGGCGAAAGTGCTCCCATACTGGTTCCTTCCCTTATCTTATCAATCAATAGAACGGATGCCGTGCCGGTCAGCACGGCGAAGAGACAGAGACCGGCCAATTCCAGGAAGACCACGATGACTTTGCCACCCAGCGTGCGTGGATAGCTGGTAATGTACTCCGCCGCCACGGTGGAGAAAAGTGCCGTCCAAAAGGACTCTTCCATCGCGCCGTAGCCGCTGTGAGCGCCATCGAACCAGGTCAGACCCAGTGCTCCCAGAGAGACCGCGAAAGCCAGAAAAAAGCCCAGCAGCAGATACTCTCCGCCACCGTAGCGGAAGAGGCGACGCGTCAGGCGGGTGCGCTTGCCCAGGATTCGCACCAGCCGGAAGAGGCGAAACAGCCGGAACAGCTTCATGAATCGGAACACCCGGAAAACGCGCAAGACCGGCAGCACCGCCAAAATGTCCACCCAGTACTCGCGGAAAAAACGGCGCGGTTTGCCCAGCGCCAGGAAGCGAATGCTCAGTTCCAGACAGAAAAGAGCGGTAATGGTTTCCTGGATGATGCCGATGGCCAGGCGAGTCGAATCCAGTCGAGGAAGAGCGATTTCCGGGAAGAGCAGCAGCAGGTTGATGGCGATCAGGACCACCACCGTCAGATCAAAGGCGGGGTGCTTCTGAATGCGCTGGCAGACCCGAGAAAGGGAACTCAGGGTTGGCTCAATCCGTCCAGCAAGGCGGCATTGCTCTTCCTACCGATCAAGCGTCGATATTCCAGAGGGAAATGATCCTGCAGGGGATTGAAATCCAGGCTCCGCACGGCCTGAGCCAGCCCTTTCAGGCGGTCCAGAGTATGCGCTTGCTCCCCCAGTTGCGCTTCGCCCTGGTGGTCGAAATAAACCGTCTGTCCCAGAGGTTGTCCGAAGGGAACCGCGCCGGGTACGGGGTCGATGTTGTTCACGAAGCGCAAAGTGCGCTCTTCCAGGCCAATTTCCTGGAGATGGCGTCGCTCTCCCGACCAACCCACGTCCGGGGCTCCCAAAGTCGTCAGTGTCTCGGGCAGAGCGCCCAGTTCGTGATGCATCCGATCGGCCAGATTGGTCGCGATAGCCGCTCCTAGACTGTGGCCGGCCAGGTGAATCGCCTTATGACCGGCGCGAGCTTGCTCCAAGAAAGGCTTCAATTGCTCCCAGACCCCGTCGGCGGCGTTCTTAAAGCCGGCGTGAATGCGTGCTGAACCGTCGTAGTTCTGGACCGGCCAGGCATTCAAATCATTGAGCAGGTCCTGGCCTTGAAGAGCCACACCCGGGCTGCGATCCAGCGTCAAAGGAGTGCCGCGCGGAGCGATCATCAGAGCTTTTTCGGTCTCGATCACGCTGACCTGGGTGCCCGTAGCAGGTACATCCAGGAAATGCAGAGACTGGACGGCAGGCTGGTTTTTTGCCCATTCCATCTGGTCTTCCGGCGCGTAGTAAGAGAGCGCGCACAGGGTCGCCATCACCAACGCGTTGTTTCGAGAGAAGCGACGGTCGTGCTGAAAGCAGGATACGTCCAGGAGTTTTGTAGCGTCCATCCAGCTAGTCTAGTGGGTGAGCCTGAAAGATCCTTGATTGTCACCAGCCATATGGTCAGGGGGGCGAGTGCCGGCCGTTGCGAAAGATCCTGGGCGTGATCATCGTGCAGCTTTTCAACCAGACCTTCGATCAGGTCCGCAAATCTTTACCTCGAATGCAGCGGCTGGGAGTGACTCACATCCTTATCTCCCCTCCTCAGAAAAGCCACTCCAGTCGAAGCTGGTGGGCTCGATATCAACCGGTGGATTTCACTCGCATCGAGGGTCCCCTGGGCACCCTGACTCAGCTCAAAACGCTGTGCGACCAGGCCGCCACACGCGGGCTGGCTATCGTGGTGGACACCGTCATTCACCATTTGAGCAACGAGGGCCGCTATCTGCGCACGCGCGGCGGGCGCATCGAAGCCGCCCAGTACCCCCGTTTTTCCACACCTGACTTCCGAGGTCTGCACATGCTGGGCAAAGGCCGCGGTTTGCCCATTCTGAACACCGACTCTCCATGGGTGCGGGCGCAACTGCGCGACTACATCCACGGACTCTTCGGCCTGGGAGTGCGGGGCTTCCGTATCGACTCGGCCAAGCATATGGACCCGCATCTTTTTCCTCATCTGTTCGCCGGCCTACCGCCAGTGCTCGTTTTCGGTGAGCTGGTCTATGCCCAACCCGGCGACTTTCCGCCGGACTACTTCCGCAGCATGCGTGCCTACGATTTTCCCCTGGCCCGTTCGATCAAGAGTGCCTTCGCCCCGGGCGGCGATCTGGGCCAGCTGGTTCAGCCCCAGGCCCTGAGCGGGCACCTTTCGGTGCCCTTCGTCAATCACCACGATCTGATCAAGAATCGTTCCGCCTTCGATTACTTCCGCATTGGGGATGTGCGCGACCGGCAGCTGGCCTACGCTTATCTACTGGCCCGACCCGAGGGCATACCGCTGGTCTATGGCAGCGATCTGAGCGCCAAAGAGGTCAAGGCCGGTCTGACTTTCCGCCGCCTCTCGGGCGGACGCCCCCTGCAGTGGGTGGCGGCGGGTCGCAATGAGGTCGCGGCCCGGGCCGGCGATCAACTGGCCCTGGCCATCAACAAGTCCGGCCACCCCTGGCGCTTCCAGACGAGACTCCGACCCGGTGCTTACGTGGATCTGGTGTCTCAGGCACGCTACTGGACCCACGGCGAGCATTTCGAGATGTGGCTGGGACCCCGCAGCGCCGCCTTGGTGGCGCCAGGATAATTGAGTTGCGCGCGGAACCGCCCGCCATGACATCCCCCCTGATCGGCGAGTTTCTCGGCACCACCGTTTTAATACTATTGGGTAACGGCGTCGTCGCCTCCGTCTTACTCAAGGACTCCAAGGCCAACAATGCGGGCTGGATCGTGATCACCGCCGGCTGGGCCTTCGCCGTGATGGCTGGCGTCTTCACTTCGATCGCTTCAGGCAGCGCTGATGCCCACCTCAACCCCGCAGTGACGCTGGGCTTCGCCGTGGTTTCCGGGGACTTCTCCAAGCTGGCCGGCTACTGGGCGGCCCAGCTGGCCGGAGCCGTGGTGGGTGCCAGCCTGGTCTGGCTGCATTTCTTTCCCCATTGGGCGCCGACGGAAGAAGCGGATTTGAAACTGGCTTGCTTTTCGACCGCGCCAGCCATTCGCTCCCCGTTTTGGAACCTGCTCAGCGAAATCATCGGCACTTTTGTGCTCATGCTGGTCATTCTCTCCATTTTCTCGAAGGCGGTTAGCGCGACCGGTCCCTCGCCGGCGCTGGGACCCTTCCTGGTGGCGATGCTCGTCTGGGGTGTCGGCTTAAGCTTGGGAGGAACCACCGGCTACGCGATCAACCCCGCCCGAGACCTGGGTCCACGCATCGCTCACGCCATCCTGCCGATTGCCGGCAAGGGCGCCTCTGATTGGGGCTACGCTTTCATCCCCGTGGTAGGCCCGCTATTGGGCGCGGCTCTGGCCGGACTTCTGGTGCGCGGGCTGCAAATCTAAGTAACCGAGAATTCGCAGATTATCCAGGATGTGCTGAACGTTCGGGTCCGCTTTCTCCAGTTCAAAGGTATTTTCGTGAGCCCCCTTCTCGTCGTAGAAGCGGAGCTTCCACTTGCCACCGTTGCTGCCGGGCCTGAGCTGCTGAGCGGCCAATCTCAGGTCGACAAAATCTGTTTCGCCGATTTTGCCTTCTCGGAGACCGCTGACTTCCCCGTGATTGCCGACTCGAAGGGTGCCTTTGGGATTCTCCACCTCGAGCAAAAATCGGGGCTCCACACGAGCCTTGGGGTTGGGAACATGGGGAGGACCGGCCATCGACCCGCGCATGGCGTACCCGATCAATAACAAGACGGACATCGCGATGGAGGCGAGAAACTCGGGAAGGTAGCGCTTGAACATCGGACCATTTTGCCCGGATGCAGGCCTGAAAGCAAGAGGAGAGAACGTTTCCATCTATGCGAAAGACTGCTGGAACCCTGCTGGCCCTTCTTCTGGCCGGAACCCTCACCGCCCAAGCACAACCTCCCGCCTACATGCGAAAAGCCAAAGAAATCCAGGCTGAAGCCCGCACCATGCAAGAGAACTCTCGCAACAACCCTCAACAGGTACCGGACTTTCAGGAAAACAAGTCGGCCCCTAAAGGCAAGTCGAGCAAGTCGTCAGGCTCAAAGGCTTCCGCCCAGAATTCCGGTAGCGCCGCGGACGAAGATGAAAATGCCGCACCGGGAACCGCTGCCGCCAAAATGGGCAGCCCGGAAGTGATGAAGGCCGTCAGCAGCGGCAACCTGGGACAACTGCAGCTTCTGGAAAGCAAAGGCTACTCTTTGACGGCACCGGACGCCGAACAGAACACCCCGTTGCACATGGCCGCCTACAAGAACCAGAAGGAGATCGTCGACTATCTGCTGAGCCGACCCGGCATTCTGAAGGACCCACAGGACAAGCGCGGCTCCACGCCTCTGATGCTGGCCGCCGCGGCCGGAAACGTCGGTTGCGTGGAAAGTCTGCTGGCCTCTGGCTGTGACCTGAAATTGAAGAGTCCAGATGGCTCCACCGCCCTGCATCGCGCCGCCGCTCAAGGCCAGTTGGCGGTGGTGGACAAATTGCTCGAGGCTGGTGCCGACCCGAAAGCAACGGACGTCAAGGGAAACACCCCCGACAAGCTGGCCGAACAGAAAAAGAAGGGCGACTGGGAGTCGGTCGTATCCCATCTGAAGCAGGCTCAAAACAACTAAATCTGATGGGCCCGCGCCTGGAAATTCCGATCGATCCTGCCTGGTCGCCAACGGCTCAGGCCTTCGTTGAGCAAATCTCGATTCGCTACGGCATTTCATCCGACGCGGCCAACCGGTTAGCGGAGGCCTGCGGTCCACTGCTGGAAGCCCTGCTCGGACAAGAATTCCATCAGAACGACCCCACCCTGCAGCTGTTTTGCCGCATGATTCCCGGCGGATTCGAGCTGGTTCTGGCCGACCAGGGACTGCCCTTCGACCAGGAGATGTGGACCCGACCGCAGGTAGCGGCCCGACTGAAAGCCTTGGAAAGCCAGATCGACCGCCTGGAATTTGCCAACCTCGGACTGAACGGCAAAGAGACTCGTCTGCGCAAATACTTTTCGGTCTTGCCGGACGAGCCCCACGAAGCACCGACCAGCCAGGAACCGCTGTCCCCTTTGAAAGAGATCCGCCCGTTCCAGGAGGCGGATGCCCGCGCCGTTTCGCGCTGTATCTGGCGCACCTATGGCTATTCCTACTCGGTCCAGGACGCGGTCTATCTGCCCGATCGCCTTCAAGCCTTCAACCGCGATGGACGCATGCGCTCGCTGGTGGCGGTCAATCAGGAAAACGAAGTCATCGGCCATATGGCTTACGAACGCAGTCAGGTCGGCGATACCCTGGTGACGGCGGGAGTCGCCGCTGTGGAACCCGCCTACCGCTCCCAGGGGATCGCCTCCAAAATGGTTCCGCAATTGCTGGACCTGGCACGTAGCGAGGGAGTGCAAAGCCTTCATTGCTATGCGGTTACCAGTCACCCCTATTCGCAGCGCCTCGTGCATAGTCTGGAATTTCAATGCTGCTGCATCGTTCTGGGAGCCAGCCTCTTTTGCTTCGAGGGCATAACCACCGAAAGCAATCAACGCGAGAGCATGGTCGGCTACTACCGCGCTCTCGATCCCGGAGCGTTGGAACTGACCGGGCCTCTCTATGCTCCCAACCGCCACCGGGCCATGCTGGAAGCCATCTGTCAGCATCTGAAATTGAAGGCCCACTTCGAAATTCCACCCGCCCGCCTGGAGCTGATGCCGGGCGAGTCGCGCCTGAAGGTTCAGGAAAGTCCGCCGCGGAAAACCGCCAAAATCCACGTGGAGCGCTACGGGGCGGCGATCCTGGACCGGATCCGCTCCTACGCGCGGCACCTGCGCATGCAGGACTATCGCTGCTTCCAACTGACTCTGCCGCTTTACGATCCCTACACGTTCCACATCCTCAAGCCGCTGGAGAAGATGGGATTCTTCTTTTCCGGTTTGCAGTTTCGCTCTCAAGGGCCGTGCTTGCTGCTCCAGGATCTCTACGGGGTCACTCTTGACTATCAGCAGTTGAAGGTCGAAGATGAAATGGCCCGTGAACTTCTCAGTTACGTGCGCACCATGGAACCAGAAGCTGTTTAAAAGTTCTTTAAGGCTTCAGGACTATCTTTGGGGGACAGAGAGACAACACGAAGTCAGAGGGTATCAGCAAATGTTCAGCCACAATCTCTACGAAGCACTGTGCCAGAGCCAGAAAGCCGACGACCACACCGCCTCGGCGCAGACCGACGACTCGACCGTTATGGAAGCCATCGAGCGGGCTATGGAAACCTATCAGCGCCTCTTTGCCGGTCGCGACACCGCCGAATAGCCCCAGTCTTCTTCCGTCGGACATTCCAACGTCAGCGGTTCGCCGCTCACGGGGTGTTCGAATTGCAGCCGCCAGGCGTGCAGCCACAGACGGCTACTGGCCGCCCCTCCGTAAAGCTTGTCTCCCGTGATGGGCCACCCTCGACTCTGACAGTGAACGCGAAGCTGATGCTTGCGTCCGTGCAAAGGGCGCAGCTCCAGCAATGCCTGATTCCCCTCCAGCTGGAGCCGGAGGAACTCCGTAACCGCCTCTTTGCCGTGGCGATCCGCGCGCACTCGCCCGCTGGTTTCCGCCAGCGGTTGATCGATGCGCCCCTGGCGTGGCGGCTTGCCCAGCACTCTTGCCAGGTAGGTTTTGCGTATACGCCTCTGCTCAAAGGCCTGAGCCATGGGTGCGCAAGCTCGCAGCGAATGGGTCAATACCAGCAGGCCGGAAGTCTCCAGATCCAGGCGATGGTGCATCACCAGTCTTTCTGCTTCGATCTGGGCGCGTAACCAGTTCACCAGATCCGGTCTGGAAGGATCCGCGCTGGGATGGCTGAGCAGGCCGGCCGGCTTGTAGACCGCCACCAGGTCCTCATCCCTGTAGAGAATACGGGGTTCTGACATGACCACGTGTTCCACTTCAGTCCTCGCCACCCCGCTTTGGGGGCGCAGGATTTGCGCCCCCTTTTTAGGGAAGCCATGGCTATGATCGTCGTTCTCAACCCTGACTTACAACCCGGCCAATTGGAATCGCTGCAGGCACTACTGTCCCGTAAGGGGCTAGAAACCAAGCTGATTCAGGGAACGGAACGTCAGGTGCTGGCGGTCATTGGCCATACGCCCAAAGACACTCGAGAAATCGAGCAACTGCCCGGTGTCAGCCAGGTGATCAAAGTGGGCCGCCCGTACAAGTTGGCCGCTCGCGAAGCCGGAACGGACAGCCAGACCAGTCGGGTCAAGGTGGGCTCCTGGGAAGTCGGGGGACCCCAGCTGGTGGTCATGGCCGGTCCCTGCTCGGTGGAATCACGGGACGGCCTGCTCGACATCGCCTCCAAGGTCAAAGCCGCCGGAGCCCACGTGCTTCGGGGTGGCGCCTACAAGCCTCGCAGTTCCCCGTATGCTTTCCAGGGCATGGGCCAGGAGGGCCTGGAAATCCTGGCCGAGGCCCGCCAGCTGCACGGCCTGCCGATCGTGACTGAAGTCGTCTCCCCCGCCCATGTCGACCAGGTGGCCGCCTACACCGACCTGTTTCAAATCGGCGCGCGCAACATGCAGAACTACGAATTGCTCAAAGCGGTGGCCGCGACGGACAAGCCGGTGCTGTTGAAGCGCGGACTCTCGGCCACCATCGAAGAATTCCTGATGTCGGCCGAATATGTGCTGGCGGGAGGCAACGGTGTGCGCGTCATCCTCTGTGAGCGCGGCATCCGGACCTTTGAGCCGAGCACCCGCAACACTCTGGATCTGTCTTCCATTCCCGTCATTCGGGCACTCAGCCATCTGCCGATCATTATCGACCCCAGCCACGGCACCGGCCATCGCAACTACGTTGCCTCCATGGCGCTGGCGGCGATCGCCGGTGGGGCGGACGGGCTGATGATCGAGGTCCATCCCAATCCTCCGGAAGCCCTGTCCGACGGAGCCCAGAGCCTGTATCCGCATCAATTCGAAAAGGTCATGCGCGATGTGGCTGCCATCGCTCCGGTGGTGGGACGCTATCTCGGCAAAGAGTTCCGTCGAACGCCCGCGCCCGTTACGGTGGCCCGCCAGGGTCAGTCCCGGGCGGCCTATCAAGGGGAACCGGGTGCCTACAGTGAGCGCGCGCTCAAGCAGTTTTTCGGCAGTTCGGTCGAACCCGTCCCCTGTCACAGCTTCGCCGAGACTTTTGCTCAGGTGGCCAGCGGCACCACTCAGTATGCTGTACTGCCCATGGAAAACTCTCTGGCCGGAAGCGTGCAGCCCAACTACGAGCTGGTTCTCGAGCACCCGGAACTGCAGGTGGTCGGCGAACTCTCGCTACGCATCTGCCATAGCCTCATCGTCCATCCGGGCACTCGACTCGAAGACATCAAGCGCATCTATGCCCATCCCCAGGCGGCTGCCCAGTGCGAGGATTTCCTCCGCACCCACCCCGACTGGGAGATCTTCCACGTCTACGACACCGCCGGTAGCGTCCACTACATCCAGAAGCACGGCCTGCGGGACGCGGCCGCCATCGCGGCCCGTCAGGTGGCCGAGCAGTTACAGCTGGACGTTCTTCAGGAAGGCATCGAGAGCCATCCGCGCAACTTCACCCGCTTCTGGGTGCTGGAACGCGGCGGCTCACCCGTCCAGGGCGGAGACAAAGCCAGCATCATCTTTGACACCCCTGACCAACCCGGCGCATTGCATCAGGCGCTGGGCAAGTTGACCGAGCACCAGATCAACCTGCACCGTCTGGAAAGCCGCCCCATTCCCGGCAAGCCCTGGGAGTATCGATTCTTTGCGGATCTCCAGGTTCCCGAAGATCCTCAGGCGCTTCATCAGGCCCTCGACGCCCTGCGAGCCTTCTGTCCGTTCTACCGACTTCTGGGGATCTATCGGGCGGCGGACTGATGGCCCTTCCCTTCCGACCCAACGTTTGCATGCTGGTCTACAACCAGCACTTCGACCTGTGGATTGGGGAACGATTCGGGGCGACCACCTGGCAGTTTCCCCAGGGTGGAGTCAACCAGAAAAAGTCCCTGGAAGACAGCGTGATCCGCGAATTGCGGGAAGAACTGGGACTGCGCCGCCGCCACCTGGGCGCGATCACGGCCCTGGAGGCGACTCATCGCTATGAATTCCAGCGTACGCCTCCGCGCTGGCAAGGACGTTGGGCCGGTCAGGAACAGACTTTCTGGGCGGTGCAGTTCCTGGGCCGGGACGAGGAAATCGACCTGACCGGACATCATCCCCAGGAGTTCTCCCGCTGGGAGTGGTGCCCCAGTCACCAGCTTCTCGAGCGCGTCGAGCCGATTCGCAGACCCGGTTACGAAAAGCCGCTGGATGAATTTTTGAAGAAAGTTGCTCGCTTGTAAACAAGCCGGAATAGAATGCTAACTTTCCGTCTATCGGAATCGCGGCTCCGGTCCCTTAAAATCAGTTTATGATCCGTGACGTGCCCAACGGCCTGAACCTCCGCAAGCCTGATGAACTCAAAAGCAAAAGCGTTCAGGCCGTGCAGCAGCAAGAAGCTGCCAAAAAGCTGGAGCAGAGCGGGCAAAACACCCAGGAAGTCGCCCCTCACGAGCAGGTCACTTACTCCAAAGAAGCGTCAGAAGACCTGAACGGAGCCTGGCAACGCGAAGACCATCAGGGTATGGACGCCTTGATGGCCAATTTCAGCTTTCCTGACCTGAAGAAGACCGAAGCGGTGGACAAAGTAAATGCCGCCGGCAAGGGCAACGAAGTCACCAACAAGCAGCCCCAGCCCCGGGAGCTCAAGGAAGACGACCAGCGAACCATCGACAAGGTCAAAGATCCGAAAGCCGCCGACCGGCTCGGGAACCTCAAAGTATCCTCGAAGAAAGAAGCCCAGGGGGTCCAGGACAAGCCCAAGGTGAGCAGTGCTGACCCCTCACCCCATCATCACAAGCTGGGCAGTAAAGGCGCCCCCAAGACCGACGCTCCACGCCCCGTGGGTGCCCCCGAAAACGCCAGAAGCTCCAAACCCGATGGCCGGGTCGGCCCGCGCCAGCTGCCTCAACTGCGCAACACCGGTGGCGACGCAGTCGACTTCTCGGAAGAAACGAAACAGACACTGGCATCCTGACAGAAGAGAAGGAGAGAGGTTGGAGAGAGGGAGAGGCCCTCTAGCCAACTCCCCACTCTCGCCACCTCTCCCCTACTCCCCATCTCCCCGGAGGGTTAGTGGAACTGCTCGGTTTCCGTGGAACCCGCCAGTGCGGTGACCGAAGACTGACCGCCCGTGGCCACCTGAGTGACTTCGTCGAAGTAACCGGTGCCCACGAACTGCTGGTGCTTGACCGCTTCGTAGCCTTCTTTTTCTGCGGCGAACTCCAGTTGCTGCAGGTCGGAGTAGGCTCCCATGCCGCGCTGCTTGTAGTCTTGAGCCAGTTTGTAGATTCCGTAGTTGAGCTGGTGGAAGCCCGACAGCGTCACGAACTGGAATTTGTAGCCCATAGCGCCCAACTCACGCTGGAAGCTTTCGCACTCTCCCTGGCTCAATTTCTTGCGCCAGTTGAACGAGGGCGAGCAGTTGTAGGCCAACAGCTTGCCGGGGAACTTATCGTGGATGGCTTCGGCAAACTCCTTGGCCTCGGCAATATCTGGATTTCCGGTCTCCATCCAGATCAGGTCGGCGTAGGGCGCGTAAGCGAGGCCACGGCTGATCGCCTGCTTGACGCCCATCTTGACTCCGAAGAAGCCTTCGTGAGTGCGAGAGCCGTCCAGGAATTCGGCGTCGTAGGGATCGATATCGCTGGTCAGCAAGTTGGCGCTATTGGCGTCGGTACGGGCAATCAGCACGGTGGGAACGCCGCAGACGTCGGCGGCCAGACGGGCCGCCACCAGCTTGTCGACGAACTCACGGGTGGGAACGAGAACTTTGCCACCCAGATGACCGCACTTTTTCACCGAAGCCAACTGATCTTCAAAGTGGACGCCAGCCGTGCCGGCTTCGATCATGTCCTTCATGATCTCGAAGGCGTGCAGCGGACCACCGAAACCGGCTTCAGCGTCGGCCACAACCGGCGCCAACCAGTGAGTGCTGTGGTCACCCTGCATGTGGTGAATCTGATCGGCGCGCAGCAGCGCGTTGTTGATGCGACGCACCAGCAGCGGCACCGAATCGCTCGGATACAAGCTCTGGTCCGGATACATGTGCAGCGCATTGTTGCCGTCGGCGGCGACCTGCCATCCACTGACGTAAATGGCTTTGAGTCCGGCCTTG
Source organism: Vulcanimicrobiota bacterium (assembly GCA_017307785.1). GTDB lineage: Bacteria > Vulcanimicrobiota > Xenobia > Xenobiales > JADMJV01 > JADMJV01. Next base: position 101,040 of record JAFKGI010000021.1, on the reverse strand, counting down.
ACTTCCTGAATGGCCTGGTTGCCGGTGATGGCCGACAATACGTTGACGTAGTCCTCGCTGTGCATCAATTCCCACAGGCGCTCGGAGGTCAACCGGCCCAGACTGTATTCGATTTCGTAGGAGCCGCGCAGACGATAGACGTCCTCGGCCGAGTAACGACGCTGGATTCCCTTCCAGCGGGCGTCTTCGGCCCAGCTCTTTTCGAGTTTTGCAACAAAGGTCGCCTTATCCGTCATGCTACCCCCAAAGGGTTAGATATCTCCAGCCGGGCCGCCCCTCGGGCGCGGAACGTCTGGTTTTGATCAGAGGTGGTCATAGGCCACCGAAGTCAAAAATTCAGGAGAGTCGGTCGCTACCATCATCTCCAAAAAGAGTTTGCCTGCCAGCTCGAAGCGATGCCCGGCGGGGGCGCTGGCGATCAGACGCTTCAGCTCTTGCTCGGCGATTTCCGTCACCAGATCCGGGGTCACGGTACGACCGTCTTCGAGCGAGGCGCGATGCTGCTGCCACTGCCACACCTGGGTGCGGGAGATCTCCGCGGTGGCTGCGTCCTCCATCAAATTGTGAATGGGCACGCATCCATTGCCGCGCAGCCAGGCTTCCACATACTGCAGTCCGACGTCGATATTGACGCGTAAACCCGCTTCGGTGCGGGTGCCCTCGGGCACTCGCAGCAAGTCTTCGGCCGTCACTTCTCCAGCTGGAGGAGCAGCGCCGATCTGATTGGCTGCCGCCATGCCCTTGTCGAAAATATCCTGAGCCAGCGCGATCAATCCGGGATGCGCGACCCAGGTGCCGTCGTGGCCGGCATCGACCTCGCGTTGCTTGTCGCGACGAACCTTCTCCATGGCCGCATCGTTGGCGGCGGCATCATTTTTGATGGGAATCTGCGCGGCCATACCGCCCATGGCGTGGATGCCGCGTCGATGGCAAGTCTGAATCAGCAGCTTCACGTAGGAAGCCAGGAAGTGCTTGTCCATCGTAACCTGAGCCCGGTCGGGAAGCAGGAAATGCGGATGCCGGCGAAACTTTTTAATAAAGCTGAAAATGTAGTCCCAGCGACCACAGTTGAGGCCTGCCGAGTGGTCACGTAATTCGTAGAGGATTTCGTCCATCTGAAAGGCAGCGGTGATGGTTTCGATGAGCACGGTGGCGCGCACCGACCCCTGCGGCACGCCGAGCGCCTGCTGAGCGAAGACGATAACCTCGTTCCAGAGACGAGCCTCCAGGTAGTGCTCCATCTTCGGCAGATAGAAGTAGATACCGGTGCCTCGCTCCAGGCGCACCCGGGCGTTGTGGAAGAAGTAAAGTCCGAAATCGAAGAGCGAACCGGACATCGGTTGCTCGTCGACCAGGAAATGCTTTTCGGGCAGATGCCAGCCGCGCGGACGAACCAGCAACACCGCCGGCTTATCCCCGAGCTTGTACTGCTTGCCCTCCGGACTGACAAAACTGAGGTCTCCGGTATTGGCGTCGGCCAGGTTGATCTGGCCCTGGACGCAATTTTGAAACGTCGGCGAATTGCTGTCTTCGAAGTCAGCCATGAAAACACGGGCGCCGGAGTTGAGAGCGTTGATGACCATTTTGCGGTCCACCGGACCGGTGATTTCCACCCGTCGGTCCTGAAGATCCGCGGGAATCGGGGCGACCTTCCAGTCTCCAGCCCGAACCGAAGCGGTTTCCTCGAGGAAACTCAGGCGAGGTTCGCGGTCCAGCTGCTGCTGAAGCTGCACTCGCTGCTCCAGGCGGCGCTGACGCTCACTTTCGAACCGATCGTGAAGACTCACCAGAAATTCGCAGGCCTCGGGCGTGAGAACTCTCTCAAATCCGGGCTCCAATTGCGCAGCGATACGATAACGGCTCATAAACAGACCTCTCCTCCGCCCCCTTTTAGTCGGGCGGCGTTGCAGTTTTGCTGCAATCTCTTCGGGGGGGAGAAAGGTCAAATCCTTGCGACCGAGGTGGGAGTCTCCAAGACGAGCGAAATGAAAAAAGCCCTCACCAGGAGGGCTTTTTCGAACTTCGTTTGGAGACCGGGTTTAGCCGTAAGCGCCAGCGCCGCCGCCCGCAGCTTTGGGAGGAGTAGCGTTGACAGCGATGGCAACGTTGGTCTGGGGAGCAGCATAACCGCCGCCACCGTATCCACCGGAGGGAGCCGTGTAGCCGCCGCCACCGTAGCCGCCCGCACCATAAGCGCTGCCAGCCGCGCCAGCGTTGCCAGCGTTGCCAGCGTTGCCAGCGTTGCCAGCGTTGCCAGCGTTACCGGCGTTGCCAGCGTTGCCAGCGTTACCGGCGTTGCCAGCGTTGCCAGCGTTACCGGCGTTGCCAGCGTTGCCGGCGTTACCGGCGTTACCAGCGTTACCGGCGTTACCGGCGTTGCCAGCGTTGCCGCCGACGATGCCGCCCCACTGGCCTTGGAGTTGAGACATAGCGGAGATCAACTGCTGAATCAACTGAACCGCGTTGAACGGGTTGACCGGGCTGCCCGAGAAGGGGCTGGCACCGAAGCCAGAGTTGAAGTTGCTGTACTGATAGTTGTTGTAACCATACTGGGGAACTTGACCGCCGAAGTTGATGCCGCTTGCCATATGTTTGTTACCTCCAAACTTGTTAAAGACAGTATGTACGCTTTAAGGAAAATTTCATATAAATCATTCGTTAAAAAACGAGCCTATTATGAAAAACATGTAAACACCAGGCTAAAAATCTGCGATGTTACAGCCTGGGGGTTGATCTACGAGCACAGGTTCGCCATTTACATCTTAACAGTCACACTGTAAGATAAAGGGCATGCTCGACGACGCGACCAGCTTGGGCCGGGTCTCGCCTCTAGATGACGGAGCGCCCGCGCTCCTCCTGGGAGAACCTCGTCTTGTGGCCTGGTCCACACGTTCGGCGGGTTGCCCGCGAGTGGACCCTCGTCGAATTCGGGTCGACCGAAGGCTGCTGCAAACCCTTCCCGGTCCACTGCTGCGACTGCACCGAGCTCTCCCCATCGAGGTTCGCGACGGCACACTCTTACTAGGACTGGAAAATCCCGACGACTTTGCCGTCCGCGAGACGGTCAGACGCCTTACCGGGCTGGAAGTCATGGTGGTGCAACTCTGTCCCGATGGAGGCGACCTGCCCGACTGGGACCAGATCGCTCCTTCTCTCGCGCCCGCCCTCCAGCCGAACTTTCAGTGCCTTGATTCCCACCTCGAGGTCCGAATCAGCGGTTCCCTGGTATGGGTCCGCCTGACCCAGCGTTTCGCAAACCCCCTCTCCGAGGCGCTGGGAGGTGCCTACCAGATTCCCCTCCCCCACACGGCGTTGCTCCAGGGAGTCTGGGCAGATCAGGAGAGCAGCCCGGTTCAGGTCGGCAACCTGAGCCGAATCAGCCTGGCCGGACAACTCCACCTGAGCGTACCGATCGCGCCGGTGGGACCACAGGGCCGAGTCCGGTTATCCCTTCAGTATGTGCAGACCCTGGAGCGGGAGCTGAACGGCTTCCGCCTTACCCTGCCCTGTCCCTTAGGCAGCCCGGGAGTAGAAGGCAAAATCGCCTTCCACTGGCCAGGACTACAGCCGGAACAGTTGAGCTGTAGTCGCCCCGCTACCTGGGTGCGAGAGCAAAGCGAGCGGCTCGAAATCAACCTGCAGCCGAGCGAAGAGCATTTTACTCGGCCCCTGATTTTACAGTATCGCGGTCAACAGTCCGAGAAGTCCCTACAAGGCCTGCTACTTTCCGATGGCCAGCACTTCATGCTGCAGCTGCAGGCTCCACCCCAGCCCCAGCCGGCACCGCGCAACGTGCTCTTCTTGCTCGACCGTTCTGCCAGCCTGGAGGGCTGGGCTTGCGAACAGGCTCGCCGGGCCGTGGTCCAAGCCCTGCGGCAGCTGAGGCCGCTGGACCGTTTCGCGCTGGCACTATTTGATGATGGGGTGGTGGCCTGGCAAAAAGGCCGCTGGGTGGGAGCCGGGGGCGTGTCGGCCGCCCAGGAGTGGCTGCAGCAGCAAGCCCGTGGTGAAGGCACCACCGACCTGGTTCAGGCCCTGGAATGGGTCCGCCACTTCTTCCGAGACCAGGAAGATCTCTACCTGGTGCTGCTGAGCGACGGACTGGGCGGGCGCCAGGCGGAGGCCCTGAGGCTCGCCTCTTCCCTGGCCAAGAACCTGCGCCTGTTCACCCTGAGTCTTGGCAACCATGGACAGAGGCACTTCCTTCGCCGACTGGCCGAACTGGGCGGCGGCAGCTCCGAAGTCGCCACCGCCCAGAATCTCGGTCGTGCCGTCGAGCGCCTCATCCACCAGCTAGGACCCCCCATCCTGAGCAACGTGCAGTTGGTCGGCCAGGGCTTCCACTGTGATCCAGCCCAGCAGTATCCCGAGCGACTCTCGGAGATCTTTTCCGGCCAACAGCTGACCGTTTTGGGCAGACATCAGGGAATCGGGCCGCTCATCGCCCGGGGCCTCAGTTCGCAAGGCCCCATGTCCCTGACTCTCACCCCCCGAATGGTGGACCACCCCGCCCTTGCGGCCCTCTGGGCGCAAGCTCAAAGAGAAGGGCTGCAGCGCAGACTGGGCGCGGCCCGAGAGAGCGAACGCAACCGACTGGTCGAGCAGATCAATCTGTTGACCCGAAACTACTCGCTGGATCCGACCTGTGAAGCCCCCCTTTTTCGCCAGGACTTCTGGCAGACTCCCGGCTCCTCCAGTCCCACCGACCAGAGCCGGAACTTCCGGCTTGCGGAAGAGCTATTGGAGCAGGCGATCCGCCGACAGGCGAGCCACATCCACATCGAAGGACAGGCAGACCATGTGAAGGTCCGCTTGCGAGTTTGCGCCCGACTACAAGCCCTCTCCAGCCCTTTCGAGGACGCCAGGGCTCTGGGACTCATCGCTCAATTTCGTCAGTGGTGCCAACTGCAGCCCGCCCAGGGGCAATTTCAAAGTGGCTCCTTCCAACGCGAATCGCATGGGGAGGCCTTTCGCTTCGAAGCTTCCTTCTGTCCAACCGTCAATGGAGAGAAAGTCGTTCTCGAGGTGCGCCCGGCCAGGCTGCGGAGTCATGCCAGCCTGGCCGAGCCGGCCCGGTCGGCCATCGCGGCACTTTTCACCCGGCGACGGGGACTGATCCTGGTCTGTGGTCCGAAAGGCTCCGGCGGTAACTCGCTGATCGTGGACTGGTTGAGTTCTCAGTTCGCAGACCGACACGCCGTTCTTTGCCACAAAGAGGAATGGTTTGGACTGAAAGGTGCCACTCAAGTGGTACCGCAACCTGACCTTAGCTCTTTGCTCCAAGAACTGGAAGAACACGACATCGACGTGCTGGGCTGCACGGCCGCGCGCCAACGCTCGGCATGGGAAAGCCTGCTGCGCCGAGCCGGTGAGCGCAGTCTGGTGCTGGCCCGACACCACGCCCCCCAGGCGGGAGCCGCGCTGGCCGAATTGCTCGAGCAGGGCATCGACGGCCGAGCCCTGGGCAAAGCCATACTAGGGGCCATCTCCCTGAGTCGGCTGCCGCGTCTATGCGAATGCAAACAACCGGAGGACGACCCGGTGGTGCTGGCCGCACTACCCGGCGAGGGAGAGTACGTTCGCAAGGCCGGCTGCAGTCTCTGCCAGGGCGAAGGCGTGCGCGGTCACGTGTTGTGCAGCGAGGTCTTGCTTTATCGTTCGGAGATCTTCTCGGTGCTCAAGCCCGGTGCCCAGGCAGAAAAACTAGAGCAGGCCTTCATCCGCTACCCTATGCAACAGCAGCGTTTGCGCCTGGCCCAGCAAGGCCTCATTGAGGCTCGCCACTGTCTTTCCCCAGGCAGCACTTCTTAAATTTCTTGCCGCTGCCACAGGGACAAGCATCGTTACGACCCACCTTGGGAGCCGCTCGCATCGGGTTGTGTTGACCCCGAACAAACATCCAGCGGCCCTCGGTTTTGTGAAACTGAGAGGTCTCACGATGGGTGCCATTCTGGCCGTTGGTCTCAAAATCGGCCTCAAAGGTCACGGTGCCGGTTTCGTCCTCGGGACCGCCCTTCTCGCTGTTCAGGACGCGCAACCGCTTAAAGCTGGTGGAGTTGGCCCAATTCTCGATGGTATCGCGATTGGGATTCTCTTCCGTCTCGCAGATGTAGTCGATGTTCCCGGTGGAGTAAGCGGAGAAGCGAGAGCGCATCAGCTTCTCCGCCGTCTCGGGTAGAGCTTGGCCCTCGAGATAAGGTCCACAACAAGCTTCCAGGGGACGGTCTTGACCGCAGGGACAGGTTGGCATCAGATTCTCTTCCTTTACTTAAATCGGTAGCGCACGATGGTGGGCATCGAGCGATTGCCCTCCGCGTCCACTGCAAAGATAGACATCACCACCTGCATTCCCGGCAGCAACAGCGGCATCCCGTATTCCACGGTGAAGTTTCCTTGCTCGTCCACTTCGGCGGGAATGCTACCGGCGGTCCCGGCCACCGAATTGCTGTTGGTGGTGGGCGGCATAGTGTTCTCGCTAAAACTAATCTTGGGGATCACGCTGACGCGGGAGCCCGGTCGGGCGTGACCGGAAAGAACGAAATTCTGGTCCACCAGGCTGCCGTCGGGAGGCGAGGTTACTCTCACTCGATAGAAACCGCCGAAAACCTTGACCGGCAAACTGGCCACCGCTTCCTCTTTGTGGTCCCCCTTCTGATAGCGGGCGGTCAAAGGGCTATTGAGGGCCGAGTCGGTCGACTTGATACGGTAGCTCCCCTGGTAGAGGCCAGGTTCTTTTTCCAGCATCTCGACCGGTCCGAGGTTGCCCAGACTGAAACTGGCCTTCCCTTTGGAGGGTGCGCGAAACTGTACCTGGAGCAGATCGTCCTCGAAAAGGTCGGTCCTGGCGTCGTGGCTGAGATTCTGAATCCAGGGACTGGGGGCGAGTTGGAACTTCCAGACTTTCTCTAGAGGCTGCCCCTTTGAGTCTTCCGCTTGAAAACGAACCTCTACCGCGCCCGGGGCGGGAGCTTTGTAAGGCCGGAAACTAAGGAAGTTGCCGCTGCGCAGACATTCTCCGGTCACCTCCTGGCCGTTCATCCAGAGGCGACACTTTTGCCGGAGGAGCGCGCCTTCCGGCCAGCTGACTTGAATGCAGGGGCGGTCCTCAACCACTTTCTCGTCAGGAGCGGGCACCAGCTCCAAAGGCTGGGCCCACAGAGAGCGGGTCAGCAGAGCCAGCAGAAGAAAAGAGTTGCGCACATTCTCCAGGTTCTAGATGGGATCGACCATGTCCTTATGGGTTCGGAAATCAGCGGCTGGTCAACTGGGGATTGACCAGCCGGTTGCCCAAAACCGCGAACCACTGCTGATTGGTATCGATCAACAGTCCCTTCGAGTCAGTGGCCAGCGTTTTGAGCGTCACCGAGTCTTGAACATTGCCCCCGATCACATCGATCTCTCCCGGCCGCACGGCCACCACCAGGTCGGTGTGGGAAGGGTACACCTCGGGCCGCTCGTCAAAGGTGATTCCGTCCGCTCGACGGTAGCAAACCAGGTCGCCCACCTGGGGAGCCCGTTCGCTGAGACGATAGCCGTAGAAAGCGCAGTCCGGGTCGTGGCTTTTGCGGCCATCGATGGCCTGATTGATGTAGTGGGCGTGCCAATCGGAGTAACGGAAACGCCCACCCAGGCCGGCTTCACGCATGACGTAGGACATAAAGGCGGCCGACCAGGCCTCGTCCGTATCCTTGCCGGTGAAGTTCTCGAAAACTCCGTTGCGCCAGTAGACGCCAACCCGCTGCCAGTAGCCTTCATCCGTCTCGCGGTGACCGGGATGACTGATCTTGCCATCTTTGCCGATCGTCTGCTTTCCAAAAAAATCCCACTCTTGTCGAGCGATCTGGCACATGCGGTCGGTGGTGGGTTCAGCCCAGGCGCAAGCCTGAAGCAGCAGCAGCAAAGAGAGGATGCGTTTCATGGGCGGCTGATTTCCCGCTCCAAAGGGGGAACCCTGCGGGTCAGGGAAGCTACCCTGGAGGGGGGCCCTCAGTCCGGCATGCCCATGAATAAGAACTTCTCCATCATTCGCAATGTCGAGAACTGCTTTTTCTATCCCGGCCGCACCTGGATGGCGGAATTTCGCCAGATCGGCGGGATGAGTGGGGCAAGTTTTCAATCCCACCTTGGAACTGTGTACTTTTCCCGTGGCCTGGACTTCTACAAGCCCATTTGCAGCGCGTGCCAGGAATGCATCCCGGTCCGTCTGCCCGTTTCCGATTTCCGTCCCAGCAAAAGTCAGCGCAAGGTTTGGCGACAAAATGCCGACCTGGAGGTGCGCGTTTCCAAACCGACCTACAGTGACGAACGACTCGACCTCTACGCGCGCTATCATCGCAACCGCTGGGGCTGGGTCAGTGTGGACGCCGAGATTCTGCGGCCCCATTTCCACGAACATCTCGTCTTCGATTGGGGCCACGCCTGGGAGCTTTCCTACTGGTTGGATGGACAATTGCTGGGTTTTGGGCTGGTAGACGAAACTCCCCAGGGCGCCAACTCTCGCTACTTTGTCTACGAACCGGACCAGGGCAAGCGTGGCCTGGGCATCTACAGTCTGATGCGAGAAATCGAGTGGTGCCAGCAGCGGTCCAAGGAGTATCTCTACCTGGGCATGTATGTGGCCAGTTCTCCTAGCATGAGCTACAAGGTCGATTTTCGCCCCTTTGAGCTGCGCTTGCCCGGGGGTCAGTGGGTCCGACTGGAAGATCGCAAGGGGCTCGAGGAGCTGGTTCCGAACGGGGTCCCATGCCAAAGAAGCGAGTCTTAGTTCTATCCGCCTCGGTAGGAGCCGGGCACCTGCGCGCCGGCGAGGCGCTGGCCGCGGCCGGTCAGGACAGCGACCTGGAAGTCGTCCACCAGGACGTTCTGGAGCTGATGCCCCGCCCTTTTCAAAAGCTTTATCGCGACGCCTACCTGGATATGGTCGGTCGGGCCCCGCAGATTTTCGGCTGGCTTTACGAGTTGACCGACAAGCCTTTCCAAGAAGACGTCCTGCGCCAGGCTTTTGAAGAAGCCAGCGCGGGCCGGTTTTACGAGTTTGTCGACAAATTCAACCCGGACCTGGCGCTGTGCACCCATTTTCTGCCCAGCAGCCTGATCCACAAGAGGCGCAAGAAAGGCAAGTTTGCCCACACCCTGGCCACGGTGGTGACCGATTTTGATGTGCACGGCATGTGGCTGGCCACGCCATCTGACCACTATTTCGTGGCCGTTCCCGAGGCGCGCGCCTACTTGAAGACCTTCGGAATTTCGGGGCGAGCCATCAGCGTGACCGGCATTCCCACTCACCCGGTCTTCTCGCAAAACCAGGATCGCAAGGAAACGGCCGCACGGCTGGGATTGCGTCCCGATTTGCCCACCTTGCTGATTTCCACCGGTGGATTTGGGGTCGGTAGCGTAGGCCAGATTCTGGAAGCTCTGCGCGACCTGACGACTCCGGTGCAAATTGTAGCCGCCTGCGGGCGCAACGACGAGCTTCGGCAGAAGCTGCAGCAGCAGTTCTCCGATCAGGAGAACCTGCACGTCATCGGCTTCACCAAAGCCTTCGACGAGTACATGACCTGCGCCGACCTGATGTTAGGCAAACCCGGTGGATTGACCACCTGGGAATCCTTCGTCAAAGGGCTGGTTTGGGTCGTCATCAACCCCATCCCCGGACAAGAAGAACGCAACACCTATCACCTGCTCGAGCAAGGCGTGGGAATCTGGGCTTATCAGGTCCGCACTCTCGCCTTCAAGGTCGACCAGCTGCTCCAAGAATCAGGTCGACTCGACGGAATGCGCAAAAACTCCCTGCGTATGGCCCGCCCCCAGGCCGCTCGCGAGATCCTCGAGCACTGCAAAGACCTACTCTAGGGTCTGTGAACAATCAGCCTCGAGTGTCTTTTCCGCCAGGCATCCCCATCTTCTGCGTCCTTCGTCCCTGCGCTGCTCAACGTGCTGCTGCACGCCTCCGCTGCTCGCTCCTCACTCCTTGAGTATGGGGCGCTTGGCGAAAATTACACCGCAAGTCAGATGTCCACAGACCCTAGGGTCTCCGGGGCCTGTCCGTGCAGGGCCACGATGGCGGCGTCGATCAAGCCCAGGGAATACCCGGTGCGGAAGGTTTCAGAAATGGCGCGCCGGGCCTGTAGGTCACCCGCTCCCGGACGCGACAGAAACTCGACGTTCTCTTCCTCGGTGGCTCGATTCAGGTGCTTGCCATAGCCCGCCTGGAGCTGCAAATCGTCGGGATGCAGCTCTCGCCACTCGCCGTCCGCCACTTCCAAAGCCTGACGCAAACTGGGGCTCTCGGACGCGATCGGCGCTTCTTGCCGCTTGAGCAGGAAGAGCCCGTCGAGCCCCCCGCAGAGCAGGCCAGCGGCCAGACTTTCCAAACTGTAGCGACGAATCCATTCGGGATTTGCCGCCCAGCGCAGGCTATCCAGCAGCGGAAAAAGCTGGTCCTGTAGAGAGCGAGAGAGACCTCGATACGGAGTCAAGTCCATATCCTGCAACAACCACAGGTCGAGTTCGTGAAAAGCCTGCAGAGGAGGACGGGGTAAGAGCAGATGGGCGAGCTCGCCTTGCAGGCGAAATCCAGAGTCGTTCATGCAGGCCTGTTTGTGATAAGTCAGCGAACGCCTTGGAATTGTTCGAATGGTGTTGGTCCCGTCCGCTGCTGCGGCGCAGCGAGGCCTGTGCGCTTGGCCTCGAGTCTCGAATTCGGCTGGCCTACGTCAGCGATTTTCACTGTGCTCCCTGGAGCGGTCCGATGTTGAAGCAACTGGCCCTGGAATTGGAGCACGCCTCCCCTGATCTGATTTTGCTGGGCGGCGACCTGCTCGACCTTCCCTGGGGGCATCAGGGACTGGCCGCCTGGGTCGAGCAAATGTCACAGATTTGCCCGCTGGCGGCTGTGCCCGGCAACCATGACCGCTGGGTGGGACTGTCTCGGGTCAAACGGAGTCTGGGCGCAGTGCACTGGCTGGATGAAGCTCCCCTCGAATGGCGAGGACTCCGGCTGTGCGGTCGGCCAGAACAAGGAGCCAGCCCGCAGAGCCTGCTGGTGGGACACCATCCGACGGGTGTCAAAGCAGCCGCTCGAGCCGGATTTCCCCTGATGCTGGCGGGTCATCTGCACGGCTGTCAGTGGATCTGGTTCGAGCGCAACGGTTGGGACTATCCGGGAGCCTGGTTCTTTGCCTATCACGGACCGCGTTTTCAGGTAGGCCCCACCCTGCTGCTGGTGAGCCGCGGAGTCAGCGATACTCTGCCCTTGCGCATCGCCTGTCCGCGGGACTACTTGTGGTTGGAGCTGAGTTAGATGATCGGTTGGTTCGATACCCCGGGAGGTCCCTCTTTCCCCGAGCTGGTCCAGCAGGGCTTGAGTTCCATCGAAGGCGGCTATGACCGACTTTCGGCCAAATTCGACCAGAGCGTCTTTCGCACTCCGGACGCGGTGCTGGATGGCCTGGAGGGCCAGTTTTTCCGCTGCCGTCGGGCTCTCGACATCGGTTGCGGAACGGGAGCCGTATTGCACAGACTCCAGGGTTATGCGGAGGAGGTCACCGGTGTCGACCTGAGCCGTAATATGTTAGCCCGCGCACGTCTTCAGGTTGGACCCGAACCCGCTCTGTTCCAGGGCGATTTTCTCAAGTTCTACTGGGAAGACCACTTCGACCTGATCACCAGCGTCGGCGTCCTGGGCCACATCCGGCCCCAAGACCAGTGCGAGTTTTTTCGGCGGGTCTACAGGGCACTGCGACCGGGAGGCATGTTTCTCTCGGTGCTCGGCGACTTGCGCGGACGCCCCTGGGTTTACTTGCCGGCCCTGGCCTTCGACAGCCTGATGCGAATCCGCAACTTTGTGTGGCGCCCGACTTTTGTGATGTACTATTTGAGCTTTGTCCTACCCCGGGCTCAACGAGTGCTGGAGCAACAGGGTTTCGCCTGCCAGGTACTGGACGGTCGCTTTCCGATGCCCTTCCGTCAGCTCAAAGTGCTGCTGGCGCGGAAACCATACCTTTCAGCAACTGACGATGCAGTTCGTGCTGATGCGAATCGGTCAGGTCCTTTTCGGCCCGATTGACCAGACTGATGATGGCCGAGGCCAACACCTCGGCTCTCCCCGGTTTCCCGTCGGCCAGCTTGGAGGCCATCGGGTGACTGGAGTTGATCACGACCAGATTGCCGTCCACCAGGTCGAGCAAACGGCCTTTCTTGGGCCCGGCCGTGTAGCTGAGCTTCTCGAAAGTGGGCGCCAGGTCGAATTCGTTGCGAGCCACATTGGCCGACAGAGCCGTTCCCAATTGGCGAGTCTGAGCAATCAAAGCATCCATAAGCCGGCTAGTTCTAACCTCTGGCCCCTCGTCCCTCCGGGTTCAGGAGCGGCTGGCGCGTTCGAGGGCGAGGAACTCCTCAAAGTGCAAAGTTTCCGGGCGACGCTGGGGCTCGACCCCGGCTCGGGCAAACTGCTCGTCATTGACCAGGCCTTTGAGCGAGCTGCGCAGCATCTTGCGGCGCTGGGCGAATGAGCGGCGCAGGATGTCGAAGAAGCGCTTGGGCTGGCAGTCTTCCGGAGGGGCGTGCAGCTTGAACCGGAGCACGGCGGAATCGACTTCCGGGGGAGGCAAGAAGGCCGAGGGTGGTACCTTGAAGAGATACTCGGCCTGGGCATGAAAACGGACGAAATGGGTCAGCGAACCAGACAGGCGATGGGCGGGCTTCACGATACGCTCGGCCACCTCGTGCTGCATCATCAACACCAGTTCGTCGATCAGTCCGTGACCTTCTTGCAGAACCTTTTCGAGGATTGGCGTGGTGATGTAGTAAGGCAGATTGGCCACCACTTTATACGGCCCGTCGCTAAGCAACTCGTCCAGTCGCGATTGCAGAATGTCCTGGCGAATTACCGTCAGGTTCTCCGAAGGCTTCAGCTTGGCGGCCAGTTGCTCGTCGACTTCGACGGCCAGCACCTTCGCGCCACTGATCAGCAAGGGATAGGTCAATGCGCCCCGGCCAGGACCGATTTCCAGGATTTTTTGGCCTGGTTGCGGTTTGGCAACGGATAAGATCTGGTCAATGACCTGCGCGTCGTTTAAAAAGTGTTGACCGAGAGGACGTCCACCCATAGGGCGGCACCGTTCCGGGCGGCAGGCATGTTTACCTCTGAAAGGTTGGGGTATCCATGCGGGGGGATTTCCAGGAATTCCTGGGTATAAGGACACAACAGGATGCAAAACGCACAAACGCCCCCACCGAAGTTGACGCGCTGGCAGCGCTTCCGCCGAATCCCCAGCCTGCTTCGTCTCAGCGTTTTTTCCGTGTTCTGTATGGCCGGCGCCAGCGCGGCCCTGGCGGCCGGTACCGCCGCCCTGAAGTTCGACGACGTGGTGATCAATCCCCAGCCATTCCCGGAAGCTGGACTGAGTGCAACAGAGTATCACCAGAAGCAGGCGCCGACTTGTTTTAAAGGCAACAAGCGCATGAACATCCTGGTGCTGGGCATTGACTACAATCACGACCCCAAAGGCATCATCTACACGGATGGCGCTCGTTCCGACTCCATGATGGTGGTCAGCCTGGCCAACGACGGCAGCCTGCTCAATGTCGTCTCCATCCCACGCGATCTTTACGTACCTCTCTCCGCCTATGACGGCTCCGACCGCATCAACGCCGCCTACAGTTACGGCGGCATCAAAAAAGCCAAAGAAGCCGTCAGTTACTTGATGGGGATTCCCATCCACCACCACGTCATCGTCAAAGTCTATGGCGCCAAAAAGGTGGTCGACGCGGTCGGCGGCGTGGATCTGGACGTCGAAAAGGACATGGATTACGACGACAACTGGGGCGGCCTGCACGTCCACCTCAAGAAGGGCCATCAGCACCTCAACGGCGACCAGACCGTCGGCTATGCGCGCTTCCGCAAAGACAATACGCGCATCGACCTGGAAGGCGACGTCGGTCGTATGCGCCGCCAGCAGCAGGTGATTCGGGGCCTGGTGCGAGAGCTCAAGGACCCCAAGATCGCCACCCGCTTTCTCAACATTGCGCAAGCCGTCAAGGAGACCTTGGAAACCGACCTGAGCATCGACGATATGGTGGCGCTGGCTTCCCTCTATCAGGGCTTCGACATCAAGCAGGTGCATGGCGGCCAGATCAAGGGCCTCGACGATATGGTCGGTGAGGCCATGGTGTTGATCCCCACCACCGAAGAGAACAATCAGACCGTACGCAGACTTCTCAAAGATTCGGTCGACCTGGGTCTACGCGATGTGCGCATTCGCATTCTGAACAACAGCGGCGAACCGGGATTGGGCAATCGTCTGGCCGACGACATGAACGCCCAGGGCTACAACGTCGTGATGGCCGATGACGTCGAGCACAAGCCCAGTAAAAAGACTCAGGTCACCCTGTATGCGCGCTGCCCGCGCGTGCAGCCTCGCCTGCGCTCCCTCTTCCCCACCGCCCAGTTCCGCGACAGCGCTTCGCCCAGCACGGATTACGACATCTTGATCACGGTGGGCAGCGACCGCGGCTTCCTGGCCAAAAAGCCCGCACCCGAACCGGCTTCCGCCTCCCACTGGCCTGAACCCCAACCAGAACTACCGAAACCGAAGGTCATCTTGAAACCCAAGCTACCGGAGACGCGCTCGACCATCATACAGGATGACGTTCCCGCCCCTCTGCCCACTCCGACGCATCCGGATGCCGAAGGCACTCTGCGCACCGAAAACCAGCACGGGGGAACCGTCAGAGGCTAACCAGAATTTCTCTTTAAGCGGATCGCGAGTGAGGAATTTTTTTCAAGCTTCCGAAACACCGGCGATGTCACTACAGGAGGCCCCATGTCCAATTCACTGACCCGCTGGGAGCGTTTTCGCCGTATCCCCAGTCTCAAGCGCCTGGTCCTCTTCTCCTCTTTCGCGATGGTCGGTGCCACGGCCGCTCTGGGAACGGGCCTCATCGCCACCAAATACGTCCAGATTACGGGCGGAGCCATCACCGGCATCGGCAGCCTTCCCAAAATCTTCCAGAAGAGCTACGGCAAGTCGGTCTTCGTAGGCGAACGCAAGCGTATCAACCTGCTGATCCTGGGCATCGACTACAACCATGACAGCAAGGGCCAGCCCTACAGCAAGGGAGCCCGTTCGGACACCATGATGGTGGCCAGCATCGGTGACGAAGCCCAGTTCCTCAACGTCGTCTCGATCCCGCGCGACACCTACACCATGATTTCCGAATCGATCGGGTCGGACAAAATCAACTCGGCCTTCAGCTACGGTGGCGTTAAGCAAACCCGCGAAACGGTCAGCCATTTTCTGGGGATTCCGGTCCATTACTATGTGATCGTCAAGGTCCAGGGAGCCAAGAAAATCATCGACGCCCTGGGCGGCCTTCCCGTGGACGTAGAAAAAGACATGGACTACGACGACAACTGGGGCCAGTTGCACATCCACTTGAAGAAAGGACCGCAGATCCTCAGCGGCGACCAGGCCGTCGGCTACGCTCGTTTCCGCCATGACGAAGAAGGCGACTATGGCCGCATGCGCCGCCAGCAGCAGGTCATCCGCGCCGTCATCCGTCGCATGAAAGACCCCAGCATCGTCACCAAGTTCGGCCAGTTGGCGCAGGCCGTCAAAGAAACCCTGGAGACCGACCTCACGGTCGAACAAATGATTGACCTGGCCCTGCTCTACAAAGGCTTCGACCAGAGCAAGATGCGCTCGGCTCAAATCAAGGGAGATGACGATGTGGTGAACGGCGCCATGGTCATCGTTCCCTACGAACCGGAAAACACCAAAATCGTACGCCGTCTGCTCAAAGACGACATCGACCTGGGCCTCAAAGACATGCGCATCCGCATCGTCAACGCCAGTGGCGATGCCGGACTGGGCACACAGGTGGCCGACGAGATGAACCTGGAAGGCTTCAATGTGGTCAAAGTCGAGGACAACGACCACAAAACCAACAAAATCACCGAAATCAGCGAACACGCCCGCAGCCCTCGCGTCCATGCCCGCTTGCAGGCCCTTTTCCCCGACGCCAAGTTCCGGGATTCAGCCAACACCAAGGAAAAGAACGACTACGATGTGACCATCACACTGGGCACGGACCGCGGCTATGTCTCAGACCGGCCCGCCCGTGAGCCGGTCAGCGCTTCCCGCTGGGAGCAACCCGAGAACTATCCGACCTATCGCGCCAGTGAGCCGAGCCAGCCGGAAGCCGCTCCCGAGCCCGAACCCCAGGTGGAACCACAGGCTGAGCCCGTGCCCCAGGCCGAACCACAGAGTGAACCCGTCCACGAAGCGCCGGCCGAAGTTCCGCCTCCGGTCAACGAGCCCCCCGCCCCAGCACCTGAACCCGCTGCCGCTCCTGCTCCCGTAGCCCCGGCACCCGCTCCCGTGGCTCCGCCGCCGGCCCCCGTGGTGGCCCCTCCCCCTGCGCCCGCTCCTGATGCTCCAGCCCCGGTAGCCACGCCTATCAGCTAAGCGGGTGGACTTGTTCGAACAAATCCTGCGCCGCCATCCTCCCCCCTGGGGGGATGTCCTGGATGCAGGCACCGGAGCCTCCTCTTGGGACTGGCTGCTCAAACAGACCTGCCGTTCCCGAACGGGTGTCACGGCCGAGGAGCCTCGGGCCCAGGCGTTGCGCGCCCGTCCGGGTGTTGGCCCTCAAGATCAGGTTCTGGTGGGCCTATGGCAAGATCCCACCTTACTCGAGAACCGTCGCTTTGAAGTGGTTTTGGGCGACTATCTTTTAGGAGCCTGCGATCGCTATGCGCCGCATTTCCAGGAGGAAATGATCGAGCGTGTGGTCTCCAAATGCTCCGGCTGGCTCTTTCTGATCGGACTGGAGCCGCTGCCGTTTCCCACCAATCCGGGCCAGACCTGCTTATTCGAAGTGGCCCAGATGCGCGACGCGGTGCAATTGCTGCTGGGCAACCGACCTCACCGCGAATTACCCCAGGCCTGGGTGGAACGCCACCTGGTCGCCCGCGGCGCGCGCATCGCCTGGAAGGAGCGTTATCACAACCTCTATGACGCAGGCTGGGTGGCGCGAGAGGTGGCCTCGCTGGAGCAGAACCTGCAGCTCCTGGAAGACCGAGGACTGGCTCAGGTCCTGAGACGCCGCTGCCACGGGCTACGCCAAACGGCGGCCGAAACACTCAGCAAACCGGTCAGCTACAGCTATGACTATCTGCTCGGCGTGGACTGCCGTTAGCGCAGTGCGGCCTGAAGCAACTGGTCGGCCTCCACGCTGAGACGGTTGCGGATACTCGAGAGTTCCCGTTCGAGGTTCTGACCGGCCGAATGATGGGTCAGATCTCCTCGCGTTTTCTCCAGGCAACCGCGGGCAATGTCGGTACTGCGCCTCAGGCCACGAGTGATAGCGTCCGGGAAGTCCATGGAGATGAGTACGTAATAGATGTCGTCCATCATGGAAAGCAGATTCTCGGCGCGCTCCAGGTCCCCGCGGCGCAGCAAATCGAGCACCTGACGGCGCAACTCACCAACCGCCTCGGCCATCCCGTTGAGGAAGGGCGCATAGTCGACTCCCAATTCCTCCGGCGTGGGCAAGGACTGACCGGTCACGATCCGGTTGGTGATCTGAGCTTCCGCATACTCTTTCTCGGCATCCTGCAGAAAACCGCTGTAGTAGACGTCGGGGTAAGCGCGCAGTTGGTCGCAGGCGGTGCTCAATAGCTTGCGGGCTTCCGCCAAAAACTGCTCGACCTCGGCCGCCTCGCCTCGGTGCACGGCGCGGATGGCCAGACTGCAGTTCTTGATAACCTTGCGAGCATTGATCAAGCTCTGGTCGCGAGCCCGATCCATTTCCTCGAAGCGCTGTCCGATGCGAGTCGAAATGTCCTTGAGACTCATACGACCATCACCTCCTCATAAAATCTGTCAAGAATACGTATTGACAATATCACTTTGGCTCGCCATAGCCAAGAGACTCGGCTACTCTACGCCCGCTGGCCACGGCCGCGTTGAGCGAAGGATAGGCTGTATAGTCGCCACAGCGCCAGACTCCCTCACTCACCTTGAGTTCGCGCGGAGCCGTCCCTGGCGCCAGCGACGGCAGGGATTGGGGCAGGTGATCCTGGCGCAAAAGCCTCCACGAGTCCACGCCCGCCCCAAACCACTCCTGAAGTTGTCCCCGCAACTCATCCTCCGACGGTGCTCCGAACAAGGAGGACACAGAGATGAGATGCTGTCCGGCCGGAGCGTATTCGGGCGCAAAGTCGCTCATGCAAATCAGATGCTGAATGCACGAGTTGGCGCCGTCCGCGTTCAAATGCAGGCGACCCCGACCCCCGATGGACCGGGGTGCGGCGAAGTAACTGGTACAGGTCCCTGCCCAACGAACTTCACTTTCCAGACCCAGTAGTTGGTCCGCCACCGAGCCCTCGACGGCGAGAACCAGTTGGTCGGCCTCCCAGAGCTGGCCGTTCTGATCCCAGCAACGGGTGCCTTCGACCTTTTCCACTCGAGTCTCGAATACCACTCGACCCGGATTGAGTCGACGCTCCAGTTGAGCGGGCAGCTGCTGCATACCGCCGGCGGGAACCGCCACTCTCCCCCAGGCGAAAAGTGGAAAGAGAAAGCGGAAGAGATCGGCGCTGGTATTCAAGTCCCAGTCGAGGAAAACACCCGCCAGAAAAGGCCGCCAGAAAGTCTCGATCATCCCTGTGGAAAATCCACAGCTCCGCAGATACTGCAGAGTGGTCTGTTGCCCGCCGGTAAAGCAACTCTCGGCCCTGTTTCCAAGACTGCCGAGTGCCAGGAAACCGACCCGTAGCTTGTCCATCCAGGTTCCAACCGGAGAGCGCAACGCTTCCAGCAACTCGGTCGGATGGCGGAGCGGGTCGGGCAAAGTCAGCCAGCGACCGCCGCGATAAATCACCGCTCCCGAGCGCACTCGGCGCAGGCGGAGATTCTCCATGGCCCAAAGCCGGCGAATCTCGGGATAGCCGGTCAACAAAACCTGGAATCCACGGTCGAGCATGAAGCCCTCCACCTGATCGGTGACCACCCGGCCTCCCAGGCGCGAGCCGGCTTCCAGCAAACGATATTCCACGCCACGCCGCTCTAGTTCCACGGCGCAGGTGAGGCCGGCCAATCCGCCGCCAACAATAAGGACAGGAGTTCTCACAGGGGCTACCTTTCCCCAACCGGGCCGGCCTTAATCGGAGAGGCGGAGACGCGGAAGGTGTTCCGCCCTCCGTGCTTGGCCTCGTACAACGCCTGATCCGCCAGCAATAGAAGCTGAGAGCCCTCGCTCGCGTGGTCCGGGCAAACGGCGGCCCCGAAGCTGGCCGTCACGCGCAGTCGCTCTCCCTGAAACAGAACGGAAACTCCCTCCATTCCCTGGCGCAACTGCTCCAGGCGAATTGACAAATCCGGCTCCTTGAGGGTCGGGCAGAGCAGACAAAATTCCTCGCCCCCAAAGCGACAGACGACATCTTCTCCCCGGACGGCCGTCTGCAGGTACTCGGCCACAGCCTGCAACACCTGGTCGCCGACTTCGTGGCCGTAGGTGTCATTGAAGCGCTTGAAATGGTCGACATCCAGCATCACCACCGAGAGCGCCTGGTCTCGCCGCTGGGCGCGGGCCAACTCACGCTGCAGCGATTCCTCCAGAAAGCGCCGGTTGTACAAACCCGTCAAAGCGTCGCGAATCGACTGTTGGCGAAGGCTGTCCCGCAGGCGCAGGTTGGCCAGGGCCAGGGAAAGCTGCTCGGTAATCGAGCGCAGCAAGGAAACCAGAGAATCCTGAGGCGCCTGAGGGTATGCCAGAGAAATCACCCCCAGCACCTCTCCGTGAGCCAGCAAAGGTGAGCAAGAATACCAGCCCTCGCCCTGGGGCCCCCAATGAGAGCAACGCAATTCGGGCTGCTCGACCGGCGCCACGTGCTCCTTGGCCCGGCGCAAACCCCAGCAGTCTTCTGGGGGAAAGGCTCCTTCTACACTGTCCTCTAAAGCCCAGCCGCCCGACAATTCGAGCATCGTTTTGGAGGCGTTCCAGAAGTAAAGCGCGCCGCTGCCACTGGGCAGCAGACGACTCAGGCGAGGTCCCAACAACTTTACGGCTTCGGCCAGGGTCGAGGCCGACTGCAGCAGTTCCATCACCTGCTGCAACTGTTGGCGCTCCACACTGCGCTGCTGCAACTCGTTGGCGCGCTGCTCCAGTCCCAGGTTGGAAGCTCGCAGTTCCGACTGAGCTTCCAGCAATTTCTCCCGCTCCGCCTGCACCTGACCCGCCATCGTGTTGAAGGCGACTCCCACGGCTGAAAGCTCATCGCCGCCCTCCACACTCAACCGGGAGGAATAGTCTCCCTGAGCCACCTGATGACTGGCCTGCACCAGCAGTTGCACGGAACGGGCCAAATCGCGATGGATCACCCCGGCTACCGCGCCCATCAACAGCGCGCATCCTAGCGTCCCCAGAGCCAGACCGATGCGGTTGTTCTCAGAACCATAGGCCAACATTTCCTGGCGGGCCTGCAAAAGGGAACGCTCTTCGGTGAGCAGCAGTTCGACCTGGGCTTCCAGCTCGTTGCCCAAAGAACGGAGATCTTTCTCGGCCGGACTCGAACGTAGCCTGCGTCTCACGAGATCGCGGAAGCGCTGCAGACGCTCGGACTGCTTGGGTTCCCCTTCGGAAAGATCTAGCAAGCGCTCCAGCTGGCGATTCACCTGTTGCGGATCCAGGTTGCCCAGTTCCAGGTCCCGCTCCAAAGTTTTCAGATGGAGAATGGACTCATGCGAATTGACCAGCAAGGCGGCACTGACGCTCAACTCCTGAGTGCGCGAATAAAACAGAGCGCTCATGGAGAGCAAGAGCACGATGCAAAGACCGAAGCCCAGTCGCAGCTTGGAGCGAACCGACCAGCCGCGCAACACCGCTAGAGGCCTCGAGCCGAGCCGAAGCTGCGAAAATCGGCACCGCCGCTGAAAAAGCCTTCCTCCCAGTGGCACTCCAGAGCGGAGGCGTGGCTGCGGCAGGCATGCTCCTGGATTCGGTGCCCCCGGGCACGCATGGCCGCACGCAGGCTCTCTGGGACCTGGGGCTCGACTTCCAGATGATCTGGATACCACTGGTGGTGGAGACGCGGAGCCTGCACCGCCTGCTGAATGTTGTGCCCGTGCCAGACGCTGTTGAGCAAAATCTGAGCCACCGAAGTCGTGATGCGCGGCCCCCCCGCGGAGCCGACTACCAGTCGTGGGCGCCCGTTGACCATCCAGACGACGGGCGTACTGCTGCTGACCGGACGCTTGCCGGCCTCCACCAGGTTCCACGGCGCCGGCGCCAGATTGAAGCCATCCGGACGATGCCGATGAGTGGTAAAATCGTCCATGATATTGTTCAGCAAAATTCCCGTGCCGGGCGCAACCATGAAAGACCCGAACCAGTGATTGACCGATTCGGTGATGACCACTACCCCGCCGTCGGCGCTGGCCACGACGTGGGAAGCCGTTCCCCCGGTCGAGTAAGCCAGCGTGGGCCCGATCAGTTGCAGAATCGAGTCGGGAGCCATCTGAGTCGACCAGTCCTCGAACCAATCTCCGCTCAAGAACAAGTTCGGATCTGGCCCCTTGAAATCCGGATCCCCCGCACTCTGCGTGCGATCGCGGAAGCTGATGCGCATCGCCTCCGCCAGCCAATGGCTGTTGTCTTCCAGACTCGCTCCGGGGCCGCCGCGGCGCTCCATCAGTCCCAGAATCTGCAGCAATTGCAACCCGCCGGCGGAGGGAGAACTGACGGTGTGCAATCTGCCTCCGCGCCAATCCATGGCCAGGGGCGTCCGCCAGCGGACTCGGTATCCGGCCAGATCCTCGGCCGTGATCCAGCCATCCAGGCAGCCCAGAATTCGCTCCGCCAATGGCCCCTGATAGAAGGACCGGGCTCCATATTCGGCCAGATGCTCGTAGGTGTCGGCCAATTCCGGCAGAGGAATGGGCGTCCCTGGAAATGGACTCACTCCGTCACGCAAGAAGAGCCGGGCAGCTTCCGGGAAGTTGGCCAGAATGCGCTCCTTGGACAAGGAAATCCGGTACCAGTTCGAGTCGACCGCCACACCCGCCCGAGCGGCCGCGATGGCAGGGCTAAATAAATCCTTCCAGGGCAGGCGGCCAAATTGCTGATGGAGTTCTCCAAGACCGGCCAGCATGCCGGGTACGCCTACCGAGTGTTTTCCCTGAGTCGAAGCCATATCCGGAAGGTCTTCAAACGTATCGTTGTGGGCCGCGGCTGGAGCCACTTCCCGGAAGTCCAGCCAACGCGGCTCGTTCCAGCCCGGCATCCACACCAGACCGAACGCTCCCCCACCGATGCCGGTGTAGTAAGGACAGGCGCAACCCAGAACGAGGGAGAGCGCAATGGCGGCGTCGACCGCGCTGCCCCCGGCGGCAAGCACGTCACAGGCTGCCTGCGAGGCCTGCGGATGGTCGGATACGGCCACGCCTCGGCGGCCCAAGCAGGGAAACGGCGCGCGCAGATGGCGGGGAAGCTGGTCTTCCGTCATGGGTAGCTGCTGACGTTCCAGGAAGTAGGGTAAAGACGAATTGTGGGCAGCACCTTGTTTCTCTCTATGGACAGTTGGGCAAATAGCTCCGCATGAAGCCGTTGCAGCTGTTCCTTTTCTTGCTCTGTTGGGCATTCCCCCTGTCGGCCCAGGAGCTGGTGGAAACGACCGCTGGCCCGGTGGAGCGCCGAACCATCGCCAGCGGAGCCAGTCTGCTAATCCAGAATCTTCCGGACCGACCGGTAGCCGCCGTTACTCTGGTGATGCCCTGGGGCCGAGCCCACGACCCGCAGGCGTGTGAGTCGCTGAACAAGATTCTCTCTCGTTGCGGCGGTCGCTACCCCGCCGGCACTCTTCTGTTGAGACTGGAAGAAATGGGCGGCCTGACCAGTTATCAAACCGGTCAGAGCTGGAGTAGCTTCACCCTGGTGGTGCCTCGAGGCTACGCTGGTTGGGCGACCCAGGTCCAATTGGACCGACTGGCCGGACAGTGGCTGCAGGGCGAGGACCTGAGTGGCCTGCTCAGCACCTATGGCGCTCCCGCTAACCTCGACCCCACCCGCCTGCGCTCGCTCTTTACGCAGCACTGGAACCCGGCTCAGGGAGTTCTTTCCCTGGTGGGCGGCTACGAGCAGGCGGAAATCACCTCGATCCTTAGCAAAGTGCCACCCGTCAAAGCCGGGCAGCCCGGGCCCGCGGCCGGAGCGGGTGAGTTTCTCCCCGGCCGCCTGGGTTGGTCCTACGCCAGGCCGACTCAGGCTCAGCAGCGAGCAGCCGCCTGGCTCTGGCGCACCGCTCTGCGCTCCCAGGACAAGGAACTCCAACTGGACCTGTCCCCCGCCCAGGACGAGTACTGGCTCAGCTGCTCCACCGCCAAATCGAGTGTGGAAGCTGCTCGTCAAAGACTTTCGGGAGCGGGAGCCGACAGCGGCCTGCTGGTGACCATCCCGCTACGTCAGCTGGCTGTCCGGGACTGGCTGGAAGAACGCGATGACCTGGGGGAGCGCTCAAACCTGCTGGCCTTCGAGCAGGCCCAGGGCGAACTGGGCCAGGACCTGAAAACCCTGGAGGCCCTGAAAGCCTATGACCCCTTGCTCTGGAAAGCCGATATGGCCTGGACTCAGAAACACGGGGAAGGTCTGCCCGTGACGCTGGCCGCGCCCACCAAGAATGCGGGCAGCAGCCTCAAGCCCAAGGCTTCCCCGGCCCCGCCCGCCGCCACTCCCGTCGGCCCGCCAGCCTTTGTGCGCCTGGAGCCAACCCCCGGTAGCAGCGTGCTCATCCAGGCCGTTCCGGATCTTCCCATCGTGGCCATCCGAGCGGTATTACCCGGGGGTAGTTCCTGCGACGCAGCCGCCCTGGCCGGCAGAGCGGAGTGGCTGGCCGCTTACTGGCAGGCCGGATTCGAGCCCGAACTGGCCACCCGGGTGGAAGCTCAACCCTATGGTTGGCAGTTTTCCGCCTACCTGCCGCGCGAGCAAGCATCCGCCTGGGTCAGCAAGTGGATTCAGACCTGGAGCACCAACAAGTTTGATCCGCTGCTGGCGGCTCGCTGCCAGCCCACCTCGAACGAAAGCATCAGCCCGCTCCAGCAAGGTTATCGCGAGTGGCTGCGGCTGCTTTTCCCCCCAGACCACCCCCTGGGCCGAGAAGGCCAGCGGGTCGCTCTGGCTCCCGAGCGCCTGCAGGAGCTGCAAAACGAAGTCCGCCAGCGCGGGCGCTGGAACCTGTTTCTCAGCGGCGGCGTCAACAGCAACGAATTGAGCAACGCCCTCAGCGCCGTGCCGGCGGCCGGCGAGCCCTGGAATCACATCGAGGCGCTGGCCACCAGTGAGCAGAAGGCACCGGTGGTGCTGCCCGCCGACGTTCCCCGTTGCACGCTTCTGGTGGGGGGCTACGGGCCCAGTCGGCGCGACGCGGACTACTATGCCTTCGTTCTCCTGCTCCAGGCGTTGGCTGCCGATCCCCTGCGCAGCCGGCTGCAGATGGAACTGCGCTTGAAACAACCGCTGGCGGAAAGGGTGGACTGCAGCTTCCTCTCCTCCACTGGAGTGGCACCGTGGTTGCTGCGCATCGATTGTCCAGCCGAGAACCTGGCCCAGGTTCAAACCCGGCTGAAAGAGCAATTGGACGCGCTGCGCTCCAAAGAAGTCAGCGCTGAGGAATTGCGTCTGGCGGTTTCCCGTCTCGAAGGGCAGCAGCAGGTGGCTTGCAAAAATTCGACCGGCTTAGTGTTGCAACTGCGAAACCTGGAACTGTTCCGCCTCTCGGACAGCTACAATCAAGGTTTTGCCGGAATCTATCACAATGTCAGCGTCAAGGACGTGCTCGCCTCGGCCCGCCTGCGCCTGGCGCCTGACCGCATGGTCACGCTGGTGCTCACTCCGAAGTCTTAGCTTCTTTCGACCCCTGGACGTTCTCGCGGGTGACCAGCACCTGAATTTCCTGACGAAACTGAGAATGGCGCGGCGCCACCACCGTGATGGTGGCCCGTTGATCGCCATCGATTTGCTTGTCAGCCGTGTAGACCGCGATGAAGTTCTCGATCACCACCAGCTTGCCGGGCCCCTTGAGAAACCACTGAAGCTCCTCGGCGACCGGGCGCGAGTTTAAGGTGGCCGCCAGGTTCGCTTGCGCGCCGGGCTGGACCACGACCGCATCGGGCGTGACCTTGAAGTCCCATTCGCTGGAGTCTTCGGTCTGCTTGGGGATGACCCCCATCGGTGCATTGGGATCGGAAGCCGCTTTGCGGGTCGCCTCTTCCACCCGCAGACGACCGCTCCAGCCGCCATACTCCAGCTGAACCGGCCGAAAATCCATCGCCACCGGCTGATTTTGCGCGTCAAGCAACTGACCTTTGAAGAAATACTGGGAAACCGGCATCTTCTTGAAGTCCAGGCGCTTCATTCCGGTACCGCCGGGAATCGTCCACTCCGTCATCTTGGGTGATCCGTCTGGACCCAGGAAGCGATAACAGGTGACCTGCAGCGAGCATCCGGGAAACTGCGAGAGGTCATAGAAGAGCTCGACTCGGCCTCCTCGGTTGACCTGAGCCAACGTGATCTTTCGATTGATCGTGAAGGGAGGATTGGGCAGCGCCTGAGGAGACGCCGACAAGGTGAGCAGAAGGCCCAGCAGAAGTCGCTTCATTCAGCTGGTTTTCCGTCACCCCGCCGCACATCCTGGTGTTTAAAGAAGATTCACCATGGAAGAATAGTTTTTGAATTAATCTCTGGAGGCCCTATGAAAGTTTATCTCGCCAAGCCACGCGGATTCTGCGCCGGCGTGGACCGCGCCATCGACGTGGTGGAAATCGCCCTGGACATCTATGGTCCTCCGATCTACGTGCGTCACGAAATCGTGCACAATGACCACGTTTGCAACGAGCTGCGCAAGAAAGGCGCCGTCTTTGTGGACGAAATCGAATCGATCCCGGCCGGTTCGGTTACCGTCTTCTCCGCCCACGGCGTCTCCCCGGCTATCAAAGAACAGGCCAAAAGCCGCGAGCTCAAAATTATCGACGCCACCTGCCCGCTGGTCACCAAGGTGCACCTGGAAGCCATTCGCTATGCCAAGCGCGGCTACCACATCGTGCTCATCGGCCACCGCAATCACGTGGAGGTCGAAGGCACCATGGGAGAAGCCCCCGGCTCCATCACCCTGGTAGAGGACGCCAGCGATGTGGCCAACCTCAGCCTGCCGCAGGAAGAAAAGCTCGTCTACTTGACCCAGACCACCCTGTCGGTGGACGACACTCGCGAAGTGATCCTGGCTCTCAAAGCTCGTTTCCCGCACATCGAGGCGCCGCCGACCGACGACATCTGCTACGCCACCACCAACCGCCAGACGGCTATCAAGGAAATGGCCCGCCAGTGCGATCTGATCCTGGTGATTGGTTCCCGCACCTCCTCCAACTCCAACCGCCTGGTTGAAGTTGCCACCGCCAAGGGCTGCAAAAGTAAGTTAATCAACGACTCCAGCGACCTGGTTCGCGAACTGTTCGAAGGCGTGGAGAAGGTCGGCATCACCGCCGGCGCCTCGGCCCCGGAAATCCTGGTCCAGGACGTAGTACGCTGGCTGGAGACCCAGTTCAAGGTGGAATTTGCCGACCTCGACGTGATCGAGGAAGACGTGGTCTTCACCCTACCCCGAGAACTCGCCGGAGTGGCTCGTCAGTCCAAGCTGGGCGAGACGCTCATGACCAAGCACGTGGTCAGCAAGACCTAAAGCGAAGTCTCGAAAGGGGAAGCCGGCAGCTCGAAAGAGTTGACCAGGTTGACCCGGGGAGAAATACTCCAGCCGAAGCGCAGCCGCTTCGGCTGTTTGATTTCAGGGCACCGCACCAGCACCGTGTCGGGAGAGGTGATGGCGGCCTCGGCCCAGTGAAATTTGCCATAGGCAGAGGCCAGAGCGAAGTCGGTCAATTGGTCCCCCTGACACACCAGGCCGGAACCCACGTGACTGAAGCGGACCAGCAGGCCGTCGCCTTGGGGCTCTACCGACTCCACCTGAGGACCGCTCCACTCCAGCGCTTCGCCATAGACGAAGTGCCGAGCGGCCATTCCCAGACGTTCTCCGACCGGCTGCTTGCGCAAAGGATGGATATCTTCATCTCCCAGGTCCGTAATCACCACCATGGCCGTGTTGGGAACGGTGCGAGCGACCTGGCGCTGAGCTTCCCGCAGGCGGGCCCAATCGCTATCGGCAGGCTGTGCGGAAGGTTGCTGATAAGGAGCCAGCTGGACCAACAGGAAGGGAAACTCGCCGCAGCCCCACAGCTTGCGCCAGTCCCCAATCATGGCGGTCAGCAGCGCCTGATAGTGAGCGGCTCGGCCCGTGTTGGCCTCGCCCTGATACCAGATCGCACCCCGAATCGCATAAGGCTGCAAAGGCGCAATCATGCCGTTATAGAGCAGAGCTGGATGATTGGGCTCGCCGGGGGCGGGCCTGACGGACGGACCCAGAGGAAGGCCCGCCAGCGCCTCACGACGAGTCCAGGCTTCGGCAATCGTCCCTCCCCAACTGGCGGAGATCAGGCCGATGGGAACCCCCTCGGCACGACGCAGATAGCGGCCAAACGTATAACCCACCGCCGACATGCGCGCCCGCGGCGAGTTCCAGCCGGCCTGGTTGACTGGAGTGGCCTCTGGCCGCTCGGCGATGTGGCGCTCCACCAGAAACAGGCGCAGTTGGGGGTCGAGCGGCTCGGCCAGCAACTGCTCTTTCTCGGCGGAAATCTCCACGGTCCATTCCATATTGGATTGGCCGCTGCACAGGTAGACGTCACCGTAGACGAGGTTGTTGAAGGTGAGGGTATTGTTGCCCCGGACGGTCATCTGATAGGGGCCACCAGCCGGGCGGGGCTGCAACTCGACGCGCCACTTGCCGGCCCGGGCCACGGTATGGACCGTCTGATCTCCGACCCGAACTTCCACCCGCTCGCCTTCTTGCGCGGTCCCCCAGACCGGCACAACGCGGTCCCGCTGGAGCACGGCACCATCGGTAAAGAGCGGGTGAGGCACGACCTCGGCGCCAACCGGAGCCGCCAGCAGAGCGAGGGCGAGCAGACGCCTGAGCATCACTCGGTTCCCTGGATCTTCCGTTCCTGTCCTTTGCGACCGCGACCGCGGGAGCCGACCTGCTTACCAAGCTGATGGGCCTGCTCCTTGGCCGACTGGCGAAGTTGTCCGCGCCGCACCAGGCGGTCTTTCTGGGACGGTCTGACCTCTACCGCGTCCGGATCGGGCATCCGCTCCTTGCGCAACCAGTCCGGAGTCGGCTCGAAATCAAACAGATTGCGGTCAATGCGGACGGTATCGCCGGCTTCCGCTCCCTGGCGCAGCAACTCATCCTCCACGCCCCAGCCGAGCAACTTGCGCTGCAAGTTACGAACCTGGTCAGGATCCTGCATATCGGTGGCTTTGACCAGTTGCTCGACCTGCTCGCCGAAAACTCGCCAGCAGTCGACTTCGTACTCCACCCGAAACTCACGATGGGTGCGTGGAGGCAGTGGATGGGCCAGCTGACGCTCCGGCGGCTCGGTCTCATCCAGCTCCGCAAACAGACGGTCCAGCAGCGGCTGCATGCCCCGGTGCTCATGGCAGCTCACCTCGAAAAGCGGCAATCCTCGCTTCTTGCATGCCTTGCGCAAAGCTTCCAGGACTTCCTGTTGCCCTTCCAGCTCGCACTTGTTGACGGCCAATACCTCCGGCCGCAGGGCCAGATTCTGGCTGTACAGGCGCAGTTCGCGGCGCAGCGTATCGTAGGTAGCCAGCGGCTCCTCGACCTTGAGCGAGGCCAGGTCGAGCAGGTGCAGCAACACGCGCGTGCGCTCCACGTGACGCAGGAAGCGGTGTCCCAGCCCGACGCCCTCGGAAGCGCCCTCGACCAGGCCAGGCAAGTCAGCAAAAACGATGCCCTGGTAACCTCGGTTGACCACTCCCAGAATCGGCTGGAGAGTGGTGAAAGGGTAATCGCCCACCTTCGGCTCCGCCCGGGAAATGACGCTCAGGAGCGTCGATTTGCCGGCATTGGGGAAGCCCACGATGCCAACTTCGGCCATCATCTGCAGATCCAGAGTCAACCAGCGCTCTTCGCCCGGCTCTCCCTGCTCGCAGTAACGCGGCGCTTTATGGACCGAAGTCACGAAATGCATGTTGCCACGCCCCCCCTTGCCGCCGCGAGCGACCAACACGCGCTCGCCTTCGCGGAAAAGGTCGGCCAGGCACAGGCCACTGTCCTTATCCAACACCACGGTCCCGGGAGGCACTTTGATGATCAGGTCTCGGCCGTCCGCCCCGTGAGAGCGCTTCTTGCCCCCCTTGCCGCCGTGGCCGGCTTTCCAGTGAACCTTACGCTTGAAGTCCAGAAGGGTGTGCAGATTGGCATCCACTTCCAGATAGACGTCTGCGCCTCGCCCGCCGTCGCCACCATCCGGACCACCGGCGGGGATAAATTTCTCGGTCCGCATGGAACGAGAGCCGTCGCCGCCGTCGCCGCCGCGCGTGTAAAGGGTGATGTGATCAACGAGACCGTGACTCATAATATTTTACTCCAAATAGAAACAGCCTCGGGCGTCCGAGGCTGCTGTGGGAGTATGCCAAAAGCAGACTCCGTATCCCGTGTTAGTCTTGGGCGGGCTTGACCGAAACCAGGGTCCGACCAGCGCGCTTTTCGAAAGCAACCTGACCGTCCGCGGTGGCGAACAGGGTGTAATCACGACCCTGGCCCACGTTCTCGCCGGCCCAGAATTTGTTTCCGCGCTGGCGCACCAGGATATTGCCGGACAATACTTCCTGGCCTCCGAAACGCTTCACACCAAGCATCTGCGGGTTACTGTCGCGACCGTTCTTGGTCGAGCCCATACCCTTCTTATGCGCGAAGCGAGTTAAATCCATCCAAATCATTACAACCTCCGAGGCCCTTCTTTGAGCCCGTCTATTATACAGAGAACCAGCCAACTGGCAAGCTCATGATGAAAAAAAAATCGCCCCGGCCGGAGCCGGAGCGACTTTCAGGCGAAGTCCGAACCACGGGGCTTCGGTCAGGCGAGGAGCGGGATCTGCATTCTGCTCCAGAGCCGGGATGATGGCGAAAGACTTGATCGGGTTGCCACCCACGCGGCCCATCGGAACACCGGCCAGGGCAGGGCGACTGACCTGAAACAGCGTCGAAGAGCCGTCAACCGGGAAGGGCTGACCGGGAGTTTCCGCGGTGCGCAACTCCACCACCGGACCCACGAACCAGGCGGAGTCGTCGGGCGCGATGTCGATCTCGGAGGTTTCGGTGGTCACCTGGGCCAGATTCGACAAGCCATTCTGGATACCGGCCGAAGTGACGTTCACGAACTGCAAGAAAGGAACCTCGCTACCGGTCGCGCCGGTCTGACCAAAGTTGATACCGTAGCCGAAGACCTCACCGCCACCCAGGAAGTTGCGGTCAAAGCCCAGAGCCGGGATGTAACCGCCGTAGTTGGGCAGAGGCGTGGTCGCACCACTGCTGACAACAATTCCGAAGACCTGGGTGCTCTGCCCACTCAGCACGCGACGTCCCGTGAACGTGCCTGCTGCCGCGGTCACGATCATGGTGCCTGGACCAGGGGTGGTACCCGTGCCCGGGATGATGTCCACACCGAACTGGACGGCGGTCGGGTCGGGAAGCGTTGTGGTGACACTAGAAACCAGCGTGGCCTTAGCGAAGTTGACGCCGGGGGTCAAGTCGACGGAGTAGATCTTGGCCTGTCCCAAAGTTGCCTGTACGTCGGAGACCGCGAGGACCTTCAGGCCGCTGGCCAGGCTGCCGCCGGCGCTGAAGTCGCAGCCGACGATCTTCTCGGCGATGCCGGTAATGGCGTTCGAGGAGATCAAGTTGGCCGGATTGTCGGAATTGAAGCGAACCAGGTTCTTGTTGGCGTCAATACCCACGAAGCGCTTGAGGGTGGGACCATTCAGGTCGACCGCAATCGACTTGACCGGATTGGCACTGGCAATGCGGCTTTCAACGGTGGCCGCGCCATTGGCCGGGTCAAACTTCAGCAGGGTCGAGAAGCCGTCGCTCAACTTCTGCACGGAGGCAAAGCCGACGTTGCCGGGACCGATGTCGAAGCCGACGTTGGAACCAATCTCGAAGGGCAGTTGACCCACTTCGGTGAGAACGCCGTTGTTGGGGTTGGCCTGACGATAGACGCGGTTGGTGACGCTGTCGAACACGAACAACTCGGTGCTCTGAGGAGCCTCCTCCGGATTGGTGTAGGCGCAAGCAACCGCGCTGGCCGCGGCACCACCGGGCTGAATCGTCAGGTTGGTGTCGAGCGTAACAACGCCGGTGCCAGGATGAACGCGCACGTTCTGAACGCCGGCTTCCTGGCGGATGCGGTCGACGACCGGGTTGAAATCGATGTCTGCATTGACCTGTACGGGAACCGCGCCGGTTCCAACCAGGGTGGCAGCGGCGGTGCCCTTGTCGATCCAGTAAACGCGACCACTCACACCCACGCCGTAAAGCTTGCCGGTACGCGGACGACAGTCGATGGCGATAATCCGCTCATTGCCGGTAGTACCGGTGATGGCCACCGGATTGGTCACAAAACTCGGGTTGTCAGAGGGGAACGAAAACAGCTGGCCGGTGGTGTCGACCGCCCAAATCTTGAATGGGTTGCCCGCCGTCTGATTCGGCAAGAACTGGTTTCCAACATTCTCGTTGGTGCCGTTTGAAGAATCGAACACATTGCCGCAACCAAAAGTCATCAGCGCCGCGAGACCAAGGGTCACAGAAGCTAGAATCGTACGTTTCAAAGAAACCTCCACAGCCTGAGACTGAGTCTCGGCGAATTAGCCGAGGCGGAGTCTCAAAGAACGCGTACTTCCCTGCTTAAGAATCGACCGGGAAGAAAAGTCTATTCTCCCGAGATCGACAGACTGTTGACTCCCAGGGTTTGCCCCTGTCGGGCGGCAGGAATCACCAGTTGGATACGATCGACCAGGTTATCCCTGCCGGCGACTTTGACCTCGGCATTTTGATTGACGTCACGCAGAACCCACTGGCCGGCGATGTAACTCAGGTCCAACTGCTGACTGGCCCCCTGTTGCCAACCGCAGCGCATGTCCGCCGAACTGACGCCGTCCGATTGCGCCGCCGTGAAATATTCGCCGGACTCCAGCGTGGACATCACTCCCACCAGCAGGCTGTTCCCGCCGAAAAGGCCCAACTGAACATTGACCGGCCCCTGCGTCCTCGATAGCGAGATGCGCAAATTCGTGACGTGCACGGGGCCTTCGTGACCGATCATCACGGCGGCGGAAGCACCCGGCGCGGCACTCATCGCCCCGCCTCCCAGGTTTCCAGCAAAACCCATCAGCGCCCACCCGGGCGACAGCGGCAGACCATTCGCCTGGTCCGGCCGGACCGGAGACAGATTGATGCGAGGACTTCCCCCCGCGATCGCGTCCAGCGGAGGCGCTGGGGGACCCGTAGGCCCGGGATCGTTCTTTACCGCTACGGGCACATCAGGGGTGGAACTGGCGACCGCCGAGACCCCAGGGCCAGCCTCTTTGGGCTTGATCAGATGCTGAACGCGATACAGCACCACCATAAGCAGCAGCAAACTGGCCGAAGCCAGCGCGGCGCGAAGCAGAAACTCGCGCGCGTCCAACGGTCGAGCGCCCTGATAAAGAATCTCGGGGGTCTCTTCCAGATACAACTGCTCGTAGCGCTCGCCCCCGGCCTGACCCGTCAGGGCCTGGAGTGCCTGGCGAGCCGCCAACTCCATTTTGCGGGCGTTGGCATAGCGGCGATTGACGTTGTCCTGACAGGCGCGATCGACGACCTCGGCCAGTGCGGGATGGATATCATTGCGGACCGTGGCAATCGGAGGGATATCGAAGGGAGCCGGCTGTTCGCCCACCAGCATGTGATACATGGTGGCCCCTAAAGCATACAGGTCGGAACGCGGTTCGGGATGACCCTTCACCTGTTCCAAGGGCGCATAGCCCAGGGTCCCGACCAGAGTCTTGGTGGTCGCCGACCCTCCCTCCCGTGCCAACCCAAAGTCAACCAGAAAAAGCTCGCCGTCCGCTTCGCGCACGATGATATTCTGCGGCTTCACATCCCGATGCAGCAGAGCCTTGGGGAGCCCGTGCAGATATTCCAAAACGTCTAGAATCTGTAGGGAATATTGAACCAGTAACTCCTCGGGAAAGCGCCTTCCGGAGGTCTTGTAGCCCCGCAGAACCTCGTCCAGGCTTCTGCCTTCGATGAATTCCATGACGTAATAGCCGCACTCCTCGATACGGAAAGCATCAAGCATCCGAGGAATACGAGGATGATTGAGAGTGCGCAAGAGCTGCCATTCGTTATCAAAACGGGCCAGCATTTCGCGGGATTCAAAGCCGGCCGCCGCATCCGCCTTCAGTTGCTTGACCGCTACAATCTGCTGGGAACGCAGGTCACGAGCCCGGTAGACGGCCCCCATACCGCCTTGACCGATAGAAGCTTCTATCTCGTAACGGTCCTCAAGAACCGCCCCCGCCTCATGAATCATTGCACGACTTGCTTCCGTCCCTGCCGATCAGGTCCTGCGAGTCGCAGGAGGTGAAGGCAAAAAACGTGAATCGGCGCGGCCTGGAGGATGGAAACTGTGCTTAGTTTGGTGGTTTTGGCAGCCGGTATGGGCAGTCGCTATGGAGGCTTGAAACAGGTGGACCCGGTGGGTCCACATGGAGAAATCCTGCTGGAGTATTCCGTCTACGACGCTTTAGAGGCGGGATTCGAACGGGTGGTCTGCGTGATCCGCCGCGACCTCGAGCAGGCTTTCGAAGAGCATATCGGCTCTCGCCTGCGCGGCAAAATACGCCTGGACTACGCCTATCAGGAACTCACCGACCTCCCCAAAGGCTGCAG
Source organism: Vulcanimicrobiota bacterium (assembly GCA_017307785.1). Taxonomy (GTDB): domain Bacteria; phylum Vulcanimicrobiota; class Xenobia; order Xenobiales; family JADMJV01; genus JADMJV01. The sequence goes on along the minus strand of JAFKGI010000021.1, from coordinate 67,133 downwards.
CCCGGTGCCGGAGCGCACAAAACCTTGGGGAACGGGTCAGGCCATCTGGGCCGCCCGCGACCTCGTGCAGGAGTCGTTCCTGGCCATCAACGCCGACGATTACTACGGCCCCAAATCTTACCAACTCCTCAGCGATCACTTGAAGAACTCGAAAAGCTACGCGATGGCAGGCTTTCGCCTGGCCAACACGCTTTCGGAGTTCGGCAGCGTTTCGCGCGGCATTTGCCACACGGATGCCCAGGGTCACCTCCAGGGCGTGGTCGAGCACACCAAAATCGAGCGCAGCGCAAACGGTGCCGTTTCCCAAGAAGCCGAGGGTGGTCCACAACAGCTTAGCGGCGAAGAAGTCGTCTCCATGAACTTTTGGGGTTTACAGCCCTCCATCTTCCAGGAGTTGGAAGCACAGTTTAGAATTTTCCTCAATTCGAACCCCGGCGCCAAGGGAGAACTCTATATCCCTAGCGTGCTGGATCGAGTGATCCGTGAAGGTCGTGGCCAGGTTCAGGTTCTGACCAGCCCGGAAAGCTGGTTCGGGGTGACCTATCCCGACGACAAACCCAGAGTGGTCGAGGAAGTGCGCAAGCGCATCGCCGCCGGCCAGTACCCGGAGCAATTGTGGAAATAGATCAAGCGATCGCCCAACAGTTCGATTGTCCCCGCCAGGTAACCCGCATCAGTCCCCTGGGACGCGGTCATATCAACGACACCTTCCTGGTGCTGTTCGCGGATGGCCCGGACCACGTGTTGCAGCGAATCAACCACTTTGTGTTCCCGCGCCCGGAATGGGTCATGGACAACATTGTGCGGGTCACTCAACATCTCCAGGCCAAGGTTGCTCACCTGGCGGACTGCCACCAGCGCAGCCTGAAAGTCATCCACACCCGGATGGGACGTTCCGTCCACCTGGACGACAAAGGGCAATACTGGCGAATGTATTCGCGCCTTCATCCCATGCAGAGCTATGACCAGCTTCAAACTCCTCGGCAGGCCTACTTCGTGGGCCGTTCGTTCGGCGAGTTTCAAGGACTGCTGGCCGACCTGCCGCAGCCGCGGCTCCACGAAACCATCGTGGATTTCCACCACACCCCACGCCGGTTGGCTCGCTTGCTACATGTGGCTCAAGCCGATCCTCAGCGCCGGCGGGCGCGTGCTCAACGCGAGATCGACTTTGCCCAAAAGCGGGAGCACCGCGTGGAAATGCTGGTCGAAGCTCAACGTCGCGGTGAAATTCCCGAGCGCATCACTCACAATGATACCAAGCTCAACAATTTGATGTTCGACGAGGCGGGCAACGAACCACTGTGCGTACTCGACCTGGATACCGTCATGCCGGGCCTGGTCCACTATGACTTTGGGGACATGATTCGAACCGGTTGCGCCACCGCGGCCGAGGACGAGGAAGACCTCGAACTGGTCGACTTCGATCGCCAGCTGTTCTCAGGAATCTGTCAGGGCTATTTGGAAGCGGGTCGCACCTTCCTGACCCCCCGCGAAGTGGAACACCTGGCCTTCTCCGCCATTTTGATGACGTTGGAAGTCGGCATCCGTTTCCTGACGGATTACCTGGAGGGCGATCTCTACTTCAAGGTCCATCATCCCGAGCACAACCTGCAACGCGCCCGCAGCCAGTTCGAATTGGTGCGCAAACTGGAAGCGGCCGAGAGCCAGTTGCACGACCTGGTCATGGAGACCTGGACGCGCAGTGGGGAAATGGAAACGGTCGCCGGCTAGGGCTCAGGAATTCCGATCGTATTCTCCTGGGTGAAAACCTCTGGCTGGCGAGCGGCCTTGCGCACTTCCCAGAACAAGTAGAGACACAGGGCCGCGAAACAGACGCAGGAAAACGGCTGCGAATCCTTGAGCGCGAAACCGGCCACCGTCAAATCCACTCCGTAGTTGCCCAATCCCACCAGCAAGACTCCCACCAGGGCGTCTCCAGCCACCAGGCCCGAACAGACCAACAGCCCGTGGTCGTAAAGCGTTTTGTGACGCTTCTCGGGGTAGACCTTGTGAAAATACCAGTGGATGAGTCCGCCGAAGACCAGCGTCGTGGTCAGTTCCAGCGGTAAATACAGCCCCACCGCAAAAGGCAGGCTGCCGATTCCCATCATTTCCACGCAAGCGGCAATGCACATGCCGATGATGACGGGAATCCAGGGCAGATTCCCGCCAATCACTCCCTGGGTGATCAGGAAAAGCAGATTGGCCTGAGGAGCCTTGTAGGTATGGTCGATCACCTGGGGAGCCATCATATTGACCAGCAGACACACCGACGCAGAAGAAATCAGCACGCTGATCACCTGGGTAATCTGCACCCAGCGAGGAGTAGCCCCCAGCAAGAAGCCGATCTTCAGGTCCTGTGAAATGTCGCCGCCCATGGAAATGGCGATACAGACCATAGCTGCCACCACCAGCGAGGCGCCCATCCCGACGGTGCCCAGGTAGCCGGCGGCCTTGACCACCAGACAGGTGACCAGCAAGGCACCGATGGTCATACCCGAGAGCGGCATCGAGGTCGTGCCTACAATGCCGACAATTCGAGAAGACACGGTCACAAAGAAGAAAGAGAAGACCACGGTCAACAAGGCGCCGATGATTCCCGTGGGATTGATGCCCTTGTTGAAGGCGATGAGCAGAAAGATCACCACCCAGGCGGCCAGCACGAACTTGAGGGGCATATCCTGAGCTGTCCTGCCCTTTTCTTCGACGGCCCCTTTGGAAGCGCTGCGCAGCTCGCCGAAGACAGCCGCCACGGATTCCCAGATGGTCGGCAGCGCCTTACAAAGACTCACCAGCCCGCCGAAAGCCACCGCCCCGGCGCCAATGTAGCGCAAGTAGTTGGCCCACACGTCGTCCGGCGTCATAGCCGAAATGAGCACGTCCCCCGGGGGCAGTGGGGCCACCAGGCCCTGACCGAAGAAGCTGATAAGCGGAATGATCACAAACCAGCCCAGTCCCGCTCCCGCCAGCATGATGCCGCAGGTTTCCAGACCCAGGATGAAGCCCACCGCCATCAACGAGGGCAGAAGATCGAAGCTCAAGTTAGTGGCCAGCGTTTTGACGGGCCAGACCACGATTTCTTTGAACAGGCCCAGCGCATTCTCGGCCACGCGAAACAGACCGGCCACGCCGATGGCGGCAAAGACAGTCCCGGCCGATTGCCCCCCTTTGTCCCCGGCCATCAGCACCTCGGCACAGGCCGTGCCCTCGGGATAACGCAATTTGCCGTGCTCTTTGACGATCAGGTAGCGGCGCATGGGGATCATAAAAAAGATGCCCATCAGTCCGCCGATACAGGTGATGAAGTAAACTTGAGGCAGGGTCAACTGAAAAGGAGCGGCTTCGCCCGGCGGCAAGGAAGCACGCAGCAAATAGAGGGCGGGGATCGTAAAGGTCGCTCCGGCAGCCAGAGACTCCCCGACGGAAGCCATGTTCTGCACCAGGTTGTTCTCAAGGACCGTGCCCCGGCGCAACAAGCCGCGCAAAATCGACATCGAAATGACGGCCGCCGGAATCGACGCGCCGACCGTCATTCCCAGTTTGAGCGCCAGATAGGCGTCGGCAACGCCAAAGAAGACCGCTTGCAGAGCCCCCAGGATCAAAGCAGTCCAGGTGAACTCCGCCAGATTCTGGTCTTCGGAGACGTAGGGCTTGAAAGGCTCGCTCATTGGACGGGAAACTTCTGCAAATAGCTGCGCAGCCAGGACATATAGGTGGGTCCCGGATCGGAGCGAAAATACTTGGCGGGATACCGGTCCGGACAATCCGGGTCGTTATAGTCCAGGTAGTCAGGAACCACGCTGACTCCTTGAGCCACTTCGTAGTGCGCGATCACACCCTGAGGCCCGATATTGTAGCGCTTCATCAGGTCTCGGACCACGCAAAACGAGGACCAGACTTGCTGAACCCGCGAGAGTAGATCGCCCTCGGTCATCGCGATCATTTCGATGGAAATGGCGCGATGGTTGACCCCGTAGGCCCCCGTGCAGCGCCGATTAAAGGGAAGCAATTGATAGACCGTCCCGTCTTTGTCGATAATCAAGTGAGTGCTTACATGCCCGAAGATGGTGCCCTTGTTTCCGTTGGACATGTTGCAGCCCCGGGCGAAACCGTTCCAGACGGCCTGAGCGTCATCCACCACCGTGTAGTGCATACAGATCAGGGTGGGCTGCAACTCCACCCTGGGGTCGTGAGAATGGCGCTGAAAATACTCGCGATACTCTTCCGTCCACTCCTGGTAGGGCAGCATCCAGGGGACGTACTTGGGTTTGTCCAGCGAGCGAGAGTCGAACTCGGCCGGGTAGTGCGCCGGCAGTTTGGGTGCGGAGCGCGGTACGTAGCGTGCCTTCATGGCGTTCACATCACTGTTGGTGTAAACCGGTTGGGCACCGGCCAGAGCAGAACAAAACAATCCCAGGCACAATGCCGCCCATCTCATGATGAAGAAAATTCTACGTGGGATCCCGATCCCCCTGGCGGATGACCCTGGGGGATGGGGCGACCCGGCGCTCCCGCTTAGGCTAGAACCCACAGACCAACCCAGGAGGACAAACCTATGCGTACTGCAACCAATGGCCATTCTAAAATCAAAGTGCACAGCAGCATCGGGCTCAAGCCGGAAATCCGCGAGAAGATGGTCCCCATGCTCAACCAGCACCTAGCCGACCTTTTCGACCTGTTGAGCCAGACCAAACATGCTCACTGGAACGTCAAGGGCCCCCACTTTATGTCGCTTCACCTACTCTTCGACACCTTCGCCGAAGGACTGGAGAAATACGTCGACACCGTCGCCGAACGACTCACCGCCATGGGCGGTTATGCCTACGGCACCGCCCGTATGGCCGCGGCCAACAGCAAGGTTAAGGAATTCCCCACCGACATTCTGGCTGGACGCGACATCGTCAAGGCGATGGTCGAGCGCTACGCGGGGGTCGGCAACAGCATCCGCGAGGGCATCGAGACCTCCGAGAAGGCCGGCGATGCCGCCACTTCCGACATGCTCATCGATATCCAGCGCGATCTGGACCAGTGGCTATGGTTCCTGGAGGCCCATCTTCAGGAGCAAAGCTAAACAGCAGGTGGTGCACGCACCACTGTTGGCCCCGTTCGTGGCCGAATAGCTCGGAGCAGGCCAGGAAGAACAACTGCCAGCCCAGCCAGTAGCGCCGCCAGGAACGCCCGTAGGTCTGCCGCAACAGCGGCACGATCTGGGCGCGCCGGCGGCGCATCCGTTGCAGCCAGGCCTCGGAGGTCTTCTGGTAATGCTCTCCGCCTACGGCCCATTGGGCTTCTACCCGCAGGGGTGCGCAAAAGTGCGGGAAGAGGTCGAAGCTGGGCATCGTGCCGCCGCTGAAAAACTCCCGCTCCATCCAGTCGCCGGCCACTCCCCCCTGACCTCGGGGGTCGAAGGTGTAGGCGTGTTCGCGATGAGCAAAGATGTGCGTGAAGAGCTTTCCTTGCGGCTTGAGCGCGCCACTCAACAACTGAAAGAGTCTGGCATAATTCCGCACATGCTCGAACATCTCGATGCTAATGATGCGGTCAAACTCCGCGGTAGGCAGTTCCAGGCGATTGATGTCGCAAGTCCAGATTTCCAGGTTGGAGAGTCCGCGCTCGGCCGCTCGCCCCAAGATAAAGGCGCGTTGCGATGCCGAGTTGGAAACGCCGAGTATGCGGCTCTGTGGAAAACGCTCGGCCAGAAAGAGCGAGAGCGAGCCCCAGCCGCAGCCCAGGTCGAGAATACGCTGTCCGTCCCGCAACTCGGCGCGCTCTACGTAAAGCTCCAGCATGGCCCGCTCAGAAGCGTCCAGAGACTCGGTGCCGTCTGGCCAGTAGCCGGAGCTATACTTCAGGTGAGAGCCCAACACCGCTTCGAAGAAGGCGGCAGGCACTTCGTAATGCTGCTCGTTGGCCTGATCCGGGACCAGTGCCAGCGGACTGGAGCGAAGTTGTTGAATCAGCGCCTGCTTGCGCCGGACTTGGGCCTCGACCCCACCCTGGCGCAATTCGCGGAGCCGCTCGCGGTTCAAGCCACGAATAGCACGTCGCACCAGAAAATCACCGGGCCAGAGCCACTCCATGGCCTTTAGCAGAAGGCTCATCGGCGTTTGAACCAGGGAAAGAAGGCACTGGTCGTGCGCTGATACTCCCGATAGGCTTCGCCTTTGCTGCGCAGCGACTGCTGTTCGGTTGGAGGGATGCCGGTGACGTGCAACACCAGATGCAAAATCGTTAAGGGTGCCAGCATGGCCCAGCAACCTCCCGGACTCGACAGAGCGAAAGCGGCCCAGCCAAACCAGAGCACCGTTTCGAAAAAGTAGTTGGGGTGACGCGAATAGAACCACAGTCCATCCTGACAGACCTCTCCCTTGGCAGCCCTTTTCTTGAAAGCGGACAGTTGAGCGTCGGCCAACGAGCCTCCCGCCAGCCCTATTGAGAAGAGCAGAGACCCGAGCAGTTCATAGAGCCCCAGCTCAGAGCGAGCGTCGCGGTAGCAGGGCCAGAAGACCACCACCAAGAGGAAAGCGGCCAGAGCCTGGGCCTGGTAAAACCAGAACAGTTTCAGCTGGAACCCGCTCCCCCATTCCTCCCGAAGCTTCTGATATCGCCCCTCTTCTTCCATACCCGGGCGCAGTCGGGTCCAGAAAAGATGTCCCCCCAGGCGCAAGCCCCAGATACAGGTCATCGTGGCCAGCAGCAGGCCTCGAAGGCGATCCCCTCCCGCGAAGCAGGCAAAATAGAGATGCAACATGGGAACCGAAACGGTCCAGCCCAGATCCACCAGCGCGGCATTTCCGGTGAACAGCCGCTGGACCAGCCAGAGTAAACCCATCCAGGCGCAGCAGATCCCCAGCCCGGTGACGAAGAGACCGATCATTTGTAAGCGGCCGCCGGCGGCTTGCGCAGATCCCAGACAATGCCCATCCAGGCCAAACACTGCAAGATGTAATGGGTGGCGTCAATCTCCCACCAGTAGAACCCCTGGCGCTCGGAGGACGGATACTGGTGGTGATTGTTGTGCCAGCCTTCTCCCAGGGTCAACAGGGCCAGCAGCCAGTTGTTGCGGCTGTCGTCTTTGGTGGAGTAGCGTCGGCTGCCCCACACATGAGCCATCGAATTGATACAGAAGGTGGCGTGGTAGACCAGGAAAGTGCTCACGAAAAAACCCCAGGTCAACAACTGCAGCCCATTGGTCCCCCACTCCGGTGCGTAACGCCCCAGCCACCAGCCCAAAGCCAGGGTAGAGACGGCCAGTAGGGTTGGAGGCAACAGCCAGTTGGTCTCCACGAACCGCAGTTCGCGATAGCCCGCCAAATCGCGTACCCGGTCGTAATGAGTGACGTGATAACGGGGACAGAAAATCCAACCCATGTGGGACCAGAGAAACCCTTTCAGGCCCGGCGTATGAGCATCTTTCTCGGTGTCCGAGTGCTGATGATGATGGCGATGGTGGGCCGCCCACCAGAGCGGTCCCAGTTGAGCCGAGCAAGCACCCAGCCAGGCCAGAGCGAACTGAAACCAACGGCTGGTCTTGAAAGAGCGATGGCTGAAATAGCGGTGATAGCCGGCCGTGATGCCGAACATCCGGATTACGTAGTTGAAGAAACAAAGGCCCAGAGCCAGCTTGGAAACACCGCACCAGAAGATCGGCAAACAGGCCAGATGCATCAGTACGAAAGGCACGGTACGGCTCCAGGCAATCCGCTCGGGCCCGGCGCTGGCCATTACAGCCACGGGGGATTCTCCCTCAACAACAGCCCATTCTTAGGACGACTCAGGACCATTTGCACATCTCCTAGATTGCGGCTGGCGAAAGCCGCTTCACAGTAACTCAAGTAGTAACGCCAGGCGCGGCGGAAGCGCTCATCGTAACCCAACGGCTGTAGTTCCGGCCAGGCACTTTCGAACCGTTCTCGCCACTCTCTCAGGGTGCGAGCATAATGCGGGCCGATATTCTGGAGTTCCTCCAGCACCAACTGCGAGGAACGGCGGGCCGCCTGCAGCAGCGCGCTGATCGAAGGACACAAGGCGCCGGGAAAGATCTCTTTCTGAATCCAGTCCTGGTTGGCCCGATACTCATCGTAGCTGAAGTCTGGAACGGTGATCACCTGGAGCACGGCCAGACCTTCGGGACGCAGCAAGCGCTCGACGGCCCCGAAGTATCGCGGCAGATTCTCATGACCCACCGCTTCCAACATCTCGCAGGAAATGACCCGGTCATAGCGGCCTTCCAGCTTTCGATAATCACACAGCAGCAACTCGATGCGGTCGCTCAGACCGGCCTCGGCCACCGCCTGACGACCCCAGGCCAGTTGCTGTTCAGAAAGCGTGATGCCGGTGACCCGACAGCCAAAGCGCTGCACCGCGCGGATGGCCAATGAGCCCCAGCCGCAACCGATCTCCAGCAAATGCGTTTCCGCGTCCAGTCGTGCTTTGTCCAAAAGCATGTCGATTTTGCGCAATTGAGCGGTCTGCAAGTCGTCGTCAGCCCCGGCGAAGAAAGCGCACGAGTAGCTCATGCTGGGGTCTAGGAAGCGCCGGTAGAGCTCGTTGCCCAGATCGTAGTGAGCCTGAATGTTGCGGCGGCTTCCGGCAATCGAGTTGCGGCGCATCTTCTGTCGCAACCAACCCCAGCCTCGGCCCAACACTCGGGTCGCCCAGACGGTTCGGTCGTCCAGCGGCTCGCGATTGTCGATGAAAAAGCGAACCACCGCGGTCAAATCGCTCGATTCCCACTCGCCGGCCAGCAGACCATCGCCCAGGGCCACGTCTCCGTCCCAGACCAGACGTAGAAAAAAATCCCAGTTCAAAACTCGAACCTCTGCTTCCGGGAATCCACCAGGACCAAAGTCCCAGATCGTTCCGTTGGGCAGATCAAAGCGCAGGCGACCGCGCGCCGCCTTCTGCAAAAAACCGCGAATGACGGCCATGGTGGTGCGATGCAAACGGCTCGGGGGTTCCGCTCGGATGGTGGATGGATGATCCGGTCTGGGCTTGTAGACCACGGGTAGCCCCTTTTTGAAAAACAGCACCGCCGCCTCCCAGTGAATGCGCGGAACCGTGAGCCAGGCCGTCAGAGGATAGGCCGTCAGGGTTCGCCACAGGCCTCGCCCGTCCAGCGACTCGGCCGTGCCTCGCAGCCAGGTGTTGAACACAGGAGCCTCGCCGTCAAAAATTCGCAGACGGATATCGAGCTCTTGCTCGGGATGTGCCACCCGAAACTCGTAGTCCCCCTCGATGGGGTTGAAGGGCGACACGTAAAAGGCCTTGGGCACGCGGAAACGAGCACAAAACCCTTCACGCGCGGGCAGCTTCTCATCCAGAACGTAAGTGTGGCGCTCGCCGAAGGTGTTGTTGACTTCGGCCACCAGACAGGCCAGTTCTTCCCCCTGATAACAAAACCAGAAGCTGACCGGATTGAAGATATGGCCCAGGAAACGGGCCCCCGTCACCAACACGGCCCGCGAACAGCGAGTGGGATTGCCGTGGGCGCGCAAAATTTCGTGAAGCTTGTCGAGCAGCGGCCGCTCGCTCCCGTCGAGATAATCCCGAGAATAAAGCGACACCACTCCAGGTCGATTGAATCCGAACCACCGTAGCTGACCGGCTAAACGGTCCAGCTCTTCCACCTCGAAAGCGTAGACGTAGGTGGCGTAGGTAAAACGGTGGTCCACCGGTTTCAGCCGGTGGTGCATGATTTCTCCTCGATAAACTCGGGATTTCACCAGGCACAGCCCAGGCTGGCCGCGGCCGCGACCGCCGACATCACCGCGTCTTCGTGGAATCCAAATCGATGGTAGCTTCCACAAAAGGCGATGGTTCCATCATTCAGGTTCGGCAGCAACGCCTGGCTGGTTTCGCTGTGGCGGTCAAATTGCGGATGGTGATACTCCCACTCGCCCAGCACCTGCGCCGAGGGAATCTCGAGCTGCGGGTTGAGGGTAACCAGGTAGCGGCGACGCGAGGAAAGGCTTTGCAGCCGATTCATGTCGTAGGTCAAGGTGGGTAAACCGTCGGAGCCCTTGCCTCGGCGATAATTCCAGGACGCTCGCAGGCGGAAATTCGCGGGCAGAAGACTGTCGTCGCAATGGAGAACGGCCCGATTGGCCAGGTAGCGCCAGCTCCCCAAAGCCTCTCGCTGCCGGGCGGAGGGCTGTTCCAACTGGGCCAGGGCGATATCCGCATGAGTGGCCATCACCACCTTGTCGTAGGCTCGGCCTTCCACTTCGTAGCCCTTCCCCACGGCCCGAACTCGCCGGACGGGAGCGGACAGGCGCACTTCGCCCTGGAAGCTTTTCGAAAAGGCCTGCACATAACGATGACTGCCACCGGCGACGGTAAACCAGTCAGGCCGCTGCACGACCCGCAACAAGCCGTGGTTGGCGAAAAAGCGCACGAAAGTGTAAGCCGGGAAATCCAAGATTCTCTCCAGCGGCGCCGACCAGACCGAGGACCCCAGCGGCTGGATATAGTGGCGCACAAAAGTTCCGGTGTAGGGGCGTAAATAATCGCGCAATGTGCCCCCGATCTGCCCCCTCCGGAGAGATTCCAGACTGTTGCGATTGAAGCGAGCGACGTCCAGCGCGAATCGCCAGAAATCGGGGTGGAAGATTTTGTCGCGCTGGCCGAAAAACGTATTCAGGTCGTGACCCCCATAGCCCCAACCGGAACGCTCGCAAAAATAGCCAAAAGACATATCCGAGAGCTGACTGGCAACTCCAAGCTCCGCTAAAAAGCGCTGGAACAGCGGATAGGTGTCTCCATTAAAAACGATGAACCCCGTATCCACGCCCAATCCCTCGTCCTCGCCCTGGGGAACCACGAAAGTGTTGGTGTGCCCTCCGAGACGATCGGCGCTTTCCCAAAGGTCCACTTGATATCGTCGCTGGAGTAGATACGCAGCCACAATCCCGGCAACACCGCCGCCCACCACCGCACAAGTCGACTTTTTTTCCATAGGGAACGGACTTTTCCACCGTCGCCAAATTCCCCTCACAATTCTTGTCCAGGCTTTGTAGAGGCTCTGTTCAATCCTTGACGACGACTTATTCTTGTTTTTTAATAGATGAAAAAGCCTCGAGCGAAGGCTTTGGGAATGTGGCAGAGTGAGCGTTCAGGCGACGGCCCGAGACCTATACAAAATTAAGACGATCGCTTCCCTGACGGGTTTCAATCCAACCCTGTTACGAGCCTGGGAGCGCCGCTATGGCTTGCTGGTGCCCACTCGCACCGAGACCGGTCACCGCCTTTACACGGGCGACGATTTGCGCGTCTTGAGGCGGGTGCGCAATATGCTTGACCAGGGCCGTTCCATCGGGGAAATCGTGGCCCAGGGTCGCAGTCGCCTGCTTTCCCAGGGAGCGCCCCCGACGCCCGGACCGAGCCAACCGACACCGCCGCCTTTTCCACTACTCGAGAGTCTGCGCGAAGAAATTCTGCAAGCCGCGCTTTCGCTGGACGATATGAGCATCCAGCGCGGCCTCGATGTGGCTTTCGGCTCTATGTCCTCGGCTCAGGTCCTGGAGCACCTGGTGGTGCCCTTGGCCCACGAAATCGGTCAGCTCTGGGCTCGCCAGGTGGCCACGGTGGCGGCCGAACATCTGCTCACCCAGTGCCTGATCCGGCGCCTGCAGCGCATGATCGATTCGGAAAATCGCTCGGGTAGCCGAACTCTGGCGCTGTGTGCCGGTTTTCCCGACGAATACCATGACCTCGGGCTGCACCTGTTGACCTATCACCTGCTCCAATTGGGAATGCAGGTGCTTTACCTGGGACCGGCCGTGCCCTTCGAGGACCTGGCGGTGGCGGTGCAGATGCGCCGCCCCCACCTGGTCATGCTCTCGGTTTCTCGCGCCTCTCTGCTGGAAGTGCACAAGCCCGGACTGGTTCAATTCGCCCAGTCCCTGCCCCCCGAGACCCGGCTGCTTTTAGGCGGCCGGGCCCTCAAGGGAGACGAACAGTCGGAACTGAAACGCTATGGAGTGGCGGTCTGGCCGCCCGAAGTCTCCCTCTTTCAACTGCAGGAAGCCGACTTGCTGGCTCAATAAGCCAGCAGCTTTTGACAGGCCTGAGCCAGCTGCTCCGCCCCGGGCAGCCAGAATTTCTCCAGGTTAGGACTGAAAGGCACGGGGGAATCGGGCGCGGCCACGCGCGTGACCGGACCATCCAGATATTCGAAGAGCTGTTCCCCGATACGAGCCGAAAGCTCAGCTCCCACTCCCAGTGTCTTTTGGGATTCGTGATAGAGGACCACCTTGTTGGTTCGCTTCACCGACTCGAACAAGCAAGCTTCATCGAGCGGCTGCAGGCAGCGTAAGTCGATGACCTCCACCTGGTCGCCGAACTGCTCGGCCACTTCCTGAGCGGTATGCGAGCAGGCGCCGTAGGTGACGACCGTAAGCCCGTTTCCACGACGGCGAACGGCGGCCTGACCGAGCGGAATCGGCCCCTTGCCGATTTCGCCTTTGATGCGCCGGTAGAGAAACTTGTGTTCCAAGAAAAGCACCGGGTCCGGATCCTGGATGGCGCTGCGCAGCAAACCATAGGCGTCCTCGGCCGTGCTCGGGTAGACCACCTTGATTCCGGGGACGCACAGATAAGTCGACTCCGGACTCTGGGAATGGAAAGCGCTGCCGCTCACGCCGGCCCCACACGGACCGCGCACCACCAGCGAAGCGCCCTGACCCAGACGGTAGCGCAGTTTGCCCGCGAAATTGACCAGCTGATTGTAGCCGCAGGCCAAAAAGTCGATGAACTGCATCTCCACCACCGGCTTCAAGCCGACCATAGAGGCGCCGATGGCCGCGCCAATCATGGCCGATTCACTGATGGGGGTGTCGGCCACGCGCTGTTCGCCGAATTCATCGACCAGACCCTGAGTTACTTTGAAGGCTCCTCCGAAATCACCGATGTCCTGACCGATGAGGACGACCTTCTCGTCACTGGCCAGCTCGTCGTGTAAGGCCTGGCGAATTGCTTCCAACATGGTGATCACGAGGCGAAGACTCCTCCCTGAGCTTGACTGCCTTCCGGATAAGGACTCTGATCCGCGAACTCGGCGTCCTCTTCCACCAGGCGGGCGATGATCTCGTCCTGCTCCGCCAGTTGCTGCCTAGAAAAGCCGAACTCTTCCAACAAGCGTCTGGTAAACCGGTCGATCGGATCTTTGCCACGCCACTCTTCCACCAGCTCGGCCGGTACGTAGCGAGCATCGTCGTGCTCGGCGTGGCCTCGCATGCGCATGGTTTTGCACTCCAGAAAATACGGGCCCTGGCCGGAACGGGCATGCTGCAGAGCGCGCCTGGTCGCTTCATAGACGGCCAGCAAGTCGTTGCCGTCGACGATCTCGGCCGGAATTGCGTAGGCCTTGGCGCGCTCGACCAGGTCGGTTATGGCCATCTGCTTGTGAGTCGGCGTGCTGTAGGCAAATTGATTGTGCTCGGCCACCAACACCATCGGCGCTTTCCAAACCGAAGCCAGATTCAGACCTTCGTGAAAGTCGCCCGTACTGGTGCCACCGTCGCCAATGTAGGTCAGACCGACCCGGTCCTGGCCCTGCAGACGGCTTCCCCAGCCCACACCCACCATCACCGGAATCATGGCTCCAAGCATGGAGATGGGCGCCACCACACCTCTCTCCAGGTCACCGAAATGGGTATTGCAATCGCGTCCCGAGGTGGGAGAAGTGGCCTTGGCCATATACTGGGTGAACAGGTCCCGAGGGCGGAATCCGCGCACCAGGAAGGCGCCTACGTTGCGAATCAGCGGGGCCACCCAGTCCTGGGGCTCGAGAGCCATGGCCGTGCCTACGGAGATTGCCTCCTGGCCCAGGCTCCGATAGAGCCCGCCCACCACTTTGTTCTGCTTGTAGAAGGTGAGAAGCCGCTCTTCCAGAGCCCGGTTGAGCTTGAGAAAGTAATAGGCTTTGAGCAGCTGGTCGGAGTTCATACGCCGACTTTCTTGCGCACCGGCGGCGGCACAAAATGAATCGGATTGGAAAAGACTCCGTGGGCCGCCTCCATAACCCCTTCGGCCAGCGTGGGATGCGCGTGCACGGTGCGGAAGAGTTCCTCCACCGTGGCTTCGCAACTCAAAGCCACGCAGGCTTCGTGGATCAAATCGGTGGCGTGGGGTCCGATGATGTGCACACCCAGCAACTCGCCGTATTTCGCGTCAGCCACCACTTTTACGAAACCGTCGGTTTCGCCCACGATCTGGGCCTTGCCCAGGGCGGCCCAGGGGAAGCGTCCAATTTTGACTTCATAACCGCGCTCCTGCGCTTTGGCCTCGGTCAGGCCCACACTGGCGACTTCCGGGTGGCAGTACGTGGCGCTGGGAATCTTGTCGTAGTTCAGTGGATGGGTTTCGTGACCGGCGATGTGCTCGACGGCCACAATCCCTTCGGCCGAGGCGACGTGGGCTAACTGGGCGGTGGGCACGATATCCCCGATGGCGTAGAGGTTGGGGACATTGGTGCGCATGTAGCCGTCCACCTGAACGAAACGCCCCTGCATGGCCACGCCGGCTTCCTCGAGGCCGATGCCTTCCAGGAGCGGCTTGCGTCCCGCCGCCGAAAGCAAAACCTCCGCTTCCAGCCAGCGCTCGCCTTCAGGATCCTGGACCTGGACGCGAACGCCGTGCTCGCCCACTTCGACCTTCTGCATGCGGGTCGAGGTCAGGACTTCGATGCCCTGCTTCTTGTAGATCTTGGCGATTTCGGCCGAGACTTCCGCGTCTTCCATCGGCAAGGCACGGTCGAGCAATTCCACCACCTGCACCTGGCTGCCCAGGCGGTTGTAAATCGAAGCGAATTCCATCCCGACAGCGCCCGCTCCCAGCACGATCATGCTCTTGGGAACCGAATCCAACTCTAAAATTTCGTCACTCGTAAAGACGCGGCGCTTGTCCACCTTCAGGCCCGGCAGCAGAGCCGGAGCAGAACCGGTGGCCAGGATCACGTTCTTGGCGTCCACCGGCTTGTCGTCCACCAGCAGTTTGCCGGCGGCGTTCAAACGACCCCAACCGCGCAGCATCTCCACGCGATTCTTCTTCATCAAGCCGTCCAGACCCATGGCCATGCGTTTGATGACGTCGTTCTTGCGCTTGAGCAGCAGTTCTACGTCGATCTGCGGCGGCGCCGACAGTTTTACGGCGAACTTCTCGCTGTGCATCACTTTGTGGAAAAACTCCGAGTCGTGCAGCCAGGTTTTGGTGGGAATACAGCCACGATGCAGGCAGGTCCCGCCCAGGGCGGCGTCCTTCTCGACCAAGACGGTTTTCAGGCCCAGCTGGGCCGCACGAATGGCAGCCACATAACCGCCCGGGCCACCACCGACAATGGCCACATCATAGGATTCTGTACTCAAGCGCACCTCCAGGGCGAGGCTTTTGCGCCCAGGGAAAGGGTTCCCTTCTCTACGAGGCGCTTGGGCCAGTCGGGCCTTCTCAAAGCTTGACTCTGGGTCCCGGCTGACTTTCGTGGTTGCCCGAGTCAAAGCTGGTCACCAGAACCTCCAGCGGTCCTTGCAAACGCACTTCCAGATTGGTCTCGTCGGTTCGGGTGTAGGGCAAAGCCAACGGTTCCCCCGGGCGACTCAGGTAGACTCGATAGCCGCTCAAATCAGGCGCCTTCACTTTCTCCCAGGTGACCGTCACGAAATCGCCGTGGCGACGGGCCTCCACTCGAGTGGGAGCAGGCGGCGGGGTGACATCGTGGGTGCGCGCCGGCCGAGCGAAGTCTGGGGAACCGCCGGGACGACTCAGGCTGATCCAGTAGAGTCGGTCCAGTTTCAGGCCCTCGGCCCTGAGCGGTGAAGTTCCCTGAAGAGTCAGGGGCTTGAGCTCTTCCGGCTTTTCTCCCAACCAGACCTGCGCTTCCTCGGAACCATCCCAGCTGATCTTCAAGCAGTGATCCAACTCCAACACGTTCCAGGGAATCGTCCAACTCTCTTGGCGCTCTTCGAGGTCCACCAGTTCCGCCGGGGAGCTATCGCCCTGAGTGTTGACCTGGCGAATGCGCAGTTGCGTGGCCGCACCGACCGCCCAGGGTCCTCGGCTCCCCGGCAACAGACGCTCTCCCGCCCAGGCCTCACACGGGTGGTCGGCCTGCACTCGTCCGTCCGGCAAGCGACTCAGGCGGACCGGAACGGACTGCAGAGAGCGCTCCGAGCCAGGCGGCCAGGATTCCAGCACGTTGAGAAAGGGATGGCTCCAAAAAGCCGGCTGGTGCCCTCGCCGCAAGGCCAGGAGGCTACCCCGGTCCGGCTGCTCGGGGTCCAGATAGTCGAGATAGAGCGCGGTGACCCCGGCCAGCACCTCCTGAGAGAGACGCTGGTTCTCGGCTCGGTCCGGGGCCACTACCGCCCGATTCCAGGACCAGTTCCACTGGGTAAACCAGCTCTCCAGAACCACCGCATCCGCCAGTTGGCGCATCTCTTCAGGATGCTTCTGCCACAAGGCCAGACCTCGATTGGTGACCCAGCGCAGCTTGGGATAGCGAGCTCGCAAATGGACCAGCAACGAATACATCTCTTCCTGAAGGTCGGGAGCGACATCCACCGTGTCCAGAAAGAAGCCGTCCACTCCCCGAGCGGCCAGTTGGTCCAGGCGTGCTTCAAGGATTGCTCGCCACTCGGGATCCATAGGGTGGACGTAGTAGCTGCCCCAGGCCCCGTTGCGGTCGGGAATCCCATCCGCCCCCTCGACCTCCTGAGGTAGACCGTCCTCTCCCATTTGGAAAAAGCCGTCCTTCTGCAACAGTCGCTTGCGATCCAGGTAACGGGCGGCCGGCCGGACCGGACCCGGGCTCGGATCCTCGTCCTCGCCAAGCGAGACATAGGCCAGTACCAGCGAGTCATCCCGGTTCCCCGGCAGCCCGTCGGCACCACTGCGCAGCCGGCTCACCAGGTCGGCGTTGAAGCGTTCCAGTTTCTTGCCCGGATGGGCGATGATCAAGTCGTAGGCGTGGGCCGCGGCAATGCTGGCAGAGTCCCAGTTGCCGTAGTAGACCACGAAGGAGCGGGGCGGCCAGGGCGCCGCCTGCCCGGGCAGATGTCCTTTGGGTTTCGGTAAAAGCAGAGCCAGACCCCAGAGCCCGAGACCGGCGGCCCAAACCCCAGGCCGGCGCCACCACATCAGAACGTCAGCAGCCGGTTTTCCAGCCGAGCCTGTTCGGCGGCAAAGCACAGGGCGTGACCCCGCAGAGTCTCCTCGGACAGTCTCGACTGAAGGGCCTTCTCACGGTCTTGCAGGCACTCAGAAAAGAAGTCCATCAAGCCATCGTCACCGCCGCTGTGCCCGTGGTTGGGGACGTGGGAAAAATCCCAAACGATATCCCCATTCGCCTGGGTCTGGCCCCGTTGGTCCGGTAACGGGGCGGGCAGGTCTCCAAAGGGGCGCAGCGTGATTTTATAGCCGTCGCCGCTCAGTTGGGCATGACTTCCCAGCAGTTCGGTTTCGCGCAGGCGTTCCTTGGCAAAGGCCGTCATCGTGAAAGTAGCGCTGATGCCCCCGGCAAACTCGACCGCCACCACCTGATGATCGACGACATCGTTATCACAGGCGTAGACGCAACGGCCATAAGGTCCCGAGGCCAGCGCTTCCAGCACACCGGCCTCGCTGGTGTCGGAAGTGATCGTATCCAGCGGCCATCCCAGCGCTCCGCTCCGTTGCAAATTCAAGTAGAAGCGAGGAGCGGAATAGGGGCAGCCCTGCTCGCGATAAAGACAATCCGAGCAACGGTCGCTGGCTCCAGCCGGCTGATGCTCACGGGAAAAATGACTCAGCCCCCCCAGACTGGCAACCCGAACCGGCTCTCGGTCCACTAAATAGCACAGCATATCCAGGTCGTGACAGGATTTGGCCAGGATCATGGGAGCGGAGTCGGCCGTTTTTCGCCAGTTGCCGCGCACGAAAGAATGCGCCTGATGCCAGAAGAGCACCGGTTCGAAGTGGCGCAGCGTGACCAACTGACCTAGAACACCCGAATTCACCAGAGACTTCAGTTGTTTAAAATAAGGGGTATAGCGTAGCACGTGGGCCACGACCATCAATCGCTGGTGGCGCCGGCTGGCCTGCTGCAACTGCCGGCATTGTTCCAGGTCAGGTGCCATGGGCTTTTCCAGCAGCAAATCGTAGCCCCGCTCCATGAGCGCAAGGGCCGGCTCCACATGGTCGCGGTCTTGAGTGGCCAGAATCACGGCCGGAGCCAGTTGCGGCTGCTCCAAGAGTTCTCGCCAATCGCTCCAGCAGCGCTCAGGTGCCAGCCGGTGTCGCCGGGCCGTCTCCTCGCGATAGTAGGCCCGGGGCTCAGCCACCCCCACCAGGCGAAACTGGTCGGGATGGCGCGCAATGTAATCGGCGTAGACCGTGAGACCCCGACTCCCCGCCCCGACGATGAGCACGTCCTGCATAGCGCGAGGTTTCTTGCAAGGGGTCGTAAAGGCCTTGCAGAAAGGCTCAAAGCTATGGTGGCAAGACAGGCCTCAAAGAGGCTCGGTGAACTTTTCTCGCTGGTGAAAGCCGTCCTCTTGGGACGGCCCAACATCAGCCTGGACAATCGCCGGCAGGCCGCTCGTCTGCGCTTGCGCGTGCCCATTCTCTGCAAATTAGGGGACGAGGAAGTCGAAGGCGAACTGCTCGACATCTCCTCGACCGGCATGCGCATTTTGCTCAAGACCTTCGTGGAGACCGACGAGACGCTGAGAATTTCCGCTCCCGATCAGTCCGGGCTGGTAGGACGCCAACGTCTGATCTGCCGGGTGGCCTGGGTTCGTCCGCGCCGCCCAGAATATGAAGTAGGCCTGGAATACAATGACAGCGACGAGAATCTGGCCCATTCCTGGATCCAGCTGGCCTTGCGCCATTTGGACCCGGAACAGGTCAAGAGACGCTCTCGACGCATTCCGGCCAACCTCTTCGTGCAGGTCTGGGACTCGCACAGCATTTCGCTAGGTCGCGGCATTTGTGTCAACATCAGCACAGGCGGCTGTCTGTTGCAGATGGAGCGCCACATCAACCGGGAGGAAGTGGTCAAGCTCGGACTTGGCCCCAGCGACCAGGAAGCCAGCATCTTTCTCTCGGGTCGTGTGCTCAGCCACATTCCCAGTCCGGAATTCGGCCAATTTCTGCATCACGTGCAGTTCTTTCCGGGAGAAAACCGCAATCATTCCCGGTTGCGCAGCTTGATGTTGACGCTGCTGCAAGAACTGGAGCAAGAAGCTCTGGTCTCGGAGGACCCCGAGGTCGATCTGGCCGAGGAAGAGGAAGAGTCTCTCTTTGAGCGCCTGAGCCGAATCAACGTGCCGGCTCCGCCGCCCAAACCTCCCGAGCCGGAACCCGAACCGCACTATACCCCGGGACCGGACCAGTTGCAGTTTCGGCCAGGAGCTCCCTTGCCGCTCGGAGCTCCGATCGAATTTGGCGTGGCTCGGCGGGTCCCACACCCACCACCGCCACCGGCCGAACCGCCCGCTCCCCCTCCCCCATTGCCTCCTCCCCCGGAGCCGATGCTGAGCGAGCGCATCGGCCGCCAGGGACAACTCAATACCAGGAGCTATGAACTGCGTTCCACATCACTGTGGGCCGCTCGGACCTTGCCCGTGTCCTCCAAGCGCCGAAACCAGCCGCAAGATAGTCAACGCTACGACGATTCGGGACCCGGCGACGAGGACGTACCGCCGCTGGACCGAGACTATCTCAGTTAATGGTATACTGACGGAGCGTGTTTGACTTCCAATCTCTGCCCCGACGGTCCAACCTGCCCGGGGCCGGAATGCGTCCCAGTGAGGCCGCCGCCAACCTGCGCGGCGAATCGGCGGGCAACCTCCCTCTCTCCTCCGGGAACAATGCCCAGCTGACTTCGCTGCGTCAGTTGCGGGTGGTCTGGTCGAGCCTGTTGGACAGCCCGCAGCCGCAGACCAGTCGCGAGCTCCCGCAAAAGCCCGCTTCCGAGCCCGAGCGCAACCTGAACAAGGGCGGCGACTCGCGCGCTCGCGCCAGCGGTAGCGACAACGCCAACTTCTCTCGGCTGGACGTCCGCCTGTTCTCGGGCCGAATTCCTTCAGGCCCCTCGCCCGGTAGTGAACGCCGCACCGAAGCCCAGGCGCGCACGCAGTCCCCGGAAGGCCGAAGCACCACCCAAAATCAGACCGAGCAGAAAGTGCAGTTGCGCAGCTCGCCGGAGTCTCGTCTGGCCAATGGTCGAGTGGTCACCGGCCAATCTCCGGTGCACTCGCCGATCCTGGACCAGGCCAACGGTGAGCTCAAGCTGCAGCCGCAAAAGCTGACCCCCGAAAAACTCACCTTGCCGACCGGCAGTAAATTGGCCGAGTTCGCCATGGCGCACGCCGGCCACAGCATCGAATCGCTGCTGAAAAAGGCCTACAAATTGGAGTCTCGTTCTCAGTTGGGCCGAGACCAGGCGGTTCTTTTCATGAGCCTGGTGCTGAAGCTGGGCGGCGAATTTACGGCCGCCCACTCCGCTCGAGTGCTCGAGCTGGCCATGGACCTGGCGGACGAAGTCGGACTGGATGAACAAACTCGCCAGGACGTCGAGCAAGGCGTAGCTTTCAAAGACCTCGGGGAAATGGCTTTAATGCTGGACGGGGCCCCGCCCGAGAAGCTCGAGAAAATGGGAGAGTGGTTGTCCGGCCAGGATCTGCACCAGGCCGGACTGCTGCACGATATCGGCAAGACCCGCATTCCTAACGAGATTCTCTACAAGCCGGGCAAGCTGAGCGAGGAAGAATACGAGCTCATGAAGCTGCACCCGGTCCTGGGAGAGCAGATGATTCAGCCCATCGAATCCCTGCGTCATCTTTGTCCGGTCATCCGGGGACATCACGAACGCTGGGACGGTAAGGGCTATCCCGACGGACTGGTGGGCGAGCAAATCCCCCTGGGTGCCCGCATTATCGCCGTCGCCGACGTCTTCGACGCCCTCCACGCCGAGCGCCCTTACAAAGCCTCGCTACCGGTGGAGAAAGTGCGCGCCATCCTCATGGAAGGCCGAGGCACCCACTTCGACCCCCAACTCGCCGACGCATTCGGCCGCGTCCTGGAACGCCGCTACCCCGAACTCGGCAACCCTTTTGGGTGAGGTAGGGAGAATTGGGTGAGGTGGAGAGGGACTTGCTTTTAGCGCAAGTCTCTCCCTCTCTCCAACCCTCCCCCTCTCTCCTTTACCCGATGGAGCGGCCTTTGAGGAGGTTGAACATGAAGCGTTTGAGGGTTTTGAGTTGGCGGGCGTTGACGTTGATGAACTGCAGGGAGACGAAGGTCTGGCCTTCGTCGGGGTCATAGCGGACCGACATAACTTTGGCCGGGACCGAGAAGATGGGAAAGTTATTGTAGGGGGAGACCAGTACCAGCACCTGGGAGCCTTCTTCGACCTGTTGTTCGGTCTGGACCAGGGTGCCGCCCACCGACAGGTTGGCCACTTTGCCTTCGGCGATGTGCTGACCGGTCTGATTGTCGCGTAACTCGGCGCGCAGAGCGGTGGCCAGGCGGATGTGCTTGCGCCGCTGGGAACCGGTGCGCTCGACGCTCAAGCCGACTTCTTCCAGCACGTGGTTGACCCAGCTCCGGCTGACCTGCTCAGGGCTGGCGTAGCGGACTCCCGCCACCCGCTCGCCGTCGTGCGGACGCTTGCGGGACCACATCACTTCCACTTCGACGGGTTCGTTGTTGGCCAGCGGCTCGGCCCCCGGGTAACTGACGTAGGCGATGTAAAGCTTGGCCCCTTTGGCGACGTTGCCAACGCCCTCCAGACGCATACCGCTGCGGCTCACGTCGACCACCTGGGCCCGGAAAGGAACTTCACCGGGACCGGTAGAGCAGTCGACCGGATAGCGGCACAGCACGCGGGCACGGTCGCGCACCTCGTCGCCGGTCGGCTGATTCATCCCGATGAAGGACTTGATTCCATCGATGAGGCTCTTGAACATTGCTCTTCCTTAACAGCGCTGCGCGCTTTTGAGCGCCTGCTGCCAGGCGTTTTCATAACTGTCCGCGGCGGCGGAGGAACCGACGAAAATGCTGACCCGTGAGGCCTGCGGGTGGCCCTGCACCTTGGAGCGCAACGCACCCACCACCTGCTCGGCCACTCCCGCCGCCTGGCCACCGGACGGCAACAACACCGCGTAGGCTTCTTCGCCCGCTCGACCGATGTTGGCTCCGTTCTGGGCCAGCGGCTGGAAGACCGCGCTAAGGGTCTTGCGGAACCAGACCTGGTCGGCATACTCCAGAGATTTCAGGCCCTGCAGCTGGCAAACCACCAAACCCTGACCCGGTTTTTGCTGGAAACGATCCTGGACTAGAATGGGGGGAATGCAGCCAGGGATGAGTTCATCGCTGACCAGTTGGCGCGACAGTTCCTGGAAGGAGCTGGCGTTGAAAAGGCTATCGCCGGCCCACTTGGCGATCACGCCCAGCATTCCCAGCGTATTGCCGTGAAGGTGAGCGAAAGGCAGGCGGTCCACCGACAACACGCCGGTGGCCTCACCGCTCTGGGGATGAAAGATGGGGGCACAGATCAAGCGGTTGTGGCGCCGAGCGGCGTCCATCACGGTCTGACCCGGCATCTTCTCCAGGTCCAGGGGCGTGACCACCTTACGCTGGTCCAGGGCCGACCAGAGCAGATCCCGGTCGCGCACCAAAGTGCGTGCTTCCTGGGGCACGTTCTCCCATCCCTTCTCGGCCTTGAGCGTGAGTCGCTCGCCTTGCAGCATGTAGACGGATGCTTCCTGGGCGTGAACGAAGTCGACCATCAGGTCGCACAGGGCGGCGTAGAGGTCCTTTTCTTCCAGCACCGAGAGACGCCGGGCGATATCGGCGAACGACTGAACGGTCGTGACCTCACCCAGGATGCGCTCGTTGAGCTTCTGATTGGCCGTGTTGACAACCTGGAGACGCTGGCGCAAGCGTTCACTTTCGTTGCGCACTTCCTCCAGCTCCGAGCGGGTCTGCAACAGCTGGCGAAAGCGGCTGTTTTGCACCATTCCCAGCACCACGGCCGTGACGACGAAAGAGAAAATGATGTAAACGTGCGGGTCGGCCGCCGGCAACATATCGTGGTTGTAGACCAGCAGGCCCAGGAAGTAGATGGCCACCGCCACCACAAAGGCGAAGAGCGCTTCAATCAGGCCGTAACCGATGGCGGCGGCGGCGATGCACAGCAGGAACGGGTGCAACTTGTAGCCGATGAAGGCAAAGTTGTGGGCCAGGGCTACACCGAACAGGCACATCACTACGAAGCTGCCCAAAATCGAGCCCAGATTGTTGAGTCTCGTCGTCACCGTTTTTGCCTCTTCCTCATCACGTTGGTTGCTACGAAATCATCTTGCCGTCGCGCAGAATGGTCTTGCCCAGATAGCCTTCCGGGGTCATCATCTCGCGATCGAAGGGAATGCCTTCCGCCATCGGCTGCTTGCTGAAGGTCAGATACTCAAGCTGGTCAATTTGCCCGAAGAGCTTCCAATAGCCCACCAGGCAGCCGAGCGAAGCGCCCAGCAGCAGACCCAGTCCGTAATAGTCCTGGCCGAACTTGAGGGTAATGAAAGCGCCCACCAGACAACCGATGAAGGTCACCACCGAGGACCAGAGCGCTTCCTTATACAGCTGGAAGTAGAACAAAATCACCTGGCAGAAGAGCAGCAAGACCTGCGGCACCGCGCCCAGGCAGACGTTGCGGAACATAAAGCGCTCGCCGTCATTCCACTGCAAGAGAATCTGCAGTTGGGGCGCGAAAGTCAGGGCTCCCAGTGTGACCGCCACCTGAATCAGGAACAGGCCAAAGAGCGAATCGCGCAGGCGATTCTTGAGGCGTTGGCGGGACTGCTGAATGAACTCCAGCGGCTTCTTGGTCAGAATCGCGTTGTAGAAACCGCGGTAATCCTCGTAAAACGAAGTTTCGCAATGCACATAGAAGGCCGTGATGGTCGGAATGATGGTCATCTGCGCATAGAACGAAGCCAGGTCGATGGTGGGGAAAGCGTAGAGAATCTCGGTCTGGATCAGGTAGCCTTCCGGGCCCCACCAGTAGAACATCAGGGTCATCCACACCGAGGCGTAGTAGATAAAACCGGCCAGCGGGAGCTGGGGGCAGATTTTGAAATACTCGAGCCAATCCCAATTGAACGAGATATCAAATTCGAACTCGCGCGCCAGCGAAGCCAGCGCCACCGCCAGCACCGCGCATTGACCGACCACCATCCCCATCAGGTAGCCGTTGACGCTCAGGTAGCGCCCCAGTGTATAGGCGGCAATGAGGTTGACGGCCGTGCCCGAGACAAACGAAGTGGCCACCAGGTGATAGGCACGCAAGGCGCCGATAAAGGCCATGACCAACCATGTCTGGGCCACCAACACGAACAGAGCTACCGCCGAAAAGCGCATGAACCAGTTGATGTTGATGAAAGAGATAAAGACGCCACCTATGATCATGTGCACCAGAGCATTGACCAGGGTGACCGAGACCAGCGTGGGCATGTGGGTGGAAAGTCTTTGAGCGTCCAACTGGTCGGCCAGGTAGCGTGTCACCACCAGCTGAATCGGAGCAGTCGTAATCAGCGTCCAGGCGTAGACGTAGATGATCAGCTCCAGGAACAGACGAGTTTCATCGCCCTGGGCGCGCATCAGGTATTGCACCACCACCAGACTGACCACGGTCAGAATCCAGGGACCGGCGGCCACCAGCGCGGCGTGATAATAGCCTCGGAAAATACCGCCGATGGTACCTTCCTGGGTATAGGCGCGGAGCTTAAATCCTATGCCTGCCATCAGCGACCTACCTTGGCGCGGTTGCGCCCGGATTGGGCGGCCGCCATTTTGTAAATTTGGGCGTAACTTTCCAGCAGTTGCTTCTGGTCATAATAGCGGCGCACGCGCTCCTGGCCCGCCTGCCCCATGCGCTGACGCAACGAGGGCTCGCGGTAGAGCTTGAGGATGGCCTCGGCGGTCTGGCGAGGATTGCCGACCCAGGTGACCAGGCCTGCCGGCCCAATGGCTTCGTCCTCCGCACCGCGACCGTTGATCATCTCGCGACAGGCTCCCACATCGGAGGCGATACAGGGCAGTCCGCTGCAGAAGCCCTCGAGAATGACCAGCGGCTGGCCTTCGGAAATCGAGGTCATGACCTGCACATCAAAACAGGGGTAGTAGGTCTTCACGTCCACTGGACCGGTAAACTTGATGATGTTACTCAAGCCCAGCGCGCTGACCAGGGTGGTGCACTCGGCGTAGTAATCGGGATCCTCATCCACCGGTCCGCACAGGTAGAATTCCACGTCCGGCACCGTCTGGGCCACGATTCGAGCCGCCTTGATAAGCGTCTTGATGTCTTTGATGGGCACGATACGACCGACGAAGCCGACGCGGAAGCGGGAGGTGTCGCGCTGCAGAGCGCGACTCGGCGGATTGGAAAGCCCCTCGATGTTCACTCCGTTGGGAATGATCTGAATGTTGTCGGCGGGCGCTCCATATTCCACCTGCAGCTTGCGGTTGCCCTCAAACAGAGTGAAGATGTAGTCCGCTTCCTGGTATGTGACTTTGCCCAGGCCGGTGAAGAGGTTGATCCAAAGCTCTTTGAAGGTGCCCAGACCGATTTCCAGCTGCCCTTGCTTGGGAGCGTCCACGAAAATCCAGTCGGCCTGACTGATCTCGATGCGGCGCTCATTGACGTAGAGACCGTGTTCGGTGAGCAAGAGCGGGCGCTGATGACGGCGAGCGGCGATGGCGCCCAAGAGTCCACACCAGCCGGTGGTGACCGCATGATAAACGCGAGCTTTCGGGATATCCGCCGCGAACATCTTGTAGAGCGGGTAGTGAGCGTAGCGCCACGACCAGAAGAAGTCCGAGAAGGAAGCTTGCTTGAAGTTCTTGGAGTAGACGTCGGTGAGCAAATCCCAGGACCCCCGGGAGCTGGTCAGATCTTTGTAACTCAGGGCGGGCAAACCGCCGCTTTCCCCGCAGACCGCGCCGTAGGCCTTGTCGAAACCGACGCCGTCCCCGGCAAAGAGACCTCTCAGGAAGGGACCCACATCTTCCCAGGCCTGGGCCTGGGAGCCGGTGGTGGGACGAGGGAAATCAACGAAATCGTAGAGGTAGAACTCGACCATCGTCTTCAGGTTGGGAGGAAGCTTGTATTTGAACTCCCGCTCCGATTTCTCCGAAGTGGCCAGATAGAGAATGCCGAAATTGAGGTCCGGCATGCCGGTGATGAGCTGGTGAATCCAGCTGGACACACCGCCCGAAACGTACGGGTAAGTGCCTTCGCAGAAGAAGAGGACGTCAAGCATTGGGTGCGGCCTTTTCAGCGGTGCGGGTGCGACCGAACCAGTATTGAGCCACCTTGAAAAGCGGGTGCTGCTCCTGGCTCTTGGGGAGCTTGATAGCCCAGGCCGACTCCAGGGCGCGCTTGCGGGCCTGTTGGAGCAAACCGGGGTCGCCTTCCATCTGGGCGCGCTCCGTCAAGCACTCGAGAAGCAGCAACTGGGCGTCCAGGTTGGCCGGCTCTTTGCGCAAGACGTCCTCGACCGCGGCTTCCGCCTCCCGATACATCTGGCGCATCAGGAAGAGACGGGCCATGTCGACCACCAGGTCCTGACGGTTCGATTCGACGCGCATTGCCTCGAACAACTGAGCCAGGGTCATTTCCCAGTAGTAGTCTTCCAGAGAGTCGTCGAGCAAGCCGCTGTTGGTGTAGTCGTAGTAAACCTTGGCCAACTCCACCCGCAAACCGACGTCGTCCGGACGATAGGTCAACTGTTCTTTCAAATGGTAGATGCGCGTCGCATAGTCCCGCTCAAATTCGTCCAGACGCGAAAGCGCGAACTGATAGACTTCCGGTCGGCGATCCTGCGAAAGCTCACGCAGCATAATCAGGTCGCCGCGCTTGCGCTGGTCGGCCAATTTATTGATGATGGCGATGGCGGTAGCCACGTCGGCATAGGGCAGCAGGTCGACGATCGGCTGGGTGCGCAATTCCTCACGCAACTGGACGTCGAAAGCTCCGGCGTGCTCCGTTCTGGAGCTACTGCCGGTGCGCACGAACATTTCGGCTTTGACCACGTCGACCAGCGGCATTTCCGTGGGCTGCCCCACACCGAAAAGATAGCAGGCAACGCCCGCCAAAA
Source organism: Vulcanimicrobiota bacterium (assembly GCA_017307785.1). Classification (GTDB taxonomy): domain Bacteria; phylum Vulcanimicrobiota; class Xenobia; order Xenobiales; family JADMJV01; genus JADMJV01. The sequence goes on along the minus strand of JAFKGI010000021.1, from coordinate 40,002 downwards.
AGCCGAGAGGACCACCGAAAAGAGCGAAAAAGCTGACCAGCAGGGCCCAGCCGGCGCTGGAAGGGTGGCTGCCTTTGGCAACCCGGGTGCCAAAATAGGCCAGCACCACCCCGGTGATGTGCAGACCGGCGCCGAACCAGGGAAAGCCACCGACCGAGGTATCCCGGGGAGCGGAACTGAGCATCACGAAACAGGCGATGATCGAACAGAGAGCCCCGAAAGCCCAGACAATGGCCGCCACCAGCGGCAGGCCGTCGTCCTTGGGGGGCGGATTGTCAGAGGTGCGGACGGCGATGGTCATGAGCGCACCTCGCGGGCGGCTTCCTGCCATTCATAGGCCACCGGCACCACGCGCGTCAGCGCCGTGCGGTCAAAAAACAAACGAAGCTCTGGATTGAGACCGGCGATGGCCAGCCTACCTTTGTGTTCCACAATCAGGCGGCGATAGAAAGCCACCATGCCGGCCAGTCCCTGGCCGTCCACGTGTTCGACCTGGGCGAAATCAAGAACGATGCGACGGTGTCCGGAGCGGACCTGTTTCTGGGCATCTTCACGGAAGTCGGCTACCGAAACCGCGTCGAGTCTGCCCTGTAGGTGGAGGATGGCCACCCCACTCTCAACTTGAGCCGTGCATTGCATCGCCCGGGGTTCTGTTGAGCGCGCGGATGTCCTCTGTTAGGGCTGAACTTTGCGCTGCCGATGTACCCACGGCCCGATCAAACTGCGATCCGCCGAACGGACCGGGCGGTAACGAATCCCGGCCAGCACCAGATCGCAGTGATTGCGCTGCCAGAGCAAGGTGGCTTTAGCGCGCACGCTCCAGTCCGGCGCCAACTGAAACTCAACCTCGAAGGCCGAGTCTCCTTCGGGCATCGAGTAAGGCAATACCAGACAGGCTCCGTCCAGACCGATATCCAAAGCCACGCATTGTTCGAAACTGCCGCCCGGAGCCTGAAACCACGCCAGATACTCCCCTTCGGCGCGCGGAAAAATCCGCCGATTCGCCTCACTCACCGACCCTGCACCTCACAACCTCCGGAAATGAAAAAGACTCCCGGAGGAGCCTTCTGTCGAAGTTACTTAACTTCTTTGTGCATCGTATGACGACGCAGGTTGGGGTTGTATTTCTTCATTTCCATCCGGTCCGGATGGGTCTGACGGTTCTTCGTAGTGGCATAGCGAGAAGGAGACGCCCCTTCTTTACGAGCCTCAGTGCATTCGAGAGTGATGATCACTCGGGTCTGTTTCTTGGCCATAGGGCCCCCTTCGTTGCTCTAAAAAACTCTTCGGTCCGCTGAGCGGAACACAGGAAAACCCCTTATATCAGATAGACCCTTGCCTGACAAGGCCCCCTGCTCTAAATTGGCCAGATGCACATCCTTTTGGCCAACGAAAACCGAGGACGCGGAGGGGCCGAACGCTTCACCGTCCAGCTGGGACAGCGCTTGCAACAAGCCGGTTTGCGGGTCACGCTGGCCTGTCGACCCGATTCCTGGCTGGCCGGTCAGCTGCTGGAATCGGTGCATCTCCCCTTCCGAGGCGAAATGGACCCGAGCTCCTATCTGGCCGCCTATCAGAAGCTGGTACCGTTGCAACCCGACGTCATCCACTGCCAGGCCGCACGCGATCTGGCCCTCTTTGGCTCGCTGCGCCGCCTCTTTTTGAGCCGAGCCCGCCTGCTCAAGTCGGAGCACTCGTTTTTAGATTCCGCCGGCTCGGCCTGGCTGCGCTGGTGCTACCGCCAGTGTCAGTCGGTCGTTCCCGTCTCTCAAGCTCTGCGCCGCCAGATGAGCGAAGTCTTACCTTTCTTTCTCCCTTATCAGGTCATCCACAATGCCATGGACCTTCCCGCCCTGGACCAGCCCGTGCCCGAGCCAATGCGAGAACATCGCTGGATCGGCTACGTGGGGGCGTTGTTACCCAGCAAAGGGGTCAGCGACGTCGTGCGCGCCTCGGCTCCTTTGCTGCGCCAGCGACCCGAGCTACGGCTGTTGTTGGCCGGCGAGGGCCCGGAAGCCGACCCCCTGAAAAACCTGGCGGCGGAACTGGAAATCTCCGAACAGGTCTGGATGCCCGGCCACGTCGCCGACCCGCTCCCCTATCTGGCCGGCCTTCAAGTTCTGGTGCAGGCCAGTCCTCGGGAGACCTTTTCGCTGGTGGCCATGGAAGCAATGAGCCTGCAGGTACCGGTTGTGGCCTATCTGAGGGACGGAATTCCCGAGGTGGTCGAAGACGGCGAGACGGGTTGGCTGTGCTCCGAGCTGGATCCGCAGAAATTGAGCACCCGCATCTCCTACTACCTGGAAAACGAGAGGCTCCGGCGCGAACACGGAGAGAACGGACGGCGCAGGGTAGAAAGCCACTTCAGCTGGGACGTCATCTTGCCCCAATGGCTGGAGCTCTACGGAGCATGAAGCGCTGGCGAGCGGGCCTGCTGGGAGTTCTGCCGATGCTCTTTTTGCTGCGCGGCGGGCGAATGCCGACGACCCTGGAGTGCGCCATGGCCATGCTGGCCGCCGGCCTGGACGCCGGTGCCATTTCGCTACCCTATTTTGGACTGTTCTCCACCGCCCCGGCCGTGCTGGCCGTACTGGCCTGGCTGCAACAACCCTTGCTCACGCTGCTGGCGGGAGGCCTGGGTTTGCTCTTGCGCAGCCTGATCTACTCCGGCGGATTGGCCGCCTGTTGGGAACTGGGAGCACGCTGCCTGTTCTGTTGGATGATCTTCGCCCTCGGCGAGGTGTGGGCGGTCCTACCCGCCGCCCTCCTGGCCGAATGTTTCTTACGCCTGGGAGCCCACGTGGCGCTGGGCGGCAGGTCCATGACGCAGCAGCGAGAGTTTCAGCGCTGGCTGCGATTCGACCGCTACGTCATGCCACATCGCCTGATGACTTATCTGTTGGCTCCGCTGGCCGCCGTCTTGACGAAGTCCGCACCACTCTACCTGTTCTGCCTGATTCCCCTGCTCTTCTCTCTGCACCGTGCCGTGCAGGCGGAAAAAATCCGGCTCGACTACCGGGATGAAGAAAAACTGATCGAGGAGGCTTCCACCGCTCGCCAGCAACTCGACCAGGTGAGTAGCACTTTAAGCACGGTGGAGCAGCGGCTGCGTCTGAGCCAGCAAAAGGAGAGCGTCTTCTGGGAGTTGAGCCTGCAGCTGGTCGAGTGCCGAGCCGCCGAGGAAACGGCGCAACGCAGCCTCGACTACCTGTACCGGCGCCTCAAATGCGAGCAGGGCGCCTTCTGGCGGCGGTCCCCTGAAGGGCTGGAACTGCTGGCCGGCACCGCGCCGGCCAAGATGGAGCAAGGAGACCCGAGCAAGCTTTTTCTGGAGCTGGGAAGCATCGGGCTGCTCTATTGCGTCCGCTCCAAGCCCTTCTCCGAGGAAGAACGGGAGCTCCTGGTGGAACTGGCGGGCGTCTTTACGCTGGGTCTGCAGTCAGTCAGCTTGCTGGAGGAACAGGCGCGGCGCATGGCCAGTCTGACTCAGTCCAGCAAAGTAGCCGCCCTCGGCCAGTTGGCCGCCGGACTGGCCCACGAACTCAACTCACCGCTGGGCTCGATTCGCCTGCAGCTGGGCCTGTTGCAGCAGCGCGTGAACCAGCCGGAAAAGCTGGCCAGCAGCCTGCCCACGACCCTGGCCAGCGTCAATCATAGCCTGGACCAATCGCAGGGGCTGCTGCGCAAGCTTCTCTTTTATTCGCGCGATGGAGTTCACAGCGAGGTCGAGGTCGACCTCAATCAGGTGATCGAGGACACTCTGGACCTGACTCGAGCGGTCTTGGCCAACCACCAGGTTCAACTGGTCAGCCGACTGGAACCACTCAGGCCTCTGATCGGCAATGCCAGCGACCTCCAGCAAGCCATCTCCAACCTGCTGCTCAACGCGAAAGACGCCTGTCCCAACGGCGGAGTAGTGGAGGTCTACTCCCTGATGCAGGGCAATGCTCGCACGGTGCTGGTGCGCGATAGTGGCAAAGGGATCCACCCGGACATCCTGGATCGTATCTTCGAGCCGTTCTTTACCACCCACGACCCGGGCCAGGCCACCGGATTGGGTCTGTCGATGACACAGCAGATCATCCGCGCCCACGGCGGAAAAATCACCGCGGCCAATCGTCAGGATGGACCTGGTGCCGACTTCCTGATCGAGTTATAGCAGCAGTCTGGCTTCGGTCTGCAGACGGAAGAGATCCAGCGAGGGCTCCACCTGGAGCTCGCGGGCCAGGGCCTTGTGGGCCCGGTCATAAAGTTTGATGGCTTCCACCGGATTGTGGGATTCAATGTGGACCCGCATCATCAGGGCGTAGGCTTCCTGACAGCAAACGTCCAGCTCCAGGATGCGCTGACCAATCTCGAGGGCCTCGGCCAGGCTCAGCTCGGTTTTCTTCTCCAGCAAGATCTCGGCCAGCCGATAGAGCGCGCGCGTCATCTGCGCATCCAACTGCTGGCGGGCTTCCACCGCCCAGTCCAGGTAACAGTTCTCCAGGAAGGGGCCACGATACAGTTCCGCCGCTCTCTGCAGGGCCGTCAGGGCCGCGCTTCGGTCGCCCTGCCGTTCAGCACTTTCCCAGGAGCGCAGACACGAGCGCAGTTCCTCCACATCGTGCCACCAGGGCAGCTCGCGATCCATGGCCAGGCCCTGCGGTTGACGACAAACATAAGCGATTTCGCGGGTCAAAGTCGGCGGCTGCAGCGCCTTGCGCAAAATCGAGCGCACCGAGTAGACATTCTTACGCCCCCGCGATCCCTCTTGAGGCCAGAAAATCTCGGCCAGAATGTCGTCGCTGACCACTTTGCCCCGCTCCCAGGCCAGATAGGTCAGCAACTGCCGAGCTTTCTGGTTGCGCCGGAAAGAGGTTTCCGGCAGACGGGTCTGACCGTGAAAAATCTCCTGCAGGCCCATGCTGTAAATGCGCAAGGTGGGCACTGAAGAGTCGCTCTGGTCGGGGGCCTGAAACTGCTGTGCGGCCTGGCGGACCCGCTCCGAGGCGTGGCCGGCCAGCAGTTCGGCCAGGTTCGGTCGCTGCTGCACCAGCCACTGAGCCAGGGCGTGCGCCAGCGGATCCTCGCTTTCAAACAAGCTGGGTACCAGCCAGGTCGCGGAGAGCAAAGAATCGCCGGGATGGCTCAGCTGTGCCTGCAGCGAGGGAGAATGCAGGCTATTGCCGGCCAACCAATCGCCGGCCAGATGGGCCAGGCCGGCCGGCCCCGGCAGGTCCAGACGCTGGTAGATGCCTTCGGATTCGCTCAACAGAGCGGCCGCCGCCGGCGGGTCGAGCCGGGCCAGCAGCAAACCGGCCTGATAGGCACCCTCGGCCAGGCTGACCGGGCCAAGACTGCGGCTGATGGCCACCGCCTGGTGACAGTGGGTCAAAACTTGATCCGATCGGCCCAACCGCCCGGCCAGATGAGCCAGGGCCAGACAGGCCTTGGCCCCTTCTGGAGAGGGAGGCGGCGTGGCCAGACTCTGGTAGGCCTGCACGGCGGCCGCCAGCTGGTCGCTTTGCTCCAGAGCCAGAGCCAGTGCCAGAGTGGAGCGTCGCTTACGTCCGGTCTGCCCCACCGTGCCGGCCTGGGCTCCTTCGATGGCCTGCAACACGGCGGCCGGAGTCTGAGGCGGGAGGCTCTGCCCCTGGGCCAGCGCCTCGCTGGCTTCCAGCAACTGGCTCTCGAGACCGTGCGGACTTTGCAAAATCGAGAGCACTCGCTGGGGAAGAATCTGGTCCAGCTCTCGGGGTAGTCCCAGTTTGGCCAGATTGGTGCACAGGCTGGCCAGCTCCAGGGCCTGCATATCCGGTTCGTCCCAGGAAAAAAAGCCGGCCAGCTCGCGAGCCTTTTCGGCCGCCGGCAAGGCCCAGGGCGATTTCTGCTCGATGGCGGGACTGCCTGCATAACCCTGCAGCGACCAGCGCAGAAAGCCCAACAGACTGGACTCCTGGGCGGCGCTGCGGCGTTTGTTCTGAACCTTGACGACCAGGCGGTCGATGGCCGACTGCAGGTCGTCCACCGTGAACGGCTTCAGCAAATACTCGCCGACCCCCAGGCGCAAAGCCCTAAGGGTATCGCTTTCACTGGCGAAGCCGGTAATGACCAGCGAGCAAACGTCCGGGGACCACTCCTGGACTTTGGCCAGAGCCTGCAGGCCGTCCATGCCCGACATCCGGATGTCGGTCACAATGATGTCGAAATCATACTCAAGCGACAGCTCCACGGCTTTGGAGCTATCGCTGGTCGAGTGGACCGTAAAACCACAGTCCGTCAGAGCCTCGACCAGAGTATTGAGCAGTCCGAGGTCATCCTCGAGGACTAGAACCTGAATGTTATCTTGCAACTTCCATCGCTTCCTGAGGATCGGCCCGATCCCTCCGCGAAGGGACCGCGATGAGTTCACTAAATCAGCTTCGTCTCGATCTTCTGCGCATCGCCGTCAAGTGGGGGGAAGGTATCAGTCGCACCGGCTCACCCTACGGCTGGCTGATCGACTCGCGCGAATTCCTGCTCCAGGGAGACTTCCTCGAGCGGGTTTGCGAAGAACTGGGCCCGCGTCTGGATACGTATGCTTATGACTCGGTGGCCGGCTACACCCTGGCGGCCCATCCGCTGGCGATCGGTCTGGCCGCCTGGGCAGCCCGCCAGGGACGCCGCCTGAACGTCAACCTGATTCGCCGTGAACCCAAGGCGGACGGTTTGCAGCGCCAGATCGAGGGGCCGCCCATCCAGCCCGGCCAGCGAGTTTTGCTGGTGGACGACCTGATCAACAGCGGCTCCACCCAGGTCAGCGCGGTCCGTCTCGTGCGCCAGGCCGGGGGCGTGGTGGCCGGGGTCGCCGTCATCCTCGACTACGAGCGCGGGGGCTCGGCCTGGCTTGGCGGCCAGAATATCCCGGTGGAGCGCCTTTTTACGCTGGCCGAAATGGGCATCCAGAAGCCTTCCGGACTTTCCCTGCCCGGACCCGTCTGGCAGCGGGCCGACCTCAATCGGGGTGAGTATAGTGCTCCCAAGTCCTCGGCCTGTTTTTATGAGGACAAGATCTATATCGGCAGCGACCAGGGATTCTTACTTTGCTGCGACCGACTCGGTGGGGAGAAATGGCGCTTCCCGGTGCGCGACCGCCAGCGCGGCATCCACGCGACTCCCTGCGCCTGGCAGGGCCAGATTTACTTTGGAGCCTACGACGGCTACCTCTACTGCCTGAACGCCGTGAGCGGCCAGCTGGTCTGGGAGCTTCGCCCGGGCCAGTGGATTGGTTCTTCTCCCCTGGTCGATCAGGGCCAGCTTTTCGTGGGCATCGAATTTGGACAGATGGGGGGCAGTCTGATCGGGGTGGATGCTCTCGAGGGGCGCCAACTTTGGGAAGTCTCCGCCGGCGACTACGTGCATAGCGGCCCCTGCCTGGCCGGCTCGCGAGTCTGTTTCGGTGCCAATGACGGTATCGTGCGCGCGGTGGACCGAAACAGCGGCGACCTCCAGTGGAAGTTCTACACGCAGGGGCCGATCAAGAGCGACCTGGTCAGCGATGGAAAGCGCGTGCTGGTAGCCAGCGGCGACGGAGTGCTCTACTGCCTGCAGGCCGAGGACGGCTCGCTGCTGTGGAAGCGACGATTGTCCCGCCAACTCTACTGCCGCCCCCTGATCGTGGACGACAAGGTCCTGGCCGGGGGGGACGGTACCTGTCTGATCGCTTGCCGCCTGGAAGATGGCCAGGTTCAGTGGGCCGCACCTTTGGGCTCGTCACTGGTGGGTGGGGCCTGCCTGGGACCGGGCGACCACATCTGGGCAACCGGCCTGGGCGGAACCGTCGCCTGTATCAGCCGGGAGGGAAGTCCGCTGGGTTACTGGGAAACCGACCACCCCATCCGCAATCGACCGAGCGGTGACGCCCAGTTGTGCTGCCTTGCCGACATGGTCGGCAATCTTTACACCTTCGGCTGCGACAACCAGAGCCAGCGGTCGTAACGAAGGTCTCCGAAAGCCACTGAATCGGAAGCCGGTCTCTCTCCAATTTCCTTCAACCAGTCACGCGCTTCCTGGATGTAGTGCAGCCGCAGCTGTCGGTCCGCTTCGGGCCATTCCGCGAAATCGCGGTTCAACCATTCGTAGGCGGAGTCCAGAGAGATTGGCCGAGACCCGGTCAACTGCTCACGCAGCGCCTGCCACCAGGGGACCCCGCCGAAATCGCGACGTTGCTCAGCTCGCCGCAGCCAGTGGCGATGACGTTGCCAGAACTCTTCCAGCCGCGGCAACTGGCTCAAGTGGGGAGATGTCTGCAATTGGCGCGTCAGTTCCTGGCAGAGCGGGCCCCACAGCTCCTGCCATTCTTGGGTCAGGCGGGGATCGGGAAAGGGGACGTAGGAGACTTCCCGTTCCGCCTCGCGCAGCAGCTTCAGGGCCTCCACGGCGTCCGGCCGGCCGCGGTGCAGGCTCCAGGCGAATTCGTCCAGCGCGGGCACAACGCTGAAGCCTTGCTGGCGGCGCACTTGTGCGGTGGCCGCTCGGCGCCGAAGCAGATGCCCGGAGACTTCCTCCCACAGAGACATTGCCTCTCCCCAGGCCTGCTCGACCAGAGCTCCCACCGCATTCTGGTAGTCGCCTAAATCCGCTTGCCAGGCAGCGATCAGCCCGTTCTCGCCCGGATAGAGCAGCGCGAAGCGCTCAAGCTCCTGCGAGAGCTCCTGGTGATAGGCCACCAACGCGGGAAAAAGCGAAGGAAGGGAGCTGTAAGCCCCCTCCCTTAGAAACTGGAGAACCTGGTCGAGTACATCGGGCATACGTTATTTGGCCAGGTCGAAAACGTAGTCTTCCGCCATCTGCTGCTTGCCATTCATCGTAAAGTTGCTTTTGACTCCTTCGGCCGGGATGTCAATCTGGCTGATGCCCAGATCCTTGACCGAACGGAGCTCGCCTTCGTCGCTGATACCATCGCCGTTTTTGTCGACCCAAACCTGGAGCTCATTGAGTTCGTCGCCGCTGACTTTGCCGTCCTTGTTCTTGTCAAACAACTGGGACAGCTTGTCCCAGCCACCCTTGTATTTGCCTTGCTCGCCGTTCACCCCGGTGGTACGCATCAACTCGCGGCCGCTGTCGATCTTGCCGTCTCCGTCGAAGTCGGAAACGAGCAGTCCGTCTTCGGTGCCGGCCTTGAGCCACTCGGTTTTGACGTTGGTGCCATTGCCGAAGAGATTGAAGTTGATCTTGCCGCCATCGGCACCAGTGACGTCGAGTTTGTTGTCGCCGTTCAGGTCGAGGATGACCGGGTCACCGCCATCGCCGCCGTCGCCACCGCCGCCCTGGTTCACTTCCACCACCGGAGCGGGAGGCTCGACATTTACGGCCACGGCCACGTTGACCGCCGGCTCGGGGGCGGGAGCGGGCGCGGGAGCCGGCTCTGCGTAGGCAACTGCTGGAGCCGGAGCGGGAGCTTCGTAAGCGGGAGCGGGTGCCGGGGCCGGTGCGGGCGCCTGATAGACAGGAGCCTGATAAGCCGGAGCCTGATAGGCGGGCTGAAAGGCCTGGGGTGAGTTGCAGCCCGGGAACGGAACCTGGGCAGGGGTGTAGGCCTGAGGGACTTGAGCGGACTGCCCGAGGCTCTGCGACCAGCTGTTCTGCAGACTGGAGAAGGCTTGCAGAAGCTGCATCAGCATTCCCATCATCTGGTTCTGACCGCCCAGCAAAGGACTGGCTTGATACGGGTTCACCGTGGTGGTTTGAAAAGTTCCGAAGCTAGCCCGAACGGGGCCGAAACCGTTCATCTGATTCAAATTCATTCCGCTACCGTATGCCATTGGTTCTGTCCTCGCTTCCCTGAATTTGACAATAACGAAACGAGGTGATGAAAAGGTCGCCGAGGCGGAGCATTTGTAAACAGGCTGTGAACTTATGCCGGCTGCCTTCTCCACATGACCACTCCGGATGCCACCAAAGCCAGGATGCTCAAAGCCAGCAAGTCGGTTACCCACAGGCCCAGCGGGCCCCAGGCGCTGCCGTCGTGCAGGTTGTAGGCGGTGCGCAGGATATCTCTGTGCGGGTTGGCGGCGGTCGGACCGGCCGGAACTAAAGACCAGTTCTCGGCCACTCGACGATGCAAGCCCTCGTTGGTCAACACCGACAAAGCCCCGTCAAAACCCACCTGGAAACTCTGGATGGAGGCCTGGGACGGGAAATTGATCTTCGTCCACAGCTTGCCGCTGTCCAGGCTCGAATAAATTCCTTGCTGGCGCAGCACCACATAGTAGTGGCTGGGTTCGTTCGGATGGAAGGCCACCGCTACCACCTGGCTGGCTTCCACCGGCAGGTTGACCTGCGTAAAACTCTTGCCGCCGTTCTCGCTGCTAAAGACTCCGGAGTCGGTGCCGACCAATACCAGGTCGGGTTGACTGGCGCAGATGGCGTGAGACATCAAATAATGAGAGTACGGGCCGCTGCCCTGGGCGGCCGGTGGAAAGAGCAGCTTGCGATGGTTCAAGACCAGCGTGGTCAAGGCGGCAATCACCAGCCAGAGAGAAGCGGCCAGGCCGATTTGCCGATGCAACGAGCGGATCTTTTTGGTGGTCATCGGCAGGCATTACCCAACCTGACCGCCAGGACAAACCCCGGGCGCGGGCAAGCATAGTCGTCGATGCGTTGGGTTCTCTGGTTTCTGCTGACCTGGACGGTCTGGGCCAAGCCCGTCGAAGTGGCTCTTTTCGAGGGAGGAGAGGGGCTGGACTATTTCGAGCGCTGCGCCCGCGAGGTCGGCAACGTGCTGTGCCAGGGCGACCCGCGCATCAGCGAAAAGCTACGCATCCGGTTGCTGGAAGGCAAACCTCCCGAGGTCACCAACGCCAGCCTTCCCTTTGATCAGTTGATCGCCAAAGGCAAAGTCCTGCCCCTCGATACCTGGCTGGACGGGCCCAACTGGGAGCGCAGCGGCCGTTGGCGCGACGACTTTCTGCCGGGCAGTCTCGACCGCTTCCGGATCGGTGGCCACACCTATGGGATTCCGCTGCAGTATACCGTGCAGGCCTGCTACTACAGCCGGGCCAATTTTCGCGCCCACGGCTGGCAGCCGCCGCAGACCTGGGAGCAATGGGTCAAGCTTTGCAGCCAGGTGGAGAGCTCCGGGCAAGCCGCGCTCGCCTTCCAGGGCCGCTACACCTATTACGCCTCCCCTCTCATTCAGCACTGTTACTATTATCTGGCGGGACCGCAGGCCTACGCCGACCAGTTCGCCCTGAAACCGGGCAGTTTCGACAACCCCGCCATGGTCGAGGCTCTCACTCGAGTGCAGGACCTGGCCCGTGGGCATTTCCAACCGGGTGCACTGGGGATGAGCCATACCGAGGCGCAGATGGAATTTCTCCAGGGCCACGCCGCCATGATCGTATGCGGCTCGTGGTTCAAAAGTGAGATGCGCGACAAGATTCCGGCCGGTTTCGAACTGGCCGAGTTTCCTCTGCCGCCGCCCGCCGCCAGCAACGTTCGGCCAGCCGCCCAGGTCGGAGCCGGCTACTTCTTTGTCTTTGCCGACTCCCAGCAGCCGGCGGGCGGCGTCGACTATCTGCGCTACATCACTGCCCCTGCTCAGGCGGCACAGCTGGTGGAAAGCCAGGACCTGCCCGTGGCCGTGCGCGGCGCCAATCAAAAGCTGTCGCCAGACCTGCAGGGCCTGCAGCAGATTCTGGCCCACTCTCAGGCCAGTTTTGGCGAGGGCCTGGCCGCCACTCATCCGGGTATGGCGCAAATTTGGGCCGATGTGCGCTTCGATCTGCTCCAAGGAAAGGCCACTCCCGCCGAACTGGCCCGGCGTCTGGAAGCCGCCGCCGCTCGCCTGAGCGCCGGGGCCGAGAAAGCACCGGTGCTTTTTCCTCTGCGACCCTGGCTGTTGTTGGCGGCCGTGCTCTGCCTGGTGCTGCTGGGACGCGCTCCCCATCCGCCTCAGACTGCGAACCTGCGTCAACTTCCCTGGCGCGACGCCGTCTGGCTGGCCGGTCCCCCGCTGCTGCTCTATGCCTGCTTTTTCTGGCTGCCGGGACTGAGCGCGCTACTGGCCTCCGGCTGTGAATGGGACGGCCTGAGCTCTCCTCACTGGGTGGGAGCTGCCAACTTTCGCAATCTGCTGGAAAGCTCTCCGCGCTTCTGGCAGGCCCTGGGGAACAACCTGTTTCTGATGGCCTGCATTCCCACTTTGATCACCGTGTGGTCCTTGCTCTTCGCCATCTTACTCCAGCCCGATCAGCCCCGTCATCGGTTTCTGCGGGCGCTCTACTTTTTGCCCAATCTACTGGGGATCGGCGCTATTTTAATCTGGCAGCAAATCTATCATCCGCAGGGCCCTCTGAACCGCTTGCTCGGTTGGGATAACTTTACCTGGCTCAGTCAGGATCATCTCTACCCCAGCATGTTGCCGCTGGCCCTCTGGAGCGCCGGCGGATTTCAAATGGTGTTGTGCAGCGCCGCCCTTTCCCAGGTTCCGTCAGAACTGGTCGACGCCGCCCGAATCGAAGGAGCCAATCGCTGGCAGCAATTCTGGGCGGTTTCCTGGCCCAGCCTGCGTCCCACGGTTCTGGCCGGCTACTTTTTGCTGCTCATCGGGGCCGTCAAATCCTTCGATACCATCTGGCTGTTCACCAACCAGGAACCGACCAGTCAGGTTCATGTGCTGGGCACTCTCCTGGTTCAGACCGCCTTCGCCGAGCTCAAGTTAGGGGAAGCGACCGCCCTGGCCGTGATTCTGCTGATGCTGGTGCTGGCATTGCAGCGCGCCTTGAACCGTCTGGAGGAGCCATGAGCCGACTGCTGCTGGGTCTGACCGCCCTCTCGGTCCTCGCTCCCCTGTTGTGGATTCTGCTCTGCTCCCTGCGCCCCGGGCCCGACGTCTTTCTGGACCCGCTGGGCTGGCCTCAGCACTGGACTTTGCAGAACTATCAACAAGCGCTGGCCCTGGGCGGCTTTTCGGAATATTTCCTCAACTCGCTCTGGGTCACGCTGGCAGCCACCACGCTGACCACTCTGCTGGGAGCCAGCCTGGCTTTCTGCCTGGCCCGCTTTCGCCTGCCCGCCCACGGTCTGGCTCAGGCGGCTCTGGCCACCGGCCTGATCCTGCCCTTGCAGCTAGTGGTTCTACCGCTCTTCTTCTGGCTCAAAGAGCTCGGCCTGATCGGCACTCACAGCGGCCTCATCCTGGTCTACACCGCCAGCGGCATCCCTTATGCCGTGCTGCTGCTGCGCGGTTTTTTCGCCAATCTGCCGCAGGAGCTTTTTGAAGCCGCCCTGCTGGACGGCTGCACCCCGCGCCGGGCCTTCTGGAGCATCTTTCTGCCCTTGGCCCGACCGGGCCTGAGCACGGTGGCGCTGTTCACGGCCGTGAGCATCTACAACGAGTATTTCCTGGCCTTTATTCTGCTGGCCGGCGAAAAGGGCAAAGGCACCCTACCCTTGGGGCTGGCCAACCTGACCATCGTCAGCCAGTATCACGCCGATTTTGGTCAACTGTATGCCGGGCTGGTGCTGGTCATGCTGCCCAGCCTGTTGCTCTACCTGGCGCTGCATCGTCACCTTTTGGCCGGGCTGGCTCAAGGCGCCGTCAAAGGCTAACGAAGATAGCAGGGAGTGTAGCGTAGGGAGCCCGGCTCCAGCAAAGCACCGGAGCCCACCGCATTGACCACCCCGTCGCCCACCGGCAGGCGAGGGAGCGAGCGATAACTGGAGGAGCCTTGCGGCTGGCTCAAGTCGCCGAAAAAGACCCGATCCTCGCCGCCTTGCTGAGCCCGCATGAAAAGCAAGTTGCTCTGATCGTAGGTCACGGCCATGGCGGCCACGCTTCCGGGCAGCGGAGGCAGCAGTTTGTAGTAGCCGGGACCCCGGCGAGCCGGCACGTATTTGAAGAGCGTATTCAAATCCCCGGTCTGGCGATTGATGATCAACTCACCGCGAGGACTGGCGGTGGTCCCGCGCAGGTCAAAAGTCGATTCGCTGGGGTCGAGGGGACTCAGCTGCAGGGGAGACAAGGGCGAATCTTGGGTCCAGCCGATCAAAGGGGCTCCCCGCATGGCTTTCCAGGCACCGTCTACCCAGCGATACCGCTGAGCATCGGCCACCGCATAAATGATGCCGTTGGAGCTCACGGCCAGTCCGTGCATACTGGCCGTCCCCGGTGGCGTCGCTTCCAACTGCCAGCTGGCCTCGCTACTGCCCGCGGCTAACTCGAAGGTATGGGTGGCTTCCCGATAAAGACGCCCCGTGCCGGCCGGGTGAGCCAGACTGCGCACCTCGTAGATGTCGGCATTGCGCCGCGCTACCGCATACAGCTTATCGTTGAGAAACTCCAGGCGCCGGGCCCCCAGAGCCATTTGACCGTCCGACATCACCAGCGGTGGCAGCAGCTGCCATTCTCCCGAGGGCGCGCGCATCAGCACTGTGGCCACGCCATTGAGGCGAGTGGAGAGAAAAATCGTTCCGTCCGGCAAGCCCTTCAACGAATTGGAGTAGAGACTTTCGGTGCTGTCGGCCTCGGAACCGAAGACCGGTCCAACCCACGGGGTGCTGGCGTCGCTCCAGCCCCAGCTGGGCGGGGAAGTGAGGTGGCTCCAGGTTCCGCCCGCCAGTGGCTGATTGAGAAACAAACCGTTGCCCCGACTGTAGGCAAGCGCTCCCGGCTGAACGGCTCCCGTCTGATGCACCACGGCCAATGCCAGGTGAGCGACTCCGTTCACTTTCGACCAGCCCAGCACGCGATAAAAATCGGGATCGTCGCCAGGCTCCACCCAGAACGATGTCTCCACGCCGTCCACAACCTTTTTCTCAGCGACGGACGGCGGAACCGTGGGTGAAGGCGCGGCCAGATGAGACGGTAACCAGGCCGGGTTGGCGTTCATCCGCGCCAGAGCCACCTGCACCGCCCCCTTGGAAAGAAAGCGCGCCTGAGCCCGCAGCTGGACTCCCGTGCGCAAACGAATATTTTGGTGGGCCTGGTAAAGTAAGGCCAGCACCAGCAAATAGAGCAAAGTGACCAGAAACAGACTGGTGGCGAGCACAATGCCGCGAGGGCGTCTCACAGGGAAAGACGCGCTTTCTGCCAGAGTTCGACCAGTGCCAGAGCGGGCTCGCACTCCAGCTCCCGCCGCAGGATACGCTCGCAGCGCTCGAAGGCCTTGATGGCCAGGTCGGGGCGGCCGCGCCGCAGGTGCACCCGCATCATCAGTTGATAGGCGTCCTGATGACAGCCATCCACTTCCAGCAGCTTTTGTAGCAACTCCAGAGACTCGGGCTGTTCTTCACAGGCCTGGGCGGTGACCCAGAGCGTCTCGGTCACGGAGTTCTCCAGGCGCGAGCGCACCGGGGTCACCCAATCCAGGTAACAGTCCTCCAGGTACTGTCCGCGATAGAGCCCGGCCGCCCGCAAAGCCCAGCGCAGCGCCTGCTGCCAAAGGCCTCCGGCTCGACAGCGTTGGGCCTCTCGCAGCGAAGCTTCTAACTCTTCCACGTCGTGCCAACGCGGCAACATTCGATTGAGCGCAATCTGGCCGGGAGCACGCTGCACATATTCCAGCTCCCCCTGCCAGTAAGACGGTCGCAGGCACAGCCGCAGGACCGATAGAGCGCCGGTGAGATTTTTTTGCTGTGCATTGGAATCGGGCCAAAACTCGGCCGCGGTTCGCTCCTCACTCACCGCCCGCTCTCCGGCCAGGGCCAGATAGGCCAGCAGAAAACGATTCTTTTGCGTCTTCCAGGCGGCCTCCGGAATCTTCTCTTGACCCCGATAGACGGCCATGGGACCCAACGCATAAATGCGCAAAAACGGAGGCCGAGAAGGTCCCAAATGCGTCAACGCCTGGAGAGCCCTGGATTGAATCTCGGAACTCGGATCGGTGGCCAGCTGGCGGAGCAGGCTTTCCATCGCCTGACCTTCTCCGGCCAGTGCATCCAACAACCGCAGGCGACCCGCCTGAGTTAGCTGTCCCGCTTCCAGCAACCGCGTGACCTCCAGCGGCGATTCGCGCACCAGCGCACCCAGAGCGCGGGGCAACTGCTCCGGGCCCTGCTCCATTTCCAGCAAGCGACCCAACAAAGGCGCCGCCGCTGCCAGTTCGCCCGCATACTGCGGCTGCAGCAGAACCCCCAGCGCGTTGGCTACGTGGTTGCCGGCCGCCAAATGAGCCTGGGCGGCGGCAGCCAGATCTCCGTGACGAGTAAGACCCTCGGCGGCCTGGCGAAGCCAGGAGTCGGCCTCCCCCCCCAGCTCCTGGAGTAAGAAACACCCGTCCAGAACGGCCTTCCAGGCTCCAAGTTCAGCCGCACGGCTCAACACCTGAGGAAGCTGCTCCAGAGCCTGGGCGGGCCTGGCTCGCGAGCGGGCCAGACGCGCCCGCGCCATCCCGGCCAGCACACCTTCCAATCCATCGTTGACCTCCGCGTATACGGCTTCAGCAGCCTCCAGATCTTCGGCTGCCTCCAAAGCTCGCCCCAGACTGAGCAACGCTCCGGCCGACCGGGCATCCTGACTGGCCAGAATCGACGGCAGGCCGCTCAAAGGCAGGCCGAGGCGTTCGGCGGCCTGGGCCATACCCACCTGACTCCAGGCCTCTTCGTCCAGTCCATGTTCTCCGGCTCTTGCGCGGCTCTCGTCCCCCGCCTGCGACAAAATCTGGCGTTGCTCCACGGAAAGCAGGTTCAGGGCCAGTTGCCAACCCAGGCCCGAAAGCTGGTTGGCCAGAGCGGGGCTGGGACGTTTTTCCAGCAGCCTCTCCACGCGCTGAGTGAAGTCGGCCAGGGCGAACGGCTTTTGCAGATAGTCGCCGGCTCCCAGGCGAATGGCCCGCAAGGATTCCGCCTCGCTGGAGTAGCCGGTGACGACCATGCTGCTGACCTGCGGCTGAAACTGCTTGACCTGCTCCAGCGCCTCAAGGCCGTCCAGGCCCTCCATGCGGATGTCGGTCACCACCAGGTCAAAGGCTTCACGACGGGCCAGGTCGACTGCGGCGGCGCTGTTGCCCACCGCCAACACCTCATAACCCTGGTCTTCCAGGGCATCGCTCATGGCCTTGAGCATGGCGGCGTTGTCTTCCAGCACCAGAACCCTGGGAGGACGGCTCATCGCAGCGGCAGCTCCACTTCTGCTCGCGTGCCCACCCCGGGCTGGCTGCTCAGTCGCAGGGAACCGCCGTGGGCCTGCACGATCTCCTGGCTGAGAGCCAGCCCCAGGCCGGTTCCCTCCCCCAGCGCTTTGGTGGTGAAGAACGCTTCGCAGGCCCGCTCGCGCACGGCCTCTTCCATGCCGCTGCCGTTGTCCTCGACCCGCAGAAGCACACGCCCGTCCTCCACCTGGCTGGAGACCAGCACGCGAGGATTGGGGCGTTGGACCAGCGCGTCGCGGGCGTTCACCAGCAAGTTCGTAAAAAGCTGCTGCAGCGGCCCGGACTGACCGCGGATAGGAGCGCTCTCGGCCAGGCGCAAAACCACCTCGACCCCGCGCGACTGCAGGTCGCCCTGGGTCAACAGCAGAGTTTCCGCCAGCACCTCGTGAACATCCAAATCTTTCCACTCATCCGGTTGGGGCGCGCAATAGGCCAGCAAGTTCTTCACGATGCTCTGACACTGACGGGCTCCGCTGGCCGCCGTTTCCAGTCGCTGCACGGCCACTTGCGGACGTTTCTCCACCTGGCTGGCGGCGCTTTCCAGCGACAGCAAAACCGCTCCCAGAGGGCTGTTGAGCTCATGGGCCACGCTGGCCGCCAATTGACCGACGGCCGCCAGTTTGGAAGCTTCCAGCAGACGGGCTTGCGAAGTCTGCAACTGCTCCAAAGCCTGGCGCAAATCCCCGTAAAGATGCGCCTGAGACAAAGCGGCCGCGCCCAAAGTGGCGATCATGGCCAGCAAGTTCGCCTGCTCGCGACGAAACTCCCCGCCCCAAAGAACGACAAATCCGTTTTGCCCACCCTCAAAGCGAATGGCTGCCGCCAGACAGCTTTCCTCCAGGGCCGTGCCCGAACCGCACTTGAGCAGCAAACGCCGCAAAGCCCCTTCTTCAAACGCAAAAGGTTGAGGCCAGAAGCGACTGGGTCGGCCTTGCTCGTCGCACAAGAGTCCCTGGAGGTGAGGTATGGTGCCCCGGGCCAGCGTCTCCAGTTGCTCGCTGACCAGCGATGGATCCTGAGCGTCCTGCAGACGCCGAGCCCCTTGCACCAGGGTAAGCAGGCGATCGGCCCACAGCGAAATGGCGTGCTGGCGGCGCATCAATCCCAATCCTAAACCGGCCATCCCGGTCAAGCGGGCGGCCCGCTGCATTTCTTCCGCGTCGAAAGCCTCAGAACGCTCCAAGACGACGACTCCCTGTTCAAAAGGCAACAGCAGTCTGCCGGACGACTCCAGGGGGCGGCGCCCCCGCCAGATCTCCAGCATGGGCGGCAGTTCGCTCTCGGCCAGGGGTCGAGAATTGCGGCTGCCGGCGAAGACCATTCTGCCTTCTTCCTCCAGGACCAGGGAGACATTGTCCAGGCGTAGACTGGAGGCGAAGCCATCCAGCAAAGCCTCGGCCGCTTGTCCGGGATTGGCGGCCCGTCGCAATCGATCCAGCAAACGATCCAGAACCAGGGCCTGCTCCTGCAGGGTGGCACGGCGCAAGATCTCTTCCTGGACTCGTGGGTCCACGGTAGGTTCGGCTCGAGTGGCGCGGTTTCGCAGCGAGAAACCCAGCACCAGCAAGCAAGCCAGCCCTGACCAGGGATCTTGCCCGGTCCAGCCGGCCAGTTGGATCCAGCCCAGCGCCAGAGCCACCGGCCAGAGCGGCGCTCCCCACTCCCAGGAGATCAAAGCAAAAGCGACCGATCCGACCAACAGACCCGGCCACCAGACCATCAGTTCCAGGGCCACCAGTCCGGCCAGAGCGCGTTCCGGCTGACGCCATCGGGTCAAGGCTGCCAATCCCGCCGCCCCGGCTGCGACCGCCGGTGAAGCCAACATGGCCAGGGGCAAGACGGCGGCGAAGCCGAGCCCCCACCACTCCAGCAGCAGGGCCTCGGCGACAAACAGACCCATCCACGGTCGCCACACCAGCCCGGTGGTCAGAAGATGCAGCCACAACAGAACGCAGGTCAGAACCAATAGCTTACGCTTCATACCGCCACCACCAGCTGATAGACGGGCAGAAAGGCCGCCATGACCACGAAAGCCACCACCATTCCCAGACTGCCCAGCAAAAGCGGCTCCAGCAGAACGAGAAAGGACTGGCGCTGTTCTTCCAATTCGCACTCCGCCAGGAAGACGTAAAGCTTGAGAAACACCTCCAGCTCGCCGGTATCTTCACCCACCCGAAGCAACTGCAGCAACAACGGGGGGACCTGCCCTTGCTCAGCCAGTGCGTCGGCCAGGCTCCCCTCCTCCATCAACCGCCCTTGAGCTTGACGAAGCATCTGGTCCATAGCGGCGGAGCCGGAACCGCGGGCGTAAATGCGGGGCAACATCTGGCTGACCAGCATGCCGCTGGAAAGCATCAAGTGCAGAGAGCGAGCCACTCGAGTCCAGGCCAACTGACGTAGATGTGGGCCCACCACGGGCAGCTGCTCCAACCAGGCGCCGCCGGCACGCCGCAGTTGCCAGAGCGCCACCCCTCCGAGAATCAGCAAAGGCACCCAGGGGAGTTGTGTCAGGGCCAACACCATCCGCGTCGGCCAGGGAGAGTCCTGGGTGATGGGCACGACTTTGAGCAGCTGCGGCAGCAGCACCGTGATCAAAAAGACCAGCATCGCCATACAGGCGGCACACAGAAAGAGCGGATAGACCAGGGCACCGCGCAGGCGGGCGCTCCGCTGCACCTCATCCGCCAACTCTTCGCCCAGACGTCGCAGCACCGCCACCAGTCGGCCAGTCTTCTCGCCGATGGAGAGCAGGCTCAGATAGCGAGCATCGAAGCTCTCGCCGCACACCGACAGGGATACGTGAAAAGACGAACCGGACTCCAGTCGGCGAATGACCGCTTCGAGCGCCGGATAACTTTGGCTGAGGGTGTCCAGGGCCGGCACCAGGGCCACGCCCGCCTCCAACAAGATGGACAACTGAACGGTAAACTGAGCCACTTGAGCGGGCGAAAGACGCCCGGCCGGAGCCGCCACCGGTGGGCTGACCGGCCGGGCTACGCTCGCCGACCTGGCCCCAACCGGCTCCAGGTCTTCCAGCGTCCACTTTCGAGCACGGATTTGTTCGGCCGCTTGCGCGACCGAGTCGGCTTCGAGCACACCATTCTGGGCTCTCCCCTGGGCGTCGCGACAACGATAGCGATATCTCATTGCTGATTGGCCAGATGCAGGTGCAGGTCGGCGGCGTAGGAGCCGAGCTCGGAGGGCACCGCCTTCAGGTGAATCTGGAGAAGATTGGGTTTCGGGAAACCGAAAGTGAACTCGCCATCTTGCCCCAGGTGCGACACCACGCGGCGTTGACCATCCTGCAGGCGCACCAGCGTGCCGTCGGCTTCTTTGCGGAGTTGTGCTTCAGACTGGGCTTCGGCCACGCCCGAAGGGCCCAGGGGCACCCGTGCATCGGCCACCAGGGAAGGATAGTAGAGAAGTGCCGTGGTGCTCTGCGGCTGGACATAGGCGCCCTCCACTTCGGAGCGGATCAACTCGAGACTGGTCATCACCGCCCGAAAGGCCTGACTGTGCGCGTCTTCGCGCGGGCTGGAGCGCCTCATCCCGAGCTCGATCAGCACGACGGCGGTCAGCAGAGCGCAGAAGATGGCCATCGTCACGATCAGCTCGAGCAAGCTCACCCCTCGCCGCTTAGCGCAGGTCATAGACAAAGGTGGTCAAGCTCAGCTGACGCTCCTGACCGCTTTCCGGAAAATAAATGGCCACCGCCACCCGCTTCAGGCCGGCTTGTTCGAGCCGTTCGTCCACTGCGTAGGCAAAACCAGGAAACTCGGTTACCGGGGTGCGGGACTGCAAATGGTTCTGAGAAAACGAATCGGCCACAATATCGGCCATCGTGTTCTCGGCCAACTGGGTCGCCTGCGCCCGGGCGTCCGTCATGGTCTGGCTGCGCCGCAGGTAGAGGTGCGCGGAAACCAGGCCCAGCACCGCGCAGGCCAACAAAAAGAGGCCCACCAGCAGCTCGGCCATGGTGAACCCTCGAGTTACAAGCTGAACGCGCATTCCTCGGTCAGCAACTCGGCTTTGCTTTCGGCCAGACCCAACAAACGGTCTCCTTCGGTGGTGTGCAGCAGGCACTGGGCCCCGGTAGCGGGGTGAAAGTCTCCTTCCAGCGCCGACGACAACAGGTCAAGAGCTTGCAAAAATTGCTCGACTCCCGCCATCGCCTCGGCACGCGCCGGGCAATTCTGGTCCGGCTGCGCTTCCAGGCCGCCCAGGATTCGGTCGGCGCGCAAATACTCCCTTTCCAGATCCAGGGAGATGGTGCGTGCCAATTCGTGGTATTTTTCTACCGACTGTAAGATCGCCTGAATTCTTGCGGCTGGACCGATGCTCTGCTGCAAAACCATTGGAATGCTCCTCTCTGGCTGAGAGCCCCCGGGGTTGGCCACCCCGGGGGCCGAAAATCAGGTTAGTTGTGCTTGTAATCCCAGATCATTCCCGAGACGCCGTTGAGCATCTGATGGCGCAAGGACTTCAGCTCCTCGGGGGAAGCACCCTCAGCCCGAGCTTCCCGGAATCGGGCGCCGTTGGCCTGGCGCTGGGCGCGAATCGCGCCGCGCTCTCCGGCGTCCATCTGGCCGCTGGCCATTCCGTTGTTGATACGGTTCTGCTGATTACCCCAACGCTGTTGAACATTCATTTGCTTTTCGTTTCCCTTCGGTTGTCTGAAGTCAGGCTATCGCGAGCGAGCCGAGACAGCGCCGAAGGAGATGAACGAGATGTTAACGTTCCGCCAGCTTTTAGTGCGCCTGGGCGGCCAGAGGCTCGCGTACGCCCGCCTGCCAGCCGCGCTCGACCATCGCCTCCAGCGGCGTACCGGCCGGTAGAGTGCCGAACTCCGAGCCACGGCTTTCGCCGAGCCGGCTGGTGCAGAAGGCTTCGGCCATAAAACTGGGCGAGTTGCGCAGCAGTAGCGAGGCCTGCAAGGCCAGGGCCATACGCTCAACCAGGCGCCGGGCGCGCACCTCCGCGTCGTCGGCCCGGAACCAGGAGGCCTTGAGATTGTCGACCCAGAGGTCCAGACGTCGATCGCCGCCGCGCGACTTTTCCAACTCGAGGAAAAACAGGTCCAGAGTGTGAGGGGTCTTCTGCACGGCACGCAACACGTCCAGACAAATGACGTTGCCGCTGCCTTCCCAGATCGAGGCCAGCGGCATCTCCCGGAAAATGCGCGGCATGACCGACTCCTCCACATAGCCGCCCCCGCCCAGGCACTCCATCGTCTCCTCACCGAAGCGGGCACCGCGTTTGCACACCCAGAACTTGGAAACCGCCGTGGCCAGTCGCACGAAATGAGCTTCCTGCTCTTCCTCGGCACCGTAACCCGCGGCCAGGCGCATCATCAACTGCAGGGCCGCCTCCCAATCCAGCACCAGATCGGCCAGCACGTTGCGCATTAAAGGCTGGTCCGCCAGTTTCTTGCCGAAGGCGGAGCGCTGGCGGCAGTGATGCAGCGCCTGCACCAGCGCGGCTCGCATCAGAGAGGTCGTGCCCACCACGCAGTCGAGCCGAGTGTGATTGACCATCTCGATGATGGTGGGAACGCCGCGGCCCGCCTCCCCCACCCGCCAGGCGATGGCACCGTGGTATTCGATTTCGCTGGAGGCGTTGGAGCGATTGCCCAGCTTGTCTTTGAGGCGCTGGATGTGCAGGCGATTGCGCGTACCGTCCGGCAAGACGCGAGGCACCAGAAAACAGGTGACCCCCTCGGGCAGCTGGGCCAGAGTCAGGAACATATCGCACATGGGCGCGGAGCAGAACCACTTGTGACCTTGCAGACGGTAGGTTCCGTCGCTCAGCGCCTCGGCCACGGTGGTATTGGCGCGCACATCGCTGCCACCTTGCTTTTCGGTCATGGCCATGCCCGACAGGCAACCTTTTTTGTGCTCGGCCGGACGCAGCCCGAAGTCGTACTCCCGCGAGGTCAGTCGCGGTTCCCAAATCGCGCTCAGCTCGGGCTGGCGGCGCAGCGCCGGCACGGCCGCGAAGGTCATGGTGAGGGGACAACCCACGCCCGCTTCGATCTGCGTCAGCAAATAGTGCAGGCCCACTCGAGCCTGGTGAGCCCCGGCTCTGGAATCCACCCAGGGCAAGCTGTGAACGCCGGCGTTCACCCCGGCTTCGATCAGCCGGTGCCAGGCGGGATGATACTCGACTTCATCGATGCGCTCGCCCTGACGCGAGAAGGCTACCAGTTCCGGTTCGTGCCGATTGGCCAGACGGCCCTGATTCTGCCAGTCGGCGTCGCCCACTTTGGCGCCCATTTCGCTGAGCAGTCCGACCGACCAGGGAGCCTGCTTTTCGATAAGCTCGGATAGCACCGGGTCGCTGGCAAAGCCGTTGTAGCCGGTAAGGTCGTCGGGTTGATTGAGGGGCGGGAAGATTTGCATAGGCGAGCACTTCGCCTGGAATTAGCAGGGTCCCTGGCCTGAGAGATCCAAAGGGGAGCCCTATGATTGACCTGTTTTCCGACACCGTGACCCGACCTACTCCGGCGATGCGCACTGCGATGGCGGAAGCGGAAGTCGGGGATGAGCAACGCGGGGAAGATCCGACCACCCGCCGGCTCGAGCAGCAGGCGGCCGAACTGCTAGGGCAGGAGACTTCGACCTTCCTGCCCAGCGCCACCATGGCCAACCAGATCGCCATTCAATTGTTCTGCGGGCCCGGTGACGAGATTCTCTCGGCCGAAAATGGACACGTCCTCAACTACGAAGCCGGCGGCGCGGCCGTGCACGCGCGCGCTTCGATGCGCAGCATTCCCACCTGGACCGGAATCTTCGGCTGTAACGCGGTTCTTCAGAGACTGCGTCACGACACTCCTCACGCACCGCGGCCACGACTTGTGGTGGTGGAAAACACCACCAACGCGGGTGGCGGTCGTCCCTGGCCGCTGGACGAATCCGACGGCGTGCTGCGGGCGGCTCAGCAAAACGGGCTGCGCACCCACCTGGACGGTTCGCGCCTGTTCAACGCCGCGGTGGCCCTGAAGGAACCTTCGGCCCGCCTGGGGCGCGGTTTCGACACCGTGACCCTGTGTTTGTCGAAGGGCCTGGGCTGCCCCGTGGGTGCCTTGCTGGCCCATTCCCGGGAGCTCACTCCGGCGGTGCGCAGGCTCAAGCAATTGATGGGCGGAGCCATGCGCCAGAGCGGCATCCTATCCGCCGCCGGTCTCTACGCAATCGAACACCACGTGAAACGTTTAGCCGAAGACCACGAGAACGCCCGGGCCTTATTCGAGGGGCTCGACGAACTACCCCAACTGGTAGTCGAACGAATTCCTGTGCGCACCAACATGGTTTACTTCGAAGTTCCCGACCGCTACTCGCCCGATCAGCTCGAAAAAGAGCTGCTGGACGCCGGCGTGCGCCTCTCCCGCATCCACTCCCGCCG
Source organism: Vulcanimicrobiota bacterium (assembly GCA_017307785.1). GTDB lineage: Bacteria > Vulcanimicrobiota > Xenobia > Xenobiales > JADMJV01 > JADMJV01. The sequence continues at coordinate 15,487 of JAFKGI010000021.1, read as the reverse complement.
TTTTCGCGCCGTCACTCACCTGGACATCGACGCGGCCGCGATCGACCAGGCCCTGCAAATCTTCCGCGACGTGTGTAATCGACTCTGATCCCGGAAAGGGGACGACGGGGACCGGGAGACGATGGAGACAGTATCCTGCAGGGCCCAAGGAGGACACGCCTCTCAGGGCATGAGGCGGCGGCGGGACCAGCCTAGATCGGTTTTCAGGTACTCGATGCGATCGTGTAGGCGACAGGGTTGGCCTTGCCAGAACTCCATCTGGTCGGGGATCAGGCGGTAACCGCCCCAATAAGGAGGCCGGGCCACCAGTTCGGGCTCAGGAAATCGCTCTTCAATGGCGGCCAGCAGGCCGTGGAACTCGTCGCGACTCTCGATCGGGCGACTCTGTCGGGAGGCCCAGGCGCCGACCTGGGCACCGCGCGGGCGAGTCGCAAAGTAAGTATCAGACTCGCCCTCGCTAAGCTTTTCCACCTTGCCCTCGACGCGGATCTGGCGATGCTGTACCGCCCAGTAAAAGACCAGACCGGCCTGGGGATTGAGCTCCAGATCGTGGCCTTTGTTGCTGTCATAGTTGGTGAAAAAGACAAAACCATTGTCGTCCAACTCCTTGAGCAAGACCATGCGGCCCGACGGTCGCCCGTTCTCGTCGGCGGTCACCAGAGTCATGGCGTTGGGCTCCAAGGGCTCGCGCTCGACGGAGAGGGCGAACCACTTTTCAAATTCTTTGAGCGGATCGAGATCGAGGTCTTCCGCTCGCAGGGGCGGATTCTGATATTCCTGGCGCAGGCGCGCGAACGATTCAAGCATATCCTGTGCTTTGGTAACCCCCAGTTCACACCTCCCCGGCGGCAGCCGGATAGCATACGAGCCATGGTTATCCGTCCGTCCTTCACGCAACCGCCGCAGGCTCGCCTTCTGACCAAACAGCAGAACCCGAGCGCTCCTAAAGATGGCTTCAAAGCCGCCCCCAAGCCGCCGCTGATCACCTGGAAAATGGGCGCCGTCATGGCCGTACCCGTAGCCGCCGGAATCTACGCCGGCCTGGCCAGTGGCGCCGCGGCCGGCCTGGCCGGAGCCGTGGCCGGCACTCCGGGTGGGGCCCTGCTGGGTGGACTGGGAAGCGCGCTGGTCGCCCAACACGTCTTTCGCGCCAAAGAGTCCACCGTGGTCGGCTCGGCCATCGGTGGCACCCTGCTGGGCGGCGCCGCCGGACTGGCCGGCGGTATCTACCTGGGAGCAGGCGCCGGTTCTCCCTGGCAGGCCGTCGGAATGGGCGTACTCGGCCTGGCCACGGCCGGATTCCTGTTTCTGAACCAGGACAAATAGACTAACCAGGGGAAAGTGCTCGGGTGAAGATCCCGGGCATTTCTTTTTTCGCTCCCGTTTCCAGGTCGGTTGCCACGCGGCCGACAGCGCCCGTCCAGCTTCCCGCGGACCGTCTGGAGCTGAGCGGAACCTCCGCCGGCCCCTCTTCCGAGGGGCTCGAGAAGCCCAAATTCGCGGTCAGGTCCTTACCTTTGCAACGGCTCACCACCATAGGGATGGCGGCCCTGTGCTTTTTCGGGGCGCTGGTGGCGGACGTCTCCGGTCAGGCGGTCTCGTCCAAGACTCCTCAGCCGCCGGCCGTTCAGGAGCTGCTTCCAAAAACTCCGGAAATCGGGGTGGACGGCTGGATTGTCGCCGGTGCCGGCCTCAAGGATGTGGCTGCGCCCGCCACCCTGCCGGATAAGCCGCCCACCCCGGAACCCTTCAAGCTCTCCACTCCCAAGGCTGGCAAACACGACTACGTGAAGCACGGGGTCAACTTCTCGCAACTGGTCAGCGACAAAGAGTTCACGGACACCACGGCTCTGGACGTCATCGGCGTGCAGGCCTTCCTGGAAGACCAGAACAGCTTTTTAGCCCAATATAAAGAAAACAAGATCAGCGCGGCGGAAATCATCTTCGAGGCCTCCCAAAAAGCCGGTATCAATCCCTACATTCTGCTGACCACCCTGGAGAAGGAAAGTAGCCTGATCACCCGCCAGAAGCAGCCGAAAGAGGGCTTGATGGCCGCCTCCATGGGCTACGGCTACACCGATGGCGGCACCTACACGGCCGGCGCCAAAAGCTTTACCGGTCAGGTCAACAAAGGCGCCAGCCTGCTGGCCAGGCTCTTTAAAGAGTCGCAGTCTCAGAAGTTCCCGATGAAATACAAGGCCGACTACGGCAAGCACAAAGTGCAGATCGACAACGCCGCCACACTGGCCCTTTTCCAGTACACGCCGCACACCGTGGATACCGGCTTGAAAGTAGTTGGCGGCGGCAACTACCGCTTTCGCGAAGTGCTCGAGGACTTCACCCGACCCCTCAAGGATTAAGTCCCGCTTTGTAGTCTAGATTACAGACAAACGGGAGGCTAGTCCAAAGATACCCTTTGCATTGCACCAGGGTAATCTTTTTTTGTAGTAGAAAGGCTCGGCGAAAAAACTCTGGTTTTCGTGGTGAGCGGGGAAGGATCAAGACTTTGGATTCATTTAAGTTAGTCCTGGGGCTCTTTGGTGTCGGCGCCTTGGGCGTGATGGCACTGGTAGGAGTTATCGTCATTTCGCGGCTGCGCCGCTTCGTGGAGCAGGGCCAGGCCCTGATCGTCGCCGGCTCCGGCGAAGACCCCCACGTCTACTTCACCAGCGCTATCGTGCTGCCGCTCCGCAATCGCTACGAAGTGATGGACATCTCGGTGCACGCCATCGAGATTGGCCGCGCCGGCAAAGAAGGCTTGATTTGCAAAGACAACATCCGCGCCGACATCCGCGTGACTTTCTTCGTGCACGTCATCAAGTCGGCCGAAGCCGTCATCAAGGTGGCGCAGACGGTGGGCGTGGAGCGCGCCTCCGACCCGGCCGTAGTGGCCAAGCTGTTTGATGCCAAGTTCTCGGAAGCTCTGAAAACCGTCGGTAAACAGATGGACTTCATCGAGCTCTACACCCAGCGCGAGCACTTCCGCGACGAAATCGTCAAGGTCATCGGCGAGAACCTGAGCGGCTTCAAGCTCGAGGACGTCGCCATCGACTACCTGGAGCAGACTCCCAAGGCCTCGCTCGACGCCAACAACATCCTGGACGCCCAGGGTATCAAGAAAATTACGGAACTGACCGCTAAAGAGCAAGTCAGCACCAACGAATTTCAGCGTGACCGCGAAAAAGAGATCATGCAGAAAGACGTGACCACCGCTCAGCAGATGGGCGCGATGGAACGCGACAAAACCGACGCCCAGCTGCGCATGCGCCGCGAAATCGAGACGATGACGGCCCGCGAGAACGCCGAGATCGAGAAGGTCAAGGCCGAAGAGCACCTGCGCTTCGAGTCCGCCCGCATCGCCTCCGAGCAGGAACTGGCCATCAACAACGTGCGCAAGAATCAAGAAGTGCAGTTGGCCGAACTCAACACCCAGCGTCTGATGGCCGTCGAAAAAGAAAAGGTCGAGCAAGACCGCGCCCTGCAGCAAGTTCAGCGCGAACGGGAAGTTCAGCTGGCCGGTATCGCCAAGGAGCGCGACCTGGAAGAACAGCGCAAACTGATTCAAGACGTGATTCGTGAGCGTATCGCCGTAGAAAAGACGGTGGCCGAAGAAGAAGAGCGTATCAAAACCCTGCGCATGGTCGAAGAAGCCAAGCGTCAGAAGGAATCGGCCGTCATTTCGGCTCAGTCCGACGCCGAACAGGACGCCGTGCGCGCCGTCAAAGCCGCCGAAGCTTCGGAAGCTGCGGCCCGGCTCAAGGCCAAAGAAAAGCAGACCCTGGCCGAGGCCGAACTGGGAGCCGCCGATAAGCTGGCCCAGGCCAAAGTACGCCTCTCGGAAGGAATCATGGCCGAAGAAGCCGCTCTGGGACTGGCCGAAATCAAGGTCAAAGAAGCTGACGCCGCCGCCTTCGAGAAGCGCGGTATGGCAGAAGTTCGCATCAAGGAAGCACAGGCTCCGGCCGAGCAAAAGCTGGGATTGGCCAAGGTCGAGGTGCAGCGCGCCGAAGCCGAAGCGCAAGCCAGCTCCATCCAGCTCAAACTAACGGCCGAGGCCTCCGGTATCGCCGAGAAGGCCAAAGCCATGGCTGCTCTCAACGAAGCCTCGCGCGCTCACGAAGAGTTCCGCCTGCAGATGGAAAATCAGCGCTTGATCGCGGTGGAAAGCATCAAAGCCCAGGTCACTATGGCGCAGTATCAGTCGCAGGCGATGGGCGAGGCCTTCAAGTCCGCCAAATTCAACATCGTGGGTGGCGACGGTGCCTTTATGGAGCGCATCTTTAACGCCGCCAGCATGGGTCGCACCCTGGACACCTTCCTGGAGCACAGCGACTTTGCCGGCAACATCTCCAAGTCCATCACCAATGGTGGACCTCAGGTGCTCGACGGACTGGGAAAGGCCACTTCCAGCGCGGCCTCTAAGCTGGGTCAGGTGGCTTCGGCGGTAACCGCCGCCAAGCCGGCCTCGGTCAGCCCGCCCATCCCCAAGCCTCCGACCCCTCCCTCTCCCTCGGCAGGCTAGTCCGTGGCTGAGAAAACCGAAGAAACCCCAGGGGCCGGCATCGAGCAAGGCACCTACGAGGTCCTGCGCGGCCGCCTGGTCGAGCAGGCCCGGCTGCTGCGCGGTCAGGTCGAGCAACTCAACCTGAAACGTCTGGAGCTGTTCGGCAGCCAGGAAATGGAAGTGATTGGTTCGGAGAAAATCCGCACCAAGAACGCCTGCCTGCCGCGCGACATCGTCAGCCTGGGCCAGGACCTGCTGTTTGGCTACGAAGTCAAGCTCGGCCTCAAACAAGAGGTCGAAGTCGATGACGTGATGAGCCTCTACAGCTTCGTCAACAAAGGCGATAGCTTTGAGTTCAAGCCCCTGTCGAGCCAGGTGGACGACGAAGCCAACGCGGCTCTGACGCCCAAGTTCCTGGCCGAGGAGAACTTCAAGCGCGACTTCAAAGAGCTCTTCAAATACTACAAGAACATCCGCTTGTTGCAGTTGCGCCTGGTGGACAGCGGCACCAAGCTGGTAGCCGTTTTTCAAATCGGTCAGACCATCAACGACGTCAAAGCCCTGCGTTGGGCCGTCAGCAAAAACGAAGTCACCTACATGGACAACCGCGGCGAGCGCGACGCGGTCCAGGAACCTCCTTACGAGTTCACCTGGGAAGTGGCCGGCCGCGATCAGTTCGTCACCGGCAAGCATCCCCATGTCTCCATTCTCGACGAAGTTTTCGTGGAGACGGTGGGCGGCGATCTCACGGTCAAGGTCGAGAACAATACCGAAGACGGTCTGGGCATCTACTCGGAGAAGGTCGACGACGCACGCCAGACCTTATCCGACGCCCAGTTCCACTACAAAAAACTGGGCCACATCATCCTGCTCAAGATCCTCCCCTACCGCGAGCAGCAGTGGCGTTACCTGATTTTCAACACACGCACCCAGACGGTGCACAACGTCAAGGCCATTGGCGACTCCTGTCACCAATTGCCCGAAGATCACGGACTGATCTTTCCGGGCGGCTTTTACCTGCAAGAAGGTACGCTCAAGAATTTCGACGGCGACTTCGCCGGCATGGGCTATGAAGCCACCATCAAGTCTCCCAACGGCGAGGATGTGCTCTACGTTTTCCGCCATCGCGAGCAGTGCCGCTTCGCCCTCATGCCCTACAACATGATCCAAAAAGAAGTGCGCAGCCCGATCCACTGCAACGGTTACTGTGTCTATGAAGACGGCACGCTGGTGCTTTTCCGCAGTTCTGCCGATAGCGAGCCCACCCGGGTGCACACCATGCAGATCTGGCGCACCCCTTTCACCACCGCCGAATACAGCTCGGCTCAGCAGAGCAAGTCGGGGACTTACCTGGAGAACATCGGCAACGCCGACCTGGTGCGCGGTATTTCCGACTGCCTTTCGGTGGCTCGCCGGGTGGAAGAGCAGACGCCCACGGTAGCCATCTACGAGGACATGGTCAGCGCCCTGACGCGCATCGTCGACGTCTATCCCTGGCTGAGTCACGCCGAGGTGGGAGGCCTGCTGGCTCCGCTGCAGGACATCAAAAAGACCTCCAGCCTGGTGCTGGACGAATTCGAGAAAGTGGTCAGCCTGCGCAAACAGGCCGACAAAGCCTTCGCCGAGGCCTCCAAAGCCTTCCACGAAAAGACCCGACGTCTCAACCCGGACGACTGGAAAACGGTCGAAGAATATGTCGACGCTCTGGCCTTCCTGCGCAACGCCCGCGGCCAGTTGATCACCCTCAAGGACATGCGCTACGCGCCCCTCGACAAGATCAAAGCCATCGAAGAACAGGCCGTCCAAAAGTTCGACGTGATCTCCCAGCGAGCCGTCGAGTTCCTGCTGGCCCCCGAGGCTTTTCTGCCGGTGCAGACTCAGATCGAGGAGCAGACAGCCCTGGTCGACGGCATGCAAAAAGCCGGCGACGCCCTGCCCGTTCACGAGACCCTGGAAAAAATCGGCGGCGGCTTAGAGCTGCTCATGGACGTCATCGGTGGACTCAAGATCGAAGACGCCACCCAACGCACCGGAGTCCTCGAGAAAATCGCCGAGTTGATGGGTCACTTAAACCGCGCCCGCGCGCTGGTGGCCGGCAAAAAGAAAGAGCTGGGGTCCAAGGAATCGACGGCCGAGTTCGCCGTCCAGTTTCAGCTGCTGACGCAGAATGCCACCAGCTCCATCAACCTGGCCGACTCTCCGGAAAAGTGCGAGCAAGCCATGTCGCGCTTGATGCTCCAGCTGGAAGACCTGGAAGGCCGCTTCGGCGAGTACGACGACTACCTGGAGCAGCTGAACCTGAAACGCGAGGACATCTCCAAGTCCATCGCCGCCAAAAAACAGACCCTGCTGGAAGCGCGCCAGCGCCGCGTGCAGCAGCTGATGGGCTCGGCCGACCGCATCCTGGAAGGTCTGCAGCGACGAGCTTCAGGCATTACTGACGATGTGGAGCTCAATACGTTCTTCGCCTCCGACGCCATGGTCATGAAGGTCCGCGAAGTAGCCGAGCGCCTGCGCGAGTTGAACGATCCGGTCAAGGCGGATGAACTTGAGTCCAGGCTCAAGGCCGCCCGCCAGGAATCCGGGCGCAGTCTGCGCGATCGCAAAGAGATCTTCGAAGAAGGCGCCAACATCATCAAGTTCGGTCGCCACCGCTTCTCGGTCAACAGCGAGCCGGTGGAACTCACCATGGTGCCGCGCCGCGTCGATCTGGGCAGCGGTGAAACCACCATCATGGCTCTGCACATTACCGGCACCGACTTCTTTGAGGACATCGAGCATCCGGAGCTGGAAAAAACTCGCGAATTCTGGGAGCAGTCGCTGGTTTCGGAAACCAACGAGGTCTACCGAGCCGAGTATCTGGCTTTCTGTATGATCAACGACGCCGAGGTCGGGCGCAAAGGCCTCTCCTTGAAGTTGCTCTACGACACCCTTCTCAGCGGCCCCACGCGCAACGCCGGTCTGGGGGACGAGGCAGCGGCCGCCGCGGTGCATCCTGGACTGGTCGAGGTCGTCCGCTCCTACGCCCAAGATCGCTATGACGAAGGCTATGATCGCGGCATCCATGACACCGACGCCGCTCTGATCCTGGAGAATTTGCTGAACCTTTACCAGAGCGCCCGCCATCTGCGTTTTTCCAGTCGCGTGCGCCACGCGGCCAGCCTGTGGTGGGCTTACGACCTGGACGACAACGAGCGGCGCACCTACACCAGTCAGTCCACCTCGTTCAAACTGATGCAGAGCATCTTTGGCCCCTCGACCGCCACCGCCCGACTGGCCAGCGAGTTTTCGGAGCGCATCGGCCAGTTCTGTCAAAAGAACCAGATCGAAGTGACCCCGCACGACTTGATGTTGTCGGGCGAATACATGGTGGAAGACCTGGGCGACGCCGACGGCAAGTTCCTGGTGTCGGGCGGCGCCGTTTCGCTGCGCGACAACTTCATGCGCTATCTACAGGAAACCGGAGCCCTCCCCAAGCTGCAGGCCCAATGGTCCGGCCTGCGTGGAGACCTGCGGCGCAGCTACGAGCTGTCGCTGGCCTGGCTCCAGGCTTTCGTTGCCTCCAATCCGCAGAAGCAGCCCGAAGACGTGCTGGAGCGTTGGGCCATTTCCGAAGAAGAAGCGGCCAGCTTGTTGCTGACCGAAGGGAAAATGGAGCGCGAAGCCTCCTCCACCAACACCAAGATCACCATTCAAGGCTTGCTGGGCCAGCACCAGCGCATCAAGAACCGCACCATGGACCTGCGTCTGGAGCAGTTCGTGGCCCGACTGGATCAGTTCCGTCAGGTGCGCGTGCCGGCATTCCGTCACTACCAGGAGATTCGCCGCAACATCCTGGCCAAGCAGCGCGTGCGCCTGCGCATGGACGAAATGGCCCCCAAGGTCATGACCGCGTTTGTGCGCAACAAATTGATCAACGAGATTTATCTGCCGCTGGTAGGCGACAACCTGGCCAAACAGATGGGCTCGCTGGGCGAAAACAAACGCACCGACCAGATGGGCATGCTGCTGCTGGTCTCGCCACCCGGCTACGGTAAAACCACCCTGATGGAATACGTGGCCAATCGCCTGGGGCTGATCTTCGTGAAGATCAACGGGCCCGCCCTGGGCCATTCCGTCGTCTCGCTCGACCCGAACGAGGCCACCAGCGCCACCGCCAAACAGGAAGTAGAGAAAGTCAACTTCGCCCTGGAGATGAGCAACAATGTGATGCTCTATCTGGACGACATCCAGCACACCAATCCGGAGTTTTTGCAGAAGTTCATTTCGCTGTGCGACGCCCAGCGCAAAATCGAAGGTGTCTGGAAAGGCCGCACCCGCACCTACGATATGAAGGGCAAACGCTTCTGCATCTGCATGGCCGGTAACCCCTACACCGAGTCCGGCGCCCGCTTTCAGATTCCCGATATGTTGGCCAACCGCGCCGATACCTACAATCTGGGCGACGTCATGCAGGGCAAGGAAGCGGTCTTCGAGCTCAGTTATCTGGAGAACTCGCTGACCTCGAATTCGGCCCTGGCTCCCCTATCCAGCCGAGATCCCGAGGACATCTACAAGTTGATTCGCATGGCCGAAGGCATGCCCGTCAACGCCAACGAGTTGTCCCACAACTACTCCAGCGTGGAGCTGGAAGAGATTCTCTCGGTGATGCGCAAGCTCTTCACCGTGCAAAAAGTGCTGCTGGCGGTCAACAAACAGTACATCGCCTCGGCCGCGACCGACGATGCCTACCGGAGCGAACCTCCGTTCAAACTGCAGGGCAGCTACCGCAACATGACCAAAGTGACCGAAAAAGTGGTGGCCGTCATGAACGACGACGAGGTGGAGCGCCTGCTGGACGACCATTACGCCGGCGAGGCCCAGACCCTGACCACCGGTGCCGAGCAGAACCTGCTCAAACTGGCCGAACTGCGCAACCGCCAGAGTGACCAGCAAAAAGAGCGCTGGGCCGAAATCAAACGAGGCTTTGGTCGCCGCCAGGCCACCGGTGGCAGCGATGACCCGGTCATGCGGGTCAGTTCGGTGTTGGGCAAGATGTCGGAGAATCTCGACCAGATCTCGGGCAGTATTTTGCAAGCCAGTCAGCGAGACGGCGGACCGCTGATGGTCAAGCTCAGCGATCCCGACATTTTCCAGCCGGCTCAGACGGCGGCCCCTCAGGCGGACCTGGCTCCCTACGTGCAGGCTCTGCAGAACGCGATGATTCAAATGGGACGCCACGTGACCCAGGCTCTGGAAAAGGGCGGAAACGGGACGGCGGCAGCGCCGGCTGAGTTGGGAGCCGCTCTGGATCGGATCGGACTGGCTCTGGAACGGTTGGGGGCAGCCGGGCTGGCCGCCTCCCCCCAGGTGGTCACAGTGGCCGCTCCGACTACGGCAGCGCCTCCCACGGTGGCGGCCGCGCCCGTGGTCGTTCAGGCTCAGCCCTCGGACCTGGCACCGGTCTTAGAAAAACTCTCGCGCGCTATCGACAAGCTGGCCAGTCAGCCGGCGCGCGTCGTCGAAGGATCCGGTGCCCCCGTCATGGTGACTTCCGCCGGCGCGCCCGCCCAGGTCGTGTTGGCCCCGGAAGCCAGCACGGCGATGGTGGGTTCTCTCGACAACTTGATGCAGTTTGTTCCCAAGCTGCAGCAACTGGGTCAGCGATTGCGCGGACCCAAGGCCAAGGTGATTCTGATGGACCCCGGACTGGTTCGCACTTTTGAGGCATTTAAGGAGATCCACTCTCTGGCCGATGCTGTGAAAGCACTGGAACAGCTTGACCTGTAGATCCCTGAAGAGGGCAGGGTCCGTCTCGCCACGGAGCGAAAACCTAGGAAATATCAAGGGAGAAAGGTTTCCCCACCCTGTTGCCACCGGATTCTGCCGAGTCAAATTCCTCCTTTCCTGGTCCTGAGAGCGGGCCTCATCGGAGTGCCCTGCTGGGTCAGCGTAAAAGTCGTTCCACCAATCTCGAGAAACCTCAGGCTTTCGTGCGCAAGGAACGCTCGCCCGCCCCGGTGATCGAAGAGAGCAAGCCCGCACCGCTGGTGGTCGTGCCAGAGCCACCGGCCAAACCCGCGCGTAAAGCCAGGACGCCGGCAGCTCCCAAGACGGTAACTCCCAAAAAGGCTCCGACTCCCAGGGCCAAGGCTCCTGACGCAGCCGCTTTCCAGGCGTTGGTGCAGGAAGTGGCTCGACTCAGTGAAGCTCTGGCGGCTCGCCCCACCTGGAGCGACCTGAAAGAACTGGAAGCTCGTTTGCAAAGCGTGCAGCCGGCGCTCTCTGGAGATGAGGCCGAAAGCCTGCGCGAGCTTCTGCGTACCCGCGAAGAAGAACTGGAAGAGTTGGGCCTGGTCGTCAGCGAGTTTCAAGAGCAAAACGAAAAAGCGTTCTCGCAAATCCAGGAGCTCAACCAACGCTTGCTGGAGGCTCAGGCTCATTCCGTGGAATCGGAAACCCGTGCTCAGATGGCCGAAGGCTTCCTGCGCGAGGCACTGCTCAGCCTGCTGGCACCGGGCGACGAGTTCAACGAAGACCTGGTTGAACAAATTCAGCACTTTCTCCAGCCCTGATGGTCACGCCCATCGTCATTCTGGGCTCCGGCACCCACGCCGTCGACATTCTCGACAGCCTGTTGCTGTGCAACCAGATCGAGGAGCGATACAAGCCGTTGGGCTTTCTGGATGATCGCCCCGCCCAGGCCAGCGTGCACGGCTTTCCCGTTCTCGGAGGCCTGGAGCAGGCCGCCAGCTTCGGCCCGGAAGTCCAGTTCGTAACGGCCATCGGTAGCGTTGCCAGCTATCGAAGCAAACCGGGCCTGGTCGAACGCCTGGGACTCCCTCGCGAACGCTTTGCTGCCGTCGTACATCCCAGCGCCTGCGTTTCCCAGTGGTCCCAGATCGGGCACGGCTGCGTGATTCTTCAGCAGTGCACCCTCTCGGCTGGTTGCCGGTTGGACGACCAGGTCGTGCTGCTGCCGGGCTGCCGCGTCAGTCACGACACGGTGGTGGCGGACTACAACATCCTGGCCACCGGCGTCATCCTTTCCGGATATGTACAGGTGGAGCGCAACTGTTATCTGGGTGCGGGCAGCCTGGTGCGTGAGCGGCTGCGGTTGGGCGAAGGCTGCCTTGTGGGCATGGGCAGCGTGGTGGTCCAATCGGTGGAGGCTGGAGCTCGGGTGGCGGGAAATCCGGCCCGGCCGCTCAAATCCACTGCTCTATGAAATATTGGTTTTCCCTGTTGGCTCTGATGGCCTTGAGCGGCGGCGTCCAGGCCGACGATTATGCAAAAACGATCGAAGAGTGGCGCAGCCAGCGAGTGGAGCGCCTGCGCCGTCCCGACGGCTGGCTCACGCTGGTCGGGCTGTTCTGGATGGAGAAGGGCGAGAACCGGCTGGGAAGTGCGGCCGATTGCTCTTTTCGCCTGGAGCGCGGCCCCGAGCACCTGGGTGCCTATCACTGGGATGGCAAGAAACTCAGCTGGCGCAACGGATCCGAATCGGTTGCCTGCGATGCGGATGAACCAGAAGCCAAAACCATTCAGAGAGCCGGCTCCATCAGTTGGTACACCATCCGCCGCGATGGCCGGCTGGGCCTGCGCGTCAAGGACAACGAGAGTCCGGTCCGACGTGACTTTCAGGGCCTGGACTTCTATCCGGTGGACCCGGCCTGGCGCATTCAGGCGCACTTCAAGGCCTACGACAAAGCTCGCGAACTACGAGTGGAGAGCGTCATCAGCGGGCTGGAGGAAGTCAGCCAGAGCCCGGGTGAAATCGAGTTTTCTCACGGAGGCAAGCAGTATTCGCTGCAGGTCAGCAGCGAGGGCGACGGTTATTCGCTGATGTTCGGCGATCGCAGCAACGGGCACGGCAGCTATGGAGCCGGCCGATTCCTGGACGTGGCCAGGGCCGACTCCCAGGGCGTGGTGACTCTCGACTTCAACAAAGCCTATAACCCACCGTGCTGCTGGACGCCGTACGCCACCTGTCCCCTCCCCAGCCGCCAAAACCGCCTGGACTTCGCCATCCCCGCCGGCGAGAAATTCGCCGGCCACTAGGTTCAGCTGAGGTGTTCGGAGGGGATGCGCACGACCAGGAGCGAGCAGCGGGCGTTGTGGAGCACGCGCTCGGCTACGCTGCCGTAGATCCAGCGGGTGAGTCCGGTGCGGCCGTGGGAGGACATGACTACCAGGTCTACGTGTTCGCTTTCGGCCAGTTCCACGATCTGGCTGGCGGCATCGCCGGAGCGCACCACGGTTTCGACGGTCAGGCCCCTCTCGCGCAGGGGTTCGGCCAACTTCTCCAGGTAGGTGGTCAGGACCCCTTCGTGCTTACCCTGCTGCAAGGTCAGTTCGTTGGCCAGGGCCATACTGAGTTCGGGGAGCCCAAAGGCCTCGGGACCTAGAGTAGCCCCCACGCGCAGTAGAATCACCTTGGCTTTTAAAGGCAGAGCCAGCTTTTCCGCGTGCTCCAGGGCCTTCAACGACAGTTCGGAGCCGTCTAGCGGCACCAGCACATTCTCGATCTTCATAACTCAGCCGTTCGCTCCAGAAGGGCGGTGCCCCCCCCTGGAAAAGGTGGGCGTTCCAGTGAGGCGCGTTAGCCCCCCCTGGAAAAAAGTGGGGGGTCCAGGGGGAGGCGCGTTAGCCCCCCCTGGAAAATTGGATATAGATGCCGCCGCTTCGCACGTCACTGGTAGAACTCCCGATCACCCGGACCCGCAAACAGCTGCCTCGTTACATCGCCACCTCCCCGATCCTGGCCTCACCGGCGGCCGGGGTGCGGCGCATCGAGGAACTGAGCAAGTCACCTTTCGACAGTCTGGGCCTGCTGGTGGACGGCCAGACCGGCACCGCCACCACCGCCTTTCTGGTGGCCCCGGACACCATTATGACGGCCGGCCACTGCCTTTTTCGGCCAGAACTGGCCAACACCGCCCGCAGCTTCTACTTCGCCCTGCAGTATTCTCGCCAGCAGGGCGGGCTCTGGAGTCGGGTGCGCACGGCCGCCTCCCTCTGGGGCTGGACCGAACTACGCGACCACCACTACGACCTGGCCATCGCCAGGCTCGACAAAGCCTACGACACTCCCATTCTGCCGCTGCCCCTGCTCGGCTTTCAACCCAAGCCTGACTGCAGCGTGGTCGGCTACGTTTCGGGAGGCGCCCAACTCTGGCAGGCCCAGTGCCACGACCTGCACTGGAACAGCCGTGGAGCGCGCGTCTCGGCCAGCATGAGCGAGGGTTGCAGCGGCGGACCGTGGCTGCAACGGCGCGGCCGCGGCTGGGTCTCGGTGGGGCTGACCTCGCAAGGCAGCGACGATTTCCTGGTGTCCCCGGCCTGGGGCCGAGGCGTCCAGGAATTACTGAGCTGGGCTCACAGCTGATTTCGCAGCTTCGGGAAAGTTTAGCTGACGATAGGCGCCGTAAAACCGCACCACCTCCTGGGGATCCTCGAGGAACTCCGAGCCTTTGCGTTGCAAGTGGCCGGCCAGGCCGGCGTCGACCGGTTCGATCTCCTCAAGAAGCAGACGCAGCGGTTCCACCCGGCCAAGAATGTCATTGATCTCCTGCAGGCGCTGCTCACTGCCCGGGTGGGTCTGCAACCAGCTGAATCCTCCCGACCCACGCTTTCTCTCCAGGTCCAGGAATTTTTGCAGCGTCAACTTGAAGTGGTCGGCCCGATAGCCCGCTCCGTAGGAATACCAGACGCCCTGCCGGTCGGCTTCCAGCTCAAAATCTCGGGAATAGCCGCGAGTCAGCACCGAACCGAACATCTGAGTAGCGTTGTAGAGCCAGGCATTGCGGGTGGCAATGCCAGCCAGCAGGCTGAGCCAGGACCACTGCTGAGCCTGTTCATATTGACGGCGCCCGTGGTGCAACTCCGAGTGAGCCAGTTCATGCCCCATGACTCCCGACAGTTCGTCTTCAGATTCTACTACGTTGAGCAGGCCCGTGGTCACATAAAGCGGTCCGGTGGGAACGGCAAAAGCATTGATCTTCTCGGACTCGAGCACGATAAAGCGATAGTTGTTGGCCAACTGGTTGCCGCTCACCAGACGCCGGCCCACCCTTTGCACCCGTTCGATCAACACCGGGTCCTGGCTGAGCCGAAATTGAGACTCCACTTGCTGAGCCAGTTGGCGGCCCAGAGAGCGCTCCAACTCATCCTGGTCGAGAGGCCGGTTCACCGCGTCGAAACAGATATCGCAGGCCTGATATCCCTGGGCTTCGGCTTGATACGAGCTGGCCAGTTCGACCACTCCCGCGCTGGTGTCGACGTGGCTGGCGTGGCGCAGATGATAGCGATGACTCTGGGGATTGGCCAGCACCGGAAGCGAATGGGGTCCGTAGTCTTTCTGAGCCAGCTTGAGCAACTGCTCGCGGGCCTGCTGGGGACTCTGATCCGGGTCGGCCAGCAACGGTTCCCGCACTTTGCTCTCCAAATCAAAATAGGTGCCCAGAATTCGCCCATCACGCTCAGGGTGAAGCAACAGCAAACGCGGCGTGGTGAAGATCTCGCGCACCCGCGAACAGGCCAGCAGCCGCTCGGGCTCATGCAGCAGGTCCTGGCGCTGCTCGTAGCTCAATCGCTTGATGACGTCCGAACGGAGCAACAGTTTCGGGTCTCCGACCCCGCCTTCCACAGTCGCTTCCGCCTGATAAAGTGGGTCCCAATACCCCTTCGCATCCACGAACATCACACCAACCTGAGGTGGAGCCGCCTGAAGTGCCTGGGACAATGCCGCCAGCAGGATGCCCGCGCTGATCCATTTCCGCATAGACCTTGAAGTATAGCCGAGAGGGGATGCGCTTGCCCAGTCGGCGAATCCGCCCGAGTGGTTGAGGAAGTCTTCGAGAATCTGGTCGATCAGTTTAGTGACCCGTTCACCTTCTATCGAGAGCTGATTCAAAACGCCATGGACGCCGGTTCCAATCAGGTCGACGTCTTCTGCGAATACGACGAGCAGGCCGAACGCGTAACCGTGACCGTAGCCGACAG
>JAFKGI010000001.1 GCA_017307785.1 Vulcanimicrobiota bacterium | reverse complement strand
CACTCGATTGTGCATCGCTGCGCGTTTCGATCGCGCTGCCAGGCAGCCACTTCGGATTGCAGGCCTTGCCGGCTTTCCACGCGGCGATTCAGGCATTGACGACTGAGGATGCCGATCTCGATCTCCGCCATGTTCAGCCAGCTGGCGTGCTTGGGCGTGTAATGGAATTTAACTCGGCGCAGCAAGCTGGCGGCGTTGCTGCGGTCCAGCACCTCCTCGAAACATTTTCTGAAGTGAGTGTTCAAGTTGTCCAGGACCAGGTGAACGCGACGAGCTTTGGCGTACCGACGGGTAAGCATTTCCTGGATGAAGGCCACGAAGTCCACCTTGCCGCGGTGTTCGGTCACCCAGACAGTGCGCCGCCCCGCCTTGGGCTCCACCGCCACGAACAGGTTGGTGGTGCCTTTGCGAACGTACTCGTAGTCCTGCTTGGCCGCCACGTGCGCGGCCATAGGCAGCGGCTCGCGGCTATGGCCGATGAGTTGCAGGCTCTTTTCGTCGATACAGATCACCGGCTCATCGCGGCGCAGCGGCCTGGCATACAAAGCCAGCAGGTTGTACATGCGTTGCCGGTACTCCTCGGTGAGCGCCCCGATACACCACATCACCTTGCGCCAGGGCTTGAGGGCGTTTTTTTTAACATCCGTCGAACGGTCTCGCGACTGAGCTTGCCCAGGCCCGGCTCCTGGCGTGCAGCGCGTTCGAGTTCCACGATCGTCCAGCGCTGGCGCCCCTTGGGCGGTGTCGAGCACGCCAACGCAGCTACCCGAGCCTGGGCGTCCGTGTCGTACTGCGTCGGCCGTCCGGAGCGAGCCACGTCGAACACCGCCAATTCCACGCCGCCTTGCAAATACGCCAAGCGGGTGCGCCACAAGGCCGTGCGCCCGATTCTCAGCACGGCCATGATCTGGGTCTCGGGAATCCCGCGATCCAGGCAGGACAGCGCATGAGCTCGATTGACTTCTCGCGAATGATGCAGGCCCTTGCTGCGAATCTCGTCGATCGCCGAGCGGTCTTGCTCGGTCAGCTTCAGTTGCGTCTGGCGCATGACAACACCTCCGTGAGCCCATTGGCGATAATCGGAGTGTATACATGTTTCGTTATTTATGTGTCAACATACTAGGCTCACCCTAAAGGAAGCATTGATGCGCTCGCCTATCCTCTTGCTGGAACAACAAATCGCTGGAGCGCCGTTCAACGTGGCCCCGGAGAAGGAAAACCTGTGCGCGCAGCAGCTTGTTTGCTTGCATCTGCTGATCTTGACGTTGACGAGCAGGGGTGGATCGATCAGCCGATGTCGGCGTTCGACACGGAGACGAGCCTGGCGTACGATCTCGTATGGCACGTGGCCAAGTCGCTGCGCGTGCTGTCGGACATGCGCGCGAGCTGCGCCGCGAGTCCGCCATCAGTACCGAGCGGCTTGTCAGTCTCGGCGCACTGCCCCTTGATCGGTAGCGGCGTGACAGAGCGG
>JAFKGI010000078.1 GCA_017307785.1 Vulcanimicrobiota bacterium | reverse complement strand
GCCGTATCGGAAGGTGCGGCTGGATCACCTCCTTTCTAGGGAGACGTGAACTTGGATTATCATATCGCAAGTTCGTAGGAAACCTCGGTTTCCACGTTTCTGTCGATACTCAAGTGAAGCTAGCCTCAAATTGATTATCCAGATGCCAAAGGCAAAAAGGCCCGCAAGGGTCTTTTTTCATTTCTGGTCCAAATCGCCCCGGGCCAGTGCCGACACCCGTGGGCGCGCCGGTACCGGTGGGCGCAATGCCGACACCCGTGGTTGCGTCGATACCGGTGGGTGCGCCGATAGCCGTGGTTGTGCCGGTACCGGTGGGCGCAATTCCGGCACCCGTGGCTGCGCCGATACCGGTGGGCGCAATGCCGACACCCGTAGCTGCGCCGAGACCGGTAGGTGCAATTCCGGGACCTGTTGGCGCAATGTCGGACCCGTGCCGCCCAAGAGAGTGAGGTAAACCCTGCGGAGCGGCGTAGAGGTCCGAGTCCTCAACCGGGGTCGTCTAGCCGCCAGTCCCCGGTAGGATTTGCCCGAGTGGCTCGCCCAAAACGCACGAATCTACAGCGCGGCGTAGATAATCGCCACCCGCCCGTAGAATTTGCCCGAAAGACCGGCCAAAACGTCCGAATCTACAGCGCGGCGTAGATAATCGCCACCCGCCCGTAGAATTCGCCCGAAAAATCGGCCAAAACGTCCGAATCTACAGCGCGGCGTAGATAATCGCCACCCGCCCATAGAATCCGCCCCCAGAACCGGTCCAAACGGCCGAATCTACATCCGGCCGTAGAGAATCGCCACCTGCCCGTAGAATCCACCCCCAGAACCGGTTTAAACGGCCGAATCTACATCCGGCCGTAGAGAATCGCCACCTGCCCGTAGAATCCGCCCCCAGAACCGCTCCAAACGCCCGAATCTACGGCCGGGCGTAGATAATCGACACGACTCCGTAGGATCTGCCCAGAAGGCCGGTCCAAACGCCCGAATCTACGGCCGGGCGTAGAGAATCGACACGCCTCCGTAGGATCTGCCCAAAAAGCCGGCCCAGACGCCCGAATCTACAGCCGGCCGTAGAGAATCGCCACCCGCCCGTAGAATCCGCCCCCAGAACCGCTCCAAACGCCCGAATCTACGGCCGGGCGTAGAGAATCGACACGCCTCCGTAGGATCTGCCCGAAAAACCGGTCCAAACGTTCGAATCTACAGCGCCGCCTAGAGAATTGCCGCCCGCCCGTAGAATCCGCCCGGAACCCCCCAGCGCCCGGACCCTCGGAGCCGACCCAAAACCAAGACGCCACCCGGTTCCTGGGTCGATTTAAGAACTCCCCAACCTGCAAGAAGCGTAAGCGCGATCGCAAGCTCCACCTTCAAGGCCAGGCGGTCGCAGAACGGCTCCGCGATGGTGCGTGCACCGGTCGACGCAATGCCGGAACGGGTGCACCGCGCAACCCAACCGACTTAAGGCCGGGCCACCGCGATCATCGTGGCCGTCATCAGAGCCACCGTCTTCCCCGAGTCCAGCGCCACCATCTCGCCCTGGCATACCGTCAAAGTCCGGCCCGACTTCACCACCCGGCCCACCGCCCGAAAGCGGGAGCCGGCGGCCGGGGCCATCAGGTTCACCTTGAACTCCACGCTCAGCACGTCAGACCCCTCTGGCATCAGCGACAATGCCGCGTAGCCGCAGGCCGAATCCACTACCGCCGTGGTCACGCCCGCGTGAAGAAAGCCGTTCTGCTGCGCCAGCGCCTCGGAATACCCGAGCTCAATCACCACTTCACCAGGCTCGACGGACGCCAACGACGCTCCCAGCGTCGCCATGAACGTCTGCTTCACAAAACTCTCCCGAATCCGACAACCCACAGGAACCCCTCGCTCAAGACAAGAATCGCAGGCCCATGAATCAGGACCGCCGCGACCAATTAGCCCAATGGGCCTTCGATACCCGCCCTATCCTTGGACGATTCCACCTCTGGCTCGAAGATGTCGAGACCAACTACACCAAAAACCCCCCGACTCGACCAACGGAAATGTCCTTCGTCGGGGGGCAGGTGGAACGCATGCTGGCCATGACTCAGGCCGTCACCGCCCTGGGCACGCAGCTTTTCGGTCGCTTTGGAGACGGTAAAGACCTCGACAAAGCCGGCCTCAACGTCGTCAAAAAAGACGCCGACGCTATCTCGGCTTACGCCATGTCGGAAGGCCTTTGGTATCTCACCCGCCACCTTCCCGAGAATCACGCCATCATGGTCAGCCTGGGCGAAGGCCTCATGCCCAAAGCTGGCGAGACCCCCGAGATGGGGGCCAATCCGCAGCTCGGTTTCGGTCGCGTCTACGCCCGCCCCGAAGTCGCCCATCAGGTGGACGCCAAGGTCAAGCGCCTGCTCAACGACCCCCACTACACGCACGAGCATTTCCGCCACGACCTGCAGAATCGCCGTATCACCGTCTGGGGCGCGGCCATCGACACACTGGAGAACACCAGCCGTTTCGCTCTGGGCAAAGACACCGGACCCATGACCGTCCTCCATCTGTTCAACCAGCCGCTCCAGGTCACCCGACCCTACGAAGGCTACACTGGCACCCTGGTGTTGCCCAAGAAAGTGGTGGAGACGGCCGCCGAGGAGTCCATTCTCATCGACTTCCGCACCCCTCGCAAAAAGGTCCTGGAAGCCATTCAGAAGACCTATGGCGTGGAACCTCAGAACGTCCATGTCTGGACCCTGGGAGGAAAGTCTCGCCAGACCCGATTGGGCAACCTCTGGCAGTCGTGGAGGGACCTGGGCGTGCACCTGGTGCAAGACGGCGACCCGCTCCCCAGCGGAATGCCCGCCTTTACCGACTCGGGCACCTACGCGCCGACTTACCTGGTAGGCCAGCACGGAGACAAGGTCTATATCCTGGATGGCTATGCAGCCAGCGCGGAGGCCATGCAGGCCGCCAGTCTGGGGCCGGTTCTGGACCTGGAAGTCTCGTTGGCCATTCTCACCGGCAGCTTCAAGCTGCCCATTGAAGAAGAACTCAAGCATCCCGACCGTCTCAAAGATGCTCAGGAAGCCGGACTGCCCGTCAGCAAGGCCATCCTACAGGCCGACGATTTCTTCCCGGAAAAACAGTGGGACGTGCTGGCCCTGGCTGGCGCCATGGGTCCCGACCCCTACTCGGGAATGCCGGGCGTCAAAAAGATCGACAAAGACATCTACCAGGTGACCGTGCGCCTGGCTTCGCCCAAAGCCGACAAGCGCGTCACCCTGACCCTACGCTTCATTCACGGCGAAGAGAAGAGCAAGTCGATCTTTCAGCCGCTGCTCAATCGTTTTCTGGCCGGCGAAGACTACCAGAACCGAGCCGTCAAGATCTCCGACTCGGGCCGCATTCGCAACGAGCTGCAGACGCTCTGCGCCGAAGCCCTGGAGTTCCCCGGTGGCGACACCATGAAGGTCTTCTTCGACCGCATTCCGCCGACGCTCATCGCCGACCGCGACAAGCTCAAAGACATCCTCAATTGGTACCGTCACCGCCACCCGATCTGGTTCAGCTGGCTCGATCTGCACTAACCCTGGCCGGGGAGGAGGGGGCTGCCTTTCATGGTGGCTTTCAGGGCCGCGGCCGAGGGCGTGGCCAGCAAGTCGGATAGTTCCTTGGCGGAGATGGCCTCGACCTGGTAGGACTTACCGCGCCACTTCTCGGGGACGCCCACTTCCAGTTTGGTGGGGTGGATGTGCCAGCCCTTGAGGCTCAACTGGTCTTTCCAGGAAGAGCCTCCGGGGAGGGCCCGATAGCTGAGCTCGGTCAGCAGCAATTCGCCTTTGCCGGGGGCTACCTGCTCGGCTACGTCTGCCAGGCTCGAGCATTTCTTGAGCATCAAAGCGTGGGCCGTGCCGCGAATCAAGGAGTTCACGCTGCAGTTCTGACGGAAGGCCAGACCCTCGGAGCCGACCAGATAGTCCTCGGAGGCCAGCAGCGAGACCCGGTCTTCTTGCAGCAACGGGGCCGCTGAAGAAAGATGTCGCACCGAGCCTTCCTGGGGGGAAGGCGGCGAGAAAACTTCTTTGACCGTTCCCCACAGACCGGAAGCCTTAACTGCGTCCGGCTCTTTCCCGTCGAGCAGCGAACCGACCAGGCGCTCCAGGCCCAGTCGG
The DNA here is from genome assembly GCA_017307785.1 of Vulcanimicrobiota bacterium. Classification (GTDB taxonomy): domain Bacteria; phylum Vulcanimicrobiota; class Xenobia; order Xenobiales; family JADMJV01; genus JADMJV01. Next base: position 5,923 of record JAFKGI010000078.1, on the reverse strand, counting down.
TCCACGCTCTCGAAGCGCATCGCGTTGATCTGTTGCAGGTTACAGAAGAGCAAGGCTCCGCCCAAAATCCCCAGCGGAGCGAGAGTGGGATGCAAACCGGCCGCCGAGCAGGCATATTGAACGCCGATCCCCAGTGGCGTACCCAATAAGCCCGCAAAACGATCCTGGTTGCCGTTGATGGCGCCCACCGTACCGCGCGCGTGCTCCACCACCATATGATTGGCCACGTGGGTTCCCGCCGCGCCTCCCAGGTTTCCGGAGAAAGCGCCGCTCACGTTCAGTGCTAAGGAGACGGGGAGGTGCTGAGCCGGCAGATAGACGGCGCCGGCATATTGCGCAAAGGTGTTGGCGGTCGACCAAAGACCGGAATAAAGCGCCACCCGCTTGGGGTCGACATCGCCCTTGCGCGCCACCGTCATTGAGGCGGCCGTATTAGCGGCCAGGCCCACGTAGGAATTCCAGGCGCCGGCCATGGCGATGCCCTTACCGTTCGGGAAAGAAGCCTGCTGCGAGTTGAACAATACGGTGGCGCCGCAGTAGCCCAGGGCTCCGCCCACCACGCCGCCGGCCACCTGCCAGGCGCGCAGCTTCAAATACTCGGGAGCACACGTCTCCTCACGATTGGGGGGAATCAGAACCTGAGAGAGCTTTTGCCAAACGCCCAGAGAAGCACGCGGCGTGGCCAGCGTCTTCAATTTCTCTACATCCGACCGGGGAGTCAGTTCAATAATGACCTGGTCGCCATCCTGGCGGTAGCCGGCGATCTCGCCGTCACGCACTTTGGCATCTAGCTCACTGAAGGACGCTCCGGGCGGGATCTTCACAACGAGATTCCCTATCCTCATTCTCCCAACCTAACTACAAGCCCTGAAAACGTCCTGAAAGGTATTCCCGTACGAAATCCCGGGAACGACCATCCCTCGCAAGCAACCGAGAATCTCAATACACTAAGCCCATGTTACTCGACGGCAGCAGAGAAAGCAGCAACATTGACGACCGCCGTGGTTCCGGCGGCGGACGCATCGTGGGCGGGGGTCTGGGGACTCTGGTGCTCGCCCTGGTGGCTATGTATTTCGGGGTTGACCCTAGAGCCGTCATTCCGACCGGCAATACCAACAGCAATAAGCCCCTCACGGCTCAGGACGCCAGGGAGAAACAGTTCGTTTCCAAGGTGCTGGCCAGTACCGAGGACGTCTGGCACAAGTTGGTGCCCAGCTACAGCGACCCCACTCTGGTGCTCTTTCGTGGCGCCACCGAGTCGGCTTGTGGGCGAGCCAGTGCCAGTGTCGGACCCTTTTATTGCGGAGAAGACCGTAAGGTTTATATCGACCTGGACTTCTACAAAGAATTGACCCAGAAGATTGGTGCTCCCGGCGACTTTGCCGAGGCCTACGTCATCGCTCATGAAGTCGGGCATCACGTGCAGAACGAGTTGGGTACGCTCAATCGCGTCCACTCCCTGATGCAGCGGGCCGGAGAGACTCAGCGCAACCAGTTGAGCGTGAGACTGGAGCTGCAAGCCGACTACTATGCCGGCGTGTGGGCTCACTATGCTCGCGACAAGGGCCTGCTGGAGGTGGGCGATATCGAAGAAGGCCTGGGCGCCGCTTCGGCCGTCGGCGACGACAAACTGCAGAAGGAAGGCCAGGGCTACGTGGTCCCGGACTCCTTCACCCACGGAACCTCGGAGCAGCGTGTGCGCTGGTTCAAGAAGGGTCTCGACTCGGGTGACCCCCGTCAGGGCGATACGTTCAGTACCAACGACCTTTAAGGAGAAAGACTATGCTTCACGATCTCATTCAGAAATTCGATACCGCCATGATGACCACCCAGGGTCGCGATGGACACATGCATTCGCGCCCCATGGCCACTCAGAAGCCTCAGCCGGATTCGCCGATCTGGTTCGTCGCCTCCATGGATACGGCCAAGATTGAAGATTTGCAGAAAGACCCGCGCATCAACCTGGCCTACTACAATCCGGGCAGTCGTGCCTGGGTCAGTCTTTCGGGTCAGGCCCGTCTGGACCAGGACCGAGCCGAGATCACCAGGCTCTGGCAGGAAGACTGGAAGATCTGGTTCCCCGACGGACCGGAGCAAGACGGCCTCGTGCTCATTCACGTAACTCCGCAGACCGCCACCTACTGGGAGCCGGAGCACGGACGCGTGGGCACCTGGGTCGAGATGGCCAAGGCCTACGTCAAGGGTGAGGAACCCAAGATTCCCGAGCCCGTGACCGTCAACTCGTTTTAAGTTTCCAGGCGCCGCCCCGCTTTCTTCCTCCCCACACTCAGCACCAATCCCCGGGGCGGCGCCGCTTTTTTTTCTCAGAACCTGTGGAAGTCGGGTTCTCCCACGCACTCACCGCTAGAGAAATAGCGGCCACCCAGGATGGCCGTGACCTGGTAGCGTTCCCAGGGTAGAACCTCGGATACGGGAACCGACAACGTCGCTTTCCAGCCCGAGCGAGAACGCGCCGCCGAGGTGGTCACGGACAGTCCCGGCAGAGAGCATTCCTGATCTCGATAGCCTCGAAAGCGCGCGCTCCACCAGGCACCCGTGGGGCTCAGGTTAAATTCCTGATAGCGACCATCGGCCGCGATCAGAAAGAACTCGCCGACGTCGCGATTCCACAGGCCTTCCACGAAGCCGCTGACCTCATCGCAAGCCGCCGGCTGGCCACACGCAAAGGCAAACTCCAGTCGCCCATCCGCGACCTCAAGCGACCACTCGACCGGGAATCCGGTCCGTTCTCCATACCAATCCGTCTTCACGAATTGGAACTTCCGTCCAGGCGAAAACATTCCTAGGAAAGTGCTGCCCTATACGCTAGAACTCAATCAAATCAAGGTTCCCATTCGCCAGGATTCACAGAAACTGGCGGAAAGATTGGACAAAGACGGCGACCACTTCCTTTCAGACGCCGAGCTGAAACAAAAAGGCCGCATTCTGACCGAGTGGAAATATGCACTCACCGACACCCGGCCCCCCGAACTCAGTCTCTACCCCAGCTATGATCAGCTCACCCAGCAACTCAAGCGATTGGCGCAGCAGCCAAATCGTGAGCTGGTGTCCATCGGTAAGTCTCGGGAGAACCGGGATATCTGGGCTCTTCGAATCGGGACCCGGCCAGAAGGCGAGCAACCCGCCGTGATCGTGACGGGCGGTCACCACGCGCGCGAATGGGCCAGCATCGCGGTTCCGCTCAAACTGGCCGAACTGCTCACTCCCCCCCAGGACCGCGAAGTCTGGATCGTTCCGCTGGTCAATCCCGACGGTTACGAGTATTCCCGCGATCATGACAATCTTTATCGGGCCAACAAAGCGGGCGTCGACCTCAATCGCAACTACGCGGACCCTGAACATCCCCAGCTCTACCGGCGCGAAAGCGACAGCCCCGACAAGAACGACGACGATGTGGGGGCTTCGGACCGCCCGGGGGCTGAAACCTACCGAGGTCCTGGTCCCGCGTCCGAGCCTGAAGTGCAGGCGATGATCCAACTCGAGCTGAAACGCGCCAAAACGAGGGCGGTGCTCGACAATCACGGATTCGGCAACTGGCTACTCTATCCGGCCAATGCCAGCGAGGAAGAATATACGGCTCTCAACACCACGATGAATCCGAACAATCAATACAAATTCCAGAGCGGCGCCAAGCTTTACACGATGACCGGCAACTCGATGGAGTTGCTGCAGGCCCATCGCATCCCGGCCATGACGTTGGAGGTGGGCAACAGTTTCCAACCTCCGGCCCAAGATCTGGAAGAGCTTCTCAAACCGGCCCTGGAGGCCAACTTCGCCTTTGTGCGCCAGACTCTAGTGGTGCGAGACGGAACGGAGCACGAGTAGCGATACCGCCACCGGCACCAGGATGAGCGCGGCCAGCAGGATTCGGGCCCGGCCGTGGGCCAGGTTCAGCGTCCAGCCGTAGCCGCTCAGCTTCGGAACCCAGAGGCGCGCATCGTCGGCGTTGTTGTAAAAGCCGCCGCCGTACCCCTTGGGAAGAGCTCCTTCGGCTCGCATTTCTCGAGCCAGGCGCGAGAAGTCCAGGGCGGGATAAAGCACCGTGCCCGTCACCAGAAGAAAGATACAGGCGACCGGCGGGGGCCCGAAGGGTAGGGTGCAGGCCAGATAGCCCAAGAAGACGTTCAGCAAGGTCGAAATGTAGTAAATGTAGCCACGATTGGCTGCAGCCATGCGTTCGCCCCAGGGGGCCGGCAACTTCGAATGGCGCAGCTGGCTTCCCAGCAATGCCAGGACTTCGAACAGCAGTGTCAAGCCCAGCGCCAGAAAGAGCGGAAGGGCCGCCGACGTCCAGGTCTTATCGGCCCAGCCGTCGATTTCGCCAAAGGCGTTCCAATGGATCGCCCAGCGGGCGGGGAAAGCGGGGTAGCGGAGAACCAGGACGCCGGCGCTCAGAAGCAAAGACAACCACGGCAAGAAGCGTTTCATAACGACATCTTACCATGGTTGCCGGCTGGTGACGAAGTCTACTTGCCTTTCATCGTGTCCTTCCAGGAGACGACTTTTTCACCGGTCTTCGGTGCCCCCGGCGCTTCGGCCACAGCACGGATTTCGAAGGCGCCCTGCTCCGCCAGCTGACGCAACAGCGGGTGGTTAGCCTGGAAAAAATCGCGGGAAACGCGGTTGCCCGCGGCCAGCTTGGAAATATCCGTCCAGGTCTTGATCACCTGCCATTTGTCGGCCTCGGTCTGGCGCACGGACAAAGTGATCTTGACCGGTCCTTTTTGGGAAGTTTTAGCAGGGTTGTTGACCGTCACGCGCACGTTGATATCGGCGCCTTCACGCCGGGCCAGCACGTCTTCCACGGCCACGTCTGCATAGGCGGCGCAGCAAACCGCCCCCACAATAGCTGCAACAATAGTCTTACGCATAACACCGTCCAACCCGGTTGACCCGTGCCTGGTTCCATGTCAAGGTGACCAGTATGGACGACCGGAAACTGAGTAAGGCGCTCAGCTATTATCTGCGCCACGCCCCCCACGAGTTAGGTCTGCAGCTGCAGCCGGGAGGCTGGGTCGAGCAAGCGGAGCTGCTGGACAAACTTCAAGCTCAGGGGATCGCGGCCAGCCCTGCGGACCTGCAGCGCGTCACCGCGACCAGCGACAAGCAGCGCTTCGCCATGGAAGGCAGCAGAATTCGCGCCAACCAGGGGCACAGCACTCCTGTGGATCTGGAGCTTCTCCCTCAGGTCCCTCCGGCTCTGCTCTATCACGGAACTCCGCAGGCCAATCTCCCCTCGATTTTTGAGCAGGGGCTGCTCAAAGGCCAGCGTCACCACGTCCACCTTTCCCAGGACCCGGATACGGCCGCCAAAGTGGGAGAGAGAAGAGGCAAACCGGTGATCCTGCACGTGCACGCTCAGAGTATGCACGAGCAGGGCCACCAGTTCTTTTGCTCCGCCAACGGCGTCTGGCTCACCGAGCGCGTGCCCCCGCAATTCCTACAAGCACCTCCTGCCACGACTTGACCAACCGCGAACGGTGGCCTGAGGAGCGCCAGCGCGACTCATCGGCAGCGTTTGGCTGAAAGAGGAATAATTCACCGACATCGCCCAGATGTTCGAGCACATCCAGGCGATCATCCACGAAATGGGTGATACCCTGAGCGGTGCAGATCGGTGCTTTCTGAGGACGGGTTCGGCAGAAGTGAACCCGGGCCGGGTCCACTCCCGTTCGCTCATAGAATTGATGAAAAGCCAGCCATTCCAGCGTTTTGCGCTGGATGTTTTCCCCGCACTTACTGACCACGTGAATGGTGAATCCAAGTTGGCCAAGACGGGCCAAGGTCTCGAAGACCCCTTCCACGCAGCCAGTCTGCAGATAGTTGGGACCGAAAAACGAAGTGTCGGTCCGGTCGTTTTCGCGGCCGATGATCACACCGCCGACGTCTACTCCTAGAATCA
>JAFKGI010000020.1 GCA_017307785.1 Vulcanimicrobiota bacterium | reverse complement strand
GCACTGGGCCAGGGTCTTTCTTTGTTTAGGGCGAGAGACTCCGCCGACGCAAAGCCCTCTCCCTCTCACCCCTCGGGGTAAAGGGAACCGATTTTGTCGGCGTATTTCTGGTTGACGACTTTGCGCTTGACCTTGAGAGTGGGGGTCATTTCGCCGTGTTCCAGCGTGAGTTCGCGGGGCAGCAGGGCGATGGCTTTGACCTTCTCGTAGCCGGAAAGGTCGGCGCACAGTCGGTTGACCTCGCCCTGCAAGAATTCGATCAGTTTGGGGTTGCTGGCCAGGGCCTCGGGTTCGTGAGCGACGCCGTTCTGGCTGCACCAATCCTTCAGGTTGGGGTAGGTGGGCACGAGCAGGGCGGCGATGAACTTCTTGTTGTCGCCCAGCACCACGCACTGCTCGATGTAGGGGCTGGATTGAATCAGTTGTTCGATGGGTTGAGGGGCCACGTTCTTGCCGTTGGACATCACCAGCAGGTCTTTTTTGCGGTCGGTGATGGCCAGGTAGCCTTCCTCGTCGAGGATACCGATGTCGCCGGTGTGAAACCAGCCGTCCTCGGTGATGGCGTCCCGGGTGGCCTGCGGTTTGTTGAAGTAGCCCAACATGACATTGGGGCCCTTGCACAGGATTTCGCCGTCTTCCGCGATGCGAACCTTGACGTCGGGGATGATCTTGCCGACGGTGCCGTTCTTGGGGCGTCGCAGCGGGTTGAAGCTGATGACCGGGCTGGTTTCGGTGAGACCGTAGCCTTCGGTCAGGGTGAAGCCGGCGCTCAGGAAGAACTGGCCCACGTCTTTACGCAGCGGGGCGCCACCCGAGCAGAACAGGCGGATACGGCCGCCCGTCTCGGTGTGCAGCTTGCTGAGGGCCAGTTTGTGGGCGGCGGCATACTGAAGCTTCAGAATCGGATTCAGGGTGCCGTTGAGTTTGGCTTTGAAGTGCTTTTCGCCGACGCTCATGGCCCAGCCGAAGATGTTGCGCTTGAGGGGCGTGCCGGCATTCACCTTGTCCGTGATGCGCGCATAGATTTTTTCAAAAAGTCTGGGCACGCTGGGCATGACGGTGGGGCGGACTTCCTTCATGTTGGCGGCTACCGTGTCCACGCTCTCGGCGTAGGCGATGGTTGCGCCCATGCTGGTTACCGAATAGTAGGCAACGCGCTCGAACACGTGACACAGGGGCAGGAAAGACAGTTCCAGGTCCTCGGTGGTGAATTCCAGCAGGGGAACGGCGGTCTGAGAGTTGGAGGCGAAGTTGCCGTGCATGAGCATGGCGCCCTTGGGCTCGCCGGTGGTTCCCGAAGTGTAGACCAGGCTGCAGACGTCGGTCGACTTCTGGTTTTGGATGCGGGAGTCGATCTCGGGCTTGTGTTTGGCCAGATTGTCGGCTCCGAGCTTGAGAAACTGGTCCCAGGACCAGAGCTTGCGGCTGGATTCGCCCTTGGGTTCGAACATGCAGACGATGTGTTCCAGCGAAGGCAGTTCTTTTTCTGAGGCGATGACCGATTCCAGGTGCTTCTGGGTGGCGCACACGGCGACGCGGGCGCCGCAGTCTTTGAGGATGTACTCGATGGCTTCGGTGGCCAGGGTCGGGTAAAGAGGCGCGTGGATGCAGGCGGCGTGCATGGTGCCCAGGTCGGTGATGACCCATTCGGGGCGATTGTTGGCGATCTGTCCCAGGCGGTCGTTGGGCTGCATTCCCAGTTCGATCAGGGCCGCCGCGAATTGCTCGACCTTGTCGCGGATCTGTTGATAGGTCTCAAATTTGTAGACGCCGTTGACTTTGGCGCCCAGGTAGTTGCGATTGGCCGCATTGTGCTTCTCAAAGGCGTTGCGAAAGAGTTTGGGTATGGTCGAGACCGGATTTTTTTCCGCCCACTCCTTGACCGGGGTCGGATCGTAGTGGGTTTCCATCGGATTTGACACTTGCATGAGACCTCTCTCTTTCTAAGCTTGGGTGTGCCAGTATTGGAATCGCAGACTGCCAAAACGCACTTCATCCTGGTGCTTGAGGGGAGTCTGCAGGCCTGGCTGGAGACGGGTACCGTTTAAAAAGGTTCCGTTGGAGCTGCTCAGGTCTTCGAGATAGACCTGGCCTTCCGCTCGGGTGATCTGGGCGTGGCGACGAGAGACGCCGCCTTCGCCGAAGGGGACCAGGTCGACTTCGGGTTTGACGCCGTCAGCCTCGCTCAGGCGTCCGACCAGGCTGCGATCGTAGATCAAAGGCAGTTGGCGGCCCTGGGGAAGCTCCCGGAGGTGGGCGTAGGCGGGTGGAACTACGGGCTTGGGCGGCGGCGGCGGAGCTGCGGGCTTGGGCGGAGCCGGTTGAGCCGCGCGCGCGGGCCTCGGGGGCGGCGGGGGGGGAGGTGGAGGCGGCGCTGCCGCGGCGGGCGGAGGCGGAGCGCTCGGATAATTTGGACTGGGCGCGGGCGCGGGGCTGGGGCGAGCCGAGGGAGCCGGCGCACTGTAGGGGTTGTAGGCTCCGTAGTTCGACTGAGGTTGACGCTGTAAGGAGCGCAGGTGAAAACCGCACTTTTCGCAGTATGAGGATCCGGGCAGATTGTGCTGCCGGCATTTGGGACATTCCATCGCGCCACCCCTTCCCGCCGCTCCATACCTGCGTCTCGCGGGGTCAGGCTGAACCGGTCATGATTTCGCTTCCGCCTTTCTTTGAGCGGGCAGGACATTCCTGGTGGTGGGTGCTATTCTCCTCGGTGTTCAACGGAGGACCCTACATGTCTCGTTTTTCCCGTCTAGTTGGAGCCGGCCTTCTGTGTCTGGCCTGCGGATTGCCCGGATGGGCGCAAGAACCCGGATGGGCGGCCTCGCGCCTGCCCGTCGGCACGGAGATTTACCTGGAGTATCAGCCGCGCCTGGTCCTCAACAGCGAGGGGCCACCGCTGGCCGAGCGGCTGCGACGCAGCCCGTTGTTCCGCGTGGCCATGAACTTGATCCGCAGCAACACCACCGAAGCGTCTCAGGTGGGCGAAATGATGCAGTCCTTCCCGTTTTGGGATGGGCGCTTTCTGCTGGCGGTGGCCCGCCAGGGTGAATTCTCGCCCTTTGAGGAGATGTATCGGACCGAAGAAGCTTCTCAGCATCGGCGCCAACTGCGCTATGCCGTCGACCAGACTTTTGAGGCGGTCAACCTGTATCGACGCTTCCAGAAGAAGTTTCCCAAGACGGTCGATGACTTGATCGCCAAAGAGCACATGAGCAGCTCGGATATCCCGGAAGGCGCCTTCTTAGAGCTGAAGCGTCAGGGCAAGACCGTCTCGGTGGTCGGTCGCTGGCAGGTGGACGGGCGCACTCTGGAGTTCCACGCCCCCGGCGCTTCGCCGGAGGAACCGGCTTTGCCGGCCGCCACGGGCGGCTTTGTGGTGGGGATCGGTTGTCCGGACGCCACTCGCTTCAACAACTGGGTGGCCCGCTGGGACGCCGAGAGCGAGGAGTTGAGCGCGGACGGGGACCACTGGAAGATCAAGGTCGACGACGACAGCTATCTGATTTACTTCCAAAAGGGTTGGGTGTATGTCACCAACCAGGCTTCGCTGGTCACCGGACTGACGGCGGCCGCACCGGCACCGGAGAACCTGACCGTGAATCCCCGCTTCGCCGAGCAGTATCGGCAGTTGCGTGCCTCAGACACCGAGATGTGGCTGTTCGCGGACATGCAAGACGTGCTGCGCACCAGTCCTCAACTGTGCGTCAAGGCGGGTTGGTCAGGCGAGCAAATTTTGCTGCGCTCCCTGGGAGTTGCCTCGGGCGGACACCTGGACGCCGGCGGGCAGATGGAGTTGCAGACACGGGGCTTTTTGCAGTGGGACGGCGTGCAGAACGTGACGCTCGGACCGGCGGCGGCCGCCGACCTGGCTCGCCATGTGCCGCCCGCTTCCGAGGCGATGTACTGGTTTGACCTGGCCGGCTGTATCCGCTTGCTGGATCGAATCAGCGGTGAGTTTACCGGTTCGCGGGAGATCATCGCCAAGGGCTGGACGGAGTTGGAGAAGCGTGTGGGATTCTCGCTGGCTCGCGAGTCGGTGGCGGCGGGCACCCAACTGTATTTGTACGCCGAGGCGATCGACTCGTACGCCAACTCGTTGGAGCAGATCATCCGGATGGTCCAGGGCTTCATGGGCACCAGCAGTCCCGACTTGAGCGAGATGCTGGAGTTTTCCCCCTCCAAGGTGCCGATGGTGGCGGTTTTGGAAGTAGCCAACGCCGATCTGGCCGGACGCATCCAGACTCGTCTCAAGGAGCGTTTGGGGGCGGGGGCTCAGAGCCGAAAGGTGGAGGGCGTCAGCTATACGCAGAGCGAGGACGGGCGTTGCGGCTGGACCAGCAGCAACACCACCCAGTTCTGGAGCAATGGCTACACCGAGCGCTTGCTGCCGCGTATCGTCAAGGCCTACGCGGGAGGCCGCAGTCTGGCCGAGGTCCCCTCCTATCAAGCCTTCCAGCAGGACCGCCAGGGTGAGCAGTTCTTTTACGGCCACTACATGGTGGACCGCGAATACTCGCTGATCAAAGGCCTGCTACTGATGTTGGGTAGCGACTTCCGACCAGAAGCCGAGCTCTTCGGCCACCTGCGCGATGCTCACGTGCGTATGGAGGTGGTGCCGGGCGGCATTCGCTTCCGGGCCGGCGTCTACAGCGAGAACGCCCAGGCACCCGCTCCGGTCAAGCCGGCCGAGGAGGAATAACCGATGTCTGTGCTGGTCGTTTTTGATCTGGACGGTGTTCTTATCGATTCTCGGGCCGCCAATTACGAAGCTTTTGCGCGGGGCATCGAGGCTCTGGGTCTGCCCAGGCCCGGAGAAGCGGCCGTGGTCCCTTTGATTGGCTTGTCCGCGGCCGAGATGCTGCGGCGCCTGGGTTGTCCGGCCGAGCGCGTATCGGAGATCTACGATGGCTTTGTCAAGCCGCACTATCTGGAGAATTTGCCCCAACTGGCGCGCGCCGTCGAGGACGCGGCCGAAGTGTTGACTTGCCTGCGGGAACGGGGACACCGGGTGGTGGCCTGCACCTCGGGTGACCGAGCCCTCCAGGAGAAGGCTTTGCGTCACATCGGCCTGCGCGATTTTTTCGAGGACATGCAGACGCCCGACGACTCTCGCTTTCACAAGCCGCAAGTGGAGTATTTGCGGGAACTGGTGCAGCGCGTTCATCATCTGGGACCGATTGTCCACGTCGAGGATAGCCAGGTCGGTTTACAAATGGGCTTGGAATGCGGCGCCACCACCGTTTTTGCCGACTACGGTTTCGGCACTCCCGATCCGTTCAAGCCGCATTTTCGCATTCAGAAGTTGAAGGAGCTGCTCGAGGTCGAGCATGTCCGCTAGGAGCTGGCTGTTGGCGCTGCTGCTCGCGACTGTAGCAGGGGCCGACCCAGAACTGGTGGATCCGGTAGTCGCTCGCGGCGTGAATTCCGACACTGGAGCCGACATCTACGTCTCCAATCGACTGGGTTGCGATATGACGGTTACCCTGGAGCTTGTCGAGCAACAGAATATCGTTACGGCTCCGCCCTTTCCGTGCACCCGGACCATCCCGGGCCACAGCGAGGTGTTGTTCGGCCGCATTCGAGCGGCCGGTGACGGTCGCTGGAACTACAGCTACAAGTCTTTCTGGCACTATGGCAGCCTGGAGGCTCGTCACGACGATTCGGTGGTCTACTCGCTGCCCTACGCCTCCGGGGTGACGATGAAGATCAACCAGGGTTACCACGGGAAACTCAGCCATACTGGCGACAACGAATACGCCACGGACTTTTCCTTTGCCAGCGGCACGCCGGTTTTGGCGGCTCGCGAAGGCGTGGTGGTCAGCACGGAGGAGCGCTGGAGCCGGGGTGGCGCCACCCCTTATTTCCGCGATCGGGCCAATCTGGTTCGAGTCCGTCATTCCGATGGAACCATCGGGGAATATGACCATTTTCGACTCAATGGCGTCGAGGTGGAAGAGGGACAGACGGTGAAGCGCGGGGACCTGCTCGGCTACTCGGGTGCGACCGGCTTTGCCACCGGGCCGCATCTGCACTTCATCGTCTACTCGACCTACGATGGCCACCGACGCCATTCTTATCCGATCCGCTTTCGTACGGCGGAAAGTCCGGCGCCGGTGGAATTGCTTCAGGACGTCCGTTATACGGCTCCCTAGCGGTAGTTGTAGACCCCGGCCGGATAGAAACCGCCGTTGAAGAAGCCGGTGTTGGCGTAGCCGCCGGCGTTATAAGGGAAAGCGGTGCTGCCGCTGCTGTAGGAGCCCCAGCGATTGGCCCAGCCCGGTCCTAAACTGTAGGCGGTAGGAGCCGGACCGAATCCGTCGGGCGGGATGATGTGCGGGTAACTCCGGTTGTAGCTGGCCTGTCCACGGGTGGCGGCGGGCGCGGCGGTGACGGTCTGGTATTGGACGGGAGTTCGATAGTTCTGGTAGGTGTAGGCGTTTTCGTCGGCGTTGACGCGAGTCACCACCGGTTGGGGAGGAGCTTTGGGGCGCGCCTGGGCGGGCGCGAAGAGCGCGGCAAAGGTCAGGGCGATCAGGGCACTTCTGAGCATGAGGGTTCTCCTTCCAGGGTTCTCATGAAAGTTCCAGGCGCTCGCGGGGGAGCCTGCCCAGGAGTCGACCCGGCGGTTGGGAATCTGCGCGAACTATGGGCCAAGCTGCCTTGACCAGGATTTAGCTCGTTTTTGAGGAAAATTCAAAAATGACCACCGCCGTTTCTTTTCGCGATCTCACCACCCTGGAAGTGGGCGGCGAGGCCAGCCGCTTTGCCGACGTTTCTTCTTGTGAACAGGCCATGACTCACTATCGGCAGGCCATCTCCGACGGGTTGCCCGTGTTGGTGCTGGGCGGGGGTAGCAATATGCTGGTCAGCGACGCCGGTTTCCCGGGCCTGGTGCTGCGCTGGCAGGATCGCCGTCTGGAGGTGCTCGAGGAGAGTGCGCAGCAGGTGGTTGTGCGCGTCGGCGGCGGCTGGGTTTGGGACGAATGGGTGGCCGAGACGGTGGCCCGCCATTGGAGCGGCCTGGAGTGTCTGAGTGGGATTCCTGGCCTGGTGGGCGCCGCTCCGATTCAGAACATTGGCGCTTATGGTCAGGAAGTGGCCGGATTGATCCGAGCTTGTTGGGTTTTGGAGTGGAAAAGCGGCGAAGAGATTCGCCTGACCGGGGAAGAGTGTCGTTTTGGTTATCGCGACAGCCGTTTCAAGCAGGACTGGAAAGGGCGCTATCTGGTGACTTCGGTCGAGTTCGTGCTGCGGCCCGGCGGGGCGCCGGACCTGCGCTACAAGGAACTGCAGCAGCGCATGGAAGGGCGCGAGGTCACGCCGGTCGAGGTGCGCCGCACGGTGGTGGAGATTCGCCGCTCCAAATCGATGGTCTGGGACCTTTCGGACCCGAACCATCGCAGCGCGGGCTCGTTTTTTATGAATCCTATCGTCTCCTCCGAGTTGGCGGACAAGCTTTCGCAAGAGTTTCCCCAGATGCCCGGTTGGCCGGCCGGCGAGGGGCGCACCAAGTTGTCGGCCGCCTGGTTGATCGAGCGCTCTGGCTTTCCCAAGGGCTGGGGCGAGGGGCCGGCCGGTCTTTCCAGCAACCACGTGCTGGCCTTGATCAATCGGGGAGGAGCCAGCGCCGCCGACTTGCTGCGCGTGGCCGCGACCGTGCGACGGGGAGTGCTGGAGCGTTTTGGTGTTTCGCTCCATCCCGAACCCGAATTCGTGGGCTTTGACCGCCCGGTGGAGGACTTGCTGTGAAAAAGATACTGCTCTTGATCTTGCTGACTTGCTCTTGGGGCTGGGCCGACCGCGTGCGCGATCAGCTGGGCATGACGGTCTCGCAGCGCTACGGCAACCGGATGCGTTACGGAACCATCGTGCCCTATAAAAACGCCTTCTTCGGTTCGGCTTACAACGTGGATTCAGAGACGCGCAACAGTACCGGCAAAAAGACCCATTTCGCCATCTACGAGTATGTGAGCGGGCGTTGGAAGTACGTCTTCGAGTTCGACTGTGGAGTGGACGCCGACGAGGAATCGGCCCGTCTGGACGCCCTCTTTGCCAAATACCGCTTTAGCTCGGACATGCGCGGCAAGCTGATGTACGGTCAGGAACTGTCTCTATAGACCTTCGCCGCGCAGCACGGTGGGAATGGTCTGCCAGATAATGTTGAGGTCGTGCAGTACGACCTGCAGCGCGTTCATTCGGCCGATTTCGCTGAGGTATTCTTCCTCCAGGTTGCGATAAACGCCGCGGTCCCGGGCTTCCAGCTTTTGCACCTGGACCAGTCCGGTCAGGCCGGCCCGCAAGACCAGCTTGCTGCGCATCCCTTCCTTTTCGATCTCCTCGCGCGCGCGCTCGGGGTGGGTGGGGCGGGGTCCGACCCAGGTCATGTCTCCCTGGAGAATGTTGAGCAGCTGAGGCAGTTCGTCCAGATACCATTTCTTGAGCCAGAAGCCGGTGCGGGTGACTTCGCCCACCGTGCCCGGATCCTGAGTTCCGGGGAAGGTGGTGCGAAACTTGAGGATCTGAAACGAGCGTCCCTGGGTCCAGCGCTCTTCTTTGTAGAGCAGTGGTCCGCGGGAACGCGGATCGAGCAGGCCTTCCAGAACCATCGCCAGCCAGGTCAGCAGGCTGACCCAGGCGAGGATGGGCATGGACAGGGCGGCCAGCACCTTGTCCAGCAAGTATTTGAGCCAGAAGTTTGAGGCCACTAATCCGGAACCCGAAAGCGCTCCAGTCTGCTGAGAAAACGCTCCTTCTCCTGGGCCGCCCGGGCCTCGTCCCAGCCTTTGAGGGGGGCCATGAAGCGCAGGACGGCGTCGACCGCTTCGCGACCCTGGCCTTCCTGCCAGGCGATCAGGCTGCGGCGCAGCATGAAGTCTTCCAGGTGGGTGATTTCCTCGCGCCGGCAGCTCCAGACCACCTCGGCGGCCAGGGCTTCGGTGCGGGCGCACACGGTTTCTTTCAGTTCAGGCTGCTGATTGGCCAGTTCGGCGATATCCTCGGCCCAGGCGCCGTAAGTGCGCGCCAGGTGGCGGGCACAGGGCACCGAGAGGCCGTGGCGTTCGGCGAAGCGCTGGGTGAAGTTGGGCTCGTGCAGCAGCGAAAAGCCGGGCAGCGGGCGCTGGCCGGTGCGGCACTTCTTTTTGGGCAGGCGCAGCTTTTTGTAGATCTTGTCGACGGCTTCTTCGGCCAGGCTGCGGTAAGTGGTGAGTTTGCCGCCCACCACCGAGAGCAGTGGGAAACCAGCCTCGGGATGGTCGACCACTTGATGGCGGCGGGTGATGGCGGCGGTTTTGCCCGCCGGGGTGTGCGGCAGCGGGCGGATGCCGGAATAGGTGAAGTGAATCTTGTCCAGGGTCAGGTTGGCCTGGGGATAGAGCTTGTTGGTTTCGTCGATGAGATACTGGCACTCGTCGCGGCTGGCGCGAACGGAATCGAGGTCTTCGTCGCTGCGCAGGTCGGTGGTCCCGATCAGCAGCTGGTCATTCCAGGGAACGATGAAGTAGGGACGGCCGTCGGCCGAAGCTTCCACGTACAGTGCTTCCGGAGGCAGGCCGGGGAAGACGTCCACGATGATGTGGCTGCCTTTGGTGCCGCCCATCTGGCGCGGGAAATTGCCGCCGGTTCGGCCCAGCAGTTGATCGACCCAGGGGCCGGTGACGTTGATGACCAGATCGGCGGTGAGCAGTTCGACCTGGCCGTCCTCGCTCTTGACGCGCACGCCCTGGGGGCCGAGTTCCACGACTTCGCGGTAAAGATAGAGATCGCAGCCATAACGGCGCGCATCCAGGGCGTTCTCCACCACCAGACGCTCGGCGTATTCGACCTGGCAGTCGTAGTAGACGGCGGCGCCGCGCAGGCCTTCTTTTTTCAGGCCGGGGGTGCTCTTTTTGACGGCCCCGGGAAACATCATGCGGTGCGTGGGGAGGCTTTTGTCGAAGCTGAGGATGTCATAGGCGAGCATGCCGGCCCAGATCATGAGCGGACCGCGGCGGGCGCCTTTGTAGATGGGGATCATGAGCGGGCAGGGGCGCACCAGATGGGGGGCGTTGCGCAGCAGAATCTCGCGTTCGCGCAGCGACTCGCGCACCAAGTCGACTTCGTAGTATTCGAGGTAGCGCAAACCGCCGTGAATCAGGCGAGTGGACCAGGCGCTGGTGCCGTTGCACAGGTCGGCTTTGTCGACCAGGGCGCAACTGAGGCCGCGCATGGCCAGGTCGCGTGCGATGCCGGCACCGTTGACACCAGCTCCCAGAATGAGAACCTGATAGTGTTTCATCTTTGCTCCGGGTCGACCGTCCAGGATTGGTCGTTGAATTGGACCTGGTCACCCTTGCGCAACTTGCGGCCACGGCGCGTTTCCGCCTCGTTGTTGACCTGGACGAGGCCTTCCTGAATGATGACCTTGGCCTGACCGCCGGTATCGGCGGCGCCGACCCATTTCAGAAACTGGTCCAATTTGATGTAAGGCTCGTCCAACGCAGGGTTCTTCCGTTCGAATTTGTAGGTGGTACTTATGGCTAAACGCACTTCCATCGAGGGTCAGTTGTCCCTTTTTCCGGAGCTGGAGTTGCCGTCTGAGCCGCAGGCGGCCGAAGCGAGTTGGCCACAGTGGCCGGCTGGAATGTGGGTGGGCACCAGTTCCTGGAGCTTTCCCGGTTGGGCCGGCATCGTCTATGACCGAAAGTACAGCGACTACAAGCTCGCCAAGAGCGGGTTGCGGGCTTATTCGCAACACCCTTTGTTGCGGGCTGTCGGAGTCGACCGAGGGTTTTACGCGCCCATTCCGATGCAAGAGCATCGTGCCTACGCCGAGCAGGTTCCCGAGGATTTTCGATTCTTGGTCAAGGCGCCTGAGCGTCTGACCACGGCGCGGTTCTCCCGTCACGCCCGCTATGGTTCGCTGGCCGGTGAGGTCAATCCCGAGTTTCTGTCACTGGAGCTGGCGGTGGAGGAGTGGATTCAGCCGGCCGTTGAGGGTCTGGGGCGCAAGTTGGGCTGTTTATTGTTGCAGTTCCCGCCGACTTCTCCGCACGTGGTGGGCGGGCCGTCGGGTTTCGCCATGTCGCTGCATCGTCTGATCGAGCAGCTGCCTCCCGGCTTGCCGCTGGCGGTGGAGATTCGCAATCGCGAGTTGTTCGGCCAGGCCTACCTGCAGGTGCTGGAACGCCTGGGTGTGAGCCATTCGCTGGTGGTGCATCCTTCGATGCCGCCGATCGCTCAGCAGTTCGCGGCGGTGGGGGCGCAGCCGCTGACGGTGATTCGCTGGATGCTGGGCATGGCCGACTATGAGTCGGCGGTGAGACGCTACGAGCCTTTCAGTCGGCTGGTGGATGAGGATTTGAGCAGCCGCTCGGCCATTATCGAGATCTGGCGCCGTTCTCTGGAGCAGAAGTCTCAGATCGTGACGGTGGTGAATAATAAGGCCGAGGGATGTTCCCCGCTGAGCATCGAGCGACTGGCTCGAGAGTTCTGGGAGGCCTGACTATTTGCCGGCGGCCTTTTTCAGGGAGACGCCTTTGCCGGCGGCGGCCTGGAGGGCAGGGGCGGCTTTGGCGGGGGCTTGACGCAGGGCCTGGCCGCCTTTGCCGGCGGCGGCATTGAGACTGACGGGGTTCATTCCGCCCGCCGCATTGGCGCAAGGAGCGTTGGCTCCCGGGGCGAGCAGTTGCATCAGCTGCATGATCATTTCCAATTCGCCCATCATTTGCTGGCCGTAGTTCATTCCGGCCGGTCCGGCGGGGCTGAAAGAGAGCGCGCCGGCCTGTCCGATTCCCTGATAGGGTGAGGTGCCGAAGACCTGGGGCGAGTAGAAATTAGAGCCGATCGATGCCAAAGGAAACCTCCAGAGGGGTGGTTTCTAAACCTTAGCTTAATTTATGTATGGCTACAAGGTCTCACCGGTTAAGGATGATTCGTTTTCCAGGCGCTCGTTGAGCTGGTTGAAACCCCCGGCGGCTTCGCGGATTTGTTCCACGGCCTGCTTCTTCTGGTCTGGATCCTGGCTCAGGAGGGCCGAGTCCAGTTCTTGAAGGCCCTGGTAGAGAGCGGTCAGATGTTGCAGAAAGAGCTGGCGCAGTTCTTCGTCCTGGGGTTGGGATTTGGGGGCGCGATGGCGGCCGTGGATGCCTTCCAGCCCTTCGAGAATGAAGTGCAAATTGGTCTGCAGGCGCGAGTCATAGGGCTGTTCCAGCAAGTTTTCGACCAGAGTGACCAGAGCGCGTGCATCCATCTCCCGATGGTTGGCCAGCGGTCAGGTGGGACCTGCCAGAAAATCGAGCAGGCGGGGAGTAGGGGCGGACCAGTCGCGAGCGGGAGGCGCTGGACGCAGGCCGGGAAAGGCGTTTCTTAGCGAGCTCAGGTCGCTGTGGGACATAACTTCCTGGAGCAGTTCAAGCACCCCCTGGCGGGAGGGTCCGGGAGAGGAGCCCATGGCCACTTTGTAGAGAATGCGCTCCTCGCGCAGCACCGGGATGACGTATTCGTGGCGGTGGGCCACGAAGCCGAAACTGGCGCCTCGGCCGAAGGGCAGGGCTCTTTTTCTAGCTTCGCGCTCCAGGGCGGCGGCGATGTAGTGAGGGTGCTCGCAGTGCAGCACCACAAAGGGAGCACCGTATCGGGTGGGATGCACGATGCGCTGGAGCAGACCGCCGGCCCGCAGGTGGCTGGCCAGCCAGGCGTTGTTGTTCAGCACGGCCTCGGCGTGGCCGTCGTCGGGGCGCAAAACCCAGTCGGGACTGAGGCGGGCGCAACCGGGATGGGTTTGCAGCAGGTCGCGCAGGCGCTCCAGGCCGTGGCGCACGGCCCGGACGGTCTCCGGCGGACCGGCCAACAAAACGGCGCCGCAGTTTTCCAGCTCCTGGCCGCGCTGGTCGAGTTTGAGGGCCGAGAAGACCCGCACCGCCAGCTGAGGACGGTGGCTCTGCAGGACCTCGGCCAGGCGCAGACGCTGGCCGGTGAGAGTGGTGTCGAGCACCAGGACCTGGTTCTGGTGTTGCTGGTCCCAGGGCGTGAGTTCCCAGTCGTAGCGGACGGACTCGTGCCAGGCCACGTCATAGGGCGGGTCGTGGCGCAGCACCTGGCGCAGGAACTGGGTCTCGAAGTAGGCGGATTGCGATTGCACCCGTGGCATGAGCAGCGAAAGGGCGGACAGGGCGGCCATGGCGCTGGAGAAGAGCAGAGGTTGGAGTTCCCAGCCGGGTGGGGCCTGATCGTAGGCGAGCAAGCGATTTTCCAGGCTTGCCAGGCGGGCGGGCTGGCTGCGGTCGGCCCGGGCCAGCGTTTTCTGACGCCAGTTTGCGAGCTCTTTGAGGTACCGGTTTTCGTCGCCGTCGTATGCGGGCGGGGAGGGCCAGGTTGTGGATTTTTGGAGGGTCCGAGGTTTTTCCGGGGAGCCGGGGGGCGCGCAGCTTTCCCACAGCTGGGTGTAGCTGAGACTGACTCCCAGCACCGAACGCACCCGGCGGGCCAGTTCGGCTGCCATGGCGGTGCTGGAGAGGCCGGGTTTGGTTTGGATACGTCCGTAGAAGCGGAGGCTGTAGGGTTGGCAGTCGACCAGGGTGGCTTCAGGCCGGACGACCACGACCAGCCAGTTTCGCAGTCGGGTCAGGTCGGGCAACTGGTCGAGCACGACGGCGCGATCGGTTTGTTCGGCTAACTCGGACTGGTTTCCTAAAAGGAAGAGCTCTGCGCGTCCGTGCTGCAGACTGCTTTCGATGGTCTGGCGGCTCTGGGCCCAGGACCAGCGGCCCGGAGCCAGGCACTCCAGCAGGGGCTCCAGTTCCGCGTAGCACTCGTTGTCCCAGCAGCGCAGGCTCAGAGGGCGTTCCAGCAGGTCGCGGAGGGTGGCCAGCAGGGTGGCAAAGGCGCCGCCCCAACTGGAGCAGACTACTTTTTCCGCCTCCCAGCCGGCGGGAGCTTCGAGGTGTTCCAGGGGTTGGGGCCACAGGCTGCGCTCGTAGGTGAAGTGGGCTTGACCGTCGGGCAGGGGTTTCTTCTGGGCATAGAGCGGCGAACGTAGCAGTCGGCGGGAAGCGGCCAGGGCCCGGGCGTGACGCTGATAGTCCATGAGGGGGCGGCTTCGGCGCGGGAGGACCTGTAGCCCTGGCGAGGGAACCCCTGGCCATGCACCTGACCTCCGAACCCTTTCACAAGCTGGATGCGTTTTTAGCGCGTCGTTTCGAGAGTCTCTTCCCTGACGGACTGGCCTGGGACGCCCAGGGTGTGGAGCGTCTGCTGCAGGCCAATTTCGCGGGCTGTCTCAATCCTTTGCTGAAGCTGCTGGGGGAAGGACTGCCGTCGTTGCGCGGAGCTTTTCTGGCCCAGGTTTCTTTGCAGGGGGCGATCATTCCGGGCACCGATTTGAACGGGGCCAACCTGGAAGAAGCCAATCTGGAGGATGCCAACCTGAGTCGCTCCGACTTACAGGGGGCCAATCTGCACGAGGCACGCTTGATCTGGACCAATTTGCGGCTGTGCAATTTGCAGGGCGCCAACTTGAGCGTCTCGGCCTGGGTCAATGGTTTGCTGGACGGGGCTGATTTGACCGGCGCCAATTTGGAGAATGCCTCGCTGCTGCGGGCGGTGGCCAGTGGGGCCGTGTTTGCGCAGGCCAATTTGCGTCAGGTCGATCTGAGCTGGTCGAATCTGGTGCAGGCCGATTTCCAGTCGGCCGATTTGCGCAATGCCAATCTGCGCGGAGCCAATTTGCGCGGGGCCAACTTGAGTGGCGCGGATTTGAGCGGGGCCAATCTGGCCGACACGATTTTGACGGAGTCCCGTCTTGAGGGCGCGGTTCTGCCCGAGGGTTGGGCCGAGGGCTGTCTGGCCCATTAGAAGTGGAAGACGGTGTCGCCGCTGAGTTTGAGGGCGTAGGAGAGGCAGCTCCAGCCGGTCAGACAGGCCATCCAGAAGATCGGTTTGGGCAGGCTGGAGCGGTGGATGAGAATCAGGGTCGAGATCAGGGCACTGAGGGGTCCGAACATGAGCAGCCCTTTGAGTCCGGCGTAGAAGCCGAGGGGGGCGCTGGGCGCGAACCAGACGGTGTAGCCACAGCAGGTGAGCAGCGACCAGAATAGCAGCGGCCAGAGTTTCTTGTCGCGTACCCCAATCAGGTAGAGCAGATGGGTGAGGGAGACGGCCACGATGCTGATTCCCTGCCAGGGATATTGCAGCGGATCCATTTCCGTTTGGCGGCGGCAGGGGTGATTGTCGAGAATTTCCACCAGGATGCAGAGTAGGGGGACCAGCGTGCCGGCCAGCACCAGATAGGCGGTGGCAAACGGGTTTTTCGGACTGGGTGCGTCGAGCTGCTCGGGGGCGGAGCCCAGTGGATGACTCATCTTTCTGATGATAGCGGACCTTGAGTGGCAGATCTGTGACAATCGTCCAGGTTTCCGCAGTCCGTGTTCGGGGCACAAGCCAAAAATTGCCTGGACCAGACGGCGATTGCAGTGATTCTGCTCAGACTCCGTCAGTGGTGATTGGCCAATTTATAGCAGACCCACGTGAGCGCTAGACGCTACGCGGACTAGCCATCGAAAACTGAGGATTTGTCTTGTCTATCACCTTTGCCGAACTCGGCCTGCAACCCCAACTCGCCGAAGCCGTTCTGGCGGCCGGCTACGAAACGCCCACCCCTATTCAAGAGCGCGCCATTCCCGTGCTGCTGTCCGGTAAGGACATCATCGGCCAGGCCCAAACCGGGACCGGAAAAACCGCCGCTTACGGACTGCCCTTGCTGCAGGTCGTGCAGACCCCCGGACCCATCCAGGCTTTGATCCTGACCCCCACGCGCGAGCTGGCCATCCAGGTTCAGGAGCAACTGCACACCTGGTCCAAACAGGTACGCTCGCTGGCCGTCTACGGCGGTCAGCCCATTCCCGTCCAGTTCAAGGCTTTGCGCGCCGGTGTGCAGGTGGTGGTGGCCACGCCCGGTCGTTTGATCGACCACATCGAGCGGGGCTCCATCGAACTTTCGGCCCTCAAGTATTGTGTGCTCGACGAAGCCGACGAGATGCTCGACTTCGGCTTTGAGGAAGAACTCAACACCATTCTGGAGCAGGTCCCCAACGGCTGCCGCATGGCCTTGTTTTCGGCCACTTTCCCCACCAAAATCAAGCAGCTGGCCGGTCGCCACATGGCCGACGCCCAGAAGATCGAAATCCAGGCCACCCAGCGCACCGTTTCCAAGGTCGAGCAGTTCTACTGCCTGGTTCGCCCGGGCAAGAAGGCGCGCAGCCTGGGACGCATCCTCGATCATCAAGATCCCGGACCCTCGCTGGTCTTCTGCCGCACCCGCATGGAAACCCAGCAGCTGACCGACGACCTGCGCCGCCGCGGCTATGCCGCCGAGTGTCTGCACGGCGAAATGGACCAGAGCGAGCGCGAGCGCGTCATGGATCGCTTCAAGCAGAACCAGTGCCGTATTCTGGTGGCCACCGATATCGCCGCCCGCGGTCTGGACGTGGACGGCATCACCCACGTTTTCAACTACGACATCCCCTGGGACGTGGAGCACTACATCCACCGCGTGGGCCGTACCGCCCGCGCCGGTCGTTCGGGTACCGCTATCACCGTCATCGAGCCTTCACAGCAGCGTCACCTGCAGCGCATCGAGCGCGAGTCCGGCGCCAAGTTCCAGCCTTACGCGGTACCGACCCTGGAGCAGATTTCCAGCGGTCGCACCAAGCGCTTTGCCGAGCGCATCCGTCAGCAGATCGAAGACCCGGCATGCCAGGAGCAGTTGGAGCTGGTGGAGAGCCTGTCCAAGAGCTTCGACCCGAAGGTTGTGGCCGCGGCCGCTTTGCAGGCCTTGTGGGCGGATAGCTACAGCGCCATGGCCGAGGACGGCGATGATGACCTGGCCCCGGTTTCCAAGTCCTACGTATGGATGAGCGTCTCGGTGGGTCGCCGCGACGGCATGAACCCGGCCGAGCTACTGCAGGTGGTTCACACCGAAACCGGCTTCGGCAAGATGGAGCTGGGCAAGATTCACATCGAGGACAACCGCACCCTGGTGGAAATCCCGTCGGATAAGGCCGACAAGATGATCCTGGATCTGCGCCGCGCTCGCATCAAGGGCAAGCGGGTCAAAGTCGACCTGACCTCGCCGCCGGCCGGCACGGCCGCCGGCAAGGGCCGTAAGCCTTTTGCCGGCAAGCCTTCTTTTGGCGACAAGCCGTTCGCCCCGAAATTTGACGGGCCGCCCGCGAACAAGCGTCCCAAGCGCAACTATGAACCGGCCGGTGGGCCTGCCGCGGAAGCCCCGGCGGGTGAGAGACCGGCTCGCGACCGCGCACCCCGTCCCGGCGGCGAGAAACCCTTTCGCGACAAGGGTCCCAAGGTCGGTGGAGACAGGCCTTTCAAGGGACCGAAAGCTGGCGGCGACAAGCCTTTCCGCGAAAGCGGCCCGAAACCGGTAGGCGATAAGTTCCGCGAGAAGCCCCAGAAAGGCTTCCCCAAGGCGGGCAAACCGGGCCGTCCTTCGGCTTCTTCGGCCGCGGCCGCGGACGGTCGTAAGCCGGTGAACAAGAAGGGCGACAAGAGCAACTGGGTGGGCGGAGCCGGCAAGTCTCGCAAAAAGTAAGCGCCACCGGGGGGAGCGTTTACAAGTTTGTTGCTTTCTTAAGTTGCGGTGCGGCTAAACTGGTGATGGAAAATGATTACTCAAACCCCCTTCAGCCAGGCTATCCGCGACCGTTTCGGCAGTTGGTCCCAAGGACGCTCCAGTCTTAGCGCCATCGACATGGAAAAGCTCTATGCCAACCCTAAGCTGAGCGGGGAAGATCTGGCCGTGCTGGCCGTGGCCAAAGATCTGCCCGGTCAGGTCGGCGGTCACGAGCTGACCCCCGCCGCCCTGGACAAGTACGAACAGGCCGGCGGGGCCGAGCGACTGGAAGCGCGCTATCGCGACAATCTGGAGCGCTTGCGCACGCCCCGCAGCCTGTTTCCCCAGGGCGGACCAGACTTCCAGGCCGTGCTGCAGGGCAAGGAGCAGAACTGCGTGCTCACTTCCACCTGTATCTCGCTGGCTCAGCAGCGTCCCGAGGCGCTCACGCAGCTGCTTTGCGAAACCGACAAGGGCGTGGTGCTGCGCCTGCCCGGCGAGAAAGAGCGCTGCGTGTCGATGCCTACCGACCGCGAGCTGCTGACTCATTCGTGCGCCTATCAGAACGGCGCCTGGATGACGATTCTGTCGCGCGAGCTGGGCACCATCGGTAGTCTCAAGCCGTCCAAAGCGGTGCAGAAGCTGACCGGCCATAAGGTCGATCAGGACCTGATGATGACCACTTCCGAGGCCACGCTACGCAAGAAGCTGGACAGCGCTATGGAGAAGCACCAGGTGGTGATCGCCGGCCGCAGCGGCTTTGATGCGCAGGTGCCGGGGCTGACGCGCAATCATTCCTACGCGGTCATCGGCTATGACCCCAACTTCGCCTGGGTACGTCTCCAGGATCCCGAGGGCAACGAGCCGCGCGACGCCGACGGCAAAGCCCGCGACGGCGACCACGACGGTCAGTTTTCGGTGACGGTCAAGGAGTTCAACTCCTGGTTCTCCAGCATTCACTATGAGGAGACGGACAAGCCCTCGTTCTGGGGCAGTTTCTTCGACAAGCTGAAGGATTCGGTGGTGGGTGCGCCCAGCACCGGCGGCGGAGTGCCGGTCAGCGGGTAGTTGGTTCGCGGCGGTGCTCGAACGGATTGCAGACTTTTACCGGAAAGCTGGCAAAGTCTTTCACGTTCCGTGTCGCTACCGTCAGACGGTGACAGATGGCTGTGGCGGCAATCATGGCGTCTTCCTGCAACGTGTCGGATTTTCGATGCATGAGCTGGGCCCAGATTCGAAAGACTTGCGCATCCATGGCCAGGACTTGCTGGGACTCCACCAGTTGATCGGCCCACTTCTCAATAGCCAGAGCTTTTTCCGGGTCACGCTCACGAGTGATTTCAATGCCGCTCTGTATCTCTCCAAGAGTGACAGCGGCCAGAAAAAGGTCTTGACTGGCAATCGTCTCAAGCCACGCAATCACAGCTCCGTGAGGGCGAGTTTTTCGTAGCTCGGAAATTACGTTGGTATCGAGCAAAAACAAGCGCTAGAATTCCGGCGGCCGGCGTCGGGACAGGCGGCCCCGCGCGGGAATGGGAATCTCGAAACACTCGGTGCCGAGCAGCAGTTGTTTGAGGTCGGGTTTGCTCGAGGCTTTCATCTGCTTCCATTGCGCGATGGGAACGAGCACGGCGGCTTCGGTGCCGCGTCGAGTCACCAATTGCGGGCCTCTTTCCAGGCAGGCGTCCAGCAGTTCACTGAATCTTGCCTTGGCGTCTTGCACCGGCCATGCGTCCATCGGCGCCTCCTCCTGACTGGTCTCCTGACTAGTTTAATCCGGCTGCTAAGAAGCGTCAATTGGGCAGGGCCTGCCCGGCGTGGCGACAAATCGGCGAGCTATGAGTAGCTTGAGTTTAGAGCCGGATTGGCTGTTGACCGAGTCGGGCTGGCGGTCCGGCTGGCAAATCGATGTGCGCGATGGCCTGGTGGCCGGATTGGGACCGGCTCGGGGTGGAGCCGAGCGGCTGGTGGGTCAGGCGCTGCTGCCCGCTTTCGTGAACTCCCACAGCCACGCGTTTCAGCGCACCATTCGGGGGCGCACCGAATATCGCCACCCGGATCGACCCAGCGACGATTTTTGGAGCTGGCGCGAGCTGATGTACAAGGCGGCCATGCGGCTGAATCCGGACCAGTTGGAACAGGTGGCGCGGCTGCTCTACCTGGAGATGGCCGAGGCGGGTATCACCACCGTGGGCGAGTTTCACTATCAGCATCATCAACCGGACGGCACGCGCTACGAAAATCCCGACGAGTTGGCGCTACGCCTCAAGGCGGCCGCTGACTGGGCCGGGGTAGGCATCGTTCTGCTGCGCTGCGCCTACGGGCGTTCCGGCTACCAGGTGGATCCGAATCCGCTGCAGATTCGCTTTCTGGATCGCAGTTGGGAGGAGTCTTGCGAGGCGGTTTTGCGTTTACGCAAGGCCGGTCTGGAAGTGGGCCTGGCGCCACACAGTGTGCGCGCCGTGCCGCTGGACTGGTTGCCGCCGCTGGCTGCTTTTGCCCGGGAACACGGGCTGCCGCTGCATATGCACGTCAGCGAGCAGGTCAAGGAAATCGAGCAATGCGAGGCCGAGACCGGCCTGCGTCCGGTGGAGTATCTGGCCGAAAAGGGCATTCTGGGGCCGGATTTCACGGCCGTGCACGCGATTCATCTGGGGGCGGCCGAGATGACGGCGCTGGGGTCGAGTCATGTGTGTAGTTGTCCGACCACGGAAAGGAACCTGGGGGATGGAGTGGTGCCGGCTCGTCAGTTGCGTAGGGCGGGGACTCGCTTTACCTTTGGCACCGACTCTCAGTGTCAGATCGATCCTCTGGAGGACGCCCGTCAGTTGGACTATCACCTGCGACTGGTGGAGCAGCAGCGGGCCGTGCTCGATCATCCGCCGGGCACCATGGAGAGCTGGCTGTGGGAGAGCTTGACGGCCGGTGGAGCCAGTTCGCTGATGCAGCCTTGTGGCCGTTTGCAGGCGGGCTTGCGGGCCGATATGCTGAGCTTTGACCTGAATCATCCGACCCTGGTGTGCGATTCCGAAGAATGGCTGTTGGCTCAGCTGCTCTGGTCGGCGCCCCGTGAGTCGCTGGCCCAGGTGTGGCGCGCCGGCCGGCCGCTGCTGGAGGCTGGTAAGCATGCCGGGCGCGCGGAGGCCACCGCCGGTTATCGGCGGGTGCTCAAGGAGCTGGCGGATGGCTAAGAAGTCCCCGGTGAAGTCCACTCCCACCCGACTGGCGGCCATCGACGTGGGGTCTAACGCTCTGCGTATGCAGGTAGCGGAATTGCTGCCCGGCTTTGTGCTCAAGCCCATCAAGACGTTGCGCAGTCCGGTGCGATTGGGGCGCGACGTTTTTGGCAATCAGGCCATTTCCGACGGGACCATGAAGAAGGCCGTCAGCGCCATGCGCTCCTTTTCCGAATGGATGGAGAAGCTGGAGGTCACTCAATACACGGCGGTGGCTACCAGCGCCGCCCGCGAAGCGGCCAACGGCAAGCAGTTTCTCGAGACGGTGCGCAAGGAGAGCGGCATCGACCTGCAGTTGCTGGCCGGCGAAGAAGAAGCGCGCGTCGTTTATATGGCCGTCAGTCGACGTCTGCCGCTGGGTGACCGCACCGTGCTGGTGGTGGACATCGGCGGCGGCAGCGTGGAGCTGATTTTGGGCAAAGATGGGCGCGTGCAGGCGCTCGAATCCATGAAGATGGGCACGGTGCGCATGCTGCAGCGCCTGGGCGGTAGCTCCAAGGATTTCTCGCGGCGCGCCCGCGAGTACGTGGAGGCGACGCGCAGCTGGGTGGACTACTGGCTGCAGCAGCAACAGGTGGATCTGTTCGTGGCCACGGGGGGCAATGCCGAGGAGTTGGGCGACCTGGCTCAACGGCTTTTCCAGAAGCCGAGCAACGATGTCGTCAGCCTCAGCGAGCTGGATCATATCGTGGCTCTGCTCGAGTCGATGTCGGTGGAGGAGCGCCAGAAGAAGCTGAACCTGCGCATCGACCGCGCCGACGTCTTGCTACCGGCCTTGCTGGTGCTGCAGACGCTGATGCGCCAGTTGAAGATGGATTCGCTGGTGGTGCCGCACGTAGGCCTGAAAGACGGTTTGCTGGAGGACCTGCGCTTTCAGGTGCTGGGGCAGCGGCCTGACGGGTTGGAGCGCGAGCAGGTGCTGTCCTCGGTGCTGCAACTGGGGCGCAAGTACGACTTTGACGAAGCGCACGCGCGCAAGGTGACCGAGCTATCGTTGCAGCTGTTTGACCCGCTGCAGCCGATTCACAAACTGACGCCTACCCATCGGGTGCTGCTGGAAGCGGCGGCCTGGTTGCACGACGTGGGCAAGTTCATCAACTTTTCGGCCCATCACAAGCACAGTCACTACATCATCATGTCCAGTCCGCTGGTGGGTCTGACTACTCAGCAGCGCACTCTGGTGGCGGCCATCGCGCGCTATCACCGCAAAGCCGAGCCGGGCGTGCAGCACGAACTCTTCCGCAACCTGACCTTCGAAGAGCGCAACCTGGTGGTGAAGCTCTCGGCCCTGTTGCGCCTGGCCGAGGCTCTGGACGCCGAGCATGGTGGGATGGTGGGTCAGATTCTGGTGCGCCTGAACAAGAGCAAGGTGCAGCTGACGCTGGTGGGCGAGGGCGATCTGCTGCTGGAGCGTTGGGCGGTGGCCACCAAGCTGGCGCCTTTCGAAAAAGCCCTGGGCGTGAAAATGGTGATCGACTGAAAGCTGGAGGTCGCTGCCGCGGAGAGCAAGAAGCCGCCCCCTTGAAAATGAGCGGAGGCATCCATGGCAACCAGAAGACGTAAACCCCAGGCCGAAGAACCGGCAACCGAGCCGGCGGTCGAAGAGACCGTCGAGGTCGAGGAAGTCTCCGAAGCGGAGGTCGAGGCCGAAGTCGAAGAAGAGGCCGAGGAGCTTCCGGATTTTGGGGAGGGCCATGGCGCTCAACTGCGTCTCGCTCTCTATCGTCACGGGCGGCGCTTCCTGGATTATCTGCAGGCGGCCCAAGACGAGCTGACGCCCGACAATGTTCATCAACTGCGCGTGACCAGCCGCAAACTGAGCTCCACCCTGGACCTGTTCTCGTCCCTGGTAGGGCGTGGACCGGTCAAGAAGGTGCGCAAGAAGCTCAAGGAAGTGCGTCGCAGCCTGGGCGTGCTGCGCGACTTGCAGCGGCAGCTGGAGTGGCTGTGCGACGAGCCTTTGCTGGATGATTATCTGACCGAGCGCACTTCCGAGTTGCCCACGGTCATCAAGCAGGCCAAGAAGAAGCTGAAGCTGGTGAAACCGTCCAAACTGGAAAAGCGCCTGGAAATGGTGGACGCGCTGCTGGCCGGACTGCTGGAGGATGAAGAAAGCGTCCGCGACATGCTCTCGCGCTCCATTTGGGAGAGCTTACTGCAGGCCATGTCGCACGCTGACGAGGTCGACCCGGACAACAGCTTCTCGTACCACGCCCTGCGCGTGGCCATGAAGACCTTCCGCTATCAGGCGGAGGTCTACGCGGCGGCCGGTTGGGAAACCCGCCTCGACCACAACGACGGCTGGACCAAGATCAAGGAGCTGCACGACGCCCTGGGACACCTTCAGGATCTGGAAGTGCTGGCCTGTCATCTCGACTTTCACTGGGTGCAGTCGCCGCCCATCCGCGAAACGCAGGCCCGCGTGGTCAATCGCCTGTTGAAGGAGCGTCATCAGGCTCTGGGCCGGATCCACTTACAGGATCTGGATTGGGAGCAGTTGTGGGATTGGCCCCAGGGCGAGATCGAGGAACTCGTCGAAGACGAAGCTTGAAGCTCTACATCCTGCGCCACGCCATCGCCGAGGAGTTGGTCACTACCGACTTCGAGCGGCGTCTGACGGTGGAGGGACGGGCTCGCTGCCGACGGGTGCTCCGGCACTTCGTGCGGCATTTTGAGCCCCCCATGATCATTTTCAGCAGCCCGCTGGTGCGCGCCCGTCAGACGGCGCGCATCGCGGCGCGAGTGCTGGATTTGCCGGTGCGGCGCTGCGACGCGCTGGCCCCCGGCGAGGACGCTTTTGGCTGGCTGCGGGATCAGCCTTGCGGCGATCTGATGGTGGTGGGGCATGAGCCCGATTTGTCGCTGTTGGCCGCGCGCTTCATGGGGCTGAGCGAGCCGGTCTTCGGCTTCAAGAAGTCCGGTCTGGCGCTGCTGGAGGGCGAGCCGGGACGGGGCGAGTTGCGCTGGCTGCTGACCCCGAAATGGTTAATTTCGGTTTAGAGCGGCGCTGAGCCAGTCGGGGGCGGCGCCGGGGCTGACCTGGTAGACTTTCTTGTCGCCGCGCATTTTCAGGCTGGGGCCCTTTTTGCAGGCGCCCAGGCAGCCGCACTGCTTGACCTGCACTTCGGGGTTTTCTTCGGCGGCTTTTTTCAGGGACTTGAGCAGCTCGGTGCCGCCTTTGCGGCAGCAGCTTTTACTGGTGCAGACCCAGATGCAGGCTTCGCGAGAGCCGGTGTAGACCACTTGCTTGGCTTCCAGCGGCACCACCAGCTGAGCCTTGATTTTGGAGCCTTTGACGCGCAGCCACAGGCGCACGGCCATGCCCTCGTCCAGTTCGGCGGCCAGGCCTTCGCGCAGATCCTTGGCCAGGCGGGCTTCGAAGGTGCCGCGCACGGTCTCCACGGTCAGGCTGCGCAGGCCGCCTTTGCCGCGTTCGAGCCCGGTAATCAGTCCGCTGATAGGGCCGGACTCGGGCTGGTAGCGCTTTTTCGAAGTGATTTCTTGGGTTTTCAGGGCGATGGTCACGGTTCCCACTATTGTCGTGGCGTGGGGTGAATCCTTCTGGCGAGCCTGATCTTTTTTTCGTGAGACCCTAATCGTCACCCAGCAGGTCGGCCACTTTGAGTTCGACTTCGGGGAAGGCCAGCAAGCCCAGGGATTGATCCGGGGAGAGCAGAGTCAGGCTGGCATAGCCCTCTTCCGTCGGTTGGCGCCGCACTTCCAGACGTTTTTTCTGCATGTTCAAGATCCAGTAGTCGCGGATGCCGGCCTGGGCATAGACACGGGCCTTCTTGTTGCGGTCCAGGCTGAGGGTGGTGTCGGAAATTTCCATGACCCAGTCGGCGCAGGCCGGGTGGCGTTTGGCCGCGTCGGATTCTTGAAAACTGACC
This sequence comes from Vulcanimicrobiota bacterium, assembly GCA_017307785.1. Taxonomy (GTDB): domain Bacteria; phylum Vulcanimicrobiota; class Xenobia; order Xenobiales; family JADMJV01; genus JADMJV01. The sequence goes on along the minus strand of JAFKGI010000020.1, from coordinate 116,253 downwards.
AGGGCAAAATCGGGTTCCGGTTCACTGGTTTTACTCAAGGTAAGTGGCAATTGGACGCGGATTTCGTGGGTTTTGCCAAAGAGCCCGACCAACAGGGTGTTGATGCGGCTGATGCGGCGGGCGTGTCTGGGATTTTGTGGACTCACGGCGATGATCTCCCCCTCGAGCAACTCCACCCGCTCGCCGGGGGCGAAGATTCCAGCATCACCCATTTTTGCGTATTCTTTGACGGAAAAGCGACGGCGGGTCACTTGACTCCCCCGATGCGGGAGGGGGGCCAGTAGCGGTAGACGACGGGGCCGTAGAGCCAGTCTTTTTTGACATCGCCGTAGGCGCGCGAGTCCATGGACATGGTGCGGTTGTCGCCCAGCACGAAGATGCAGCCGGGGGCGATTTTGTGTTCCTTGATAGCGGCTTCGGTGCTGACGCTGACGGTGGCGTCGAGCTGGTCGTTGCGGTAGAGCAGGCCGCGCTCGATGCGGATGATGTCGCCTTCGTCGGCGGCCATGCGTTTCACCAGGGTCTGGCCGCCGCCGGGGCGGTTGGGGGGCAGGTCGAAGACGACGATGTCGCCGACCTTGGGAGCGCGCCAGCGGTAGCCGAGGCGGTTGACGGCGATGCCGTCGCCGACCTGCAGGGTGGGCAGCATGGAGCGGCTGGGCACGTAGAAGAGGCTGAGCACGAAGTGGCTGGTGAGCAGCATGGCCACGCCGATGGCCAGCGGAATGTCGAAGAAGCGATATTCCTTGTATTTGCTGCGCAGTCCGGCGCTGCAAAAAAAGACCAGGCGGAGCAGCACGGCGGCCAGCAGCAGCACGTGTCCGGTCAGGCGGAAGAGGGCCAGCAAATCGGACTTGGACATCCGTGTCGATACTGTATGCAATCGGGGTTCCCTGTTGCGTGAATTTTTTTCATCTTACTTCCGAGGACATGGGTGCTCTTAGGGCAATCAGAAGGGCATGATGAAATTTGAGCTGCCCAACGTAGTCCCGGCTGCGGGAAATCCCTTCACACCGATGCCCGTGGCCGATCTTGGATCGCCGATGGACGTGCCGGTGGCGATTACTCGGCCCGAAAAGACGGAGCCGCCCAAGCAAGAAGAGACGGAAGAAACTCAGGAGTCGGCGCCTATCGCCACCACCATGGCCCAGCTGATCGATTCCATGCAGCAGGCCGAAGGACTGTTCAAGCAGGCTTTCCAGCTGGCCCTGACCACCCGCAATCGCGAAACTGAGCTGATGCAGCGGGCCGAGGAAGCGGAACGCGACAGTCGCCACCACGAGCGCGAAGCCCTGGAATGGCAGCAGCGCTATCAGGCGTTGGACCAAAAGATTCCCAAGTGGGTGCGCAAACTCTTCCGCGCCAGTTAGACGGATTCTGGGCTCGGGGCGCGAAGCTGCCCCGGCTATGGAATTGCTCAATAGTTCGGAAGAAGTCCCCTCCAGCGAGATTCCCCTTTCCTCTTTGCCCGTCAGTCAGCGCTATTTAAATCGCGAACTGTCCTGGCTTGCCTTCAATTATCGAGTGCTGGAGGAGGCGCAGAACGCGGCCAATCCTCTGCTGGAGCGGGTGCGCTATCTGGCCATCAGCGATACCAACCTGGACGAATTCTGCACGGTGCGCGTGGCCAACATCAAGGGGCGTTTGGAAAGCGGCCTGGATCAGCTGACCTTTGACGGCCTGACGCTGCCCCAGCAGTTGGAGATGATCTACTCCGAGATCATTGAACTGGTGAGGGAGCAGCAGCAGACCTGGCAGTCCCTGCGACGAGCGTTGGCCGATGAAGGGCTGCGTCTGGTTCAGGTCAACGACCTGGATCAGGACGACCTGGAATGGCTGGGCAACTATTTCAGCTCCGAGGTCCTGCCGGTCTTGACTCCGCTGGCCTGTGATCCGGCCCATCCTTTCCCGTTTATTCCCAACGATGGCCTTTGTATGGGCTTGAAAATGAAGGACACCAAGTCTTTCTGGGCGCTGCTGCCGTTGCCGCCCAGCCTGCCGCGTTTCATTCGTCTGGGGGACAATCCGCGCCGCGATTTGAGCCGGAACAGCTCGTATGAAGGGCGCCGCTGGGTGGACCAGCGCTTTTTGCCCTTAGAAGACGCTATTCCGCTTTTCTTCGATCGCATCTATCCCAATTTTAAGGTGAAACGACACGGTTTGTTTCACGTGTTACGCGATAACGACACGGCTTTTGAGGTGGAGACCAGCCAGGGAAGCCAGCTCAATCTGGCCGAGCACTACCTCAGGCAAGTGAAGGGCCGAAAGTGGGGGCACGTGGTGCGCCTGTCTTTTTCGGCCGGCGTTCCCGACGACATGCGCGCCTTCATTACCAGCCAGTTGGATGTGGACGAGGAGGACGTGAGCGAGGCCGACGGCCTGCTCAATCTCTCGGATGTGTCGCAGTTGTGTAGCGAAGACCGGCCCGACCTGAAGTTCCAGCCGTTTGAAGTGCGCTTCCCGGAGCGCATCAAGGACTGGCGCGGCGACTTCTTCGGAGCCATCGCCAGCAAAGATCTGGTGGTTCACCATCCCTACGAGAGCTTTGACGTGGTGGTGGAGTTTCTGCGCCAGGCCGCCCGCGACCCGGACGTGCTCACCATCAAGCAAACGCTCTACCGCACCAGCAAAATTTCCACCATCGTGCGTGCCCTGGTGGAGGCGGCCGAGAACGGTAAGAGCGTGACCGTGGTGGTCGAGCTCAAAGCTCGTTTCGATGAAGAAGCCAACATTCGCCTGGCCTACGACCTGGAGCGGGCCGGAGCCCACATCGTCTATGGTTTTGTGGATAAGAAGACCCACGCCAAGATGACGCTGGTGCTGCGCCGCGAGCAGCGCGGTCTGCGCGGCTACGCTCACCTGGGTACGGGCAACTATCACCCGATCACGGCCAAGACCTACACCGACGTCAGCTATTTTACGGGCGACGACGCCATCGTGCGCGATGTCGGCAAGATCTTCAACTACATCACCGGCTACGCCGTGCCCGATCGGTTGGAGAAGATGGCCATGTCGCCCATCAACCTGAAGTCGAGCATTCTCAGCATGATCGACGACGAGATCAATCATGTGCGGGAAGGCCGCCCGGGAAGCATTTGGGCCAAAATGAATTCGCTGGTCGACCCCGAGGTGTGTGACGCGCTCTACCGGGCCTCGCAGGCGGGCGTGCAGATCGACCTGATCGTTCGCGGAATCTGCTGCCTGCGTCCCGGGATCCCCGGAATCTCCGAGAACATCCGGGTCAAAAGCATCGTGGGGCGCTTTCTGGAACACTCTCGCATCATCTGCTTTGGCAACGGTCATAAGCTGCCCCACAAGAAAGCCAAGGTCTTCATCACCTCGGCCGACTGGATGCCGCGCAACTTCCACACTCGAGTGGAAACGCTGATTCCGGTTCATACCGATTCGGTGCACGCCCAGTTGCTGGAACAGGTGATGGGCTCGAATCTCAAGGATACGCGCAACAGCTGGATCCTCGGGCCGGATGGTGCCTATCGGCGCCACACGGGCCAGCCCGAGTTTTCGGCTCACGAGTTCTTCCTGACCAATCCGAGTCTTTCCGGTCAGGGCACCAAGACCCGGCGCAAAAAGCGCAATCCGGACGATTAATTCTTGGGCTTCCAGGCCAGGATGAGCAAGAGCGCGAGAATCCCAAAACCGAAGAGGGCCACAAAGACGTCCTGGTAAGCCAGGGTCTGAGTTTCGCGCCAGAGCAGGGAGCGCAAGCCTCCCAGCGAGCCGCTCCAGTTTTGAATAGCCTGTCCCAGGTGGGCGGAGTGGAAGCTTTCGCGGCGATCCGCCAACAGCGTAAGCAGGGCGACTCCCAGCGAGCCGCCCAGGTGGCGGGAGAAATAGTAGAGGGCTCTGCCTTCGCCGATGTGTTCGCGAGGCAGGCTGCGCACGCACCAGGCACCCAGCGGAATGATGAAAAAGCCCAGCGAGGCGCCGCGCAAGAACAGCGGCAGATAGAGCGCTTCGTCGGGGATGCCGGAGGTCCAGCGGCCGCACAAGCAGGCCATGGCGGTCGAGAAGCAGAGAGCACCCACTCCCAGCAGGATTCGCGGGCTGATTCGCCCGGCCAGCACGGTTGCCAGCATGAGAGCGCACCATTGTCCGAAAACGTCGACCAGCAGCAACTTGCCGGTGGCCCAACCGTCGTGCGCTCCCACTGCGCGCAGAAACTGGGGCAGCACAAAGAGGCCGCCGTTGATGAAGAGACCTAGCAGCAAGGCCAATCCCAGGCCGCTGAGGAGATTGCGGTCGCGCAGCAGCCTGAGGTTGAGCAAGGGATGGGGGTTTTTAGGCTGGAGTTGCCACCAGAGAAACCAGGGAAGCAGAATGGCGGAGCAAGCGGCCAGCAAGGTGAGGTGGGGAGAAAGAAACCATTCTTCCCGCTCGCCCCGGCTCAGCAGCCACTGTAGGGCGATGAGACCGTTGGCCAGCAGGAGGAAGCCGCGCCAGTCGACGTGCGGTAGGGGGCGGTGGTCGTCTTTGGGTTCCAGTCCGAGCAGCAGGCTGCCCAGTCCCAGGATGCCTAGCGGAACCGGCATCAGGAAAATCAGGCGCCAGGTCACGAATTCGCCCAACCAGCCGCCGCCGGCCACGCCCACTCCTCCCGCCACTGAAAGGCCCATCGTGAAAAGCACCAGCGCTTCGATGAGATAGGTGGCGGGCATCTCGGTGGTGATAGCCAGCATGGCGCGAGCGCGGAAGGCGGCCGCGCCTGCGCCTTGCAGAGCGCGGCACACGAGCAAGATGGAAAAGCTTGGGCTGAGGGCGCAACCCAGCGAGGCCAGTAAGAAGAGCGCGGTCGAGCCGATGAAATAGTTGCGCCGGCCGAAGAGTTCGGCCAGCCAGTGGCTGAGAGGAGTGATGACGGCGGCGGCCATCAGGTAGAAGGTGGAGACCCAGCTGACTTCGTCAAACGAGACTCCGAAGGTGCCCATCAGGTTCGGGAGAGCCACGCCGACCCCGCCCGAGAGCAGGGCGTCCATAGCCACCGAGCAGGTGAAAGCCAGCAGCATGGGCCAGTAACCAGGAGGTCTTCGAGGAAGCATAGATTATATATAATACTCTGTGTAACGAAAATCAAGAGGAGGGGCCGGATGCCCAAAGGTAGACCGCGCAGCGAAGAAGCGCGCCAGGCTGTTTTTCAAGCGGTGTTGGATCTGGTGAACGAATCCGGATATTCGGCGCTGACCATCGAGGCCATCGCCAGTCGCTCGGGGGTGGGGCGGCCGACTATCTATCGCTGGTGGGGCAACAAGGGCGAATTGTTGACCGAGGCCTATATCGAGCGCACCGACGCCAACCCCGATCTGGAGGTGCCCGATCACGGCAGCCTGGAGAAGGATCTGTTCTACTTCTTTCCGCGCCTGGTGACCTATCTTTCGGGACCCAGCGGCAAAGTGGTGCTGGCGATCTTGCTCGAGTCGCAGCTGGTGGCCGACTTTGAAGCCGGCTTCCGCAACCTGATGGGCCGGCGCTGGAAGATGCTGGAAGGGCTGTTCGTGCGCGCCTTGCGGCGAGGCGAACTGGAGGAGATTCCCCCTATCCCTGTCTATGAGGCGGCTTACGGAGCTCTGTATTTTCGCCAGTTGAGTCGGCATGCTCCGCTGGATTGGGCCTTTGGAGAGGATATCGCGCGGCTGGTCCTGTCCATGCTCAAAAAGACCTATTGATTTTCGTTACGCAATGTATTTAAATTCGAGACATGAAGAAATTCATGTTGCTGCTGCTGCTCGCTCGCGTCGTGCCCGCCGAGCCGCCCATACACCTTAGCTATTCGCAAGTCGCTCCCGTCGTTCTCGAGCGCAGTCTGGACCTGAAGGCCGGCCAACAGGGCGTGGCCATCGCCGAATCGGAAGTTCGTGTGGCCGAAGGAGAACGGCTGCCCCGCCTGGGCATCCACTCCAGCTATGAGTTCGTGACCGACAACCTGGTGCGCGGCAGTCTGGTGTCGCTCACCACCGAGCTGGCCAACACTCAGCCGCTCACCAATCAGGTCTTGGGCAGTCGCATCGGCCTGACCATTCCGGTATACAGCGGTGGCCGCCTGGAGTCGGCCATCCATCAAAAACGGTACGAGCTGGAGTCGGAACAGCAGAACCTGGAGCGCGAGCGCCAGCGCCAGGTCTTCCTGGGCAAGCGTGCCTTTTTGAACTACCTGGTGGCTCGCGAGAACGAGGAAGTGAGCCGATTGGCGCTGCTGGAAGGGCGCGAGACTCTGCGCCAGGCGGAAGCGCGCCGTGAAGCCGGCAAAGGCACGCGCTTCGAGGTGCTGCAGGCGCAACTGGCCGTATCCACCCGCCAACAGCAGGTGGTGGAGACCCACAGCGAGGTGGAGAGCCGACAGGCTGAACTGGCGGCGCTGGTGCATCTGCCGGTGCAGACCGAGTTTGAAATCGGAGAGTCGCTGCAGCCTGGACTGGCGGCCCAGGAGCCGGTTCCCAGCCGCGACCTGAAGTCGCTGACGGTGATCGCCCTGGATCGCCGGCCCGAACTGGCTTCCTTGCGGGCCCGTCTGCTGGCCCTACAGGAAGCCCAGAACGGAGCGGCTTCCGGCATGCGGCCTGAGTTCAATCTTTCGGTCAACTATAACGTGCTGGGGGCCGGCAGCATGTTGTATGGGGGTCTCAGGCTGATGGGCGAGCTGTCCATCCCGCTTTACGACGGAGGCGTGACCGACGCCCGGGTGGAGGCGCTGGAGCACCGGAAGCTGCAGTTGGCCGCGGAACAGCAAAAAGAATTGGATGAAGTCGCCCTTCAAGTCAAGCAGGCGCTGCTGGCGGTGGAGGATGTGGAGACCCGGCTGAAGACGGCTCAGGACGCGGTGGAGCAGGGTCGCGAGGCTTCCCGGTTGGCCGGGGTGCGCTTTTCCGCCGGAGTGGGCACGGGTTTGGAGCTGGTGACCGCTCAGGCTGACTATGCCAACGCTCGCTTTGTGCTGGCCAACGCGCTCTACCGTCAGATGGTGGCGCTGGCTCAACTGAACTACGCATTAGGAGTGAATCCCCAATGACCACGATTTTTTCGGAAGCTCTCAACAGTCAGCCGCGCACCCACGCCGCCTCTCGCAAGATCTTTCTGTTGCTGGGGGTGCTGGTGGTGTTGACCGTGGCCGCCGCCCTGTGGATTTACCAGCAGGCACGGCGCAGCACGGATGACGCTTATTTGGAGGCCCACGTGGTGCAACTGGCGCCGCGTGTCAGCGGTCCGGTGCTGCGGGTGCTGGTGGAGGAGAATCAGTCGGTGAAGAAAGGCCAGTTGCTGCTGGAGATCGACCCGGCCGACTATCGGGTGCGGGTGCTGCAGGCCGAGGCCGCGCTGCAAAGCGCTCTACGCCGGCTGGAAGCGGCCCGCGTGCGCGCCGGGGTGGCCAGGGTGACCACCGGAGCCAGTTTGGAGGGGGCGCGGTCCAGTTGGGAGATGTCGCGCTCCAACGTGGAGCGGGCGCGCATCCAGGTGGAGACGGCGGCCCGGGCCAGCGACAGCAGCCGGGCGCGCATCGCCATGGCCCGAGCGCAGCTGGATTCGGCGCGGGTGGGCTATGAGGAGATTCGCTCTCAGGCTCGGGCTTATGGGGTTGAGGTGGTCAAGACGCGTCAGGACCTGGAAAGGGCTCGCAAGCTGGTCGCTCTCGAGGCTTCTCCACGGGAAAGTCTGGACCACGCCCAGGCGGCTTACGATGCTTCGCTGGCACAAGCCGAAGCGGCCGGAGAGAAAGTAAGGGCCGCCCAATCCCGGATTGCCGAGGCTTCGGCGGCTCTGGGCGGGGCCGAGCAGGTTTATAGCCAGAGTCAGTCTCAGGTTTCGGAAGCGCAGGCTCACGTGGCCGAGGCTCAGGCTCAGAGTCACGATTTCGCCAGCAAGGTGGACTCGGCCAGCGCCGCCCCTCAGCAAGTACAGGCAGCCCTCCTGGAGGTGGAGGTGGGCAAGGCGGAAGTGGCCTCGGCCCGGGCCGGTTTAGAACGAGCCCGGCTGGACCTGGAGTATACGCGGATTGTGGCTCCCATGGACGGGCGGGTTTCGCGCCGGTTGGCCGAGCCGGGCAGCTACGCCCAGGTGGGTCAGAATCTGATGGCCGAGGTCTCCCACGATTTGTGGGTGGTGGCCAATTTCCGCGAGACGGAATTGGCCCGAATGAAAACGGGGCAGCCGGCTCAGGTGGTGATCGACGCCTATCCGAACCGGACCTGGCCGGCTCACGTGGACAGCCTGCAGCCGGGTAGCGGCTCGCGCTTCGCCGTGCTGCCGCCGGAGAACGCTAGCGGCAACTGGGTTAAGGTGGTCCAGCGCGTGCCCGTCAAGCTACGGTTTGACGGGATGCCGGAAGGCAATCTGGCCCCAGGAATGTCAGTTCGAGTGCGTTTGTAGCGGTTGTGGATAACCTGGGGAAAAGTTGAAAACTATTCAACTTTTGCATTCCATGATTCGGACCCGCCGCTTGTTTTGGAGGGTACTTTCCGGATTTGTTAGAAATGTCGCTCGTGCAGACCGCCCCCCCAGCCTTTTTGATCGGAAAGTGTCTCCGCGACACCCGGGATCTTATATTTCGGCATTTTCGCTTTCTTATCGGGCTTTTCTTGATTTGGGGCCTTCCTTTCGGCGCACTGAGCGCCGCCAAGGGATGGGGCGAACATTTTACTCGAGCGAATGAGTTGCTTTTGCTGCCCTGGACCGTCTCTTTCCTCTGGGGGATCCAGCAGAGGGAATCGGGCTATCAGGCGGGCCTTCTGCGCAGCGCCTGGCAGGGAATTTGCCTTCTGCCTCGCCTTGTCGGCTACTTATTGATGAGCGGTCTGGCTTTGCTCTGTTCGGCGATTTGCCTGATTTTGCCCGCCGTGTATGTCTGGGTCTCGCTCTCAGTCGGGGCGGCTCTGGCCATTGGATACGGCCATACCGTAGAAGACGTGATGTCGCGGAGCTTCGAATTAACCAAGCAGCACTTTTGGAAACTGCTGTTTTTTTGGATGGTCTTCGGGGCGTTCACTGGATTTCTCATGATCGGGAGTCTGAGTGTGCCGCAGACTCTTGAATTCGCGGGATTTGCGGGTCCGTCCACTCTTCATGGATGGCCGACGGCGGTCTGGGAGTTCTGCGTCCAGGCCCAGCTTATGGCCTTGGGCCACATCGCCGGACTGGCGATTCTAAAGCAATTGCTGTCTCGTGGCGAGCCAGAGGACGCATCTGGGGAGACGGGTCTGAATCCGGTGGGTGTGGCAGAATGATGGCCTGGATTTTATGCCGCGTATATGCTCTCTTCTTGCTGATCTCGCTCCTTTATTGGCTAGTCTGTCAGGGAATTCTGGCAATGGCCAATGGCGAAGTCGACCAGGAGCATCCCGGACAGGCCCTGGCCTACTACGAAATGCTCGGACAAATCGCACCCGGTTTTCCGGATATTGATTACTGGCAGGCCTGGCGTCAGTGTGAGTTAGAAAATTATGCTGCTGCCAGATCGCTCGTCGAAAAGGGGCGGCTGCGCAATCCCGAGAGTCCCGAAGCTCCCCGGATACTCGGCCAGATCGCCTATATGGAGGGCCGCTTTGAGGAGGCTCTGGAGTTGTGGAAAGACAACCCTCCGGGGCAAGCCTGGGCTTACTTCGAATTGGGCCGGCTGGAAGATTGCCGTTCGGCTCTGGCCAAGTGCAGGAGCGACGAACCCGGCCTCGAGAACCTGCGATCCGCCCTGCAAGAACAAGAGAAAGCCCAAGGTAGGTAGGCGCCGGGAAGAAAAGTCCGGCCCCACGCGCCGTCACCCGGACGGCGTTGTCGTACTGGTCGCGTCCGTGAGGAAGTCGGTATCTTAATGATCTTGACGGAAACTTAATCCCCGGAATCGCTATCCTGTTGGAAACGAGCTTAAGGAGAATCGGGTTATGGCGATTGGTGGTGTCGGTGGGGGAAGCTCTTCCCCTTCCATCGGGGGAGGCGGCGGCGGCGTTTCCTCATCCGGTAGCAGCAGTTCTAGCGCCCCCTCCAGCTCAGGAGGCAGTGACAGCGCGATCTCAGCACCCAAAGACTCGGTGAAGGTTTCCGAAGGGGAGGGCCCGGCTGGATCGACCCCCAACTTCGCCAACAGTCTGGGCGGCAAGCCGGTCGCCGAGAAGCCGGACGCGGAGTTGCAAGATGCCGGCCTATCCGGTGGTGGAGGCGCCGGTGGAGACCGGCCGATCAACTCCCAGTTGGGGACCCCGGGAGAGTGGTCCAAGCCAGACGACAAGGGAACCTCGACGCGTCCGGTGCCCGCCACGGACGGCAAGGGCGACTTTACTGAGGTCAAACCCGTGGACGGCAGCACCTATCTGACTCGAGAAACCAAGGACGAGAAAGGTCGTTCCCAGACCGAGAGCATCTCGGGCGACCGTCATACGGTGATTCCCACCAATCCCGCTCAGGATGCGCAATTGACTCCCGAAGGAAAATTGAGCTACATCGATGCGGCCGGCAAACCGGCAGAAATCAAAACCCACGGTTCGGAGAATCTCAATCAAACCCAGATGGACAATCTGAGGAATGGCATCGAGAAGCTGCCCCCAGCCATGCAGGGCGTTGCCAAGTCTCTTTATTTTGACAAGGATCTGGGCTATGCGGATAGCGCCAACAGGCCTTCCCCTCGGGCTAACGTGGCCGGACTGGCCAGCCCCGACCAGGGGGCGATCGGTTTCCGAGCGGACAGCTTGAATAATGCCGATCAGGCTCGGGATCTGGTGGCCCACGAATATTCCCACCTTTTCGATAGCGCCAATGGCAATGTATCGTCGCAGGCGCCCTGGGGAAATGCCGATAGTGTGAGCAGCTACGGCAGAACCAACAATCGGGAAGACTTTGCCGAAACCGGTGCCAACGTGGTCGGCGATCTGGACCGTTATCGAAATATGACCGCGGAGCAGTGGGCAGCCGAACCGCAGGCCGCCAAGAAGCAGCAATTTCTGAGTTTGCTAGGATATTGAGATGAGAATTGAAATCTTTGCGTTTAAGGCCGGCGAGAACGGCCCGGAGCTGGACGAATCCAAGCCCGTGGCGACCGTCACCACCACCCAACGGGGCGGCGTCCTGGACATTGTAGACCAGAGTCGTGCGACCATCCTGCGACGACTCTTCGAGCAGCCTTTGCTGGTTCTTTCGGGGGGACCGGTGCAGACCCAAGAAGGGGAAGTTCTGGCGGATACGGCCGCAACTCAGGCTGCCTGGTCGCCTGAGGCGTTAGAGGAACTGATTCACTACAAGCTGCCAGGACACGGTCTGGCGGCGCGCATCGTAGGGCACTAGGGTCGGATGATGCCGCGCAGGCTGAAGGAGGGTAGTTCTTCCTCCAGGATTTGCTCGATGGCCTGAGGAGTCCAGGCTTTGTGGTCGGTGACCGCGTCGGGTTCGGCCACAAAGGAGCAGAAGTCGTTTTCGAAGAGTTCGCGCACGATGCGGCCACGAACTTCGTTAAAAACGGTGACTTTGCCCGATTCGTGGGCGAGTTCCACGGTGGCGATGAGTTTGCTGGTGTCCACTTCGCGGGCTCCGGGCAAGAGTCCGTAGACGTCGATGATCATTCGAATTCTCCGTAGAGTCCCAGCGGCAACAGCGCGGAGAAGAGGATGTGTTCCAGGCCTTCCCGGGTCCAGGGGTCGAGTTGTTGGGTCTGACCGGGGCCCCGATAGGCCTTCAGCGGACGCGTGAACAGTTCTCTCAGGTCGTGCTCATAGGTGTCGATGAAGACTTCCAGGTGCTTTTGCTCGGGGTAAATGACGGCCACCACGAAGTCCCGGTCGGGAACGTGCTCTTCGCTACTTAAATCGCTCGGGTATACGGTAATGTTCTTCATGCGTCAGGCATTCGCGTGCGTTTCAGTTGACCATCCTGTCGGACTTCTTCCCAGCGCACGCCATTTTCGCGGACTTCTCGGGTAAATTTGTGGCCGGCCGGAGATTGGATTTCTTTCCAGGAGGGCCCCCCGTCCTCGGCTTTCACCATGCGGGTGTTGTAGGGTTTGTATCCGGCGAAGTGCCATTGGGTCCAGGCCCCGCCGCCGTCCTCGGCTTGGACTTCGCGCTTTTTATAGGGCTTGGCGCCCTCGGTCCAGCGTTCCGTCCAGGCAGAGCCGCCATCGCCGGCCTCCACGGTGCGCTCCTTGAAGGGTTTGGCTCCGTCGTTGAGGCGCTCTTTCCAGGGAGAACCGCCGTCCTCGGCATCCACCATACGCGTTTTGAAAGGCTTGTGGCCGACATACTGCCATTCGGTCCAGGGCTTGCCGGCGTCGCCGGCGGGGACTTCTCTTTTTTTGTAGGGGTCGGATCCCTGGTTGAGGCGTTCCGTCCAAACCGGGCCGCCGTCTTCGGCCAGGACCTTGCGCTCCTTGTAGGCGGGAGAGCCGGACGGTTGGGTTTCTTGCCAGGCCGGTCCGTCGTCGCTGGCCTCGACCATGCGAGTCTTGTAAGGCTGACCTCCGGCAAAGTGCCATTCGGTCCAAGGCTTGCCGCCGTCGTCACTGGTGAGCTCGCGCCGTTTGTAGGCGCGACCCTCGAGGGGTTCGAATTCTTTCCACTGAGGGCCGCCGTCTTTGGCGGTGACGAAGCGAGTGCGTCCTGTGGATTCTCCGTCCGCGAGCATCTCGCGCCAGGGTGGGCCGCCGTCGCGGGAGGGGAAGATGCGGCCGATTTCGTTGCCTTCGGTGAAGGCATTGGCTGCTTCCATGGCGGTGCGCTTTTCCAGGGTCTCGGGGGTCTCGGCCTGGCGGACCTGTTCCAGAGAGGGGACCTGGGCGCCGTAGAGAGCGGCGATGTGCATCTTTTTTTCGCACTCGGATTCTTCGGCCCAGTCCGAGGCGCTCATCGAGGAGTAGCGGGGGAAGTCGGCCAGCACCACGCGATGGGTCTCGGCAAAATCTTCCTTGGAATTGGTGGAGCCGTAGCGGCTGACGCTGGTGTCGCCTCCCCAGGGAGGCTTTTGAGAGATGCTTCCCAGCTGGTTGTCGGCGATGTGGCCCGCTTCGTGGAAAAGCAAGCGCTGCACCGCCGCCCGGGTTTCCAGTCTTTGGCTGTTGAGGACGATCTGGGTGGAACCGGCCAGGCCGCCCACGCCGGCGTCGTGCTCCCCCTCAGGGGTCAAGGTTTCGCCGAGATTTTCGCACAGAGAGATGTCGGTGGCGTAGATGCGCGCGCCGGGCGGCATTGCTTCCAGGGCGGTGCGCAGCAGGGCCAGTTGGGTGGGACTGGCTCCGCCGTGAATTTTGATTTCCAGGCCGTCTATACTGAGAACGTCGGTGCCCTTTAATGCGGCTGCGGCCGCCATGCCCGCCACACCCTCGGCCGGAGAGCGATGCCGGTTCTGACCGTTGATGGTTTCCTTCCACTTCACGCCGTCTTCGGTGTATTGACGGGTGAGGTGATGGCCTGTGCTGGAATGGATTTCGCTCCAGGCTCCCTTGCCGCCGCTGTCGGCCACCGATCTTTGACGAGTGAGCTTGCCTTTGCTCTCGGTTTCGCGCCAGGCGTTTCCGCCATCGCTGGCCGGGACGGTGCGAGATTTGCTGGAAACGCCGCTGCTGCCGACGGTTTCTTTCCAGGCGGGTCCGCCGTCCGGGCAGGCAACAGTGCGGGTTTTTTGCACGGGTTTGTCGCCTATTTTTTTCTCGGTCCAGTCCGGACCGCCGTCCTGGGACGGCACTCTACGCTCGATGTAGGCTTCCTTCGCCTGGCCCGGAAAACGCCTTTCGGTCCAGGCCGGTCCGCCGTCACTGGCGGCGACCGTGCGCAGTTGAAAAGGTTGGTGGCCCTTGAAGAGGATTTCGCGCCAGTCCTTGCCTCCGTCTTCGGCGGGAACGGGGCGCTGCTGGAAGGGCACCCCCTCGTGGTTGACCTTGTCTTCCCATTGGAGAGTCACGGGCGCGTGGTTGGCGGGCGTAGGTGGTGGCTCGGGTGGGGGAGCGGTGGGCGCCGAGGGGGTCGGGGCAGGCGCCGGAGTCGCGACGGGGGTCGGGGTGGGCGTGTAGGATTCGCTGGGAACCGGTGCTTGCGGCTGTGGCTGTACGGGCGGCGCCGCCACCCCTCGGACGGGAGTGGGCAGGATGGGGCTCGTCTTCAGTCCCTGCAGCGGGGTCATGCCCCCATATCTTCGGCGCCGGAGCGTGCCTCCTTGCCGGAAGAGATACCGATTGCTGAACCGCTAGCCGAAAGGTGCGGAGGGGATGGTCTCGGGGTTGTCGGCGCCCAGCACGTCGGTTTTGACCAGCATCACGGGGCGGCCTTTATCCAGAGCCATGTCGGCCAGGGCTTCGAAGTTTTTGCGCGGCAGAATGGTTTTGGGCGATTTGAAGGCCGGGATCCAGCGGAAGGTGTGCTGACCGACTTTCTCGTTGTTGGCGGTCTTTTGCCATTCGCGGGGAGCCAGGCCGAACAGAGGGGTGAGGTGGCTGGCCAGTTCGTTGGCCACGGTTTCCAGTCCGGGATTGAGCTTGCCGTCGGCGATGGCTTTTTTCCAGTCGGAACCGGCGGCGTAAAGCGCCTGTGAGGAATCTTGGGAGCAGTTCTGAGCGGCCGTCACCTGAGAGGACCCGTCGCCGTGGCCGGAGCGATAGCGGGCCATGATTTCTTCCAGTCGCTGCTCGAGCATGTCGGAGGGAACGGAGCCTTTGGAACCGTCGAAGAGCTCGGGGATGGGAATGAGCGCATCGGTGACCGGACGGTCGTAGAGGTAGCCACGAGTGGTGTCGCCCATATAGGCGTGCCACTGCTGGCTGCCGGAAATCACGCCACCGCGGTTGTGGGCGTAAACTTGCTTGTACTCGACATCGAAGCGCGGCTCCTGAGTGAATTCGTCCTGCACCACTTTGGCCAGTCCGAAGGAAAAGTGTCCGGCGAAAATACCCAGCATCGCGGGCGCGCCCACGGCGCCACCGAAGAGGTGAAGCACCAGAGCCTGATCGCCGAGTTTGAAAAGCTCCTGAGCCTTGCTGGAAAGGGCGGGAACGGCCTCCTGAGAGGATTCGGAAGGAACCAGAAGGGTTTTGCCCATCTGGCCCTTGCACTGCGGCTCCATACGCCAGTTTTCGTTTCTGAGGTAGTGCGAGGAAGACTGCTGGCCGCGGACCATCTGGTCGGGGGGCAGGTCGAAGAGTTCTTTGGGCTCCAGGGCCGCCACCATCATGGTGCCCTTGGGGTCGGGTTCGGCGTAGAGATACCAGCCCTTGGTGTTGGTGCGGCGGTCGGCCATGGGGGCCAGGTCGCTGCGTCCGTGGGTGCGCACTTCCTGACTGGGGCCGTCGAACTGTTTGGTTTCGGGGTTGTAGTGGCGGACTTTCCAGGTGTGGGCGTCGATCTTTTCTTCGAAGGTGACCAATGCTTTGTGGGTACCGGAAACCTGGACCGGTTCGCGCTCGATGCGCAGCTCGCCGCCCACCAGTTTGGGGTTTTTGAGGCTGACCAGCACGTCGTCCTGGGGACGGGCTCCGGCCAGGCTTTCCAGGGGAGAGACCTGACTCCAGCCGTTGATACGGTCCGGGTGGACGTGGCCCATGGCCTTGCTTTTGGCGGTGCGTTGGGAGAATTCGACGTCGGTGGTGACCCGGTCGACCCAGCCGGCTTCCTGGAAGTTGAGCCAGACTTTCTTGCCCTTCAGGCCGGCGTGCTGGCCGGGGGCCTGCAGGACTTCCAGGTAGACTCCGCCCTCGCGACGATCGCCCGCCTTGGGCAGAACCAAACGGCCGGCCCATTCCGAGGTGGGCTTCCAGCAACGGCTGGCGTCCTCGGTCACGGCGGCTTGAGGAGCACTCGTTTTGTTCGAGCGCAGGAGCGGCGTGTTGGCTGGAAGGCTGGCGATGTTCATCTGCAACCAGTGTAGCTCTCCCGGATTTCCGCAACTTTGACCGTCTGTTAACAATTTGGATCACTTTGTCGTGATTGAGCAACGTTGCAATAACGCCCGGGAAGTTACCGGCTTATAGACATTTTGTTAACGATTTGTGAGCGGACATGAGCAGGGGTAAGCAGAATTGCCCCCTATGATCGACAAACTCGCCTCCACCAGCCGACTTTTGGCCAGCCGCCCGCCGGCGCTGACCCAGAAAGGCGCCGACAGTCAGGCCACCATTCCCAGTGATTCGGTGGATTGGGCGCGCGGCAGCGAGTTCCGTCTGGCCGCTCCTCCCAAGCTGGATGCGCTGAAGCCGGCCGAGACCCCTCAGGTCAAGCCCCAAGGTCTGGCCGAGGTCGCCCGTAAGGTCGGTCTGGGCGCGGCTTTGACCTTGACCGGCGTGGTAGGACTGGCGGGCGCGGCTCAGGCCCAGACGGCTCAGGTACGCACGGCCCCGGTGAACGCCAACAAGCCGATGACGCTGGCCGAAGCGGTGCGGGCCAGTCTGCCCAACCGCGACCAGACGCCCGTGCGCGTCTCCACCACCCAGCAGGTGGTCAATCAATTCCAGGCCGGGCGCCAGCTCTACGTGGTCGGCAACCCGCAGTTCAAGGGTCAGGATCTGAGCCCGGCCGATTACGCTAAATTTCAGTCGGTCATGAAAGAGCATCCCAACGCCTACCTGGTGCTGGTGGCCAACAGCGACAACATTCGCCATGACGACCACGTGCTTTCCAAGGGAATCGGCAACAGCGCCGCCTTCACCAGTAACGTGGATGAGCGTACCGGTGAGAAGAACGGCGAAGTCTTCATGATTTACTTCCACACCACCGATCAGGACTTCATCCAGCGTACCGGCAAAGACCGGGCGATGTTCATGCGTTCCGAGCAGTTGCTCGACGACGCCGGGGTAGGCGAAGGCAACTTCGTGGACCGGGAAACGCTGCAGAATCGGGAACTTTTCAATACCTACGTGCAGGGGATCCAGGCGGGGCAAGACGTGCCCACCGCTCTCAGCGGGGTGCTGCAAAAGATCGACAAGGGCGTCGATAGCTACATCACCAATTACGTGCAGGGGTCTCAGACCAGCGTGGACGCGGGACGGACCGCTCTCAAGAACATCGAACCCAAGGTCAAGGATTTTCAGAGCAAGCACGGCACAGGCGGCACGTTGGGCAGTCCCGACGTGAACGGCTGGAAATCCAAGCTGGATCAGGCCCAGGCGGCCGTTTCCCAGCACCGCTATCAGGAAGCCACCGACCTGGCCAAGTCGGTGCAGCGTTCCATCGCCAGTTACGACTCGGCGCTCAACACCTTCAACCAGGCGCCCGCCCTGGCTCAGCAGGCCCAGGGTCTGGTGGACAAGGCCGAGCAGCAGCTCTCCGGACTGGAAGACAACGGCCCGGCCCAGGCCGCGCGCCGCGACGTGCAGGCCGCCAAAGACGAGTTGAAGGCTTACCAGGCCAGCTATGCGGCAGGCAACACCGACTATCAGCATCATCTGAACCGCGCCACCGAGCTTTCCGAGAGCGCCGTCGACAAGGTGGCCGCTTCCAAGTCGGAGACGGCCACCATCAAGAACGTCAAGATGTATGGCGGTGGAGCGCTGGCGGCGGTGCTGCTGGTAACCGGCATCGGACTGAATCATCGGGCCCGCAAGAAAAAGGGCGAGGCCGAGGGCGAAGTGGATGAGGCGCTGGCCAAGCTGGGCGAGAAGTCCAAAGAGCTGGTGCGCATCATGAACGCGGAGTCTTTTGAGGACGTCTCGCAGTACACCGGCATGACCCAGAAGATGGCCAACGAACTGGTGGCCAGCACGGCCGATTCGCTGGCCCTGATGGGCGGCGGCGAGAAGTTTATCGCCGAGGCCAAGAGCATGATCGCCGGCAAGACGTTGGGGCAGCGCTTGAAGAACTTGTTTGCCACCGGCAACTTCCAGAAAGCCGTCGAGCTGCTCACCAGCGCCGATCAGAAGCTGCCCTTCGACCTGAGCGACTCCAAGCGGGTGGAACTGGAAAAGGGCACCCCGGCGGAAGCCTGGCGCGACCAGATTCTGGCCAACGTGCCGGCCCAGCCTTTTGAAGAGACGCTGCAGGGCGTGCTCGACCAGATGGGAGCGCGCGCCGCCAAGAACGACGGTCTGGTAACCACCATTCAGACCAAGAGCCGCGAAGTTTCGCGCTATTTGGATGAGGTCAAGAGCCAGGCCCAGGGCGTCAACGAGCGCTCACTCAAGCTGCAGGAATCCGGCAAGGAGGACGGACTGTTCGTGTCCGCCTCGGTCAGCAAGCGTTTGATGCCCTTCGTGCTGGGTGCCGAGGGCCAACCGGGCTTGATCGACAAGGGCAACGAGGTCAAAGGGAAAGACCCGGTGCGCGCCTGGAACGAGTTCGGCGATGTGGGCAAGCGCATGGCCAGCGAGGGAGCTCAGATCGTGGAGTTGGGAGAGCACACGCGCGCCAACCTGCTGCCTGCCCTGAAGGCGGCTGATGAGGTGCTGCTGGCCAACGACGTGCAAACCGCCTGGGCCCACTCCAAGAAAGATGAATATTCGATTGCTCTCGATCGCACCGGCGAGAAGGCCGTGAGCGAGCCGGTGGCCGGAGGGGTGGCCGACCTGGGCAAATCCATCGCCGCCCTGCAGGCCCGCGTGGAAACCACCGTGGAGCAGGACAAGGAGCGCCGCGAAGTCTCGCCGGGACTGATCAAGGACGCGGAATCCGACGTGCAAACCGCCCGCGAGGGTCTGGCCAAGGCGCTGCAGCAGGCCGGAGTCTTTGCCCAGGGGACGCCCGATCAGGTCTTGCGCGAGCCCGACCGCGATCCCACTACCCAGACCGAGAAATCCCACAAAGACTGGGATGGCATCAAGGGCAACCTGGACCTGGGCAAGGTCGAAGAAGCCGGCACGCTGCTGCAAAACATTCGCACGCAGACGGAGACGGCCCACGATCTGGTCAAGCAGACGCGCGACGCCTTCAACAACTACACTTCCACCGCTCAGGAGCGGGCCTCGCGCCGCGACAACATCGGCCAGAGCATCGGCAGCAAATATAAGGGCTCTCTGGAGCGCGTGCAGGCGGGCTATCTGCCCAGCGCTCAGAAACTGGTGGCGGCCGAAGTGCATTCCGAGGCCAATTCCAAGGTGGGCACCGTGGCCGACTACCTGACCCAGGCCCAGGATCAGCTGGAAACCTCGGGTTCGCTCAACGGTCAGGCCCAGAGCAACTACGAGCGCGCCTACCTTCTGACTTCGCGCGACCAGTTGACCGACAGCGATGCCCAACTCAAGATCGCCAAAGCCAATTTGGAAGCCATCACCACCTCGGAGGCGGCTCTCAATCAGCATCAGGCCGACGCGGAAAGTGAGCTTAAGGCTCTCGACGGGCGGGTTCAAAGCACCCAGAGCAAGACCAGCGCCGAGTATGTGCGCAGTCACGCCAAAAGTCTGGTGCAGCAGGCCCAGGCCGAAGTCGCCAAGGTCAAGTCGGTGGTCATGGCCAAACCGGCCGATCCCTACGCGGCCAAGGCGGCGCTGGCGGTGGTGGAGAACCTGCGCATGCAGGCCGAATCGGCTATCTCCAGCGATTACCAGGCCTTCAGCGAAGCCAACTCGGCCATCAGCTCGGCTTCTTCGGATATCAGTTCGGCCGAGTCCAGGATCAGCTCGGTCTCCAGTCAGAGCTGGAGCACCTACGTCAGCGACTACGGTAGCGTCAGCTACTCGGTCAACTCCGGCCTGCTTTCGGGCGCTTATTCGAGCGTGAGCAGTGCCCGCAGCGAGTTGTCCAACGCGCGCTCGCGAATGGGTTCGCAGGACTACGAAGGAGCCACCAGCGAGGCCAGATCGGCTTCCAGTTACGCGTCTTCGGCCGAAAGTCAGGCTTCCAGCGTGGAATCGAGCGAATACAGCCATTATCAGTCGATGGTTTCCTCGGCCGAAGCCATCGCTCAGGCCAAGCGCGATGAAGAAGCCCGCCAGGCGGCAGCCGCCGCGGCGGCGGCTCAGGCGGCGGCGGATGCAGCAGCGGCGGCCAGCAGTGGCAGCAATAGCGGCGGCGGGGGCGGCGACAGCGGTAGCAGCGGCTCGACCGGAGGAGGCTGGTAGTCGTGGAAATTCAACGTTCGACCGCTCGAGCTCCTCAGTATTTCATCAAGCGCGTGGACGAACCCACGGTGGCCACCCATATGGCCGAGTTGGCCGTGGACGTGGCCGACAGCTGGAGCGCCGCGCCCCGGTTGGCTCCGGCGGTTTTCGCGGGAGTGGCCACCAGTCAGACGCTGCTGGCCGTGCTCAACCAGACCACCAGCAATCCGTGGGTGCAGGTGGGCGTGGCCGTGGGCGGCGGTGTGGCGGCTGCGGCAGCGGGTGGTTATTTCGGGCCGGCCATCGCCCAGGGCGTGGAACGGATGGGCGAGCAGTTGGGCGCCCGGCTGGGCGTGAACGAAGAGAAGACCGGGATCTTCATGAGGGCTGGTTTCAAGGCGGCCACCCTGGCCGGCACTTACGCGCTGGCTCCGGGCGTCGGCAGCTGGCTGATGGGCGGCGAGACCATGTCCGTGATCGGGCATATGACTTCGGCCAACAATCGCAGCCGTGGTCAGCGGAGCGAAAACCTGACGGGCCTGAAATTGCCCGAGGGCATTCAGCCCGAGGCCGGTCAGCAGCTGGAAGTGAACGACAAGGGCTTTTCCAAGACCTTTCTGATCACTCGTCTGCCAGAGTAAGCTGGGCGCGCAGCTCGGCGGTCAGAACCTGGGCCATACCGGGCACTTCCTCGAGCTGGCGGAGTTCGCTAAAACCGCCTCGTTCTTCCCGATAGCGCACGATTTCGAAGCCGTGACCTTTGAGCCCGTCGAGGGCGTCCAACTCTGCGGCGGTGGCGGTGTTGACGTTGGTCATGGTTTCCTTTCGGCTACAAAGATGCGAGTGAATTCGTCTCCCCAGTCGAGGTCAGGGATGATGCGGAAGTGATGCTCTCCCAGGGGGGTGAAGCCGGGCGGAGGCTGGCGCAGGCGGCAGTCGGCCAGCAGCAGGTTGGGGCAAAATACGGCCAGTTCCTCGATGCCCGCGATGTTGGCCGGGTCGTACAGGAAGTCGGCCAGAACCAGCAGGTCGGCTCGCGGCACTTCTTCTAGTGAGGCCACGATGGGAAACTCCACGCCGTTGGCCTGAGCGTTGTGGGCGCTGGCCAGGCGGGCCTCGGGGTCGGAGTCGACGGCCCAGACGTCCCAGCCTTTTTGGCGCAGCGCGATGGAGAGAATGCCCGAGCCGCAGCCCAGGTCGACCACCGTGCCGGGGCAGGGTTGCTGAGGCAGCCACTGGCTGAGCCAGCCGCCCCCCGGCCAGCAGAAGGCCCAGTAAGGCGGGCTGTCCCAAACGGCGCGGGCCACCGCTGGATCGAGAGGAGCGCGCGGGAAATCGGGCTGCAGCAGATGCAGCAGCACGGTACCCACCCGAGTGGGTACCAGCCGCGCCTCGGGGATGCGGGTCTGGACGGCTTGTTGGAGTCTAGAGGGTGAGTCCGTGCTGTTGGAAGACATGAATGGTGTCCGCGATCTGAGTGGAATCGTGCAGACAGCCCTTCATCCCATATCCTTGAGCGACCTCCACGAAGATTTCCCGGTCGTCGACGTAGAGGGTGCGGCTGGCCGGACGCATGGACATGGCCAGCGCCAACCCGAAGATGTCCGGGTCGGGCTTGCGGAAGCGCACGTAGGAAGAGACGCAGAATCCGTCCACGAAATCGCGCAGGCCAAAGGCTTCGATGCGGTGGTTGGAGAGCTCCCGACCCTCGTTGCTCACGACAAAGACCTTGAGCCCATACTTTCTTTTGATGGCGCTGACGAATTCGATCATTTCGGCGTGAGGTTCAGATTGAGCGTGTAGGAACTGGTGAAATTCTTGGCGCGAGAAGTCTCGAGCCTGGTGGAACACGGTGTGGTCCAAATACTGGTCGAGTGAGAGTTTGCCCAATTCATAGGCGTCGCAGATCAGACGGTGACGCTCTTCGAATTCGGTCCGATCCAGGCCGAATTTTTGGCAGGCTCGTCGCCTGCTGGCGTTTCCCCAGCCGTTGGTCCCCAGGACCCCCCCGACATCGAGAAACAGTGCTTCTATCATAGCGTGATCTTACGCTACTTTCTTGGCATAAGTCCAATGAATCTTTGGGTGGCTATTGATAACTTTTGGTCATAACGAAGTCGCGGACAATCTGATTGACCTGCTCCGCATGTTCGATCCAGAAGAGATGGCGGGCGCCGGGGAACTCTTGGACCTGAGCCTGGGGGAGGAGGCCGCGCAGGACGGCCAGGTTGGCGCTGGGCACCACTTCGTCCTCGTCCCCGTGCATCAGCAAAGCTGGTCCTCGGTAGCTGCTCAGGCGACTGCTGACATCGAATCGGCCCGTAGCCGAGCGTTGCCAATTCCAGGTTTCCAGGGGCGGGTTGTGACTCATGCGCAGGCGGATGTAGCGGTCGATCAGCTCTTGAGGGGCGGCGTCGCTGAAGTTGAGCCGCATGGCGCCGCGCACCGAGGCGTCGGTGAGGCCTTCGCGGGCCAGGCGCGTCATAAATTCGATGGTTTGGGCGCTCATGGTGGTAGCCGAGGCACCGCCGGCCAAGGTGCAGCCCAAGATCAGTCCTGCGCAGCGGTCCGGGTGTTTGAGCGCGAACTCCTGAGCGATCATGCCGCCCATGGAGACGCCCCAGACGTGAGCGCGGGCGATGCCGAGTCGGTCCAGCAGACGGGCGCCGTCGTCTGCCAGGTCTACCAGGTCGAAGGGCTCGGGCCCCAGCTCGGAGCCGCCCACGCCGCGGTTCTCGATGGCAATCAGGCGCAATTCGGGGAAGGCCTGCCATTGCCAACTCCAGCTCCAGTGGCTGAAGCCGAGCCCGTTGAAGAGTAGGAGAGGAGGGCCGTCGCCGCTGCTTTCATGATGGGTGTGCATGGAGCCGCGTTTTCTGCCAGGAGCGGGGCCGCTCCCCCAGAATTTTTCCTAAGCCGTGGCTTATTTTCAGATCCCTCTGAACCTGCCCCACGCGGCCACCGTGGCCGGGCGTATCTTGCGTTTGCTGCAGGGGGAAAAGGAGCTGGCGCGCGCCGCCGAGGAGTTGCTGGAACCGCTGCTGGTCTACCAGATGACCCAGGACTACAGCAACAATATCAGCGCTTATCAAGCTCGCGACCGGGCGGCCGAGCGAGGCAGGCGTCTCGCCGAAGGCATCGCCGCCGCCGGGCTGGGAAGGGACCGGCTGGGTCAGTGCGTACGCAATCTCTTCGAGTGTTTGGAGTTGGGCGAGGAGGGAGCCCGTCTGGGCTTGCTGGCCGGGGAGAACCCCGATTCGATGCAGCGCCCCCGCTGAGGTTGGACCTTAAAGTTAACAATCCATGAACGGGTTTCCAGAGATCTTTCAGTTCCTCGCTCTACAATTAACGAAAGATAAACACACAAAACAGGCGACACGAGGGACACCCAGATGAAGATTCAGGCAAACGTTCAGAACCTGCCCGCTTCGCGGTTGCAGACGCTCAAACAGACTCCCCAGGGAGCTGGCGACAAAGTGGATCTGGGTGGCGCACCGCCACCGCAGAAGAGTCCATTTGGTGAAAAAATGGCCGAATCCATCGAGATTTGCGCTCACCAGGGCAAGAAGCTCGGAACCCTGGCGATGGTTTCTTACGCGACGGCGGCCCTGCCCTTGATGGCCCTGACCGCCGGCATCAACGTGATTCCTGACGCTCTCTTCGGTCCCGCCGCCATCGGCACGATGATCGGCGCCATGGCGCTGTCGGCCTGGGAAGAGAAGCATATCGGAGTGGGCAAGCAGCTGGGTCGAGTGGCGGGTGCGGCCGTGGGAGCCGGCGTGGGGCTGGTGCGCGGTCTGGCCGCTCAGGTGGTCGGTCCCGAGGATGCCCCCTCCAAGGTGGAAATTCACAAGCAGTTGCCCGGTCAGGCCAAAGCCTTTCGTCCCCTGGTGCAGCGCGGTTTGGACGGCGCGCTGGGACCGATCCAGTCGCGCAGCAAGGCGCTGGAAATTTCCGAACTGGTGGGCGCAACCGCCAGCACCCTGGTGGTGGCCTACACGGTTCCGGGCATGATTGGCAACGCCATCGGTGGTCCCGTCGGCAATGCGCTGGCTACCACCTTGATTGGCCCGCTCAGCGGGATGGTGCTGGGCGGTCTGGTGGAGAGCACGTTGGGCGTCGGTCGCGGCGCCGGCGAACTGGTGGGGCGCGTCATCGATAAGATCAAGCCGCCTTCTAGCGAGGCGGTGGAGGCGCCCAAACCTAAGACCGAACTCAGCAAACCTGGCCTGCTGAAGCGCGGCTTTCTGAGCATGAACGGCTTGATCGGTCAGCCGGTGGTGGGCTTTTTGCTGGACACCACCATTCTGGGCAATCGGCTGCTGGCCCAGAAGCCGATTCAGAGCATGCATTTCGAGGAACGCCCGGTGGCTACCGTCAACCGCGAGCGTCTGATCCACAATTTCGTCAGCCTGGCCGGCATTCACGGACCGTCTGGCGAGGAGAAGCTGGTGGGCGATGAGCTGCAGGCTCGACTGAGCAAGCTGGGCATCGCTAGCGAGCGCCGCGACGACGGCACCATTCTCGCCACGTTGCCCGCCACCAAGGGCTACGAGGATAGCCCGACGGTGATGCTGAGCGCCCATCAGGACACGGTCATGCCCACCAAGGCCGAAAACATCATTGTGGGGCCGCGGCGCATCCACACCAACGAGAAGACGATTCTGGGAGCGGACGACCGGGCCGGTCTGGCCGAGATTTTAGAAGGCACTCAAAGCGTGCTGGAACAGGGTCTGGCTCACCCCGAGGTCAGGTTCGTCTTCACCGTGGATGAGGAGCGAGGGCTGTTGGGCGCCAGCCGCCTCAAGCCCGAAGACATCAGCAACCGGCCGACGCTGGGCTTTGTGGTGGATGCTCTGGACGTGAAGGACGTGCACCTCACCAACGACGCCGTGATCGTCAATCCCAGTTCGGTTAAGTATAACTATAGTCAGGACGACCCGTTGGTTCAGGTGGTCTACCGGTCCATGACCAACAGCGGCCTGACCCCTCGCCCAATTCCCGCACCCATTCTCACCGGTGCCGGTTCGGATGCCAACACCCGGGCCTTTAACTCCGGAAAGATTCGTAGCATGGCGGTCGGGGCGGGTGAGCGCGACATGCACACGCCGCTGGAATATATCAAGATCGACGACCTGGAACAGGCCGCTCGCCACGTGGTGGGGTATATCACCAACAGCTGTGATCTGCAGGTTCAAGGCGACCAGATTGTTCCGCGCAAGGCTTTCTCTTTGGATTAGCCTGCTTCTCTTTTCACCCGCCTGGGCCAAGCCTACCCTGGAGCAATTGCAAGGTTTCATCGCCAGGCTGGAAGTGCGTCAGCAGGCGGGTGATTTGCGGGGCATTCTGCGGCAGGCGGCCGAGGAGCCGGAACTGGCCGCTATCGTGGTTCACGATTGGCCTTTGGAAACGCCGGATTTGCCTGGGCGGCGGCGGCAACTTTTCACGCTGGTGGTGAGGGGCCTGGAGTTGAAGGGCACGCTTCCCTCCGAGTCGGTGAAGGCGCTGCTCAGTCCCCAGGAAGCGGTGCTGACTTTGGAGGCGGCTCCGGCGGTGGAGGTGGGTCCGCGTTTGGAGGCCATCGACTGGTTCTACTGGGGAATCCCCAATGCCAATCGCCTGTTGGATGTCGGGAACTACCGTCAGTTGGCCACAGTCTTTGATGCTTACGTGGAGACGCTGGGGGGCAAGCCCGAGGCTCGACTGTATCCGGCCCTGGCGCGAATGTTGGCCGGCGACTTTCCTTATTCGGCCGCGCGTCGTCGGCAAATGGTGGCTTGGGCTGGCGAGAACGCGGAGAATCTCAGTTTTCTCTACGCCTCGATGGGCATGGCGGCCTTAGACTTTGGCCGGGCGGATGTGGCGGCCGAAGTGCTGGAGCCATTGGAGCGTAGCTTGCGGGATACGCGACCGGAGCGGCAGCCGTTTTACCATTTTCTGCTGGAGACGCTGCGCTATCGGTTAGCCGCGCGCGAGCGAGTGGAAAAAGATCTGAGCGAGTTGCGGGCCAGTCACGACCGCGCCTGGGAGGCCTTTGCCGCCTACAAGAACGGGTCGAGCTCGGATATGCGCTTGTGGATGCGCTGTGCCCAGTACTGGGCGGGCATTCTCAACAGCGAAGTCAACTTTGGTAAGGACGAGTTCAAGGCGCTGCAGCAGGCGGACCTTAAGCAGCTATTTCGGGTTTCTCAGGAGGCTTTGGAGCAGGGGAGTTATGGCGCCCAGTTGGGGACCTTGAACGGCCTGTTGGAGCTGGAGCTGGACAATCTGTGGCTGGAGACCCGCACTCTCGAGCAGAGCCGGCCCGTGCTGGAATTGGCGGCCACGACCCTGCAAACCTATCGGGGCTGGATGGAAGAGGATCAGCAGCGTCAGGACGAGACCTGTCCCCCCGGACTGCGACGTCGCCTGGGCGGCGATTTTCGACTGGATTTTGCTCACGGCGATCTGGACCTGCTGGAAAGCCGCTACTTGGCCCTGCGCCAGCTGCATGCCCCGAGTCCCGAGACCCTGCGCGCGCTGAACGAGGCCAGCGACCGGTCGACACGCTATCATGGACTGGTCGGGTTTCGCGATGCGCGTTTCGCCCTAATACTGAATGGCCAGGTTGCGCTGGCCGACCGCCAGCGCTTGCTAGAGGGGCTTCAGAAAGACTGGGAGCGCTGCCAGTTTCGCCCCGGCTTGCTTTCTCTGGCCATGGACCGAGGTCGCCTGCTGGCCGAGAGTGGGCGCAAGGCGGAGGCGGTGGCTCAGCTTCAGCAGGCGACGGGGCCGCTGGAAGGCTACCTGGCCGAGCTGGGGGCGGGGGCGCTGACCCTGGAGGCGCACCGCCGGAATTACTTACTGTTGGCTCGCCTGCAGGCCGAGCTGGGGCGGCCGGAAGAGTCGTTTGCCACCCTGACCCGCTTTCAAAATCTGGAGGCGGTGCAGCGCAGTGCCAGAGCGCTCTGGCAGAGGCCGGAGGTGGCCCGGGTGCGACTGCTCAGCGAGGAGGGACAGGCCCTGGAGCAGCAGGCTTCGCTGCAGCGATCGCTGGGACTGGCCGCCGACAGCCAGCTGCTGGCGGACAATCGCCAGCGCTTTGAGCAGGCGCTGGAGCAGCTGCTGCAGCGCGAGCCTCGCTATCGGCGGGCCTTGAGAGTTTTACCGGCGGATTTGGCAGGCGCTCGCCGCAGCCTGCCGGCAGATGCGGCCCTGGTGCAGTATGTACCGGGACCGGAGGGTCTGTACGTGCTGGTTGTCACCCGCCAGGGAGTCAAAGCCCGTCGCATCGCCGTGTCGCAGGCTGAATTGGACAAGCGAGTGGCCCGCTTGCGCACTCGAATTGCAGGGTTTGCCTCGCGGCCGGACCTGATCAAGGGTTTCCGTTGGAGCGATCCCAAGGCCCCGGGCTACGACAATCATACCCGGCCGTTGCTGGAGGATTCCCGGCGGCTCTACGACTGGCTTTTGAGGCCGCTGGAAGCGGATCTGAAGGGGCGTTCGGTGCTGGCTATCGTGCCCAGCGGCAATCTTTACTATTTGCCTTTCTCGGGGTTGATTCGCAGCATGGGTCCGAAGGGTCCCGAGTTTGTGGCCCAGCGCTGGCAGTGCGTGGAACTGGTCAAGGCGGCCGATTTGCGGGAACTGCAGAAAACGGTGCCGACCGCTCAGGGCCTGTTGGCTCTAGCCAACCCGGACGGTTCGTTGCCCGGTGCTGAACGGGAAGTTCGAGTCATCTCGCGCTTCTTTCCCAAGGCCGGTCTGCACTTTGGGTCCGACGCGGCTGCGCCGTTGCTGCGCGCGTTGCCCAAGGGAACCGGTTATCTGCACTTGGCCACCCACGGGATTTTGAACGCTCGCGATCCCCTGGCCAGCTATCTGGTGGTGGCCGGTTCGCGCCTGCATATCCGAGACGTCTATGGACTGTCGTTTCGGGACCTGCGTCTGGTGACGCTGTCTGCCTGTCAGACGGCGATTCAGGAGGGGGATGTCACGGGGGGAGAGGTGACCAGCCTGGCTCAGGCTTTTTCGGTGGCGGGGGGGCGGGCGGTGCTGGCCAGCCTCTGGGACGTGAGCGACGACGGCACCGAGCGTTTGATGTCGGCGCTCTACCCGAAGCTGGCAAGGGGTATGAGTTTGAGCAAAGCGCTGCAGCAGGCTCAGCTCGAGGTCATGGCGCAAGCTAAGTTTCAGCATCCCTTCTATTGGGCGGCCTTTTCGCTCTACGGAGATTGGAGATAAGAATGGACTGGATTGAGGCGGGAGCGACAGCTCCGGATTTTTCGGTGAAAGACGATCGCGGTCAGACGGTGACTCTGAGCGGGCTGCGTGGCAAACCGGTAGTGCTCTATTTCTATCCCAAGGATGACACCCCGGGCTGCACTACTGAGGCCTGTGCCTTTCGCGACCGTTTGAGCGAGATGAAGGATGCGGTGGTGCTTGGCGTTTCTCCGGACGATGAAGAAAGTCACGGACGCTTTCGGGATAAGTTTTCGCTGAATTTTCCACTGCTGGCCGATACGGATCACGCGGTGGCCGAAAGCTACGGCGCCTGGCGAGAGAAGAATATGTACGGCAAGAAAAGCATGGGAGTGGTGCGTTCCACTTTCCTGATCGATGCTCAGGGCCAGGTGGCCAAAGTCTGGAAAAAGGTCAGCGTCGAGGGCCACGACCAGCAAGTGCTGGACGCGTTGAAGGCCTTATAGACGCGGGTTCTTGAGTACGCCCTGAGTGAAGTCGATTTTCTCGGCCCACTCGGGGTGATCGATCAGGGGATTGCGGTTGCCCTGCATTTCTTCGATGGCCTGGTTGCGGTGCTTTTCGTAGAGTGAAGGCGGCTCTTGCTTGTGCCATTTCAAGAGCAGGGCCAGGTCGTCGGCGCTGTAAGCGGCGGCTTTCTTGGGGTAGCGCAGCATGAAATAAAGGGTGGCGCGGGCTACGGCACCGTGGCCCGCCATGGGCTGGAAGCCTTTATCGCTATCGGTGCGGATTCCGCATTTGGCCACTTTTTCGTTGCTCAGGCCGCTGGACTCGACGTAGCGGCGATTGCCGCGGTAGCTATTGCAGCGACTGTCGCAGGCGAAAAGATGATGCAGGTCGCCGCGCATGGGCTCTTTGGCGCAGTACCAAGATTGGGGAACGACGTGTTCACAGTTGAGCGAGCCGGCTGACTGGGTGAGCGAAACGTGGGCGGCCACTGTTTCCGGGGCGAAGGGTGCGAAGCTGACCATCTGAGCCATGGCCTTGTCCAGGGCGCGCTGACGGGCGGGGGAGATTTCGGTGAGGCTCTCGGGGCTGTAGATGCTTTGCACCTGACCGTCGGGGCGACGATCCACCCAGGGGTAGACGTATTTTTCGGGATGATACTCGAGCAGGGTGGTGTGGGTTTCTTTGACCAGGGCGGAGAGCAGTTCGAAGGCCTCTTTGCCATCGTCGGTGTTGAGGGTAAAATCTTGATAATAGGCGGCCTGAGCCTGGGCGTCGGCTTTGGCGTCATAATAGGGGCGGGCGCCATTGGCTGTCTGGATCATATTGCGTGCACGCGCGGGCGGCGGCATTAGGTGAACTTCGTCGTGATGGTCGGCGGTCTTGAAGAGATCTTGGGGGCCGGCCGTGACGTCGTCAAAAGCCGCGATTTGAACCGGGATGCGGCTCGGGGTAAAGTAGCTTTCGCGAGAAATCGTCAGGGACACAAACTAAGAGTAAATTATTTTGGCAAAAGTTTTGTCGCTATTTTGTAACCCTTCGGACGGCCTTCCCATGGGGAGGGGGATGAGCGTGTATTGAGAACGTTGGCGGATGGAATCTCATGAAGTTCTTAAGGCCAGTCTGGAAGAGGTGGGCATCAAGCTGGCGGCCCATAAGTTGGGGCTCTCCCAATCGATGGTCTATAAGTGGTGCCAGCCCGACGGCGAAGACGGGGCGCGCGCGGTCAATCCGCTGGATCGCGTCCTGGAGCTGGTGCAGCTGACCAAGAGCGTTCAGGTATTGGAGTGGCTGTGCCAGGAAGCGGGCGGCTACTACGTGGCCAACCCGCCCAGCGATTTGTCTTCGCCGGTCGAGGTGCTGCAGGCCACTCAGCGTATGGTTTCCGAGTTCTCACTGCTGCTTTCCAGCGTGACCGCTTCCCTGGCCGACGACCAGGCGATTTCTCCGGAGGAAGCCAAAGAAATCCGCCTGATCTGGCAGAACTTGAAGTCGGTGGGCGAGTTCTTCGTCGCCTCGTCGGAAGCGGGCCGCTTCCGCCTCTAGCGGGTGGCTTCGTAGGCCTTGAACAGCTCGGCCAGGGCCTTGGGCACCAGCTTCATGCGCTCGGGGCTTTCCACGTAGGCGACGCGCATCTGGGTATCCCCCGGATTGACCTCGCCTTTGGCCACCGAGTAGAAGCCGCTCATGGGAGCGGTGAGCACGGTCATTTTCTTGCCTTCCACTTCCACGGCACCGTGCTGGGCGCACCAGAGCACGAACTGCAGCGCGTTGAAGCCGGGCTTGGCGATGTCGCGCACGTCGATGGCCGAGTAGATGGCGGCGTCTGGGCTGCTTACGATGACGCCAGGCAATAAAGCGCGAGTGGTCTCGGTGAAGTGATTGAGCATGCCGGCGTAATAGGCGCGCTGCTGGCCGTACCACTGCTTGAGCTGGTCGTGGCTTTCGTGGGCCAGGCCGCCGAAGATGTACTGGCCGATGGCGCTAGAGCACAGTCCGGCCGTGTTTTCGGCCACGGCCTGCTGGTGGAATTCCAGGTTGTCGGTCACCAGTCCGCCGATGCGCAGGCCGCAGGCGTTCCAGACCTTGGAGGCCGTTTCGATGCTGATGCGGCGGCCGTGAATGCCGGGCACTTCCGCTTCGGTGATCGACCAGATGCTCAGCGTCTCCGCGCCGTTGTAGAACAATTCTCGGTAGGCTTCGTCGCTGATGATCCAGAGGTTGTATTTGACGGCCAGACGGGCCAGAGCGACCAGGCTGGCGCGGTCGTAAAGGTGGCCGGTGGGGTTGTCGTAGGGAATGACCACCAGGGCGCCGGGCTTGTGCTTCTGGATGGTGGCTTCGATTTCGGCTTCGCCGGGCAGGGAGAACTTGCCGTTGGGCTGCAGCTGGCGCTGAATGGAGCAGGTGGAGCGACCCAGGCGGTCGGCAAAGCTGAGGTAATTGGTGTAGGCGGCGTCGATCAGCAGCAGCGGGCGTTCGCCCGTGCCGGGAGCGCCGCACACGCCCAGGATGACCAGTTCCATTCCCTGACTGCCGCCGTCGGTGACCTGCGAGTAGAGGCCTTCGGTGGAGGCGCCCGAGGAGGCGATAATGTTAAGGAAAGCCTGGTTGGTTTCGGCTTCGCCGACCGTGGCGGTGTATTTGACCACACCGTCGGCAAAGGGAGAGCCTTGGGCCGAGAGGCTGCTCATGCGCTTTTGCATGGCGGGATGCATGGGCAGCGAGACATTGCCGATGGCGACGTTGATGGCTTCGGTGCCGTCCTTGCGCTCGGCGAACTTCATGGACGCGATGCGGATGGCCGAGGGCTGGCGCAGGCGGTAGTGTTCCGAAAGGGTGGGCAGGGTCAACGTCATTGGGGTTTACTCCTCAAGCAATTACGGCTACGTTCTTTGTCGATGATCGACTGTAGCTACTTGCTTCCCTTTCAGGGCTGGCTGGAAACGCATTTCCCCACGGCTCGCCTGCTGGTGGTGGGCGGCAGCGTGCGCGACGCCCTGCGCGGGGTGGCCAGCAAGGACCTGGACCTGGAGATCGTGGGGGCCACCCCTGAGGAGGTCGCGGCTGCCCTGCCCTGGCCGGTGCAGCAGGTGGGTAAGTCCTATGGCTTACTGCTGGTGGACCTGGAGGGGTTGGGCTGGACCGAGCTGAGCGTCGATCCGGGCGAGGATTGGGAGAAGCTGTGCCGGCGACGGGACTTTACCTGTAACGCCATCGCCTGGGACGTGGTGTCGGGAGTTTTGCTGGATCCACTGGGCGGGCGGGCCGACATTGAGGCCGGAGTGCTGCGAGCGGCCGGACCCCGCAGTATCGCCGCCGATCCTTTGCGGGTGTGGCGAGCGGCTCAGTTTTGCGCTCGCTTTGAGTGGGCTGTGGATGCTTCACTGCTGGGTGATATTGCCGGAGTGCTGGACTTGCTGCCGCGTTTGCCGCGCGAGCGGGTCACTCGCGAGTGGGAGAAGCTGCTGGTGCTGCCGCGGCGCCCCAGCCTGGCCCTGCAGTTGCTTTCCGACTGGGGCGTGATCGAGCGGTGCTACCCGGAACTTTGGGCCTTGCACGGATGTGAACAGGAGCCGGAGTATCATCCCGAGGGGGACGTCTGGGTGCATACGTTGATGGTTTTGGACCAGACGGCTCGCCTGGGGGCTCCCGAGGACCGCCTGGTGCTGGGTCTGGCGGCCCTGTTGCACGACCTGGGTAAGCCGTCCACGACCGTTCGCGAGGATGGTCGGATTTCGGCTCACGGGCATGAGCGGGCCGGGTTGAAGCCGGCCCGGCTCTGGTTTTCCCGGCATTCTTTCGGAGAGGCGATCGAGCTGGCCGTGCTGGACTGCGTGGCGAAACACATGCGGCCCATGCAGTTGGTGCGCGAGATGGATCGCGGCAAGATGTCGCCGTCCCAGCAGGTCAACGCCCTGCGGCGTCTGGTGCGTGATGTCGGCCATGTGGCCTGGCCGGTGTTTCTGACGCTCTGCGAGTCGGACCAGCGCGGTCGCGGGGTGCCCGTAGGAGAGTATTTGCCGACCCGGATTTTTGGTGATTTGTTGCGGGAGCATCCGGTGCTGGAGATGGCCCGCGCGGATTTGTTGCGCGGACGGGACCTGCTGGCTCTGGGCGTGGCCCCGGGCAAGGCGGTCGGGGAGTGGATTGCTCGGGTGGAGCAGGCGCGCGATGAGGGCGAGCTGGCCACTTCGGAGGAAGCGCTGCAGTGGGTGCGGGCTCGACTCGAATAAAGGTCGACTCAAGATTCTTTTGCTGGAGAGGAGCCTTGTGTACGCTTGCGAAGCGCTGTCTCCGTCATGCGAAACCCTTTCACCGCCTCAAAATTGCTGCTTTCCGCTCTTCTACTGGCTCCACTGAGCCTGCCGGCCTTCGCCGCGCCGGTCGTTTACAATGTCACCGCCGATGTACAGTTGGGACCGGCCAGTCAAACGTTCAATGATAACTATGTGTTCAACCTGTTGTTTGGCTTCGAAGACCCGGGCAGTCCAGGCGACTATCTGGGCGAAGAGCATCGATTCTATTGGGATGCGCCGCCGACTTCGAGTTTCGGCTCGCTGGGCTCGGATAGTGTGACCAGCCTGGGGAACGGTGCCTATCGGTTGGCCTTCCAGGTCACTTACGATGACGCTTTTTCGCCGTCCATTTTTCGCCTGACGCAGAGCAGCGAAGGTGGCAATTCTGTTTTTGTGGGAGCTCCCGGCTCGCCCGACGAGCCTGATGCGATCGTCACCTTCACGGCCGGCAACCCTTTCAGCTTCGTAGGCGGCGCCTACGGCGTTTTGTTCGACTCGCCAACTCCGGCGGACACGCGTTTCACCCTCAACTTGCAGGCGGTAGTGGCCGGCAGTGAGGGCGCTCCCGAGCTTGACCCGAGTCGGGGCGGTGTGCCGATGCTCTTTTGCGGCGTGTTGCTGGGCGTCTTGGGCCGCCGGCGCTCCGGGTAAAACAAAAAGGGCCCCGTTATTGGCGGGGCCCTTTTACACACACACACACTTGAGACACAGGAGACGTCGCGCTTGCGAGCGGTTTCCGTGCCCTGATTATGTATCTAAATTGTGGCGGATTTGTTGCCGAAGTATGAACAATCCGTCAAGCGGTCGGGCTTTCGAGAGAAGTTTCTTGACTTACTTTTGGGCCGCGGCCAAATGGCGGGCCTGGCGTTCCGGCAGTGCGCTTGCGGGCTTCAGGCTTTTGGCCGGTTTGAGCATCTCGCGTGGGATTTCGCTGCGTTCGTAGAGGAAGCCGGGAGGGTGGCGTTTGCCGTCTTCGGTGAAGTCGAGCAGCATGGCTTCGGCGGTGGTCAGCAGGTCCAGCTTGCGCTCCTCGATGAGGTAGTTGAAGATCATCTCGGCCAGCTTGAGGTGGGGCATATCCCGGGTGGTTTTGAGGCGCGGTAGGGCCCAGCGCGTGTAATCCAGGAAGTTCTGAAAGGGACTGTTGCTCAGGAGTATTGGCAGGATTCGTGGGAATCGGCCGCGGTTGGCGACTGCTTCCCAGAAGCGGGCGAAGCGCTTCATTTCCAGCATCTGCAGGAAAGGGATGGCGGAGGTGCTGAGCACTTCGTAGGGCGGTGAATCGGAATAGACCATGGCGTAGTCCTGGTCGTGGCGCAGAATGGGAGTGCCGCGCAGGCGCTTGAGGATGCCCACCTGGATTTCCTGGGGGTTGAGTTGCACCAGGCGGTCGAAGCCCTTTTGGAATTGCTCTTGAGTTTCGCCGGGAAGTCCGACGATGAGGTCGGCGTGAATGTGAACTCCCGTGTGCTCTCGCAAGTAAAGAAGGTTGTCCTCGAGTTTGGGCATGTCCTGGCGGCGACTGATGGCTTTCTGGACGTCCGGATCGAAGCTCTGGATGCCGATTTCGAACTGGACGGCACCGGGCGGGAATTTGGCCACCAGCTGGCGGAGTTCTTCCGGGAAGCGGTCCGGCACCATTTCGAAATGCACGAAGAGATCCGGGGTGTAGCGTTCCAGGAAGAAGTTGAGTAAGGTCTGGCTGACTTCCAGGCGCAGGTTGAAGGTGCGGTCGATGAACTTGAACTGGCGGGCTCCGCGCTGCAGCAGGGTTTCCAGTTCTCGAAGGAGCGTGTCTAGCGGGAAGTAGCGCACCAGTTTGTCCAGTGAAGAGAGGCAGAATTCGCAGCGGAAAGGGCAGCCGCGTGAGGCCTCGACGTAGACGACGCGATGCTGCAGGTCGTGATCGCTGTAGAGGCGATAGGGGAGGGCGATTTGTTCGATGGGTGGCTGTCCGCCTGCGTGGATCTTCTGTTGCGGAGGTTGACCATCGAGGATTTGCGTCGCCAGGTTGCGCAAGGCCACTTCGCCTTCGTGGGTGATGAGGTAGTCGGCCAGGCGCACGATTTCCTGTTGGTCCCATTCGTAGCTGACTTCCGGGCCGCCTACGACGATGGGCAGGTCTGGTTGGACTTTGCGCAAGATGCGGACGATTTCGAGGGTCTGGGTGGTGTTCCAGATGTAGACGGAAAAGCCGACCAGCTTGGGCTGGTGCAGGAGGATCTTTTCCACGCAGTCCAGGGCGCGTTCTTCCAGGGTGAATTCGAGCAGCTGGCAGCGCTCCTCGAGGTCGCCAAGGTTGGCCTTGAGGTAGCGCAGGGCGAAGGAAGTGTGATGATAACGGGCGTTCAACGCCACCAGCAGAATGTCGCTCAAGTTGTTTTTATTGGAGGGCGAAGGCCAGGGGTCCTTTGGGATTGATTTGTTGGCGCAGCGCGGAGTAGGGGATCAGCACTTCCTGGGGGCCTTCGGCGTGCGAGCAGACCTGGTAGTCGGTGAAGATGACTTTGAGCTGTTTGGCCTGGGGCAGGATGACTTTGTAATTGTCCGCGGTGGCTTCCGTACCTTTGGTGATCCAGTCCGGGTCGCCGTCTTTGAGGCGCTTTTTCAGGATGGGCCTTGAGTAGTCGCGCAGGGCGGTGAGCCAGCCTTTTTGGAAGCACTGGGCGGGTTGGATGGCGGCGCCCTGAGGGCTGATGAGCAGGGCGCGCTGCAGCGTGGAGGGGTGGGCCCCGGCGAAGTCGGCGATGCCGCTGATGTAGGCGGTGGTGAGGCTGGGGCCGTTGTAGAGGACTTCGTAGCTGAGGTCGAGGCTGGCTTTTCGGGTGGGGTCGGAGGCGGGCCCCATTTCGGCGAGGTCTTTGTGGAAGGAGGCCATTTCGGTGCGGGCCATGGCTGCTCCGGCGGGGCAGTTGGGGTAGCTGACGGAGGCGTTGTAGCCCATGGTCTTGGCGGTGGCTTTGCCGGATTCGCTGAGCTTCTTGGTCTCGAAGGCGGGTTTGGCGCTGGCGAGGCCGGCCAGGAGTAAGAGGGCGATGGTCAACTTCTTCATGGATGTGGCTTCGCTTGCCGTGGGGCTTTCCTTTTTGGTGTTTGTCCGGGGCTGGTGTTTTGCCTCGGCTGGAGGCGGGCAGGCGGTGGTGCTCGCCCGGGGCGGGTGTTTTGCCTCGGCTGGGGGCGGGCAGTTTGGTGATGCCCGGCTGGGGCGGCTGTTTTGCCTCGGCTGGGGGCGGGCAGTTGGTGATGCCCGGCTGGGGCGGGTGTTTTGCCTCGGCTGGAGGCGGGCAGTTGGTAGTGCCCGGCTGGAGAGGGTGTTTTGCCTCGGCTGTAGGCGGGCAGGCGGTGGTGCCCGGCTGGAGAGGGTGTTTTGCCTCGGCTGGAGGCGGGCAGGCGGTGGTGCCCGGCTGGGGCGGGTGTTTTGCCTCGTCTGGGGGCGGGCAGGCGGTGGTGCTCGGCTGGGGCGGGTGTTTTGCCTCGGCTGGGGGCGAGCAGTTGGGTGGTGCCCGGCTGGAGGGGGTGTTTTGCCCCGGCTGGAGGCGGGCAGGCGGTGATGCCCGGCTGGGGCGGGTGTTTTGCCTCGGCTGGGGGCGGGCAGTTGGTGATGCCCGGCTGGAGAGGGTGTTTTGCCTCGGCTGGAGGCGGGCAGTTGGTGGGCTAGCGTCCGGAGCGGGTGCAGGTGGGGCAGGGGCCAGCGCCCATCAGGGGAGCGCCGCACTGGTTGCAGGCCTGGGCTTTGCTGCTTTCTTCGCGCTGGCTCTGATGATCGGCATCGTTCTTTTCTGCCTCTTGTTGAGGAGCCGCTTCTTCTTGCTGATGGCGGCGCTGCTGTTGTTGCTGCTGCTGGTCGCGGTCGGGGCGCTCGCCGCGTTCGTGGCGATGCTGATGGTCGTCGCGTCGTTGTTCCTTGTGCTGTTCGCCTTGACGCTCCTGGCCTTTCTGCTGATCCCGCTCACTTCCGCCCGAATTGCTGGAGCCGGAGTTGTGCTGGGCTTGTTTGGTCTCCGCCTTTTCCTGGGTTGGGGCTTCGCGTTGAGGGGCGGCCGAGTGCTGCTGGCGGGTTTCCATTTCTTGTTTGACTTGCTGGAAACCGGTCGAGCGGCGCATGCCGGTGAAGTCTTCGCCCTTTTCGGCGGGCTTTTCGACGTGAATCGGCGGGCGCTCCGGTTTTTCAGTGCGGATGGTTTCGACTTTAGTGACTTCTTCTTTCTTCGCGCCTTCGGTTTTGGAGACGGTGCGGGCCTCACTGGCGGCAGATTCTTTGGCCTCGGCGCGCGGGCCGGCCGCTTGAGGGGACGGTTGCTGAGACTGAGTTGAGCTGGGCGCGGGAGCCGCGGTTTGCCCGGGCGGAGGCGGAACCTGCGGAGCGCTGCGCGTGGCTTCTTGCTTGCCGAACGAGAGTTGGAACTGTTCGGAGAACTTCTTCATGGTTTCCACGCGCGAAGCGGTGGTCGGACCCTCATTTTTGGACGCGCCTTTGCCGCCGGCACCGACGATGGCGCGTTGAATCTGGCGAGGTGGGGCCTGGGGTTTGGCCTCGAGGGCCTTTTCTTTCTCGGCCTTCTTTTCTTTGATGGGGTCGGCTTTGTCCGACTTGGCGGCTTTGGCTTCGGCGGCAGCGGCTCTGGTCTGAGCGACCCGTTCTTCGATGTCTCTCTGGCGTTGCTGGAATAGCTGAGGGAACTGCAGGTTATGGCTGTTTTCGAGCTGGTCGAAGCGGGTTAGTTTGCGGAGTTGGACGGGCTCCGGGGCTTCCTCGGGAGTGGTGTGAGCACCCCAGGAAGATTGGGTAGGGGTGGTGACCTGCGTCTTGGGCTTCTGGTCACCGGGAAAGCGCATGTCGGGCATAGGCCGTCTGGCTTCTTCGGGCGAGGCCAGGCTGGGGCGGGGGAGCTGAGGCGGCAGTTGTTGGGTTTGCTGGAATTGTGGCGGTTGGGGGCGTGGCTGGTTGTCGCGCTGCGGCTGCGGCTGCGGTTGCTGAGCCTGCGGTTGTGGGCGCGGCTGGTTGTCGCGCTGTTGCTGCGGCTGCTGGGGAGCTTGGGGCTGCTGAGCCTGCGGTTGCGGGCGTGGCTGGCTGTCGCGCTGCGGCTGGGGTTGCGGCTGCTGCGGAGCTTGAGGCTGCTGAGCCTGCGGTTGGGGGCGTGGCTGGCTGTCGCGCTGCGGCTGGGGTTGCGGCTGCTGCGGCGATTGGGGCTGCTGCGGAGCTTGAGGCTGTTGAGTTTGGGTCTGCGGGCGATTGGGTTCTTGCGCGGCGGGACGGCGGCCCGGATCCTGGACAGCCGGGCGGGCAGGCTCTTGGGTGGGATTTTGCGGGGCCGGCTGTGGGCGGTTGGGCTCTTGTGTGACAGGACGCGTGGGATCATTGGGACGGCGGGCCGGATCCTGGGCGACGGGCCGAGTGGGTTCTTGAGCTGGATTTTGTGGGGCCGGCTGTGGGCGGTTGGGCTCTTGTGTGATAGGACGCGTGGGATCATTGGGACGGCGGGCCGGATCCTGGGCGACGGGCCGAGTGGGTTCCTGGGCTGGATTTTGTGGGGCCGGCTGTGGGCGGTTGGGCTCCTGTGTGACAGGCCGCGTGGGATCATTGGGACGGCGCCCTGAGGGCTCCTGGTTGACCCCTTTGGCGGGTTCCTGGCCGGGGGCGGGTTGTGGATTTTGACGGCCGGGGTCCTGGGGGGCAGGCCGAGTGGGGTCGCTTGGGCGGCGACCAATCGGCTCCTGCGTGGGCGATTTGCCGGGCTCCTGGTTGGCAGGCCTGGCAGGCTCCTGACCAGCGCGAGTCGGGTCCTGGGTTTGTGCGCCTGGGCGGGTGGCCGGGTCCTGGTTGACTCGAGTCGGGTCGTTTTGGCGGTTGCCCTGGCGGGTACCGGGCTCGGTCTGAGGACGGGTGGCTGGATCTTGGGTTTGGGTGCCCGGGCGGTTGGCCGGATCCTGGTTGGCGACGCGAGTCGGGTCGGTCTGACGGTTGCCCTGGCGAGTGCCCGGCTCGGTTTGGGGCCGCGTGGCGGGCTCCTGGGTTTGTTGGCCTGGACGGGCGGTGGGATCCTGGGTGCCGGGGCGAGTGGTTGGGTCCTGGTTGACGCGAGTCGGGTCGGTCTGACGGTTGCCCTGGCGAGTGCTGGGCTCGGTCTGAGGACGCGCGGCGGGATCTTGGGTTTGCTGGCCTGGACGGGTGGTGGGCTCTTGAGTCTGGGCGCCCGGGCGGTTGGCCGGATCCTGGTTGGCGACGCGGGTGGGGTCGGCCTGGCGGTTGCCCTGGCGAGTGCCGGGCTCGGTTTGGGGCCGCGTGGCGGGTTCTTGAGTTTGCTGGCCTGGACGGGCGGTGGGATCTTGGATTTGGGTGCCGGGTCGGTTGGTCGGGTCCTGGTTGACGCGAG
Organism: Vulcanimicrobiota bacterium; assembly: GCA_017307785.1. Taxonomy (GTDB): domain Bacteria; phylum Vulcanimicrobiota; class Xenobia; order Xenobiales; family JADMJV01; genus JADMJV01. The sequence goes on along the minus strand of JAFKGI010000020.1, from coordinate 76,960 downwards.
TCGGGTCGTTTTGGCGGTTGCCCTGGCGAGTGCCGGGCTCGGTTTGGGGGCGTGCGGCGGGATCTTGGGTTTGTTGGCCTGGACGGGCGGTGGGATCCTGGGTGCCGGGGCGAGTGGTTGGGTCCTGGTTGACGCGAGTCGGGTCGGTCTGACGGTTGCCCTGACGGGTGCCGGGCTCGGTCTGAGGACGGGTGGCTGGATCCTGGGTTTGCTGGCCTGGGCGGGTAGTGGGATCTTGGATTTGGGTGCCGGGTCGGTTGGTCGGGTCCTGGTTGACGCGAGTCGGGTCGTTTTGGCGGTTGCCCTGGCGAGTGCCGGGCTCGGTTTGGGGGCGTGCGGCGGGATCTTGGGTTTGCTGGCCTGGACGGGTGTTAGGATCTTGGATTTGGGTGCCCGGTCGGTTGGTCGGATCCTGGTTGGCGACGCGAGTCGGGTCGGCCTGGCGGTTGCCCTGGCGAGTGCCGGGCTCGGTTTGGGGGCGTGCGACGGGATCTTGGGTTTGCTGGCCTGGACGGGTGTTAGGATCTTGAGTCTGGGCGCCCGGGCGGTTGGCCGGATCCTGGTTGGCGATGCGAGTCGGGTCGGTCTGACGGTTGCCCTGGCGAGTGCCGGGCTCGGTTTGGGGGCGCGCGGCGGGATCTTGGGTTTGCTGGCCTGGACGGGTGGTGGGATCTTGGGCTTGGGTGCCTGGGCGAGTGGTCGGGTCCTGGTTGGCGACGCGAGTCGGGTCGGTCTGACGGTTGCCCTGGCGAGTGCCGGGCTCGGTTTGGGGGCGCGCGGCGGGATCTTGGGTTTGCTGGCCTAGACGGGTGGTGGGATCTTGGGCTTGGGTGCCTGGGCGAGTGGTCGGGTCCTGGTTGGCGACGCGAGTCGGGTCGGCCTGACGGTTGCCCTGACGGGTGCCCGGCTCGGTCTGAGGCCGCGTGGCGGGATCCTGGGTTTGTTGGCCCGGACGGGTGGTGGGATCTTGGCCAACGGTTCGATTGGGGTCAGCCTGACGGCTGCCGCCCTGACGGGGATTGGGTTCTTGGGCGGTCCCGCTGCCGGTCTGGGGACGCGCGGTGGGGTCCTGGGTTTGTTGACTTGGACGACTGGCGGGGTCCTGGCCGACTGTTCGGTTGGGGTCAGCCTGACGGTTGCCGCCTTGGCGGGGATTTGCTTCTTGAGTGGTGCCGCTGCTGTTCTGCGGACGGGAGGTGGGATCTTGTGGTAGTTGTCCTTGCCGGGTCGTGGGGTCCTGGTTGAGCCCACGATTTGGCTCAGTCTGACGGTTGCCGCCTTGACGAGTGTTTGGCTCTTGGGCGGTGCCGCTGCCGGATTGCGGTCTCGCGTCAGGTGATTGGGGGCCGCGGCCAGATTCAATCTGGCGATTCTCGCCGCGCGTGCGAGGATTGGCTTCCTGGGAGAGGATCCCGGTCTGCGACCTGGATTCCTGAGCTTGGCCCGCGCGGGGCGTGGCTTCGGTCTGGCCAGCGCGCGGCGAGTCCTGAGCTCCGGTTTGTGGTCGGGCCTCTTGAGCTTGACCCGCGCGGGGCGCGGCTTCGGTCTGGCGAGTGCGCGGCTGATCTGGCGCGGTGGTGCTCGTCTGGGGTCTGGATTCTTGGGCCTGCCCCGTGCGGGGCGTGGATTCGGTTTGGCGAGTGCGCTGCTGGTCCTGCGCGGCGGCGCCAGTCTGGACCCTGGGTTCCTGAGCTTGGCCCGTGCGGGGCGTGGGTTCAGTTTGGCGAGTGCGCTGCTGGTCCTGCGCGGCGGTGCCCGTCTGAGGTCTGGATTCTTGAGCTTGAACCGCGCGGGTCGTGGCGTCGACTTGTCGGGTGCGCGGCTGGTCTGGCGCGGCGGTGCCCGTCTGGGGCCTGGATTCTTGAGTTTGACCCGTGCGGGTCGTGGCTTCGGTCTGGCGAGTGCGCGACTGGTCGGGCGCGGCGGTGCCCGTCTGGGGTCTGGATTCTTGGGTCTGACCCGTGCGGGGCGTGGACTCTGACTGGCGAGTGCGGGGTTGCTCCTGACCGACAGTCTGTGGTCTAGCTTCTTGGGTTTGCCCTATGCGGGGCGTGGGCTCTGCCTGGCGGGCGCGGGGCTGTTCTTGCGCGGTGGTGCTGAGCTGTGGTCTGGACTCTTGCGGTTGACCCGCGCGGGGCTCGGGTTCGGTCTGGCGAGCGCGCGGCTGTTCCTGCGCCGCGGTGCTGGTCTGCGGTCTCGATTCTTGGGTCTGACCCGTGCGGGGCGTGGGCTCTGGCTGGCGGGTGCGCGGCTGGTCAGGCGCGGCGGTGCCCGTCTGAGGTCTGGATTCTTGAGTTTGACCCGTGCGGGTCGCGGGTTCGGTCTGGCGAGCGCGGGGCTGTTCCTGCGCTGCGGCACTGGTCTGCGGTCTCGATTCTTGGGTCTGACCCGTGCGGGTCGTGGGTTCGGTCTGGCGAGTGCGGGGCTGATCCTGCGCGGCGCCGCCAGTCTGGACCCTGGATTCTTGAGTTTGACCCGTGCGGGTCGTGGGCTCTGGCTGGCGGGTGCGCGGCTGGTCAGGCGCGGCGGTGCCCGTCTGAGGTCTGGATTCTTGAGTTTGACCGGTGCGGGGCGCGGCTTCGGTCTGGCGAGTGCGGGTCTGATCCTGAGCGGTGGCGCTGGGCTGAGGTCTGGATTCTTGAGTTTGACCCGTGCGGGGCGCGGGTTCGGTCTGGCGAGTGCGCGGCTGTTCCTGTGCAGTGGTGCCGTTCTGAGGTCGGGCCTTTTGAGTTTGACCCGGCTCGTGAGTGCGCGGCTGGTCTGGTGCGCTGGCGCTGGTCTGCGGTCTGGGTTCTTGGGTCTGACCCGTGCGGGTCGTGGTCTCCGTCAGGCGAGTGCGGGGCTGATCCTGCGCGGCGCCGCCAGTCTGGACTCTGGGTTCCTGAGTTTGACCCGTGCGGGGTGCGGGCTCGGTCTGGCGGGTGCGCGGCTGTTCCTGCACAGGTGTGCCAATCTGAGGTCTGGACTCCTGGGCTTGACCTGTGCGAGGCGCGGCTTCGGTCTGGCGAGTGCGGGACTGCTCCTGCGCGGTGGCGCTGGGCTGAGGTCTGGACTCCTGGGCTTGACCCGTGCGGGGCGTGGGCTCGGTCTGGCGAGTTCGGGGCTGCTCGTGAGCGGTAGTGCCGGGTTGAGTTTGACCCGTGCGGGGCGCACCTTCGTCTTGCCGGGTGCGGGGCTGGTTCTGAGCAGTGGGCCCGGTTTGGTGAGGACCCGTGCGGGGTGTGGCTTCGGTCTGGCGGGTGCGCGGCTGCTCCTGTGCGGCGGTGCCCGTCTGCGGTTGGCCTGTGCGGGGCGCGGGATTGCGTTGGGTGCCGGGTTCGGGGACTTCTTTGGGGCCGCCCATGTTCGGGAGTTTGCTGAGGATGTTTTCGCCGCTGAAGGGGTTCAGCAGGGCTTGGGCGGCGTTGCCGATGGTCTTGCCAGCTTCGGAGGCGGCGTTGCTGACGGCGTGGCCGACGTCGCCCAGGAGTTTGGCGAAGCCGCCGCTCTCAGCCGGTTTTTCCGGGGTGGACGGCATGAGGCCTTGCCAGGCGGGGTCTTTGGACCAGAGGCGGTCGGTGGCGGCGCCGGGGTTGAGGGGGTCGAGGGGGGCGGCGGGTCTTTGGGGGGCGCCGGAAACGGGGTTGGGGTTTTGTTTGGCGGCTGGTTTTTCGGTGGCCTGTTGATTGGGATAGTTGAGTTTCCAGCGGGTGGAGCTGTCGCTACTGGAGGTGCTGGTGGGAGGGAGAGATTCTTCCAGCAGCAGGGTTTTGACTTTAGAACCCTGGCTGGTGCGGGCGGTGCTGTCGTTGCCCTGGGCTTCGTCGCGCCGTTTGAGCAGGGCGGGTGGGGTGGCCAGGTTGGTGATGGCGGCCTGGGCCAGAGTGCCCGTGAAGTTTTTGACTCCGGCGTAGCGGCTGGCGTCCGTGCGGGCGGGGTCAAACGACAGCTGCACGTTGTCTCCGTGGCTGGCCTCGGTTTCGGGGTGGAGGTTGGCAGGGGCAGCCCGTTCCAGGCGCTGGGTAGCGGATACGGTGGGTCTGGGCGCGGGAGGGGCGGCGGTGGTGGTCGTCGAGGTACGTGGCTTACCATTGCGCACCTCGCTGGCAGTGGTCGATGCTCCGCTTCTGGATACGGTCAAGTCCTAAGTCCCCGCAGGCCCCAAACAGAAAATAGGATCACCACTCTAGGGTAGCATGGAACGCCGGATCGGTCCATTCGCAGGGGCGTTCTAAAGATTCACGTTTGCTAATAGAATGGTTGCTCGGGACGGGCCACGTAGTGCAAGATGGTGAATTGTCCAGCCTGCGGGTTCTCCAATCCCGGAGGATTCAAGTTTTGCGGCCACTGCGGCCAGAAGTTGAGCGAGGAACGGCCTCCAGAGGCGGAGCGGCGGCAGCTCAGCGTGATGTTTTTCGATCTGGTAGGGTCCACGGCTCTGTCGGGAATGCTCGACCCTGAGGAACTGCGCGATCTGGTGCAGACTTATCAGGAAGTTTGCAACGAGGTGGTGGCCCGCTACGGAGGTCACGTGGCCCAATATCTCGGCGACGGAATCCTGGTCTATTTCGGCTTTCCCAAGGCTCATCCAGACGATGGCCAGCGTGCGGTGGCTTCGGCCTTGTCGATCATCGCGGCCATGGCTGCCCTGAGTCAGCGGCTGGAGCGGGAGCGCCGTCCGCGTCTGGATTTGCGCGTGGGCATCCATACCGGCCTGGTGGTGGTGGGCGAGATGGGCAGTAAAGAGCATCGCGAGCACCTGGCTTTGGGAGAGACGCCCAATGTGGCCGCGCGTCTGCAGAATCTGGCCGGGATCAACGAGGTGGTTTTCAGCGCCGCCACTCACGCGCTGGTGCAGGATGAGTTCGAGCTGGAGTTTCGCGGTATGCACAGTCTGAAGGGAGTGGCCGAGGCGGTTCCGGTGTATCGGGCGGTGGGTTGGTCGGCGGCCGAACAAAGGCGCCAGTTGCGCCGCCAACGCCGGCAGGCCGTGCCGCTTTTGGGTCGGGAGGCGGAACTCGACGTATTGCGGCAGGCTTGGGAGCAGGCGGTTGCTGGAAAGGGCGCCTGCCTGCAAATCGTGGGCGAGCCCGGCATCGGTAAGTCTCGCCTGGCGCAGGAACTGAAAGATCGGCTCAAGCCGAGCGGGGCTTTCTTGCTGAGCTGTTTTTGCGAGCCTGAGGGCGCTACTACGCCTTTTTCCGGGATGGCGGCGCTGCTGCGGCGCGAGCTGGAGTTTTCGCCTCCTGAGCTGGCACCGGTGGAGAAATTGCGGCATCTGATCGAGAAGGCCGGGCTGGATGAGCAGCGGGCGCTGGGGGCGCTGTGCGGTTTGCTGCAGCTGGAACATTCCGCTCCTTCGTTGTCGCCCCAAGCTCAGCGCAGTCAGCTACTCCAGGTTTTGGGCGAGTTGTTTGAAGGGCTGGCACGCCGACAGCCCATGTTGCTTCATATCGATGGATTCGAATGGTTGGACCCCAGTTCTCAGGAGTGCCTGCTTCAGCTGGCCGAGAAAGTGGGCTCCCTAAGTTTATTGCTTGTCTTTGTATCTAGGCGGGTGGTTTCGGGAGATTTGCCGCGGATTCGGCTGCAGAAGCTGGGCGAGGAGGCGAGCGGTCAGCTGGTCGAGGCGGTTCTGAGGCACCTGAATGAGGGGCAGAAGGAGCCCTATCGGCCGGACATCGGGCCGATTTTGCAGCGGGGCCACGGGGTTCCGATGTTTCTGGTCGAGCTGACGCGGGCGGCCTGGGCGCGTCGCGGGATGAGCGGTCTACCCGAGAAGTTGCACGAATTTTTGATGTCTCGCGTGGACGAGTTGGGGGCCAGCAAGCTGACGGCGCAACAGGCTGCCACTATCGGCAATCGGTTTTCTCGGCCGCTGGTCAACGCGCTGGCCGGCCAGGAGAGCGCGACTCAGGTGAACCAGCTGGTAGCCCAGGGAATGGTCACTCCACGAGCCAACAGCGGCGAGCTTTTCTTTGTGCAGAACCTGATGCGTGAGGCCTGTTACGATTCGCTGCTCAAGTCGGTGCGCCAGCGTTATCATCTGCGGCTGGCTGAGGTTTTCGTGGGGCAGTTTCCCCTGTGGGCGGAGCAGAACCCCGGGATGGTGGCGCATCATTTTCTGCGTTCCAGTCAGCCGGAGGAAGCAGCTGGTTGGCTACATCGCTCGTTGCTGCGCAATCTGGCCAGTTGTGCGTTGCACGAGGCGGTGGAGGCCAGTCGAGAGGGGCTGCGCTTGTTGGATAGTCTGCCGGCCGAGCACCCATCCCAGGCTCTGCGACTGGCTTTTTTGACGTTGCAGGGCAGCGCCTGGATTGGTCTACGTAGCTACGGCGCGGTGGAGGTCGAGCAGACGTTTTCCCAGGCGCGTGAGGTTTGCCGGGCGCTCGGGGATGGGCCTCAGGTATTTCCCGTGTTGGCCGGTCTCTGGGCTTTGTATTTGGCGCAGGGCAAGTTGGAGAAGGCGGCCGAGCTGGCGGCCCGTCTGCTGCAGCTGGGAGAGGCCGACCAGCAGTGGCTGCGCGTGGGGCGGGCCGCGCACGGCCAGACCTGCTTTTTTCGGGGAGAGTATCGGGAAGCCGAGAAGTCTTTGCGCCAGGCGGTTGAGCTCTACGATCCGGAACAGGCGCGGGGCGAGACGCTTGCCTTTTTGCTGACGGAACCCTCGATCGCCAGCGCCTCGTATCTGGCCTATGCGCGGTTGCTGTTGGGCGACGAGAGCGAGGCGGTGGAGCTGAGCGGTCGGGCCCGCGAGTGGGCCGAGCAGCTGGAGCATCCGCACACTTTGGCCCACACCTACTCGTTTGAAGCCTGGCTGCTGGTCAGTCTGGGGCGCTTCGAGGAAGCCCGGAATTTGTCCGAGACCTTGTTGTCGCTGGCTCGCCAGCAGTCTTTCACGCTCTGGGAATCCACCGCGCTGGTCTTTATCGGGTTGAGCCGCTTGAATCTGGGAGACCCCGGCGGCGCGGCTGCGTTTCAGCAAGGACTGGAGATGGGTGGGAACACGGGCGCCAAGCTAGGCCAGACCTGGATGCTGGCCAGTCTGGCTCAGGTGCTGGCTGCCTCGGGCGATCGCGAGCAGGCTCTGGGAGTTTTGGAGATGGCCCTTTCGCAGGTCGAGGAAGGCTGGTTCTGGCCGGAATTGCTGCGTTTGAAGGGCCTGCTTCTGCCGGACCCGGAGCTGCTGGCCGAGTCGCGGCGATTGGCTGAGGAACGGGGCGGGCTCTGGTTTCTAGCCCGTCACGGAGCGGCGTAAGGCAACTTCCATGAGGAAACGGCGGCGGTAGGTGTGGCGGGCCGCCAGGCCGACGTCGCGGGCCAGCTGGTAATTGGAGGCGGCGCCGATGGCCGAGCCGATGACCACCAGTCCTTGCAGTAATTTGCGTTCCAGCAAGTCCAGCGCCAGCTGGCGGGCCAGGCGGAAGTTGCGCACCAGTGCCTGGGTTTGTGGTCCGGAGCTGCGCATGCCGAAGGCCTGGACGGCTTCCAGGGCTTCCACGGTGGTGCCCTGGCCGATCATTTCCTGCATTTGAAAGGTCTGGCGGCTGAGGTCGGGGCGGTGGGCGCTGCCCATACTGTGGCCCAAATCCAGCACCTGAATGACGTGGAAGCGTTCCTGGGGCGGTTTGATGGGGAAGCCGTAGACGATGGCGATTTCCTGGATGATGCGGAAGAGACAGCAGTAGAGAATGGGGATGTCGGCGATGAGGCCGACCACGCCCGCTGCACCGGTCACGGCGCCTTCTAGGGTCAGTCCGGTGGTGTTGGTTTGGACCAGGTCGGCGCAAAAAGCATCGAGCCGATGGACTGGTTGGCGCAGAATATCCAGGGATCCACGGATGGGTCCGAGGTCACGTTCCAGTCTTTGGATCACGGCGTCGCGGGAAACCAGCCAGGTGGAGCCCTGGCGCATTTGCTCGAGGGCGTTGGAAACAGCGTTGGTCAGCTGGGTTTTGAGATTTTCCGGAACTTTTTCTGCTAGCTGGGTCAGCTTTTTCTCGCCCCAGGCGCCCAGTTTGCCCCGGGGCGGCGGGGGTGTTAGCAGCTGCTGCTCGGTTTCGCGCAGCAGACTTTGTTCATGAGGGTTCAGGTGGCGGATCCAGGACACGATGACCGCTGCTTCGGGGCGGAGAAAGCCGCGGCCTTGTGGAAATGACGGGCCAATCTACCCGGGGAGATTTCCATTGTGAAGACTGGTTCAAAAAGTTTTTTTGTAGCGCTAAGCCTGGCCAGCGCTTCTTTGGCCCTCTGGTCGCTGGGCTGCGGTACCAATAGCAGTACGCAAACGAGCCAGAATTCTTCGAGTCAGAGCGCCTCTGATCCGACCTATTCGGTCAAGATCACTGCTCAAGCACCGGTGGGTTCGGCGCAGATGCGAATCTCCGGGGCGGATGTTGAAGGCGATCCCGTGCAGACGGAGACGCTGAAAGTCCAGCCCAGCGTGACCGTGAATCTCAAGTCCGAGGTGAGCACGCTGCTGCTGGAATATCTGGACTTACGGGGGCAGGTGTTGGCCACCTTCGTGGAGTCGGCCAAGAACTTGGAAGAAGATCGATTCCCTTCGGAGATCGTCAATCCGCCGTTGGTATTACTGCCCAGAGCCGCCTTAAAGGGCAAGACGATCGAGGAAGGCGACAATCCGCTGGGGGAAAATCCGGTGGTCGGGGACGATATCAAATTCTCCTTTGCCTTTTTCGGCTGCAATCGCGGCATTCCAGAAGCCGACAATCGACCCGATTATCGCAACCAGCTAAATCAAGACGAAAAGGATTCCACCGCCAACGTCGCCCAATTGCGTCAGCATTTCGAGGACATTCAGTCGCTCAGCCCTCGGCCCAAGTTCGTCTTTCTGTGCGGGGATGTGGTGCAGAAACCACGCGTCAATGCGACGGCCGATTCTGTTCCTATTTTGAGGAAAGAGATGAGCGGCTGGAAGAAGATTCGGGCCACGGGTCCAGTCATTGTCGATGCTAATGGCGAAACCAAAGAGGTCAAGGCGCCCGCCGCTGGTTCGCTTTTTCCCTCGGACGTCACCGTAGTCGTGATGCCCGGCAACCACGAGATGTGCTACCGCACCCCCAGCAATGCCCAGGAATTACCCAATGAAGACAGCGGCGCGGTTTTCGTGGAAGAGATGCAGCCTTATCTCAAGGGCAACAATGGGCCCAAGCCCGGCGTGCAATATGATAAGGGCGGTCTGACCCTGAGGCAGGGCACCCTGAAGCGGGACGAGAGTCAGCTTTCCTACACCTTTCGCGCCAAGGCCGACGGCAGCATTAGCGAGACCGGCGAATATCTTTTTATGGTGCTCAATACCGATACTTATACCGGTGACGGCGTGGAAAACGTGGGGCGCATTCCGCTGCAGTGGATTCGCGAGCGACTGGCGCAGGCGCAGGCCGATCATTCGGTCAAGCACATTTTTGTTTTTGGGCATCGGCCTTTTAAGCAAATCCAGACCGAGTTCGGCATCAACGACGTCAACAGTGAAGCCACCAACTTCAATCGCCTGCTCAACAATCCGGGGGCGACCAGTGACAGCGAGTTGGAGACGCCGAACCCCAACACCAAGGTGCGCGGATTCTTCTGTGCTCACGCTCATTTGATGTCCACCAAGCAGCCAATGGGCGGTTCTGTGCAGCAAGTCGTCGCGGGTTCCGGTGGTTCTGAGCCGGAGACCGTGAATGGTCATTACTATCCGTGGTTTGGTTTCGGTGTGGTGGGAGTGGGTCGAGGGGAAACCGTGGATACGGTGTTATTTGGCAGAAATGTGCATCCTTCGCTGCATTCGCCGACCGGTCACTGGGACGAGCAGGAGCCGCTCAAGCTGCGTGGCGCGAACATCAGTGGACCGGGTGACAAGCCGGCCAAGATTCCCAAGGCCGTGCGTCGACTCTACCCCTAGCGATTCGGGGGTCGCGACTCAGGTGGGGCGACCACTCCCGGGGACGGATAGCGGGGTGAGGGCGGGACTCGGCCAGGGGTGGGATAGTTGGGCGGGCAGTCTTTGGGCTTGGGAGGAGGCGGGTCTTGTTTGGGCTTGGCGAAGGCTTTGTCGATGGCGTCGTCCATCTTCTTTTTCAGCTCGGGGCTGGGCAGAGGTCGGGCTTCCAGTTCCTGGCCGGCCGAGAAGGCCAGGATGCCGCCGATGGCGGCCAGGTCGAGCAAGAATCGCCGGCGCGTGAAAGAGTTCATCCTGGGTAGGTCGCTCCTCTCTAGATTTTCTTCCCATCCAGCAGATCGACGGGAAAGACGCGGTGGCGCACGGCGCGCAGTTGGCGCAGGCGATAGTTAGAATGCGAGGAGTCGCCCACCTGGGTTTTGAGGTCATTTTCCTGGTCGAGGATTTGAATTTCGTAGGGGAACAGGAAGCGAATGTAGGGCGAGCTGGCGTGGCGCTCCAGTTCGGTGAGGGCGGCCTCGACGTCTCGGTGGGGGCTTTCTGTGAGGGCTTTTCGCATTTTTTTGGTGGCTAAAAACATCGGATTGTCCAGGCGGATCAGCTGCCGACAGGTGAATTGGATCGAGCGAAAATCCGGGCTGGAATAGGGATTGGATTGAGGCCCCTCTTCGGTGAGCAGAGTGTTGCGCGAGCGTCCCGGCGTCAAGTGGGCTACATTGGCCAGATGGTGACGGGAAATGTATTGCAGCGCCAGCAAGGCCTCTTTTTTGGTGGGGGTGACCAGGCGCACGCCGACCCGGTCATGCACGCTGGTGGGCAAATTGTCCGGCTTGTGCAGCAATTTCAGAATGACGCTGTCGCGAGCTTTTTCTTCGCGATATTGGATAGAGCAGAGGGGGACAGCCTCGGCTCCGCGCCCGAACCAGAGCTGGCCCGCCGCGTCGGTGTGGACACGGGTGCGAAAACGGTCGAGAATTTGACGGCGAATTTCGGCCGAATGGGGTCCGGCGGAAACCTGATTGGCGTAGGTGATGGCGTGCATGACGCGCAGCACGGCACAGGCCCAGGATTGCAGGTTGGGGTTGGAGTCGCCGATCAGGAAGCGAGTGATATTGGTGTGGTCTTCGACCTCGGCCGGCATCTGCAAACTGGCGTCACAGGAGCGCGGGGCCGGGCAGAGCAGTCGCTTGAGGAAGTCGACGGCTTCGCGATGGATTTCGCGCATCTTGTACTGGTCGATGGGAGATTCGGGTTCGATTCCGTAACTGCGCAGAAATTCGTTGGCTTCTTCGACCGTGCGCAGGGATAGCTGGCCCAGGCTGACCGGCGACGTGCCTTCCAAGAAGACGCGCTCGACCGGCTCCAGTCCGGCCAAAGGACTGGCCGGAGCTGCGGCCAGTTGGCGCACGGCGGCACCTTCATGACCTCTGACCTTGCGGCGGTGGATTTCCAGATATCTTTCAATCATTCTCTTTGGGGTTCTTAGGCATCTCTCGCCATTCGGCCTCCCCGGGTCAGAATGGGTATAGAGGACGGCGCGACGCGATCAGAGACAGAATGGTTGTCAGTCTTCCCAGATGATGAAACCTTCGATGAGCCGGCGCCAGTAGCGCAGTTCTTCGTCCTCATCGTTGCCGGCCAGGATCATGCTGTTGGCTTGATTTTCGCTGACGCTCTGGTGTTTGGCGGCGGCCTCGGGGCTGAGCACCACCAGTTCCACCAGGGGAGAGCTCAGGGGCACCGGGGAGAAATGGGTCAGTCCGGTGTTGTCATAGCTGAGCATCAACACCGAACTGCTCGAGGGGAGGTCGTTGAGGGAGTAAAGGTTGGAGAGCTGGATCTGGACGATAGCCGACTGTTGGGTGATTTCCGCGCTCTGGGCGGGAGTCAGGTCGTCGCGGGTGGTTACGGTGCCGGCGTTGCTGTTGGCAGTGGGAGGGCCGGGTTGGCGATAGAGCAACACGTCGCCGTTATTGGCCGTGACCTGAGTGTCCTGGCTGGAGGGGAAGTAATAGTAGAGGTTGGCGGCGCGGTTGCCCAGCGAGCTCTGGTTGGTGCCGGTGACCTGGATGCGCACCACGGCCGATCCGTCGGTCGCCAGGGGAAAGGCGGAAACCAGGCCGACTTCGGGGAGGTTGAGCGGGCCCGAGATGGAGCTGGCGGTGAGGTCGAGGCTGTTGTGAGCGATGATGTAAGGCGTAACCTGGGGGCCGTCGGCGACGAGGTTGCCGGCCGCCTGGATTTTGACGTCGTTGCCCTCGATGTGGTCGAGGATGCGGACGTTGCCCACGCTGGACTGGAGGTTCAGGCTTCCTCCGGTGGTGATCTGGTTGACGCGAGTGACCCCGTTGAGCGCCTGCAGGCTGATGTTGGAAGCGGCATGGGGCAGTTGGATGGAGCCGCCGAAGAAGCTTACGGCGTTGTTGGCCGTCATGCCGATCCGGCTGGGGCCGGGTGCGCTGATGAGCGTGTTGGGATACATCAGGATGCTGCCATTGGGGCTGCTGATGGTCAAGTTCAGCGCACCCTGGCCCACGATCGAGGCTCCCGGATTCATAAAGAAGCCATTCGGCGCGGTGATGGTCACGTTGGCCTGGGAGTTGTTCAGACTGAGCCGATGATTGTCGAACATGCCGGCGTCGCCCTGGGAGGTAAAGGTTACGTTGGCGGTGTTGCCCAGAATGGTGGTGGCGCCGTCGCCCACAAAGGGAATGCCCTGGTTGGCGGTGACGTTGAGGGTGGTGGCCTGGCCGGCCACGCCGATGGTGGAGTTGTTGAACTGGACGAAGGTATTGGAGTGCAGGTTGGTCCTGGGCGCCTGAACGCTGCCGACGGCCAGCAGGTCTCCGCTGCTCAGACTGACGTTGGAGGCGGCGTTGGGTAAGTCGATCCGGCCATCCCGGAAGCTAGCCAGGTTGGTGGCGTTGACTTCGAGCCGGCTGGCGCCGGGAGCGCTGATGAGGGCGTTGTTGCCCATCAGGAAGTTGGCGCCCGGGCCGTTGGAGTGGATGGTCACATTGAGGGCGCCCTGGCCGAGGATGGAGGCCCCCGGGCTGAGGAAGAAGCCGGCGGGAGATTCGATGGTCAGGTTGGCGGCCGCATTGTTGAGGTTGAGGTGGTGGTTGTCAAAGATTCCGGCGTCGCCCTGAGAAGTCAGGGTGACGTTGGCGGCGCTACCCAAGATGTTGGTGGTGGCCCCGGAGAAGAATGGAATGCCCTGGTTGGCGGTGACGTTGAGGGTGGTGAGCGGGCCGGTCACGCCGATGGTGGAGTCGTTGAACTGCACGAAGGTGTCCGAATGCAGGTTGGTGGTGGGAGCGAGCGAGCTGCCCATGGTCAACTGTTGGTTGGCGCTGACGGTGATGTTCGAGCCGCTCTGGGGAGCCTCCAGGGTGGCCTCGCGGAGATTGACTTCGCCGTTGCTCGAAATCAGGCTCATGGTGGCCGGTCCGTTGGCCCTCAGACGGGAACCGGCCTCGGCGGTGATGCCGTTGGTGCCGAGCGCCTGGAAGTCGATGGTGGAGCCGAACAGGTCCACCTGGGCGCCCGCGGCCGCGGTCAGGTTGCCGCCGCTCAGCAGGAGCTGAGTGGGCGAGCCGGCTGCCCCGTAGCCACCGGTGTTCAGGGTGATGTTGCCGCCCGCCGTGACCGAGACGGTGTTGAGACGCACATCGGTCAGATTGGCGTGGCGTCCGGCCGTGACGGTGAGACTGGCGCCCGGGTTGTTGCCCACGAACGAGCTGCCGGTTTCCATGAGAAAGTCGCGGTTCTGGGCGTCGATCTGAAGGTCGGTCGGGTTGTTCAGGGTGACCACCGTGCCGGCGTCGACGATGACGTCCTGGGTGGCTTGCAGCATGACCGTGCCGCCGGTGTCGAGGTCGGCGGCGTTGACGTTCTCGTCGGCTCCACCGTCGCCGGCGTCGACCGGAAGGGTCAGAGTGCTGGGGTTGTTGCTAATGTGCAGGACGGTGGGATCCAGCAGAAGGGTGCCGGCTTTGCCTTGCGGGGCCGAGAGATCGGGGCGTTGGCTCAGGGACAGACGGTTGCCGCTGACTTCGATGAAGCCGCCGTTGCCGGCCGCCGCCGAGCTGGCTTTGAGGTCTCCCAGCTGGCGGGTAGTGCCGGCCGAGAGCACGAGAATTTCGCCGCCGTTGCCGAACTGAGAACTGGCGCTGAGCAGGCTGCCCGGCGTGTTGACGGTGGCCTGGCTGGAGTCGAGCCGGATGCTGCCGGCCGTGCCCTGAGGGGCGTCGACGCGCAGGCTGCCCTCGTTGACCAGCAAGCCCTCGCCGCCGACCAGTTGAATACCCTGGGTGGTTTCCACAATGCGCTCACCGCGGTTGGCCGGCGTGCTGACCAGGGCGGCCAGGGTTTCGCTCATCTGGCCGGGGGTGAGCAGCACCGTGCCGGCGGCTCCGGGGGCCTGGTCGTGGGACTGGAAGCCATTGGGAATGCTGACTTGCAGCAGGCCGCGGGCGTCCACGGTCAGAGTGGCTTGAGTGGTGGCTCCCAGAACGATCTGGCCTTGTTGGGCCACCAGCAGGCCCTGGTTGTGCACCAGCGGAGAGACGAGGGCGATAAAGCCGCCCTCGGTGACCTTGATCTCTCCTTGGTTGGTGACCCCCCGCAGCGGGCTGGAGGGGTCGGACTTCAAGTGGTAGCGGCCGGCCAGAAAGTCTTCGTCGCTCATGGACAGGGTGGTGGCCAGGAAGCTGCCGGCATTGACGGAGCTGCCCGGGCCGAAGAGAATGCCGTTAGGGTTGACCAGGAAAATGCGGCCGTTGGCCTGGATCTGGCCGAGAATCTGGCTGGGATCCTGGCCGATGACGCGGTTGAGCAGAGCCGAGCTGGCCCCTGGCTGGAGGAATTGCACCAGCTGGTTGCGGTCGATGTTGAAAGAGCCCCAGTTGATAATTCCGCTGGGGCTGGATTGTAGAATCTGCAGAATATTGCCCTGCGGATTGCCGATCTGCACATTACCCTGAATGACCTGGCCGTTTTCCGGCAGGGCCCAGGCGATCTGTCCGGCTAAAAGGGCGGTGAGCAGAGTCTTGGCTTTCATGCCCGGTCCCTTCGCTCTATCCGGGGATTTTCTTCTTTGGCGGAACTTCGCAAGGGAGAGGGCGCGGGGGGCGTGAAGCAGCCGAAATGTCTGAGAATACGATGCCCCTTTGGATGGGACGCCTGATTATGGTGGTCCTGGGAATGATTTTTATGGCGGGTAGTTACGCCTTTATCAAGCCGTCCGTGCAGCGGGGATATTTCCTCGGTCGACACGGTCAGCATTTCTCGCGCGGGGAGCCATCTTACGCCCTGCATTGCGTGCTGCTGATGGGCTGCTTCGTGGCCGGGGTCGGTTTTGTGGGAGCGGGAGTGTTTCTGCCGGCCGACAAGCTGATGCGACGAAATTAAATCAGGCGGATGGGCGTGCCGTTCAGGTAGGCCTGGATGTTCTCGACGGCGTCCTGGTAGTAGCGCAAGTAATTGCGGCGAGTGACGTAGCCGAGGTGCGGGGTGGCCAACAGGTTGGGCAGGCTGCGCATCGGGTCGTTCAGGGGGAGCGGTTCTTGCTCGAAGACGTCCACGCCCGCGCCCGCCAGTTGGCCGGCTTGTAGGGCTTCTCGCAGGGCGGTCTGGTCGACCAGGCCGGCTCGGGAAGTGTTGATGAGGTAGGCGGTGGGCTTGAGCAAGGCCAGTTCCTGGCGGCCGAGCAGGCCCCGGGTGCGCTCGCTGAGGACCAGGTGGAGCGAAACGAAGTCGCTGGTTTGCAGCAGTTGTTCTTTGCTTTGTTTGGGTTCCACCCCGAGAGCTTCGGCCGTTTCCGGCTTTAGATTCTGGCTCCAGGCGGCCACTTTCATGCCGAAGGCCAGGCCGATCTGGGCCACCCGACTGCCGATCTTGCCCAGTCCCAGCAGGCCCAGTTGAGCTCCGTGGAGGTCGGCCCCCAGGGTGCTTTGCCAGGCGCCGCCGGCCTGGAGGGCGGTGTTCTCCGGCACGATGCCGCGTGCCAGAGCCAGCAGCAGGGCCCAGGTCAGCTCCACCGGGGGTTCGGAGGCACTGGCCGTGCCGCACACCGTGATCCCCAGGGCTCGGGCGGCAGGGAGGTCGATGGCGGCATTGCGCATGCCGGTCGTGACCAGCAGCTTCAAGTTGGGCAGTCGCTGCAGGGTGGCCGCGTCAAAGCGGGTGCGTTCGCGCATGGCCACCAGGATCTGGCAGTCCCGGAGCGAGTCGAGATCTTCCAGGTGCTGGTCCTGGGAGCGGACCTCGACGCGCTCTTGGAGACTGGACCAGTCGGCCAGGCTCAAGGCGACTCGCTGATAGTCGTCCAGAATGGCGCAGCGCAGCTTTTCGCTCACACCATTATTTCGCGGGGCTGGCCTGGATAGAGATGAAGTTTTCGGAGTTCTCCCCGTAGTTGCAGCCGGAGGACCCTGGGGTTTTGGTGACCTTGATCAGGTAGTTTTTGTTGACGCCGTCGGCCCTGAAGGTCCAGTTGGATTTGATCGAGTTGGTGATGTTGATTCGACCTTCATAGCCGATCAGTCGGGACCAGGCTCCGCTGGGCGTGAGCTCCACGACGGAGGTTTGGATGTCGCTTTGGAAGTCGGTGTTGAAGAAAGTAGCGGGATTGGTGACCAGTAGCGGGATGGTGTAGCCCGTGAGCGGGAAAAACAGGGTTAGATCCCCGTTGCTGAGTTTGACGCCACCGTCGGACTCGAGGCTGAGCTGAAAGGGGGTGAAGAGACCCAGATTGGAGACCGCGCCCGACTTGACGCCGGTGTTCGAAGTGCTTGCCAGGCTCGGGGGATTTTCGTTGGCGCGCAAAACGTTTTCGACGTCGCTTTGCTCGGTAGCCACTTCCACGTAAGCGGGTTTATTGAGCTTTTCGATTCGAATCCATTCGTCTAAGGCGCCGCCTGCGTCGGGAATCTCGAGGTCAAGGGCGACTTCGTCCGCGTGTCCCAGCGATGCTTCGAAGCGTCCGTCGGCCTGAGTGGTGACCTTGGTCAGGCTGTCCGGTAGAACCGAACCCTGGTAATTTCTGGCCGAGCCGGGGTTAAAGTTGAGCTGTCGGCCGGCTGCCGCGCTGCCGGGAGTCAGTTCGATTTTGCCGTAGATGGCGTCATTGGCGCGGCCGCCTCGATTGTGTAGAACAAAATCTCGCGTCGTTCCGCTGTTCGGGACAATGGGTCCGTAGTAGCTGGTGGCCACCTGGGAATCTCCCGCCCGGTCCAGTACGACATCGTAGACCCCTCCAGGAGCTGAGATTTGAAAGCTACCGTCGCTGTTGCTGACGATAGCGAATTCCTGGCCGCTGGTGCGATCTTGGGCCTTGATCGCGATACCTTGAAGAGGCGAGCCATTTTCGTCTACCGCTCGACCTGAAAGGGTGACGGCGTTTCCGTTGGAGCCGTTGGCCTGGCCGAATCCTTGAGAAGAATCGGAGCTACCGCATCCAAAGATGTAGAGTGCGCAGGCGAGGGTGAGTAATTTATTCAAGGGATCTCCAGTCTTATGCTATACGATGTTTTCTGCTTGAGGCCGCGAGCTTAGCCGTTCGTTCAGAGTTTACCTCCGGCTCAGGCCGACCAGCGAGACGCGGCCGGCGCGGGCAAAGACGCCGATGGTGGTGGTTTCGTTTTGATACATCATGACATCGACTTCGGGGTGACTCTGCACTCCCAGGGCCTGGTTGTCTTCCGGCTCGCCGAACCGCCCTTTTACGACGTTGGCCAGTTCTCCGACGCGGACCAGGGTTTGCTTGTTTTGTTGGAGTGCGGACCCATAGAGTCTGGCCACGCTATCACCCTGGAAAGAGACCTCCAGATCTTTGTATTTCCACACATCCAGTTTGCCCCGGGTGTTTTCGCGGGGGGCGCCCATGGCTTTGAATACTTGCTGGCGAGTGTCTCCCAGACGGATGCCGTCGACCGCGAAGGGAGTGGACCAATCCAGCCTGGCCTGCGGCCAGGCAACCTGAAGCAGCAATAGAAAGAGCGCGAGAACCCGAAAATTCATCTGGCCGGCTTCGGGAGCCGCTCGCTCCCGCCCTGGCGTTTGCCCTGAACGGCGTCAACGCTTATGATGGGGCGATGAAACCTGTTCTAATCGTTGATGACTCGGAGTTAATGCGCGATCTGCTGGCCGAATGGCTGGAGCAGTGGGGCTATGCATCGGTGTGCGCCGGCGAACCCGAGGAAGTGGCTCCGCTTTTGCAGCGCGAGAGTTTTGGGCTGGTGCTGCTCGATCTTTACCTGGGCAGCTCCTCGGGTCTGGACGTGCTCCAGGAGTTGCGCCAGTTGCAGCCGGATTTACCGGTCATTCTGATTTCGGCGGACCGCGAGGATGCCTCGGTGGGCGTGGCCGTCGAGTTCGGCGCTGATGATTTTTTGGGCAAGCCGGTCGAGCCGGAGTGGCTGCAGGCCAAGGTGGAGCGTTATTTGCTGAAGCCCGAGCCGATTGTGGCAGCGGAAGTGTCGGACCGCTACGAGTTGGGAGAGCGCGTGCTGGACGGTTACTACCGGGCTCGCGACCGTCGTTTGCAGCGCTCGGTGCTGTTGAAGTTCGGCGAGCGGGAGCGATTGCAGCGGGAGGCGTTGGCGTTGGCCAGCTTCTGCCATCCGCAGTTGATTCAGATCCTCGACTCGGAACCGGACTACCTGGTGCTGGAAGATTACGGTCTGGAAGTGCTGGAAGCGGTGCCGGCTTCTCCACATTCGGCGGTGACCGCCATCGGCGCTATGTTGGGCCTGGTTGAGGCGGTGGAAGTTTTGCATCGGCGCGGCTTCTTGCACCTGGGACTGCATCCCGGTCTGCTGTTGGGGCGGGCCGGAGGGGTGCTGAAGATCTGTGACCTTTCCGGTCTGCTGGCTCATCCGTTAACCGCTTCGGTGGGTGAGTATTATGCGCGCACCGGCTATGCCGCCCCCGAACAGGTGGATGGGCGCTTCGGGGAGCCGGGGCCGCGCTCGGACCAGTTTGCGCTGGCCAGTATCCTTTACTTTTTGTTGACCGGTGAGGCGCCCAGTCCCGGCTGTCTGGCTACCGCTTTTGGAGAACCGCCCGGACTGCTGCAGAAGCTTCCCTGGATCGATCCGCGGCTGGAGGCGACCTGCAAGCGAGCCATGGCCCGCCATCCCTCGCAGCGTTTTCCTAATCTGGCGGCTTTTCGCTCGGCTTTGCGGCCCTCGTTGGCGGAGGCTATCGCTCAGACGCGCACGGCCTAGACGGTAGCGGTGGACACCACCAACGGGTGATCGCTGGTGCCGTTGCTTTGGACGGACCGGTCGGTTCTGCTCCTGGAGAAGTCCACGCCTCGGGAGCCGAAGATCCAGTCTACGCCGGAGTTGGCGCCTTCCTCGAGGCCGAGTCGGTTGTCCAGAGAGCCGCGCTCGTTGAAGTCGCCGGTGACGATGACGGGTAGACCGGTGGCTTTGAGCTGGCGGATGAAGTCTTGTTCGATGGCCACGGCTTTGGCGCGGTTGGCCGCGTTGTGGGAGAAGCGCTTGGTATCGGCGGGGTTGTGCACGTTGACCACCCACATGCGCTTGCCGGTTTGCTTGTCTTCCAGCTGGACGACCGGCATTTTGCGAGTGCCGCCGGCGAAGTAAGGGATGCTGAACGACTTACGGTCGACCAGTTTGAATTTGTCTTTGTTGTAGACGATGGAGTTTTCTTGTTCGGTGACGACGCCGAAGTTGGGTGCCAGCTTCTTGAACTGGTTGATTTGCTCGGGCTGGAATTCCTGAATGCCGGCGATGTCCACGTCGTTGTTCTTGAGGGCGGCCACGGCTCCGCGCATGCGCTCGGCGCCGCTGGCCAGGCCGGGTTTATTGCCGTGAGCGGTGGTGTGCGAGGCGCCCAGCACGTTGAAGGAAGCGACGTTGAACTTGGACTTGCCGCCGGGTTGGGTCGGTTGCTGCTGGCTTTTGTGGCTGTTGTGGGTGGTGGGCTGCATGAGGTTGGTCAGCAGGTTGTAGAGGCTGAGCTGGAGCTGCATCAGCTGTTGGCCCGGAGTCTGGTAGGCCGCCTGGGCGGCGCACGGGCAGCCCGCCAGGCGATTGAGGGCGCTGTTGTCGAGCAGCGGGAGGGCGGTGCTGCTGTAGGTGGTGCCGTAAGCGAGGGGGTTTGCCGTGATGTAAGCCATGGGTTGATTATGGCGTTTCAGTTTTAATCAACGACTAAGCGGAGGGTGGGAGTTGTGAACGAGTTGGTTCGGTCAGGTTAGAGGTTCGTGAGCGAATTGTTACAGGTTTCTGACGGGCGGTCGCTAAGGGTGGGCCCGTCATGGGGGAAGAAACCAAACGGAGAGCGGCTCGCATGGAGCCGGAGCAGCGTCGCCAGCAGTTTCTGGATGTGGCCATTCGGCTGTTTTGCGAGCACGGGGTGGACAGCACCACCATGCACCAGATCGCCCAGGGGTCGGGTGTTTCTTACGGGTTGTTCTACCATTACTTTAAGTCCCGAGATGAGTTGCTGGAGGCGGCCATCGGGCGCATGTCGGTGTTGCCGCAGGTTCAGGAATACCTCGGGAAGGTGGACCGGCCGGCGCGCGAGCATCTGCGTGGGCTGCCGGGGTTTTATTTGGGGCTGCTGGAGTCTCGGCGGGACATCGTCTGGTTGGTTTTTAGCGAGTCGCGCAAGCGGCCCTGGTTGGCCTCTCGATTCAGTGACCTGGCGGTGTTGTTTCGTAAGGCTCTTTATGACTATTTAGCGGCGCGTCAGGGGTGTGGAGAGATTCGGGCGGGGACGGATCTGGACGTGGCCACGCGCGTCATCTGGAGCTACCTGTTTATGCGTCACTTGTGGATCGAGGAAGAGCCTCCCGCCGAGGAACACCTGGACGTGATCCTCAACGGGCTGCTCGATCAATAGAGGCCGCCGGAAGTGGCCTGGGGGGTGGACTGAAAGTAGGGGTTGGGAGTGGCGTAGCTCGAGCCGTACCCGTAGCCGAAGTTGCCGCTGAAGTTGACGTAGGGGGCGTAGCCGCCGCCGGTGGTATAGCTGCCTTCCATGGTGGTGCCGTTGTAATTACCCACGTCGAAGCTGGTGATGTTGTGCTGCTGTAGCGACTGGAGCTCGCCGTCCTGGACCTTGCCGTCGGCGTTTTTGTCCACCCAGATTTGCAGGCCGTTGAGTTCGGCGCCGTCGACTTTGCCGTCGCGGTTTTTGTCGTAGAGGGCGGCCAGCTTTTCGTAGCCGTTGGCGTATTTGGAACCATCGGCTCCTTCCGTGCCGAAAAGCTCCACCGCGCTGTTGATTTCGCCGTCGCCGTTGAGGTCGGCCACCAGGAAGCCGTCGCCGCCGTCTTTCGCCAGCCACTCGGTGATTTCGCGCTTTTCTTGCTTACCGTAGTGGTAAAGGCCGTCGTCCTTCATTTCGCCCACCACGTTGCCGTTTTTGTCGAGATACTGGTAGCCGTCGAATTTCTTCTGAGTGCCTTTGGGCGGACCGCTTTTGACTTTGTTGCCCTGGGCGTCGACCCAGTAGCCGCCTTTTACCGAGGGAGCGCCCGAGCCGGGGCGGCGCTGCTGGCTTTTAAACTCGTAGGAGACGCTGTTGGGGTCGAGATCGAACATGGTGGTGGGACCGTCGATTTTGCCGTCGCCGGTGATGTTCTTACCCGTGATATCGGCCTTGCCGTTCTTGTTGAGGTCGAGCACGATGGGGGAGCGCTGCACGGTTTTCTGGCCGTCTTTGGAGTCGAACCAGACGTCCCACATCTTCTGGCTTTCGCCCGGCAGTTGCTGGTAACCGACCTGCAGGTTGAAGTTGGCGTAGCCGTAGCCGCTTTGCTGGGGCGGCGGGCAGTAGGCGCCATATTGGTAGGCCTGCGGCTGTTGTTGGGCACCGCCCAGGAAGCTCAGCCAGCTGGTGTTGAGGCCTTGATTGGTTTGGAGCAGGCCCTGATAGAAATTGGCCGTTTGCGTCGGTCCGAAGGTAAGGCCCGGGTTGGTCTGCAGGTTGAATTGGCTGTTGTAGTTGAATTGGAAAGCGAAATTGGAGAAATTCGAAACGTACATCGCTGGCGCACTTCCTTCGGAAACTCCCCCCGACACCAGGATACCGACTATTGATACTTCTATCAATAGTCGATTGTTTAAGAATCCTGAAAGAGTTGGCGCCAGAGCTCCAGTTGACGAAGTTCACCCAATAGGGCCAGGGCATCGCCGGAGCGCAGGGCGGATTCGAAAGTGTCCTGACGGCGCGTCAGTTCGCTGGCGCTTTCCTCGAGTGCGGCTACTGCCTCGGGAGGATCGGATTGTTCCACGAAGACCCAGGCTCGGCGTTCGAAAAGCTCGCGGCGCCACTCTTGCATCATTTTTCGCAGCTCTTCGGTCTGACCCGGGCTGATTCGGCCGTTTTTGTTGAGCTGGCGCCAGGGGCGCTCCAGGCGTAGTTCGGGGGATAGGTCCCGTTGGGCGGACTCCAGCTGGTGGCGGGAGGACTCGAGAGGGGCGAGTTCCTGGATGGCGTTGACGGCCAGTTGCAGGGAGCGTTTCAGTTGATCGCGGTCGGCCCATTCCAGGGCCAGGAAGAGACCGCCGGCGGCGCCCTGCAGGCCGCGGATGGCGAAGAGGCCGTGGCGGGCCAGCACGATTTCTTCCGGCCAGAATTCGCTGAAATCGCGCCACTGTTGCTCGAGGCCCTGGATCCAACTGAGCAGGATGGGCAGGCGCTGGCGCACCGGAGCCAGGTCGTCGAGAGTTCCAGCTCCCAGGATCAAGAGCTCGTTGAGGATGGGCACATCAACCATGCGCGGCAGGCGACGCTGCCAGAACTGAAAGCGCTCTAAAGCCTGACGAAGTTCGCTGGTTTTGCGTTCTTGGAGAGCACTGGCGAGGGTCTCCAGGTCGGGTTGGGCTTCGCTGAGCCCTTCGAGCAGGGGTAGCTCCCAATTGAGGCGCCGCTGCAGAAAGTCGTAGAAATCGGCGCTTTGTGAACCGAGCAGCTGCGGCTCGTATTCAGACTGAGTCAGCATCAGGTGAAATCTCCTTATTGACTCCCCGTGCTAACCAGAATTATGTGCGCTCGTGGTTAATCCTTGTTAGAAGATTAAGGCTCCTACGAAGGACACCAGAGCTCCTACCAGCAGCGGCTTGAGCACGTGCCGGAGCAGTTCGCGTGGGTCGACGTGGACCAGTCCGGCCACATAGATGACCACGGCTGAAACCGGCGAGAGAGTTCGGCCAAAGCTGCCGGAGTGGCAGGCGATGGTGGCGATGCGCACGGGTTGATGGCTGTCGTCGAGGTGGGGGAGCAGGCTTTGGGCAAAGGCCAGCACGGGGCCGGAGCCGGAACCGGAAAGCATGGCCAGGGTGCCGGGGAAGACGATGGCCAGCAGCACCCCCAGGGTGCGGTCACTGCCCACCAGAGCCAGCAGGCTTTCGGTGAGGCCGATGGCGGTCAGGCCGGCGCCGAAACACTGGGCAGTGATGGTCAGGGAGATGACCGAGGCGTAGGCGCGGCCCATTCCTTCAAAAAATTCTTTGCTGATGGCCTGCAACTGCTTCCAGCAGAGGGCGCATACCAGTCCGGTACCCAGCAGCATGGCGCGCACCACCGGCAAGCCCAGAGCCACGTTGGCATAGGCGGGATCTTGCGGGGGCGTGGCCAGCCAGACCAGGCCGGGCACTTTGGCGAAGGAGAGCAGCAGCACGGTGACCGGAAAGAGCGGCATGAAGGCACGTACCCAGTTGACCGGCAGGCGTTTGGGCGGCTCGGGTTCGTGTTGCAGGCGGCGGGCCGTGAAGAACCAGTAGGCGGCAGCGGTGGCAAAGGCCCCGGCGATGCTGCTGGGGACGATCAGGGCGGTGATGGGGCCGGAGCCGTCGTGGGTGGTGGCCCCCACCGCCAGTACGTCCTGAGCGGCCGGATTGAGCAATTCGCCGCCAAAGCTTGCACCCAGGACCAGAGCGGCGCCGGCCTGGGCGGGGGTCAGACCGGCGGCCCTGAGCAAGGGCACGAGCACCGGTCCCAGGGCGGCGGCGGTGCCGGCCTGGCTGGGGATGGCCAGGTTGCAGAAGTAGGCGACCAGGATGGAGGCCGGGGCCAGCCAGGGGCCGGTGCCGTGGAGCAGGCGCGTCAGGGCAACCACCAGCTGGCGGTCGCAGCCGGAGGCGGTGAGCACGGCCGCAAATCCCATGGCTGAGCAGATGGGGGCAACTACGCCGGCCACCATGGCTTTGCCGAAGGTGTCGACGATGAGCAGCGGTTTGCCGGCCAGGCTGGCCATGACCATGCCGGATACGAAGAGCACCAGGCGGACTTCCACGCGGCGAATGAGTAGAAAAACGGTCGCGGCGACGACCAGCAGGCCGAGGAAGGTCAAACTTGGGGTCGGCTGAGGATGGTTTTGATGTAGAGGTCGAGACGGTTGAGGTTGGTGCCGCCGGCGTCAATGAAGCTGAGGTTGACCAACCAGCCGTCGGGGTCGGGTCGTTGGTGGAGCACCACCGCCGAAAGAAAGAGGGTGGGCAGGAAGCCGATGGGCCCCAGGATCAGGCGCAGGGCCTCGCCGATTTCCCAGGACTTGGTGGTGCGCAGCAGGGTGCCGCCGCGACTGAGGTCGAGCAAAGTGGCCAGTTCGAATTCGCCGCGCCAGTCTCGGACTTCGATGGGGAGAGAGGTTTGGGCTCGGACGTAACGTCTTTTTTGGTCCAGGTGATTGGGCATGAAGCCAAGTTCTTTGAGGGCCGGGTTGGCCCAGGTGGGGATGAGGGAGCCTTTGAATTCCAGGCCGACGCGGAAACGATCGCGGAAGGGGCGGCAAAAGCGCACCAGGCCTTCGACGGGCGCGAAGTCGGCGTATTGGGCGGGCGGGGAGATTTGCAGGCTGGCGCCGCGCGAGAGTTTGCGATTGGTGGCCATTCCCAGGCCGGCCGGGGAGAGATCGAGGATTTCGCCCTGGCCGGTTTCGTAGAGGCAGGTGAGACGCAGCACGCGCCGGCGTTCCTCCACGCTGGCTTTGTCTTCGAAGGCGAATTCGCGGAAGCCCTTGAGAATCTTGTTGAGCAGCGGTTGGGGGCGGTCGACCAGGCGGTTCTGGGCGTCGCTGAGCAGCGCGCTCCATTCTTCGGGGCTGGGTTCGGCCGGTTTTTCCAGGGGGAGCAGTTCTTCGGCGTGGATGACTTCGGGGATGACCATGGTTTCGGCCACGGGTTGCGGGACTTCGACCACGGGAGCAGTGGGTTCGTCGACTTGCAGCAGCACAGGCTCGGGGATGAGCTCGATGGCCACCGGGTGAAGGAAGTCGAAGGTGGCCAGGATGGGTTGCGCCCAGCTGGACTGGAGGTCGTCGGCGCTCATTTCCAGCTCCATGCCGGCCAGCAACACGTCGCGGTGAGCGTGGCGGCGGCACCAGCGCACGATCGCCTGGACGGGCTTGAGGTCGACGCCGGGGCGGGAAATGGTGAGGATTTCGTTGCGGGCCAGGCGCTTGCCCAGTTCCAGGCGCATGCCGCGGGGGCTTACGTCTTTGAGGGCGCCGTCGAAGGTTTCGCCGTTGAGTTCACAGCGGATGGGCACGTTGCAACTGACCCGTAGATTGCCGCGCCGGTTGTCCTCGGTGTTCGGTGCCAGAATCTGTTCCCCCAAAGCTCCTGGTTGTTCGCCGTTCGATTTTGATCGCCTCTAGCTGAAAATCTGCCCCATCACGCGGTCGCTCCCAGCAAGCTGCTTCGACTCCCGCAGGCGCTGCGCGCACTGGCTTAGTGACTGTTGAAGGAGCCGTCCGAGTTGTAGCCTTTGTAGGTGAAGGTTCCGTCGGAGTTGTAGCGGGTGTTGCTGCCCGGCGCCTGGTAGCCGAAGGTGCCGTCGGAGCGGTAGGTGGTGTTGCCGTTGGTGACGCTGAAGTTGCCGTTGCTGTCGTGCCCGAGGGTGGGCAGATTGGGCAGGTAGTCGGCGCCTTTCATGATGCCGCAGGTGGTCATGCGGGCGCCTTCAAAGGCGACGTCGCCGACTTTTTGGAAGAAGTTGCGGGGTTTGGGGATGAGCCCGGGGTCGCGTTCGCCGGCTCGGAAGTTGTCTTCGAGCTGGGCCTGGCGGCGGTCTTCTTCTTTCAGGAGCGTCTTGTCGCAGTCCAGTAACCGGTCGCCGTAGCCGACGCGAGGGCTGTTGGCCCAGGCCGGTGTTTGCTGATAGGGAGTGTAGCTGGTTTTGATGTCGCTCATAGGTTGAGCATAGCCGGTTTGTGCTTGGAGGAGGCGGGGCGGTTGTTAAGGGCGTGTTGCCTTTGTTGCCGTTTTGTGC
Organism: Vulcanimicrobiota bacterium; assembly: GCA_017307785.1. Classification (GTDB taxonomy): domain Bacteria; phylum Vulcanimicrobiota; class Xenobia; order Xenobiales; family JADMJV01; genus JADMJV01. The sequence continues at coordinate 50,823 of JAFKGI010000020.1, read as the reverse complement.
TGGTTTGCTTCGGCTGGGGTGAGTGTTTTGCCTCGGCTGGGGGCGGGCAGGCGGTGGGTGCCCGGCTGGGGAGGTTGTTTTGCCTCGGCTCCAGGCGGGCAGGGCCTGGAGCCGGGCGGGACTTAGACGTTGAAGCGGAAGTGAACGACGTCTCCGTCTTTCATGAGGTAGTCGCGGCCTTCCAGGCGCATGACGCCCTTGTCTTTGGCGCCTTTTTCACCGCCGCAGGCCACGTATTCGTCGTAGGCGATGACTTCGGCGCGGATGAAGCCTTTTTCGAAGTCGCCGTGGATGATGCCGGCGCACTGGGGGGCGGTCATGCCTTTGGTGAAGGGCCAGGCGCGCGCTTCCTGGACGCCGGCGGTGAAGTAGGTGACCATGCGCAGGGCTCGGAAGGCGGCGTAGATCAGCTGGTCGACGCCGGAGCTTTTGACGCCCAGGGATTCGAGGTACTCGGCTTTTTCGGCGGCATCGAGCTGGGATAGTTCGGCTTCGATCTGGGCCGAGATGACCACCACTTCGCGGCCTTCTTTGGCGGCGTGGGCCTTGAGCTTTTGCACATGGGCGTTGGCGTCGGGGTTGGCCAGTTCGTCTTCGTTGACGTTGGCGGCGTAGATGACCGGTTTGGTGGAGAGCAGCTGCGATTTGCGCATGACCTGCTGCTCTTCTTCCGTGAAGGAGTCGAGGTCGATGACGCCGCCCTCTTCGACGATGGGCAGGATCTTCTCGAAGGTTTCCAGCTCCAGAGCCACCTTCTTGTCGCCCTGTTTGAACGACTTGCGCAGGCGCTCGAGTCTTCGGGTGAGCGAGTCGGCGTCCGACAAGCACAGCTCGACGTGGATGGTCTCCAGGTCGCGGATGGGGTCGACGCTGCCGTCGACGTGCACGATGTCGCCATTTTCGAAGCAGCGCACCACGTGGACCACGGCGTTGACTTCGCGGATGTGGGCCAGGAACTGGTTGCCCAGGCCTTCCCCTTTGCTGGCGCCGCGCACCAGGCCGGCGATGTCCACGAATTCGAAGACGGCCGGAACGGTGACGGGGGTTTTGACCAGCTCCTGAAGCACGAACAATCTGGGGTCGTGAACTTTCACGATACCGCTATTGGGTTCGATGGTGCAGAAGGGGTAATTGGCGCTCTCCGCCTGGTAGGACGAGGTGAGAGCATTAAATAGGGTGGATTTGCCCACATTGGGCAAGCCCACGATTCCGGCCTTTAACAACGATTCGGGTTCCTCTCGGCCGGGCTCTATGTCCCGGCAACGGGGGGCGGCTTCTAGGCGCGCGCCCCGCACCCTCTACAGATCCAGGGTGAGGGTTGCCACGTTGTTGGTTTTGTCGGTTTCCTGGACGGCGTTCTTGGCGTCGACGGTGACTTTCATCAGTTTGCCCTTGGTTAGGGGGATCAGCAGCATTTTGCCGATGGCGGGCTTGAGCGGTTTGACCACTTTGTCGGTGTAGACCCTTTTGCCGTCGACGTCCACGGTCACCAGGAAAGGGGTTTTGCAGGGTTGGGTGCCCATGTTCATGATGCCGATATGATAGCCCTTGCCTTTTTTGAGGGGCACGGGCGGGGAAGCCAGGTCGGGGACGAGGTCGACGCCGGTTCGTTTGACGGGGGCTGGTACGGCTCTGCCGTGATGTTGCCTTTCGGTCGGTCGGGGGCCGTTGACGGCCCGGTCGATGAGGCCGAAGGTAACTCCCACGACCAGAAGGACGCCGCAACACCCGCCGGTGAGCATGTCGAAGGTGGAGAGGGTGGGCGGTGGTCTGTGGGAGACCTGGGGACCGTTGGCGGTGCGGCGGACCTGGATTTTGCCTCCGCCGGAGCGGTAGGGCACGCTGAGCATGTCGGCCAGGCGTTCTCCGTGTTCGGCCACGGCGCCGTGGTCTTTGAAGTCGACGCCGATGACGCGCAGGATGGTGGCGTTTTTGAGGACGAGCACCAGTCCGGAGCGGTATTCGCGGCGACGGCGGCTGCCTTCGCCGTGGAAGGAGACGCTGGTGTCGTCGGCCACGCAGTCGACCTGGTCCAGGTTGCAGACGTGGCTTTTGTGTTCCCAGCGGAAGATTCTTCGATACAGGCTGACGGTTCCGGCTTCCAGGTCGATACGGTAGTTGACGTCGACCTGGGTGCTGAGGAAGCCGCCGATGGGCAGCAGGATGAGGCCGTATTTGAGCATGCTCCAGGCGGCCGCTTGACCGCTAAAGAGGTACCAGAGTCCGCCCAGCACGAGGCTGAGGGCTCCGGCATAGAGCGGCAGGCTGAAGAAGTGCTCGAGGGGGGTGTCGGGATCGACCACGATTTCGCCGGTGTAGTCGCCCTGTCGAATGCGCTGGAAGAGGTCGTTGTGGTCGTTGTTAAACACTGGGGGGCCCGCTTCGCAGTCTTTGCCGGAGTTCTTCTAGGGGAGCGCGCCAGGGGTCGAGGGGTTCGAGCCACCAGGTGACGCCGGCTGCCGCATAGGCCTGGACGAGGTCACGGTCCTTCTGGGGGTCTTTGCCGGTCCAGGCGCCGGCGACCAGGTCCTGGCCGGGTTGGGACAGGGGTTGGAGTTCTTCCGGCGTGAGGGCGCGGTCGAAGGAGGCGGCTACCAGACCTTGATGGCGGGCGGCGCGGGCTGTGGGGCCGGGTTGGAACGGGACGGTGGCCGCGATCCAGATGGGGATGGGGGGTGGTTTGGGTTGGAAGCCTCGGGTTTTGACGTGGTAATGGGTGCCGCGGTGGATTACCGGGCGGCCGGTCCAGAGGCGTTTGAGGAGATCCAGGTGTTCGTCGGTAATTTGGGCGCGGGTCTTGAGGTCGTCGGGTTCGCCCAGGTGGGTGCTTTCTTCCGGGTCGGGGGCGCCCAGGCCGACGCCCAGGATAAGGCGGCCGTCGCAGAGTTGCTGGAGCGAGGTGGTCTGGCGGGCGAGGTGGGTGGGGCGTCGGCGGAAGACGGGGGTGACCATGGTGCCGAGTTTCAGGTGTTGGGTGGTGAGGGCGGCGGCGGCCAGGCCGATCCAGGGGTCGCCGATTTGCGGGCCCCAGCGGTCCCAGTTCATGTGGTCCCAGAGGAAGAAGCCTTCCCAGCCGGCTGACTCCGCTTCCTGGGCCAGGGTGGCCAGGGTTTTGGGGTGGCACCATTCCTGGAAAGGGGCGAGGTTGACGGCGAAGCGCATGGTCGTGCGGGTTCGACTCGAGGGGCAGTTTCGCCTCGGCCGGGTGCCCGCGAGGGGCGGGTGTTCACCCGGGAGTCAGCCTGTTGAGTTGTTCGCTGACCCCCAAGTGTTCTGCCCACTTTTGCAGATACTCGAAGTCGAGGCGGTCGCCCTGGGTGGCCAGGATTCCGGCCACGTCGCGGAGCTGGCGTTCTGAGGGTGTGATGGCGTTCCATTCTAACTTCGAGAGGATCACGTCTTCTGGGGTGGCTACCGAGAGGGTTCGATCGAGGGCGTGCACGGTCTGGCGGCGCTGAAATTCTGACTGGCTGAACGGTCTTCTCTTGAGCGGGAGGAGGTCGATTTTGCCGCCGCCTTTCAGGTCGATGACGTTGAACTGGGTGCGTTTGCGGACTCCTTCGTGGGCCGCGGTGGGAGAGACGTAGTAGCGGTCGTCGGACAGTGCTTTCAGGAATTGCTCGAGCTGCTGCGGCTCGATGTTGACCACAACGTCCAGGTCCTGAGTGGCGCGGGCCTGGCCGTGGACGCTGCTGGAGACGGAGCCGACCACCATGTAGTCGATGCCGCAGGCTTCCAGGATGTCGAGGAGGTCGTGGAGCAGGGCGGTCACGGATCGAGTAGGGGAGCTTCGGGATATACTTCGCGGAAGGTGGCGTCTCCCCAGCGTTGGCGGCGCAGGGCCAATTCGGCTTCTCGAGGGTCGTATTCCGGGTGGCGCAGTCGGATGCCGGCCAGGGCCAGTTCGCGGTTTTCTTCGCTGAGGCGCAGGGCGTTCTCGAGGCGTTGGCCGGGGGTGAGGGTGCGGAGCACGCGCAGCCAGACCTGGTAGGTTTCTTCGTCGGTGTCGGCGGGCCGGATGTCCATTGGTGGTGGTTCGACTCGGTGGCCGGTTTGGCCTCGGCAGGCTTGGGGCCTGGGCGGGTGTTTGCCCGGCTGGAGGCGGGCAGGCGGTGGTGCCCGCTTGGGGCGGGTGTTTTGCCTCGTCTGGAGGCGGGCAGGCGGTGGTGCCCGGCTGGGGCGGGTGTTTTGCCTCGTCTGGAGGCGGGCAGGCGGTGGTGCCCGCTTGGGGCGGGTGTTTTGGCTCGTCTGGAGGCGGGCAGGCGGTGGTGCCCGCTTGGGGCGGGTGTTTTGCCTCGGCTGGGGACGGGCAGGCGGTGGTGCTCGCTTGGGGAGGGTGTTTTGCCTCGTCTGGAGGCGGGCAGGCGGTGGGTGCCCGTGTGGGGAGGGTTTTGCCTCGGCTGGAGGCGGGCAGGCGTGCTAGGGGGTTGCGAGGAGGCGGGCCAGGGTTCGGCTGGGGAGTTTGCGGTTGAGGTGGGTGGCCAGTTGGCTGGAGGCGGCGGCGACTTTTTGCAGGTCGACGCCGGTGGGGACGCCCATTTGCTCGAACATATACAAGATGTCTTCGCTTGCCAGGTTGCCGCTGGCGCCGGGGGCGTAGGGGCAGCCGCCCAGGCCGCCGGCGCTGCAGTCGAAGACGGTGTAGCCCATCTGGTAGGCGCGCAGCACGTTGGCCAGGGCGGTCCCGCTGGTGTCGTGGAAGTGGAGGGCGATTTTTTCGCGGTGGTGGTGGAGTTGCTCGAGGAGCAGCTCCACTTCGCTGGGCACGGCCAGGCCGACGGTGTCGCCTAGCGAGACTTCTTCGATGCCCATGGCAATCAGTGCTTCGGTGACGTGGATGGTTTCTTTGAGGTCGATGCGGCCGGCGTAGGGGCAGTGCCAGGCGGTGCTGACGTAACCGCGCACGCTGACTTCGGCTTTGCGCGCTTCTTCCACCAGGGGGGCGAATTCTTGCAGGCTTTCGGAGATGGTGCGGTTGGTGTTTTTTTGCGAAAAGGCTTCGCTGGCGGCGGTGAAGACGGCCACGCGGCGGTAACCACACTCCAGGGCGCGCTGCAGGCCTTTGCGGTTGGGGATGAGGGCGGTGTAGGTGAGGCCGTCGTGGGGCTTGAGCTGGTGAGAGACTTCCTCGGCGTCGGCCAGCTGGGGGATCCAGCGGGGGGACACGAAGGATGTGGCTTCGATTTCCTGGTAGCCGGCCTGAGCCAGAGCTTCGATGAACTGCAGTTTGACCTCGACGGGGACGATGTCTTTTTCGTTCTGCAGGCCGTCACGCGGGCCTACTTCCACCAGGCGAATCATACTTCGAGCTCCAAAAGGGTGGCGCCCAGTTCGACCATTTTGCCGGGATGGACCAGCACTTTGGCCACCTTGCCGGCGCGCGGGGCGGTCAGGGTGAGCTCCATTTTCATGGACTCCATGACCACCAGCGGCTGATCGGCCTGGACCTCTTCGCCCTTTTTGACTTTGACGGCCAGGATGGTGCCGGGCATGCTGGACTTGAGCGAGTTCTCGTTGGACTGGGCGGCGCTGCCGCCGGCTCGTTTGGGTCCGGTTTGGGCCAGCTCGACTTCGTAGATCTGACCGGAGAGCCAGATCTGGTATTTGTTGCCGTCCAGGTGAGCGACGCGCACGGGCAGCTGACGGCCGGTGTTTTTGTTGCGCACGTTGCCGCCGGCGAATTCCCAGGGGATGTCGTCGGTTTCAATGGGTCCGCTGCTGAGGTTGAGCTTCATTGGAGTCTCCAGGGGCCTAGTTCTTGGAACGGGCTGGTTGCTTGGGCGGCGGTGGCCTGGGCGGGTTTCTGCTGCTGCAGGAAGTGGGCCAGGGCCACCAGACCGGACTTGGGCACCTGGCTGGGGCCGGTGCTGATGCTGTGCTGCTGCAGGAAGTGGGTGTGGGTGTGGCCGGCCTGGAATTCAGGGTGTTCCAGGACCGCCTTGAGATAAGGGAGGTTGTGGCGCAGGCCCAGCACCGGGAAGTGTCCCAGGGCCCAGACCATGCGCTGTCGGGCTTCTTCGCGGTCGTGACCGAAGGTGACCAGTTTGGCCAGCATGGGGTCGTAGTGAACGCTGATGACGCCGCCCGCCTGTACGCCGCTGTCGCAGCGAATGCCGGGTCCCACCGGTGGTTCGTAGACGGCCAGCGTTCCCGTGCAGGGCAGGAAGTTGTTGGAGGGGTCTTCGGCGTAGAGGCGGCATTCCATGGCCCAGCCGCGCGGTTTGAGGTCTTCCTGACGGAAGGGCAGTTGTTCGCCGCGGGCCACCTGGATTTGAGCGCGCACCAGGTCGACGTCGTAGACGCATTCGGTGATGGGATGCTCAACCTGCAGGCGCGTGTTGACTTCCAGGAAGTAGAACTTGCCCTGGTCGTCAAGCAAGAACTCCATGGTGCCGGCGTTGCTGTAGCCGATGGATTGAGCCGCTTTGCAGGCGGTTTCGCCCATTTGCTGACGGAGTTCGGCGGAGACGGCGGGGGAGGGGGCTTCCTCGATAACTTTCTGGTAACGGCGCTGGATGGAGCATTCGCGCTCGCCCAGGTGCACTACGTTGCCGTGGTTGTCGCCGAAGATCTGGATTTCGATGTGTCTGGGGTTGGCCAGGTATTTCTCGAGGAACACGCGGCCGTCGCCAAAGGCTTTGCGGGCCTCGTTCTGGGCGGCTTCCAGCGAGCTGGCCAGGTCGGCGGCTTTGTCGACCCGACGCATGCCTTTGCCGCCACCACCGGCGGCCGCTTTGACCAGGATGGGATAGCCGATTTTTTCGGCTTCTTCGGCGTATTTTTCCGGAGTGGTGCTTTCTTCCGGATTGAAGCTGGGGACGACCGGGACGCCGGCTTTGACCATGGCTTCTTTGGCGTTGAGCTTATCGCCCATGCCGTCGATGACGTCCGGGTTGGGGCCGATGAAGATGATGCCTTCCTGCTGGCAGCGGCGGGCGAAGCCGGCGTTTTCGCTGAGGAATCCGTAACCGGGGTGGACGGCATCGATCTGATGCTCTTTGCAGATCTTCAGGACTTTGTCTTGGTCCAGGTAAGATTCCAGGCTGGTGGTGCCGCCCAGGGCGTAGGCTTCGTCGGCCAGCTGCACGTGCAGGGCGTTCTTGTCCACGTCGGAGTAGACGGCGCAGGCGGTGATGCCCATCTGCTGTAGGGTGCGCGTGACGCGCACGGCGATTTCTCCACGGTTGGCGATGAGAACTTTCTTCATCTGCGTTACATCCGGAAGATGCCGGTGCGGCGGTCGGGGAAGGGGGCTTCCAGCGAGGCGGCCAGGCCCAGGGCCAGCACCTTGCGGGTGTCCAGGGGATCGATGACACCGTCGTCCCAGAGGCGGGCGGAGCTGTAGTAACAGCTGCTTTCCTCGGCGTATTTATCGAGGGTGGGCTTTTTGAATTCGGCCGCTTCCTCGGGGGAGAAGACGGTTTTCTTCTGATCCTGTTTGACGGTGAGCAGCACGTTGGCGGCCTGCTCCCCGCCCATCACCGAGATTTTGGCGTTGGGCCACATCCACAGCTGGCGGGGCTGGTAGGCGCGGCCGCACATGCCGTAGTTGCCGGCACCGTAAGAGCCGCCGATGATGACGGTGAACTTGGGCACGGCGGCGTTGGCCACGGCCATCACCATTTTGGCGCCGTCTTTGGCGATACCGCCGGCCTCATAAGCTTTGCCCACCATGAAGCCGGTGATGTTCTGCAGGAACAACAAGGGGATGCCGCGCTGGCTGCAGATTTCGATGAAGTGGGCCGCTTTCTGGGCCGACTCGGAGAAGATGACGCCGTTGTTGCCCAGGATGCCGATGGGGTAGCCGTGGATGCGGGCGAATCCGCACACCAGCGTGCTGCCATAGAGGGCCTTGAATTCGTGGAAGCGGCTGCCGTCCACCAGTCGGGCGATGATTTCGCGCACGTCGTAAGGCTTGCGATCGTCTTTGGGGATGATGCCGTAGATTTCTTGTGGATCGTAGGCAGGCTCTTCGACCGGGTGGCGATCCAGCGGCTGGCGGTAGCGCGGGCCGAGGTTCTCCACGATGTTGCGGCAAATGGCTAAAGCGTCTTCGTCGTTCTGGGCGTAGTGGTCAGTGACGCCGCTGGTGCGGCAATGCACGTCGGCGCCGCCCAGTTCTTCGGCCGTCACTTCTTCGCCGGTGGCGGCTTTGACCAGGGGCGGGCCGGCCAGGAAGATGGTGCCCTGTTCTTTGACGATGACGGTTTCATCGGACATGGCCGGGACGTAGGCGCCGCCGGCCGTGCACGAGCCCATGACGACGGCGATCTGGGGGATGCCCAGGGCCGACATCTGGGCCTGGTTGTAGAAGATTCTGCCGAAGTGATCGCGGTCGGGGAAGACCTCGGCCTGGAGGGGCAGGAAGGCGCCGCCGGAGTCGACTAGATAGATGCAGGGCAGGTGGTTTTCGCGGGCGATTTCCTGGGCCCGGAGGTGCTTTTTGACGGTCTGGGGGAAGTAAGTGCCGCCTTTGACGGTGGCGTCGTTGGCCACGATCATGACGGGGCGGCCGCACACCTGGCCGATGCCGGTGACCATTCCCGCGGCCGGGGCGTCGTGGATGCCTTCGGCGGCCAGAGCGCAGGTTTCCAGGAAGGGGGTGCCGGGGTCTAGCAGCGCTTCCACGCGGTCGCGCACGAAGAGCTTGCCACGCGAGCGGTGACGGTCGATGGAGTCCTGGCCGCCGCCCTGATGCACCTTTTTCAGGCGGGCTTTGAGCTCGTCCACCTTCTGCTGCATGTCGGCCTGGTTGGCCTGAAACTCGGGGGTTCCGGCTTGAATTTTACTCGGGATCGTATCCATGGGCGGGCCTTCCGGCCGGGTGGGGGTGCTCCCTGCTGGCAGGAATTAGCGGGCCGCTGACTCTTTCCGGCGCAGGGCGACCAGCATCAGCACGGAGAGAAGCGGGAGCCAGGCCTGGCGCGCGTCGAGCTCGGGGGCATCCGTGGCTAAGGCCGAAAAACTCAGGTCAGTGGCGGCGCCGAAGCCGCCTTCGAGCTCGAAAGATCGTATGATCGCGCTGCCTACGTCGAATCCTCGAAAGGCTCCCGCGTTGATTGCGCCAGGGGTAAGTATGTCGTAGGTGCTGTTTCCTGAGATCTGTAACGATTCAATGACCTGGTTGGAGTCGTCGAGAACTCGGATGGTGAAAGGTCCGAATCCCGGAACATAGTTCAAGAACGCCCCAACTTGACTGACCAACGAGGGTAAAGTGAAACGCACTACCTGTATGGCATCGTTGACTGCGACATAACCTATGCCGTTGGGTCCGCCGTTGCTCCAACTACCGTTACCCACCAGATTATAGGTGCCGTGGTCATTGATGTCGGAATTGCCGAACGTCGAAGTGACGATGACGCCATTCTCTACCACCACCGGCACGGTGGATTTCAGGTAGGGCCCAGCAAACTGCGTGACGGTGCTGCCAGGATCGGCCGAGACGATAGGGACTGCCTCGGCCGACGATAGGGTCGCCGCGGTGAAAGCGGTGGACAGAATGAGGTGCCCGATTTTCACGGTTTTCTCCCGAACGAGCGTTGAACGTGTCGTTTCCGTTTGGCGCATCGGGATTCCTTTTTGTCAAGATTCTTTCAGGGCTTTGTGCTTCTCTGTGTCTAGATACATAAAGATATCGGGGAGCAAACGAATATGAAGGTGCATGGTCTGGTTGACCAGGTCGAGGCCAGGGTACTGCTGGCGCGGGGAATCGGATTACGGGACTCTGAGGGATTTTATGGCTCCTACAACTTTCGCGCGCCGGGAGCCGACAAGGGGCATTTCCGTCTGAAGGTGGACGCCGCGGGGCAGCCGGTCGAGCTGCTGGATCGCCATGAGCGTATCGAGGACGGTTATAAGGCTGAGACGGTCACGATCAGCACCGCCGCGGATGGGGTGAAGACTTACGGGCGAGACCTCTATTTTGACAACGGGGGGCAGATCATCAGTCACACCGAAAGCATCGAGATCGGTCCCCAGGGTCCGAGGAATTACAAGGTGGCGGCTGATTCGAGTGTGGATTTGACCAACTGGATTCGGCGCAATCGGTCGAGCGAGACGCTGGCGGGATTGGCCGCTGGAGGCTCGGTCGGAGCGGTCGTGGGTGGCCTGGTGGCGGGCGTGCCGGGAGCGGTGATCGGCGGCCTGGTAACGGCCAATCTGGTGGACCGCGTCATCGCTCAAGACCAGAAGGTCAACAATGCTTCCGTCCCCAGTGATTTGGATCGGGCCATCGCCGGCCCGGTGAAGGCTTTGCGCGTGGGCGTGCAGGTGGCCGGTGTGGCGGCCGGTCTGGTCGGGCTGGCGGCGCTGATCTGATCAGGTTTCTTTCACGGTTCTGTTGTTCACTGGTGTCATACACATAGACACAGCAGTTCGGAGTGAGTTTCGCAGATGAAAGTGATGGACTATCAGAGCCAGGCACAGGCTTATCAGTTGGTGCGCCGCGTGGACAATAAGGTGGAGGGAATTCGCCGCCACGCCACCCCCAAGGACGGGGTGATTGAGGACAAGTATTATCGCAGCGGCTGCGGACGTGGCTTTGCCACCGAGACTCACAAGGGTGCCTACCGGTTGGAGCTGGATGGAACGGGGCGGCCGGTTACTATGGTCGACCGCCACGAGCACACCGAGTATGGCTACAAGGACGAGACCCTTCGATTGGAGACGGGTGCGGACGGTCGCAAGACTTATTCGAGCAAGCTTTATTTCGACGGTGGTGGGCAGATTGTCAGCCACAAGGAAAGCGTCCAGGTGGGACCTGGGGGTTTTGAGAATTATCAGCTGAAGAACGATTTGAAGGTGGCCTTGCCCAACTGGATTCGCCGCAATCGCAGCACCGAGACGCTGTTGGGCCTGGTGGCCGGCGGCGCGGTGGGAGCTTTGGCCGGGAATGCCGTGCTGGGTCTGCCGGGAGCGCTGGTTGCCGGTGTGCTGGGCGCCAATGCGGTGGACGGCGTGATTCGCCAGGAGCAGCGCATGAATCATCGGTCGAATCCCAGTGATTTCGACCGCGCCATTTACCGTCCAGTGGATGCCCTGCGCACGGGGGTGAACGTGGCTGGAGCGGTGACCGGAGTGGGCCTGATTTTCGCCTTCTCGGCGGCCGTGACCGGGATTCTTTAAACGAAGTAGACCGGGCGTTGCATCTCGACGGAGGCTTTGTAGAGGGCTTCCAGGCTGGTGAGGATGTACTCGAAGTCTTCCGGTTTGGTGACGCGGGTTTTGACTTCCATGAGGCCTTCCTCGAATTGCAGCGGGGTGTCGTAGCTCTGGCCGTTTTCGAGGTTGCGGAAGGTTTGGCCGTGGTGCTCGAATCGGTGGGCGCGGAAGACTTCCTGGTGGGTCTGGCGGCATTCCAGGAAGAACCCGTTGGGGTCGACGCCGGCGTTGAGTTGGGCGGTGGGATTGAGGAGAAAGATGCCTCGACGATCGGCTACGTAGGAATTGATTTCTTCTTCCCCTCGGAGTAACTCGGTGGTTTGGCCCAGGCTGGGGAGTTGGCGGAAGCGGGCGATTTCCTGGAGGGCCTGTTGGGCTCGTTCGGGTTCGAGTTCGCCGCCCAGGCAGTGGAGCAGGCGGAAGTCATGTCCTTCCAGGGCATCCAGGAAGAGGGAGATGCCGGTGCCGTTGGCGACGCGCTCCCACACGAACTGAAAGCCGGGGTGGGGGCAGGCTCGCTGTTTCCAGTCTTCCACCTGGCGCCAGACGCGATTGTCTTTTTGCTCTTCTTTCAGGTAGAGGCGGCCTTCTTCCCACTCCAGCCAGTCGGGCGGGCAGGGAGGCGCGGAGGCCTTGTCCGGATAGCAGTTGCAGGGGACGAAGGCGTCCGTTCCCATCAGGGGTTATCGCTACGCTGGTAGCATTTGACCCAGTTGACGGTCATGTCGGTCGAGCCGTCGGTGGGGGGCTCCCACTCGCCCTTTTTGAGTTCGTTGAGTTTGGGGTCCCAGGCTCCGCCCACGGCCACGTTGATCACGAAAGCCTGCTTGGACCATTCGCTCATGATGGTTTCCCAGCTGGGGACTTTGGGTTTGCCCTGGTTCTGGTTGCTGACCAGGCTGCGCAGGGAGTAGGAATGGAGGCGGTTGACCGGCTGGCTTTCGTCCAGGGCGTTGACCAGCCGGCCCTGGGCGTCGACTTTCACGTCCAGGTAGAAGTCGTAGCGCACGTCCGTGACGGCCTCGCCGGTTTTGACCTGATACCAATCGACGGCGAAGGTGTGGGGCTGGCTCCAGTCGGCGGCGCTCAGTTTGGTCTTGATTTCCTCGCTGTCGTCGCGGGGCAGGCTGGCGTACCAGGGGTTGCCCTGGTAGTCGGAATAGTTGGGAAAATCGGCCTGGTTGGTGCGCGTCATGATGCGCGAGGTGAAGTCGGGGCGGTCGGCGACGCTGAGGATGGTTTCCATGACGTCGATTTCGCCGGTGCGCGGCCAGATGTCGTTGCCGCCCACCGATCCGGCCGTCCACAGAGCCGGCCAGATGTGCTTGCCTTTGGGAACGGTGGCGTGCCACAGAAAGAGGCCGTATTTCTGGCGGAAATTGGAGCGCATGCGGCCGCTGTAGTAGTAATACTGCTTTTTGCTTTCCGAATAGTGCTTGCCGGCCACTTTGAGGCGCACGCCGCCGCCGGCCAGGTGCTCGACGTTTTCCTTTTTGTATTCCACTGGCGAACTGGCCGGATCGCGGAATTCCTCGGTTTGCCAGTCGCTGTTTTGCGAGAAGTCGCTTTCGAAGGTGGAAGTGTAGGTGACGCTGGCTTCGGCGCGCAGGTAGCTGAGCAGTTTCGGGAAGAGGCGGGCCACCAGTTTGGGCGTTTTGGCTTCCACCGGGCCGGGGCCGCTGATGTTGGGACCGCGTTGTTTGAAGGCTTCTTGATCGGCCCAGTGGCGGTGCACGTTGCGTCCGATGAAGGCGGAGTCGACCGTGTCGTTCTGGTTGATGCCCACCAGCCCGAAGCCGAACCACGGATAAGGTTCGCTGCTGTCGGGTGTGGTCGTGTCGGGCTGGGAGCCGCCGCTGCCCGAGATCAGCTGTTGCACGGTGCCGTTGAGATCGGGCTGCAGGGTGGACATGCGGTGCTGGTGGGCGCAGAAATAGCCGCGCACTTTGGTGTTGGGATCGGTGATTTTGAGGTTGGCGGCGGTGGTGGCCAGCGGGTTGTTGAGCAGGCGGTAAAAGGTGAGCGATTCGATGGGGCGGTGACCGAAGACGAAGATGTGTTTGACGTTGGCGTCTTGCTGGGCCGCGTTGAGTTTCTGGCGGATCCAGCGTAGGGGCAGGCTGCCGCTGGCGTCGGGGCCGGTGTAAGTGTCGGTATTAACCACCATGAAGAGGTTGTCGCCGTCGCGGAAGGTGTAGGAAAGGCGGCTTTCGTCGCGGGCCACGTTGTCTGGCGGTAGTTCCAGGCCGCCGTCGCCCGGAGCGTCGCTGGGCTTGGGGCCGTCGTTGCCGCGGATGTAGGCGGCCATCTGGGTGGTGAAGACTTCGCCGGCCTGGAGGTTGGGTTTGTCTTCATCTCCGTAGCACATTTCGTGATGGCCGGGAACGGCCACCAGCTGCATATCGGTGGGAAAGACCGAGCCGTCAGGGGCGGGAGTGACGGTTTCTTCGACGCCGCTGGAGTTGACGATAATGGGGCCGTAGGCGCGGATTTTGTGCCAGGCGGTCAGTTCTTTTTCCAGTTCGGCGGTGCCGGCCTGGGTGGGCTTTTGCACCAGGTCACCGCACAGGAAGACGTATTTTGGCTTGGGCTGGAGAGTGCCGATGTCGGCCAGGTGCTGGCGCAGTTGGGCTACGTTGGCGGTGGAATCGCGCTCGTTCTGGTTGAGCTGGCCTTCCTCGTCTTCGTCCGGCACTTTGGCTTCGTTGCAGCCGAAGAAAGCGAAGGCGAACTTGGCGCCGATGATGGGGTTGTCTTCGGCGCGGGCCTGGACTTGATTTTTGAGCAGCACCAGCGGCGGGTCGAGGATGCCTTCGCGGAAGTCGTGTTCTTGCTCGTTGTTGGCCGACTGGACGTAGGTGGCGATCACTTCGTTGCCGGCGCCGAGGTAGTCGAGGCGCAGGGTGGTGACTTCGGGGGGGAGTTGCACGGTCAGACTGGTGACGGCCGGCTGGGTGCTGGTGTGGATGGGGTCGCCTTCCACGTCGGAGCCGATGGTGCGCAGTTGCACGGCGCCTTCGGGCGGCTGGCTGACGATGCGCACCGAGTAAGTGTTGTCGGTGCTCTGACTCTGGCTTTGCGTTTGGTTCTGGAAGGTTGCGTTGCTGCTGGAGCTTTGTCCGCAACCGCAGAAGGTGATGGCGAGCAGGGCGCCGGCCACGGTTCTTTTCGTCATTCGGACTGGAAAGTTCCGTGGGGCGCCCCGCCGGCCCTTTTATTTCTTGGCGCCCTCGGCGCGGATCTTGATCTTGACGTCGTCGCCCAGGGCGGTGCCGCCCTTGTCGAGCGTCTGGTTGTAGATGATGCCGAAGTCCTTGCGGTTGATGGTGAATTCACCGACCACGCCAATGACTTCGGTTTTGGGGCCCTGGCCCACGGCTACGGTACACGGTACCTGGACGGCTTTGCCGGTGCCCTTGATGGTGAGGGTGCCGAAGACGTCGAGTTTGCCGGCGCCACGAGCCTTGACGGTCTTGCTGGCGAAGGTCAGGGTCGGGAATTTCTCGACCGCGAAGAAGTCGTCGCCCTTGAGGTGGCCGTCGCGCTTTTCGTTGTCGGTGAAGATGCTGTTGGCCTTGACGGTGAAGTTGACGCTGGAGGCCGGAACGTTTTTGGGGTCATACTTGATGGTGCCTTCGAAGTCGCGGAAGCGGCCTTCCACTTCGCTGACGAGGTGGCGAATGCTGAAGGTGACGCTGGAGTGAACGGGGTCCACCTGATAGGTGGTGAGTTCAGCGAAGGCGGGGACGGCCAGCAGAGCGGCCAGGGCAAAGGCTTTGAGACGCAAGGTTGTGTTGCTCCTTTTAGGAATTTCGTAACTCGGGCCCTCGGGAGGGAGTCAATGTTTTGGCAACCTGACGGGGCCTCTATCATGGTTGACTGAGAGGAAGAAACGAGGATTCCTTCCAGATGCACATCTCTCAGAAACCCACGCCGCGCTCCAGCTACTTCCTGAATGGCGCCGATAGTGCGCCGGTGCACCCTTCGCGCTTTCAGGAAGCGGCGGAAATCGACCGCAATGGCGACGGGATGTTGTCCCGTGACGAGCTGGTGGCCCATCTGCACGAGGATGGTGGCTGCTGTGGGCCGCGTCCGGGCCGCCAGATGGATGAGGAAGCTTTGTTGGGCGAGCTGCAGCTGCATTTGGCCAAGCTGCCCAATCCGATTGCCAAGGGCTATCACTCGTATGCTCAGGTTTCTGAGGAAATGGACAAGCTGACCGAGCAGTATCCGGAGTTGGCCACCAAGGTCTCTTTGGGGAAGAGCTCCGAGGGCCGCGACATCTGGGCCCTGCGTCTCAGCAACGGTCCGGAGGAAAAGACCGGAGTGGTGATCACGGGCTGTCACCACGCGCGCGAGTGGATGTCGGTGGAGATTCCGCTGCACGTGGCCAAGACGGTTTTGGAGGGCGACCGTTCGCGCCTGGACAAAGGCGAGATCTGGATCGTGCCGGTGGTCAATCCGGACGGTTACGAGTATAGCCGCGATTCGGACGCCTGGTGGCGCAAGAATCGCCGTCCCGTCGAGGTGGACCAGTTGGGCAATCCCTCGTCGGCCATTGGCGTGGATCTGAATCGCAATTACTTTGATGGCGTGCACACCGAGCTCTATCGTCCCGAGAGCGACAAGCCGGGCATTACCTCGGATGACTGGGGGGCGACCAGCGATGATCCGACCTCGGACAGCTATCGCGGGCCGTCGGGGGCTTCCGAGCCGGAGACGCAGGCCATTTTGGGCCTGGAGCTCGGGCATAAGAACATTCGTGGCGTCATCGACCACCACAGCTACGGCGACATGATTTTGTATCCCTGGGGCTATACCTCGGAGCCTTCGCCGGTGCAGGATCTGCACGTGGAAATCGGCACCAAGATGAACGAGGCCATGGGCAACAAGTTCAAGCTGCAGCAGAGTTCGGGACTGTATCCCTCGGCCGGTGAGTCGGACGATTGTCAGAGCGTCAACGGAATGGTGACTTTTACGCTGGAGGTGGGCAAGAGCTTCCAGCCGAGCCCGACCCAGATTCCCGTTCAGTGTGAGCGGGTAGGCAAGGCCAACCTGGTGTTCATCGACGAGATCTTACGTCGCGCGGAAGAGGGCACGCTGCCGGAACGGGTCTAGCGGCAGCCTTAGACTGGCCGGGGCGTCGATGAGGGCGACCGGTTGGTAGATGGCCAGGGTCGAGTTCCAGGTGGTGCTGCCGGTGAAGGTGCGCACCGGGCCCTGCAGGGCGGATTCGGTGGCCTCTTTGAGCAGGGCGGGGAGCTGGACCTGGGTGCGCTGGGCCAGGGCATAGTCAGCGGCGAGGCGGCGTTGGGCGCGGCCGGTGCTCATGGCTCCCAGGGAGCGCTCTTGTCGGACCTGGCGCAGCAGCGAGCGCAGGCGTTTTTCGAGGGTGGTTTGTCCTTGGCTTCTCATAGGCTCAGCTTAGCCTTCGCCTGCCGTGAGAGCGCGGAATGTTGTAAACGACTTGTAACCGGTTTGTTGCTGGTTTTTGCTAGTTGGCGGTCAGTTTCTTGAGCCAGCGGGTGACCTGGAAGCCGGTGGCGGTGGGCTGGAGTTCGGCGCTGCCGCTCAGGTACTGGTCGCCGTGGGCAGCCATCACGTTGCTGTCTTGCTGCCCTTTGGCCAGCGAGACGATCCAGTTGAGGGGCTTCATTCCGTCCCATTCGAAGGGTTTAGTCCAGGTGTAGGTGTCGGAGTTGTCGTTCGAGAGCAGGTAGCCGACGCCGTTGGGAACATAGGCCGTGCCGGTCCAGCGGAAGCGTTTGTAGGTGGTGGGGCGGACGTCGGACTGAGGCTTGGCGGAAATGAGGTCGTTGCCGCCGACCCATTCGATGGTAGATGAGCCGTATTCCCAGTTACCGAAGGCATAGGCGTCCTGGGGGGTTTTGACGGCGGGGGCCTGCCACAGCAGTTTGCCGCTGGAATCCCAGACTTTGAGGCGGCCGAAGAAGCCGGCGGGGAAGTGGCCATAGGCGACCAGTCCGATTTTCTCGGGCTTGCCGTCGCCGTTGAGGTCGGCTTGCACCGACTGATAAAGCTGGCCGGCCTTGGGTTGCTGAGCGTGGACGGCAGTGCTGAGGAGCAGGAGCGCGAGAAACTTCTTCATAGGTAAAGGGTCGTTCCCGCCGAGAAGTTTTCCTGCCGGGTGGGAGCGAAGGGCGGGGGCCTATGCGTAAACTTGCCTTTTCTTTGCTGCTTCTGCAGGGCATTGCCCTGGCCCAACCGCCCGCCACTCCCAAGGGGGAGGAGAGCAAGGCCTACCACGGGGTGCAGGTTCCCGATCCCTATCGCTGGTTGGAGAAGGCCGATGAGCCCAAGGTGAAGGCCTGGATCGAGGCGCAGAACGCGCACGCCGAGGCCGCCCTGGCCAAGTATCCCGGGCGCGAGGCTCTGGCCAAACGCATCGCTCAGCTGGCCACCACGCCGCCCACGCGCTTTTCCCCGCAGCTGGCCGGTTCGACGCTGATTTTTATGAAGGACACCCCGCCGGCGGCCCAGCCGGTTTTGGTGGGACAGAGCTGGCCGGGTGGAGCCGAGCGGGTGCTGGTGGATACCAATGGAGACAAGAATCCCTCGGCCATTACCGACTACTGGCCTTCGCCGAGCGGCAAATACGTGGCCTATGGCACGGCCGTGGGCGGCAGCGAGCTGACCACTATTTTCTTCGTGGAGACGGCCACCGGCAAGCGACTGACCGACGTGTTGGTGAACGCGGCTGGCGGCACCACTCCGCCCTCTTTGGCCTGGGACGCGGACGAGACCGGCGTGACTTTCGTGAAGTTGCCCAAGGACAGTCTTTTTGGGGCTTCGTTGTTTCATCACAAGCTGGGTGGTTCGGAGGCGGCGCCGGTTTTTGGTCAAGGGCTTTCGCCGGTGGCCGAGTGGGAGTTGAGCACCAGTGAGGACGGCAGTCAGGCGGCGGCGCTGGTGCATTTTGGCGATGGCGCGCCAACCCAGCTGGCCTTTCGTGGACCGCAGGGTTGGAAGCTGGTGGTGGGACCTGAGGCAGACCTGCGTGGGGGCGGGCGCTGGATCGGCAAGGAGCTGCTGACGGTAAATTATAAGGACGCTCCGCGCGGGGAGATTCGCCTGTATGGGGCGGACGGGCGCTCGCGGGTGTTGATTGGCCAGAGTCAGTGGGCGGTCAAGGACGTCTATCCGATTCAGGGCGGCGTGCTGGTGGCCCGAGTGTGGGGCGAGGAGCAGCGGCTGGAGCACTGGGGCCTGGACGGCAAGCTGGAGCGGGTGATCGACCTGGGCGAGGGAATTGGTCTGGGCACGGTGGCTTCATCGGAGGGGTCTTCCGATGCTTTGATCACTTATCGGGGCTGGGTTCAGCCGGAGCGTTGGGTTTCCTACAATGCTTCTTCGGGGTCGCTGAAGACCGTCTTCGAGTTGAAGCCGGTGGGGGACTACAAGGACATCGTGGCCACCCGCACCGAGGCGGTGAGTCGGGACGGGGCGCGCGTTCCGCTGACGATTTTGCATCACAAGTCGGTGACTCCCAATGGGGAGCGGCCCACTATTTTGTATGCTTACGGTGGTTTTGGGGTTTTGCAGCAGCCCAATTTCCTGGGCACCAATCTGGCCTGGCTGGAGCGCGGCGGGGTGTATGCGGTGGCCAACATTCGCGGGGGCGGCGAGTTTGGCGAGCCCTGGCATCAGGGTGGGATGCGTCACACCAAGCAGAATTGTTTTGATGATTTCTATGCGGCCGCGCAGTTGTTGCACGAGTCTGGGTGGACGCGGCCCGACAGGCTGGGCATTATGGGCGGGAGCAACGGGGGTTTGTTGGTGGCCGCTTCGCTGGTGCAGCATCCGCAGGCTTTCAAGGCGGTGGTGGGTCTGGTGGGCGTTTATGACTCGCTGGCTCACGAGGGTTTTCCCAATGGGACTTACAACATTCCCGAATACGGGGATTCCAAGGTGAAGGCGGATTTCGAGGCGATTCTGGCCTATTCGCCGCAGCAGAATGTGAAGGCCTCGGCCTATCCGGCGGTTTTGTTGCACACCGGGGAGAATGACCTGCGCGTGGCTCCCTGGCAGACCCGCAAGTTCGGGGCGGCGTTGCAGGCGGCGACGACTTCCGGGAAGCCGATTCTGGTGATTACCCAGACCAATGCGGGGCATGGCGCGGGCGCTTCGTTTTCGCAGAAGGTGGGCAAGACGGCGCTGGCTTTGACCTTCCTGGCTCAGCAGCTGGGTTTGCCAGAGGGGCCGTAGTTCAGGCGGGTGTTGGTCCGCCTGGAGGGGGAGTGGGGCGGGAGATGAGCATGACGCCCAGGCTGAGCAGGGCCATGACCGAGCTCAGGGTGAGGGCGAGCACGAAGCCTTTGACGCCGGCGTCGCGCAGGATGCTGCCGAGCACGACTTCCTGAAGCACGGCGCCGACGCTGCCCATGCCGTTGACCACCCCGGCTCCGGTGGAGGCGCGGCCGCGCGGGGCGGCTTCGATGGCTACGGCTCCGGAGACCAGGGTGTCGGGTCCGGAGAGGAAGAATCCGATCGATCCGAGGCAGATGCCGAAGATGGTGAGACTGGAGCTGCCCCAGAAGACCATGGCCAGGCAGGCTCCCACCGTCAGAGCGGTGGAGAGGAAGCAGACGGTGATGCGGCTGACGCGATCCGATAAGGAGCCGGCCAGGATGGCGCCGGCCAGGCTGGCCCAGTCGTAGATGGTGGAGAAGTAGCCGGAGTTGGATTCGCTGAGCCCGTAGCTGTCGTGCAGCATGAAGGGCACCCAGGACCAGAGCGCGTAGCGGATGAATTTGGCGAAGAAGTAGAAGCAGCCGAGCAGAGCTACGGCTTGCACCGAGCGTTTGGTCCAGGGTTCGATGGCGCCGCCGGTGGCCAGTTCTTCTTCGTCGACCTCGGGTAGTCCGACGTCGCGCGGGCTGTTGCGTTGCCAGAAGAAGAAGACGAGCATGGCGAATCCGAGGACGCCGGCGCCAGCGGCGAAAGCGGCGGGATAGCCGGCCCGACCCAGGACGTAGGCGGCCAGGGTGGTGGAGAGGCCGGCGCCCAGCTGGTAGCCGGTGGACCAGAAGCCCATAACGGTGCCGCGTTCTTTGCGGGCGAACCACTGCGACATGGTGGCCACGGTGCCGGGCCAGCCGGTGGCCTGGGCGATTCCGTTGAGCAGCAGCCAGAAGGCCAGGATTTGCCAGCTGGCCGACCAGCCCATGCCGAGGTTGCAGGCGATGCTGATGGCCATGCCGACCAGCACCAGGCGGCGGGCTCCCCAGCGCGTGCCGGCGCTGCCGGCGGCGAACTGGCCCAGGGCGTAGGAAGCCAGAAAGGCCGAGCCCAGCCAGCCCAGTCCGGCGGCGTCCAGGTGCAGCGCTTTGCCCAGGGCGGATTTGCACACGTAGAAGGTTTTGCGCCCGAAGTAATAGCCGGCGTAGGTGAGGGCGGTGGAGAGGAAGATCTTACGGCGCCACATTCTGGGCGCGCCCTTCCGGGAGGGGGGGAGGGGGTCCTGTCGAGGGTCGGGAATCTTGCGGAATGGACGCGCCGATCGGGGCTATGGGCGATGGGTTCGGGGAGCGGCTGGTGCTCGAGGAAAAGAGCCAGCTGGGTCGCTGGGGCGGCTGTTTGCTTTACCTGCTGATGATTCCCTTTGCCCTGTTGGGAGCCGTGATGGCTTCGCTTCTGCTGGTCACGGCTTTCGAGGTTTGTTTCGGTTTGCAGGCGCAGGGGGCCGGCGGCTTCGTCTGCTGGTCGGTGTTTTGTTTGTTTGTGCCGATGGCTTACTACCTGTACGAGGAGTATCGCAGCCGAGATTTTCAAGAAGTGGCTTTGTGTGAGGGGCGGCTCGAGGTGGTAGGAGGCGCGGGCGACTGGAGGTCGGCCGAGCTGTTGGACGTGAAGGTGTGGCCTTCGGGCTTGAGCTTCGCCTCCGATCGCGGGGAGCGGCTGACGGTTCGCGTGGTCACCGAGGATCATCGCAAGGCGGTTCTGGAGGGGTTGCTTCCCAGGATGGTGGCGGCTCAGCGCCAGGTGCTGGAGTCTGCCGGTGAGATCCGACTGTATCGCGACTGGCGTCCGCTGGGGAAGGCTCTGCTGCGTGCTTTGCTGGTGGGCGGCCTGATGGGTCTGCTGTGTTGTCTGGTGCGTTGGCAGCTGGGCGTATTCTGCGGGTTGTCGCTGATCGGGTTGATGCTCGTGCCGCTGCTGCGGGATTTCTGGGGAGCGGGTCTGATTTTGACGCGCACGGGGATGCGGGGGTTGCGGGATTCCGCCGAGGTGCCCTGGAGTGAAGTGGAGAGCTGCTGGACCGGGGACTACTTTCAGGAGGTTCTGCGGGTGGGGACGCGGCGGGGAGTTTTGACGCTGGTGAGTGCGCGCAATCCGTTGGTCTGGGCGTTGCTGATTCAGGAGTTGCGGGCCGCTGAGCCGTGACGCGCATGGATGGAGAGCTTCCGGTTCCACGCGAGGAGCTGGAGAATTTTCTGCGCACTTCTTCGCAGCCTTTTGGGACTTTCGTGCGGGCGGACGGGGATGTCTGGATGCTGGAGCGCTCGATGGTGGAGTGGTTTCTCAATGAGTTGCCGCAACCGTCGCAGGCCAGCCTGGATGAGATGACTCGCTCAGCGGTGCGGGTGCGGTTTGTGGAGGGGGGCTGTCTGGAGAAGCCGCTGGGCAAGAAAGTGGTGCTGGAGGTCAAGGACCGAGACAAGATTCGCGAACTGGCTGATTTGCTGCAATTGGTCCCCGAGGAGCCGCGCTGGCACTGCATGTGTCACGGCGATTATGCGGTGGGGTTTTTGCAGGAGGATGGGGCGGAGCATTTTCTGGGTTTTCACCATGGCCATGCTCTGCGCCGGGACGGGGTCTGGGGAGGGGATGCGACTCTGGCCAGTCCGCTGGGGGTGCTGAAGTGGCTGGATTCCCAGGGATTGGTTCGGCCGTTACGCGGTTTTCTGCAGGACGAAAAGCAGAGGGAGGCCGAGCAAGGAGAAGTGCAGTCCTGGCTGGAGGCGGGGCCGGTAGCCTTGCGGGAGTCGGTGGCCCTGTGGCTGCAAAAGGGGCAGAAGAAGGAAGCACTTTCGGAGGTGTATGCGGCGGCTTCTGCCGTGTCCTCGGCGCAGCTTTTGGAGTGGATTGCTTCTGGGGTGCGGCAGCACTATCAGTCCCTGCCAGCCTGGATTCTGGATAAGATGGATCCTTCGGAGATCTTTGCCGGTTTGGGGGCGGAGCCGAGTGAGAAGCAGCTGATCGGACTGGCGCTGTTGGTTTTTGAGCCGCTAAGACTGCCGCTTTTACTGCAGATTCCCACCCCCTTGCGGCGGCAGTTATTGCAGGCGTTTCCCAGGGAAGGCGCTTATCATTTCAGTGACCAGTTGCCCCGGGACTATGAGGGGTTGCTCGGCTGCGCGCCTCCCGAGTTGTTGCCGGTCCTGGAGAAAGCCTGGTCGAAGCCACGGGACAACTACGGTGTCAGCTACTTTGAGGAACGGAAGGTAGAGAGGTTGCAGGCTTTGTTGGCCTGGGCGGAGCGGATTCCGCCTCGCAGTTTTCAAGCCTTTCGAGCTCTGCTCAACCTGGTGGACTCTTTGATTTGCTCAGTCCCACTGGAGGAGAGCAAGCCGATTTTGCTCGGATGCAGTCAGAGTTCCGGTCAGGCGGTGGCGCGTCACCTGGCGGAGGCCCCTGGCTATGCGGATGGTGCCTTCGCCGACTTTCCCCGCGCGGCCAAGAAGCAGCTGGTCGGGTTGGGGGAGAGCCTGAGACTTGAGGCTTTGCCGCGCTTGAAGAGCCGGCTGGGGGTAAGCCGGTGGTCGGCGGGGGCGCTGGAGATGGTGAAGCTGGCTCTAGCTGTGGGCTTGCTGTGGTGGCTCAGCCACTAAACTTTGCGGACTTCGGTTGCCTCGGGGGGCAGGTCCAGACCATTCTGATCTATTGGATGCATGCGGGGTATGTTCTGACCGGTGCGTTTGTCGATGAGCAGCGAGTGGGCTTCGCCGGGTTCGAATAGATGGCGTTCGCCCCACTGGCGCAGGGCGACCACCAGGGGAAAGAGCTGCTGACCTTTTTGGGTGAGCGCGTATTCCTGGTAGGCGGTGCCGTCGGAGGCGGGTCGGGTCTGTAGGATGCCGGCTTCGACGAGTTTGCGCAGGCGGTCCGAGAGGATGTTGCGGGCTGCGCCGAGGTTGCGCTGGATGTCGCTGAAGCGGCGGATTCCATCGAAGAGGTCGCGCACGATCAGAAGGGACCAGCGGTCTCCCAGGAGGTCGGCGCTGCGGGCTACGGGGCAGGGTTCTTTGCTTGACATGGTTGCATTTTAAAACCACTTGGCGTAGGCTGGCAACCGGTTTTGTTTTGAAACCAGTTTGGAGCAGTGATGATTTTGTTTGCTCTGGCGGCCGGATTGAGCGTCGCCAACGTTTATTATGCGCAGCCTTTGTTGGACGCGTTGGCGCGGGATTTTGGAGTGGCTCAGGCGGCGGTGGGGGGAGTGGTGACGGCCACTCAGTTGGGTTGCGCGCTGGCTTTGATGTTTTTGGTGCCGTTGGGGGATCGGATGGATCGGCGGCGGTTGATGTTGTCTCAGTTGCTCGGGCTTGTGGTGGCGTTGCTGGTGGTGGCGACGGCCCGGGCGACCTGGTTATTGTTGTTGGGGATGCTGGGGGTGGGGCTGCTGGGGACGGCCATGACCCAGGGTCTGATTGCTTACGCGGCTCGGGCGGCGGCGGAGGGTGAGCAGGGACGGGTGGTGGGCAGGGTTCAGGGGGGCGTGTTTTTGGGCTTGCTGCTGGCTCGGGTCTTTTCCGGGGCGGTCAGCGACCTGGCGGGCTGGCGTTGGGTGTATGGGGGCTCGGCGGTTTTGATGCTGTTGGTGGCTTTACCGCTGTGGCGAAAGCTACCGGTTGTGCCGGTTACGATTTCGCTGACCTATGGACAGCTGGTGGGGTCGATGGTTCGCTTGCTGGCGGAGGATCGAGTGTTGCGGGTGCGCGGCCTGCTGGCTTTGCTGATGTTTGCCGACTTCAACATCTTTTGGAGCGCGCTGGTGCTGCCGTTGAGCGCTGAGGGGTTTTCTCACACCGCCATCGGGGCTTTGGGGTTGGTGGGGGCGGCGGGGGCGTTGTTGGCGGCTCGGGCCGGGAGTTGGGCCGACCGGGGTTACGCCTCGAGGACGACCGGTGGGGCTCTGGTTTTGTTGGGGTTGGCCTGGTTTCCGCTGTTTTGGATGAAGGGTTGGCTGCTGTTGGGGATTTTGCTGCTGGACGCGGGCGGGCAGGCTTTGCACGTGACCAACCAGAGCCTGATTTTTCGCGATCGGGGTGAGGAGCACAGTCGTCTGGTGGGGCTGTATATGTTGTTTTACTCGCTGGGCAGCGGGTTGGGAGCGATGGCCACTACGCTGGTTTATGCGCGCTTTGGGTGGTGGGGAGTTTGTGTTTTGGGGGAGGCGGTGAGTCTGCTGGCTCTGGTTTTCTGGATGAAGGAAGAGTGGGGGCGGCGGCGACCTGATCAGGTATGCCAAATGTAGAGATTTTAGCGGTGGGAAGCGAGCTTCTCACACCCGAGCGGGTGGATACGAATTCGTTGTGGTTGACGGCTCAGCTGAACGAGCTGGGTTTTGAGGTGACGGCCAAGTCGATTATTGGGGACCATCGAGACCGGTTGACGCTGGCTTTTCGGCAGGCGCTGGCCAGTGCCGACGTGGTGATTTCCACCGGCGGGTTGGGGCCCACCGAGGATGATTTGACTCGGGATTGCGCGGCCGAGGCGTTGGGCGTGCCGTTGGACGCGGTGGATTCGATCTGGGAGGATTTGCAGGCCAAGTTTTCTCGGCTGGGGCGACCGATTCCCGAGAACAATCGTCGCCAGTCTTTGGTGTTGCAGGGCGGGGAATGGCTGGCCAATCCGAACGGGACGGCGCCGGGGCAGTGGTTCTTTCGCGAAGGCAAGGTGCTGGTATTGTTGCCGGGGCCCCCGCGTGAGTTGAAGCCGATGTTTTCCAACCACGTGGCCGAGCGGCTGCGGCCGTTGGCTGGTTCGAACGTGTTGGTACGGCGTACTTTGAAGATTTACGGGCTGGGAGAGTCGGCTATGGACGAGCTGCTGGCTCCTTTGTATGGGCAGCATCCGGGGGTGTCGGTGACGACGTTGTTTACGCCGCTGGATCTGGAGGTGCATTTGCTGGCCAGTGGGGCGACTTCGGAGGAGGGGCTGCTCAAGGTTTCGCCTCTGGAGGCGGCCGTGCGTGAGGTGCTGGGGCTTTACGTGTATGGCGAGCGGGTGCAGTCGTTGGCTGAGGTGGTCGGGGCCCAGCTGCTGGCAGCGGGCAAGACGCTGGCGACGGCGGAGAGCATTACGGGCGGGCTGGTGGCTCAGCGGGTGACGGAAGTAGCCGGTTCGAGTGGATACTTTCTGGGTTCGTTCGTGACGTATTCGGAGCGGCTGAAGTCGGAGTTGCTGGGGGTGCCGGAGGGGATGCTGGCCCAATACTCGGCCGTGAGCTGGCCGGTGGCCGAGGCTATGGCGGCGGGGGCGCGCTCGCGGACGGGGGCGGATTACGCTCTGTCGTTGACCGGTTATGCGGGTCCGGACGGCGGGACCGAGGAGGACCCGGTGGGTACGGTGTACCTGGGTTTGGCCGGGCCCAAGGGGGTGGAGACGAAGCGGGTCAAGTTTCTGGGGGACCGGGAGCTGGTGCGCTCGCGGGCAGCTCAGGCGGCGCTGGACTGGTTGCGGCGGGCGCTGCTCGAGGGTTAGGGCCAGCCAGGCCTTTCGGGTGGCGGAGTTTGCGCAGTGCTCTCGCCTCGATCCGGCGTACTTCGTCACGAGAAATGCTGAAATACTCGGCGACTTCCTCGAGCGTCTGTGGGCGGCCGTCGGTCAGGCCGAAACGGAACCTGAGAATGGCGCGCTGGCGGGCGTCGAGATTCTGCATCACTTCGTCCATCTTCTGTTGGAGCGCGAGGGTAGAGTCTGGGAGTTCTGTCATTGCTGGCTCGTAGGAGGGTTGCCATGCCGCCTCGGGATAGAGAGCCCGCGCAAGTTCCTGGATTTCAGGTTCCCGGCCGAGTTGGCGCCGCAGGTCCCTGCGAACCTGTTCTCTGTCTTGCATCTTGAGGAATTCGGTCGCACTCTGGCGGCTCCTTGGGCTCGAGGTTGCCTCGTCTGGGGGCGGGCAGGCGGTGGTGCCCGGCTGGAGAGGGTGTTTTGCCTCGGCTGGGGCGGGCAGGCGGTGGTGCCCGGCTGGAGAGGGTGTTTTGCCTCGGCTGGGGCGGGCAGGCGGTGGTGCCCGTCTGGGGCGGGTGTTTTGCCTCGGCTGGAGGCGGACAGTTGCGTGGTGCCCGGTTGGGGGGATGTACGAAATGTTCACAGGTGCGGGCGTCTGGTAGTACTTTCGTAGAGAGCGGACCGCTAGGGTGGGTCTATGAGTTACTTACTACGAGCCCGCGAAAAGCGGAACAAATCACAAATTGCCGCCTCCAGCGAGAGTCATATTTCGCGGGCGGT
Source organism: Vulcanimicrobiota bacterium (assembly GCA_017307785.1). Taxonomy (GTDB): domain Bacteria; phylum Vulcanimicrobiota; class Xenobia; order Xenobiales; family JADMJV01; genus JADMJV01. Next base: position 24,186 of record JAFKGI010000020.1, on the reverse strand, counting down.
TTTGCAGCGGCTGGAAGCTGGTCAGCTTCTGGCCTCACCGGAGCAGACTAAATTGCTGCGCGACTACTATCAAGTGCCGGTGCTGGAGGCCAGGCTGCTCGTCGAGCCGAGCGAGATTCGCAGAATCGCTGGACTATGCCCCTTCGTTCTGGATGCGGTGAATCCGGTGCCTTGGAATGTTGCCTGGGAGAGTTGGGGCAAGACTTCCCCCTGGCTCGCGATGCTTGGGAGTGGATGCGCGAGTTTTTGCCGGCAGACTCCGCCTGTGAGTGCCGGGCCTGGTGTCAGTGCGCCGCGGCCGGAGCGAAGCCGTTCCTGGGCAACCCGCATCAGTGGGGTTTTGACCTGCACCCGGTGGTGGACCGCCAGAACCGTCTGCTGGGCGCAAGGGTTCTGCCGGGGCTTTGCTACAGCAAGGGGGAAGTCGACGTGATGATCTGGCCGCAAGTCTGTCTTCGCGTTGATGATCGCCATTGTTATCGCGTGGACGGTCTGGTGTTTTTCCGATGCGGGCGGCAACGCTACTGGCTCGTTCTGGAGTTTGATGGGGACGGGCACAATTATCGGAGCGATGTCTACAGGATGGCCAAGATCGGTCTGCCGGAAGTAAGGATCAGTGGGGAGGAGATCAGGGAGGGGAAGACTTTTTCGCTGCTGCTGGAGCGAGCGGGCCGGGCTCTGCTGGCGGCCTGATGCCGGTTTGCCTCGTCTGGGGGCCCGGCTGGGGAGGGGGTTTTGCCTCGGCTGGGGGCGGGCAGGCGGTGGTGCCCGGCTGGGGCGGTTGTTTTGCCTCGGCTGGAGGCGGGCAGGCGGTGGGTGCGCGGCTGGGGCGGATGTTTTGCCTCGGCTGGGGGCGGGCAGTTGCGTGGTGCCCGTCTGGGGCGGATGTTTTGCCTCGTCTGGGGCGGGCAGTCGGTGGTGCCCGGCTGGAAAGGGTGGTTTGCCTCGTCTGGAGGCGGGCAGTTGCGTGGTGCCCGGCTGGAGAGGGGGTTTTGCCTCGTCTGGGGCGGGCAGTCGGTGGTGCCCGGCTGGAAAGGGTGGTTTGCCTCGTCTGGAGGCGGGCAGCAGTTGCGTGGTGCCCGGCTGGAGAGGGGGTTTTGCCTCGTCTGGGGGCGGGCAGTTGCGTGGGTGCCCGGCTGGGGAGGGAGGGTTGGCGGGGGGTGGAACGGCTTGTGGATGTTGCGTAAGTTTGTGGTTTCCTTGACTTTGCTGGTTCCGCTGGTGGCGGGGGCGGCGCCGACGCCGGTGGAGCAGGATCGGTTTCGTTTTCCTTCGGCGGTGGGGCGGCACGGAATGGTGGCTTCGCCGGAGGTGCGGGCTTCGCGGGCCGGGCTGCAGGTTCTGAAGGATGGCGGCAATGCGGTGGATGCGGCCGTGACCATGGCTTTCGTGCTGGCGGTGACGTTGCCGCGGGCGGGCAATATTGGCGGGGGCGGTTTCATGATGATCCGCGATCCGGAGGGCAAGGTGTATGCGCTGGACTTTCGCGAGCGGGCGCCGGAGCGGTCGACGCGCACCATGTTGCAGGACGACAAGGGCAACCGCGATGCCGATAAGGCGACCATCGGAGCACTGAGCGTGGGGGTACCTGGTACCGTGGCCGGCATGGACCTGGCCATTCGGCGTTTTGGCAGCTGGGATTTGCGGCGGGCGGTGGCGCCGGCGCGCAAGATCGCCGAGACGGGCTTTCACGTGCCGCCCTGGCTGACGGCTGAGGTGGAGCGGGTGCGTCCGGGTCTGAGCCGTTTTCCGGACAGCAAGCGAATTTTCTTTCCGGGCGGGTTTCCGCTGCCTACCGACTCGGTGTGGAAGCAGCCGGAACTGGCGGCTACGCTCGGGCTGATCGAGTTGCGTGGGGCGGCCGGCTTTTACGAGGGACCGGTGGCGGCCAAGATTGCCAAGTCGATTCGCGTGCACGGCGGCGTGATGACGGTTCAGGACCTGAAGAACTACAAGGCCGTCTGGCGGGAACCGGTGCACGGCAACTATCGGGGCTACGATATCGCTTCCATGCCGCCGCCTTCATCGGGTGGGGTGCACTTGATTCAGGCACTCAACGTGCTGGAGGGCTATCCGCTGCGCGAAGATGGCCTGAATTCGGCCATCAATTTGCACCGCATCATCGAGACTTTGCGTCAATGTTACGCGGACCGCAGCCAGTGGTTGGGCGACCCCGACTATGTGAAGGTTCCCGTCGACTACCTGATTTCCAAGGACTACGCCAAGAAGATTCGCGAGCAAATCCCTGAGCGCAAAGCTCGCACCAGCCAGCAAGTGGGGCCGGCCCAGATTCCTGGTTACGAAAGCGACCAGACTACCCATTTTTCGGTGGCCGATGAAAAGGGCTGGGCCGTCTCGCTGACTTATACGCTCAACTTTTCCTATGGCAGCGGCCTGGTGGCCGAAGGCACGGGAGTGCTGCTCAATGACGAGATGGACGACTTTTCGGCGGCGCCTGGCAAGCCGAATGGATTCGGACTGCTGGGCGGAAAGGCCAATGCCATCGAGCCCGGCAAGCGGCCGCTTTCCTCGATGACCCCCACCATTGTGCAGCACGAAGGCCAGTTTGTGGCGGCCCTGGGTTCGCCGGGCGGTTCCACCATTATCACCACCGTCTTGCAGGTGATTCTGGGCATCGTCGACTTTGATCAGAACGCCCAGAGCGCCGTCTGCGAAACGCGCATTCATCATCAGTGGTATCCTGATGAAGTGAAGTATGAGCAGGGACTGAGTCCGGATACGCTGACCATGCTCAAGTCGTGGGGGCACAATATGGTGCGGGCCGATTCGGTGGGTCATACCATGTTGGTGCGGCGCTTGCCCAATGGTGATTTCGAGGGAGGGGCCGACCCGCGCCGGACGGGCGGGACGGCGCTGGGCTATTAAAGGGCTGCACAAGGCCCTGCTGGGCACCGCTGGACTGGGCCTCTTAAGCCTGGTCGGGCTGCGTTGGGCTTTGCAGCGCCAGATTCCGGCTCATTTGCTCCAGGGAGAGCTGGAAAAAAGCCTGGGCTATCCCATTCATTACCAGGGGTTTCATCTGAGCTGGGATGGGCGCCTGGTGCTGGATAAGGTCGAACTGCTCGATCCGGAGCAGAAGCCGTTTCTGAAGATGGACCGGGCCCAGCTGGACTTTGACCGCAATCGGGCCTTGCACGGGGATTTTGTGCTGCAGCGACTGCTGTTGGAGCAGCCTGACCTGGAGCTGAGCGGCAAGCGTTGGAAGTTGCTGGCCGGGAAGCCGAAAGGACCTTCCAAGGCTCGGGCTTTCCCGCTGGTTTTGCAGTCTCTGGACATGCGCTGGCTGGATGAGAAAGGCCAGGTGGCCTGGCAGATCCAGGACTGGCAGGGGAGTTTCCCCCCGGTTGGGGCCGGCGAATGGAAGCTGGGTTTGCAGGGGCCGCATCAGGAAGTGGTGGAGGCGTCCGGTGCTTCGGGGAAGACGACTTTAAAGCTGGATAAGTTTCCGGTGGCGCGGTTGGCCACCGTGGCCACCGGTGCCGCTTATCCGAACCTGGGTGAGAAAGACCAGGTAGATCTGACGGCTCAGCTGGTGGACGGTGCCTGGCACGTGGAATCCCAGCTGCGTTCGTCTCCTTTCACCGGGCCACTGACGCTGGATTTGCAGCCGGGGCGGAAAGGTCGATTGGCCTCGCCGGGTGGAGTCTTGACCGGTTTGGGCGCGGTCGAGAAAATCGGACTGGACTTTGCGCCTACTGGTGCGGGTTGGAAGGTGGGTCCGGGCCAACTGCGCTGGCGTGGCGGGGACTGGAAGATGACCGGGCAGATCGAGGGGGAGGACCGCTTCTCGGGTCAGCTGGTCTGCGCGGCCTTTCCGCTGGCCTGGCCGCCCGCTAAGAAGGCTGATTTGAGCGTGGATGTGCGCGGCAGCGCCGAGCGGCAACAGGCGGACTTTGAGTTGCGAGCGGCAGCTGCTCCCTGGAGTTTGCAGGCGCGCGGGACTTTGCTGAGAGAGGGTCTGCCCAAGGTCAGCTGGCGAGTGACGGGTCCGCAGGGGAGTTGGCCGGGTCAACTGGCCTGGAATGCTAAAAACGGAGATTTGCGCATCGACTTCGAGCCGTTGGAAGTAAGTCGTTTCCTGCCCGGCTGGAAGGGGCGACTGGACGGCAAAGTGGTGCGTCAGGGAGCCGATAATTGGGATTTGCACTTGAGTATGCCGCTATTGAGCGGGCCCAGCACTCAGGTGAAGGCGCTGCAGGTGGATTTGGACCGCAAAGGTTGGAGCGGCGGTGCAACTTGGAACGGCTCTCCGCTGGTGCTGAGCGGGGCGCCGGCAGAACCGGTAGTGCGGGCTCAGATCAAGGTGAAAGAGCCGGATCTGAATGGATCTTTGGATTTGAAGCTGGCGCTGGTGAAGTCGCGCTTGCGGCTGGAAGCGGAGAAGCAGCAGCTGAGCTGGCGGGGCACGCGTTTGCCGGAGGTCAAGGGGGCGCTGGTGGGGGAGCGCTCGGGCTGGAAGTCGGAAGGGCTGGAAGTGGCCCTGTCTGGATTTCGGTTGCCCTTGGAAGCGACCGGGGGTTGGACGCCGAGCAGTTGGAAGGTAAGCGGGCAATTGAAGGCTCAGTCGCTGACCACTCTGGCCGCGGCGGTAGGATCCAAGGTCAGCGGAGTCTCGGGCAAGGCTTCCGGGCGACTGCAGGCGTCGCTGGCCGGGGCCGAGTTTAGCGGTGAGGTTCAGCAGCTGAAGCAGGGCGAGCAGGACCTGGGGAACTGGAAGGTCACGGCGCGGAAGGCGACGGGAAAGAAGGCCGAGGTGCGCCTGAGCAACCCCGCGCTGACGGTGCCTCAGGTGGGCAAAGTGCAGGCTCAGGTGGATTGGCAAGAGGGCAAATCGCGGCCCCAGGTTTCTTTGACGGCCCCGGCTTTGAATGTGGCCGGTCTCAAATTGGGCAAGGCACGGGTGGCGCTGCAGTGGGATCCGGCCGGGGCCAGTCAGGTCGAGGGTGAGTTTGGCGGGGTGAGTCTGAACGGCTGGGTGGATTCGAAGAAAAAGACGCTGGCGCTGCAGGGCAAGTTGGCGGGCTTCAAGCTGGCCGGTCTTCCCGGGTTGCCGCCTGGAACCAGCGGTTCTTTGCAGGGGCAATGGCGCGCCCAGGGACCTTGGACGGGGCCGGTGGTGGAGGTGAGCGGGCAGGCGCTGGGCCTAAAGGTCTTGGGTTCGATGCTGGGAGACCTGACCGTGCACGCTTCCCATCAGGGAGAGGAAAGCCATCTGACGGTGGGTCCGATTCTGGTCCAGCAGGTGGATGCGCTGGCGGCCAAACTGCCGGCTCTCAAGGGGCGTTTGACGGCCGAGCTGGTGAAGAAAGGTTCGTCAGCTCCGGCCCTATCGGCGACTTTGCAGGACGTATTTTTGAATGACCGGGTGGTGCCGGATGCTTCCCTGAAAGGCACGGTGGGGGCGACCGGGTTAAGTGATGCGCAGCTGAGTTGGCAGGTCAATCCGCCGCTGGTGCTGCGCGGGCAGATCGGGCTGCTGACGCAGCTGTCGGGCGAGTTGCAGGGGCAGTCGCTGGAGGCGATTACGGCCGGGAAGCTGCCTTTGCAGGGGCAGGCTTTTGGCAAGTTCACCTACGGGTCGGGGCTGGTGTTCGACGGCGAGTTGCGCAACCTGGCGGTGAGCGGACAGAAGTTTGGCCAGGGCAAGCTGACGTTGGCTTTTCAGGACAAGTTGCATGTGGAGGGCAGCGGTTTTGAGGCGGCGGGCGTGGGTTTGCTGCAGCAGCGCTATCCGGGCTTGCAGGGGCAGTTGAGTTTCCAGTGCGATGGTCAACCGTCGAATCAGCAGGGTGGGTTGAAGCTGCGTGGGGGGAGTTGGCGGGGCAAAGCCTTTCCGGATGTGACCGTGGAGGGGAAAGGGGACGGGAACTCCTGGTTGCTTTCGAAGGTCCAGCTGGGCCTGAATCCGCCTCTGAACGCTTACGGGCGCATGTGGCCGGCCACCAATCGCATGGAGCTGCGTGGTCGTTTGGAGGGACAGTCTCTGGCGGATCTGGCGCTGTTGAGCGGCGGGCAGGCTCCGCCGGATTTAGCTGCCCGTTTGTATGGGGACTTCGGGTTGACGGCTCAGCAGCAGCAGGTCGGTTTGCAGTATGGCGGGCAGGTGCGCGATATGCTCTATCGTGGTGTGGGTTTGGGCAACGGGCAGCTGGAGTTGAAGGCCGATCCGGGGTTGGACGGGCAGCTGGAGCTGGCGCAGCCGATGGAGATTTCGCGGTTGGCGGAGGTGCCGGCCGGGTTGAAGCAGGTTTTGCCGGCGGCCGGAATTTTAGGGGCGATTCGCTTGCGCGGGGTGAAGCTGGGCGGGACGTTGGACAATCCTTCGGTGTCGCCGCTATGGGCGGCGCCGCAGCTGCGCTTACCCTTCCCTTGACTCCAGGATGCCGATGACTTCCGCCAGGCTGGGCAGAACGGCCAGGCAGTCGCGGCGCACGCGTTCGTCTGGGGGAATCATGTCGGGGATGAAGACCACCTGCATGCCGGCGGCGCGAGCGGCGATGACGCCCATGATCGAGTCTTCCACGGCCAGGCAGTGTCCGGGTTCGATTTCGAGTTGGCGGGCGGCTTCCAGGAAGACGTCGGGCTGGGGTTTGCCGGCGGCTACTTCGTCGCCGCCCACGCAGATGGGGAAATGCTCGAACAGCTGGGCGCGTTGAAGCTTGTTGTTGAGCTCGGCTTTGAGGCTGGAGCTGGCGATGGCTTTCTTGAAGTCGCGTTCGTTGAGATAGGGAAGGAGCTGTTCCAGGCCGGCTTTCCAGCCGGGGCCCTGGCCTTCGTCCCAGAGTTGGTAGAATTTGGTGCGGCGCAGAGCGCGCCACTGGTCGAGGGGAGTTTCCTGGCCGTATTGAGCGCGCAGCAGCTGGTTGCTGTCTTCTAAGGTGAGGCCGACCAGGCTGCGGTAGAAGTCCTCGGTCAGCTCGATGCCCACGTCCTGGGCGGTGAGCTGCCAGCAGCGGAAGTTGTGCTGTTCGGTGTCGAGTAGGGTGCCGTCAAAATCGAGGATAACCGCTTGAAACATTGCTTCGGCTTTGGCGCAGGCTCGTTCGGGTCCTCTTGCGAAGCTGAGCCGCCTGATGCGTAAGTTGCTTTTCTTGTTGTGCCTGCGGGGGTTGTGCTGGGCGGAGGTTCTGCCCTACACGCTGCCCGCCCGGCCGGCGGACGCCGATCGTCCCACGATGGTGGAGGACCATCCGCGTTTGCTGTTCCGGACCGCCGCTCAACTGGCGGCGGCTTACAAGGGTGACGCCACCGGTCTGGCGGACCTGCGCATGTCGGGGAGTTCGGAGTTTAACTCGGTCAGTCTGGGCGAGATTCTGGCCGGGTTGCCAACGCGTGATGTTGTGATTGTGGACCTCCGTCAGGAATCGCATGTCTTGCTGAATGACCGGTTGGTGACCTGGGAGGCTGGGGACGATTGGGCCAATGTAGGCATGGACCACGGCCAGGCTCTGCGGGCCGAGCGCGATCGCATCAAGTTGTTGACCAGTCAGCGTTCGGTGGGGCTGGTGGCGGCCAAGCAGTATGACAACGGCGAGGGCTCGTCCGGTGAGGCGGCCAAGGTGGAGACGGTGCGCAGCGAGGAGCAACTGGTGGATTCCCAGGGCCTCGACTATGAGCGTCTGACCGTCACCGATCATCTGCGTCCGGATGATGAAGAGACGGATCGGTTCGTCGATATCGTCGACGGTATGGGAGGCGAGGATTGGATGCATCTGCATTGCCGCGCCGGGGTGGGCCGCACCAGCGTGTTTATGGCCATGTTCGACATGCTGCACAACGCCGACCGGGTGTCTCTGAAGGAGATACTGGCGCGTCAGGCGGCGCTGCCCCCGGGTAGGGACCTGAATGAGGTGGCCGCGGGGCCGCGCCATCAGTATTATGTGGAGCGGAACCAGTTTCTGGCGGCTTTTTACGAGTATTCCAAGGCCCGTTTGGCGGGCACGCGGGCGGACTGGTCGGACTGGATTCGGGAACGCTAGCGGAAGGATTCAATCTGCCAGCGCGTGCCGTTGCGACTGAGGGTGAACCGGGTCGGGGTGGGGTCTGCGCTGACCTCGACGAGCAGGCGGCCCGGTCGGGCTGCCTGCAGGGACCAGTCAGTGCGCCGGGCGGACAGGGTCTTTGTCTCGAAGGGTCCCGGCAGAGGGGCCGCGGTAAGGGTTTTGGCCTGGTCCCAGTTGTGTGCGTTGATGGCCAGGATGAACTGATTGAGGGTTTGCAGGGCGGTCTGCACTTCGGGATCGTTGCCGCAGTCGTCGGCGGAATGAAGGATGCCGGGCAGGGGATCGTATTCCCAGAGGCTGCCGAGGCCGCGGTGTTTGAGTTTGTAGGCCAGGTCGGGTGTGACTTCATAGGTCTGGGTCTCGCTGCCTTCGAGGAAAACCGCCCGACCGTCCCGGATGTGGCTGAGGACCCCCTGGGTCTGGGCCTGGGCGGCCAGGGTGAGGGCGAGGAGCAGGAGTAGCGTTTTCATAGGGGCGCCTTCGGGTCGGGCCGGCAGATGCCCGCCTGGGGACGGTGTTTTGCCTCGGCTGGGGGCGGGCAGCGCTTGGTGCCCGCTTGGGGCGGGTGGTTTGCCTCGGCTGGGGGCGGGCAGCGCCTGGTGCTCGGCTGGGGCGGGTGTTTTGCCTCGGCTGGGGGCGGGCAGCGCCGGGTGCCCGGCTGGGGCGGGTGTTTTGCCTCGCCTGGGGGCGGGCAGGCGCCGGGTGCCCGGCTGGGGAGGGTGTTTTGCCTCGGCTGGGGGCGGGCAGCGCCTGGTGCCCGGCTGGGGAGGGTGTTTTGCCTCGGCTGGGGGCGGGCAGGTCGGGGGTTGGGGGGCTGAGAAGCTGGGGGGATGTTAAGAACTATTGCACTTTGGATGGTCGCCGGTTGTGCGGCGGCCTGGGCTCAAGCCGGCGGCATTCTGCAGCCGAATTCGACGATGTTTCCTGGACAGGTGGTCTATTCACCCAACCAGCGCTATCACCTGAATCTCCAGAAAGACGGAAATGTCGTTCTCTATCGGCAGGGGCAGGTCATCTGGGCGACTCAGACCAACGGATCGCGCGCTAAGGAGCTGCGCATGCAGCCGGACGGTAATTTCGTGCTCTATGGGCGGGGTAAGACCTTGTGGGCGACCAACACCGGCGGCAATCCGGGCGCTCAGCTGCGCGTTCAGAACGACGGCAACATGGTGATTTACACCACTGACCAACGCGTGATCTGGGCGACGCAGACGGCTCGCCGGCAGCGCTAGGAAGGGTTGAGGCCTGGCTCCAGCTTTTCCGGCGGGGAGGGCTGGAGCAGGCGCATCCATTGTTTGACGGCGGTCAGATTCCAGAGAATGCTCAGCTGGGAGAGAATGAGTCCCGGTAGTAGCGGTAGACCGCCCAGCCCGTAGATTTTGTCCAGGTAACCGAGCGCCCAGAAAATGGGGAAGACCAGGATGAAGGGCAGCAAGGTCGCCTGGAAGTAGGGGCTGCGCGCCTGGGCGATGAGGGAAAAGGCCTTTTTCAAATTGAGGGCGTCGCCTAGCTGCAGATGGCGGGTGAAGTTGATGGCCAGGGCGTCGTAGGCGAACATCCAGGCGAGAAAATAGCAGCCCACCAGCCACAGGCCGGCGCCCATCCAGGCTTTGGAGCCGAGGATCAGGATGGAGAATCCTAGCAGCATCATCACTCCCAGGTGAGGCAGGTTGGCCAGACAGAAGCTGAAACAAAGGGGAAGGCCGGTGAAAAGCGCGCTGGCAGGCGGCAACCGCGTATCTTCCTCGTGACGATGAAAATCGCGAATGGCTTGCAGACTGTAGCCGACATTGAGCAGGGAAATAGCGATTTCCGCGGCTCCGCCGAAGAACTTGCGGACCAGCCAGGTGGCGGAGCCCAGCACGATGGGAATCATGAGAGTGGCCAGGCGGTTTTGCGGCAGCCAGAGGTCGCGCAGCGCTCGAGTCAGACTGATATTCACGGGGTCCCCCTTTGTCAGGCCAGTTGGCCGGTGGGCTTGGTGCGGCACTTGAGGCCGCCGTTCTCCGGTAACGTCTCCTGATTTTGTTCGGGGTCGAGGAAGTAGAGTCTTTCCACGGGGAGGTGACCCTGGCCCAGCAGGAAGTCGGCCAGGTAGGCTTCCTGCTTGGCGGTGCCGCCCATCATGATGGTGTATTTCTCGCCATCCGGATTGGTGCCGTGACGGGCGTTGAAGAAGTTGGCGCCGTCCACTTTGGTGTCGTTCATGTTGCGGAAGGCGCCGGCCACGGGCACCACCTGGAAGCCGGCTTTTTCCAGGTCGCGGCGAGCGAGCTCCTCATAGCGTGCGGCTTCCTCGGCTTTTTCGACCATGGCGTCGACTTCCTGGTTCCATTCGGGAGTCATGGTTTCGCCCAGTTCTTCCCGGATCCAGGCAGCCTGCATTTGGGCGGCCAGACGACTGTCCTGGAGAGCCATCACGCCCGGGCCCAGGGGAGACATGCGCATGTCGAGGTGGAACTCGCCAGGCTGCTCGATGCCGAAGATCTGGTCGGCTTGCACGCCGTAGTCCGCGGCCACGGCCTGACGCACTTCTTGTTCTTCGGGAGTGCGGCCCAACTGGCGAGCCAGCAGTTCTTTGGTTAGAGCCATGCTGTCTTGTCCGACTAAAACGTAGGGGGTGCCGTCGGCGCGATGGCCCGACAGCAGGTTGCCCCCTTCTATATAGCTGCCCGCCTGGTAGACCGTTTCTCCGTGGATTTTGCCCTGGATGGCGCCGACTTGCTGGTAATCTCCAGAATTGACGCTGCCCTGATTGGTGAAATCTCCGCTCAGTCCGTGAGGCTGGAATCGAGCCTGACGAGCTTCTTTGAGGACTTCCGAGAGCGGTTTGCCCTGGCTGGGGAAGTGGGCGGGAACGACGCGGCCGCCATCGAGCAGGGGTTCGCTATAGTCTTCCAGCCAGCGGCCGGTCTGCTCGCTCGGATGCAGCTGATAATTGGTGTAGCCGCCTTCTTTCAGATACTTCTCGGCGTAGGGCAGCGCTTGCTCGGAGAGCAGGCCGCGCACCTGGAACTGCTCCACCCGTCCGATTTCGCTCATCTGCTGGAAATACTGACGGTTGGCCCCCCAACTTTGATACTGCATATCCACCGAGTCAACTTGCAGGCTGTGGTCTTTGGGAAGCACCATCCCGACTTTTTCATCGGGGCGGCGAGCGCGGCCGGCGTCGCCCTGAACGGTAAAGGTGAATTCCGGCTGGAAGGGGCGTTCCTGGGCGGCGACCAGTTCTTCGAAGCTGAGGCTGCGCACTTCACCCTGCGGACCGGGGGCGTAGCAGCGAATTTCGTAACGGCTGGAGGGATAGTCGAGATGCTGCGGATCGCTGAGCAGATGGCCGGAAACCTGGGCCTGGCCTTTGAGTTGGGGAAACTGCTGGGGCTCGCTGAGGATGAAGGAGTCGGCCGGGGCCTCTTTGCCTCTGTAGCGCAGACCGGACTGACTGTGGCCGGACCAGGATTGAGGTATCGTCTCGCGGATTCTCACTGCAATCAGACTACGGCGTAGCGGTGAAAAATCCTTAAAATGGCTTGCAGTCGGAGAAAACGTCGGCGCCGCGGGCCCAGCGCTCCAGGTTTTCCTCCAGTTCAGCAAATAACTTGTGACTGGCCCGCACCAAATCGACCAGCGGGGTCTTCAGGCCGGAGGCTCTCAATCCACCCAGCAGACCTTCTTTGAGGCCCTGGGCCGAGGCCAGCAGCGGTACGTAGGCGGGAATCTGGTGATCTTTGCGGGTTTGCTCGAAAACCGTTTGGCAGTCGGCCCGGGAAGTGGAGTTGAAACCTCGACAGGCTAGCGGACGCACCGGATAGATTGAGCACTTGCCCTCGGCCAGGTAAGGGCAGGCGATGTTGCTGGAAGTCCGCTCCGGGCCGGACATCGGGTGGACGCGGGCGTAGACCTGCTCGACCCGGGCCATGATGCGATCTTGTTCGGCCTCCGGTAAGTGATTGAAGACGTAAGCCACGATGTTGGCGACTTCCGGAACGGCTGCCGAAACCGGCGGGTGGCAGCAGTAGTCGCAGCCACTGCCGCATTCCAGGCAGGCCATGTCTTGAGGGTTGAAAGAATCGGTGTTTTCCTGGCAGGAGCGTTGAGCTTGAAGGGCCAGACGGATCAACCCCATGAGCGAGCGGTCCTGAGCCAGGGCCGTTTTTACGTGGTTTTCCACCCGGGCTCGTTGGGTTTTGTAGAGGTCGGTTTGCTGCAGATCCACGGGTTTAGCGCCTCTTATATTCCAGGTAGCAGATGAGCGCGCCGAAAATGGTGGTGCCGACTCCAACCACCATCCACACCATTTGCTTGACGGCTTTGCCGGAGCTGGCGATCTCCATACCTTCGTCGGGGGTGGAGGCGCCCCAAATCATGCCGAAGACGGCAAAGGCAATGACCAGCAATCCGGCCAGGCCGATCAGGCAGCCGGGGCGCAGCAAGTCGCGGAACGAGAAGGGGGCGCTGGGGTTGAGGTCCTGCATCTTTCCATGGTTCGGGCTGTCGTAGGATATCCCCCGCCTGCGACAAACCGGGTGGGCATGAAGAACACTCTCGCAACCGCTTTACTGTGTATTGGTCTCTCCGCCCTGGCCTGGGCTCAAGATGGGACGGTGGCTCCCAATGAGAATCTGGTGGTGGAGGGTGTTCCTCCCATCAGCAAGAGCCTGGTGGAGGAAATCGGACAATATACCGAGAGCCGCGCGGCCGCTTTCTTGAGCTGGCACCCGACTCGGCGCGAGATGCTGATTCAGACCCGTTTCGCCGACGTGCCGCAGGTGCACTCGGTGGCTATGCCGGGCGGCGCGCGCAAGCAGCTGACTTTTTACCCCGAGAAAGTGGGCTACGCGCACTGGCGCCCGGGCCGCGGCGACGGCTTCGTGTTCAGCAAGGACATTGGCGGAAACGAGTTTTTCCAGCTGTATTGGAAAGATGCCGCCAGCGGCAAAGTGACTCTGCTGACCGACGGCAAGTCGCGCAATACCGGCGGCGTTTTTTCGCGCGATGGCAGCAAATTGGCCTATGAGTCCACCAAACGCACCGGCAAGGATACCGACATTTACTGGATGACTCCGGGCGACAACAGCAGCGAGAAGCTGTTGATGCAGGGGGAGGGCGGCGGCTGGACGGTCAGCGATATCGCACCCGACCAAAAGGGCGTGCTGCTGCAGAATTATTTGTCGGCCAATGAGAGCCAGCTATGGTGGCTGAACACCGTCAGCGGCGAGAAAAAGCGGCTGACCAACAATAGCGGCAGAGTGGCTTATTCGCCCGCCTTCTACACCCCGGACGGCAAGAGCGCGCTTTACACCAGCGACGAAGGCGACGAATTCGCTCGGCTCTTCCTGATGGATCTGGCCAGCGGTCAGGCCCGGGTGATTTCCCCGAAATACGGCTGGGACGTGGGCGGCTTTACACTGTCGGATGATGGCAAGACGCTTGCCTTTGTGGTCAATGAGGCCGGTGCCGAGAAGCTGCACGTTTTCCAGTTTCCCAGCATGAAGGAGATTGCCGTGAAAGGGAAGATTCCGATGGGCACTCTCGGTGGTTTGAGCTTTCACTCGAACAATCGGGACCTGGCCTTCTCTCTGAACTCGGCCCAGACTTCCATGGACGCTTACTCGGTGGACGTGAAAACCGGCGATTTGACCCGCTGGACCGAGAGTGAGACGGGCGGTCTGGATGCCACCGCCTTTTCCAAGCCGGAACCGATCAAGTGGAAGAGTTTTGATGGCAAAGAGATTTACGGCTTCCTCTACCGGCCGCCGGCGCGCTTCAGCGGTCCCCGGCCCGTCATCGTGAACATTCACGGCGGTCCGGAGTCTCAGTTTCAACCGGTATTTCTGGGACGCAACAACTATTTGTTGAACGAACTGGGAGTGGCCATCATCTTCCCCAACGTGCGCGGCTCGGCCGGCTTTGGTAAAAGCTATCTGGCCGCCGACGACTGGGAGAAGCGCGAGGATTCCGTCAAGGACATCGGCGCGCTGCTCGACTGGATCGGCACGCAGCCGGCTCTGGATGCCTCGCGCATCATGGTGACCGGCGGATCCTATGGTGGCTACATGACGCTGGCCAGCATGACTCACTTCAATGACCGCTTGCGCGGCGGGTTGGACGTGGTGGGTATTTCCAACTTCGTGACCTTCTTGGAGAAAACCGAAGGTTATCGCCGAGACTTGCGGCGCGTGGAGTACGGCGACGAGCGCGACCCCAAGATGCGCAAGATTCTGGAAGAGATTTCGCCCACCAATAACGTCGGCAAGATCAGCAAGCCGATGTTCATCGTGCAGGGTAAGAACGACCCGCGCGTGCCGCTGGCCGAGGCCGAACAAATGGTGGCCGCCTTGCGTAAGAAGGGCGGCACCTGCTGGTATTTGATGGCCAAAGATGAGGGCCACGGTTTCGCCAAAAAGAAGAACGCCGACTTTCAGTTTTACGCGACCGTGCGCTTTATTCAGGAAGTGCTGCTGAAATGAGCCATCCCGACCAGATCTGGGTGGTGGCTCCCAAGGGATTTCGGCCCAGCGCCTGGGTGGAAATGCTCATCGATTTCGACGAATGCTATGACCTGGACCCGCATTTGATCGACCGTCGCCAGGGCGAGCATGGTGAAGTGCTGGTCATTGATACGGAACTTTTGGAGGGCACTCATCCGTTAGCTCCTCAGTATCGTATGTTGATGTTGGAAATGATCGATAAGATTGCGCGCATGGGCCTGATTATGCGCCCGCCGGCGGGCATCCGTGAGCGGTATCCGATTACTTGGGGAGAGTTGGAGTTGATCTGCGTCGACCGTAAGGTGACGCTGGAATGGATGAGTTGAAGCGTTTCTTTTTGATTTGGGGATTGGCCTCGTTAGCCTGGGCTCAGCCGCCCGACCCCGTCCCAACTCCTACTCCGGCCGAGCCGGCGCCGGTCGTGGTGCCGGTGGCTCCCCCCAAGGTGGTGACCCATCCCCGGTTTCTGGTGGCCAAAGGGGAGTCTTTGCGCTTTCCTTCGACGGCCGCTTCGGCGCCGCCAGCTCAGGAGTTGTTGCGCTTCGAGAAAAAGGGAGGGGCCTGGTTCGTGACCGGTCTGGCTCCCGGCATCGCCAGCTTTAATTGGGAAAAAGACCACTGGGACATCCTGGTGCGCGAGCGTGCTTTGAAATTGCCGGAGAAGGGGGCCGTCAGCGTCTTTGGAGATTACCCGGCCGGCGCGGCCTTGCTGCACTGGGCTCGCGACTTCTTGCACCCGCGCGCGGATCTGAAGGAAGCCGGGGGAGTCTTGAAGGCCAGCGGCGCCGAGTTGATCGCATTTGAAGCGGCTCCCAAGGTCGAGCTCAAGAGCGAGGCGGTGGAAGCTCGCAAAGCGGATGGCCTGATTCTGAGCAACTGGCCCGAGAAGCTGGAAGAAGACCAGGTGTTGCTGGAGGCGCCGCTGACGCCCGAGAAGCACTGGCGAGTCATGGTTCACCATCGGAACATGCCGGAGCAACCGCCACGCTGGTTGGAAGTGGAGATCGTGCAGCCGGCCGGTGTGGACGAGCGCTACGCCGTTACCAGTTACTTGACGGGGCCGGCCAGCGACGAGATTTTCGCCGGCCATCTGGCGGCGGCCCGTTATTTCAAAGCTCCCGCATCGGGTTATCTGGTGTCGGTAGCGGGCGGCAAGCGCCACCTGTTGGAGCGGACCTTGATCAAGCCCGGGCAGACGGTCAGCGCCATGCTGGCGGTGCGTGGTTTGTTGCCACGGGCCCAGGCGGGGGTTTTGCGCATTTCCACGAGAGCTCTGGACAATACCGAACCGCTGGCCCTGAAGCCTTTTGACGCGAAAGCGCGCACCGCTCGCGGAGTCTTCCCGGCGGAAGTGATTCGCGAGCTGAGCTACCAGGTGGGTTCGGCCTATTTGTTTGAGGATATCGGCGGACAGCCCTACCTGAATGAGGTGACCACCGGCTCGCCCAGTCCGGGCAACTTCGGAGCGGTCTACCGCTATCGCTGGAAGCTGGACAACCCCACCGACCAGCCTCAAGAAGTGCGCATGGAGATGTCGGCGCGCGGCGGTCCGGCTCGGGCCAGTATCTGGCTCGACGGAGAAAGCATCGAAACCGAGTTGCTCAAGGCCGAGCCTCGCTTGCTGAAGCGCTGGTTGCTGCCGCCGGCTTCCAAGCGGGAAGTGGTGATGGAGACGTTTCCTCAGGCGGGGTCTAATTTTCCGCTCTCGGTGACTCTGAGCAGTCGGGCCCCCAGCAACACGCCCGACACTCCCGCTCCGGAAACGCTACCGAATTATTACATTCCTTAGCACGTTTTTGGGCACTTGGTAGTACTTTCGTAGTCAGGCGGGTCGTAACCTCAATCCATATCACTTGGAAAGGTATGACCCCTCAATGTATCAGCTCCCATCCATCGCCAGCGAAATCTCACGCTGCCGGCAACTCTTGCACATCAGTCAGACGCGATTGGCTCAGATTATGAATCTGAAGCTGCACCGTCTTTCAGACCTGGAGAAAGCCCGCTCCGTTCCCTCGGAAGCCGAGGCCTTGCGCATCCGCCGTCAGTTGACCCAGATTCTGCGAGAGGCGGATTGGATGAAGCGTTCCTCCACGCCGGTGCTGGCGGCGGACCCACGGCTGCAGTCTTTGCGAAGCCGGGGCTTCGCGTCTTGAGGGAGGGCGGGCGGCCCTGGCGAAGCCGCCCGCCGTGAAGCTTCCCGTGATTTTTCAAGATGAATGGCTGGTGGCCGTGCACAAGCCCGCCGGGCTGGTGGTGCACGCCAGCGAGGACGCGCCTCTGCGCGATACGGCCGTGCGCCGGGTGCGCAGCCAGACCGGACGCAAAGTCTATCCCTGTCATCGTCTCGACCGGCCCACTTCGGGGGTCTTGCTGTTCGCTTTTTCCGGGCAACTGGCCAGACCGGTCTTCGAGGCTTTCGAGCGGCGCGAGATCGGCAAGAGCTACTGGGCCCTGTGCCGAGGCTATTTGGGCGAGGACCAGGGGGAACTGGATCGGGCCATCGACGGTCGGTCCGCCTTGACGCGCTTTCGCAGCCTTAGGGAGTACCTGGTACCCGTGGGAGTCGGTCGCTACCCGAGCTCTCGCTACAGTTTGGTGGAGGCTCGTCCGGTTTCGGGACGGCGCCACCAGATCCGCCGGCACTTGAAGCATTTTGGGCATCCGATCATCGGCGACAGTCAGCACGGAGACCTGGAGCACAATCGTTTTTTTCGATCCTACTTTGGTTTCCCGCGGTTGTTCTTGGCCTCGCGCACTCTGGAGCTGATCCACCCCGTCACCGGCCAGGCACTGGATTTGCGCGCTCCCCTGAGTTGGCGCCTGCAGGCCTGCCTGGAGCAACTGGAGGAGTTCCGCTTGAGCACCGGAAAGCCCTAATTCAGATGTTTTACGGCTCGCCATTTCCTCCCAATCAACAGCCCGGTGGGGCTGCTCCCTCTCCGCTCGGCCAGGGTGTGCCGCCCATGGGAATGGGAGTGCCGCCGGCCGGGGCCGGAGTCCCGGCCGCCTCCAAGCCTCCCGAGGAGCTGGCTTTCGCCGAAGCTCGTGCGGCTATCAAGCTGGAGTGCCGTGACAATGTCCCGCAGTTGATGGGCGAGACCAAGAAGCTGAGCGTGGCCGTTTTGGAGGCCTGGGACTTGATGCTGGTGGCCGGACGGCGCAATCTGGAGCTGAACCCGGTCGAGGTGCTGCGTCAGGAAATGCAAAATCAGGTGATGGCTTATGCCTTGATGCGCTTTCTACCGGATGAGACCAACAAGGCCGCGGCCGAGGCCTGCGCGGCCAAGATTCCTCAGGCCATGCAGGAAAATCCACCGGTGGGCAAGGCTGGTTTATTCGTGCGCGAGCTGGAGTCTCACGTCAAGGATACCCCGCGCAATCAGGCGGCCATCAAGGAATGGTTGCTTTCGCAGCCATTGTTCCGAGCCATGACCGGCAATCCGCAGGCTTTTGCCAATTTGGAGCAGCACTATCAGGAGTGCGCCCCCAAGATGAATCAGATCATCCAGTCGGCCAACGAATCGTTGACCAGTCTGCTGCAGCAGCAGAGCCAACTGCGTCCGGGAGCTCAGTTCCGGCCCCTATAGGCGTCCCACTTTGCGGCGTTTTTTGTCGGCGTACATGAGCGCGTCGGCCTGTTTGAGCAAGCCTTCCAAATCTTTGCTGTGCTTGGGGTTGAAGAAGGCCAGTCCCAGGGCGCAGGCCAGGCGGTACTGACGGTCCTTGCCGGTGTTGACGCGGTCGAGTTGGGCTTCCAGGCGGGCTGTCAGAGCGATTTCGTGAGAAGGCTCGAGGTTGGCGGCCAGGAGGGCGAATTCATCCCCTCCCAGGCGAGCGATCAGATCGGCCTGACGGAACGTGTCGCGCAGCACCTGGGCGAACTCCTGAATCATCTGATCGCCCACTTCGTGACCCAGGGCGTCGTTGGTTTTCTTGAGATCGTTGAGGTCGATGAAGATCACGGCGGCCGACTGCACTTCGCGCTCGAAAACCAGCAGCAGCTTGCGGCCGATGTTGAGAAAGCCGCGGCGATTGGTCAGTCCCGTGAGCGGATCGGTGAGAGAAAGTTCCTCGAGTTCTTTGGCCTGACGAACCAGTTGCTCCATGGCCGCGCGATAGTCGGTAATGTCTTCGAGCATGGCCAGCACGATGGGCCGATGGCCTTGATCGGTGACCAGCGAGGCGTGCAGGCGGCCCCAGAAGACGTCGTTGTCACGGGTAAAGCGGGCCTCGAGCTGGCAGCGTGATTGCTTACGTTGCCAGAGTTGCTGCAGGGGGTCGAGAGCTTTCTGGTCGTCCGCGTGGACGAACTCTTTGAGGTGGCGGCCGATGAGTTCGCTGGATCCGAGCAGTTTTTCGCCCAGAGAGTTGGAGGTGCGGATGGTCTGGGTGCGGTCGCACAGCTCGAAGACGCCCATGGGAGCTTGATGAAGCAGGGCGCTGAGGTGAGCCTGGCTGTGATCGAGGGCTTGACTGGTGAGGCGCAGGCGGATATCACTGACCACCGAGTCGGCCAGGTCTTTCAGGAGATTGATGTCTTTGTCCGTGAACTGACGTGCTTTGCTGTCGAGCACGCAGAGGGCGCCCAGGGTCATGTGCTCGTTCAGATTCAGGGGGATGCCCAGGTAGGCGCCGATGTTGAGCGGCACACGGCCCGGATGGTGGGCGAATCGCGGGTCGGTTTCGGCGTTGTCGACCTGGAGCGGCCCGGGTTCGATCAGCAGCCGCTGGCAGAACGAATATTCCATCGGCGTTTCATGCTTGGACTGCCAGGGGTCGTCCACCCCATACTGACTGAGGAAAACCTGGCGGTCTTGATCGAGCAGGGTGACCAGAGCGGTCGGCATGTCCAGCAGATTGCTGGCCAGACGCGCAAACCGCTCGAAGGAAGCGCGCGCTTCCGGTTCGAGCAGTCCGCTGCGTTTCAGCAGATCGAGTCTGGCTTGTTGGGATTGGCCCATGGGGATGGGCTTCGCTTCAGGGACGGGTATGTCCCACCAGCGGAATGTAGGACCTGAAGACGCGGGGGTTAAGGCTGGTTTTGGTGGTGAGCAGGACGACTCCGGCTAGAATGAGCAGGACGGCCAGTCCGGCGGTGCTGGGCAGTGCTTCACCGACCAGGGCCGAGAGGGCCACGGCCACCACCGGGTTGACGTAGGTGTGAGTGGCTACCAGGCCGGGAGTGGAGTGACGCAGCAGCCAGGTGTAGGCGGTCATTCCCACCAGCGAGCCGGCGAAGACCAGGTAGAGCCAGGCGCCTACGGCGGTGGCGGTGATGGGTCCGGTCAGGGTTTCCTGGCTGAGCAGGCTGAGGGTGGTGAGCACGGCTCCGGCCGAGAGCATGGTCATGCCGGAGAACTGGATGCTGCTGGCGGGCTTATCCAGGTGGGGGGAGGCCAGGGTGGCGGCGGTCCAGCTGAGGGAAGCGAAGAGGATGGCCCCCGTGCCCCAGTTGATGCTGCCCGGATCTTGCATGAGGCTGAGCAGGCCCAGGCTGGCCAGCACGATGCCGGCCACGGTGGAGTGACCCGGATAGCCTTTGCGATAAAAGCTCCAGAGGGCGATCCAGAGCGGCGTGGTGGCGTTGACCAGGGCCGCCTGTCCCGAGGAAACGGTCTGTTCGGCCCAGGCTACCAGCCCGGTGCCGGTGGAGAGCAGCAGCGTGCCCATCAGCAGCGCCGAGCGCCACTGCTTCCAGGTGGCCGTCTTGCGCACGTAGAGCAGTAGCAAGAGACCTGCCACGGCAAAGCGCGCACCGCTCATGGCGAGCGGCGGAAAAGCTTCCAGGACGTAGCGAACGGCCAGGAAGGTCGAACCCCAGATGAGGTAGATGGCGGCGAGAGCTAGCGTTTGCATACATCCCAGGATAGGGGCTGGAGGTGTTAGGGAACAGATTCAGAAAATGAAGTCTGTAACCATAACAGTTGGAATTTGGGGGAACTGATCCATATGGCTTTGACGGGGACTGTACTCCACCGCTACGAGCGGGTGGCTTCGCACCTGCGCCATCTCATCGAGAGCGGTACCTATACTGTAGCGGATAAACTGCCATCGGTGCGTTCTTTGAGTGGTCAGTTGGGGGTGAGCATTACCACCGTGCTCGAGGCTTATCGAGTACTGGAGGACCAGGGTCTGGTGGAAGCGCGCCCTCAATCGGGCTACTATGTGAGTGGTGGTGGCCTGGTCACGGCTCGGGTGGATTCGAATCTTGTGGTGGAGGACCCGGTGGACGTGGGAATGGGCGAGTTCCTGATGCGCTACTTGAGGGATTTTCAGAGGCGTGATCTGGTACAGTTCGGCTGTGCCTGTCCCAATCCGGATCAGTTGCCCAGCGCCCGGCTGGCCCGCTGTCTGGCCAAGGTTTCTCGGGATCTGGGGCCGGCCGGCAATCTGTATGACATTCCTCCGGGTTGCGAGGCTTTGCGCGTGCAGATCGCGCGGCGTTCCTTGGTGGGCCCCGAAGAAGTGATGCTGACGCTGGGGGCCCAGGAGGCGATTACACTGTGCCTGCTGGCCACCTGTAAGGCCGGTGACACGGTGGCGGTGGAGACCCCTACCTTTTATGGGCATCTTCAGGCCATCGAGATGCTGGGGTTGAAGGCGGTGGAAATTCCCTCCGACCCGGTGCACGGGGTCAGTCTGGCGGCGTTGCGTCAGTGTCTGGAGGAAGTGCCGGTCAAGGCCATGTTGCTGTGCACTTCGCATTCCAATCCAACCGGGGCCACCCTCAGCGATGAGGACAAGCACGAGTTGCTGGAGATCCTGGGTTCGCGGGAAATTCCGCTGATCGAGGACGATATCTTCGGGGAGTTGAGCCATTCGGCGACGCGGCCGCATACGGCTCGCGCTTTTGACCGGAGGGACCTGGTGTTGCTGGTTTCGTCTTTTTCCAAGACGCTGGCGCCCGGTTACCGAGTAGGCTGGATTCTGGCCGGGCCTCGCTATATGGCCCGGTTGCACCAGTTGAAGCTGTTTTCCAATCTGGGCTCGCCTTTGTTGCCGGCGCTGGCCATTTCGGAGTTCCTGGCCACCGGTGCTTTTGAGCACCACGTGCGCCAGTGCCGGCGCCAGTATGCGCGCCAGGTGGGTCAGATGACCGAGGCGGTGGAGCGGAGTTTTCCGGCGGGTACGCGGGTGACCCGGCCGCGCGGCGGATTTGTTTTGTGGGTGGAGTTGCCGGCCGGCTACGATACGCGGCTGTATTATCCCAAGGCGGTGGAGTTGGGGCTGACCTTCGGGCCCGGGCCGATTTTTTCGGCCCGTGGGCGCTTCCGCAACTGTCTGCGCCTGTGCGCGCCTTATTGGAGTCCGGTTTCCGAACCGATTTTGTGGAAGTTCGGGGAGCTTTTACAGAAACGCTCCTAAGGCGGGGCCGGATAAATGACGGATAAAGTTAACATGTTTTCGTCTGGATTTAACAGCCCTCTGGTAATCTTTGAGCAACAAAGAGCACGATGAATCTCCGAGAGAGGTTCACGGCCGAGTGATTCAGAGGAGACCGTCGAAATGAAAAGCGTTAACACTTCCGCCGCTATGATTCTCAAGGGAATGGCCTCCAAGGGCCTGAGCCTCAACCAGCGCCTCGAGCTGCTCAAAAAGTAAAAGATTTTAGAATTGGTCTATTGCGGCTCGCTTCGGCGGGCCGTTTTAGTTTTTGCGGGTGCGGTTGAGTTGCAGGGTGTGATACAAGCCCTGTAGGACCAGGTCGGCCTGGATGTCGTCAAAGAGGCCGGCGTTCTCGAAGAGTCGCGAGAAGCCGCCGGTGCCCATGCAGGTAACGGGTTCCTGGGCGAATTCTTGCTTGCGGATGTGGGCCATCATTTCGCGGATGGCGAAGTAGTGGCTGTAGTAGAGTCCGGACTGGATGCTCTCCACCGTGCCCCGGCCCACCATGTTGTCGGGCACCACGATTTCCACGGGCGGGAGTTTGGCGGTGCGCTCGACCAGCGATTCCATGGCGGTGCGCAGGCCGGGCATGATCAGACCGCCCAGGTACTCGCTACCTTGGCGGATGACGTCCAAGGTGGTGGCCGTGCCGAAGTCGGTGACGATCAGGTTTTTGCCGGGGTGGAGGACGGCCGCGCCCACCGCCGCGGCGATGCGGTCGGCGCCTACTTCGGCCGGGTTGCGGCACAGGATCTTCAGGCCGGTTTTGACGCCGGCTCTGAGGAAGAACGGCTCTTTCTGGAAGTACTTGAGCGAGCAGTTCTGGATGGCGTGATGATGCTCGGGGACGACGCTGCAGATGGCCACGTCCTTGACTTTCTTGGGATCAAAGCCCCACTCGCGGATGACGGCTCGCAGAAAGACTCCGAGTTCGTCCGAGGTCATTTCGCCTTTGGAGTTGCGACGGAAGCGGACCTGCAGTTCGTCTTTGACGAAGAGTCCGCCGAAAATGTGGCTGTTGCCAACGTCGAGGGCCAGTATCATAGGTTGTCTATCAATCTCACATTGTCTAGTTTTACGGCGCCCAGGGTGCGGCCGCGCCAGTTTTCCACGTAGTCGACTTCAAAGCCGGCTTTTTCTAGTTCCTGTTTGGCGTTGGGGTGTTTCAGGAGTTGGGGAAATTGGGCGGCTTTGTTCTGGTCTTTGAGTCTGACGTTTCTGGAGCTCATGGCCAGCCCGTTGCTTTCGCGTGTGGTGGGGCAGGCCAGGATTTCGGTGTCGAGGAAAAATTCGTTGGCCATGCCCTTGATGAGCTCGAGCTGCTGGAAGTCTTTTTCTCCAAAATAGGCTTTGTCGGCCCGGGCCAGGTTGAGGAGCTTGAGCACCACCGTGAGCATGCCGTCGAAGTGGCCGGGACGATGGGCGCCTTCCAGGATTTTGCTGACTTCGTCCTCGGTGACTTTGTAGTGGTAGCCGTTGGGATACATCTGCTGGGCGTTGGGAGCCAGCACGTAGTCGACGTGCGCTAGTTTTTCCAGGTCTTCTTTCAGGGTCTGGGGGTAGTTCTGGAAGTCTTTGGGGTCGTTGAACTGGGTGGGGTTGATGAAAATGGAAACCAGGGTGTGCTGGTTTTCCTGTTGGCTTCTTTGGACCAGGCTGAGGTGGCCGTCGTGGAGGGCGCCCATGGTGGGAACGAAGCCGAGGGTTCCCGTTCTGGGGTGTTGGCGCCACTCTTGTAAGTCGTGGAAGACCTTCATGCGTAGCTTTCCTGGGGGCTGGGGAAGGTGCCGTCCTGGACTTCTTGGGTGAATTGTTGGACGGCGGTTTTTATGGTGGTGCTCAGGTCGGCGAAGTGGCGCACGAACTTGGGCTTGAACTGGGTCTGGGCGCCCAACATGTCCTGCAGGACCAGCACCTGGCCGTCGCAGTGGGGACCGGCACCGATGCCGATGGTGGGGATGTCCAGGCTATCGGTGACTTCTTTGGCGATCTGACTGGGGACGCATTCCAGCACCAGGGCGAAGCAGCCCGCTTCCTGCAGGTCTTTGGCGTCTTTGAGTAGTTTTTGCTGGGCTCTGGCTTCTTTGGCCTGGACCTTGAAGCCGCCGAAAGCGTGCACCGACTGGGGGGTGAGGCCTAGCAGGGTGTTGCCCAACCCCGTACGAAAGCTGAATTATCAATAAGCTTGGGGGTGACCCGTGCGGGGCCACGTTGACCGTCAGTCCGAGATGTTCTCCTACAGGGTCGTTCCGGAGGAGCGTGTTCCCAAGAATCATCCATTGAGG
>JAFKGI010000019.1 GCA_017307785.1 Vulcanimicrobiota bacterium | reverse complement strand
GAGCGGGTCGCGCAATTGAGCGCTGAGAGCCGAGTGGGTGAGCAGGTGGCCGCCCCCGGTGAGCGAGGGACACCAGCACAGCAGGAGCATACCCAGCACTCCCACCAGCAGACCCCAGTTGGCCAGGGGCCAAGCACGGCGGTCGCGGAGCTCCAGCAAGCGCAACAAGGCGCGATTGAAAAGCAGGCCCAGCAAGCCTGAAAGCAAGCCCACCGCTATCACCACCGGCAACTCGAACAGCGGGATCGGAGAAACCTCCGTGAGGCCAAAACTATTGGCCTGACCGGTCAACAGGCGAGCCACCGCCACCGCCATGACGGTGCTCACCAGAGCGCTACCGTAGGTGACTCGAGACATCTCCCGACGTAGTTCCTCCATGATGAAAAGAAAGCCGGCCAGGGGAGCGTTGAAGGCGGCTGCCAGACCAGCTCCGGCACCGGCCGCGACCAGGTTCTTGTGGGTTCGATTGGGCACGGCCAGACGAGTTCCCAGCCAGGCAGCACAGGCTGCTCCCATATGCACCGTGGGGCCTTCCCGCCCCAGAGACATGCCGGCGCCCAAGGCAAGTAGGCCGCCCACCAATTTGACCCCCAGCAGCGGCTCGGGACGAAGGCGACGCAATCCTAGCAGGACCGCCTTGACGTGAGGAATACCGCTCCCCCCGGCTTCGGGACAGTAGCGCTGGGCCAGACGGCAGGCTAACCAACCGAGCAGTCCCCCGATGGGCGCCAGCAGCCACGGCAGCCACCACCAGTCATCCGGGACGCGCTCTGAGGTGAGTATTTCGGCCTGGATCAGCCCGTTGACACAAAGTTTGTAAAGCACCGCTACCAGCCCGGACAGAACTCCTACCAGGGCGGAAAGCAAAAAAGTATAGCGACGAGAGAGACGATGCAGCACCTGACGGTGCCGACGGTGGTTAGACATGGCAGGTATAGGGTGCCCGGCTGGCGGGAAGATAGTCTCAGCAATTGCGCAAAGTCGCTGTCGAATTGCGCATCTCAAGAAAGCGATAGGAAACTGAGCATGGAAGGAAAACGAGTGGCCTTCATGGTGGACCTTTCCACCTCTTTCGGGCGTCGAGTGCTGGAAGGAGTCCACTCGCATCCGGCCCGCCACGGCTGGACGTTGCTGGCCGAGTCCTGGGGGGATGTCGGCGGAGAGGATCTGGGCGGCGTGGACGGCGTGATCGTGGACAGCCAGGACCCGGAGGTTCTGAAGGCTCTGTCGGCGTTTGAAGGCCCCGTAGCTGACCTGGGCGGTATTCTGGAGGGCCCCGGCCGGGTCCGAGTGAGCCCTGACTACGCACAGGCAGGCCAGGTGGCGGCGGAACATCTGCGCGACCGGGGATTTCGCAACCTCGCCTTTCTGGGAATTCGGCGCTGGCAACCATCCGACATGATCGGTCAGAACTTTGCGCGAGAGGCGGCCGAATTTGCCATTGGAATCTCTTCGTTCAAAACACCCCGGCGATGGAGCGGGCAGCAGTCCCGCTACCGCGACGAGTTAGATCAGTGGCTGGCGGGCTTGCCTGGACCGTGTGGGGTGCTGGCTGCGGACGACGTCGCCGGGAGGCGTCTACTCCAGGCTTGTCGCAGGGCAGAGCTCAAGGTGCCCGAGGAAGTCGCCGTTCTTGGCGTAGGAGACTACGAAATTGTGGCCCGCGTCAGCGACCCGGCCCTGTCAAGCGTGATCGTACCCGCTCGCGAATTGGGGGTCCGGGCTGCCGAATGCCTGGAGCAGTGCTTTCAAGGTCAGCAGCCACGGGAAGTCCTGCTGGGCTGTCCGTCGGTGGCGGCGCGCCGCTCCACCGACGCCATGGCCTGGGAAGATCCCCTTCTGCGAGCGGCCCTCAGCTGGTTACGGGACCACCTGGCCGAACCACTCAAAGTGCCTGACCTTGCCGCCCATCTCTGCGTCTCGCGGCGCCTGCTGGAGCAGCGCTTCCAGTCCAGCCTGGGTTATGGTCCAGCCGAGCACTTGCGCAGGCTGCGGTTGCGGCGGGCCGGGAACCTATTGCGCGAGACCGATCTGAGTCTGGCCCCAATCGCCAAAATGTGCGGACTGGGAACGGCCGAAAGGCTGTGCGTTCTCTTTCGTGACTACCTGGGGGTTACTCCGGGAAGCTATCGCGATCTTTTCAGGGCTTGACCGGGATGGGCCTTGGGTTGCCTGATTTAGCTGGCAGACTTGGCCGCGCCATCATGAAACTGACGCAGTTGTCTCAGCCCGCTAAGCACCTCAAGAGCCCGCCCCTGATGGGCTGCCTGCCGAGTCCATTCTACGATTTGCTGAACTTCTAGCGGTAAGCTTGGCTCGCCATCTACATAATGACCGATCAATTCCTCGATATTGAGTGTCAAGACTGCCTCCCCAATTTTCAGGCTCTGTTTATAGTATAGAATGCCTATGAGAGAATTGCCGTCTCTTGATGAAAACCAAACAAAAGCGTCTCGCGTTGGTAAGGTCTGATCCTACCAGTCTACTAGCTGGTTGCTGCATTCCCACAGTCAGTTTTCCATCGACCCGGTCAAGGCCTGAAGCGTATGGGTCAGCTGCTGCCTGACCCCGTGGGAAGCCTCTACCTCTGGACCAAATTCGCGATCTCTCAGCCCACCTGGTCCTTGATAGCCGGAAGATGGGGGGCACTACCGCAAAGAACGTGGTTTCCTGCTGGCGGCTATCTGTAAACTTGAGCAAATTGCCCAGAAGTCCCACTCATAGGAGAGCGAAAGTCCCTGAGAATCGGTGACCGAGAGGATGCGGTCGCGCACATCGTAGACAAAGTCCACGCTGCGCCCGATGGGTCCAGGATGCGACAGGTGCGACCGAAGCGATCGCGCAACATCCGCATGCGGGCGCCGTCGGGAGCGATGCTGCCGGCGGCGTATTCGCCTTCATACTGGGTCAGCTGCGAGAGGGCCAGCACGGCCAGGTCGTCGAGCGAGGCCGTGGCGGTGCCTTCGGCTGGATTTTCCAGGCCGGCGCGGAATTGATGGAGCACCGGCATGGTGCGGGAAACCTGAGCATCGCCCGGCAGATCCAGGCGGCCCGAGAGCTCGGTGCGGGTGTTGGCCGGGAGGGCCGTCTGGGCACTTTGCTCGGAGAGTCCGGCGGCGAAGTCCAGCACCACGCCGCGCAGGCGGAAGTTGGTCTCCAGGTCGCTTTGGGCGGAGCCCTTCATGAGATAGCGTCAGCCTACCCCGGCGGCCAGTCGGCGCTGCACCCAGTCGTGACTATGACCCCTGTCCAAAGTGCCGGGAGCACTCGGATTAAAATGGCCATTGCTGCGAGTGGAGTTCACCTTTGTCCAGGGTGTCCCTCAAGATCAGGCCGAGGTTAATCCCTTGATGTTTTGTTGCCTGGGGCTGTTGACCGCCGCGAGGCGGAAGACCAAGTAGGCCGGCCTGGCTAAGGGGGCATTTCAGAAGGCCAGGTCGGCTGAGTCGTCCTTAGCGGCCGAGCGAATTCCATGCTTTGCGGGTCGTCAAAGCGGTGCGGACCGGGTTGGGCGGCGAAAGGTCAAAGGCCCCTCTTCCCGCTCCGCAGAATAGAAGCTGGTGCCACGGATTTTGATTGCCGACGACCATGAGCTATTACGCCGTGGATTGTCTGATATGCTGAAAGAGCTACTTCTCGACGCGCAGGTCTTGCAAGCCACAAATTTCGCGAGCTGCCGTAGGTTCTTGGCTGACGAGACTTTCGATTTGTTGATCCTGGACATGATTATGCCGGATGGAACGGGACTGGAGTTTCTCAAGGAAGTTCGCCATCAATACCCCTCTTTGCCGGTCCTGGTGCTCAGTGTCCACGCGGAAGAGGACTACGCCCTCCGGGCTCTGCGCGCTGGGGCGACCAGCTACCTGGCTAAGGACAGCACCTCTCAAGAACTTGAGCAAGCCGTGCGGGCGGCCTTGCTTGGTCAACGATACCTGCGCCCCCAAACGGCCGGAAAACTGATTGGCCATTTATTGCATGATGGCGACCAACCGGCCCACCACAAGCTCTCGGACCGAGAATTGGAAGTGCTCGAATTACTGGCTCGAGGAAAAACGGTCGGTACCATCGGTGATCTGTTGCAGCTGAGCCCCAAGACCGTGAGCACCTATCGAAGCCGGTTGTTGGAAAAACTGAACTTGCACAACGATAGCGAGTTGGTGCGCTATTGCCTGGAATACGGACTGATTCATTGAGGCCGGTGAGCCTACCGATCTTCCTCGATCATCTGACCTACCGGTAGCAAACGATACCCTTCCCGCTCGGCCAGCCGCACGAAAGTCGGGAGCACCTGAAGAGTTTCCTCCACGTTGTCGTGCAGCAAGACGATCCCACCGGGCCGTAAATTCTCCAGCAGCCGCTCCTCAATGACGCTGTCGCCGGGATTGTCAAAGTCTCCCGGGTCATCCGTCCAAAAAACCGTCGTCATACCGGTCTCCCGAGCACATTGAAGCGTTTGATTGGAATAGTCCCCACCAGGAGGGCGGAACAGTCGCACGGGCATCGCAAGGATGCTCTCGAGTACCTGATTGGTCAACAAAATCTCCTGGATTACCTGGTCGTTTTTCAATCCGGGCAGGCGCACATGGTGGTAGGTATGATTGCCTAGCTCATGGCCGTCTTGCAGCATGTCGCGAATGAAATAAGGATAGACGCGCGAATTTCTGCCAATGCAGAAAAAGGTGGCCCGTACGCCGGCCCGTCGCAAGCTATCCAGAAGCAATGGCTCATAGAGCGGGTGAGGAGAGTCGTCAAAGGTCAAAGCCGCCTCGCGGCGATCGGAGGGACCGTGGAAGTAGAGGCCTGTAGCCCGTTCCGGGCGACTTGCCGCTTGATGCCGTCGTTGAGCTTGTAATTCCCCCTCTTCTCCCTCGAAGACGGGCCAGCGCTCTCGCCTGGAAATGGGCGGCCGAGGAAACGGAAGGAATTGAGCGGGATTGTCGCTCAACCAGAGCCTCTCGAAGTCTACTCCGAGGCTGGCGAATTCTCGGAGGCGTGACTTGGGTACGCTGGCGGTGAGCAGTGGGGGAGGCCCGCCGAAGCCGTCAAATGTCTCGGCGGCATAGACCGAGACATCGACTTCGTGGAGCTTCTCTCGGCGAGCGAAGGCGCCCTTGACGGCTTCCAGGCTGAATGCCAGTTGCTTCGCCACCGTCGCTTCTTTGGGGACCAGGATCAGAGCGTGAGCCACTTCGATGAATCCGTTTGAGCCGTACTCGACCCGGTGGATGGCAGGGGAGCGGTTCCACTCCAGAGTGGGCAGGGCGGACGCATCTTTGTAGCCCGGGGCTACCGGCTGTTCGGCGCCAGGTGGTAGGACCGTGGGGAGCGGCTTGGACCAACCCCTCAGGCCCAACAACCCCAGGAGAGTGAGAACTAAGAAGACGCCCGGTGATTTCATGAAATCCTCTTTGACCGCTCGCAAAAGATGCCCTTCGGCCTGTCTGCACTAAAGCGGAATCCACACGCTGACCCGGGCTCCTGGAATCGACTCCAGGCGTACTTCACCTGCCAGTTCGCGCACTCGCTCTCGTAAGCCCAACAATCCCAGACCGTTGTTGCCGGGGGTCGAAGGCCGCTCCTCAAATCCGGGACCGTCGTCCTCCACCACCAGTTGCACACGGCCTTCGATCGTTCTCAGGCTAACGGTGATGGTCTGCGGTCGGGCGTGTTTCAGAGAATTGGTTACCAGCTCTTGGAAGATGCGAAACAGCGTGAAGCGAGTCTCAGCACTCAGATTCGGTTCCGGTTCCGCCAGGCGCAGGACCATGACGACCTCGGTTTCCTTTTCAATCTCGCGCCCTTTCCACTCCAGAGCCGCATACAGCCCTTCGCGATCCAGCATGACGGGACGCAGTCCGCGCACAATGCGCCGCAAGGAATCAAGGGCATCTTGATTGAGCTTTTGCATTTCCGGTAGATCTTTTCGCGACAACTCCATTTTGAGGAGAGACAGAATTTGCCCCAGGTCATCGTGTAGCTCGCGCGCGATCTGGGTGGCTTCTTTCTCGCGGGCCTTCTGCAAGCCCGCCGTCAACTCTCGTAGCGAAGCTAGCTTAAGGCGTTGCTGATGGCGCCAAAAAAGCCACAACGAGGTCGGAAACATCACGCCCGAGAAAAAAAGTACCAGGCCCGCCCAGGGGAGCACTTGAGATTGTAAGATCGCTTCCACGCTGGTAAGCGGCACTCGCACGCGAATTTTACCCTTCAGAGTCGGACTGAAGCTGCTCGCTTCCAAGCGCTGCTCCTTGCCCATTTCCAACAAGAGCACCTGGTCCTGCTCATCGATCAAGACGACCGAAAGAACTCGACTGCCGGGCTCGGCGGTGGGGGGCAGAAAAAGCTCGGTGTCGTCATACGGAGATAGGTCTTGCTGCCAGATTTCCTCTAGCGCTTTGCGCCGATGCTGAGGCGGCAGGAGCTCGGCCGTCTTGACTAGCGAGCGGGTCAGGCTCAGGAGATTGACTCCCACGATCCTCAGAGTGTCGCGCCGGGATGCCTGCCAGGCGATCCGACTCGACCATAAAGCTAGCAACAGACTCAAGACCAGCAGGCCGAGCAGCGCGCGTTTACTCATTGTAGTCCCAGGCCTACAGAGGGCGGCGAAGCAGGCCTACGCAGGTAGCCGGAGCCCACCGACAGAGTCCGACGTGCCGGTCGCATTACCCTGATCCTATGGAATCTCCCAGAACTCAAAGCAGTCGTCTTCTCTCGTTAGATGTCTTTCGGGGTTTCACTATTCTGGCCATGCTCCTGGTCAACAACGCAGCTCTCGGCAGCTTCACTCCCACCTGGCTGGGACACGCGGAGTGGAGTGGGGCCATTCATTTTGCGGACCTCGTCTTTCCCTGGTTTCTGCTGATGGTCGGCATGTCCATTCCGCTCTCCTTCGCGCACGCAAACGCCCGAGGAGTCAGCGCTTCCGAATTTCGCTGGAAGTCCTTGGTTCGCTCCGGCAAGCTCTTTCTTTTGGGAATGCTGCTGGTTTCGAGTGTGGCTCACACTCCGATTTTTAGTCTGGGCGTGCTCCAGCTGATCGCCCTGGCCTTTCTGGGCGCGGTTTGGGTGCGCCATTGGACGACGCGCGAGCGCACTCTGCTGGCCTTTGGCTTGCTGCTGGTGCATTGGGCGGTGCTGCGCTTCGTGCCGGCCGCGGGCGCCGAAATGGCGACCTTTGCTCCGGGTCAAACCTGGGTGGATTGGGTCAACACCCGATTTCTCGCTCCCTTGCACCTTTCCGGACTTCTCTCGGTCGTCCCAACCACGGCCATGACCTTACTGGGTAGCGTGGTCGGCCAACGCCTGGCTGCGCGTCCGCCTACCTACCGTCAGTTCTTTTCGCTTACGGCTACGGCCGCCGTATTGTTGGGCGCGGGCTGGCTTTGGAGCCTCGACATCCCCTTCAACAAGCCGCTCTGGACGGCGTCCTACATCACCTTCACGGCCGGCCTGGGCACCTTGTTGCTGGCCCTGATGTACCTGGTGGTCGATCTTTGGGGTTGCTCTCGCCTGGCTTTCTGCTTCAGCGTGTGCGGCGCCAACGCCATCTTCGCCTACGTCGTGCCCATCCTGGTCAAGGTCTACTTTCTGTGGGGCTGGACCGTCCCGGTGGCGGGGGCCCAGGTTTCCCTGCTGGACGTGGCTCTGACCACCTGCCGCGAGACCTATGGGCTGGAGCAAGGTGGGTGGATCTTCACCCTGGGCTACGTGGCGCTCTGGTGGTGCATCCTCTGCCTGATGCACCAGCGCAAGATTTTTTGGAAGGTCTAGGAACTGAGTATGCTTTCAAGTTGGCGCTGGCTGGGTTTGGGATTGGCCTGGATGTTCTCCCTCTCGAACCTGCAGCAGAGTCCGGTGGTTTTCCCCGAGCCTGCTTTGCGGACCCTGGTGGAAGACTCCTATCGTCCGGTGGGAGGCCGGCCCGAGGCCTTTTTCGGCTGGCTGGAAGGGGCCTATCAACGCTTTCGGAGTCCGCACGAGCCGGCCACGCTGGCGCTTCGCCTGGCGGCCTTTGAACAACGCGTGCGGGGATGTCACACTCTGGCCGAGCGAGCGGCGGCGGAACGGGATGCTTCTTTCTGGGCACACGGTTTCGTCAAGAAGGCCTTGCCTCGCTTCAGTTTGCAGCGTGGCTTTGAGTTCCGCAACGCCGAGCAACTGGGAGAGCGGCAATGTCTGCTTCAGTCGATTCTGATCAGCTCGATGCTGCACAGCGCCGGAGTTCGCAGTGGACTGGCCATGGTCTACCGCAACGAGCAGGGCGGTGAAAGCAACAACGGGCATGTGGTCGCCCTGGTTCAGGCCAGTAACGGCCAGGATTTTCTGGTCGACGCCTCCCACCTGGAGCCTTTGGTGCGCCACCAGGGACTGATGGTCCGAAGTGAGCGGGGACTGTGCTTTGTGCAGCCTCTCTATGCCCCTGCCGGTCAAGCCATCGTGGGCTACCGAACTCTCGAGGGACGGACGGTGCCGAACGTGCAACCTCTCGACCATCGGTTTGCTCTCTCTCAGGTCAATTTCTACCGAGGGGAGCGGACCCCCGGGGGACTGATGGAAGGAGCGCTTTCTCCTCAGGGCCTGCAGCGTTCGGCCGAGTATTTTGAGACCAGTCTTCAACAAGCCGCCGACAATCCACTCCCGCTGTATTCCCTGGGGCGAGTCTACGAGCGACTGGGGAATCGGGAGAAAGCTCACGATTATTTTGAGCGAGCGGAACGTCTCTATCGTCACCACGGTTGGGTGCCCCTGACCGTGGTGCAAGCCCGACAGCGAACCGACGCAGCCACTTCCCAGCGGCTGAAGGTGTCTGGCTGAGAATGCCGTGTCAGTAACCTGGAGGATGCTACACCGGCCGAGGTCCTTCGAAACATACAGCATCATTTGAGTTCCCTCGGGGGGCGCGAGGCATAGCCAAAGTCGGTATGGGGTATGCTGGGCTTCGTGACTCAGAAAGAAAGAATGCTGGCCGGCCAACTCTACACGGCCGACGACCCGGAACTTCAAGCCGAGCTTCTCAACAATCAACTCTGGTTGACTCGTTACAATCAAAGCCATCCAAAAGAGCGCGACCGGCTGCTTCGTGAGCATCTTGGTTCCGTAGGGGAGAACGTCAACCTGCGCGCGCCGTTCTACTGCGATTATGGCTACAACATCGAGTTAGGAGCAGGCGTCTTCCTGAACTTTAATTGTGTCATTCTCGATGTGGTGAAAGTTTCCATCGGCGCAGGCACTCAGATCGGGCCGGCCGTGCAGATTTATACCGCCACTCATCCTCTCGATCCCGAACAGCGCCGCCAGGGGCTCGAGTTCGGCAAACCCGTGACCATCGGTCGCAATGTCTGGATCGGGGGAGGTGCCATTCTCAATCCTGGAGTGACGATTGGCGATGACGCCGTGATTGGCTCTGGCTCCGTGGTTACCCGTGACGTGGCTCCGGGGGTGACCGTGATGGGAAATCCGGCGCGGCCTGGTGGCCGTATCGCCTGAGAAATTTAGCGGTCCGCTAGGCTCCCGACAGGATGTGAACCGCTACTTGTGCCGCTTGTCCCCGAAGTTCCGGCACGGCGATGGTTTCTCCCAGGGTGCCTTTGAGCAACGGACCGAGGGTGTAGATCTTGGAGGAGGCCTGACCGTTCGCACCGATCAGGCGGAAGTGTTCGTCGGTGGCCAGGCCCAATTGCGTGGAGTTTACGGTCCCCAGGCCCTTTTTTAGCACATCGGCCAGCAAAGGACTCTCGACTTTCAAAATGTTGCCGCTGGGTCCGGTGCAGTTGATGACGCGGTCTACCGTCAGTTGTCCACCGCTGTAGCTGACTTGAACGCGACCGTCGACCAGGGCGAATTTGTGGAGCCGCCCGGATAGGAAATGCAGGTTACTCAGCCGCTCCAGATGGTCGTGAACTTCCCAGGGGATCTGGTGGCGGTGGTTGTCCCAAAGAGAGCTCAGATGACGGCGAAAGCACACCTTCTCGGTTTCACTCAGGCCCAGCCAGATCGGATTGGTGGCGGCCCGCAGAGATGCGACCGTCGTTCGCCAATCACCGCTTTTCGCGAGCGCCTTGCGAAACTGGCGCAGCAACGAAAGCGCACCACCGGACGGATCCAGGCTCAGGGTCTGGTCGGCGGACAAGCGCAGCGGAGGATTGGGATGAGCGTTAGGCGTCAGTCCATGCCGGGAAATGGCGAAAATCTCTCGAGTGGATTCGCAGAGTTCCAGGACCTTGTCGACGGCCGTGAGTCCCGTGCCGATCAGCAGCACTCCCTTGGCGTTCGCACGCTGCTGATGATCCCACGGATCCTGCTGGTAGAAGGGAGACTCGTAAAAGCCCGCGTCGGCCGGAATCTTCAGGTGCTGAGGTGGGAAATTGCCCAGAGCCAGCACCAGACGGTCCCAGCTCAACACTTCGCCGCTCTCCAACTCCAGTCGACCATCCTCCACCCGGAGCGCTTGCCCGGAGATCACCTCGATCTTGTGCTCCCAGGCCTGAAACTGTTCTTTCAGATACTGGCCAAAGGTGCGGCGTGGAACGAAAGCATCCTCGCGAAAACCGCGCGCCGCCGCCCAGTTCTTAAAGTGGTCGGGATGGTCGGGGTAAGCGCTCATACCAAAGGCGGGAACATTGAGCAGATGGCCTGCGAAGTCGGTCGAGTAGGCTGCTCCCTGGGCCACCTCGGCGCGCATTTCCACCAGCAAAATTTGGCCGGCGTAGCCCCTCTGAGCGAGTTGGACCGCTACCATGAGGCCGCTGAATCCGCCTCCGACGATGACCGTGGTTTCCATAATCAGTTCCTAGCGCGAGAGTCGCTTGTCATCCCCGAAATGATGCGCTGAGGCCCTTCGCCGGGCAGTAGCGGCAAGGCCTCCTTGGCCATCTCCCCTGCGCTCTGCCCTAGACAGCGAACGTCAATAGGTTCAGCAGCTGTAACAATTGGCGAATGCTTTCGAAGGTCGGGCTGATAAAGCGCATTCCGGCCCGTTCTCCTAGCGCCCAGACCACTCGGGCTTCCACCTGAATCGACTCGAGGCCGGGATGTTCGGTGCGAATGCGAATGGGCCAGCGTTGTCCCACGCCCATAATGTAGGGGCTTTCCAACTGCAGGCCGGTTAGCGACAGATTGCGGACGGTGCCCCTCCAGTTGGGAATGGACAGGCCCTGCACCGGAAAAGAGCAGTCGCAGCGGTCTGACTTGCGAATGCCCGCCTCCGAGTGTCCCAGGGGATGAAAAGGCAGTGGACTCAGCAGATAGGCAAAGTAGCAAAGCGTTTCTCCCATCCAGCGGCGATGGTAGGGAAAGACCTGGCAGGTCACGCTGCGCTGTTCTCCGGTGGCTGAAGCGATGTCCATACTGATGGCGCTCGATTCGTTGAGGTTCAGCGGTCGGGGGCTGGTGAATGCGAGTTGTCCGTGGTGGAGTTCGAGGAAAGTGACCGGGCGACTGAAGAGTCCAAGCATTGATGTTCTCCCATTCTCACTTGAGCATGATCTCGTTATGAGATTCCCGGCTTAGCTCAAGCTTGGAGCTGGCTTAGAGTTTTCTCAGACTCTCCAAGAGTCTTCGCAGATCCGCCTGGAGTCGAGCCGCGCCAGAGCGAATGGCGAACTCGCGCTCCCTGGGAAAGGCCTCGGCCGGTGAGAGCTGGAGGAGGCTGAGAAAGGGGAGCACGTCCTGAAGGACGGAGCGGAAGCGTTGCTGGTAGGGGAGCCCTCGAACCCGGCTGGGCAGGCCTTCGGCCGAGGCGAATAGACTGCAATGGCAAATACCCGGGGTCGTTTGCAGTGTTTCGCTCTCGACCACCACCCCGTCGTCCATCCAAAAGAGGCGACTGGGGGTGGGCGAGCCCTGGTGAAGGCAGCAGACGACGGAGGTCTGGGTCGGATCCTCCGGAGTGTGCAGAGCCGCCGTGTCGGGGAGCCGGCAGAGCCGCGGAACGCGCAATTGAATGCTCTGGCCGCTGCAGAGTCCCAGGGCCAGCAACGAGCCTTCAAGCTCTTGGAGCAGCTCGAAGCGTCGTCCGTCGACGGTCAGCGGAACCGGACAGAATCGCGCTCGCTCGGCCAACAGCAAGCCGAGATCTTCGCGGCGAGCCGGTGACTGCCAGAAAAAGATCCGGTTCCGGCGGGGCTCGCGACTGGATGCGTGGGCCACCTTCAGCCAGAATCCAGGAGAAACGCGAGGTCCCCAGCGATGCAGACGTCCATCCTGCTGGCGCAGCCCCTGCAACCAGAAGGGTCGCCCCTGGTCGGCCAGGCTCCAGAGTGCCTGACGCAGGTGCTCGAGGGCTCTGGATACGGGCCGCTGGCTGGTCAGGAGGGCGGACTGCAGCGACCCGGTCCAGGGCTCAAGACCGTCCGCCCGAAAAACGGTCGCCGTCGATCCGCAATCGATCTGGATGCTGCTCGCCTCTGCGGCCACCAGTGCCTGGACGACTTTGAGCGGCCAGTGTTCCGGCCGGGGCAAGCGACGGCCAGGCAGCCGTCCGCCTTCCAGGTTGAGCACGGTGAATCGTCCGCTGGAAGAGCGAACTCCCGCGCGCACCTGCGTTTCTAGATAGTCCAGCAGTGGATTTTCGGGCATTTTCTGTGCTTCTGATCGGCCTGCACCAGAACCCTGGACCGCCGGGCGCCCGGGTAACAAGAACGAATCAAGAGAGGCGGGTCTTATTGCGTTCTTGATGGCGGTTCGCCCCTTGCGGCAGGAAAGGGAGTCCGGGGAACGCCAACTTTTGCAACCGGACCAAGGACCTGTGTTTCTGACGCGGTGGGAGTCTCATTTCTCCCGCCGCGTCTTCTTTTTTGGAGTTGGACAGAAAAAAAGCCCGCACTCCTGCGAGTGCGGGCTTTTTCGATGGTTGTGATTTAGAAGCGGATGGCTCCGGGAGAGCCGCCCAGGTTGGAGTAGGGGGAGTTGGTCGCGGGAACGAGCAGGCCGTCGTTGCCCATGATCAGGCCGGCGACTTTGGTCGAAGTAGCGACGTAGAGGATGCGTTGGGTGGCGTTCAGGGCCAGGTCGACGAAGGCGTGGGGGTTGCTGTCTCCCAAAGAGGCGTCGTTCCCGCCGTTGATGGGAAGCAGACCACCGTCGCTGCCGACGTTAAAACCGGAGATGCTCATGCTCACATCGTTTCCTACGTAGAGCTTGTCGCCTACCGAGAAGATGCTGATGGGCCGTTGTCCGGTGTTGTAGGTGTCACCCTGCGTGCTGAGCTGACCGGTGGTCGGGTTGAAGTCGAACACAGTCAAACGGTTGGCGCTGGGGTTCACGGCGTAGAGGTGGTTGTTGACCATGGCCAGGTCGAGCGGTCCACCGCCGGAGGTGGGACCCGCCGCCAGAGGATTGGCGAAGGGCGAGTTGGGAGCGTGGTTGACGGTGCCGGCGACGGCGTCGTAAACGACCACGTGGATTCGGTTGTTGGCCTGGTCGGCCACAAACAGATAGTCGGTGGTGCTGCCCGGCGTGTCGTAGAAGAGCATGCCGTTGGGGGCGGTGAGCGGGTCGCCGATGTTCATGGCTACGCTGTC
Source organism: Vulcanimicrobiota bacterium (assembly GCA_017307785.1). GTDB lineage: Bacteria > Vulcanimicrobiota > Xenobia > Xenobiales > JADMJV01 > JADMJV01. The sequence goes on along the minus strand of JAFKGI010000019.1, from coordinate 127,916 downwards.
GCTGAGCGCCAGTTGGCCGGTGGTGGGGTCGGCACGCACGGCGAACAGTACCTTGTCGAAGGCGGGCAGGGCAAAGAGGGTATCACTGCCGTTGGTTTCCACCTCGATGGGCTGGCCGGGAGTGGCGCCGACGGCGTTGACGCCCGAGTTGAACACGAACTGCAGGGCCCCGCTGAGCTGGTTGTAGGCGAAACAGTCGACGCTGTTGGAGGCGTTGCCGGTGCCCGAGTTGACTACGTAGACGAAGTTGCCCACGCGTGCCATGCCCTGGGGACGGCCGGCGGTGTTGACAATGGTGCTGGCTCCCAGCTCGCCGTTGCTGCCGACTTTCACCGAGCGTAAGCCGCCCGCGCCGGTGCTGGCGTTGCGGTCGGTCAACAGAATGGAGCCGGGGTCGAAACCTCCGCCGCCGCCCGTGGTGACCTGGAAGAAGTCGCTCTCGGCAATCGAGAGACCGTAGGCGAAGGCGCGCAGGAAGTAGCCCGAGCCGGTCTGGTCAATCGACAGGCCGGTGAACTGGGCCAGTCCCTGGGCCATCTGGTTGAGGGTGCCCGCCAGGTTGGCGTTGGCGGCTCCGCCGGCCAGTTCCAGGTTGACGCTGGTGGGGCCGGTGAAGACCTGGCCGTCGCTGCCGAGGACCTGAACGCTGCTGTCGAAGCTGGCGCCCGGGGCCACGTTGGCGGGTTGCGTGGCGAAGCGCAGACCCGCCGGTCCGCGCACGCTGAACTCGGGGCTGGTGGCCGTGCGGCCGTTGAAGAAGGCGCTCACGCGACCGTTGCCCAGACCTTGGAAGGTGAGAGCGCCGGCGCTGCTGATGCGGCCCTGGACGTTGTTGCTGTTGTTCCAGGTGACCCTGGAGGTGACTTCGCGCTCGCCGGCACCGGTGAAGGTGGCGTAGGCGCGGAACTGGGTGGTGGTGCCCTGATCGTAGGTGGTGGTCGTGGTGGGAGTGACGCGCAAAGCGGTCATGGCTCCGCCGACCTGCACTTTCTTGGCGAAGTAGAGGCCGCTCTGGGGGTCGTAGGCTCCGATGGCGGCTTCGCCCACAGCCACGGGAGTGACGGTGCCGTTGGCGTCGACGGTGGCCGTGTTGGGGTCACCGCTGGTCCACTGCACCGAGTTGGTGATGGTGCGCAGGGACCCGTCCTCATACCAGCCCAGGGCCTGAAGCTGTAAGGGAGTGCCCAGGCTGGCGGTGGCCACCTGGGGCAGTACCGGGGAGATGGTCAGAGCGAAGGCGCGCGGGCGTACCACCGTCAGGTTGCGGGTGGCGGTGCGGCCACCCGGGCCGGTCACCGACAGGTTGAACTGGCCGGTGTTGCGGGCCAGCACGTCTCCGGAGCGGCTGGTCTGGCCTCCGGAGTTGTTGGTGCTCCAGTCGACCGAGTAAGTGATGTCGCTCTCCGAGCCGTCGGCGTAGTGAGCGATAGCCTGGAAGTTGCGTCGGCCGCGTTCGGGCAACTGGTCGTCGGAAAGGACCAGAGGGCGGATACCCTCGCCTTTGCCGAAGGTAAGCACGCCGCCGCCGCGCAGGTCGATGGAGGCGATTCCGGAGGAGGCCACTGTGGCCGCCACCGGCGTCTGCACGCCGTTGGGAGCGATTACGGTCAGGGTGGTGGTTCCTCCGGCCACGCCTTCCGCGATTCCGAAGAAGCCGAAATTGCGCACTTTGCAGATGCTGGAGTTGGCCGAGCGGTAATTGCAGCCCTGGGGAATGGGCAGCGGGATCGGCAGGCCCACAAAAGGCAGGGGGAAGACCAGCGCTTGTTGGCCGGGCTTCAGGCTGAGGGTAGCCGGAGACACCGGCATAAAGATGGTTTGCAGTGGCTGGGTAGGCACTACGTTGGTTACGCGGGCGACCTCGGTGCGGCTGCCGTCGAAGATGGGGAAGGCGGCGTCATAGCTGACCGCCAGAGGGGACACACCGAGCGTCATGTGAGCGCCGGCATCGATACTGAAGGTTCGATAGACGACCACATTATACTGCGGAGAGGGGTTGGCGTTGAAGCTGGCTTCGGCTTCCAGGCGCAGCATATTGCTGTCCACCCAGGCGCTGCCCATGCCCAGCAGGTTGATCGAGATGCGCGGAGCCAGCATATTGACGTTGAGTTTGGCTTCGGCGTCGATTTTAGGGGGCGTGATGCTGAAGTTTGCGTCGAAATTGCTGACGGGCTTCCACTGGTCGGCGGTGGCTTCAAGGCCCGCTTCCAGGGCCACGCGGCCGTTCATCTTCAGTTCAGAGTTAGCCTGGACGTAGCCGTCCACGCCGACCATGAGCTGGCCGGCCAGGTTGAGGCTGACCGGTCCGAAGCCGACCAGCGGATAGTCGAACTTGCCGGTGAGCGGGAATTCTTGGGAGAATTCACCGCTGCCCTGGCCGGTGATGGTCAGGTTGCCCTCGACGGTGACTTTGGGCACCAGGGCGAAGTGATTGACGGTGGGGACCACCAGGTTGCGCACGCCCAGCTGTAAGTCTTTGTAGAGCGAAATGCGGATGGTGATGGCGCCGTTGCCGATCACCGAGCCGCGGGCGTTGCTGCCTACCTGTGCGTTGCTGAAGGTGACAGGCAGGCCCCAGGAGGCGACTTCTTCTCCGCGCGGCGAGATTTGAAAGGGCTCGCCGAAGGTGACGCCGGGCATGGCCGGTGTCAGTTCTTTGAGCAGCGTGGGCCCGAGATGGATCGTTTCGGCGATGGCCGCCGAGTCGAAGACGTCGGTCAAGACGGCTCGAGCGGTGGTGACGACGGTGCTGCCGCCGCTGGTGGTGACGGAGACGACTTTGCGCAGGAACTGCTGGTCGCCCTCGTTTTTGATGATGACGTCGCCGGCGGCCAGAGCGGGCACAGGTCCGGAGATGGTGACGGTGGTGTCGGTGATTTCCGAGACCACCACGCTTTCAGGCAGCTCTTTGACGTTGGCTTTGAGCTGAAAGCCGTTGCTGGTGGTTTGGATGACGTTGCCCTGTCGATCGGTGCTGACCGTATAGTTCTGCGGTCCGTCGGCGGTGGAGCAACCCACGCACAGCACGGCCAGGAACAGGAGCCAACGCATCCAGTGAATGATGCGTAACAAACTAAAACCCTACCTCACGAATTTGCGCCGATACGGCGCGTGCCCATAGTTCCGAGTCGCTTCCTGAGGTGCCTTGGGGGTTTCGGTCAAAGTTGACTGGCCGATCGGCCAATTTTGGGTTAGCCGGTGGGCAACCAGCCCCGGCGGGTGCTTTCCCGGATCAACTGAACTCGGTCTTGCACGTCCAGTTTGCGAAACAGCTGGCTTAGATCGTTTTTGATGGTGCCCAGCGAAACATGCAGCTTGTGGGCCATCTCTGGATTGGATAGCCCCTGCGACACATAGTGAATGATGGTGCGCTCGCGCTCGCTTAGTTCGAGCGACGGAGTCTCCAACACATTCGAAGATTTGAACTGATTCAAGACGCCCGAGGCGATCCTGGGATGCAGGTAGGCCCCGCCCTGAGCGACGGTGCGCACGGCTGCGATCATCTCGTCACGGCGGGCCGACTTGACCAGGTAGCCGCCGGCTCCGGCCCGCAGGGCTCCCGAGACCGAGGCCATATCCTCCGAGCTGGAGAGCACCAGCACGGGCAGCTGAGGGAACTCCAGCTTGAGTGCCGCCACCAGTTCCAGGCCGGGTTGATCCGGCAAACTGAGGTCCACCAGCGTGATGTCGGGCTGCAGCTGCTCCACGGCCGGCAGGCACTCGGCGGCGCTGCTGCATTCTCCGATCACCGTCCAACCAGGCTCTCCCTCCAGCAGTAGCTTCAGTCCCTGGCGGACAAGTTCATGGTCATCGACCATCAGGATTCTCATAAGGCGTGGCGTCCCGGTAGCTCAAATTCGATGCGCACTCCCGATGGACTGCTGACGCGGAACCACCCGCCCAGCAACTCGGCCCGCTCGCGCATCCCGCGCAGACCATGTCGAACACTCTTGGTGACCGTCTCCGGATCGCAACCTGCGCCGTCGTCCTGGATGGATCCGCGCACCACCGCGCTGGAGGCCTCCAATTGGATCTGGACCTGTTGGGCGCGTGCGTGGCGAGTCACGTTCTGCAAAGATTCCTGGAGGATGCGGTAAAGAAAAATGGAGGTGAGTTCCGGGACCGCTTCCGGGCTACCGCAGCACTCGAGTTGCACCTGATAGCCGCCGTCGCGACCGCTTTGCCAGGCCAGATCCTGCAGGGCGGACTGCAGCAGTGAGCCCGAAAGAGGTGGAGTGCGCAGACCAGTCATCAAGGTGGAGAGCTTCTCCAGCAACAGACTGCAGGCCCGGGCCGACTTTTCCACCAGTTCTGGACGTAGGTTTTGCTCCATCGCCTGGAGATGCAGGGAGAGCCCGCACAACGGTTGGGTAATAACGTCGTGCAGATCGCTGGCCAACAGTCGGCGCTCGCTTTCGGCAAACACGACGATTTGTCGAAATTTTCGGTAGCTAACGTCGGATAAGGCCAGGATGGTGAGGTCGTCCTGGATGGGGCTGAGAGTCACCTGTCCCCACAAGCTGACCCCTCCCGGACCCAGATAACGGGTCTCCCAGCTGGTCTGCGCACGCTCGCTCAGGCGTTCCCGGAAGTGCTGCACTTCGTCGGGGTGGAGCAGTACCTCCAGCGGGCGGTCTGCGCGTAGCGTTTCCATGGCTTCATTTTCTTCGCACACTCCTCCTTGACCGTCGATGACGGCCATGGCCAGCGCAGACCCGTGAAAGAGGGCCCGGAAATACTGCTCGCGCTGGCTCACTTCGCTTTGCAGCGCCAGCGCCTGCTCGAGCAGTTTGGTATTGTCCAGAGCAGCTCTGGCCAGGGTCACCAGAAAGCGAACCAGGCGCAGTTCGTCCTCTCCAAACAAACCCGTCAATCCGGTGTGACAGGCATAGAGACAAAGCTCCGAGTCCATAGGGCAGGCCAGGGCGCTACGCACCCCCGCCAGCACCTCGCTTTCGTGCTGGTCCGACCGCTCCCAGAGCACCGGCTCTCCCAGGTTCAGAGCGCGCTCTACCAGGGGCAAAGGGCTGTCGCCGCGGTGCAGCTCCACTTTCTCGGCGCGCAGCAGCACCTGGGCCGCTTCCCGCAGGCGCTGATAGACGTCTTGCTGGCTCAAGGCGGCCGCGATGGGGGCGCCCTTCTCGATCAGGAGCTGATAGCGATCGGCCAGGGCCGGACCCACCTGGGCGGCCGCCGGCAGCTCCCACCAGGCGCCGATTTCGTAGAGAATTTGCTGGGAACAAGCTTCATCTTCCAGGCGCTCCTTCCAGCCGAAGACTTCTCCCATACGAGCTCGAGCCTGCAGCGTGAGAGCCTGTTCGTAGGGCTGACCCACCCGCTTGGCCGCCACCAAACTTCGCTCCAACTGGCGGCGCGCGGCCTTGGGATTGCCGCGACGGGCCAGGTCCCAGGCCGATTCGCGCAGGGCGTGGGCCCGTACCAGAGGGTAGCGGGCCGACAGTCGCAGGGCGGTTTTCAGGCTGGCAGCCCGGCTGGCTCCGTGGGCTCGCCTCTGGGCAGTGCTCAACCAGGCCCAGGTGGTGGCTTTCTCCATGGCGGGAGCGGCTACCCGGCTGGCCTGCAGCAGATGTTCGGCGGCCTCGAGATAGCGGCCCTGGAAATAGTTGCGCAGCCCGTTGACCTCGTGAAGGTAAAGGGCCGCTACCAGGTCGCCGTCGGCCGTCAGATCGAGCGTGGGCAGTTGACCGCCGGTGCAGCGAACCCAGTAACGGGCCGCCGCCGCTCTGGCCATGCGGTCTCCCTGGCTCAGGCCGCGCTGATAGAGGTCGGCCGCCAGTCGGGCCGCCTGGTTCATTTTTCCCTGCAGGTAGAGAAGATGGACTTCGTTCTGCTGCGCTACGTTCTCGTCCCAGCGAGGGATCGCGCGCCCGCCCAATAGCCGAGATTGTTGGTAATCGTCCCAGGCTTCGGCCAACCGGCCGCTGTGCAGTCGCCCCAGGCCCCGATGCAGATAGGCCCGGCCCTCGAGGCGACGCTCCTGAAGGCGCCGGGCCATCTCGATGGCTCGGGTGCCGTAGCGTTCGGAAGCCGGGAAGAGGGCGAAAGTCACCAGTATGATGGACTGCATGGCATAGGCCGAGCTGAGAGCGACCGACTCCTGATATCTCTCGCCTTCGGCCAGAGAGAACAGATGTCCCCACAAAAGCAGGTCAGGACGGCCGACAAAAAACTGCAGGAAGGAAAACTGAATCATCAGATCCTGTCGAAGCTTGTTGGGCTCAGGACAGACCTGAGGTGGGCGCCGCCAGAGCGAATTGCGCAATACACCGGCCGCGTGACGGAGAATCCCCCCGGCCACCTGCAGGGGACTGGTAGGCAGCTTTTGCCCCAGCATCTCCAGAGCTCGACCCGAATAGAGTCCGGCTTCCGGCAGGCGACCTCGACTCAGTTCCAGATACCCCAAACGAGCCCAAAGGGCGGCTTCTTCGAGGGGGGACAGCGGCTTTTCGGACAGCGCCTTTTGGAAGAACTGCTCCGATTCCGCGTAGTCCCCCCGTTTCAAGAGCACCTCGGCCAGGCCGCTCCAGACCCATAGCCGCTGGGCGGGCAGCTGCTGGTCGATGCTCACCAGGGCCAACCGGAAATGGTCCTCGGAGAGGTCGTAGGCAAAACGTGCCGCCGATTCCTGGGCGGCCCTCAGGGCGTAGGGAAAGGCCCGCTCGGGTAGGTGGGAGCGGCCAAAATGGTAGGATAGGGCGTGAACATTAGAGGGATTGGCAGCTTCGAGTGCACTGGCGATGTGAGCATGCAACCGGGCTCGCACCTGCGAACTGAATCTCTCCAGGCAGGCCTCGCGCAGGCGATCGTGTGCGAAAGATGCGGAGCGTCCTGAGGGCAGTAGCCAGATAACCTGGGATTGCCGGGCCGGCTCCAGCAAACTCCCGACCTCTGATTCGGCTCCAAACCAGTCTTCTAGCGAGGCCAGCTCAAACTCTCGGCCAAACAGGGCAGCGTGAGCCAGCAGATCCAGAGTGGCGGGCGGCAGACTTTCGAGACGTTGGCCGAGCACCAGAGCGGTACGCTGGGTGGCCTGCCAACCGGAGCCGTGGGTTTCGGCGAAGCCGCGAATCATTTCCACCGTGAGGAACAGGTCGCCGCCGGAGGTGGCGGCCAGTTGTCGGCAGGCCTGAGAACTGAGAGCATCGCCTCGCATGGAGGTGGCCAGTCGCTGCACCTCGGCCGAGGTCAGGCGCGGCAAGTGCAATATCGGGGCGAAATCGTGCGAACCCGGCTGGCGCAACGCGACCACCAGCCGGCACTGCTGGGGGTATTCCTGATGGCAGCGCTTGAGCAGCTCCCAGGTCAGGCTGTCGGCCCACTGCATGTCGTCCAGATAAATCGTCCCCGGGAAGGCTAACATCCAGACCGTTAGCGATTCCAGTAGGAACTCGTCGGTTTCCGCAGCTCTACCGTCGGCGGCTTGCTTGTCGAAGAGAGCCGCCAGGGAGGGTAGGGCAGAGACCAGGATCGATTGGTGAGCCCCGAGCTGCCGGCGCCACTCGGCTTGCTCTTCCGGCCGCACGGCCGCGAATTCCACCATTTGCCGCGCCAGGTCGTTGAGCACCTGCAGGGGCGCTCTGGGAGTGCGAGCGCCTGCCTGAAAGGCGGGTTGGGCCGAAGAGCGAGCGCTTTCTTGCAAAAGTCTGGACTTGCCGCTGCCGGAAGTGCCGCAAACCAGCAGCACGCCCTCACGGTGCGAATGGATTTTGGCCAGTTCCTCCAGGCGCACCACAAAGCCGGGTTCGTGGCAGACCCCGCCCGGGTCACTTCCACCCACCAACAGGTCTGGTTCGGCCCCTTTCTGCAGGGCCGCTTGCAGTTCGAGAAAATCTCGAAGGACAGAATCTGCCTTTTGGTATCGGGCCATCGGGTCGGCTTGAAGCAGGCGTTGGAGGATTTCCTCGAGCGCTCGCGGACGCTCCGGAATACGCAGTCGCAAAGGCTTGGGTGCCGTTTCCAATTGCTGAGTCAACAGCTGAGGGCGGCTTTCGGCCAGAAAAGGAAGCACTCCGCTGGCCGCCTGGTAGAGCAGCACCCCGGCGGAGTAGAGATCGCTGACCTCGGCAGGCACTTCGCCTTTGAGGACCTCCGGGGCGCTGTAGCCAATCAGGCCGCGATGCAGAGCAAATTCGCTCAGGGGCTGCGGGCCGCTCCAACAGTTGTGTGGATGGATAGCGCCGTGCACCAGGCCCAGCCCGTGCGCCTGAGCCAGTTGCTGGAAAAGATGGACAGCCAGGCTGAGCACCTGGTCCAACTCCCAAGGCTGACCCAAAAGCACGGGCGGCTGTTCGCGCCAGGCCCTCGAGACGGTCAGCCTGGACTCGTGAGCCCGCCATTCAACCGTCGGCTCGAGCTGCGACCAGAGCCTGACCTCGCGCTCAAAGCGCAGGCGCAAAGCGGGTTCCCGCTGGGCACTCTTGAGCAGGCACAGCAAACCGTCTTGCTGACGCACAGCCCGCCAGGAGACCACCCCGTCGTCCGACCCCAGCAACTCTTGTAAATCATACCCCCCGATGCCGGCCATTCCCGCGATCATCGTGGGCGGGGGTTCGCAGGCTTGTGATGGAGACCTGTTTTTCCTCAGCTCGCCCGACTTACCACCACCCGAGAGTGCGAGCCGAGAATCCGGGTCTAGATTGAAAGAAAGCCATCGGGTAGAAATGATGGGTGAAGTATTTTTGAGTCAAGATAAGCCAACCTTTAGCCGACCGGCTAATTTTAGTTAGCCAGTCGGCTAAGAAGCTTTCAAGGGCAATCGCACCAGGAAGGTGGTGCCGTGACCGGCCTGACTCGAGAAGCGAATCTCGCCCTGGTGGCCGCGCACGATGTTGCGGCACAGCGCCAGACCCTGACCGGTGCCTTTGCCCACTTCTTTGGTGGTAAAGAAGGGCTCGAAGACCTTTTGCTCCTGAAGGGCGTCGATGCCGCAGCCGTTGTCCCGCACGAGAATCTCGATGCGTTCATTCTCCAGGCGGGTACTGATGAGGATCTGTCCCGACATGTCCGGTTCTTTGCGCTGGCGATCGCCAATGGCGTCGGCCGCGTTGATCAGGAGATTGAGGATCACCTGGTTCAGTTCGCTTTGCACGGCCGGCAGCAAGGGCAAATCCGGGGCCAGTTCGGCTTTGACCTCCTTCACTTCGCGCAGGCGACTGCGGCAAATGGTCAAGGAGGTTTCCACCAGATGGTTGAGGTCGACCGGCTGGCGGTCTCCGCGCCCGGAGTGGGTGAACTCGCGCATCGCGGACACAATCTTGGTGACGTGGGCCAGGCCCAGGGCCGTCTGCCGAAAGGCGGGCGGCACTTCTTGCCGCAGATATTCCAGGTCGGCATTCTCGCAATCCATCAACTCTTGGAAAGAATCTTCCAGGAAGCGCACGTTGTCGTTGATGTACTGCAACGGTGTGTTGATTTCATGGGCCACGCCGGCCGCCAGTTGACCCACCGACTCCAGATTGCGCGACAAATTGAGCTGGATTTGCAGCTGCTTCAGGTCGTCGATTTCCGTGCAGGTGCCCACCATCCGCAGCGCCTGACCCTGTTCATCGCGCTCCACCACCTTGCCCCGGGCCATGGTCCAGCGCTGGGAGCCGTCCGTTTGCAGCAGACGGTTCTCGCAGGCGAAATTGTCGCTGTGGCCGTCCAGGTTCTTTTGCAGGGCCTGCTGCACAGCCGCCAGGTCCTCAGGGCAGATGCGCCCGAACCAATCTTCCAGGCGGATCCATTCATCTTCCTGAGGAATTTGCAGCATTTCTCGCAAGCGCGGCGAGGAATACATCTGATGGGTCTGGGGGTTCAAGTCCCAGACTCCCGAGCCTGATCCCTGGAAGGCGAAGCTCCAGCGTTCTTCCAACAAGCGTAGCTGGTCGCGCTGCCGTTTCTCGTGCTCGTGGGCTGTCTCCAGTTCCCGGTTGGCACCCATCAGCGAAACAAAGTGTTGATAGTTTACGATGCCGGTGCGAATCACGAAGAGGGCGTAGATAGCCAGAGTCAGGCTGGCCCAGGCTTCTTCCTTGCCTCCCGAGAGGGCCATGGCCAGGCCGGGAGGGAGCATCATGATGCCTACAAACCCCATTTGCAAGAACAGGTGAGAGTTGAGGCCCGAGGTGGAACCGGCGGTGATACCAGCCGTGATCATCACGACCAGCAGGCTGGTCCATTCGCCGGGATAAGCCGTCACCACCAGGCAGACGAAGGCGGCCCACAGGCCCGCCACCAGAAAAGCCAGGGCGATGTAGGTGCGTAGCACGAAAGCCAGACGCTCGGGGGGGGCCGTCAGCAGCAGTCTGCCATAGAGGTAGCGGGGGAGACCGACCAGAGAGGTGGCCAGTGCCACTCCGATCAGCCAGTCGGAGTGTTGCCGGGAGAGCTCGCTGGCCATGGTGATCACGCCGGTCAAGACCGGATAGACCGCCAGATTCGCTACTCCGATGGCGCGACCGATTTGCCGAGCACACTTGATCTGCAGGTCAGAGAGTTCGGTCTCCATCGGCCGGCCTTACACCGCGGGCTGCAAGGGCAGGCGTACGGTGAAGGTGGTCCCCTGCCCTGCCTGAGTTTCGTAGGTCAACTGACCGCCGTGTTTGGCGATGGCCGAGCGCGAAATGGCCAGACCCTGGCCACTGCCACGCCCGACCGCTTTGGTGGTAAAGAAAGGATCAAAGATACGTTCCTGGACCGCCGCCGGGATGCCCCCTCCCGTGTCCGAGACAGAGATGGTGACGTGTCCGCCCAGACAGCGAGTGGCCAGGGTGATGGTGCCTTTTCGACCGCTGTCGCGTACCACGTCCTCGATGGCGTGGGCCGCGTTGACGACCAGGTTGAGCACCACCTGGTTGATTTCTCCGCCGTAGCACAGCACTTCCGGCAAGGGCTCAAAGTCTTTGATGATTTCGGCCACCATTTTGTACTCACCGTGGGCCACCATCAGCGTATTTTCGAGGGCCGTGTTGAGGTTGACCAGGCTCTTGCGAGTCTGGTCGGGGTAGGAGAACTCTTTCATGGCGCGCACGATGGCGGTGACCCGTCGCACGCCCTCCAGAGCTCCAGACAACGCCTGAGGCACTTCTTCGCACAGGTAATTCAGGTCGGACTCGTTCTCGACCTGGGTCAGGCGCTGGCGCAGTCCGCTGTCGCCCAACAGCTCGTGCAAATGCTGATATTGATGGATGACCTGGACCAGTTCTCCCGACGAGCTGCGCACAAATTCCAGGTTGTCCTGAATGTATTGCATCGGGGTGTTGATTTCGTGTGCCACACCGGCCGCCAGCTGGCCGACCGACTGCAACTTCTGAGCCAGACGCAGCTCGTTTTCCATCCGTTCCCGAGTCTGCGCTTCCTGTCGCAGTCGTTCGTTGGCGTCCAGCAGCTCGCGGGTGCGCGCAGTGACCATTTCTTCCAGGCAACTGTTGACCTGGGTGACCGCCTCCGCTTGCTCGCGTTCGCGTGCAAACAGCCGAGCGTTCTCGATGGAAACGCCCACCTGCGCCAGCAGAATGTCCAGCGAGGTCAGGCGTTCCTGGTGAAAGGCACTGGTCAGCAGGTTGTTTTCCAGATACATGGCCCCGAGCAACCGGCCTTTGTGGCGGATGGGAATGCACAGAACCGACCGGGGAGCGTGCTTGCGCACATAGGATTCGTTGGCGAAGGCCTGATGCAGACGAGCATCGTCCAAAACCAGGCTCTGGCCGGTGCGCAGTACGTAATGGACGATTCCGACCGAGAGTTGCTCGGCCTGGGCCAGAGGCAGCCCTTGCATGACCGCCACCGGGCCAGTTTCCACCTGACGCATGGCCTGCACCAGCCATTGGCCGTCCTGCTCCAAGATCAAGGCGCCGGTTTGCGCGCCCGCGTTCTCGATCACTACCTGGGTGAGCACGCCCAGCAAACGGTCGAGCACGATTTCACCGGAGATGGCCTGGGCAGCCCGGGCGAGACTGGCATAATTGAGGAAGTCCTGGGTATCGGAGGCCGAGCAGGAGCTAATCTCCAGTATTCTGGGGATGACCACCGGGCCGTGCCGTCCTTCCAGTTGATGGGCTTTGGCGGTGGCACCCCAGTGCAGATAGAGACGGTGCGAGCGGCTCAGGTATAAGGTCGCGAAGTCGGCTTTGCCGCGCGACAACCAGAAGGTCCCGGCCAGTTCATTGGCCGTGGCTTCCACCACCAGGCCATACTCAGCCGCGAGTCGCACCGCCTGGTCATAAAGCTCGCTGGCACCCAGTGGATCTCCCTCTAGACGGTGAATCTCAGCTTCCAACAAACAGGCGGGCGCCCCAAAATTGGCCGGACAAAATTGGGCGCAACGCTCGGTCCATTCAAAACATGCGTGCAGATCTGAGAGGTCGCCGGCTCGAGCCGAGGTCAGGCCCCAGTAATAGAAGTAGACCGCCTCGGTTACGCAGCCGCGCGCGGCCGGAGCCAGCGGGTGCATCTCCAAGAGGATTTGGCGGGCCAGCAGCTGGTTGTCGCTGAGGTAAGCCCGCTGCAGCTCGATACACAGGTAAGAGAACTCCAGCATCGGGTTGCCCTGAAAATCAGGTCTTGCCAGATGAGTCCAGGGCTGGATGCCGCGCAACTGGCGCAGCAGGGCCAAAAGCCAGTCAAGCGTGCGCGCATTGCTGGCCTCACCCAATTGCACGCTGGCTTTGAGGCAAGATTCGGTGCGCGCCTCCACCGCCTGCAGCGAGACCCCTTTGAGCAGCGAGGCGAAGATCTCGAAGGTGGCGGAGTAGCTCATGTGCGGATAGTCGCCGTTTTCCAGGCCGAACTCGTAGCCGCGGCGCAGCGATTCCAGACAGGTATCCCACGGACAGATCCATGGTGCCACGAAGAAGCCGTGCAGGAATTCGATGGCCGGTCGCACGCTTGGTTCGCGACGCCGGCGATTGAGCTCGCGCCCGGCGCAAGCAAAGCGATAGGCGGCATCTGGCAGCTCGCGCACCTGGAGGATCTGATGGAAAGTGCAGTAGGCCCGGGCCGAATAGAGGCAGTTGCCGTGTTCGAAAGAGAGGCTGACCATCTTGGCGATGATCAGCTCGCCCAGGTCGCGGTCGGCCTGGTAGGCGGAGGGAATGGCGGCCGTCAAAACTCCCATCAGGGTGACCAGGCGCTCGTCTTCCAGCTCGGGCAGGTCCAGCAATCGTTCCACCGGCCCCTGCTCGATCCAGTCCAGCACCCGGGCCACCTCGGCGTCCGCCTGCAGGCGACAGTCCCGGGGCAAATCCAGGCCCAGCAAACCAGCCGCCCGACGCACGCAGTCGAGAGCCGTCAAGAAGTCACCCTGCGATTGGAAAAGCCCCATGCGCAGCGCTTCTAGCTCGGCCAGCTGGCTGGCTTCCCGCACGTGCTCGAGGGTGGCTTCGACCAGCTCCAGAGAATCCGCCATGCGGGCTCCCAATCGTAAGCTCTCGGCCAGGTTGTAGTGAACCTGGTAGCACAGCTCCGGCTCCTCGTTCCAGTCGAGCAAGCCGGCGGCCGTGCGATAAGAGGCGCAGGCCAGGTCGTAGGCCGCCACCTGATGGGCCTTGTCGCCGGCGCGCGCGTTGAGTTTCGCCAGCCGCAGGCGCTGCTCGGGTCGGCTGTGGGCGCGATTGAGATGGCCGACCACCTCAAAGAGCCGTTCCTCCAACTGCTCCGGGCTGAGTTGCTCGAGCAAGATCTGGCCGATGGTGTCGTGCAGCAGCGGCCTTTCCTGTTCCGGCACGGTTTCGTAAGCGGCTCTTTGCACCCGATCGTGTTGGAAGCAGTAGCCGGGCTCGCGCCCGCCGGTCGGCAGCAGCAGGCCCAGTTGCACGGCCGCCTGCAGATGGGCGGCGACCTTGGCCTGCGAGATGAAGGAAACGGAAGCCAGGGTCGAGAGTTGGAAACGGTTGCCCAGGGCGGCCGCCAGCATCAGCAGTCGCAGGGAATGCTCGGGCAGGCGTTTCAAGTTGTGGGCCAGCAGGCTGGCCACGTTGTCGGTGATGGCGGCTCCTCGTACCACTTCCAGGTCGAAGTCGAAGCCGCCCAGCTCGGCTCGGTAGGGGAGATGCCCGTCGCGGTGCAGAGTGGTCAGGAACTGGCGTAGGAAGAAGGGGTTGCCTTCGGTTTTCTCGGCGATGATCTGACTGAGCTCTTCCACGTCGGCGGGGGAGCGGCGCAGGCAGTCGGCCAGCATACGGTTGACCTGAGCAGCGGCCAGGGGGCCGACGTGCAGCATCGTGACTCCCTGGCGCCGGCGCCGTTGCTCGGATAGGGCCAGGTGGAAAGGATGGCCGGGCACCACTTCCTGGTCGCGATAGGCCTGCACCAGCAGCATAGCCGGCGCGTCCTCGGAGTGGGCCAGTTGGGACAGCAGGTGAAGCGTCAGGGCATCAGCCCACTGCACGTCGTCCAAAAACAAAACCAGCGGATTTTCCCGGCTGGCAAACAGCTGAATGAACTGTTGGAAGGTGGCCAAGAAACGGCCCTGGGCGGCGGCCGGGGCGATAGCCGAGGGAGCCGGCTGTGGCCCCACGATCAACTCCAGTTCGGCCAACGACTCCACCAGTAGCGGCAGACCGGCCTCCAACTCATCGTAGAGGCGCTGCTTCCAGTACTGCAGGCGCTCCTCGCTCTCGGTCAGCAACTGGCCCACCAGTTGTCCCAGGGCGTCCAGCAGAGCGCTGCAGGGCACTTCGCCGTGCATTTGATCGAATTTCCCGGTCAGGAAGAAGCCCCGGCTGCGTCCCACCGGTTCGGTGAGTTGGTGAATCAGGGTGCTTTTGCCGACTCCCGAGGCGCCGGCCACCAGCACCACTTCGTTGGCTCCCTGAGACACTCGCTCGAAGGCCGCGAACAACTCCTGAGACTCTGCTTCGCGCCCGTAGAGGTGACTGGGCACTTCGAATTTCTCTTGCTGGTCCGCCCGTCCTAGCGGAAATTCCTCGACCCAGCCGGTGCGCTGGAACTGGCGCGCGCACTCTTGAAGGTCGGCTTCCAGACCGGCGGCGGTTTGATAGCGCAGCGGCGGCGACTTGGCCAGCAAGCGGGCCACGATGTCGGCCACCAGCGGCGGAATGCGCGGGTTCAATTGGTCCACCCGGGTCGGTTCCACGGCCAGGTGGCAGTGGATCAGGCGCAACGGGTCGTCACTCTCGAAGGGAACGCGACCGGTCAGGATTTGAAAGAGGGTGACGCCCAGCGAGTAAAGGTCGGAGGCGAATCCCAGTGGGTAGCTGAGGCGCCCGGTCTGCTCGGGCGACAGGTAGGCCAGCGTGCCTTCGACGGCCATGGAAGGCACGAAACCGGCGGCATCGAGCCGACTGGACAAATCAAAGTCGCTGATTTTGAGAGTTCCACTGGCCGGGTGATAGATGATGTTGTCAGGATTGATATCTCGGTGCAGCACCCCGGATTGGTGTAAGCTTCCCACCGCCTGAACCAGCCGGTTGGCCAGAACCAGCGCTTCGCCCAGGGGGAGCGGACCGCTCTCTAGATAGTTTTGCAGAGAATCTCCGCCCAGGTCCTCCAGCACCAGGTAGACGGTGTCGTCGGCGGTAGTCAGGCCGTAGGCGCCGACCACGTGATCCATGCACAGACCGCGGCGCAGTTCCAGTTCGTGTTCGAAGCGGGAGAGACCCACACTCTCGGGCACCCCCGCGGCCGCCTGCTTGAGGATCACGTGCGAGCCGTCGGTCAGACGCAGCGCACGGCTGACGATGGAGCGCTGGCTGGCGTAGAGTCGCTCCTGAAAGACGAAGCCGGTAGGTGGTTGTCCCATAAGGTGTGCTATCGGACGTTGCCCCCAGAAGTTTAACCTTGTCGATCTTTCTTCACAAAGCGGCAACAGAGTGCCGAAAACGTTAACTTGAGAGGCTTCGGAGACCGGGCTCCGGGCCTTTAGGATAGCCCCATGAGAATTGCAGCCACCAACCACCCCGCTCGAGCCGGTTACACGATGGGAAAGACCAGCCTTCGCTGGGAAGGTGGCGACGAGGTCGTGCTCTCCCGGCCTTCCGACCTCAACTTGATGCCGCGTCTCGCTCCGAAACCGGCCGGGCCACCGCGCTCGGTAGCCCGTATGACCATGATGGCCTCGGCCGTGGTGGGTTTGATGCCTTTTCTGGGGGCTACGGCGGCCCGGGCTGATGCCATTGGAGATCTGATTCGCTCCGGGCTAAACAACCTGTCCAGCCCTCAGCCCGCTGCCAAAGTTCCTTTCACGGTGATCAAGGACGTCAAACAAGTCGACCTCCACAAAGACTCGCTAAAACTGGGACACCGCGGCGATCCGGTGGCCCGCCTGCAGAAGGGTCTCAGTCAGTTGTATCCCTTGAAGGTGACAGGAACGTTCGACTCCGATACCGAGGCGGCGGTCAAAAAGTTTCAGGCCGAACACGAACTGCCGGTCAGCGGGGAAGTGGGTCGCTTCACCTTCGGTCAGCTCTGGAACACCTTGTTCTGGGAAAAAAACACCCCGCTGGATCTCAACGGACCGGAATTCTATCGGTCCGCTCCCAAGAACGTCCGCCTGGACGCGGACCTCTCCAAGCAAGAAGTGCGCCTGATCGACGCCGAAACCGGTAAGACTTTCAAGACCTACCCCTTCTCGTCGGGTTCGGCCAAGCATCCCACCCCCAAGATGTCTTTCACCATCACCAACGTGGATGAAAAGCCCACCTGGAATCCGCCCGCCTCCGACTGGGCCAGGAACGCCAAGCCGGTGGGGCCTGGTCCCAACAATCCGCTCGGTCCCGCACGCCTGCGTTTGAATGGCTCCACCATCCTTTTCCACGGCGTTCCCCGCCATGAATGGTCCGGCATCGGCAAGCAGGCCGAGTCCCACGGTTGCATGCGAATGCTTCCCTTTGACGCCTGGGAGTTGCACAAACTGGTCCCGGTCGGCACCCAGGGCGCCGTTCGCTAAGGGGAGACCCGACGCGGTAAGCGCAACGACACGGTGGTACCCTCCCCGAGGCGGGACTCCAACGAGATTTCGCCCTTTAAGTGGGCGGTCACGATGTTGTGCACGATCGACAACCCCAGACCGCTGCCGCCCTGGGAGCGACCGGTGGTGAAAAACGGCTCGAAGACCCGTCCGAGATGCTCAGGGGGGATCCCTGCGCCCCAATCGCGGACGCGCAGAGAGTAGCCTTGGTCATCACCCGAGAGCGCCACCTCCACCGTGCCCCCGCCCGCATAGCGCTGTGCGTTGCTCAGCAGGTTCAGAAGCACCTGGGACAAGGAACCGGCATAGCCCAGCCAGCGGTCCCCATCGCCAAGCTCGTTCGCAATGGTGACTTCCATGCCCCCGCGCTGGCTCACCCGAAACAGGTGGACCGTTTCCGCCACCACTTCGGCCAACCCCACTTCTTCCAGGACGTCGGTAATCTGGTGGACCGACACCTTTTTGAAGTCCTGCACCAGCTTGTGAGCCCGAGCCGTATTGCGCTCGATCAAGCGGCTGACGTCCACCAGGTCTTCCAGCATGGCCGGGCCAACGCCGGCCAGTTCCGGAGAAGCGAGCCAGTTCTTCAGCAAACTGGCGGCGGTGTTGAGAATTCCCAGCGGAGTATTGATCTCGTGGGCCACTCCGGCCACCATCTGGGCCACCGAGCGATGCCGGGCCAACTCGGCCTCGGCACGAATCAAGCGCTCGTTTTCCTGGCGCAGGCGGTCCATGGCCAGATGAGTTTTGACCCGGGCCAGCAGTTCGTGGGCGTGGAAGGGCTTGGAAACGTAATCCACCGCACCCACTTCGAAGCCGCGCACGATGTCTCCCGGATCCGTCCGTGCGGTCAGGAAGATGATGGGAATCTCCTTCCAATCTTCGCGGGCCTTGATGCGCAAGCAGGTCTCGAAGCCGTCGACCTCCGGCATCATCACGTCCAGCAGAATCAGGTCGGGTCGCAGCGATTCCAGTAATTCCAGGGCCTGCTGGCCGTGTGTGGCCACGCTGATCGAGTAGCCCTGCTCGCGCAAAACGCCCACCAACGCCTGAATGCTTGCCGGCGAATCCTCAACCACCAGAATGCGACTCATGGGCCTGTCCTTCGAGCCAGAGTGGCGCGCGCCTCGCCAAAGTCGTAGCCGGAGACCTGCTTTTCGAAGGACTCGAAGTCCGCGCCCAGGAGTTCGCGAAAGTAGTCCCGGTGAGCCTGTAGCGTCTCGCCCGCGGCCACGTCGAAATCTCGCAGGTAGCCGTCCATTCGTTCGACCACATCGGCCGCCGGTGGCGCGGACGGTAGCACTTCCTCCGGCGGCAACGTGGCGCGCACATGTCTGAGCACAGCTTCAAGGCTCGATTGTAACCGAGTTCGTAACTCTTCGCAGGGGGCGCCCTCCCGCACGGCCTGCTCCAACTCGCGGGCGACCCGGGCCAGCGTGCCCGCTCCGATCCCAGCGGCCGCACCCTTCAAGCTGTGAGCCAGCCGCTCGGCCGTGCTCCTTTCCCCCGCGGCCAGCGCCTCGGAGATCTGGCCTGGCAGCGACTCCAGGGTCAAGAACTGGCGGAGCAGCCTGTCATAAAGGGCACGATTGCCCCCCAGGCGCAGCAGAGCCTCGCGTTCGTCCAAACTCAGTGGGAAGCATCCCAGATCGCACCTTGCGAGGCCAGCGCCGCCGCCAGCACGGTGGGAACAAATTCGGGAACCTGAAAGGCCACGGTGGCCACGATGATGGCGTCGCTGCGCCCGTTGCCGGGACTGACCTTGACCAGCAGTTGATGATTCTCGTCCAGGACGTATTTGCCGAAGGGAGGGAGTGCCACGCCTTCGCTCTGATCGAGGCGATCGCGCGCCGCCAGGGCTTCCTGCGGGGTCCAACCGGCGCAGGCGGCCACCACGTCGCCGAAAATGTAGCTGAAATTCATGTTGGTGTAGGAGGCCACGATTTCGCCTGAGGGCTCGTGGAAGGCCATATTCAAACCCTTTTGGTAGAGTTCAGCGATGGCCGTCCGCGAACCGAGCAGCGAGCTGACGTTGCCCATGGTGGTAAATACTCGCAGGGTCAAGATCGACCAGTAGTACTGGCGCACTCCGCTTTTGATCATCGAATAGAGCTTGGAGTCGGTGGCTTCGGCTTTGGTGAAGTAGCCGTTGATGTCGTAGCGATCGACCACTTCGCGTTCTGGAGCCGTTCCGGGCTGGCCGGTGCGAATGAATAGCTGAGTTAGCTGGTTGCGGCGATCTTCGCGGATGAATTTGCACAATTCCAGCCCGGCCGTATCCGTCTCCATCACCACGTCGATGAGCGCCACCGCCAGCACCGGCGCATAGTCCCCTCGACTCTTAAAAAATTCCACCGCTTCGGCCTTGCTGGCGCAGTGGTGCAGCTTGAGGGGAACTCCATAGACCTTGACGTTCTTGAGCGCTAATCGAGAGACTTCAAACACATCCGGCTCGTCATCAACGATCAGGACTTCCCATTCTTTCTGAAACATCAGCTCGCTCTCTCTCTGATTTCGAGGTCTTACGCGTGCGATGCAGTTCGAATTCTCGAAAGCCACTTCCTTTTCCTGATTGCCGGAGGTGCCCGGGAAGGACGCGAAGGACCTTGGCCGCCCTTCTAAAAGCCTCCCCTCGCGAGCAGACAGATGGGGGTTTTTCTGGTAGACTGAAAGGATAGCCTTGAATGGGTTGGTGGGGAAGGTGAGGAGTCAACAAGACCGGCGGGCCATAGCCCTGATCACGACTCTTATGATGTCGGTGGTCCTATTGATGATGCTCGTATCGCTGGTGAAGGCGGTCACCACTCAGGACTACCTGACGCGTGGCCAGCATGACCAGGTGGCTGCTCTCTACGTGGCCGAATCCGGGTTGGCCGACGTGATGTCGCATCTGGAAATCGATGGCGGCTGGCGCGATGGTTTCAACGGCGAAGCCATGCAGAACCGACCCGGCAAGTACTGGGTCAGCTTCTTCGAAGGCACCGGTACCGTTCCCGACGATGCCTCCATCAACAACATTGCCGGCACTGCTCCGAGACCCGGGCCCCGGGGCCGAGTCGTGCCGCGCGGCGCCGCCCTGATCGTGGTGACCGCCCGGGTGGGGGCGGCCCAGCGCCAGCTAGAGGCTATCGTCAACAGCGCCGGCGTCATCAACGTGGAGTATCCGATGATGACCTCCGGCAATATCGAGCTCAAGGGGTCGGTCACCATCGACGGGATTCATAGCCTTCAAGGCTATCAGCGCGTGGCCGCCGGCATTCACTCCAATTCCCGCAGCCTGCTCGGACCCTCCATTAGCTGGGAGCCGGGCAGCACGACCGCCAAGGCCACCATTACCGGCAAGGTGAGTTCGGTCGATTCTCGCGCTCTGGGCACCGGGATCGACTTTGGCTCCGACGCCACTCGCTATGACGTCGGGGCCTTCGAGCGCAGCGCCGCCAACCGCCAGTTTCCCGGCATGGGGGACATCGAGCGTCAGGTCAACCTGCACGCCAGCGCTCCACCGCCTACCATCCAGCCGGCCGGCACCACCACTCTTCCCGCTGGCGACTATCACAAAGCCGGCGATCTCACCATCAGCGGGGACCTGGTGCTGGATGGAGGCGAGCTCTACGTGGATGGCGATCTGACCATCAACGGCGGCATCTCCGGTCAGGGAGCCATCTGGACCAGCGGCAAAGTGACCTTCAAGGGCGACTCGACTCTGCAGTCCACCGAGAAGGCCGCCGTGATGTCCAAGAAGGGCGTCAATCTGCTGGGCTTCGACGGGGAAGAATATATGGAGGGTTTCGCCGCCAGCGACCCCGAGGTGCGGGTGCTCTGGGACGCGACCAAGCAGGCTCTGGCCGATACCGGAGAGCTGCTGCAAAGCTCGGACCCCTCGACCGTGGTCGGCAGCGGGGGACCCCTCGACCTGCAGGCCCGTAAACTGGGGTATCACCCGGATAATACCGAAGTGCCGATTCCGGTCGTAAATCCGGAAGATGCTCTGGTGGGCGGTGACTACCTGGGCAAACTCCAGGCAAAACTGGCGGCCCAGTCGGAAGGCGAGTCGCGCGACTTCATGATGCGAAAACTCGACGGCTACCAGAAGTTTTTCAGCGCCAATACCGGAGACCCGGACGCCACCGTGGCCAATCAGTTCGTGGCTCGCCCGCGCATTTTCCCGGGTGCTTTTGACGCAGTGGTCAATACCGGGCGCACCGATGCCTTGAGCAAACTGATGGTCCAGGTCTCCAACGTCAGCTATGCCAAGGCCGGCAGTTCCTACTTCCAGGGCATCATCTACACCAACGGGCACTTCTTCGCGGCCAACAGCGTGACCACTCTGGGCGCCATTATGGTGGACGGTCGCGGACGCGAAGGAACGGAGCCCAATCCTTTGAATCCTGCCGAGTCGTTCCGGCCCGGTCAGCTGGTCATGAGGCGCGGTGCCAACATGACCTTCGTGGAAGAATTCTTCGAAGACGGTGACAACGCATTGCGCATTCGCGGTCCGGTCCAGGTTCGCACGTGGGCCTCGCGTTGAAAAAACGGACCCGAGCGGTGACGGTTGCTGAGGTCATGATGGCCTTTGGCATCGTGGCCATGGCCATTCTGGCCCTGGCCACCGGCTTCATCGGCGCCATCGAAATGAATGCGCGCTCGGTGGAAATGGCCGTGGCTTCCCAGGTGGGCCGGGATTTTCTGGAGCGCGTCAACGAGTTCGGCTACGACAACGTTCCGGAAGGCACGTTCGTCTTCAACGGGGCCAACGACGACGCGCGAACAGCCGAAGGTTTTCCGCCCGCCCCCTATCCCCGGGTGGAGGCCAACGGGCAGACTCATACCCTGCTGGTGAGGGTGGGCACCAAAGGAGCCACCCTCAAAGTAGTGGTGGTGGAAGTGTCCTGTGGCAAGCACGGACGGGCGACTTTCGAGACCTATCTCTATCCCGGCTTCTCGGTATCGTGACCATCGTCCGCGCCCGGCGCAGTGGAATCAGCGTCATGGATCTCATGGTGGCGATGGGCCTCCTGCTGATGCTGCTCACCCTGCTATTCGCGACCTTCTTCATGGGCGGCAACGCCTGGCGCAAGACCGACGACCGCTTCGAACTCTTGCGCAATACTCAGACCGTCATCAATCAGATCGCTCGGGAAGCCGAGCGTGGAACCGTCTTCAGCGTGACCATTCTGCCGGGCCGGGCGGTCAGTTTCCTGAGTCCGATCAATCCCGACGGCAATTTCGTCACCGATACCTTCGGTGACGTCCGCTGGGAGCGCTATCTGGCTTTCTACTACGACCCCGCCAGCAAGGAAGTCCGTCAGGTCGATGTGCCCCTGCTGCCCGCCTCTTTTGAGCGTGGCACTCCTCAGCCGATCGAGCGCTTCGACTCGCTTACCGGACGCCACCCACTCGATTTCTATCTGACCGGCGGGCGCGTTCTCGGCAGACACATCACTCGATTTGAACCGGAATTACCGGATTCCACCAAACATCTCCGGATCTCCGTCAGCACCGTCCAACCCAGCACCACCCGTAACCGCGATCTGACCCTCGACATCGCCTCCAACGCCTTCATGCGCAACTGACGCCAGCAGCAGTCGCACCTTGCGTTCTTCCTCGGCCCAGACTTGCTTGTGTTCCAGAATGCGCTCGAGGCGTTGTCTGAGTTCCTGGACGTGCTCGCGGCGGGCCTCTCCCGTCTGACTGCCGGCCTTGAGGATGCGGCGGATTTCCGCCAACGGAATCTTAAGCGACTTGAGATGCACGATGCGCTGCACCAGAGCCACCGCTTGTTCCGAGAACATTCGATACTTGGTCCGGGTACGCACGCATTCAATCAGGCCTTCGCTGGCATAGTAGCGCAGGGTTGCGATGGGAACTCCCGTTTCGCGGGAGAGGTCGCCGATTCGTATCAAGTCTTGACTCATGATTGGGGTTCCTTTGCGGTGGTCTCGAAGTCGGGCCGGATGGTCTTTTGACCTTTCAGCACCAGCAGGTAGAGGGCGGGTAGCACGAACAGGATGAGGGGAGTGGTGGTGCACAATCCTCCGATCACCACCGTGGCCACCGGCCGCTGCACTTCGGCGCCGGTGCCGCTGCTGAGGGCCATCGGCAAAAAGCCCAGGGCCGCCACCAGGGCGGTCATCAGAATGGGACGGAAGCGCAGGCTACAGCCCTTGCTGATGGCGTTGCGCAGCGGATGTTCCTGGCGCAATTCCTCGATGAAAGTGACCAACACCAGCCCGTTGAGCACGGCCACACCGCTGAGGGCGATGAAGCCGACCGCCGCCGAGATGGAGAACGGCATCGAGCGCAGCCAGAGAGCGATGATGCCGCCCGGCAGGGCCAGCGGCACGCCCACGAACACCAGGGCGGCCAGTTGGACGGAGCGGAACGAGGCGTAGAGAAAGAGCAGAATGGTCACCAGGCAGACCGGAACCACCAGACGCAAGCGATTCTTGGCTTCCAGCAGGTTTTCGTACTGACCGCCCCACACCAGATAGGTTCCGGGCGGCTTCTTGAAGCTGGATTCAACCCTTTGCTGGGCCTCTTCCACAAAGCTGCCCAGGTCGCGGCCGCGCACGTTGCACTGCACCACCACTCGCCGTTTGCCGTTGTCGCGGCTCACCTGGTTGGTGCTGTCGGTGAGCAGGATCTCGGCCAGGCTTCCCAGCGGCACGAAGCGCTGCTGATTGCGGTCCATGCCGTCCTCGGCGGGCTTGGGAGGCAGTTGAATGGGAAGCTGCTTGAGGGCTTCCGGATCGCTGCGCAGGCCTTCTTTGAGTCGGACCACCACTGGAAATCGTCGATCGCCTTCCAGGATGAAGCCGCTTTCGCGGCCCCGAATGGCGGTGGCGATTTCCAACTGCAACTGCTCCATGCTCAGGCCCAGGCGACCGAGCGTGTCCCGATTGGGGACCACGCTCAGAGAGGGCAGACCCGAAACTTGCTCCACTCGGACGTCCTGAGCTCCGCGCGTGCGCTCCAGGATTTGGGCCAACTGTCCGGCCGAGCGGGTCAATTGCTCGAAATCGTCGCCAAAAATCTTGACGGCCACATCGCCGCGCACCCCCGAGACCAGCTCGTTGAAGCGCATTTGAATGGGCTGGGTGAACTCGAAGCTGTGCCCGGGCAACAGGCTGACCCTGGCCTCCAATTGCTCGACCAGTTCGGCCTTGTCCAGTTTGGGATCGGGCCACTGAGCGGTGGGCTTGAGCATGATGAAGGTGTCCGAGGCATTCGGGGGCATCGGATCGGCGGCCAGGTCGGCGGTGCCAGTCTTGGAGAAGACCTGGTCGACCTGGGGAAAATCCATCACCATTTTTTCCACCTGGCGCTGTAGCAAAGTAGCTTGTTCCACGCCCGTCCCCGGGGGGCGGATGGCCTGCATGGCCAGGTTCTTTTCGTCCAGGGTGGGCACGAATTCCTGACCCAGGCGCTGGAACAGCACCAGACTCAGCACCAGGCAAATCGCCGAAAATAGGAAGCCCGGGGCCGGTCTGCGCAGGTGCAACTCCAACGCCCAAACGTAGCGCTCGCGGAGAAATCCCAGCACGGGATTTTCTTTCTCTCGGATGCTCCGGTTCAGCCCCAGCGCCACCATGGCCGGGATGAAGGTCAGGCTGAGCACGAAGGCCGAGCTCAGCGCCAGGATGACGGTGGTGGCCATCGGTCGGAACATCTTTCCTTCCACCCCCGTCAAGAACAGGATGGGGATGTAGACCAGGATGATGATGGCTTCGCCAAAGGCGGTGGCGTTGCGCACGCTGCAGCTGGCGCTGAAGACCCCTCGCAGTCGCTCCGCCCGGGTCAGAGGTCGGCCCCGCTCTTTCTCCTCCTCAGCCAGCACGCGCACCGTGTTTTCCACGATGATGACCGAGCCGTCCACGATCAGGCCGAAGTCGATGGCGCCCAGGCTCATCAAGTTGCCGCTCATTTTCAGGCTGACCATGCCGATGGCCGTGAAGAGCATCGAGAGAGGGATGGCCAGCGCCACAATCAGCGCGGCGCGCAGGTTTCCCAGGATAGCGAACAGCACCACGATCACCAGGATGGCACCTTCGCTCAGGTTTCGCTTGACGGTGGAGATGGTGGAGTCGACCAGTTGCATGCGGTTGAGCACCACCCGGGTGCGCAATCCGGGCGGCAGGCTCGACTGCAGTTCCTGGAGTCGGGCCACCACCCCCTGAGCTACGATGCGACTGTTCTCACCGATGCGCATGAAAGCGGTCCCGACTACCACTTCATTGCCACCGTGAGAAGCGGAGCCCATGCGCAAATCGCGGCCCATACGGACTTTGGCCACGTCGCTGACGCGAATCGGGCTGCCGTGACGTTCGCCAATGACGACCTTGGCCAGGTCGGCTTCATCTCGCAGCCGGCCCAGAGATTTGACGTTGAGAGCGCGCCCCTGCACTTCAATCGACCCGGCACCGGTGTTTAGATTGTTGCGCTCCAGTTCGCTGACCAGCGTCTCCAGAGCAATGCCCAGCGCCGACAGTTTGTCGGGATCGACTTCGACCACAAACTGGCGGCTGTAGCCTCCTATCGAATCCACGTCGGCCACGCCCGCCACGCCGCGCAGCTGCGGTCGGATCAACCACTCTTGAATCTCGCGCAGGTACATAGAGCGCTGCTCGGGCGTCTTGAGCCAGCGGCCTTCCGGGGTCTTATAGTCCTGGTCTGGATGCTCCATCTCGACCACCCACATCACCACTTCGCCCAGGCCGGTGCTGATCGGCCCCATGGTGGCCTCGACTCCGGCGGGCAGACGGCTGCGCACCGAGGCCAGGCGTTCGGACACCAGTTGGCGCACGAAGTAGATGTTGGAAGCCTCGTCAAAGACGGCACTGATCTGACTGAATTCGTTGCGCGAAAGGCTGCGGGTGCTGGCCAGACCGGGGATTCCCGCCAGGGCTGTTTCCAAGGGAAAGGTGACTTGCTTTTCCACTTCTTCGGGAGCCAGACCGGGACAAAGAGTATTGATGACCACCTGGTTGTTGGTAATGTCCGGGACGGCGTCGATCGGCAAAAGGGTCAGGCTATAGGCCCCGACCAGCGCCAGTACCAGAGTGGCCAGCAGGACGGCCACGCGACGCTGAATCACTTCGTACAGGATGCGCTCAAACATCAGTGCTGGTGACCTCCCTCGCCCATGGAAGCTTTGAGGTCTTCGGCCTGCAGGGCGAGGGCGCCCCGGGTGACCACCAGATCGCCGGCTTGCAGGCCGGAACGGATTTCCACCCAACCTGCGGATTTCTCCCCGACCGTTACCGCATGGCGCTGATAGTGGCCCGGCTCTTCTTGTAGATAGACGACCCACTGGTTTTCGACCTTGACCACGGCCTCTTGCGGCAAGCTCAGAACCCTGCGGTTCTTGCCGGTAGGTACCACCACTTCGGCAAACATATTGGGCCGAAGCTGACCCTCCCGATTGGGGAGTTCCAGGCGGGCCCGGGCTTTTTTGGTGTCCGGGTCGACCTCCGGCGTGATGAAGGTCAGGCGGCCCTGAAACTTGCGTCCAGGAAGGCCTTGCACACTGACTTGAACGATTGTGTTCAAGGACACTTCGTGGACCAGGTCCGAGGGCAAATCCACCCAGGCCCACACCTGTGAGGAGTCGAGCAAGGTCAGCAGAGCGTCGCCGGCGGCGACTTGCTCGCCCTGCGCTTTGGGCCGCTCGGTGACGACGCCGTCCCGGGGGCTGCGTAGCTCCATTTCGCCCGTATCCGAGTCGGGACTGGCGCCCAGACCTTCCAGCACCTTGCGGGCAGCCCGTTCCGCCTGCTCGGCCGTCTTGAGTTCGACCTGAGCCTGATAGGCTTCGTTGTCGGCCAGCAGGCCGGTGCTCTGCAGTCGATTTTCGCGGTCCAGGTGGACCTTGGAGACCCGCGACTCCAGCAGGGCCTGGTCCAGTCGGGCCTGCGATTCCCGAAAGACGGCCCGGGCTTCTTCCACCTGTTGCTGGGAGGCGATGCCGTCCTTGAGCAAATCTTCCAGGCGAGAGAGCTTGCTGCGGTTCAGGTCCAGATTGGCCTGAGCGGCCGAGATCAGCATCCGGGCTTGAGCTACTTCCTTCTGGGCTTCTTCATAGGGGCGGCGCACGATATCTCCGACCTGATTGAGGCGCAGGCGACGGTTGAGGTTCTCTCGAGCCAGCCCGGTGGCCGTGGCCTGGGTGTGGAATTCGGCCCGCAGGCGGGCGATTTCGGTGCTGCTGATGGTCGCCAGCACCTGACCCTGTCGCACCCGGTCGCCGATGCGCACGTAGAGTCGCTCTACGATACCCTCGACGCGCACGGCCACTTTGATCTCGCGGTCCGGGTCGCCCACGATGGTGGCCGGCAGTTTGTAGCTGGAGGTGAAGTCGCGGGTGGTCAGGCGCTCGCTGGCAAGATCGATGAGTCGAACTTGCTCGGGCTTCAGTTCGATGCCGCCTTCTTTCTTTTCTTCGTGGGCGGCGGTCGGGCTTGGGCTCGCGGCCGGAGCCGAAGTACGGGGACCGGCGCAGCCCAGCAGGCCCAACGCCATCGCCAGCACTCCTCGGAACTTAAGGCTGAACACGGGATACCTCCTCAAAAAAGCCCGTCGGGCTAAGTGCGCCGATTTCCAGAGCGGCGCGGGCTACGTCCGCCTGGGCGGTCAGATAGGCCTGAAGGGCCTGCCGATAGGTCTGCTGGACGTCAAAGACCTCCAGTAGCGTCATCAGGTTGGCGTCATAAGCCCGACGCGCGTCGCCGGAAAGCTTGGAGAAGCGGGCGGCCTGGTCGGCCAGAATGCTCTCGCGCTCCAGGGCCGCCTGGTAGCGCTTACAGGCATCCAGGGCTCGCTGCTGTAGAATCAGGTGCTTTTCGGCCACGCGCGCTTCCGCCGCTCGTTGCAGGCCCTCGCGGCGTCCCACCTCGGCCGCCACCGTGCCCCAATCCCAGAGTGGAATGGTGAGGCTGAGCTGGACCGCGTTGACGTTGGTAGGTCCGAAGCGATCGCGATAGAGCTGCAGCAACAGGTCCGGGGCATTGCCCCGCCGAGCCAGTTCCGTCTGCCGTTCCTGAGCATCCGATTCTTTCCGTAAGGCTTCCAGTTCCGGCAAGCGCTCCAGTCCCGACTGAACCACGTCCAGCCGGTCGGCCGGCAGCGATGGGGGAGGAAGCGCCGGACCCGGTGGCATGGCCAGCGCTTCCGAGACCGGTCGACCCAGCAACAGATTGACCAGCCCCTGCGCTTGCTCCGACTCCTGGCGAGAAGTCACGGCGTCCGCCTGGGCGCGAGCTAACTCCAGCTGGGCTCGCAGGTGCTGATTCTGGGAGATCTCTCCCACGGTGAAGCGTCGATACGAAGTGCGCTCCAGGTCTTTGGCCAGCTCCACTCGTTCCTCGGCCACCCGCAAGACGCCCAGCTTTTCCCAGTAGGAATAGTAAGCCTGGCCGGTGCGCAGGGCCACCACCCGCTTCTCGGAAGCCAGATCCTGGCTGCGCGCCTCGGCCGACCGGAGCGCGGACTGCTCGCGCAGACCCGGTTGACCGGCGATTTCGAAGCGGAAAGCCAGGGCGTTGGCTTCCTCGATGGGTTCACCGGCGATGTAGGAAAGTCGTAAAAAGGGATTGGGTTGAGCTCCGATTGAGCTCGCGTAGGCCTGAGCGGATTGCAATAGAGCCCGGGCAACCTGAACCGAAGGCAGCTTTTCGGCGGCCTGGCGCATGACTTGCTCCGGGGTCCATTGAGGCAGGGGCTGAGCCGCCCCGACCGTCCATCCGAGCAGGACCAGACAGGGTCCTACCAAGGGACGCAAGGTGCCTCCTAAAGAGAAACAAAGGACGATGGGATGGGGACATGGGTTCTCTCAGGGAGGGCGCCGCCTCCACCGCAAATCCAAAAAACCGCGCTCAGGCGCGGGCTGGCGGTCCTCGTCGGGAACGGGCGGTGGGCGTGAGCAGGTGTTCTGGTGGCGGTCGCAGGGGCCAGTAAGACTCGGCGACCTCAGCCACGACTTTCTCGGCCGGCAGGCAGGCGACCGTCACTTCCAGCAGCACGGGAATCACGGAGAACTCGAGGGCCTGGGTGGGTTGATGCCCGTCCGGCAGTACCACCGGGCTGACGCATTCCGCGTGACCGGTGGCGGCGACCGTTTCGCAATGGTTTACCAGGCACTCCAAATCAAAGAAGTAGCCCATCAGGGCCACCAACAGCGCGGCGAGGATAAACCGGAGACGAAAGGATTTCACTGAAGGGCGGTTTCTATTCTCAATTAGTCGTTCCTTCCTGAGAATCGTTCAGAAACCTCGGTAAAGTCTGGAGTCTCAAGCTTTGCTTTAGACTTCTGATTGATATTGCAATCTCCTTATCTGACGAAAAGAAACAGTCCTTTTGTTTAATTCCTGGATCCTCGGTTTCCTTCGTGGTATTCAGATTTGTACTTAGAACGCAATGCAGAAGGCAGGATTCCAATCCGGCCGGTGCGGAAGCATTCTGGGAACGGAGGATGCCAGGGATGTCCGAGTGGCTGAGTGATTTCTGCTCGTCCGGCCGGTTTCTACCGCACGGGCACTGCTATTTGTGGAACCCCGATTTGGTAAGGCTTCATCTGGTCTCCGATCTGCTCATTGCGCTGGCCTACACCTCGATTCCCTTCACCCTTCTCAAATTCGTGCGCCTCCGCAAAGACATTCCGTTCCATTGGATGTTTGTTTGCTTCGGAATGTTCATTGTCGCGTGTGGAGCCACGCATGCAATGGAGATTTGGACTCTGTGGAATCCGGACTACTGGCTGGCGGGAGTGATCAAGGCCATCACCGCCGCCGCTTCCGTGCCCACCGCCATCCTGTTGGCCCGCCTGATGCCTCAGGCCCTGGAGCTCCCCACTCCCGAGCAGTGGCGCCGAGCCCACGCGGAACTGAGCCAGGCCCACGCGGTGCTGGAAGACCGGGTGCGTGAGCGCACCGCGGAGCTGACGGCACGAAACGAGGAACTGGTGCGCGCCGAGAAAGCCCTGCGCGAGAGCGACGCTCTCAAAACGGCCATCCAGGAGGCCGAAGAAGCCAATGCCGAGCTGGAGACGTTCAGCTACTCGGTGGCCCACGATTTGCGCACACCGTTACGGGCCATCAGTGGTTTCAGCAGCGAGCTGTTGGAGGATTGGGGAGATCGGCTGGACCCGACCGCTCGCAGGGATCTAGACCGCATCGTGGCCGCGGCCGCCCGCATGGCGGAGTTGATCGATGCTCTGCTTTCGCTGGCTCGCCTGACCCGTACCGATGCGAGACGGGAACGGATCGATCTGAGTGAAATGGCCACCAAGATCCTTGGCCAGTTGCAGGAAGACTCTCCCGCACGCAGGGTCGAGACTCGCATCTCCGAGGGGCTCATCGATCTGGGGGACCCGCAACTGGTCAAGGCGCTGCTGGAGAATCTCCTGGGCAACGCCTGGAAATTCACCGGCAAACAAGCCCTGGCTCGCATCGAGGTCGGGAAGCTGGAAGATTCCACCACCTATTTCGTCCGCGACAATGGCGCCGGCTTCAAGATGGAGTACGCGGCTCAGCTCTACGCACCGTTTCGCCGGCTGCACAACGTAGAGGAGTTTGAAGGGACGGGCATCGGCCTGGCCACGGTGCAAAGGATCGTGCGCCGGCACGAAGGCAGAGTTTGGGCGGAGTCCGCCCCAGACCAGGGAGCGACCTTTTATTTCACCCTGGGCCCAGATGGGGAAAGGAAGAATACGTGAGCGACCGAGTGATTTTATTGGTAGAAGACAATCCCGACGACGAGGAATTGACCCTGCGCGCTCTGCGCAAAAATCACATCAGCAACGAGGTGGTGGTCGCTCGCGATGGGGAGGCGGCCGTCGACTACCTTTTTGGCACCGGAGCCTATCAAGGTCGGGAAGTGGAAGACCTGCCCCAGGTGGTGCTGCTCGACCTGAATCTGCCCAAAATGAGCGGC
The DNA here is from genome assembly GCA_017307785.1 of Vulcanimicrobiota bacterium. Lineage (GTDB taxonomy): Bacteria > Vulcanimicrobiota > Xenobia > Xenobiales > JADMJV01 > JADMJV01. The sequence continues at coordinate 97,060 of JAFKGI010000019.1, read as the reverse complement.
CTGGAAGTCCTCAAAAAGGTCCGGGCGGACGAACGCACCCGGCTGCTCCCGGTGGTCGTGCTGACTTCCTCGCGCGAGGATGAGGACATCGTCAAGAGCTATTCTCTGGGTGCTAATAGCTATGTGCGCAAACCCGTGGACTTTTCCCAGTTCATCGATGCGGTGCGCACTCTGGGCCTCTTCTGGTTGCTGATGAACGAGTTGCCCAGGCGGCCTTTTTCCGTGTGAACGCCGTGGATACCCGACCGCTCTTGCTGCTGTCCTGCGATCTTCCGCCCGCTCTGGTGGAGAGCCTCCAGACGGACTACCGTCTGCTGGGCTCAGCCGAAGACGGGCCACCCGACCTGATCGTGAGCGACAGGCCGCAACCCGATGGCCTTCCCTGGCTGGCCGTGCTCCGCCATTCCCTCGACCACGACCGGCGCACGGCCTTCCTGAGCCAGGGGGCGGCCGACATCGCCTCAGCCGACCATCCCCAGGAATTGCTGTGGAGAATCCGTCGCTTGCTGGAAGCCCACCGGCAGCGGCGGCGCCTGGAGGGGGAGCTTGACTCCCTGACCTATTCGATCTCTCACGACCTGCGTGCCCCCTTGCGGGCCGTAGGTGGCTTCAGCGAACTGTTTCTGAGCGAGTATGGCGCCACCTTACTTCCCGAGGGGCGTCACTACCTCGAGCGCGTCTGCAGCAACGCCCAGCGCCTGTCCCACATGGTCGATGATTTGCTCACACTCTCGCGTTTGTTCCGGGAGCCGGCCCGGCCCAAGCACCTGGATGTGACCTTGATGGTCCAGCAGATTCTCGACCAGCTGCGCGCACAGGAGCCTTCTCGCCAGGTGGTGGTGCAGGTGGAGGAGGGTATGACGTTGCTGGCGGACCGGCGGCTGCTGCGCACGGTCTGGGAACAGTTGTTGGACAACGCTTGGAAATTCACCGGCCAGCAGGCGGAGGCACGCATCGCGGTGGGCGGCGGTCCCCAACGGTTCTGGGTTCGTGACAACGGCGTGGGCTACGATCCGCGCTATGCCGAGCATCTCTTTGCCCCGTTCCAGAGGCTGCATCGGGAGGCTTTCCCGGGCCGAGGGATCGGTCTGGCCACGGCCGCTCGCATCGTGTCCTGGTTGGGCGGTGAAATCTGGGCCGAGAGCTCCCCGGGAGCCGGCGCTACTTTCTACTTCCGACTGCCCGCGCGGGGGGCCTGAGCCAGCCGGAACCGAAGACGCAGACGTGAAAGAGCCGCTCTACCGTCGCCTGTTGCTAATCAGCGGTTCGTTTCTGGTCTTTTGTCTGCTCTACTACGGAAGCGCTTACCTGGGAGACTCTTTTCAGCACCGCTACCGGCTTTACTTCGATTGGGAACGGAACATCCCGCTGGTTCCGGAGGCCGCCTTCGTCTACATGAGCGCTACCTTGATGTTCCTGCCGATCTTTCGCAAGCTGCCCACGGCCGCACAGTTGTGGCCCTTGTCGCTGACTCTGGCCGCCGAGCAGTTGCTGGCCGGAATCTGCTTTTACCTGCTTCCCCTCGAGGACGGCTTTCCCACAGGTCCCGTGCCCACCGGCCTTTCTGGAGCCATGTGGCGTCTGGCCGGAACGGTTGCTATGCGCCACAACTATCTTCCGAGTTTACACGTCGCTCTGGCTACCACCGCGGCGATGGTCTATGCTCGGGCCGTGGGCCGGCCGAGCTGGCCCATGAATGTCTGGGCGGCGGCCATTGCCCTTTCGACCCTGCTGATCCATCAGCATCATGTGGCGGACGTGATCGCGGGATTTTTGCTGGCCCAGCTAGGCGTTCGCCTGCTGTATGATCGGCTAGCCGCCCAGCCAGTCGTGTAACTGCTCGGCCGTCAGCCCGGCCAGGGTCAGACGCTCGGGTCCGAGTTCGGCCCAGCGACGCATGCAGTCAAAGAGAGCCATCTCCAGATCCGGATTCTTGCTCACCTCGTCCCGGTTCAACGAGAGAAAGTGGCGAAGGGTCTCGCCTTCCCAGCTTAGACTCGTGAGGGACTCGTCGCCGGCCCGTTTGTCCATGATGTCGATCAACGAGATCCAGGTGGAGCTGTCGAAATCATCTAGCCGCAGAGAGCTTGCGCAGCCCGGCACCAGAGCGAAGAGGGGCTCGGGAAGTTCCGGATGCTCGGCCAGAAGAGCCAGCCACACCTGGGCGAAGCGCTCCTGGTCCGGCTGAGGGGCCCGACCCATCCACGCGGAGACGCCCTGCAGATCCAGATGTCCGACCAGTTCCGGCTGCCGGCCCACGTGGTCGCCCAGCCACATGACCCAGTCGAGCAAGGACGGAAGCTGACCTTCGGCGCTGAACTTCAGGCTGAGTAATTCGAGGATTTGCTGGGAAATCGGCAGTTGCTCCTCGGGCGAGAGCTGTTGATAGACCAGCTGCAGCTCCGCCACCGATTCGCTGACCAGGGCCGTAGCCCGGGTGCCTTGTCCGTGACGAATCAGCCAGCGGGCCTGCAGATGGCGCAAGGGGCCACGCAGTTCCGCCGGCAGGTTGGCCGTTTCCTCCAGCTGGGTCAGATCCAGCCAGGCGGCCGCGTCCAGCTGCGAACCGTTGGCGCGCATCCAGAGCAGCTGCGCACTGCGGGGCGGATCCGAGTCGCCCAGGTAGGCCAGGGCACGGCCGATATCGGCGGCCGCCGCGTCGTGTTGAAAGTTGCGCTGCAGAACCGTGGCTCGTGCTTCGAAGAGGCCAGGCAACAGGCTGCGTCCCGGTTCTCCCAGCACGGCCGCCAGAGCCACCGCATGGCCCAGATCGTGCAGGGCGTCCTCGGGATGCTCGACCGTCCAGCGCACCAGCGCTCGTTCCTGAAAGGCGCGGATCAGCATGAAAGCGATTTGACTGGAGTCATCGCTTTGGCGCAGCAGTTCGGCCATCTGCACCACCCGGTCATAGGCGCTGATGGCGGCGTCGCGGCCTTCGCGAGCCTGCACTCCGTGGGCCTGGCTGAGCATGGTCTGCAACAAGGTGCCGACCTGGTCTTTGCGTGCCTGTTCGTCCAGCGTGCCGGCTTGACCCAGCAACTCGTCCACGGCTTCGGCCGTCCGCCCCAGTCGCAGCAGCACTTCGGCCCGGCTGCGGCGAATTTCGGTCTCCAGAAACTGGGTCTCGGCGCCTTCCTGGCCGGCCTGTCCCACCAGACGCAGGGCTTCGCTGAGGCTTTCGGCGGCCAGTTCGTCGCTGACCATACCGGCCTTCATGGAGAGAGCCCGGGCCCGCTCCAAGGAATACTCGGCCCGACCGAAGTCCGGCTCCATCAACTCCAGGTCGTCCAGTCCACCCTGGAGATGCTCCAGCGCGCGTTCGGTCTGGTGCAGCAAACCTAGCGTTTCGGCGGCTTCAAAACGGGCGTGAGGCAAGAGCCGCAACACTTCCGGATCGCCGCCCTTTTCGCTCAAGTAGGTCAGCAAATCGACGGCCTGATTGGCGTCGCCCAAGGCCGCTTCTTCCTCGCCCAACATGCGATAGGTGCGGGCCCGATTGAGGTGGGCCTCGGCCAGGCGGGGCAGCAACTGATAGTGTCCTTGCTCGTCCACCAGCCTGTTGTAGGCCTCCAAGGCCCGGTCGTGCGCGCCCAGTGCTTCTTCACCGGCCGGCAGGGCCCGGCCCAGCAGCGTTTCCAGCAGGGCGCGGTTCTCCAACTGGGTGTGCTCGATGCCCAGATCGACGAATCCCAGCGTGGACTTCAGTTGCTCAATGGCCTGGTCGGACTGGCCCATGTGCAGGTTCAACTGAGCCAGCAGGACGGCTGTGTCCACCAGCACGTTGACGGCCGGGTTGTTGGCCTGGCCGCCCCACTCGCCGGACTGATTGGTCACATAGTGAAAGGCCAGCGACAGATCGCGCTTGGCCGATTCGGCCCGGCCACGACGTTGCCAGATGCGGCCTCGCAGCAACAGCACCTGGCTCAACCAGGTGGCCACATCCCCGCGCCCTTCCGATTCGACCAGTTGCAGCATCAAGTCCACGCCGGCTTGAGCCGCTTCGAAGGCGGCATCGAGCTGCGACACGTCGTAGAGCAACTGTCCGCGTCGGCACAGTTCCTGTGCGTAAACTTCGCGCAGGTCGAGGCGGCCCTCATCGATCAATTCTTTCCAGAGCCCGGTGGCGTGGTCGGAGGCTTCCAGCGCTCGCGTTTCGTCTTCCAACAGGCGGTGGGCTTCGGCCAGTTGGGTCTGAGCCTGAGCTTCCAGCACGCGCAGCTCGGTCCAGCTTTCATGGAAACGCTGCAGCAGCTCCAAACAACGCAGACCATCATCGCGGGCCAGCAAACCGTCGCCGCGTCGGGCCGCCAGGCGGGCCCGGCTCAGATAGGCCTGCACCAGATCCAGGCGCATGCGCGAGCGCAGGCTGTCCCGGTGCGGCTGATAGTGTTCCAGGGCGCTCTTCAGATCGGACTCGGCTTCTTCCAGTCGGCCCATTTCCTGATGCAGCATGCTGCGATGATGCAGCGTGAGGGCCCACAACGGTTCCCAGCGAGCGGCGTCCTGGGCGGAAATATCCGCATACATTTGCACGGCCACATCGGCGTCCTGAATGGCGGCGGCGTGACGGCCCAATTCGCGCAGCACCTCGGCGCGACGATTGAAGGCGGCGGCCAGACCATTGGTCAGTTCCGGACGTTGCTCAACCAGAGGGCGGAAGCCGGCGATGGATTGCTCCACGTCGAGCAGGGCGTCGTGCAGGCGGCCCAGACCGCGGTAGGTGAGGGCCCGGCTGCTGTAGCTCCAGAGCTGTTCTTCCAAAACCTCGTGCAGCTGTAGCGGCGCGTTGTCGCGACCCCACTGCAGAGCGATCTCCAAAACCGCCAGCCAGTTGCTGACCAGCTGGACTTTTCGATAGCCCTGGCCGATGTTGTCGTAGTGGTGGATCTGGTTTTCTTTCCAGCGTTTGAAATCTTCGCTTTGCAGGGCCGTCCAGCTGGCTTCGCCGGCCCGGGCCTGAGCGATCCAGTGCAGCAGTTCCTCCAGGTTGATGTTGAGCTGGCCGGTGGTGTTGAGCTTGACCACCATATACTGGCAGAATTGGCGAATGGTTTCGAGCCGTTCTTCGCCGCCCTGTTCCACCACCGCTTCCCAGAGGCGCGGATGGCGCAGGCAGATGCGCGACTCGCCGCGTTCCACCACCAGCCAGGAATAGTGCTGCAGTAAGCAGCGCAGCGACTGCGACCAGAGTGCCTCACTGAGTTCCTCAAGCGGCAGTCCATCTTCGCCGGCGCTGAGTAAAAACAGCACGGAGCGGGCCAGGCGATCTTCCAAAACCTTGGATATGATCCAGGCCGGGGTCTCTTCAGGCGAGGGCAAGTCCTGGCTCTTGTTGACCAGTCCGGATTCGAGCGCGCCCACCCAGAGCCGCACCACCAGCAGATCGTCCCCACTGGATTTGACAAACTCGAGCTGTTGCGGTTTCTGCCAGTCCAAATTTTGCTGCAGAAAATCCAGGGCCAGCTTCTGATAGGCCAGGTCTTCTTTGGCAATGGGCAGGCGAGCCGGCGGATTGGGGGCCGACCAGGCGACCGGCAGTTCTTCTTCACAGGCCCCGACCCACACGAAAGGATCGGGTAGATTGAGGTGGCACCAGAGCAGTTCGTCGGGCTGAAAGACGTCATCCTCGAGCAACACCAGGCGAACCGGCTCGCTGTGCCCGTGGTTGCGCTCCTGCAGAGCGGCAAAATAATGGGCGAAGAGATGCTCGCGCGAACTGTGGCGCTGCAGGTCGGCCAGGGCCGCCGGACCCAAGGCATGCCAGGGGAATCCGGCCTGGTTGAGCTCGTGCAGGCGCCAGTTGAGTTGCTCCAGCGCAAAGTGGTCGCGACTGTTGACCGGCAGCCAGCCGTAGCGGTAGGTGCCGACCTGAGGCTGACGCATGGCCAGGTCGCGAATGAGGAAGCTCTTGCCCACGGCGCTGGGACCCTGCACCATGAGACCGCTGCCGGCGGCCACGGATTCCACGAACTCCAGCACTTCGTCCAGCACGAAGAAAGGCGGGCGCTGGGCGGAACAGACCTGGCGCCAGCGGGCCAGCAGCACTTCCAGGGGTTCCTGGGCTTCGGTTTCCGGGTCGAGCTGGAAGCTTTCGCTGCCCAAGGTGATCGAGCCAGACCAGTGTCCGTCGGGGCGAATGTACAGGTCCGGGTCGCAGGCGGTCCAGAGCGGGGAGCCAGCCACCAACCAGAGTTGCAGGGCGTCCAGCAGTTCCCGCAGTTGGGACTGGAATTCGGATTCGTTGGACTGAATCTGGCCGCCCGCCAGACGCACCCAGAAGGTCACGTGCTGCAGACCGATCATGGGCGCATCGGGCAGGCCCAGCCAACGGGCGTGCAAACGCGGCACGTCGGGCGCGTTCAGTTCGAAAAACAACTGCTGCAGCAGGGTGGCGGCTACCTGCTTGGGATATTCCATCAGGGCGGTCCAGGCAAAGTGCAGCAGCTTGACCGATTGACCGGCCGGCACCGGCTGTTGCAGGGCCACGCGCAGCGGTTCCGGCAGCGGCGCCACCTGGGCCAGGCCGGCGCAGGCCACGCGCGCCGTCAATTCCAGCAGGCAGGAAATTCCGGGCAGCAGCCCGGCCGCCAAATTGCGCCGCGAAGCGTCGGTTTCTTCACTGAGGTTGGCGTAGTCCATGACGGCGCGGCGAGCCACGTCCATCTGGCGGCGCACGCCATTGGGCAGGGTCGAGGGGAATTCCAGAGGCCTCGGCCGCCAGCGTGCCGCGCTGGAAACGCGAGGAGCATCCAGGCCCAGCAGCGCGTCCAGGCCGTCGTCCAGCCCCAGCGGTTCCTGGGAGGAAAATTTGGGCGCACGAGCCGGGGGGGCGATTTCAAAGGATTCAACCACCGGCTCGGGTTCGGGCTCAGGTTCCGGTTCTGGTTCTGGTTCCGGCAAGGGTAGGGCCTCGGCCTCGGGCTCGACGGTCGGCTCGGGTTCCTGAGAGGGCTCCGGCTCCTGGACTTCCGCAGCGGGTAACTGTAGCTCCAGCGAGGGCGGTGCTTCGACCGGTGCCGCCACCTCGCCCAAAATATCGGCGATGCTTTCCTCGTACCACTCGGCCGAAGCTACCTCGCTCAGATCGGCTTCGACCGTGGGGGTCAGCACCGGCAGTTCGGCCAGTGTGGGCGCCGCCTCGGCCTGGGCGATCAGCTCCAGGTTCCATTCCGGGGCGTATTTATTCCAGAGCGGCTCGGGTAAAAACGGCAACTGCTTGCCTCGGCCGTCCTCCAGGCTGACGGTGATTTGACCGTCTTGCTCCTTGTAGCGCCGATTCAGCTTGACGAAAAGCGGTCGGCTGGCCCTCAGCCATTCCGAGATCAACTCTAGATAGCGCGCGTTGCTGCCGGTCAGTTCCTGGTCGGGATTTTCCCAGAGGCTGCCTTCCTCGGCCGGGGCGGCGTCGGCCGTCCACTCGCCGGCGATGCCCAGCCAGCGGCATTGCAGGCGCGGCCGGGGAGGATCGCCTGCTTCGAAAAAGCCCAGGCGCAGCAGGGTTCGAAAGCTGGACTGGGGATGACCCTCCCAGGCCATGACCGCGTAACGCAGCAGCTTCAGAGTATCGTTCCAGCTCGGTTGGGGGGGAATGGGCACGCTGCTGCCGTGCAGCCGGTCCAGCGCTCCCAGAGCGGCCCCGGCCCAGTAACGCATCAGAAACTCCAGCGTCCACTTGATGGTCTGTTGGAAGGCTGCGTTGTCGCCTTGCTGCACCTGCTCGCTCAAGCTGCGCAACAAATGCTTCAGGTGCGCGGGAAAACAGACGTCAAAAGGGAGCTTGGTGGACCCGGAGGTGATACCCATGAACCGGTATGCTCCGCGCTGCGCGAGGGGTTTTCCTCCATGGGCGCAGAAGCAGCTTGACCTGGAGGTATCGTCCCTATGTTTTCCGCTTTCCGTGGTAAGCCCGCCAAAACCCCACCCCCTCAGGTCGAGGTCGTCGGCTTTGACGGGGACACTCTGGAGTTGAAGTCCGAAACCCCGTTGGCCAACGGACCCCTGACCGTCATTTTGCTCAACGCCGAGATCGAGCTGGAGAAGGAAGCCGCTGTCCAAATCGACCAGGGCTTCCCCGAGAAACAGCTCTATTGGGCCAGCCTGCCCGAAGGCAGTGATCTGGGGGCGCTCCTGCAGCCGCTCATCCCCAAAGAAGCGGAGATCGCCAATGCCGGCGGAGAGTTGCCCCCAAGCTGGGAAGAAAAGCGCAGTCGTGTTCGCCTGACCCGCGTGCTGGGCGCGATGTCCCCTCAGGTGGCCGGATTCAAGTGCGTGACCCACGACATTCACAGCGAGGGCATGCGCCTGCAGGTCGACCAGCCTCTGGCCGAAGGCAGCACCATCAAGATTCGTTTCGAGTTGGAAGACCATCGTCTGCCCGCTTTCGACGTCCAGGGTCTGGTCAAGTGGTGCCTTCCCAGCCCCAAAAAGGGCCATTGGGCCGGCATCCTCTTTACCCAGATCACCGACCAGCAGAAAGAACAGGTCGACAAATTCGTGGAAGAGACGCTCTCCTACGAAGGCGGCGTGTTGACTCGAGACTACGTCGTCAGCTGAGGCGGCGGCCGTGAGCCATCCCCGCCATCTGCTCGACCGCTATCTTCTTCATGAAGTGGTCGGAAGGGGAGGGATGGGCGAGGTCTTGCGCGCCACCCACCGGGCTTCCGGGGAGATGGTGGCCATCAAGGCCCTGCATTTCGATCTGGCTCCCGACCCGTCCATGGTCGAGCGCTTTCTGCGCGAAGGGGAAGCTCTGCGCCGTTTGAGCCATCCCAATATCGTGCGTTGCCGGGAATCCTTCGAGAGTGAAGGTCGCTTTTACCTGATTCTGGATTACGTGGGCGGAGGCAGCCTGCGGGGCGCCTTGCGCTCGGGACCGGTGGCGCCGAATCTGGCCTTGAACTGGATGCTCGATATCGCCGACGCTCTGACCCGGGCGCACCGGCTGCAGATCGTCCACCGTGACCTCAAGCCGGACAACATTCTCCTCAGTGAGGACGGGCAGGCTCGCCTGACCGACTTTGGAGTCGCCCACCTGGGCGGAGCCTGGGCACCGCTGACCCACATGGGAACCGCTCTGGGAACGGTCAACTATATGAGTCCGGAGGCCTGTCAGGGCCTGCCGGCTACTCCAGACCACGACCTCTGGGCTTTTGGGGTCACGCTTTACGAGCTGTTGACGGGTCGTTCGCCTTTCTCTGGAGACGGACCGGGTGCCACCATTCTGGCCATCCTCAGTCAGCCTCCCCACGCCTTGCCGGACTCTTGCCCACAGGATTTGCGGGATTTGCTGGGGCGACTGCTGGCCAGAGAGCCAGAGCAGCGTTTCGGCTCCATGCGAGAAGTGGCCCTGGCGCTGGAAAGGTTGTCCGAGCCGGCCTTGCTCAGCGCTTCTCCCGCGGCCAGGCCCGAAGAGGTGGCTCCGGTGACGGAGAGCCTGCCCGGTTTTCTGGTCGACCTGGAGCCCGGAGAGATTCTTTGGAAGCAGGGAGATCCCAGTTCCTTCGTGGCCGTTATCGAGGAAGGGGCGATGGAGGTCATCGGTGCCTCCCAGGATGGCGGCACCACCGTGTTCACGGTGCTTCATCGCGGAGAGATCCTGGGCGAAATGTCTTGTCTCGACGGCAAGTCGCACAGTGGCACGGTGCGCGCTCGGGGTCAAACCCGTATTCGCCGTCTGGGTCGATCTGAGTTCATCCAGTGGATTCGCAGCGATCCGGAGCGCATGCAGACGATCTTGCTGATGCAGGCCGATCGCCTGCGCCGGGTGGCCAGTCGCCTGGTGCACAGTCGCAGTTCCCTGAAGCGCCGGCTGGCGCAGCGACTGTTGGAGTCGGAGGAGAGCCGGTTCTGCACGCAAGAACTGGCCCAGCAACTGCAGGTCAAGCCCGCCTCCCTGAGCAAGTCCATCGGACAATTGGTGCGTGAGGGCGGCCTGGAGAAGGTCGGAACCACCCTGTACATTCTCTCCCGCGAGCGTTTGCAAGAAAGTCTTTCCTGATCTCTGAAACCGCAGGATGCACTTTGGCCATCTTTCGGGTATCCTATGGATTATGGCATCGAAGAGACGTGGGGTCACTCTGGTGGCGGGACTGCTGATCGTGAGCGTGCTGGTCAGCCTGACTTCGGCGATGGTGTTGCTCGGCAGCGGCAATCTGGCGGGTTCCTTTCAGTCGGTCCAGGCCGACCAGGCCGTCTACGCGGCCGAAGCGGGCGGTTGGCGCGCCGCCAAGGAGCTGGCTCTAAGTTCCAGCTGGACGCCACCTACCACCAACACGACCCTGCCGGTGACCGGTTCGCAGTTCTCGGTGCGGCTGTTTGCTTCGGGAGCGCTCACTCCCCAGGGGGTGACCGTGCCGGCCGGGCTGACCTACGTGCTCTCCACCGGCGCGGTGCCCTCGGGCAAGACCAAGCAGGTGGGAATGATGATCAAGACCGGGGTGGGAGCTCTCAACTACGCCGCCCTGACCGTCAACGGCATCAGTCTGAACGGCGACTCTTCCGTTGATTCTCGCGACCCTCTCACCGATCTGGTGCTGCCCAACCCGGCTTCGGTAGCCGTCAACACCCCCGGGGCCGGTATCAGCCTGGGCGGTGGCTCGCACATCGCCGGGGCGGCCTATGTCGGGCCGGGAGCCTCGACCTCTTTGATTACCGTGGGCGGCGGGTCCACCATCTCGGGCACGCTGGGCGCCTTGAGCAGCGCCATTCCGCTGACGCCGGTCACCTTACCGAGCGATCCCAGTGCCCTGCCGGCCACGGGAGCCACCGGTGGGGCCACCGTCAACTGGACGCCCGGGGCCTTCGGCGATGTGACCGTCAATGGCGGGGCCACGCTCAATCTGGCGCCCGGGACCTATGTCTTCAAGTCTCTGCAGGTGACGGGAGGTGGCCAACTGGCCATCAGCTCGGCCGTGCAGATCTATATTCAATCCGGCTTGGATGTGAACGTCGGTTCTTTGCTGAATCCGACCAAGAATCCCAACAACATGAAGTTCATGATCAATAGCGGTGCCGTAAACATCAATAGCGGCGGCACTTCCTACGGCATCTTTTATGCCCCCAGCTCACCCGTCTCGCTGCGAGGAGACGGCACGATTTATGGCAATCTCATCGGGGAGTCGCTGGAAATCCGCGGAGGCTCCCATCTCCACTATGACCCCAACAGTACGGGAGCCGGAATGCCCGGCGGTGGAACCACCGCCCTGGTGGTCAGCCAGCAAACCTTCTGAGCTAATTGCGAACTCGTACCTGGGTGCTGGTGCGCAACTCGGTCAGATGAGTCGAATCCACCTGCAGGGTTACTTTTAAAGTCAGTTGCACGGTGGCGGCGGTGGTGGTCGCATCCACCCGGAATTCGCTGACATTGCGGGCCACCGTGCGGTTTCTGGGCTGACCCAGGGCGGAAAAGACGGCCAGGGTGGGACGCGTTCCGACCGGGATGGAGCTGACCGGGTAACTGGCTCCCATCGACTGTTCGGCGCGATGCAGTTCACCGCCGGCGTTGCGGTAAAAGCACACCCAGGTTCGGTAAGCCAGGTCCGAGCCCACGAAAGCATACCTTTCGTGGTCGGGAGTCTCCCTGAGTTCGTAGGGCGAGCCCATGACGCACGAATCCGCCACTCCCAAGACCATGCTGGCCGTGTTGGACAGACTCAGATCCTCGCTGAGCGAGCGAGTGGCGGAGAGCAGTTGCTGCTGGACGCCATTGTAGGCGGTGAACTGGCGCAGGCAGCGCAGAGCGTAGATCACCAGACTGGTCAAGCCGGCCATCAAGAGTCCGGCCACGGCCAGGGCCACGGTCGCCTCGATCAGGGTGAAGGCTCGGCGCCTGGCTGCCTTAGACATTGGAGGCGCTGGTTTCCAGCTGGATCTGGCGGGTCAGGTCGCCGTGTTTCCAGGCCACCGTGACCACGATGTCCTTGTATTTTCCGGGTGCCGGCTCGCTGACCTGAATCGTGACCGTGAAGTCCACGCTGGAGGTCTGCCCGTTGTTGGTGAAAGGGACCACCACCAGATAGGGTGGGGTGGCCGGACTGCCGATCGAGGCGTAGGGCAGCACCCGCTGCTGTTCCATCGCCTGACGAGCGGTATCTCTCGCCAGGGTGTACTCGCGAGACTGACTTGAGCTTTGGGAGACTCCGGTGATGATGCCCATGGTGACCAACAGGGCGGCCGCGAACAGACCCAGCGTTACAATCGTTTCTAAAAGTAGCGAGACTCCGCGTCGATAACGAGTCACGATTCGCCCGCCCCGGGAGCGTTCTTGAGACGCCACCCGCTTTCTTCGCGCACCAGGTCCCAGGTCCAAAGCTCTTGTTTCGAAGCCTGCCCCTGCGGCACCACCTGCACCTGACAGAGGGTTGGACCCGCTCGAATCACCTTGATTTGTCGAAATTTCAGACCCCAGGCACGGTCGGAGGCGGCCAGCCAGCCTCGGGTGCGTTCGATAAAAAGGGCTTCGCTCAGGGACTTTTGCGAGGCGGAGGTGAGCAGGCGGTAGGCGCCGTTCAGATTGCCGCTGCGCAACCCGGCCAGGTAGCTCTCGGCCACTGTGGCCGCCGGCATTTCCTGGCGCGACAGCGTGTTCACCTGGGCCTGGCGTTGTTGGGGCTTTTCCTTCGGACCTCCAAACCAGAAGGGAATGGCCAGCAGCAGCAAGGCCAGACCGCTCAGGGCCAGAGGTTTGCGCAGATCGAGTGGCGGAGTCGGTTCGGGTTTGAGGGATGGGGCCAGTTGGGCGGAACGCGAGGCCCAGCTTTGTAGCTGCTCAAAGTTGAAAGCCCGCGCGCTCTTGCGGTCTTCGACCAGGAGCAAGCCCAGCAGGGAACCTCCGTCCAAGATGGGGCAGCACAGGGCGGAGCGAAACGGGGCGAGAGGACAGGTCAGAAAGCGTTCGTCCTGATGGGCGTCCATGACAATGGCGGGTTGCCGTTCCCGATCCACCTCCTGGATGAGGACCAGTCGAGCGGAACCGTTGGAGAAGTCCCAATCGGATCCGCTCGACGAAGTCTGCCACTGGCCGCCTTCGCGATACAAGAGGATCAGCTTCTGCTCGGGTTGGAGCAGACTCTGGAGTTGCCCTGGGTCCACCTTTCCATGTTCCGCCGGGGAAGTCCAGATCCTGCATTTTTTTTTGCTCGACTGTTCCAGGTCGTGAAATGGAAGGCTCGTAGCCATACGTCGATTCAGGTTCGAATGATGCTATTTTTCTGTATTGCGCGAATCGGATTCAGAACTCCACCAGCGGTCCATTTTGTCCCCGACTGTAGACCGTCGTTCCCTGGCGGCTCCGGGCCACTTCGGCCAGGTACCGGTCGATTCGCGCTGCCTCTTCCGGAGGCGGTGGAGGCGGCGGCGGTGGCGGCGGTGGCTCAGGAGGTGGCGGAGGAGGTGGCGGAGGAGGTGGCGGCGGCGGGGGCGGAGGCGGTGGCGGTGGAGGGGGGACCTCGGAGCAGCTGCGCTGCACCTGACTGAGATACACCGCACCGTCCAACCCGTAGCGACTGGCCGCTCGCCGAAACGCGGCACATTCCAGGCCATATCCCATTCGAATTCCGTCCATAGCTGTTTTCCTTTCCTGAATGAACTTCTCTTGACCGTTCCGGCTACCAAGGGGTCGCCAGCTTCCCTCGGGAAGATTGGATAATGCAGACACCAGAGAACGAAGAGCCACCTCTCGACCTGAAGAGATTGTCCGTGGCCGCTCTTTTAGGGGCGTTGGCTGGCGGGCTTTGCAGCTGGGTTCTGCCCGTGCCCTCGCTGGCCGTGGTGGTGACTTTGCTAAGCCTGGTGGTGGCGGCCATCAACCTCCGACCTCCCGACTATCCGATTCCCGACGAACTGACCGTCTTCGGGTTTTTTCTAGGACTGGTCCGGCCCCTGGCCGGCTTGCCGATGGCGCTGGCGGGTTGCGCCGCCTGTCTGGCCCTGTTCTGGTTGATCGAACGCACCGGGCAAATGGGCCGGGGCTGCACCAAGTGGGCCGGGGTGCTCGGACTTCTGGTCGGTTGGCCACTGGCCCTGATGGCTCCGATGTTGGCATTCATGCTGGGAGCTCTGATGGCCATTCCCATGACTCTGCTTGGAAAAGATGCCAAGGCTATGATTCCCTTCGGGATTTTTCTTTCTCTGGGTGGGATTGTCACCATTTGGGGCGGTCCAATCTTTCTGAAATGGCTCGAATTCGACTTTTAGTCCTAGACCGTCAGGTTGAGGAGCGATTCCACCGGCTCCGTAAACTGCATCAGGCGGTGGGGGAGGGGAGCATAGTTGCTGGCCGGCAGGCAGAAGGTGGTCTTCACGGCCGGAGCTGAAAGGGCGCTGGCCGGCAGTTCCACGGCGGCCGGAGCCACCGGTAGGGGCGGAGCGGGAGCAACAGGGGTAGACACGACCGGAGGGGCCGGGGCGGGCGCGGCTGGGGCTGCGGGAGGGGGCGCCGGTCGAGCTGCGGGTGCGGCTGCCGGACGAGCGGCCGGCGCACTGGTGCGGCGGGGCCAGTCGCGGGTATAGACGGTGCCTTCTCCGGAAGCCGAAGCACCGGCACCGGTCTGTGGGGAGTTCTTGGGCACGACCCGACCCACTCCTTCGGCCGCTCTGGGAGCCGCCGTGGCGGCGGTTTGCTCGACCTCGACCATCGCCGGCGCGGCTGCCGTTTCGCCAGCTTCCACTGCGGCCGCGGCCCGCGCCATCTGGGGGGCTGCGGCTGCTTCTCCGGTTCCCGCGGCGACGGCCACGCCCGTTTCTCCGCCGCCCACGAGAGCGCGCCCCAGGGTGCCGCCGACTCGGCTGACACCGCCCGCCAGGGCCACCGTGCCGGCCAGCGCGGCCAGGGTCTTGGGGATCTGTAAAGTTGGGTCGTCCCAGGCGTTTCGCAGGCCCTCGCCAACGTGTTTCGTGAATCTCTTGGTGTCGCTGCGCAACTGCCCGGAGGCCACGTAACGCGAGCCTTTTTCGGCCAGGACCAGCGCTCCCTCACCGCCTTTGCGCAGCAGGTCGCCCAAGTCGACCTCGCCCTTGAGTGAGTGATAGCCGAATTCGGCGGCGTTCACACTGAGCTTGGTCAGAGACTTGACCGTGGAATAGGCGCCCTGAGCGCTCGACTGAAAACCCTGGGCCGCGCCCACCATCGCGCGGTAGGGTCCGGTCGCCGTGCGCGCTTCCCCGTCCCAGTGGGCTCCGGCCACCGTAATCGCCTCCTGAGTTACGGCACTGGCCTTGTGCAGCGCCCGCCCCGTTCGGCTGACCAGATCCTGCGGCTGGGCCTGGGCATCCATCGCCTGGTGCATTCCCAGCTTCTTCATCAGCTGATACTGCGAGTGGATGCGAGCTTTTTCACCCTGGTGTCCGGGCACGAACAAATCGCGAACCACCTGGCCGCCACGCTGCAGCAAACTGGGCTCGTGGCTTTTGGCGGGGGCGGGCTTGGCAGCCGGCGCGTGCAGCGCTTCGCAGGATTTCTTCAGTTGGGTCAGGCTGGGGAGTAAGTTCATCGCGGCCTCCAGGGGAGTGGGATGGACTTAGCTTAGAGGGCTGCCTTCTACCAAAGTACTACCAAAGGCCAAAGTTCGTTCATAACTCGTTCACAATCGCTTCAAGGCTGCCTCGACGGCGGTTATTTCTTTCTCGACCCCTTCTTTGGCCGATCCATAGAAGCGCTTGAGTTCTTCCCGGCAGCGAGCCAGCGCGGCGTTGCCGCCGGCCGCATCGCCGGTCGCAACCGCCAGTTGGGCCGTCATCAGGGCCTGGTAGATCGCCTCGACGCGCCAGCCGGCCACAGCCTGCACGATGGCACGGGCGTCCTCCAGACGCTTCTCCTGGAGCGTCTGCTGAAACAGGTTGCGCACCTCCTGGAAAAGCTGGGCCGACGGCTGCACCCCCACGTTGGTTGTGCAACAGGCGGCGTAAGCTTCCAAGGCTTTCGTGTATTTCTTTTCGGCTACGTAGAGACGGGCGCTGATGTATTCCAGTTGCTGGGTTGGAGCTCTCATTTCTCTTAGCCGGGCCAGTCCGGCCTCGATTTCCAATCTTGCGCGGACCAGGTCTTTGCCATCGATGGCCGCCTGGGCTCGGGTCACGGCCACCGAATAAATGCTGTCCCCGCCGCGCGGTGGCTGGGTCCAGAGCGGCAGCAGGAGAGCCTCGGCTTCCTTCTTCCTGGCCAGTTTGTAGAGCAGCCGTGCCTGTTCTACGATTAGCGTTTCCTTCCGATCTGCCGGAAGCTTGGGATGCTTGGCCAGGGCTTGCACTACTTTGAGCTCGTCGGCATAGCGCTTGTGGGCTTCCATCAGTTCCAGCTGTTTGTCGGCGATTTTGGCGCGGTAGACAAAGTTGTCTCCTCGCAGCGGGGCAGCCGCCGCCAGAGCGGCCAGGGACTGGTCCACCTTCGATTGGGCTTTCCAGGCGTCGGCCGCTTTGAGGTAGGCTTCCTCTCGCTGGTCGGCCGGATAGGCGGTGTTTTTGCCCACCGCCAGCCACAAGCCGGTGGCTCGTTCGTTGGCGCCTACCTTGAGCAGGCCGTCTCCCCAGCGCAACTCGATCATCGCATTGCGCAGCGCTTTTTGCTCGGGGTTGAGAGGCAGGGCCAGCAGGGTCTTGTGGATGCGGTCAATCGCCGCTACCGCCGTGGCTTTCTGAGGAATCGATTGAGCCACCACCGAGGCGATGCCCAGCTCGGTGTCCGCCGCTCTCGGGTCGTATTGGGCCATCTGTTCGGCGGCCTTTTCGTAGCCTTCCACGATTTTGAGGTTGAGCTCGGGTGCTTTCTTGGACTCTACGATATAGGACTTGCCGACTTCGTCCCAGGCTTTGGCCCGCTGCTGTGGAGTAGCTCCCGCGACGGCCAGCACCAGCTCCCACTCCGCCCGGGTACGGGCTCGGTTGGCGGCCTGGATGCCGGCCCGAGCCCGCTCTTCGCCGGAGGCCCCGGTTACGTCGCGCGCCAGGCGAAAGGCCTTGAGCGCGTCGTCGGCCAGCGTCTGACTGTCGGTATAGGCCAGCCCGGCCGATTCGTAGGCCTGAAAGCGCTGGGCGTCGGTGGTGGCCAGTTGGGCCGCCTGCAGCCAGGCATCGCCGGCCAGAGAAGCTTTGTCGCGTTCGCTCCACGGCGTTTTGACGCCGTTGCCTTTCTCCAATTTGTGCTGCTGCATCAGCTGGGTGGCTTGAGCAGCCTGACTTTCGAAGGTCTGGGCCCACAGCGGGCCGGCCAGTAAGAGCAAAAGGAGAGCGGTTTTCATCCGCTCTCTTTCCAAAGAGAAGGGGCGCATCCTCGCGACGGGCCGGGTATCTTCAGGGGAGTCTTGGCTTGAGACGGTTGTGCATCTGATTGGCCAGGTCCACCAGGTTTTGCGGGCTGCCCAGTCGCTTGTCCACGGCAAATTCGAGAGCCAGCGCTTTGTCCGGATAGTAGGCCAGCAGCACCCAGTAATCTCGCGGGGCCCGCGGCGGTGCCTGCTTGGGCTTGGGAAGCTTGGAAAGATCCAGGTGACCGCTGGAGAGCGGTTTGGTGGAAATGTCCTTGAAGGCGGGGGCTTTCTTGGCCGCGTTCAAGCCCGGGTCGATCAGGTCGGGCTGGGGTTTGCCCACCACCTCGATGGAATCGAAGCGCTTCTCTTCCAGGTATTTCCTGGCGGTCTGCTCTTTATACTCGCCCAGCATACTGCGCTCACCATAGCCTTTGAGCTCCTGTCGGTTGTCCAGCGCGGCCGACAGAGCCTCGAAGGCGTCCTCGGCGGCGAAGCTCGAGGTTCCCCCGTAGAGCGAAAATTCGAAGACGCCCTGGTCGTTGGAGGCGTAGCAGGCACGGGATACGGCGGCGGGAATTTCGAAGTCGCGAAAGCGGGCCTGCACCTGATTGGGACCGGCCTTGGGCCGTAGAAAGGGACTGGGGGCTTCCGCTTCGGTGTTAACGTCGGCGAAGACGGGAGCCTGCAGGGTGGGGGCGGCCGGAGTGGCCTCCTCCGTGCCCGGAGGCCCGATGGTGGCAAATGGGGGCACGGTCCAGGTTGTCTTCGGCCGGGCGCTATTGGCCACGCGGGTGGGAGCGATGCCGACCCCCTCAAAAGCAACGTCTCGCTTCTTGAGAATGGTCATCGGAGAAACCGTCTCCAGGCCGCTGTTCTCGTTGAAGGCGGCTCGCACCGTCAGCAGGCCCAACCACTGAGCCGCTGTCTCCTTGGGGTAGCGCGCCTCCGGTTGGGCGGCAACCAGGCCGGTCAACAGCAGGCACGCCAGCAAGCGCTTCATGAACGCTGCCGAACCGCCTCGTACAGGACCGCCGCCGCGCTGGCGGCCACGTTCAGAGACTCGACCTTGCCCAGCATGGGCAGACGCACCTTGTGAGTGCAACGCCGCAAAACGCTCTCGCTGATGCCCGAACCTTCGGCTCCCAGCACCAGCACGCTGGGGCGCTTCCAGTCCACTTCCCAGTAGTTCAACTCGCCGTCGGGCACGGTGGCCACCACCTGGATCTTTTCGTCCGCCAGTCCGCCCAGCACTCGATCCAACCGGTCGCTGCGGGCCACCTTCAGGTAAGCGTCGGCGCCCGCGCTGGCTTTACTGACGGTCGCGCTCAGAGGGCAGCTGCCGGCCGAAGCCACCACCACACCCTGCGCTCCGGCGCCTTCGGCCGTGCGCAGCAAAGCCCCAAAGTTGCCCGGGTCCTGCACGCCGTCCAGAGCCAGCACCAGCATTTTTCGATCGGAAATCGCGACGGCTTCCAGCACTTCTTGCCAGGAGGCGAAGGAGCGCTCGCCGAGCGAGGCCACCACGCCTTGATGATTGGCTCGATTGGTCATCGAGTCCAGACGCATCTTCTGACTGCGCACCACCGGGATGGCCTGTTCTTTGGCCAGTTCGAAGAACTCGCGCCCCAGGCCGGCCCCGTCGGTGGTCACATAGATGCGCTGCAGGGGAGCTTCCTTGCGCAGAAACTCGTAGACCGTGCGTTTACCCCAGATTAAGGACTGCTGCGCTTCCAGCGGACTCCCTGCGGAGTGTCCTCCAGCACGATCCCCTGGGCCAGCAGCAGGTTTCGGATCTCGTCGCTGCGGGCGAAGTTCTTGGCCTTTCGGGCCGCCTGTCGCTCCTCGATCAGCTTCTCGATGTCCGCGTCCAGCGGGCCGGTCTGAAGTTTGTCCTTTAGCTTTAGGCCGAGCACCTGGTCGATTTCGTTCCAAAATTCCACTACCTTCCGGCCGTCGATCGGGCCCGCATCCATCCGTTTGTTGACTTCGGTGACGAAGTTGAAGAGCACCGCCAAAGCCTCGGTGATCAGCAAGTTGTTGTCCATGTGTTTGACAAAGTCGGCTCGCGTTTTTTCAATCAGGTCGCTGACGGGGTCTTCGCCCTCGGTTTCGGCGGCCCGGCGCAGCAGGGCTACGATCCGCTCCATGCCTTTTTCGTCTTGCTGCAGGCCTTCGTACTTGAAGTTGAGTCGACTGCCGTAGGGCACGCTCAGCAGCGAAAAGCGAATGACCATAGGGTCGTAAGCCCGGCCGCTGGGATTGCCCTCGGCGCTGAGCAGGTCGCGCAGGGTGATGAAGTTGCCCAGCGACTTGCTCATCTTGTGGCTTTCCACCTGGAGATGCTCCGAGTGCAACCAGTAGTTGACGAACTTCTTGCCGCTGTAGGCTTCCGATTGCGCGATCTCGTTCTGATGGTGTGGGAAAATGTTGTCCACGCCGCCGCAGTGAATGTCGAAGCTGTCGCCCAGAATGGCCCGACTCATGGCCGAGCACTCGATGTGCCAGCCCGGCCGGCCCTTGCCCAAATCCTCGTACTGATCCCAGTAGACGTGACCGTCGGCTTCGTCCCAGGCTTTCCAGAGGGCGAAGTCGCAGGCGCTGTCCTTTTCATATTCATCCTGGGCGACGCGGGCGCCGCTCACCAGCTCGTCCACGCAGATGTGGGCCAGCTCACCGTAGTCGGGGAACTTGGTGATGTTGTAGTAGATCGAGCCGTCTTCCGAGCGATAGGCGATGCCCTTTTGCAAAAGATCGCGAATCATCTCAACCATGCCGTCCACGTATTCGGTGGCCTTTGGGTAATGCTCGGCCGGCTCGATGTTGAGCCTTCCCAGATCCTCGAAAAACGCCTCGATGTAGGGCTTGGTGAACTCCTTGAAGTTGAGTCCGGCCGCAATCGACTTCTTGATGATCTTGTCTTCCACGTCGGTCAAGTTCATGACCTGAGTCACCTGGTAGCCGCGATATTTGAGGTAACGGCGCAGCAGATCCTCGAAAACGTAGGTGCGGAAGTTACCGATGTGGGCGAAATCGTGCACGGTGGGGCCGCAGGTATACAGCGAAACCTTGCCGGCCTCCATGGGCACGAATTCTTCGGATTGACGAGAAAGCGTATTGAAGAACTGCATCACGAGACGACCAGATTGACCATCCGCTTGGGAATCACGACCACTTTCTTCGTTTCCTTGCCTTCCAGCCACTCGGCTACCGCCTGGCGAGCCATTTTTTCGAGTTCATCCTTGTCGATTTCGGGCGAGACCTGCAGGCGCGCGCGCAGCTTGCCGTTGACCTGCACCGGAACTTCAATGACGTCATCCAGCAACATATCTTCCGCGTAGCTCGGAAAATCATGATACGCCAGCGTCTTTTTATGGCCCAGACGCTCCCACAGTTCCTCGCACATATGCGGAGCAAAGGGCGCCAGGATTAGCACCAGCCGTTCACGCTGCGACTGCGAGAGCAGCGGTGCGTTGTTGGCCGAGGCTTCGTTGAGGAAGATCATCATGGCCGAGATAGCCGTGTTGAAAGCCATACGTTCGATGTCGTCACCGACCTTTTTGATGGTCCGGTGCAGAGCTCGCTCCAGTTCGGGCGCATCGCCCTGACCGGCCGGCTTCAAACCGCCTGTCTCATCGTCCACCATCAGGCGCCAGATACGCTGCAGGAAGCGATACACGCCGCCCACGTCCTTGGTATTCCAGGGCTTGGTGATGTCCAACGGTCCCATGAACATCTCATACATGCGAAGGGAATCGGCCCCGAACTCTTTGAGAATGTCGTCCGGGTTGACCACGTTCTTGAGCGACTTGCTCATCTTGGCTACGACTTGCTTGACCGGCTTGCCGTCGGCCATGAAGTTGCCGTCGACTTCGGTGACCTGGTCGCTGGGGACCAGCTTCTTTTCCTGGTCCTCATAGGCCATGCCCAAAATCATGCCCTGATGGAAGAGCTTCTGGAAGGGCTCGGGCGTGCTGACGAAGCCGCGGTCGAACAGGACTTTGTGCCAAAAGCGCGCGTAGAGCAAGTGGAGCACGGCGTGCTCGCGTCCACCCACGTAGAGATCGACGGGCATCCAGTATTTCTCTTTTTCCGCATCCCAGGGCTGGTTCGGGTTACGCGGATCGATGAAGCGCAGATAATACCAGCAGGAGCCGGCCCAGTTGGGCATGGTATTGGTCTCGCGGATGGCATCTTTGCCGGCGCTGTCCTTGGTGTTCATCCATTCGCGGGCCTTGGCCAGCAACGGTTCGGGGTTTCCCGAAGGACGAAAGTCTTCCAGTTCCGGCAGTTCCACCGGCAGCTGGTCGTCGGCCACCAGCTCACTGCTGCCGTCCTGACGGTGAAGGATGGGGAAGGGCTCGCCCCAGTAACGCTGACGCGAGAAAATCCAGTCGCGCAGGCGATACTGGGTCTTTCCCTTGCCTTTGCCTTCTTTCTCCAGGTGAGCGATGATCGATTTCTTGGCCTCAGGCGTAGCCTGCCCGTCAAAGAGCGGGCTGTTGATGGCCACGCCATCCCCTGTAAAGCACTCCCCTTCGAATCCTTCTGGAGCCTGCACTACCTGGATGATGGGCAGACCGAACTGACGAGCGAACTCGCCGTCCCGCTCGTCGTGGCCGGGAACCGACATGATGGCACCGGTGCCGTAGGTGGCCAGCACGTAGTCGGAGATCCAGATGGGGACTTTCTGGCCGGAGACCGGGTTGATGGCGAAACTGCCCAGCGGAACACCAGTCTTTTCTTTATTGGCGGAACGTTCCAGTTCGCTCTTGGAAGCGGTTTTGAGCACGTAGTCGTGCACCGCGTCGGCGTTCTCCGGAGTGGTGAGTTTGGTGACCAGCGTGTGTTCCGGCGCCAGCACCATAAAGGTGGCGCCATACAGGGTATCGGGCCGCGTGGTGAAGACGCGGATCTTGTCCGTGCTGCCGTCCACCTGAAAATCCACTTCGGCGCCCTGGCTTTCGCCAATCCACTCGCGCTGCTGTTTCTTGGTTTCTTCCGGCCACTCCACGTTGTCCAGATCGCGTCCCAGGCGGCTGGCGTAGGCCGTAATGCGCAGCATCCACTGGCGCAGAGGCAGGCGCATGCAGGGATGTCCGCCGCGCTCGGATTTGCCGTCGATGACTTCTTCGTTGGCCAGCACCGTGCCCAGTGCCGAGCACCACCACACCGCCATCTCGTCGATGTAGGCCAGGCGCTTGGAGTTGATGTAGGCGACCCGCTGCAGACCCTTGAGGTCTTCGGGCACGGGCAGCTCGGCGATAGGACGACCTTTGCCCTGCTCCTCGTCAAACCAGGTCTCGTAGAGCAGCGAGAAGATCCATTGGGTCCAGCGCACGTAGGCCGGGTGGGTGGTGGAAATCTCGCGGTCCCAGTCGTAGGAGAAACCCAGCGACTGGATCTGGCGGCGGAAATTGTCGATGTTGGTGCGGGTGGTGATGGACGGGTGGGTGCCCGTCTGCACCGCATACTGCTCGGCCGGCAGACCGAAAGCATCCCAGCCCATCGGATGCATGACGTTGAAGCCCTTCATACGCTTGTAGCGGGCCAGAATGTCGGTGGCAGTGTAACCCTCGGGGTGACCTACGTGCAGTCCCGCCCCGCTGGGGTAGGGGAACATGTCGAGCACGTAGTACTTGGGCTTGCTGGCGTCAAAGTCGGCATCGCCCGGGTTGGGAGTGCGGAAAGTCTTGTTCTTAAGCCAGAAATCCTGCCACTTTGGCTCCAGGCTGGATGGGTGATAACGGTGGCTGGACATAGCTGAACTCCTTATAGTCGTAGAAGTTCCGGCTTTATCCGCTCAGGTCCGCTTCCCTGCTTTGAGGCTTACTTGGCCGCGCGGCGCGCCCACCATAGGGCCGACACGATGGTGGAGGCGGGAACGAAGAGGAGCAGGCCGAGGACGGTGCCCAGGCCATACATGTTGGAATGAGTGCTGCTTCCGTAGGCAGCCTGCCAGAGTAGCATTACGCAATAGCCATTGATGAGCGTGCTGGCCACATCCAGATTGTCCTGCGTCCCCTCTTTCGCCATTTTGTAGAGGGTCAGGGTCAAAGTCACCAGGGCCAGGGCGCTGAGCACGAAGAAAAGCATTTCGGGGAGACCCTTTCTTGATTGTTGGTGTAATTTAAAATAACATCGTTAAGTTTTGTTGTAAAGAGGGGCGCCCCGTCATCCGTCCTGGCGCTGAACCGGGACCCAGATTTGGCAGCGAAAGTCGGGGAGCGTTATGTCGCGCTTTTCGCACCAGACCAGTTCCGGCCCACGACGATGCTCATAGCCTGAGGCGGGAAACCATTCCGAATAGATGCGCGCCCATACGTCTTGCATGGTCTTGGGAAAGGGTCCTACGGTTTCGAAGACGGCCCAGTCGCCCGCTTCGATTTGCAAAGCTTGCAGGTCGTCCGGACAGGGCTGCGTCGTGGCCGCTCCGATCCAGTGGTCCAGTTCGCTGAGTTCGGCCCGACTGTCGCTGAAGTTGGTCGAGCCGCTGATGATGCCGGAAGGTTCCAGGTCGGACAGGGTTTTCAACCGCCCGATCAGGTCCTCGTCCAGGCTTTGCCACATCTGCTGAATGTGCGGGTTGATGCCTTCGTAAATGAGCGGCACCCGCTTGTAGATGCCTACGATGTGAAAGGCGGGTTTTTCGACAATCTGGTAGTTCATTTCACTGGCTCCTTGAATGCTGAGTTGGAAGCTGAGGCGCGGATAGGCTTTGAGGGTGGCTTCTCTGGCTTTGGACGGCGGTACTCCGTGCAGTGCCTGGAAGGCACGGGCGAACGAGTCCGCCGATTGGTAGTCGTATTTGAGGGCCACATCCAGCACCCGCGCCTCCGGATCGCGCAGGTCGAAGGCCGCCCGGGTCAACCGGCGCCGCCGAATGTATTCCGCCAACCCCACCCCCGCTAGAAACGAGAACATCCGCGAGAAATGGTATTCCGAACAGCAGGCGATGGCGCCCAGTCGCTGCGGATCGATCTCCCCGTCCAGATTCTCCTCGATGTAGGCGAGAGCGGCATTGAGTTGTTCCAAGGAATTCATCGACCTCACTATACCCCGCCCAGGAGAGCCCGTCCCGACTTTCCTTGCCCGCTTTTATCGCCCGCCGACCCCAGGTGGCCCATTCTTGGCGGTCGCCTGGCGGGCGTCCCCGCCCACCGGGGCCGCGTCCCCGTGCGGCGGGGAAATTGCCAAAAACGCCGGATTTCCCCGCTCACCGGGGCCGCGTCCCCATATAGCGGGGAAAATCGCCCAAATCGCGTCATTTCCCCACCCAGCGGGGACGCCCCGTCCTCGCCGGCTCCGTGAATTTACCCGGGTAATATTGACTTGGAGATTTTACCCGGGTAATAATAGGCCCTATGGAAACCACCTACACGGCCTTTGCCGACCACAAGCATCTGCTCCACACTCACTCCGACCTGGCCACGCTGCTCGCGGCCGTCCAGGCCAACCTCGATCGAGGCCGCACCGTGACGATTTTCGACGACCACAGCGGCCAGCGCACCGAACTTGAGCGTCAACCGGAACTGGAGGCGGTTCGCGAGCGCCTCTCCGGGAAACGCAGCGGACCCGGGCGCCCCAAGCTGGGCGTACAGTCCCGGGAGATCTCGCTGCTACCGCGCCATTGGGATTGGCTCAACGAACAACACGGAGGAGCCTCCGCCGCTATCCGCCGCCTGGTAGAGGTTGCCCGCAAATGTGACGTCGGTCGCGACCAGCTTCGAGCCGCCCAGGAGGGGATGCACAAAGCCATGACCACGCTGGCCGGGGACGAGCCCGGTTTCGAAGAGGCGCTGCGCCGTCTCTATGCCCGAGACTTTGCCGGCGTGCGGGAACTCATTCAGAAGTGGCCACTCGAGCCTCACTTCGCTCGACTTCTCACTCGCATGGAAGAGATGTGAGCGAACATCGCTTCGAGGTCCGGGGCGGCCTCAGCCTGGTGGTCATTCGCGAGCTTACGGCCGTGGTGACCGACGGCCTGGTGGAGAAGGAGGAAGTGGGGGAGGGAACCTTCCTCTTCGCTTTCGCCCAGCGAGCAGACTGCGTTGAAATTCACGCCCGGCACAACCTGCCGCCAGAGGAAAGGCTGCCCGAGTTGTCGCCGGAGGATGTCGAGTAGGCGGTTCGCGACCTTCCCTCGCGCAGCAACTACACGCACCGAGGAGATCGGGAGTTCTGCCACTCCAGCGGCATCGTAATGAACGTGCTGACCAACAAATCCCATCGCATCGACGGGCGCGAACGCTTTCCAGTCGTCTCATGACCGACTACTTTTGCCAGGGTCCCTTGCCGGCCAGTAGCTGGGGGGAAGTCTGCAGATCTTCCCGGACGAGGTCGCCCTGGTTTCCGATATCCAGGTTCACCGCTACCGCATCGCCGATCGCACCACCCTGCGCGACTTTGCCTCGTTGGACTTTGGCCAGGGGCCGCCGTTGCTCCACAAACCCGACGCCTGGCTGCGTTTCGCCGAGCAGTGCGGGGAGCGAAGCGACTACGCGACGGCCCTGCTTTGCTGTGATCAGGCCCGTCTTTGTGCGGGGCCGCAAGAACTGGCCAAAGTGGATGAAGAGACGGCTCACGGGCGGGAATGGCAGGCCTATCAGCCCACCTTGCAGGAGAAAGGCCGATCAGCTCAGACATGGGGCGGGCTTTCGCAATCTTTCCGAGAAGGGCCTTCGATGAAAAAAGCCGCCCTGGATTTCGACGACTACTTTAAGGACTTTCCGAGCGAAGTGCGCCAGAGGCTTGAGACCATGCGCGCCACCATTGGTGCCGTTGTGCCCGAAGCGACCGAGGCAATCAGTTACGCCATTCCAACCTATAGGCTGAAAGGCAAGAACCTGGTGCATTTTGCCGGCTATGCCAGGCACGTCGGCTTTTATCCAGGCTCCCGGTCGCTCGAGGCTTTTGCCACGGAGTTGGCCGACTACAAAACCTCCAAAGGCACCGTTCAATTCCCTCACGATCGCCCCTTGCCTCTGGAATTGTTGACCAGAATGGTGGAGTTCTGCAAAAAGCCCCACGAATAATTTTGGACAAGACATGGACATGCTGAGTTCACCACTTGTCGGTTCGGCTCTAGTAGGCTGAGCCTATGGTTAAGAAAACACGCACCGAAAAGAAAATCTCTTTATCGCGGATGGCAAAGGATCTTCGCTCCAGCAAGTCCGCTCTGGCCCGCTACGAATCGGGGGAGCGCGAGTGGCCGGCGGAACTTTATCGTCGCGTACTCGTCTATCTGGGGCTCGAGACGGAGCAACCGGAGGAGCACTGGAGCTGGAAGAAGCACCGGGCCTACTGGGATTCCTACCGGGTGGAGCGGGATTCGGGAGCCTCCTGGGCCGACTATCAGGACGGCTACCCCGACTTCTATCGGAACATGGACACCTCGAAGCGACCGTCCCTGAGCTTTCGCAAGCAAGTCCGTAGCGACTCGATGCTGGAGAATTGTCTGCACATGAGTTTTTGCGCCGCCGGGGCTGAATGCGCCTACATCAGTCTGGTGGCTCTAAATTTTCCCTACCATCCACTGGTCGATGAGGAAAATCGTCCCATGTCGATGGCGCGCCGGGCCGCCTTCGTCCTGGACGGTTGGATCTGGTTTCCGCAAGTCACCCTGCTGGTCAACGGCCTTCGTATTCGTTTGGATTACCTGGGCTGTAACGGAAAGGATTGGGCCGGCATCGAGGCGGACGGCAATCTACACGCGCGGAACGCGAAGCAGAAGGAGTGGGACGAAAAGCGCGATCGTAGCCTGGGTTTTAAGATCTTGCGTTTCAGCCAGGCCGAGATCCTGAGCGGCCACATCATCAACTTGATCCGACAACGGCTTAAGGAACTGCCTGGAAGGAAAGCCGGCTGAGGCAAGGCCGCCTCCCTGATAGCGGTAGGACCAGGCAGAAGCCGCGTTTCTCCTCGCCTGCCGGGGCCGCGTCGCTGTTTAGCGGGGAAAACCGGCCAAAACGCCGCATTTCCCCGCCTAGCGGGGACGGGACTCCTGGCCCCAAGGCGGCCTCGCGCTCACGGGGGGCCTCTTTGCATCCACAGGCTTGGCGTCCCTGTGTAGCGGGGAAAACTGGCAAAAACCGCGTTTCTCCCCGCCTACCGGGGCCGCGTCCCTGTGTAGCGGGGAAAACCGCCCAAAACGCCGCATTTCCCCGTCCACCGGGGACGAGCTCTTGGCCCCAAGGCGGCCGTCGGGGACGCCACCACGAGAACCTAGCTCCAGCTGCGCACCAGCGGCTCGGCCTCCTCCGGCGTGACCTTCTCCTCGTTGACCCATTCCTGCAGCGAATGCAGTAGCGACCAGCTGCCTTTCTGTTTCTCCAGGCACTTCGGATACTCGCGGGGGCCTGGCGCGGCCAGCCACTTACAGGCCAGTTCCGCCTGCACAAACTCGGTCACGGGCAAGTCCGAGCCTACCAGACGCTGACAGTATAGGCCCTTCAACGCGCCCTGCAGCCGGGCCATCCAATTTGGCGGCAGCAGGCTCTGCAGTTGGTCCACCATATTGGCCGTATGCGGTGCCCGCATGGTGGCCAGCACCAGGGCGCCATTCTCCACTAGCTGAATGCAAAGCCGCGGGTCGGTGGGGAGGGGGGTGACCACCACGTCAAAAACCTGGCCCAAATCCAGAACGCCCGACTGCACCAGCAGACCGCGCCCGTGACTATGCACGTAGGGATGCGCTCCGCATAGCAAAATCCGGCGAGGGGAGCCGTGGCGCAGGAGAATCTCCAGCATGCAGGCCAGGGTGGTGGAAAGACCGCTCAGGCGTTGTCCACCCAGCAGCACCAGCCCCTGGGGCAGGTTCAGCAGCTCGGCCAGCACCTGCGGCAGATTCAGGGCATCCAGATCGCCCGGAAGCTCACTGGGTAAAGGCTCGAGGGACAGCCATCCCGGCCGGCTGCGCACCAGGCAGCGTCCCAGACCGGGGACGCCCACCTCGGCCTCACCCTCCTGCACCATGCCCCAGTCGCGCACCGTTTCCAGCACCCGCGCAAACTCCTCACGGCTCAACTTGGGCTGGGCCATGACTTCCACGCCGCCAGGACGCACCAACAGCGGTGCCTGGCCTGGCGCTAGCTGCAGCCCGGCGCCGTCGGCTTCGCGCAGCAGCTTTTCGATCAAGGGGAAGGAGCGAGTTCCGCTTCCACCGCGTTGCGCTGACGATCAGCGAAACGCTCCTGAGCCAGCACGATCATTTTGTCCAGCAGGTCCGAATACTTCAGTCCGGTGGCTTCCCACAGACGTCCATACATCGAGATGGGCGTGAAGCCGGGCATCGTGTTCACCTCATTCAGGTAGAACTTGCCGTCTTTGCTCATCAGGAAGTCGACGCGCGACAGTCCATTCATATCCAACGCCTGGTAGGCCTCGATGGCCAACTTCTGCAGATCTTTAACCTGCGCTTCGGTCAGGTCGGCGGGAATGATGGTTTTCTGGCCTTCGGTCTCGAAATACTTGCCGCGGTAGTCATACCACTCGCGACCGTGCAGGATCTCGCCGGGCAGCGACACTTCCGGTTCATCATTGCCCAGCACCGCCAGTTCGATTTCACGGGGAGTTTCGACCGACTGCTCGACCACGATTTTGCGGTCGTAGCTGGCCGCCACCCGCAGAGCTTCGTGCAACTCCTGACTGGTCTTGGCCTTGCTGATGCCGACCGAGGAACCCAGGTTGGCGGGCTTGACGAAGACCGGCAGACCCAGCTCTTTCTCGATGCGGGCGGCGATGGCTTCCGGCTCTTTCTCCCAGTGCTTGCGCAGGAAGACCAGGAAGGGCACCTGAGGAATACCGGCCGCCTGCCAGACCGACTTCATCAAAGCTTTGTCCATACCCACCGCCGAACCGGCCACGCCGGCGCCCACGTAGGGGACGTTGGCCATTTCCAGCAGACCCTGCAGGGTGCCGTCTTCGCCGTAAGTTCCGTGGATGACCGGGAAGATGACGTCCATCGCGGGTAGGGCGGCGGCTCCGCCCATCGGTTGTAGGCTGTTCTCGGCCTGTCCGGGAAGAATGGCCAGGCTGGCCTGCTCGGGTCCGGTGACGTGGCCGGCGGTCAACGAGGCGCGAGCCGCATCCGGGTGAACCCACTGACCGGCGCGGGTGATGCCGATCGGAAACACCTCATATTTGGCTGGATCCAGACCCTGGATTACGGAGCGTGCCGACATCACCGACACCTCATGCTCACCTGAACGTCCCCCGAAAATCACTCCAACTCGCAGCATCAGGCCAATCCCTCATTCTTGTCGTGAAAATTATTCACCCCTTTTCTCGGAGCGTTTGGGTGGACCTTTCGAACGTGCGTTCTCTATCGGGGCCCGGACATAAAGTTCATGGCCATCCTCTGCATCACCATGGCCACCACCTTGTTGCGGTTCTCCAACCAGGCCGAGTGGGCTTTGCCTCGTCCCCACATGGCTGCCGGCGCCAGAAACAGGATGGCCGCGCGAGGCCGATTGCGGCGATGGCTGTGCATGCCGATCAGCAGCGAAATTCCCACCAGCAGGCCGACCGTCAGCAGCAGCGCCAGCGGAACTCCGACCCCTCCCTGCCAGCCGTAGCCCATCGTTCCCAGGGCCGAGCCCCCGGCGCACACGGCCAGGAACAGCAAGATGGCGGCCCAGCGAAGATGTTGAATCTTGACGGTCTGATAGAGTCTCAAAAGCAGTGGTAAATGACGTAGCATATTTGCTCGTTTCGCAACAAAGCCGGCTAGGCCTTCGAACCCTCTTCGTCGAAATGCCCGTGATGCAAAACACACAAGTCGCTTCGGTTGCTCGCGCGCTGGCGCAGCTTCAGAGGATCTTCCTCTCTTTCTTCCTGGTCGGCGGTCTCACGGCCGGGATGATGGTCAACCGCGTCCCCGGCGGCGAACTGGTGTTGTGCGGTGCCACCATCTGGGCGATCATCGGCTCGCTCTGGATGCTGGTCTGCACCTACAAGTGCGCCAGCGGCACCGGCCGGATCGGGCTCCTCTGGCTCGTGCTGGTGCTCGTCTTCAAGCTGTTTGCGCTGATCGCTCTCAGCTGGCTCACCCGCAACTGGCTGACGCGCAAGGGCGTGAAGGTCAAGAACTTCGGTCTGGGATACGAATTGCCGGCCGAGGAGCCGATTGACGATTCGACCGGCTTCTCACGCTTTTAGTCGGTTTTGCACCAGGGTTCCTACCGCCGCGCACGTAGCCGTCAAAACAATGCCCCAGGTCCAATCGATAGGCACCAGCGCTGCCGGCCAATCACGCAGCATGGCCCAGTTGGTCAGCTCATAGACCCCGTAACCAAAGAAGCCTAGAGCCGCGCCACGCAGCAGTCCCTCGGACAGGTTACGGCTGGGAACGACCGCCACCAGCCAGACCGACACTAGATACAGGACATAAAAGGCGGCTGCCGCCGGCAGATAGGGTTCCGGCCTCAGCAAGTGGCCGATGTGGCGCTGGTACAAATCGCGAGCCAGAACCGCCAGCCAGAGAATGTCCAGGGCTGTCAAACTGACCGCCGTCGCCAGCAACCCTCCGATTTTTGCCTTCATAGAAACGGCTTCCGGCCGACCTTTCAGACTCCCTTCAGGGCTTGGTGCGCTAATAGAAGGGTGAAGATCGGAACAGATTCGTTTCAGGCCCGGTTCGTGCAGCAGGCGCCCCGCCGGCTGGCCGACCCCGTTCTGCAGCAAGTGGCCGATTCGGTGGATTTCAGCTCTCCGCCGGCGGTGGCCGCAGCCTTCGACCAGATGGTTCTGGCCGTCAGCCTTTCCAGCTCTGGAGTTCCCGCTCTGGCGGCCCTCTCCCAGGATATCGCCCGCGCCCTGGTGACTCCTCAGCAAGAACAGGACCTGGCTCAGTCGATGCACGACGCGTTCGAAAGTCGTTTCGTGTCCAATCAGCCCGAACTGGACCAGGCCTGGCAGGGCGTGCAGCGGGTCACCGCAAGTTCTTTTCCGGCTCCCCAACAGGTGAAAAGTCCGCTTGTCTACGCCCAGGCCGATAGCCGCAATCTTTACATCGGCCAGGATGCTCTGGCGGGCGAGCTATCTGACCCCCACGTGCTGACTTTTACCCTGGCTCACGAGGAAGGCCATCGTCAGCACCGTGACACGGCCGGGGCCAAAGGTCTGGAGTCCCTCTCCGAAGCAACCTCCCACCCTGCCGGCTTTCAGGCCATCCGCGCGGGACGCCATCAGAACGAACGCCTGGCCGATGAGTTCGCCGCCCGCGTGGCTGCCAAATTGGGCTGTGCACCCCTGCCGATTCTTCAGTTTCTGCTGGAAATTCCCGAAGATGCTGAACATCCGGCCGGCAAAGAGCGGGCGGAAATCGTGCGCCGGGCGATGGCCGAGGAGGGAGCAACCGTTTCCGACCGTCAGTGGAACGAATTGCTCGTCCCCGATCCACGCGGCGATGTTCGGCTTGCGGAGTTGGGGACTTTTCACGCCGACCCCGCCAGCTGGCAGCCTTTGTACGCTTCTCAGCTACCCGAACTTCGCCAGCGTCGCCTGGACTATTTGCAAGACAATCTCGGCCCAGGGAGTCTGGTGCTGGTCGACCAATTTTTTGAGCCGGCCGGCACGGGAACCACCCACGGGCGAAGGGTCAGCGCCACCGCTCGGGGGTCCGGCTTCCAGGGGCCGCTGCTGGAACTGGATACGACCTACAGTCTGGAACCCGAGACAGCGGCGCGACTCGAACAAATGGGTTCCGTGCAGAGCCGTTTCGAGCAGGCCGGCAACCCTCAGGAGATTCGCGATAGCCTGCGGGAGCTGTCGGTGCTTAAGCGGAGCTACTCACTGGCGCGCAGTGCGGAAAGCCTGGAGCAGCTCCAGCAGTCGGGAATGCGCGATTCAGCCGTCAATCTTTCGCTGGGCCACAACGCTGCCGACGAAACTCGGCGTTTGTTGGAGCGTTCGCTCCAGGACACCAAGATTCTCGTGCAACTGGTGAGGGGATTTTGTGATGACCCGCAGGATTTGAGCGGGGCCGGCCTGTCCCGGATGGTTTCCAAGCTGGCCCACTGGCTGCAGGACACCACTCAAGACAGCAGGTGGCAGGTCGCCAAGCAGCGCTACAATCAGGCCGTGGAAGGTCTGATATCGCAGAATAATGCGGTGGTTGTGGCTGCCGGCAACGAAGGGGAAACGGCCGCCTACTTGAGCACCTGGTGTTCGGGAGAGACGCCCAGGCTGCCGTTCGGCTTCGAAAACAATGATTTGAGCAACCCGAAGGTCACGGTGGTGGGGGCCACCGAGAACGGTCAGCGAGCCGCCTACACCAGTCACGACGACGAAATTGACGTCTTTGCGGACGGTGCGTCGTTGCTGGGAGACGACAAAGGAACTTCCTTCGCGGCTCCGCGGGTGGCCGCTCATTTGGCCGAGGCAGGATCGCGCCGCTCCTGATCAAATCCCCCGGCATGGCAGTCAAAACCACTCCCTACGAAGTCGAAATCGACATCTCCGACATGGAGCGCAACTACTACCGCACTCATCGCTTCACGCTGCTGCGTGGGCCCAATGAAACCGAGGAAAAGCTGATGGTTCGGGTTCTTGCCTTCGCTTGCCAGGCTGAGGATGGCCTGGTTTTCGGCGAGGATCAGGCCGAGCCGACGGTCAGTAAGCGAGATGGTAGTGGCGGAATCGAACGCTGGATTGACGTCGGTGAAGTGGACGACAAACGCCTGTTGCGCGCTTGCGGTGCCGCCCGCGAGGTCGTGGTCTACAGTGCCGCCAGCAGCGCTCAGGGTTGGTGGAACCAGGTGGGTCCCAAAGTAAATCGCGACAACCTGACGGTCTATCATCTGCGCGGAGTGCCCACCAGCGGTTTAGCCCGACTGGCCGACCGAGACATGAAATTGCATTGTATGATTCAGGACGGTCAGATCTGGCTGACCGGCAATGAAGAAACGGTCCAACTCGACCTGGAGCGAATCGCGCCCTAGTCTCAAACACCGTGTTCGGGAAAGCGAAGCGTCCGAACACGTGTTGGGGACCAACGGAGTAGCGTGCCCTAACGTTTGATTGTCATCGATGGTGTGGCACGCGATGTGGGCTAGGCGATGGCCAGCAGGCTGCGTCCCCAACTGGCCAGTTCGTCCAGGCTGGAGGCCGGCAGGTGGATGGAAAGCTGCATCTGGTCGTCGGCGCCACGTAGAATCGTGGCGACCTGACCGTTGGGTAGGCGAACCTGGCTGGATTCGCGCGCCTCGGGCTGGGGCTCGTGGAACTGCTGGACGATCACGGCCTGGCCGTTGCGCACACCAAAGTAAGCGAAGTTGGAGTCACTGGAGGGCACCGTGGCCAGTGGTTTGTCCTGGCCGGGGGCGTGCAGGACGGAGGGTTCCAGAGCGGCCAGTGCCAGGCTGGCACCGCGCATCGGGGCGAAGTCTTTGTCGTTGTCAAAAACGAAGTCGACCGACTGGAAACCGGCCGGTTTGGATTCCGTCTCCAGCTCCATCTGAGGATCTTCCATCAAGAGCGGCCCGTGCAGGCTTCCGACGCAGGTGCGACCGGTGAAGTCCGAACCGGATACCCGCTGTTCTTGCTTTTTCGGAGGAAGAGTTGGCTTGCGTTTGGTCTCGGCTGGTGGGGGAGGCGGCAGCACCTGAGCCTTCTGAGACAGATCCATCTTGGTCTGAAGCGACAGCGAGTCTACCTCGGTGGCCACCCTCTGATGAGTGACCGCGCCATAACCGCGTTCGACGCTTTCGACGCGCGGCGAACGAATGGCCGCGCGATAGGGTGAGAGGGTAGAGCCGATGGACAACAAGTTCATGTCCCGACTCTACGCCGGGACCCTGACAGAAACCTAAAATTCCTCGGGGGTCGGCTGGCTTGGCTTACGCTGATGACCGCAGCAGGGGCAGGGGATCTCCCGGTGCGACGCCCCCAGGGCGTAACCGCAGTGCGCGCATGGTTCGTCCTGCAGCTCGTCCTGATTGGTCTTGGTTTCGTTGGCCGGATTGTGCGACTTGGGTTTTTGCTCTTCCTTGGGCTTCTTGGCGCCGGCCGCCGCCGAACGCTGCTGCGCTCGCTGCTGCTGTTGCTGCTGCTGAGTCTGCTTACGCTGCGTTTCGGACTCTTGTTTTTGCTGGTCGCGGCTCTTGGTCTCGCGTTTTTCGGCTTTGTCGGCCTCTTTGGCGGCTTCCTTGGTCTCGCGTTCGGCCTGCGCCCGCTGCTCTTGCTGGCCGTCCTGCTGGCCGAGGTTAGAGCCGCCGGCTGCCCGTGCAGCCGTAATCTGTCGTGGGTTGGGGCCGACTTCGGCCGTCTCGGCAGCCGTCAATTGAACTTCTGGATTGGCTTTCACGACCGGTTGCCCGGTGGCTCCCGCGGACGAGCGCACGCTCGCCGCGGCATTCTCCTGAGCCGCCGCATTGGGAGGAGGCGGTGCCGTTTCGCCGGCCAGCGGAGCCGGAACGTGCGGGGGAGGCGTGGGTTGGGGGGCGCGCTGCGGTTCGCTAGTTCTGGGGCCTTGCGAAGAAGAGAACGATTCGACCTGGCTGGATCCACCGGAGCTGGAGGCTCCGCTGCCGTAGCCGCGCTCGGACGGGGCAGGAGCGGGCAGACTGGCCGGGCGCGATTCCACCGCGTTGGTCAGGGGGCTGGAAGCGGCCTTGCTGGCGACTCCCTCGGTGGTCGCCGCCGATGGGGTCGAGCGCTCGACAGAGGAAGTGGATTGCAGAGCAGGCGACTGCCTGGTCGGTTGGACTGCAACCTCCGGGCTGGAAGAAGGCATCGCTTCGGGTGCAACCGGGCGTGGTCGGGGAGTAGCCGGTGCTTCAAGGACGCGGCCCGGTTCGCTGGCTTCGGCGCGAGTGGGAGCGGGGGTCGAGGGATCTGCCGCTTCCGGGCGCGGGCTGGGTGCGGCTTCGGTCATGGGGCGAGCCGCTTCGCTCACCGGCCCCGAAGGCGGAGTGACGGGCTGCCTGGGGGTCTCCGGCGTAGCAGTGGCGGGCGCTGCGGAAGGGGCGGCGCTTTCGGTGCGATTGCTGGGGGCAGCGGTCGGGACGGAGCTGACGGGACTGTCCGCGCGATTTCCAAGGGAAGTCGGAAGGTTGCTGGGGCTGTCGGTCGAGCGCACAACGGGGATGTTTGTTTCCGTGCTTTTAGAGGGCAGGCTGCTGCCCAAATTCGTGTTCAAGCCGGGGAAGTTTCCAAGCGAGCTTTCGCTACGGTTGGTCAAGCTCTGGGTCAGACCGGTGCTGCCCAGCGCGGTCGGGTTGCTCGTCAGGCCGGTGGTTTGGCCGCCGGGGATGCTGTTGCCCAGGCTGGTGCCACTGCCCAGGCCGCCCAGGTTGCTGCTGGTCCGTTCACTGAGACCCAGATTGCCCAGGCTGCCGGCCGTGTTGCGGCTCATGCTGTCGGCCACGCCACTCAGGTTACCCAGGTTGCCGCCTCCACTGGAACCGTTCACGGTGGTGGAACCCGTATTGCCCCAGCTACCGAGCGAGCCGACCGCGCTTTTTACGGATCCCCAGGCCTCGCCGGCGGCGTTGCTGATGCCGGTTCCCACGCTGCCGGCGGCGTTGCTGACCGTCGTCATCGCGGAATTGCCCCAGCCGCTGAGAGTCGTGCCCACCGAGCCCACCGCGCTTTTGACGTTGCCCCAGGCATTGTCGGCCATATTCGAGATGCCCGTGCCCACGCTGCCCGCGGCGTTGCTGATGCCGGTCCAGGCGCTGCCCGCGGCGCTGCTTACGCTGCCGGCTGCATTGGAAATGGTGTTGTAAGCCTTGTTGCCCCAGCTACCCAGGGTATCGGTGATACTGGTGCTGGCGCTGCCCATCATGTTGCTGATACCGGTGCCCACGCT
Source organism: Vulcanimicrobiota bacterium (assembly GCA_017307785.1). GTDB lineage: Bacteria > Vulcanimicrobiota > Xenobia > Xenobiales > JADMJV01 > JADMJV01. Next base: position 61,012 of record JAFKGI010000019.1, on the reverse strand, counting down.
GCCGGCGGCGTTGCTGATGCCGGTCCAGGCACTACCCGCGGCGCTGCTTACGCTGCCGGCGGCATTGGAAATGGTGTTGTATGCCTTGTTACCCCAACTGCCAAGAGTATCGGTGATACTGGTGCTGGCGCTGCCCATCATATTGCTGATACCGGTGCCCACGCTGCCGGCGGCGTTGCTGATGCCGGTCCAGGCACTGCCGGCGGCGCTGCTTACGCTGCCGGCCGCGTTGGAAATGGTGTTGTAAGCCTTGTTCCCCCAACTGCCGAGGGTATCGGTGACACTGGTATAGGCTTTCCCTGCCATGTTGGTCACCGAGCCGGCTGCGCTAGACACCGTATTGTAGGCGCTGTTGCTCCAACTGCCGAGGGTGTCGGTGACGCTGTTGTAAGCCTTGCCGGCCATATTGGTCACCGAGCTGCCCAGGCTGCTGGCCGAGTTGTAGAGACTGCCGGCGGTGTTGGCAACCGTGTTGTAGGCGCTGTTGCTCCAGCTGCCGAGGGTGTCGGTAACGCTGTTGTAGGCTTTGCCGGCCATGTTGGTCACCGAACTGCCGAGGTTGCTGGCCGAGTTGTAGAGGCTGCCGGCGGTGTTGGCGACCGTATTGTAGGCGCTGTTGCTCCAGCTGCCGAGGGTGTCGGTGACGCTGTTGTAGGCTTTGCCGGCCATGTTGGTGACCGAACTGCCCAGGTTGCTGGCGCTGTTGTAGAGGCTGCCGGCGGTGTCAGCGACCGTGTTGTAAGCCTTGTTGCTCCAGCTGCCGAGGGTGTCGGTGACGCTGTTGTAAGCCTTGCCGGCCATGTTAGAGACCGAACTACCCAGGTTGCTGACGGTATTGCTGGCGCTGTTGTAGAGACTGCCCGCAGTATTGGAAACCGTATTGTAAGCCCTGCCCGCCAGGTCGCTGACGTTGGAAGCGACGCTGCTGACCGCATTGCTCGCGGTGTTGTAGGCATTGCTGGCGGTATTCGCGACCGTGTTGTAAGCTTTGTTGCTCCAACTACCGAGCGTGTCGGTGACGCTGTTGTAGGCGTTGCTGGCCGTGTTGCTTACGTTGGAGGCTACGTTGCTGACCGTGTTATAGGCCTTGTTGCTCCAGCTGCCCAGCGTGTTGCTCACACTGTTGTAGGCGTTGCTGGCCGTGTTGCTCACGTTGGAGGCGACGTTGCTAACGGTGCTGGAAACGCTATTGTAAGCGTTGCTGACGGTGTTGCTGGCCGAGTTATAGGCGTTGCTGGCGGTGTTCGCAACCGTGTTGTAGGCCTTGTTGGTCCAGCCGCCGAGGGTATCGGTGACGCTGTTATAGGTCTTTCCTACGGTATCGCTGACATTGGACACCACGTTGCTGGCCGTGTTGTAGGCTTTGTTGCTCCAACTACCCAGCGTGTTGCTGACGCTGTTGTAGGCGTTGCTGGCTGTGTTGCTGACGTTGGAGGCCACGTTGCTCACGGTATTGCTGACGCTGTTGTAAGCGTTGCTGGCTGTGTTGCTGACGTTGGTGGCGACGTTGCTGACGGTAGTGCTGACCGCGTTGTAGGCGTTGCTGGCGGTGTTGGAAACCGTGTTGTAGGCCTTGTTGCTCCAGTTGCCGAGCGTGCTGCTGACGCTGTTGTATGCGTTACTGGCGGTGTTGCTTACGCTCGAAGCGACATTGCTGGCCGTATTGCTGACGGCGTTGTAGGCGTTGCTGGCGGTATCGGAAACCGTGTTGTAAGCCTTGTTGCTCCAGCTGCCGAGCGTATCGCTGACCTTGTTGTAAGCGTTGCTGGCCGTGTTGCTGACGTTAGAGGCTACGTTGCTGACGGTGTTGCTTACGCTGTTGTAAGCGTTGCTGGCCGTGTTACTGACGTTGGAGGCGACGTTGCTGACGGTGTTGGAAACGCTGTTGTAAGCGTTCGTTGCCGTATTGCTTACGTTCGAAGCGACGTTGCTGACGGTGTTCGAGGCGGAATTGGCCCAGCCGCCGACTGTGTTGCTCACGCGATTGACCGTGCCGGTCACGGCGTCGCTGGCCGCGCTGGTGACCTTGCCAGTCACCTCGGCAGTGGTATTGCTGACGCTGTTCCAGGCGCTGCTGGCCCATCCGCCGACAGTGTCCAGAACACCGGATTTTTCAGGAGTTTTGGGCTTCTCCGGCTCTGGCGGAGGGGCGTTTTTTGGGGGGGCAGGTTGCTCCGCCGGTTTCGGTTGAGACTCGGAGTTGGGGACTTGGGTTGCGGGCTGTTGCGGCTGATTCTCGGCCTTGGGTGCTGCGGGCGAAGGCTGGGGAGTTTGCGCGACAGGCTGTTGCGGCTGATTCTCGGCCTTGGGTGCTGCGGGCGAAGGCTGGGGAGTTTGCGCGACGGGCTGTTGCGGCTGGTTCTCGGCCTTGGGTGCTGCGGGCGAAGCCTGGGGAGCTTGCGCGACGGGCTGTTGCGGCCGATTCTCGGCCTTGGGCTGAGCCGCCGGTGCTTGAGGAGTCTGGGCCACGGGGCGCTGCGGCTGGTTCTCGGAACGGGGAGCCACGGGCGGCGCGGCGGGCGGCTGGGGAGCCTGGGCTACCGGTCGCTGCGGTTGGTTCTCTGCCTTGGGAGCCAGCGCCGGCGTCTGGGGAGCCTGGGCCACGGGGCGCTGTGACTGAGGAACAGCGGGCGCCTGAGGCGACTGACCCAAGAGGGGACGCGGCGGGGGCGTGCTCCGAGCAGCTGGCTGTTGTGGGGCTGGGAAGGCGCCCGGAGTTTTCGACTGCGGTGTCGGACTTCGAACACCGGAATGCGGCTGCGGCCCGGTCAGGCCAGGGCGAGGTCCGCCCACGGGGCGGGGATCGTGCGGTTGCTGCTTTGGCCCGGCTCCCGGCAACTGAGCGGAGGGCAGCATCTGCGCCAGTTTGCCCATGGACATCTGAAACTGCTGGGCAATCTCCTGAATCGCTCCCGCCGGCTTCTCCGCCGCGGGCTTTTCCTCAGCGGGCTTCTCGGCAGAAGTTTTCTCGGCGGCCGGCTTTTCTGTTGCGGCCGGAGGGGCAACCGCCGGCTTGGGCGTGGCCACTCCGCGGGTATCTCCGGGAAATCGACCGTCCAGGGGACGCAGGCCTTCGCTCGGACGCAAACCCTCGAGGGGTTTGACTTTGATCGGCTCCGGCTCTTTCGCCTTGACCGGCTGGGTGCGCATTTGCGGTTCCGGTGGCACCAGAGGTCCCGCGCCCTGCGGCTGACGCGGGGCCGGCGCTTTGGGTTTTTCGGTCGCCTCGGTCTTGGGTGAAACCACCGGAGCCATGGACGGCTGGGGGTGGCTGCGGTCTCCTGGGAAGCGGGTCAGCGGCGCATCCGGCCGCTGGGCTACCGCTGCTTTGTAAGGCTGAGTCACCTTGGCCTGGGCTGCGGCCGTGCGGGACGACTCGCGCATGCGAGTCTGCACCTTGGATTGACTGCCGGTGGAGGAAAGTTTGCGAATCGCCTGCGGACCCTTCTTGGGGGTCTTGAAGGCACTTTGCATGGCCGAAAGGTGGCTGTTGCGCTCTTCGGACTTCTCGGGAATATCGTGGGCTTCTTTGGAAATATGGCTTACGTCACGAGACTTGTGGACCGGGGGGGTGGCCTTCTTGGCCTTCACTGCCGAATGCGAACGAGAGCTCGTCGTCTTGCGTTTCGACGAGGTGTGGCTGCTGCTCGAACTCTTGCTGCTGGTTACGCTACGGCTGGTCGACACTCAGATAGCCTATCGCAAATCCTCTCCCAAACGGTGCCCAGAAGATGTCCAAAATGTTAACGAGGTTACAGACTTATTGAAAATATTGCCGAGATGTTACAAATTTCCTTCCAGGAGCGACACCCTTCACCCCGGAAGCCAAACCCATGAATATCGCCATCGTCACCGGTGGGGGAGACGCCCCCGGACTCAACGCCGTCATTCGCTCGGCCGTACTTAGCGCTCTCGGAATGGGCTGGACCGTCTCGGGTCTGCGGGACGGAATGCGCAGCCTGATGGTCCCCGCCGACTATCCCAAAGGCCCCCTGATTCCCCTGGACCACAACAGCGTGCGCGGCATCACCTTTCTAGGCGGCACCATCCTGGGCACCACCAACCAGTCCAACCCGCTCGAACCCGTGGATCGCACGCCCGAGATCATCGAGAATCTCCGGAAACTCAACCTGGACGCCTTGCTCATGGTGGGCGGCGACGGCACCATGGCCATCGCCTCGCGCATCGCCAAGCAAGGCTTTCCGGTGGTGGGAATCCCCAAAACCATCGACAACGATCTGGACGGAACGGTCGTGACCTTCGGCTTCGATACCGCCGTGGAATTTGCCACCCAGTGCATTGACCGCCTGCATTCCACGGCCGAGTCCCATGGCCGGGTCATGGTGGTGGAGGTGATGGGCCGTTACGCAGGTTGGATTGCTTTGGAAAGTGGCCTGGCGGGCACCGCCGACGTCATTCTGATTCCCGAAATCCCTTACAAAATGGAGCCCATCCTCGCCAAGCTCAAGGAACGCAAGTCGACTCGCGGCTTTTCGCTGGTGGTCATCGCCGAGGGTGCCCATCCCGTCGATCAGACCTACTCGACTCATCAGGGCCGCCTGGGCGGCGCGGCCCAGCGCCTGCAGAGCGCCATCGAGGAAGCCACCGGCCTGGACACGCGCAACGTCGTCCTCGGCCATTTGCTGCGTGGCGGCCCGCCCAATGCTCGCGATCGGCTCTACTCTCTAAGATTTGGTTCGGCCGCCGTGCGCGCCCTGGCCGAAGGCCGCAAAGCCGACATGGTCGCCCTGGATCCCCCCAACGTGCGCTATCTTCCGCTCGAGGAAGCCACGCGCCACATGAAGACGGTGCCGCTCGATTGCGACTCGATTCTCACCGCCAGGGCCCTGGGAACCTGTCTTGGAGACGAGTAGCAGGCCTCTGCCAGACCACATCGAAGAGGAATTCTAGTCAAACTTTCTAGGGAGTATGCAAGCGATGATCTTGTTGAGCACTTTTCCCCGGTTTACCCGGCAGACTTTGGCAGCGGGCGCCCTGGCCTTCGGAGTGATGATCTCCGGTCAGTTCCAGCCCACTCCGCCTCCGGTCTCCCAGCCTACCCAGCCGCCGACAGCATCCGTGCAGCGCTGCCCCTACCAACAGCAGAATGTGGAAGAGTTCGGTGGCATCGGCCTTTATGTCGGCTCTGACGTCAGCCATGACGGCCGCTTCACCGCTCTGGAGCCGTTGCCCGGCTACCCGGCCGAGCGCGCCGGCATCCAACCGGAGGACGTCATCACCACCGTCGATGGCATGAGCACCGAGGGCGTGCCCGCCGAGGACGTGGTGGCTAGATTGCGCGGCGAAGTCGGCACCGATGTGCAGGTGGGCATCTACCGCCCCAGCACCGAACAGCGCTTCACCCTGACCATCGCTCGCGCCCTGGTTCGCTGCGAACGCTGCCCTCGCTAAAGCGCCTTTCGTCAAAGAGCCCCTGAGAAGGGGCTCTTTTTCATGTACGCAAGGAGTCGGCCCTGAAGCGGACAAGGAGTCAGGATGTTGACGCGTTACAAATCGGATGTAAATAAAATTGCCGCGGCTCTGGCCGTCTCTCTCATCTCCTCGGATGGAGTCATCGACGAGGAAGAAAAGCAAGTGGCGGTTTCTGTGGGCCAGAATATGCTGCCGGGCTTCTCCAAAGCTACCTTCGAGGAACTCCTCGACCACATCGACGAGATGCCCTCCGCCTACGAACTGGCTCATCCCTTGAAAAAGGTCCTGGATGATGAAACCAAGGACCGCATCATGGACTATCTGGTGGCCGTCGCCGGCGCCGACCACAAAGTGGTGCGCGTGGAAGCCGAGGAGCTCAAGGCAGTGGCCAAGGCCCTGGGCGTCCCCGTGCCGCCTATCCGGGTGGTGAAGCCAGGGCGAGACTGAGCGGACAATCCGCCGCCGGCGCCTCACCGCGCCGGTAGCGGGTCAGCAACTGCTGCGAACGGGCGGCCAGCATGCGGCGCACTTCGCGACGCTTACCTTTGACTCGGGGAATCACCATGTTGTCGTAGCCGGTGGTCTGGTGCCGCATCCAGGCGATCACCGCAGCTTCGGCCCTTTCCTCGATGGGAATCCGTTGGGTGCGCGCCACCGTGCCGCTGCCTACCGGAGTGGCGTGCTCGCTGACCAGACGGGCCAGGCGCGCTTCCAGTTCCGCATGCACCGGGCTAAAGCGCAAGAAAGCTCGTACCGAGGCCTCGAAGTCTTCCACATAGGCATGCTGAGCGCGCGCGCGTCGAGCTTGATCGGCCTCCCGTTTGCGCGCGAATCCCTCGGTCGCCCGTTCCGACTCCAGCGCCAGCTGCAAGCGCGCAACCGTGTCCCCGGGAGCCCACACCCCCAGCGAAAACACCTTGCGTCCTTTCTTCTCCTGAAGCGCGTGAAAAGACCCCGCCGCCTTGATCCGTCGCGTTAAGGCCGCATCTCCCGGCGGTACCAGAACCCAGCCCTCGGGGGGCGAAAAGACCTCGCTCATCAGCCGAGTCGGGCGTTGTAAACCAGCTTGCCCGAGTCCCTGAATAAACGAAAGACTTCCAGAGCCGCCTCGCGGTCCTGATTGTCGTGAACTTCTATGCCGCGCCGATTCAGCTCTTCAATCCAGTCGTCGGCGATAGGACCTTCGTCAAAGCCGGTGATTTCTTCGACCGCCTTACCGCTGCCCGCCAGGGCCAGGGAGCGGACTCCCGACCAGATGACCGACCCGTAGCACATGGTGCACGGCCGCCAGTTGACCACCAGCTGATGGGCCGGCAAACCCGCTCCACCCAGGTCAAAGGTGCCCAGCTTCTGCTGGGCCAGCGCCAGCGCGCCGAACTCGGCGTGAGCGCAAGAAACGCTGCAAGGAACCACGCGATTGACGGCGATGGAAACCAGTTTTCCCGTTTCCAGTTCAAAAACACCGGCGCCGAACGGTCCTCCCGTGTCGTGCACCACGTTCAGGCGGGAAAACTCAACCACCAGCTTGATGCGGTCGGCCAGCTCCGGATACACCGAGGGCCGACGCGACATTTCTTGCTCGATCCATTCCGGCATGTCCACAACGATCTTCATTCTAAAGAGCTCCCTTACCAATCACTTGATCCCAGACTTCTGGACGAAAGCCCACGGCCCCGCCGTCAGAAGTTAAAAGAAATGGCCTTTTCACCAGCTTTCCGTTACTCGCCAGCAGCTCCAAAGCCTCTTCGTCACTCAGATTGCGGCCGGCTATGCCCAGCTCCCGGTATTGAACTCCCGAAGTGTTGAAGAGCTTGCGAACGCCGCCCAGGTAACCGGCCATGCGGCGAAGTTCTTCCACCGTGGGTGGCTGCTCCACGATCGGCAGCAGCTCGTAAGTTCGCCCTTCTAGATAACGCAGCGCCTTCTGGCAGCTGGAGCAATTCTTGTATGCATAGACCTTCATGCGGCAGGCCTTTGACGCTGCAAACAAAAGCACTGCCTATGAGCTTGATAATCTGGGCACCAACTCACGAAGGTCTCATGGTCTCTTCCGATCTGGACAACATCTTCCACCTCAAGACCATGCTGATGGCCGTCTCCGACCACCATCCCGAATTTGCCGACAAGATGGCAGCCTACCTGGACAAGCATGAAGTGGATCTGGCCAGTCAGGTGCACGTCGAGGCCCTGCGTACGGTCGTGCGAGACAACGCCGGGCCCGCGGAGATCACCATTTCCTTCGGGCAGCACAACCACGGACTCTCGGGTCTCGTGCTGATGACCGTGGCGAACGGCCAGCTCACCGGTTTTGAGACCCGAGAGTACACCGGTGACAGCGAAACCGAGTACATCCCGCTCGGCAGCGACGCTCCACAATTTCTCCGCGGAGTGGCGCAGCACCCCAACTATCTCAAAACCCTGCGCCAGAAAAAGATCCGGTTCGTGAAAGACCTCAGTTTAGAAACGGCTCGCAAGATTTCTCGCGAAATGATCCGTGATACTCATCTTTCAGGAAATAAAAAACCTCCAGAGCCCAGGGCTCTGGAGGTCCGGCCACCTCACTAAACTTACCACCGGCGGTTCAGCAGGCCGTTGATGATTCGTCCGGTGTTGTTACGGCGATAGTTGCCGTTGTTGTAATAGCCGTTGTTGTTGTAGTAGCTATTGTTGTAATAGCCGTTATTGTATCCATTGTTGTAATTGTAGTTGTAATTGTAATTTCCGTTGTTGCCGTTCTGATAGGGGTTCCCGTTGTTCCAGTTGTAGGTTCCGTTTACGGGCGGATGATAACCGGGCACATTGTAGTTGTTGTAGGCTCCGTTATTCCAGTTTCCCTTATGTCCCCAATGGCGTCCCTGGGCGCTCGCGCCCACCGTCATCAGTCCGATGATTCCAAGTCCAACAATCAAGTTTCGCATAGTAAGTCTTTTCCTTCGCTTTCGTTACCTTTATGCTAACACCAACTGACCACTGCTGGCCTGTGAGTAGGAACCAATTGGGCGGGGATCGAGATACTCAAAAAGCCTGCCCCAAAGTCTGAGAAAGGCTTTAACATCTCGGTAACACGGAATAACGGTCGAGGTGCGAGACCCGGGTATACTCGGTTTATGAGCTGCAGCAAACTCCAGCAGCGAAAGAGTTAAGGTCGGAGCGGTCACACAACAGAAAACACACACACAAGAGGCACCGCGCTGACGGTGCCTCTACTCTTTTAGCCGATATGCAGTTTGGCTAACTGTTCCTCGCGCAGCAGATCCATGGAAGGTTCCATTCCCAGCGTCGTCTCCAGCGTCTTGCGGAAGCTCTCGTACAGCTTGAGCGCCTCCTCGGGACGGCCCAACAAGCGCGAGGTTTCCATAGCCGCCATGACGGCCGGCTGACAGCAAGGATCCAGCTTGAGGCAGCGTCGGGCAATCTCCAGCCGTTCGGGCCCCACCGGCGTTTCCTGGATCAGCGCCAGGCCGGCTTCCAGGCACGAGGACTCCAGGCGGGCTCGGATCGATTCGGCCCAGTCCATGTAGCATTCTTCCAGATATTTGCCGCCATAAAGATCCAGCGCCTTGCGCCAGTTCTTCTCGTCCACCGCCTTCTGAAACTCCAGGATGTCGTGCCAGAAGTTCAGTTCCGGATGAATGCCCATCGTGTAGGTAGTGCGCTCGAAGAGCGCCGGACCGCCTTCCGGCAGCGGCAGCGATCGACGGATTTTGTGAATGGTCACGCGCAGGTTGCCGCGCGCGCGTTCCTCGTCCAGGTCCGGCCAGAAAGCCTCCAAAAGCGGCTCCAGAGCCACCTGACGAGGCCATTCGGCGGCCAGATAAGCCAGCACGAAGCGGGCCGTATGACTGCGCCAGTCGGCCGCGCTGCCGGCCACGCCGGGGGCCTCCACCTGGAAACCGCCCAAACAGGAAAGCTTTACCTGGTTGCCCGACGAGGCGGCCGTCTGCGGGGCACCGACCTGGAAGCGGAAGATGATGTTGGAGAACCGGATCAGGTCGCCATCTTTTAGAAGCCGCGGCGCACCGATCTCCAGGCTTTCACCGTTCACGAAGGTCGGGCTCTCGGCCACCAGGGAGGTCCCTTGCGGGCCCGTTTCCAGACGAGCCTGGGTGCGCGAAATGGTTTTGTCGTTCAGTTCCACGTCGTTGACGCGGCGACCCATACGACCTACCAGAATCACCGGCTGATAACCTACCGGCCAGGTGCGGTCATGGTAGGGCTCGTTGCAGCCCTGCAAGGTGGCCGTCACCGTAAACGGCACCAGCTTGTGTCCTTCGAAGGTGTCGCCCAGTCCGAACTTCTTGCCTTCGTGGATCACGCTGGACCCGTCCACCTGCAGGCGCCGCGGCGCTAACCCGTCGACGGGAATATCGCAACGCTCACCCAGTGTCACTTCGCTAAAGACAAGGGGGACGAGTCGACCGTCCGGGGTCTGGAAGGCCAGACCGGTCTCTACAAAGGGACGTTCCGGACCTTCACTCTGGGTTACGTACTGGGTATCTTCACTCACCCGCACCCGCTTCTTGGCCGAGCGCTCCTACCCCTGGTGGCAGGGTCAAGCCGGCAGTTCGGCCTTGTAGAGCCAGTCCTGGAAGAAGCCGCCCAGCTGCTGGCCACTGTTCTCTTCCATGACCTTCTGGAGGTCCTCGATGGTGGGATTGACCGCTCCTTCCCCGGCGTGGCGCGTCAAATAAGCTCGACAGCCGGAGAAGAAGGCTTCGTCGCCGACTTTCTTGCGGAGTTCGTGCAGGGCCAGCGCGCCTTTGATGTAGACCTGGCCGTTGAACAGGTCGTCTTTGGGAGGTTCGCCGATGGTGATGCCGGGCTGGCGCTCCAACCAGTCGCGCGTTTTGGCCGCCTTTTTGTCCAGCGCCTCGACCCCTTCGGTATGCTCCAGCCAGAGCCACTCGGCATAGGAAGCGAAGCCTTCGTGGAGCCACAGGTCGCGCCACTGACTGACACTCACCAGATTGCCGAACCAGTGATGGGCCAGCTCGTGGGCCACCACATCCTCATTGGCCCGGTCGCCTGTCACCAGTCCCGGCTCGAACAAGCTGAGAGTCTGGGTTTCCATGGCTCCCGATACGGCATCCGGGTCGTTGACTACGATCACGCCATAGTTCTCAAAAGGATAAGGACCGAAGCGCTCGGCGAAAAACTCCATCATCTCGGGAGTGCGCCCGAAGTCATAGCGCGCTTTTTCCAGCAACTCCGGGGGAAAATAGTTGCGAATCGGTACGGCCGCGCCCTCTTGCTGGTCGAGCACGTAGTTGCCCACGTTGACGGTGGCCAGGTAGGACGCCATCGGGTCACGGGTGGCGAACGAAAACGCCTGGTTCTCACCGCGGTCTTCGATGCCCAGCAAAGAGCCGTTGGCGGCTACCACAAAAGGCTTGGGCACTTCCACTTTCATGGAGTAGGTGGCCTTGTCGCGCGGATGATCGTTGACGGGCAGCCAGGTCTGAGCCCCGTCCGGCTGACTGTCGACCACGATGCCGTGGCTGCTGTGCTTCCAGCCTACCAGAAAAGGGCTGCACACCGAGGTCTTGGCCTGCGGCGAGCCGCTGTAGTCGACGGCCACCCGGAAATCCTCGCCCTGGCGTAGAGGTTCGGCCGGGGTGATCACCAGCTCGTCTTCCTCGCGAGCAAAGGTCGCCGGCTGACCGTTGACCAGCACTCCGTCCACCTGACAGCCGTGGAAGTCCAGGTTGAAGGTGTCGAGATTTTCGGTGGCGGCCGCTTCCATGGTGGCCCGTCCCTGCACTTGATTGCCCACCGGGTCTACTTTGAGGTCCAGGTCGTAATGGCGGGCGTTGTAGCCGCCGTTGCCCAGACCGGGGTAATAGAGGTCGCCGGCGCCGGCGGGGCCGCGCGGATGATGATGGTGTTGGCAGGCATGAACTTTCACCTGTTCAGCCTAGCTCTTGACCCCCTCACAGTTGCAAAATATTTGTAACCTTTAAGTCTCCAACAGCCCGTTCAGGGCTTGCAGTAACTGCTCCGGATTGACCGGCTTGCACAAATGCTTCTGAAACCCGGCGGCCAGGGTGCGCTGACGATCCCCGGAACGAGCCAGCGCCGTCAAGGCCAGCGCCGGCAGCTGACGGTCGCTCCAACGCCGGCGCACGTTGCGAATCAGCTCGTAGCCGTCCTGCTCGGGCATGCTGATATCGCTCACCAACAAATCCGGCTTGATGCCCTGGAGAATGTGCATGGCTTGAGCTACCGAGCCTGCGCTCAGGACTCGGGCTCCGCGCCGCTCCAGCAGTTTCTGTAACATCTCGCGCCCGTCCCGGTCGTCATCCACCGCCAGAATGGTTACGCCGCTCAGGTCCGAAGGGCCGGCGCAGGTCTCCAGCGGTGCCGTCAGCCCCACCCGCTCACACAGCGGCAGCGTGAGCGTAAAGGTCGCTCCCTGACCCTCGCCCAGGCTGAAAGCTCGCACCGACCCGCCGTGCAGTTCCGCCAGGTCCTTGACAATGGCCAGTCCTAACCCCAGACCGCCGTATTTTCGGGTGCTGGTCGAGTCCGACTGGCGAAAACGGTCGAAGACGCTGGGCAGAAATTCCGGTCGAATTCCGATGCCCGTATCCTTGACGGAAATCTCCACCACACCCTCGCCGAGGGCGTAGCTCACCCACACGTTGCCGCCGGGCGGAGTAAACTTGATGCCGTTGCCGACCAGATTGACCAGAATCTGCTGCAGCCGATGCACGTCCACCCAGACATAGACCGGCTCTCCAGGAGTCGCCGTCAGCGACACCCCGCGAGCCACCGCCTGGGGACGCAGCGCCTCGAAGGTGGCCGCCAGCACCGGCCCGACCTCGGCCCGGGCCAACTCCAGGCGAATCTTGCCGGACTCGATGCGGGCCGTGTCCAGCAAGTCCTCAATCAGAGAGTTGAGAGAGCGCACATTGCGCTGAATGGTCTCCAAGCCGCTCTGATTTTCTTCGGCGGTCAATCCTTCGCCCGCCAGAATCTGAGCCCAGCCCAACACCGCGCTCAGAGGGGTGCGCATTTCGTGACTCAAGGTGGCCAGAAATTCCTCGCGCGCCTGATTGGCACGTCGTTCGGCCAGCAGTAGCTGCTCGCGCTGCTCCTCCAGGCGGTGGCGCTCGCTCACGTCGGTGCAACTACCGACCCACTCCCGCAATTCTCCCAGGGCGTCAAAAACCGGGGTGCCGAAGACCTCCACCGTTCGATAAGCCCCGTCGTGACGGCGTAAACGGTAGGTCACTTCGAAGCGATGATGTCCCTCCAGCGCCTGACGCCACAATTCGCCCACCGTCGCCCGATCCTCGGGATGCACCGCCTCCAGCCAGCCGGTGCCCAGGGTCTGCTCGTAGCTCTGACCGGTAAACTGTTCCCAGGAGAGATTGGGCTCCACGATGCTGCCCTGTGGATTGGTCACCCACACCAGCGAAGACAGCGAATTGACCAGCGTGCGGTAGCGCTCCTCGCTGAGTTTGCGGTCGCGTTCCAGTCGTGCTCGTTCGATCGATTCCCAGCAGCGGTTGGCCACTTGCATCACCAGCTCCACCTCGTCCGGGCGCCAACGTCGTGGTCGGCTTTGATGCACCGCCAGCGCGGCCACAAACCGACCCGCCTTCAACAATCCCACGCAGATGACGGCCCGAATCTTGGTCCTGCGGTAGGACTCGAGCACGTCGGCGGCTCGCTCGTCCGCCTCGGCGTCCTCGACCACATAGGCCTGACCGAGGCGATTCAGGCGTAGCACCTCGCTGCCGAACTGGCTGAAGGTGTAGCGCCCTACAATGCTCTCTACTCCGTGATTCCAATCGCCGATCAAATTGAAGGTATCCTGGTCTTCCTCCACGTCGGCATAGGCGCAGCGATTGACGCACAGATACTCTCCCAGCATGCGCGCGTAGGTATGGGTGATTTCCAGCGCGTCGCTGAGCGGCCGCGTGGCGTCATCCAGGGCCACCAGGAACTGCTGGCGCAGTTCCAGTCGGGTGCGCTCGGTCACGTCCAAAATGATGCCGCTGAGCACTCCGCCGTGAGCGAAGCCGTGTTCCTCAACATACAGGACCTCGCCGTTGTCGGGCCGCAACATACGGAAGCGGCTGGTGTAGCCGGAGCCATCCCGATGGGATAGCTCCACCCGGGCTAAATGTTCTTGACGGTCTTCGGGATGGAGTAATTGCAGAGCTTGCTCAGGATTGCGCAGCGTAAAGCCGGGCACCAGTCCGAAAATCTCGGCGGCATTGGGCGAAGTGCGTAGACTGGCGTTTTGTGGATCATAGACCCAGGTTACGATGCGCGCCTGGGCCAGCGCCTTGGGCAGAATGGCACGCTCGTCTCTTCGCATCCTCTGGAATTCCTCGGGGCGAAGGGCGTTCCCTCGCGTTTCTCAAAGTATCTGGCTGAGATGGATCAATTCCTGGCCGAATTAAAGCTCAGTGGCGACCGGAGCCATTTTGCCGTGGATTGGGCGCGCGCTCGAGAAAAAATGGGCGCTCACCTGGATTTGGAAGCGGTCGATTACGCCTGTCATTTTGCTCAATTGGCTTACCATCTGGGGTCCTCACAAATTCAACTGGGCCTCTCCGGAGACTGGCTGGAATGGAGCTGCGACGGTCGCCTTTTGGAGGAAAGCAAGATGCAGGCCACGGCCGCCGGCGAACTGCTCATGGCCGATCTGGATTTGTGTCTCAATTTCTGCCTGCAGAGCGTTCTGCTCAGTCCCTATAGCGAGCGTATTTTCAGCAGCGGTGGCTGGCAATTGCACGGAGACGGCAAGAGCTGGAAATTGCGCAGCAGCCAAATTCCAGGAACTCGGCTACGGTTGCGCCTGCCCTGGAAACATCGACTGCGCAAGTTCATGATCTCCGCCTGGTGGACCAAACTGCCCGAGCTGGAGCGCCTTTATCCGCGAATGCCGGCCTCTCCGCTCTGCCTGCGCACTCCGCAGCCGCTGCCGCAACCAACCGTCTTGCTCGAGATCCGCGGCAACCAGGCAATCGGTTCGGCGGAAAATGCGATTCGTCTTGACTATCCGGAGCTGAACGGTTCTTGCTGGCTCGATTTTCAAGGCGACGAATGTCAAATTCTTTCCCAGGGTCTGGCCTATGCCAGCCAACCGTTTCTACCCGGGCGACTGTGGCTGTGCCTGGGCGACCAGCCCACCGATCTGGGCCGCCGCCAGTTGGTGTTGGGAGCCGATTTCGGTCTGGCTCGCTCGCTCTGGCTGCGGCAGCTCAGCCTGCATTTTGGGGCGTGGCTGGAAGATCCCAGACTGCTCGAGGCGGGAGTGCGGGAATGGCTGCTCGCCTGTATGGTTTCGCTGGCCGATCTGGAGGGCGGCGAATTTCGTGATGCCTTCTGGGAGCTCCCCTTGCTGCCCACCCTCTATGATGGCTACCTGTCGCTGTGGGAACTACACCAGCGGGTAGGGGAGGAAGGCTGCCCGGTCATTTCCCGACCTGTCAGCGAAGAGCTGGGGGACCGGCCCTTTATGCTGGTGGCTGAGGATCCTCGTTTGCTGGCCTTCCTGCGCCTGCGCTATGAGGCTGTTTTTCGTTCCGGTGAGGAACAAATCGAGCGCCTGCGGCGCTGGCGGACCGGACCGCGAATCAACCTGGGCCCGCTGCAGCTCTACTCCCACAACTGGCCGATCGAGGCCGGCGACTGGAAGGGGGGAGTGGCCTTCGACCCCAGCGGCACGATGACCCGGCTGGACCTTTATCGGCAGGGCCGGTTGATGGCCGAGATGGGGCCGGCACGTGGGCTGGTGCCGGGCTTCTGGATCATCGCCGACCATCCGGAACTGGACAAGCCCGACAAAGAACTGGCCGACTGGATTCAAAAGCATCAAATTGTCTGGTTGGCCCAGGTCTTCGCCCAGACCGAAAAAGCCGATCGTTTTGAACTGATGGAGCGAGTGCTGGCCACCGAAGGCCTCAACCTGGGACCGCTGCTGCGGGTGGAACTTTGGGAAGCGCCCGGGTTGACGTTGGAGGGCTGGTTGGCCGATGGCCAGCGTCAGGACCTGCGCCGCTGGGTCGATGCCGACATCTCGATGACCGAATCTATGCGCTTCATGCTGGCTAAAAAGTTCGGCCACGGCAGCGCCGACGAAGCCCTGGCTCGCGCCTTTCGCTATGCCCAGCAGCTGGCTCTCTGGCGTGACCGCCCGCAGGCAGTGATGCGCTTGCCCGAGCCGGCTCAGGTCGAAGTCTCGGCTCCGCTTTCGCTGGATCTGGGGCTGGGCGAGGGCAGCGACATTCGTATGCGACTCTACCGCTGCGGCCGGCTGCTGGTCGAGCACCAGTTGGAAAAGTGGGCCGGTCTGCCGGACGGACTGCTGGTGGCCGCCGACCACGACGGGTTCCGTCTGGCTCTGCAGGATTACCCCCAGATCGATCCGGAGTGTGAAGGCTATCGCTCTTTGTTTCCGGCGATCCAGCAACTTCTCAAGCCGCTTCTAGCCAAAGCTCTTCAGCAGAAGATCAAGACCGCCCTGGCCGCCGTCGAGTCCGTATCCCGCCGCCACTGGCCTGGCGATGCCCCGTTGCTGGAGCGCCTGGACGGCAATCCGGTCACTCTGGACGAAGCTCGCACGGCTGAGAATCCGTCCGTGCTGGTGGGCCCCGCCGCCCGTGTGCCGCTGCCAGGCTTCGAGGATTGTTGGGTGCTCAATTCCCACGAACGTTCCTGGCTGGAGCGCGTTTTCGAGCGAACCCTGGCAGACGTTACCCGCGCCTACAACGACGCCTACCGCACCGGATGCTATGAACAGAGCCGGGGCACGGAACTGGCTGCTCTTCCGCCCTGGAGGGAACCGGGCGAGTTCCATTGCGGCAGCCTGCGCGCTCGCGCCGGCCTGGTTGCGACGGCGGCTCCGGCTCATCTTTGCGAGACCACCTTTTGCCGAGGGGGTCGGGCCGTCATGCGCTGCAGCTTGAAGCTGTCGGAAGGACGGGGGAGGGATGCCGAGGAGCAACTGATCTGCCAGGTGGACTGGGAGGAAATCCCCTTTGTGGAAAACTATCGACAGCTCCTGGCCCAGCCCGAAGTGGTTGAACTCATCGAATGGTTGCGCAACTACTCCTTTCAGCCTCCGTTCCCGCTTTGCGATTTTCAGCTGGCTCGCTTGCAGGGAGATGCCGGGCTCGATGAGGCTGCCGTTTTTCCGCGTTATGACGGTCGGCTGCTGAGTCGTTCCCAGCTGGTCGGTGAGGTTCTCTACGGGACAGAACCTTCCGGTCCGGACGAGGCTCTCTGTCTGAGCGCCGCGACATTGGGCCGGCTGCAGGAGTTGCTGCCGGAGGGAAGTCTGCGTCACCACCTGGTGCCTTCGCTGGACACCCGCATCAAGCGCGCCTTGTTGCTCAACCCGGCTCGGGCCCTGATGCTCCCCGATGGTGGCTACGCGCTACGCGGTCAGGCCCAGGACTGGGTGTGGGGTCTGGCCGACCGCTTGACCGCTCCGGCTACCGTGGGCGTGCTCATGCAGGGGCGGCCGGCCGGTAAGATCCATCCCGACTGGCCGCTGGAAATTTACGCCGAGATTCTGGTGCAAGATCTGATTCTCAGCCCGGAGGGGAAGATTCTGCCTGAGGGAGAGGTCAAGATTGGGCTGGATTCTCTGTATGCCGAAATTCAGTCTCGGGTCCTTGAAGAATTGGCCCGGCCCGCTCGTCTCCGGCTGGGGCTGATGTGGCTGCAGTCGGGCCAGATTCCGCGTTGGGCCCGTTGCTTGCGGGATCTGGACGCTTTGGAAGAGTGGTGGGAGCAGCCTGAACCGAGGCCCTATGTCTTCAGTGAAAGCCCCTTTCCCGGAGCCATCCAGTTGCCGCCGGCGGTGGTCGGCTGGGCCGAGTTGCAGGGGTTGCAGTTGCGCAATTGCACTCTGCTGGCCGATCAACTGGCCAGAGCCCCGATTTGCCATCCCCCGGAGGCAGAATTCGAACTGTCGGGCGACGGTTGGAGCCTGTTGGCCTCCCGCCGCATGATGCAGACTACGGTCCGGGAACTGTATGGTCGCCGGCTGTTGAAAGAACAGATTCACCGCGGCTTTCCGCCCTACTATTTGGAGCGGCAGACCGATCAGTCCGGCCCGCCCGTGCGGGCCTACGAGGAGCTCTATGGCTGGTGGTCCGAGCAGTTGGCCGAGGCCGACTGGTTGCCAGCCATGGAAGAGTTGCTGGAGACGGCCGAGCCTCACGCCGACTGGCTGCTTACCCGGGCCCGCGCCCGCCTGCGCCAGCTCCAGGAAGAACAACAAGATCCGTGGTTGCTCTTGCGCCGGGGCCTCGAGTTGATTTGTGCCGAACCCCTTCGCCTGGCCCTGGTCGAACACGGACCCCTGCTGGAGGTGCGCAAGGACACGGCTCGCCTCAATCAGAGATTGGCCGGAAACCCCGATAAGCCACGGATTGCCGCTTTGCTCAGCCTGGCCGCGCACGACCTGGTCACCGTGCGCTCGGTCCCTCAGGTTCTCTCGAGCATTTCCCCGGCGCAAATGAGTCGTGAGTGAACTCCGCCAGGGAGCCAGGATCTCGTCCCGAACTTTTCTACGATGTGGTATCTCTGGCTGCTGATCTTAGTTGTCGTGTTGGCCTTGCCGTTTGGCCTCACGGCTCTGCCTGCTTGGCTGGTTCGGGATCTGCCGCGCAAGAGACACCGCCTGAAAGAAGCCTTTGGCTGTGCCTGCCTGCTCTATATCGCGGCCGTCGGCTACACCGTTCAAGCTGCCTATTCTGAGGATGACAACCTTTTTCGTCTGATTTTGGTTTGCGGTTTTTTCTGGGCCATTCCTCTGAGCAGCTCGGCCTTCGCCGTCTTCGTCTTCTGGGAGAGCGACCCGCCCGAGGACCCCGAAGGCATCGGTTTTACAAAGACGGGATTCTAGCCTCCGCCGCTCTGACACTCGGTCATTCAGCCCCAGAGCCAGGTTCCCACTTGGCCGATCATGCGGTTGACGGCCTGGCCGGCCAGGAACATGCCCCGGCTTAACAGACTTTCGTGGCGGGCCACCGCCACCGTGGAGTAGCTGGCGTAAAACTGTAAAAAGGGCATCTCGAAGCAGCCGTCGTCTTTGCCGTCCTGACCCCATTCGGTCTTGCGCCACGGATTGCGCAGGCTGACCGTGTCCCGCTCCGCGTCATAACCAGTGACCCGATAGGCGTGGTTGCCCACCACGCCGTTCTTCACGCCCACCCGGCTGCCGGCTACCACCGTTCCTTCCGTCAGGGCCTCGCGTAGCTCTTCGCGGGCTCTCTGCGGGCTGCGTTCCGTCAGCTGGATGCGGCGACACGGACTGCCCGCCACCATACGGAAGGTGTGCTCGTAGGGTTGCCCCAGCGCGATATAAGAACGCGGGGAGCGGTCATCGAACTTGTGGTCCGAACCCAGCTGCTTCAAGCGCTGCCCGATGGCCAGTTCCAGCAAGGCCGGCCAGCGCTCACCTTGACCCGCGCTGGCCTGGTAGATGCGCTCCGCCTCGGTCACGTCTTTCATCACCTGGCGGGAGCCGTCGCCCAGTGTAACCGTCACCGTGCCATCGCCGTTGTCGGCGAACATGGCGCGCACTTGCTCCGGCGTTTGACCCAAGAGCGTGGCCAGACTGGCGCAAGTGCCCGACTTGGCCTGGCGCACCGTGGACGGGTCGAACGATTCTTCCATTAGAGGAAGCCGAGCCGGCAGGCTGGCGGCCACCGCTTCGCGACCGCCCAGACCGACGTCCAGTCGCCCGTCGTCTCCCTCGATGCCGTGGTCCCGAAGATGCTCCAGGTCGGCCCGGGAAATTCCAAAACCGTCGCGCACTGCCCCTTTGAGCAGCGGCTGTTCACAATGCAGCATCACCAGCGCCGCCGCTTCGCGCCCGTGAAACTGGTCCGAGGTCATCGCCTCTTCCAGCTCAGAAGCTCCCAGGCGCCCATCCTTGTCGGTATCCAGACGATCGAACAAGGCTAGCCCCGCGCGAGCCAGACTCGGCGGCGGATTGCCCGGCGCTCCCGCGGCCCCCTCGGATAGAGCTCCCAAACGCCGATAGACGCCGCAGTCCCGCTCACCCCAGGGCTCCTGCAGCCCCTCCAAGCGCGCCTTCTCCGCCATCAAACCCAGACTGTCTAAAGCCTGGTCCAGCTGCGCCGGCGTATACTCATCGCGGGTCTCGGTCTTGCAAAACTCCTCGAACCGCTCCGGGGCACGCGCCAACCGCACCAGCTCCGAATTGTTCAGCTGGTAGTTGGCAAAAGCGTCCCGCACCTCGAGTTTCACCAGCCCAATCTATCCCACGGTCACTGGTCTGTTGTTGCAACGCTGTAACCACCTGGAACCAACCCTATTTCGCCTTGACTTCCAGGCGCATCTGGAAGTGTACCTCGTCACCAACTCCTGGTGCCTTCAGGGCCAGCAGCGCAGCTTTCAGGCCTTTGGTTATCTCGTGTAGTTTGGGGGGCTCCGGCTTCTTGACCGCCCAGCGAAATTCTGGTTCCTTTCCGGCCCGCAAGCGGCAATTTAACGCGATTTCGATTTTATGGCTCCAGCGTAGTCCGATGAGATGCTGCTGACAAAGTTTTTCTATCGCCTGAATGTAGGCCGCCAGCGGCTTCACGCCAACGTTTTTGCCAATCTTGTGCTCAGCCGTCAGCAAGACGACTTCCGTCATTCGCACCACTTCCTTGGAGGTGGGCTTGCTCGACCCCACCGAGAACCAACTGCCGGTTGTGCGAAGGGTCGCTCCGCTGACGGGGTCGTGAAAACTTCGAGGCGCCTCTTCGGCCACCAGGCGAGGCGGCTCCGAGCCGGGTATCGGCAGCACGAAGCGCTTGGTTTTGACTCCTTCGGCGAACCTCAGGTAGTCTTTGCGAGTCAACAGGAAAGCGACTCCGTCGTCCATTTGCCTGCATTCATTCTTTGCCTGGTCCGGCACGAAGCATAGCCACTGCACGGACATTCGTTTACCCAGACTGCCTGGCAAGGAGACTGCCTGGCGTGAAGAATCGGAGGTCCAGATTAGGAAGCAGTCTGCTCGAGGATCGACCCTAAGAGCCACGCGCAACGCTGTTCCTCGAGAGTGCGCGGCCAACAATTTGGCGGACAACTCTTTGCCGGTGCCGGTAGGCAATCGTAGTTGGAGTGCGCCGTCGGCCAACATCGCGGTGGCCTCAGAATTGATTCCCGCGCTCCGCAGCACTGCGTCCGACTTCATTTTTTCGAGGTCTTTGTCTGAATAGACCGGTTTACGATCGCGGTCGCACCAGAAGGGATAGGGATACCAACGGACCTGGTTGGCAAGTTGTCCCGTGACCCGGGATGGTCCCGCCGCATCGGCAACGTCCATTTCAATCTTGTAGACGGGAACGACGACTTTATCTTCGTCACCGTCTACCAATAGGAAACCTTTGAAATGGGGACTCAGAAAACTCTTTCCGCCAAAATCCGCCACCCCGTATTCGACTTTGCCGGCCCGGGCGAATGAGCGCAGAAGCTGTATCGGCTCGTTCGGATAGTCTCCATCGTGATCGGCAGGTCGGCGCAACACAGTAACGCTCACTTCTTCCGGCTTCATTCCATGAGTGCGATAGCACCAAGCCGGAAGGGAGCGCTGACTCACCTTGACCAGGCTAATATCCATCGATATCTTGCCATACAATTCCTGATGATAGAGAGGCTTCGCCTGCGCCTGCCCTACCAGTAAGAGACCCCATATCCAGCGCATTTCCTATCTTTCGATAGAACCTCGGCCTCAGCCTGTTAAAGAATTGGAGGCCGATGTGTAGAAAAGCCGAATGCGACGGAATGCTTAGCTATTCCGAATTCATTGCGAAAACGCGACTCCTGCGCAAGCCGTTTCATGAGTTCACCAGCGGAGACGTTCCCTACAACGGCACGGCCATGGAGGTGTGGGCCGGAAGCGAGGAGCTCTTTCACATCGTGGTAGACGAACAAACGGGCGAGAAGCAAATCCTATTCTTCCAAACCGACCAACACTGGCGAATGCCTCTCGCTGATCTTCATGCGGCGCTCCAGGACGCGGAAGAGTGGGTACGGATGATCCCACCCCCGGACGAGTTGGACATGGAAACATCCCCTTGAGAGAGACCAAAGCCTCGAAAGGCCCCCGCCACCCGTAGCCAGAAGGTCCATTCCATGAGATGGCTGATCGTCGATGGGGACCCGGAATTCCGGGAGCGCATTTCTCGCGACTTTCAGTTCAGCGACGATCACGAGAACGTGGTCGTCCCCGACGAAGCCGAAGCCCGCCGCACCTTCACTCAGGATTCCTTCGACGGGGTGGTTGCCGACTGGCCTTCCCGGCAGTTGCTCGAGGACATCCGCAGCAGCACGCTGACTTCCCCGGGCATGGACGGGGCCATGATCGCTCTGGTGCTGACTCACCCTGACGGTCTGGAGCATGTCTCCGACCTGATCCACGTGCCCCACGAAGGCAACGTCCCCGAGCGCATCCGCGATGCCGTCAGCCACTTTCCGCCAGTGGCTCTTCTTTACGCCGCCTCCGACCACGACCCGGACCAGGCCACTCAGCTGCTGCAAACCAATCCCCAACTGGTCCACGCCATCGAACTGCCCAATCGCTGGACCCCGCTTCACCGTGCGGTCGCCTTTCACTGTCAGCCGGTGGCCGAGCTGCTGCTGGAAAGCGGCGCTGACCCCAACGCGGCCGGCCACCTCGGCGAAGCTCCCCTGCACATCGCCGGCTCGCCCGATATCGCCCGCCTGCTGATTCGCCACGGAGCCAAAGCTCATCAGACCGACTCCCACGGCAATACCCCGATGGACTGGGCCGTCAAAGAGAAAAATCAAGAACTGATCCTGATCCTGGCACGCGCCATTCCCGAACTGGGAACACCCAATTACCAGCTGCTGCGCGCGGCTCGTCGCGCCGGCCTCACCGTGGAAGCCGAATATCAGGCCCAGTGGGGCATCTATCGCATCATGACCATCGGCTGGACCGAGCGCGAAGAACGCTGCCTGGCACTGCAGGTTTCCGGCAATTCGCCCGGCTGGGCCTACCTCAAGGTGGCGGACCTCAAGGGCCTCTACCTGGGACCCGAAAGTGCCTCCTTTCCGCCGGAACCCCCGGTTAACGCCCCCGGCTTCTGGGTGGCCGCTCCCGACCAGCGTTGATGCGCCTGGCTCTGCTCGCGGTCTTGCTGGTCGGTTGCGCCGCGCCTTCGCGAAACTCGCTGGTGTCCCACAGTAACAAGGGATACAGCCTGCGTGTGCCCCAGGGCGCCCGCTTTAAGAGCCAGATCCTCACCCTGGACAAAGCCAAATTGAACGGTGAACTCTGGGACTCCGGCGACGAGGGGGGCATCGTGGGCGTGGCCGACCTTCCTCTCATGCGCGCTTCCGCCGCTTCCACCTACAACGCCGGCAACAGCGAGAACGCCGATCTACGCACCAACCAGGGTCTGGGACGGGCTCTTAGCGATGATGAGATGGTGCAGACCTTCTGTCAGGCCCAAATCAAGGCCTTCGATGGGGAAGTCGGGGAGCAGAAAGACCTCAACAAGCTCGGAAATCGTAGCCGTCAGGTCGATTTCAGCGTGCCCGGCAAAAAGATCCAGGGTCGTGGCGTCTACATGTGGGGAAATCGCCGCCTTTACTACTGTCTCTATGCTTCCCAACAGAGCTTTTGGGACGAAGCGCGGGCGCAATCCGTCCTCAACAGTTTTCGCTTTTCGCGCCGATGACGCCGCTGAAAGAGCTTATCGACCGTCTGGTCGACCAGTTCAGCGACCCCTACGCCTTTCTCCGCGAAATGGTGCAAAACAGTCTGGATGCGGGCTCCCCGGAAGTGGAATTTGAATTGGAGCACGCCCAGGGCACCACCGTGCTTACCTGTCAGGACACCGGCGAGGGAATGGACGAGCAATTGATCGACCAGCGCTTGACCCGCATTTTCGCTTCGTCCAAGGAAGACGACCTGACCAAAATCGGCCAGTTCGGGATCGGCTTCCTCTCGCTCTTCGCCCTCAAGCCCGACCATGTAGTGGTCGATACCGGTCGCAACGGGCAGTTTTGGCGTGTGCATTTTACGCCTGATCGCACCTTCAGCAAAGCTCGTCTGACCGACCCCGTGGAGGGCACCCGCATTCGCTGGGTCAAGCATCAGGACAGCCCCCGAGAGTTTGAGGAGAACTGCCGTCAGGCTCTGCAGCACTGGTGTCGCCACGCCGAAGCCCACATTCGCTGGAACGGCCGGGAAATCAACCAGCCTTTCGACCTGCAGGTTTCGCTGCAAGTTCAGGGCACCCGCGTCAGCCTGCAGCCGGGCCGCGGTTTTCTCGGGCTCTACAACCGCGGCCTCACCCTGAGCGAAGAGGTCGAAGAACTCTGGCCGGACCTGGACGTGAAAATCAATTCGCGCTATCTGACTCACACGCTCACCCGAGATCGGGTGGTGCGCAACGAGAACTTCCAAAAGGCCAGCAAGGTCGTGGAGGAGGCCATCGACCAGCTGCTGATTCCCCGCTTGTTGGAACGCGGTAACCTGAGGGCTCTGGCCCCTCACCTGGGAAGGCTCAGCCAGGAGCAGCGAGAGCTGCCTCTGCTAGCGCCCTACAGTCTAAGCCAGTTGCAGGACCAGCATTTGGTGCTGGTCACCGAAAGGCTCGATCCGCTCGCGCAGCGCCTGCGGGAGCAAGGCAAAATCGTGGTGGAAAAAAGAGCCGGCCTCCAGCAGCTACTTGGGGCAACCTTGCTCGACGTGCACGAAGCCTACGTGCTGGCCGAGGTGCGCAAAGCCAGCCCTGGCCAGCAGGCCTGGTTGCAACGTCTCCAGCGCGTTCTTTCGGGTCTTGGTGATCACTACCAGAGTATCCGATTGGCCGTGTTGCCCGGCCACCTTCCGCTGCTACCCTGCCACCAGATTTACGAGCCCATTCCGCTGGCCTTCCAACCCGATCCGGCTCAACCGCGCCAGTTGCTCGTCAACGCCCGTCACGCGCTCTGGAAAGACCTCTGGGATTTGGACCAGGAATGGGGAGACCAGGCCCTCTGCCAGGCGCTCTGGAGCGCTTTCCCCCGGCTCTTCCCCGACGAAGCCTCACGCCTTCAGTTCGCTCTTCGGGAGGATTTGAGGTAAGCCCCTGGCCTAACAGCCGAAATAGACACCCTGGCGGGCCAGGTCAATGGCCAGCACGATGAATTCGGGGACGCCGGAGTCCTTGAGGAGGGTCGATTTGCTCAAACGGATGCAGCCCTTGCCGTGGCTGGCCACTTTCAGGACCGTTCCCTGCGGATCGACTTTGGCGATTTCGCCCACGTAGAGACTTACGTAGTTCTTCTGAGCATTCAGTTGAAAGATGATTTCATCCCCGAAGCGGTAGCCCAGCATTTTGTAGCGAATGCACTCCTGGAGTCCGTGCCCCAGCAACAATTCCCGTATCTCCAGCAGGCGGGTGCGCCGCCAGTCGTTTTCCAATACGGCCAGGTAGCCCTCGGGGGAATCGACATCATATTGCATCGCCACCACTTCGCCCGACAGGTCCTATCACCCGCCGTCCCAAAGTTTCACTTGTGGATGAGATCCAGAAGTTACGCTCCGAAGCCACCTATGTAGACACGGCCAGCTTCACGCTGGACGCCCTCAAGGCGCGCGCCAAACTGGCCGAGTTCCAACTGCCCGGTTCCGGGCTGTGGTTGGTCAAGCTGGTCCAGGCGGCGGTTGCCTTCAAGGCACCTGGAATCCAGATCCAGTTCGCCCGCAATGCGGTCAGCGTTCGTTTCGAAGCGGACGGACTGCCCTCGGCTGAGGAACTCCTGGAACAAGTCATGGGAGGTCAGAGCTGCGGTCACCTGGTCACGGCCCTCCGCTCTTGCGCCGGTGCCCTGACCGAGTCGGTGGAATGGCACAGTGGCGGAGTTCAGGTCAAAATGAACTCGGCCAGCACCCGTAGCGCTCCCAGTTCGGAAGGCGGATTCGTGCTTGTCGCGACCCGCCCGCCCCGGACCCGCAGTTTTTCCCGCGCTCTGGCCACCTCGGTTTCCCATCTGGTGCGCAATACGGCCGAAGAATACGAGGCGGTGGCCGAGCGTTGCTGGGTTTGCCCGATTCCTATTCTGCTCGACGGTCGCCCGCTGCAACGCGGCTATGACAGCCCGCTGGCACGCGGCCTGTTCCACACTCCCGGCGCTGTGCTGATGCAATACGAGAAATCGCGCGCCCGCCTCCCCACTCTCTGCGTAGGCGTTCGCCAGATTCCGGCGCTGCCCGACCGCCCCAGTTTGAGCGCGATGGAAAGCCACGCCGAACTGCACAAACCGGTCTACAAACAGGGCACCTTCCTGCGCTGGCAGTTCGAGGGCGACCCCGTCGGTGCGGCCCTGACTCTGCAGGCCTATCGAGGCTGCGGACACCGGATCGATTTCGTGCTGGACGGCGCGGTGGTGAGCAGCTTCGAGCTCGAACTTGAGGTGGCCAAGCCCAAGTATTTCCTGACCGATCGCGAACACCACGTGGGCCTTCGCCTGATTTTTGCCGTGAACGCGGACGAAGTCGACCTCTCTCAGTTCGAGGTGCGCGACAAGGCTCGACTGGCCGCTCAGTTACTCGAGCAGGTGAAAGCCCCGTTGTTGGAATTTCTCCAGGGCGTCCTCAAGCGCGTGCCCGAGCTCTATTATCTGCCTTTCGGTTCCTACAACAGCAAAGCTTTCGGCCTGGGAATGGGAGCTTACACCCTGGGCGGAGCGGCACTGGTCGGCATCTGGTTTTTAGCCCCGATAGGCGTGGCGGCCGGGGGCATCAGCTACGCTCACCTGACCAGCTGCCGTCAGCGCGTGCAAAAAGCCATTCAGGCCATTCAAGAAGCTCTGCAGAATTCGGAGAGGAGTCAGGGACATCAGACCGAGTAAGCTGGCGCTGCTCTTCTTGCTCACTCTGGAGGCTGTCGCGACCCGAATCTTTCATCGGCCCCTACAACAGGTGCTAACCCCGGAGACCGGCGTCGTTTACGCCCGGCTTGCCCACCTGCGTACCCAGCAAGCAGGCGGTTCCTATGAGGTCTACTGTCAGTTGGAGTTGGTAAGGGTCCTGCGCGGTGTCTCGCCCGCTGCGGAAATTGAGCACAGCTTCTCGACGATTTTGGAGTCGCGAGGTGTGCGTCGCTCACCCATTCGCGATGGCTCCGGTCTGGAGACCGACCTCCACGAAGGCGAGCACTACTTTTTTCTACTCGACCGCACCGGGCGCACTCTCGTCCGCGTGGAACCCGAGAGTTCTAGGGAGCAGATTCAGCAGTTGCTGGACGCTCCCAGCAAGTGAAGCGGCCCTGACCGTCCATGGCCTCGAGAAACTTGTCGTGCTGAAATCCTGGTAGCTTTTGCAGGTGGGCCAATAACTCGGCCGTGCCCGGGGTGGACTGAGGAATGACCAGCGAGTTCTCCGGCCCGATCAGCACGAAATAGACCTCATCCTCATTCAGGATTTCCACCTTTTCCAGGTCCGAAAGCCTGCCCTGGCTGCCGTCTTGGCGGTTCAGCAGGTAACCCGACGGTGTGACTTGCACTCCGGGCGGGCCCGCCTCGACTGCCACCGCGGGGGCTGGCAGCACCCGCGTTGGTCGTCGCACCAGTTCTCCTTTGCAGTTGGGGCAGGCTTCCAACTCGTGCTCGCGGCAAAAGGTGCACTCATACGAGCAAATCACTGCATCGGGGCTATCGGGCGGCAGCTCCCGACCACACTTTTCACATACGGGTCGCATTTCCAGCATGACCCCCAATTCCCGTTCGAGTAGGGGGCTCTCCTGTTTGTCTAGGACATGCGCACCGAGATCTCCACCTGCACCCCGCCCGGCGCATCGAAGTAAAACCCCCAGGTTCCATGCACGGTGCGGGGCGCCGAGTGAGCGTAGCCGGCCGCGTGCAGACGTTCATAAATGGCGTCCACCTGCTCGCGTGTCTGCTGTAGGAAACCCATGTGAAAGCCGCGGGGGTAGGCGACCTCCGTGTCCTTGTAAAAGTTCGAGAGCGTGAGCACGGTCGAGGCCTCATCGCAGAGCACGGCCAGCATTCCCGCGCGCTCGGCCACCCGACGCAGTCCAAAATGCTCTTCGAAAAAGGCGGCCGTGACTTCCACTTCGGGAACGCTCAAGTTGACGTGATTCAGAATCATGGGGATTTCCTCGCTTTCCAGTCCCGAACGATGCCGGGCAATAGTTCCAGCAGTTGCTCGTGCCAGGCCAGTTCCGCCCGAGCTCGGCCCAGCAAGTGGCGCATGACCACCCGTTCGGCCTCCGTCAAATAGGGATCGGCCAGCTTGGACTGCTGCTCCAAGCTGCGTGCCTTTTGTTCAAACTCGTCCCGTCGCATCTGCACGAAGACGCGGACCACCTCGGGGTCCTGGTTGTGAGCTCGGGCCAGTGCCAGATCGAACGGATCGGTTCGCCACTCTACCTGAGCCAGGGCGTCGCGCAGGTCGATGCCCAGCGCTTCCCGCCCTTCCTCGGTGATGGCATAGACGCTGCGCTCGGGTCGATTGCCCTCTTTCTCGCTTTTGACCAGCTCGATCAAATCCTCGGCCTGCATTCGTTTCAACGCGGCATAGATCGAACCGGCCTTGATATCGGTCCAGGTCTCGGTGCGGTCCTGACGCGCCAGGGAACGTATGCGATGGCCGTGGAGCGGTCCGTGCTCCTCCAGAGTGGACAGGATGAAGATTCGAATACTCGACATATAAATAATATAGCGCGATTAGTCAAGCTTGACTATGAGGCCAAAGTCGCAAACAGAGAGAAGGCGCCCCCATGAAGCGCTTGCTCGTTCTACTGCTGCTGTTTGCCCCTGTGTGGGCTCAGCCCGTGCTGGTTCCGGCCGACCAGATCGACACCGTTCGCGAAGAAAAGCAACCGTTTCTTCTGGATGTACGCAATCCCGACGAAGTGGAAAAGCTGGGCACACTTCCAGGCGCCGTCAACATCCCGCTCGATCAGCTCGAATCTCGTCTCGACGAACTACCCAAAGACCGCCTCATCCTGACCGCCTGAAACGGCGGAAAGCGCGCCGCGCGTGCCGCGGAGATCTTAGAACAACACGGATTTCAAGTTCTGGGGGCGTGTGGCCTCAACGAGTATAAAGGACCCCGCCAGTGAGAGGGGATCGCCCGACCCCCAAGACGAAGGGCGAAAGCCTATGAGTCGCAAGTTTTATGTCACAACTCCTATCTACTACGTCAATGCCCCGCCCCACATGGGTACGGCCTACACCACGATCTTGGCCGATACGCTGGCCCGCACCAAGCGCATGCTGGGCTACGACGCCCTGCTGGTGACCGGCAGCGACGAGCACTC
The DNA here is from genome assembly GCA_017307785.1 of Vulcanimicrobiota bacterium. GTDB lineage: Bacteria > Vulcanimicrobiota > Xenobia > Xenobiales > JADMJV01 > JADMJV01. Next base: position 32,297 of record JAFKGI010000019.1, on the reverse strand, counting down.
CCAGGGCATTGCCGACAAGGCCGCCGCCGAGGGCCTGCATCCCGAGGAATTTTGCCGCCGCTTCATCCCTCAGTTTCACGACGCCTGGAAGCTGCTCAACATCGGGCCCTACAAGTTCTGCCGTACCTCCAGCCCCGAGCACAAAGCGGTCGTCCAGCCCTTCTTCCAGAAGATCTTCGACAAAGGCGACATCTACAAAGCCGAATACTCCGGCTGGTATCACACCACCGACAACAAGTTCGTGGATGAAGCCGATCTCCCGGAAAAGCCCGAGGAGCACCCCAACCTCAAGTTCCTGACGGAGGACGCCTACTGGTTCAAGCTCAGCGCCTATCAGGACAAGCTGATGGCCTGGCACGAGGCTCATCCCGAAGCCATCGTCCCCGGTTTCCGACGCAACGAAATGCTGCAGCGCATCCGCGAAGGTCTGCGCGATCTGTGTATTTCCCGTAGCTCCACCAGCTGGGGGATTCCGCTGCCCTGGGATACCGACCACGTCTTTTATGTCTGGGTGGACGCGCTGCTTTCCTACCTCACCGGTTCGGAAGGCGGCTACTGGCCCTGCGATCTGCACATTATGGCCAAGGACATTCCCTGGTTCCACACCGTCATCTGGCCGTCGCTGCTGATGTCCGCCGAAGTGGAGTTGCCCAAGCAAGTGCTGGTGCACGGCTATTGGAACTTCGCCGGCTCCAAGATGAGCAAGTCCAAGGGCAACGTGTTTCACCCGCAGGACGCTGTGGCTCTGGTCGGTGCCGATGCCGTGCGTTATTTCTTGCTGCGTGAAGCTCCCCTGGGCCAGGACGGCAATTTCACCGTCAAGGGCCTGTCCGAACGCTACAACTACGATCTCGCCAACGACTTCGGCAACCTGCTGCACCGCGCTCTGACCATGGCCGGGCGCTTCGTCAACGGGGAGGTGGCCGAATTCCAGCCTGGTGGAGCCCACCAGGAACTGGAGAACTTGCGGGCCGAGGTGGCCGCTCAGGTCGTTCCGCAGCTGGAGAAACTCGAGTTCCGCGAAGGCCTGGAGAATATCTGGCGCCTGGTCTCGGCTCTCAATCGTTTCATCGACGACACCAAGCCCTGGGAGCAGGCCAAGAACTCGCCGGAAAACTTGCCGGCCCTGTTTTCGGTTCTCTTCCGCTCGATTCGAACTTTGCTGCTGCTGCTTTCACCCATTATGCCGGCCGCCTGCGATCGCTACTGGACGCAGTTGGGCCTGGAAGGCAAAGCCAGCGAGCAGCCTTTTAGCGCCCTGGAACAGCCGTTCCCCACGGAAGCACGTCTCCAGAAACCGGAGATCGTCTTCCAGAAACTAGACCTGAAGAACTTAGAAGAGGAATTCATCGTGAAAAAAGAGACCCTGACCGGCGAAAAAGTGGAACGTACGGAAGAAGCCAATCCGGTTGCTACCGCCATCAAGACCGTGGCCACCGCCGCCAAGGCGGTAGCCAAAGCCGTGACCGAACCCAAGCCCGAGAGCGACGGAATGATCGAGTACGACGACTTCGCCAAAGTTCGTCTGCTCACCGTCAAAGTGGTCAAGGCCGAAGCCGTGGAAGGCAGCGATAAGTTGATTCGCCTGACGGTGGACGACGGCAAGCGTCAGGATCGCACCATCGTCAGCGGCATCCGCAAGCATTTCACCCCTGAGCATATGGAAGGACGCACCATTTGCATCGTGGACAATCTCAAGCCGCGCAAAATCTTCGGCATCGTCAGCGAGGGCATGATTCTGGCAGCCGGCGAGGGCGACGTGCTCCGCCTGATCACTCCGGAAGGCGAGCTGGCTCCGGGTGTTCGCCTGGGTTAAAGCCACCATAGCCCTCGTTCTCCTGGGCGCGCCTGAAGTGCGCAGCCTGGGAGACCGTCAGGCCTGGGTCCAGCCGTCCCCCAATCCGGGCGCACCGGCCCTGGTAGTGCTGCACGCCAGTGCTTCCTCGGCCGGTCAGATCGAGCGTCTCACCGGCTTTTCGGAGCTTGAGGACAAGCCCAATATTCTCTATCCGGAAGCGGTCGAGAGCGGCTGGAACGACGGCCGGCCGGACGCCTTTCCGCCCCATGGCGGTCAAGACGATGTGGCCTTTGTCGACCAGTGCCTGGAGTTGGCGGTCACCCAGTATAAGGCTGATCCCAAGAAGCTCTATGTGGTTGGTTTCGACACCGGGGGGGATCTGGCGCTGCTCTGCGGTCAGCGTCTCCCTCGTCTGGCCGGGGTGGCCTCGGTTATGGGCGGGCTGTCCCCGGCCCTGGGCGCGCCCTCGAGCACGCCGTTGCTCACGGTCGCCTCGGAAGCCGACCCCTGCTTTCCCTTCCAGGGCGGAAACATACGCTACTTTGGTGGTCGCGCGCGCGGACAGATCCTGGCCAGTGATGAACTGATGCGGCGTTGGACGGGTCAAATTCAGCCCACCGCCGTCGAAGGAACCAAAGAAAACTGGGGCCCCAAAGCCATTCGTTATCGACTGAAAAGCGCCGGCCACCTCTGGCCGGGCACCGAAGCCCCCGTGTCCGAGCAGATGTTTGGTCCGCTGGCCCACGATTTTAAGGCAACCCAGGTTATCTGGGACTTCTTCAAGGCCCTGCCATGAGACGATTTCTTGCGGCTGCCGCCGTGGCTTTCGGCCTGGTCGGATTTTTCGTGGCCATGGCCGGCGTTTTCGGACCCCACCTGCACCACGTGATGGCGCCGGCTATCGAGCCATCCAGCACGGCCGATTACTGCGGTGACTGGGAGTCCGAGACTCTTCACGTCGACCTGCACATCTCCAGTCCCGGCCAGCAGAAGTTGAACGTCACCGGCCTGGACACTTCCACCGTTACCTTCTCGCGCGCGGCCGACAACCAGGCCTTCCACGAAGACGGCGGCGAACGCCAGATGCGCTGCAAATACGAACATCTCTCGCTCACCCTGGCCGACGACAAAGAGTACGGTTTCCGCAAACGCCAGTGAAGCGCACACTGCTGGTGGTTTTCGGCTTGCTGACCTGCTTTTTGATCGGAGGAGCGGGCGTCTATCGCTACCTCAACGATCAAGGGGAGAAGCCTTTCCTGCGAGCCAGCGCCTCAGACCTGGCCGGCACCTGGAAAACCCAGACCACCAGCCTGCAGCTCAAGGCCCGGGGGGACATCCTGCAGGTGGATGGCGCCGACTACACCCGCGACGGCAAATCCCCCCGCTGGGTGGAAAAGGCCCCCAAATCCCAGGTCCCGCGAGTTTTGGACTGGGATGGCAAAACCCTGACGCTGACCACCGTCGAAGACAGCGGTCAGCGCCGTTCCGAGGTCTTTCAAAGAGGTCAGTAAGGGATGCCCTGACTATCCACCGGTGCGTCCACGAAGGTGTTGCCGAACGAATAGGTTGCGAAGGTGTTCAGGGTATTGAGGATGTTGAGACCCTCTACCACCAGGTCAGCCGAACCGGATAAGCCGAGGCTACCCCCCTGATTACCGGAAAGGGCCAGAGCCTTACGTGCCGCTCCTTCCAGGGTTATGCCCAGCCCTCCCGTTCCCAGCTGATTGTCTCTGATCCCGATCCGTCGCTCGTAAGGGGCGGAAACAGAGGGAGGCATGCTGGTATTGAGTGAGATTGAGGCGGCCCGATTGCGCTGAACCAACAGCAAGCTGGAAAGGCTCATCAGCCGCATCGTACCGCACCGATTGTCCTCGATGCGCACTTCAATTCCGCCCGGGTGCGTCGCCAGGAGGAAGTTGAAATCGCGCAGGGCCAGTTCTCCAGTGAGCTGATTCTTGGAATATTCGACGTCTACGCCGCCGTCCACGACCTGCAGGTCACACGAGCCCCAGGTGTTGCCGGAGACGACCACCCGAGAAGGTGGGAAGGCAGAACCCAGGCCAATTTGAGCCCGGTCTCCCCCGGTATTGTTGGTCACCGTGATCTCTCCCAGTTCCGCTTCCACCGCAATGGTGCCAAAGTTACCGGTAAAAGTGCCCTGTCGCTCCAATTGCTGGACGTTGTCGTGAATGTTCAGGCGAAAACCCGGAGCCAGTCCGTCGATTCCCACCCCGGATACCGTAGCCTGAATGAAACCGTTGCCGGCAATATTTCCCTGGCGCAGAGTGATGTTGCCGATTTCGATCGAACCCGTCAACGGGAAATTGGCCGTGAAGGATTCCACGATAAAGGCTTGTCCGCCCGTAGTATTCCCTCGATTCAGGATTTCCGAATTGGTCAGACGACACGCTCCTTGCACGGTGCCGAACCGCAGGGTATTGGTGTTCCAGCGCACATTGTCCATGGTGGCGTTGGCTGCCGTTTCAAAACTTCCGACGTTTTCATCCCGTCCGGCCAAACCTTGCAGCAACGTATTGTTGTTCATTTTCAGGTCGGTGGTTTGAACGAAGGGGAACTCCCCGGCGGCTACGCCGCACTCCTGCCAGCCTGCTCCCTGACCGCGAAACTCGAAGCTAGCCGGCAGGCCGCCGCCGAATTGCATTCCGTCGGCATCCGCTGAGCCTGCAAAGGCAAAGAGCTTGCCACCACTGCTCAGCCTGTCCATAGCCTCGGACAGGTTGTTGAAGGGATGCGCTTGCGAGCCATCGCCACCATGAGAAGCTTTGCTGTCCACGAAGATCGCTGCAGGGGAGTCGCCCCCCGTCGAAACACTGGCGGAGGCGCTGAAGCCGGCAAATCGAGCGGTCAGTTGAGCACTTCCGCCGCCTCGGGCTTCGACCCGCCCGGCGTTCACCAGCAGGGTCTCCGGGTCGGAACTCGTCCATTCGGCTAGATGACTGATTTCAAACCGCTCTCCGGCGGCGGTCACCGCCTGCGCGCTAACCGCGCCCCACGTCCCTGCGGGAATGGAGCCGCTGGGAGCCTGCACTTCGATGGCCACCAGCGGACTGGCCGGCACGTGAACGAGCAGTCCGGGCCAGGTCGAGCTGCCGTCGCTGAGCGATATGGTGGTGTTTCCTGGCCCGTTGGCCACCACTTCCCCATTCACCACGGTGGCAATCGCTGGATTTTCACTCTGCCAGATTGCCCGGGGGAGTTCATTGCGGAGATTGGTGAAGGCCCGCACCGATCGGCGAGCGCCGACCGGGAGATTGAGCGAGCGGGGAAAGGCGGCAAAGCCCGTCGGGCTAGAATTGCCGATACTCCGTTGTGACTGCAATGAACCCAATGTGGCCAGCACTTGAGCACTGGCGGGACCGCTGGCTGCGGCAGTCATTTCGCCGGGCCGGTTGGCTCCCTGGGTGATGGTGCCGAAAGTGGACGGTTGCACTGACCACTGCACGTCTTCCGTGGCGTCTCGCGAACTACCATCCGACAAAATTGCCAACGCGTAGAATCGAGTCTTCGCTCCACGGCTCGATGCGGCGGCTCCGGTCAGCACCTTCAGGTTGGTTACCGTACCCGAAACGCTCACGTCCAGAGTACCAACCACCTCACCCAGTCGGGCCTTTACCAGCGAACCGCCCTCGGCCGCACCCACCGTGCGCCCGGACGAATCAACCGTCACGGAAGCATCTGCTGACGTCCACTCCACCTGGTCGGTCACCACGGTCTGGCGTCCGTCCGAATAGACGGCCGTCGCTCGCAAGGGGGCGCCCAGGCCGACCGGCAAGCTTAAGATGGTGGGGGAGACCAGCACTTTCGTAACTACTGCCGCGGTCACTTCCAGTCCGGTCTGGCTTTCTTGGGCCCCCAACCGGGCGCGAATCTCGACCGTGCCGGTCTTGAGGGCGCGGGCCAGGCCCTCGCTTCCCGACGCGTTGGAAATGCTGGCCGTCAAATCATCACTGCTGCTCCAGGTCACCTGGTCGCTCAGGTTCGACTCAGACGAGTCGCTGTAGTGACCGGTGGCGGTGAAGCGGCGGGTCAGGCCCAGCGGCAACTGTCCGTCCAGGGGCGCCAGGGTCAGACTTTGCAGCACGGCTGCGCTGACCGTCAACTCCGCGTTGCCGGAGACCGCCCCGCGCTCCACGGAAATCGTAGTCCCGCCGGATTCTTTGGAAGTGACCAGTCCGCTCTGGTCGACCACGGCCACCTCTGGATTGCTCGAATTCCAGACCACCTGGTTGCTCAAGTCGTCCTGAGTTCCGTCACTGAAATAGCCCCGGGCGGTCAACTGGCGGGTCAAGCCGGCGGGCAGTTCAGGAGCGATTCCCTCCACCTCGAGTCGCTGGAGCGCGGCTGCCGTTACCGACAGGGTGGTGCTCTGGGAAACGCCAAGCAAGGTCGCCGAAATCGTGGTCTCGCCCAGCTGTAGTGCGCGAACTCGTCCGGTCGAACCGGGCAAATTCGAGATCTCGGCCACGGCGCTGGCCGAACTGTCCCACACCACCTGGTCGCTCATGTCACGCGTGCGCCCGTCGCTAAAACGTCCCTCGGCGCGGAAATCGAGCTCCAGGCCCCGGGCCAGCGAGCCGTTGGTGGGGGTCAGAGTCAGGCTTTGCAGAACCGCCTCGTTCACGGTCACCTCGCCCAGGCCGCTGACCGCGCCCAGTCGGGCGGTGACGGTGACCGATCCGGTCTTCAATCCGGCTCCAATGCCCTTGCTACCGACCGCGTCGGAAATTAGGAACGTGTCGGTATCACTGGAGCTCCAGGTCACGTCTTGGGTCACTGTTCGGTGACTGCCGTCGCTGTAAACTCCGGTGGCTACGAATTGCTGACCGATGCCTGCCGGCAGGCTGATCGGTCGGGGGGAAACTTCCAGGCTTTCCAGCACGGCCGAGGTCACGCTCAGGTCAGCCCGAGCGGTGCGCCCCTGCAGAGTGGCCTGCACCTGAGTGGTGCCGGCACTCAGGGCTCGCAACAAACCCTTCGGACTGGCCAGAAACTCGGCCCGCGCGGGTTCGAGCACGCTCCAGCTAACCGAGGAGGTCACCTCGTCGATAGAACCATCGCTGAAAGTGCCGTAGGCGCGAAAAGACTGGGTCAAACCCGCCGCCAGCGTGGCCGAAGGCGGATCGATGCGCAAACTGCTGAGAGTGGCGGTCGTCACCTGAATCTGGCTCTGGGCCGTCTGGCCTTGAAAGCTGCCGGTCACCAACGAGGTGCCCTGGCTTGCCGCCGTGGCTCGCGCTCCGCTCAGGGTCAACGCCGCTGTCGAACTGGTGAAGGTAGCCTGTCCGGTCACGTCCACCCGAATTCCATTGGAATAGACCGCGAACAATTGCAATTCGGTGGTCAATCCTAAAGCCAGCGAAGACGATCCGGGCGAGAGCTCGACCCGAAGCAGCGTAACGTCCGGCAGCTGAGTCATTTGGCTCGGGCTGCTGCCCCCAGAGCTGGCACCACTTTGGCCGCCGCCTCCACCTCCACATCCGCACAAAATAAGCAGAAGCAGAAATACCCCGAATACATTTCGCATAGCAGCGAGCATGGCACATTTCTACCAAAGTTAAACCATTCTAAAGTTCCCAAAAATGAAAAAAGCCCCCCGCGAGCAATGCGGAGGGCTTCCGGGGAACGGTTCTTTCAGTTCTGGCTCTTGGCCACCACGGCGGGTGGGGGAGGAGCGGCTTGCGGTTGGCGGACGGCGTCGAGCAAATTCTCCCGACGCGGGGATACTTCCAGCAGCTGAGCCAGCTGGGCTTCGGTGAGTTGGATCATGGTGCGCATCCAGCTATAGTAGCACGCCTTGGCAAGGTTATTTTCTTCAAGTCCTGGCCTCCCACGGCAAGGTAAATTCGCAGCCCGTCTCAAAACGCCGGGCTGCTATGAAAATCCTTGCCCACCCTGTGTTGTTTACCAGCCTATCTCTCGGCTGCCACGCCGCCCCCATTGTCTATGACAACTCGTCGACCGGTGATGGTAGTGGGTCGGTCGAAAGGATCGCTTCCTTCGGGAATAATAATTCTTCGGCCACGTATGGCGAGACTTTTGTTGCGCCCGTCGGCGCCACCACGTTCAATAGCGTCAGTTTTGACATTCGCGGTTTCGGCGGCACTGGCCCCCAAACGGTGGATGCCTACCTGGCCCTTTGGGATAACACGACGAATGGTGCAGTGGCCGGCTCCATCCTGGCCAGCGTGACCGGGCTGGTCATTCCTGGGACCAGTAGCACGCTGTACGAGCGGGTCACGGCCGACTTCGGCAGCATCGCCGTCAGCGCCGGCCAACTGTATGTCGTTTACTATACCACTCTGACCTCGTCGGGCAGCTACCCCGGATCTCTGCGGTATGCCTGGGACTCTAACTATACGGCAGGCAATCAATTCGGGGGACACTTCGTCTTTTCAAATAGTCTTTCGTCTTCCGCTTTGAGCGATGGAAGCGGCTGGGACGGCGGCGGGGCCTTCAACGGTCCCCTGGCCTTTGTTGCCACCTTCAATGCGACGGGTGCTGCGCCCGAGCTGAATGGCGCGGAGGCTACCGTTCCGCTGACCATCAGTTGCCTGGCTCTGCTGGCCTATCGTCCCAGGCGGCGGCCCGTTCTCTAATTCCGTCGTCGATAGAGGGCATCGCCCTGCCGCTCTACGAAGCTCCGGCTATGAACCAAGAGCGTATCAAGACATTGCAACAACTGCTGCAAATGGACCCCAACGACACCTTCACCCAGTTCGCCCTGGGTCTGGAGCATCTCGAAGGCCAGCCGCTGGAAGCAGAGCGCCACTTTCGCCTCACGCTGGAAAAAGACGACCGCTATGTGGCCGCCTACTTCCAGCTGGGCAAGCTGGCTTTCGATCAGGGGGACGAGAAGGCCGCGACCGACTGGTTGGAAAAGGGTATCGCCGTAGCTGAAGAAGTCGGTGACGCGCACGCCGCCGGCGAGATGCAAGACTTTTTAGATCAGATGTAACTTGGAGGCATAAATGGCTGCTGTAGCAGATATCGCCGTTATCGGCCTGGCCGTGATGGGCCAGAACCTGGTTTTGAACATGGACGATCACGGATTTACGGTGGCCGTCTACAACCGCACCACCGCTAAGGTGGACGAGTTTATCGGCCGCGAAGCCAAAGGCACCAAAGTGGTCGGTGCCCACAGCCTGGAGGAGCTGGTCAAGCTGCTCAAGCGTCCCCGCCGCCTCATGCTCATGGTGCAGGCCGGCAAACCCGTCGACGCCGTCATCGACCAGTTGCTGCCGCTGCTCGAGCCGGGCGACATTATCATCGACGGCGGCAACTCCCACTATCCCGATTCGGAACGCCGCGTCAAAGAACTGAAGGAGAAGGGTATCCTCTTCCTGGGCACCGGCGTCTCGGGCGGTGAAGAAGGCGCCCGTTACGGCCCGTCCATCATGCCGGGCGGCAACGAAGAAGCCTGGCCCCACGTCAAAGAAATCTTCCAGGCCATCGCCGCCAAAGCTCCCGACGGATCGCCCTGCTGCGACTGGGTCGGTCCGGGCGGCGCCGGCCACTTCGTCAAGATGGTTCACAACGGCATCGAATACGGCGATATGCAGCTGATCTGCGAGGCCTATGACCTCATGCGCCACGGCCTGGAAATGAGCGTGGACGAGATTGCCAAGGTCTTCCACAGCTGGAACGAAGGTAAGCTCAAGTCTTTCCTCATCGAAATCACGGCCGCTATCCTGGGCTACGACGATGACGACGGCAAGCCGCTGATCGATAAAATCCTGGATGCCGCCGGCCAAAAAGGCACCGGCAAGTGGACGGTTCTGGCCGCTATGGACCTGGGCACGCCACTGACCCTGATCTCGGAGGCCGTCTTCGCCCGCTCCCTGAGCGCCCGCAAGGAAGAGCGCGTCACCGCCAGCAAAATCCTGGGTGGCGCTCTCGACCCCTTTACCGGAGACAAGGAAGCCTACGTCAAAGACCTCGAGAACGCGCTTTTCGCCGCCAAAGTGGTCTCTTACGCCCAGGGTTACATGATGTTCCGGGCCACCGAGAAAGAACTCAACTGGACCCTCAATTACGGTGGTATCGCGCTCATGTGGCGCGAAGGCTGTATCATTCGTTCGGCCTTCCTGGGCAAAATCAAGGAAGCCTACGATAAGAACGCCGACCTTCTCAACCTGCTGCTCGACCCTTACTTCCAAAAGGAAATGGCCGACTCGCAGGGTTCATGGCGCCGCGTGGTCAGCAAAGCCGTGGAAATGGGCATCCCCGTGCCCGCCACCTCGTCGGCCCTGGCATTCTTCGACGGCTTCCGCCGCGAACGGCTGCCGGCCAACCTGCTGCAGGCCCAGCGCGACTTCTTCGGTGCCCACACCTACGAGCGCGTGGACAAGCCGCGTGGCGAAACCTTCCATACCAACTGGACCGGCAAAGGCGGCCAGGTCACGGCGGGAACCTATAACGCCTGAGATGGCTTACTAGAGCAGCTTGAATAAGGCTCTCTTCATCATCTTGCTCACGGCGGCATCGTGGGCGGTTCCCCCCAAAAAGGGAGCCGACCCGATGCCGCCTATTTCTCTTTTGCTGGATAGCAAGACCGTTTCGCTGGGCGTGGTGCACGCACGTCCTGACGACGAAGGCTTCAAATCCCTTTTCAACTCCGCCTGGGACTCGATCAAAACCCGCACGGGCGGCTCCGGCTCTGCCCTGGATCTGGTGTCCAACTTCTTGGGCCGCTCCAGCACCAATATCCTCATGCAGTTTTTGCCTTTTCAGATGGTGCGCATCGACCATTTCGACGAGCAGGGTCATGACAAGGCTTCTTTTATGCTCACTCTATCGGGTTTCCAGGGTCTGCAGGGCATCTTCTACTCGGGCCTGCTGAATGGGCCTGACGGTAAGCCCTACGAGACCGAGAAGATCGGCAAGGAAGTGGTGGTCATCCGCGCCAAGCCCGGCCAGAAACGCGAAGAAGCCCTGGTCGTCACCCGCGTCCAGGGAACCTTTTATGGCTTTGCCGACCTGGAGACTGCCCACCGCGTCCTCGAGAAGAAGACGACCCCCAACCCTGACCTGGCCAAGAACCTGGGCCTGGTGAATCAGGACCAGGACACCTACGGGGTTTTGCTCAACCGGCAGAACAGCGTGCTGCGCTTCTTCGAATGGGCCAACCGGCGAGACTTCGAGGCCATCAAGACGGCCATTGGGGAGGAGAAGCTCAACAAGCTGTTTGAGCACGTCACCCTGGTGACCTGGACCGGCGATCTTATCTCGGATGACCGTATGGACATGCAGGTGCGCTGGCGCACCGACACCCCGGAGTCCTGCGAAGCCCTGGAGGACGCTCTCAGCACCGCCCGCAAAACCCTGGCCGAACGGGGTCGCACCGGCGAAATTCGCCTGACCACCGTCGACACCGAGGTGCTGCTGGACATTCAGTTCACCGGCTATCGCAAAATGCTCCAGGACTACATCGCCCGCCCCTGACCCTCGTTTCGGCGATCGAACAAATGTTTCACGAAAAACAGTTCGCCCTAGGTCAGGCTGAAGATCGCCACCTCGAGCAGCAGCACCAACAATACCAGCGCCGTTCCCGCTCGTTCCCACCAGGCCGGCTGGCCTTCCGCCGGTTGTAGCCAGAAGCTTAAGGCCCCCGTCAGCCGCGGCATCACCACCCAGGTCAACAAGCAGCAGCTCAGCACATTACCGCGCAGCACCACCAGGGGCAGAGAGGTGTGCAGCCCGGCCAGCGGCGGCTCCACAAAGCGCATGGTCAGGATCACAATCGGATAAATCGCGATCAAGACCGACAGCATCTGCTTCCAGCCTGGCGGGCGCCCCGCCCCGGAGGGCAAAGCCTCGAACCAGCCCCCGAAATCGAGAACCAGACGACGCTTGCCGTGCAAGGTCGACTCGATCTTGGCCAGCATGGCTGCCCGCTCGGGCGAAACCAGGAAGTCATTGGCGTGATCCTGGGAATCGAAGCGCACCGCAATGGTCCACAGATGGCCGACCTCGCTATAGTCGGTGCCCAGGTAACCCGGGGCCGCCTTCTGCACTTCCAGGAACTCGTTCTGCCAACACCGGAAGCGCTCGGCCTGATCGGCCGGCACCCGGGTGGAAACTAGCAGCGTCACCGGCCGCACCGAGCTGCCCGGGCCGCACACGACCTCCTGGTGCACTCCCAGCGGGGCGCCCCGGGCGTATAGCTCACGTCGCTGGGGACTTTCCAGCCAGAGCCGCAGTCCCTCGTCTGAGAAGAAGCGCAGCACCAGCACCCAGCGGTCTTGCACTCCCGGCAGCTGAGGAAATTCTTCGGAGTCCCGAAACCCCGTGATGGTGCGGGCCGCTGCTACGACGTCGCGCTGCCACTCCCGTAAAAACTCGTGATCGCCGGCGGGCTGCATCGACAAAACAACATTGGCTAAACCTTGCATCGCCCCGCGTTCGGTCTTCTTGGACGGAATTCCCCGATTTTTCCAGGAAGGAATCCTCATGATTCCGAAGCGCCGCCCCGTGTCGGAGTCTGCGATCAAGAGCCCGGACAAGGTGGCCCAAAGTGCCAACCGACTGATCCTGGATGGGGACGTCGGGGGCGCGCTGGCGCTGCTGAAGTCTCACCTGTTGCAAGACCCCCTGGAGACCAGGCTCACCGATTTGGTGGATAGTCTGCTCGAGGGGGCCGGTCTGATCGAGTTCTACCGCGATCTGCAGAAATCCGGGCCGGACGATTGGCGCCTGGTGGTGGTGCTGGCGGCCGCCTACTCGCGCAGCGGCAAAGACTCGCTGGCCGTCGTCCAGCTGCAGAAGCTGCTGCGCACGGACAGCGATCATCCGGAGGTCTGGATGGCCCTGGCCGAGTGCTACCGGCGCCTGGACAAGGCCGAGCTGGCCCTACGCGCCCTCAACAGCTTGATCGATCTGCAGGCCAATTTTCCCAAAGCTCACGTCACCCGACTGCTCTACTTGCTGGAGTCCGGCGATCTGGAGGAAGCCACCGCCGCCTCGATCTTCAGTCTGGAGGTCAAAGACCTGCCCGCCGAGCTGCTCAGCTGGCTGGACAAGGTCAACCTGCACCTGGAGCAGGGCAAGCATCCGCCCGAGGAGCTGCTCCAGGAACAGGAGGAGAAGCCCCTGCCCAAAGAGCCGGAACCGGCTCCGGCAGTGGCCCCGAGCACGCAAGAACTGACCCAGCGCGAGAAGACGCAGCAGTTGCTGTGCTTCACCAACATGCTCACCATCATGGTCAAAGGAGGGCTCTCCTTCAGCCGCATCTTCGGCATCCTGGCCTCCAAGAATTGCAGTTTGAGCAGCAACGTCATCAATGAGCTGGAAAAGTCGGTCATGCGCGACGGAGAGCCGCTCTCCAAGGCTCTGGCCCATCACCCGGGCATCTTCTCCGACCAGTATCTGGCGTTGGTGGAGATGGGAGAGTCCACCAATCTCAGCCGATGCCTGGACCGTCTCTGCGAGCAGCTCAAGTTGGAGTATCTGCGCAACGAGCCGAAGGATGACAACCGCCCGGCGCTGATTCTATCCTGCCGCAACCTGACCGACGCGCTAGAGGCCAGCGGCAACGAAGTTCAAGCCCTGGCCTGGGCTGTGCGCGCCTGTGCTGACGAGAAGATTCGCAGCGCCATGCAGGAAGTGGAAAAGCAGGTGGCCTCCGGCGTGCGCCTGGCCGAATGTAAATTCCCCGCCCTGTTCACTCCGCTCGTCACCAGTCTGGTGGTGGCCCACGACGCCGTCGGCACCGTTCCCGGCGCCTTCAAAGACCTGGCCCGTCTGCTAACCCGTTAACCGAACCAGTTCTTGAGGTCGGTCCAGGTATGGATGCGCATGCCGAAGGTCTGGCAAAAGCCCTTGATCAGGTCCCATTCCGGATCAGACAGTTCCCCGTCGCACCAGGCCAGGTCTACCGCCAGGCGCAGAAACTCGCGGCGCGCTCCCGGGTCGGGGCAGGCCACCAGAAGCTCTTGTTCCTTGGGCAGGGGAGCCTGGTAATTGAGCATCGCGTGCTGTTCATCCACATCCAGGTGCAGCTGGTGCATGAGGTCGCGTAGAAAGGCCTCTTCTTCTTCCATCAGCAGGCCGTCGCACCAGGCCAGGCAGCTCAGGGTTTGCAGGATCACGGGATTGGCGGGTATCATCCGCGCCGCTTCTGAAAAACTGGCAAAGGTCCCCCTGGAGGATCTGACCCCCGCTTTCAAAAGGCCCCCTCCATGAGCGCCACTCTCGAAAGCTTGAAAACTCACGGTTATCCGCTGCTCTTCGCAACCGTGCTGCTCGAGCAACTCGGTCTGCCTTTTCCGGCGGCCCCCGTCCTCATGGCGGCAGGAGCCCTGGTGGGCCTGGATCACCTGAACTTTTTCCCGGCCCTGCTGGTCACAGTGGGCGCCGCGGTGCTGGGAGACCTGGCCTGGTATGGTCTGGGTCGCAAAAAGGGCGCCAGCATCCTGAAAACCCTCTGCCGCATGGCCATCGAGCCCGACCATTGCGTCAACAGCACCGCCGAGCGTTTCTCCAAGTGGGGGGCCAACGTGCTGGTGGTGGCCAAGTTCTTGCCCGGACTGTCCACCCTGGCGCCTCCTATGGCCGGAATGAGCGGCGTGCGCGTAGCTCGCTTCATCGCCCTGGATTCCATCGGCAGCGGCCTCTGGGCCCTCTTTTACGGCGGTCTGGGCTTCTTGCTGCGCGAGCAACTGGAAGAGCTGATCGCATGGGTGGAGAAAGCCGGCGCCACCATCCTCCAGTTCGGGGCTGCCTTACTGGCCGCTCATCTGGCCTTCCGCTTCGCCCGTCGCTGGTTCTTCCTGAGGAGGCTGAGGGCCGCCCGCATCAGCGCTCACGAGCTCAAGAAAATGATCGATGGGGGAGAGAGTCCGTATATCGCAGACCTGCGCCAGAAGTTGCAGCGCGATGCCGATCCCTTCACCATTCCGGGAGCCCGGGTGGTGGCTCTGGATGCGCTCGACGTCATCCCGCGCGATTTGCCGGTGGTCGTCTACTGCAGCTGCCCCAACGAGGCGACGGCGGCAAACGTGGCCATGCTCTTGCAAAAGAAAGGCATCCATCAGGTTCATCCGCTGCTGGGCGGGCTGGACGGCTGGCGCGAAGCCGGCTTTGAAGCTGTCGCGCTTTCATGAAAGTTTGAGTCCGGTTGGTCTATTCTAAAAAGAAAAAAAACCAAAAAGGACCAACAACGTCATGATCAACACTCGTCTTAACGAGCTCCAGGGCTATAAGACCAGTTATCTGGTGAATGCCAAAACCGTTTCCGGTGAACCCGTTCTCAAACTCGACCGCGACTGCGACGGCCAGGTGGGGGCTCACGAGCCCGTGCTGGTGATCCGCGACTCCAGGGAGTCCGACCAGTGGCGTCCCGTCAAGAACGTGGACGACCTCAAGAAATTCCTCGAGGCCACTCCCGACAAAGAACGAGGCGTGTGCCTCGGCTACTGGCGCGATCGTCGCAACTTTCTGTTCAAAGCCGCTGACGGCAAAATCCAGAGTCGCGAAGTCACCACCATTGGAGGCCCTCCCAAAGAGTTGCCCACCCTGCGCGGTGGCAAAAAAGTCCCTCCTCACGCCGAGACTCTCTGGAATACCGAGAAGTTCCACAGCATTAGCACCAAGGAACACTACGA
This sequence comes from Vulcanimicrobiota bacterium, assembly GCA_017307785.1. Lineage (GTDB taxonomy): Bacteria > Vulcanimicrobiota > Xenobia > Xenobiales > JADMJV01 > JADMJV01. The sequence goes on along the minus strand of JAFKGI010000019.1, from coordinate 16,877 downwards.
GCACGAAGGCGCCATCGAATACACCGCCTATCACTACACCAAGGTTGATCCGGCCCGTCTTCAGATCGGCACCGCCGAAACCCCGGCTGGAACCGTAGCCACTTTCGAAGAGCCGCAGGTGGTCAGTCGCACCCACGTGGAGCAGGTCACCTGCTTCGCCAAGGACGGCAACCACTTCGTGCCCATGGCTTTCAAGGATACCGACTACACCGGTTATCTGGACTAAAAGAGTTCACAAACCGTTCATAAAAACGAAGGCCTCAACACCTTTTCACCACCTTGGCAGGGTATTCTCTAACTCAAGAACCGCAAACAGCGGAAAGAAAGTCTCCAAGGAAGCGACCCGGTTTCGGCTCGGTATAGTGCTCAAAGGCACGACCGGGCCTTTTTGTTTTGACGGGCTCTGGCCATCCTTCCAGCAGTTTTATACTACGCATTAAAAGAAGATTCAATTTCTTTATCGCGAAAGGGGCGGGTGGAATGAAGAAGACGCATCGGGGAGTTGCTCTCATTACCGTGCTGCTGGCTGTCACCGTGCTGGCCATGCTCAGTTCTTCTTTGCTGCTGGCCACTCGTGGCAATCTGATTACGGGAGAGCAATTTCGCCGCCGTCAGGTTTTGCTCAAGACCGCATATTCCGGACTGGACTACGCCCGCGCCCGACTGGCCCAGGTGCCGAACTGGTCGAAAAGCCCGTTCGGCAGCGTCACCCCGCTGGATGATCCGCACTTGCGCATTGTCGAGCAGGGGGCCAGCGAGGACGCGAATTCGGTCAGCGGGGAAGACAAGGTGAACGGCAGCCGTTTCCGGGTGCGGGTGTTCAACAATCTGCGCGGTTTGAGCGTGGTCGACACTACCGAATGGAGCCGAAGCAAGGTCAAGATCCCACGTAACAGCGCGCTGGTCCTGGTGGAGGCCGAGTACGAGGGCTCGCAGCGGCGCATCGAGGCCGTGTTGGTGCGGGGGTCTCTGGTCACCAACTCCCTTTCGGCGGGCGACAGCGTGGCCGCCAAACTGGCGGCCGGCAGTGCCGGAGACCTGATGCAGTTTTCCAGCACTCTGCCCCGAGGCAATGTGGTCAAGGCCCAGAATCAGGTGGTCTTTCCCAACACCCAGCAGATCAAGTTTCGTGGTGGCAACGGCAGCATTCAATCGGGCGGCGATGTGTCAGTGAACGCCACCGTCAATTTCGATTCCATGGGGAACTTCACCATCAGCAACGCCGGCACCGCCCTGCAGAACAATCCGACGGGCACGGCCGCAGCTTCCAGTCAGATGAGCGCTAATATTCGCACCGGCAGTCCGAGCAATCAGAACTTCTCGCCGGACAAGCTGGTCCAGCCCGTCTCCGGCAAAAAGCACCTGCCCCCCGGCACCTACACTTTTATCGGCGCCGACCAGGTGACTTATCGCAACGAATTGGGTCAGCCCGCCGCCACCAACCTGTCGGGCATCGTGACCGTCCGAGATTTTCGCTTCATTCCCATGGGCGACGTGGATGTGGCCGGCAATCTCACCATCAACGGGATGGTGCCTAGAGCCACCTGGATCAGCGTGCCGGCCAACGACCCGCATTACGGCACCACCGAACCTGAGCCGACCGTCATCAGCTTGGGACTGGGTTACGATGACCGCGGCATTCCCAAAGCCGCCCAGGATCCGAAAGATCGCCTGACCGTAGCCGGCAATCTCAAGGTCGTCGGCGATTTGACGGGCAATGGTCAGATCATCGTCAACAAGAACGGCGGTTCGGGTGGGAACCTGGAAGTCATGGGCAATAGCTTCATGTCGGCCACTCGCACCGACGGAATGGCCGTGGTGGCGCAAGGCACTGCAAAATTCTCCGAGGTCCAGAGCGGGGCCGCCTCCATGCCCGCCTATATGGTGCCGAACGACCTGGCACGCTTTGGGCAAGCGATTCTTTCTGAGTATGCGAACCATCCTTCGCGGGATGTCTTCAACCGCTTCCACGCCTCCACCACCGCCGAGCGCATGAATCTGCTGGGCATTCCCGGAGCGCATACCGGTCTGCGCAACCAGCCGGCCGGTTCTGCCCTGCCCAAGCCGACGACCTCCTACGGGGGCATACCCCTCCAACATCTTCAGTTGACTCTCACTCCTCCCGGAGGCGGAGCGGCGCTGCCCATCAGCGCCAAAGACCTGGTCTCGCAGTATATCGACGGGCAGACCCTTGACCCGGGCGGAGACCGTCGCCCGATGAGCCTGGGGGATTACATTCGGCTGCGGGAATTCCTCAAGTCCGTCGATCTGGGGGCTCCCAAGCCCGAGCTTCTCGACCCTTTGCATCCTCTCTATGGGGAAGGCGATGCTCTGGTCACGGCCGCCATTCTCAACCAGGTCCAGGCCTACGATCAGGACGCTCGCAACGATGGTCGCCAGCTGGACCATTACCTGACCAACCTGGCCGGGGTCAATCCTTACCAGAGTCTACAGGAATTGATTTTCGGCGGTTTACTCTACGCGGACGGCAACCTTTTCACCCAGATCAACACCAGCTTTAATCTGTATGGTGCCATGATTGCAAAAGGAAATATTGGTTTTGACCATTTGCAGAAAGGCAAATTCGTCTTTGATCCCACCCTGCTGGAAGAACAGTTTGAATTGAGCAAACTCGGATTGGTGCCCGCGTTCTTCTGGAGCGAATGAAGAGTCGCGCCTTCTCCTTGTTGGAAACGGTGCTGGCCCTGGGTCTGATCGCCTTGATGATCACCGTATTAGGAATTCTTTTTCTGCGGCTGTTGGGTAGTTCGGACAAATCCGGCGATAGCGCCGCCGGCCTGCAGCTGGCCGATTCCGTTTTAGAGCAGGCGATTCGCAATAAGAACTTCGATCTACCGGCTCTGGATCACAAGATACGGCTCTACACTCACGATGCTCGCGCGGCTCAGGAATTTAGCTATCGCCTCACTTCCAGCGCCACCGTCGTGACCCCCGGTCAGCCCGCTATTTATTACATGGACGTGCACGTCTGGTGGAATGTGCCGCAGGGCGGCAGCCGGCTTCATCAGGGGAAGCTGGAAGCCAGCGTCAGTCGGTTGGTGACTCCGTGAAGCGGGCGGGATTCACCCTCAGTGAAGTCATGGTCGCCTGCTTCGTGTTGAGTCTGGCTCTGCTGGTTTGCTTCGAGCTCTTCCAATGGTGCAGTCGCGCCGCTTTGCTCGGCCAGTCCCGAGCCAGCCTGGAAAGCGAGGGACGCCGCCTGCTGCTGGCTATACGAATGGATCTGCTGCGATCGGATTTTGAGGGATTGGAAACCGAGCTCACGCGCACTTTCCTCAATCCGGAGGGCGAGACGGTGCCCCGCCACGCGCTTAGCTTTCCGTGTCTGGAGAACTGGAACAACCCGGCCAGTTTCAACACCGATTCGGCCGCTCCATTGTGGGATCGCTACACCGTTCTCTATGCCACCCTGGCAAACCCCGGGCTACTGGTCAAGCAGCACTATACCCCGGCTGGGGCTCCCTACCGCGGTCCTATGGGAAATCTGGCCGGACTTGTGCACGAGGACCCCGCCACCAACCCGAACGGGCGAAACTTCCAAATCCTCTCGCAGAACCTGGACAGCTTTCGAGTGCTCAGCGACGATACCAGCAAAGTCGTGGAATGCCAGTTGGTGCTGGCCCGCCGAGGGGGCCGCAAAGCCGACAAGGCTGGCCTCAACGAGCGCCACCAGCTCAGCTTCACCACCCGTCTGGAAAACAGCCCGCCCTAAACTTTGTAACATCCACCTCCTACAATAACCCCACGGAGGTGCTCTGCTTGACCCGTCGACACTCGGCTCTGGTCCTGTCTTTACTCGCTCTACTCCTGGCCATCCCCGCCCTGCGGACTCAACGGCCCACACCCACTCCTCAACAACTCGCCTACCAGAAACCCCTGAACCAGTTCGTGTCCCGCCTCTGCCCGGGTTCCGAAATCCAGGTCCTGTCCACCCAACCGTTGCGTCTGGTCGGCATGATCCATGCCGGACCCACCCGCCGCTTCGAGGTGGAAACCAGCCTGCACAACTTGCTCGGTCCCGAAGCTCAGGTGCTGCTGCTTCCAGGACGGGCCCCCTGGCGTCCCAATCCAGACTTGCTCTGGGCTGGAGTCGCGGCTCTGGGCGCCTTCCCGACCTTTTTGCTGCTCCAAAGCGCGGCCCGCAGCCTGCGCGCCAAGATCCGACCGCGCCGCTCCTGGGCACTGGCCCCGGCCGTGCTCGGTGCCGGAGTCCTGTGCCTGGGCTGGCCGCTCTGGCTACTGCTGCCCGGCCTCTTTGCTCTGCTGGCCGCCATGCGCCGGACGGCCCCTCACAAACAGAGGGGGCTGCGGGAAGCCGCCATCTACCTGATGTCCCGACCTCCCGAGTTCACGGCTGCCTGTCTCAAGCTTTTCAAGCCCTACCAGGTTGAGCAGCTTACCCGCACCATCGGGCTCCTGGAAGCGGTTTCAAGCGCCGAACGCGCCCGTGTCCTCTCCGCCTTTCAAGTTGAGGTCAGCTACACTTACCGTCTGCTGGGCCTCAAGCTCGGGGGGAAAGTCGATCCGGCGCTGGCGGTGCGCATTCTGACCGACAAGTATCTTCAACCGACCCATAAGGTGCCAACGATCACCATTCCAGTGCGCGGCCGCCGCAAAATCTACAGTTGCCCCACCTGCGACGAGGTTTTTGTCGATGTAGACAGTCTCCAGCGGCACCAGTTGCACCATCTTCCCGCCAGGCGGCGCTCGGGGCATCTTCGAGTCGCAGCCGGTCTGCTGGTTCTGGCGCTCTTTACCAGCGCCTGGTTCTTGACCGGTCGGAGCGTCTCGCAACTGGCCCTGCCCGGCAGTCAGCCGCTTGCCGCGCCGCAAGTGCAGGCTCTGGCCGAGGCTCAGCAAATTGCCCCGCGAGCTCAACTACTGATCGTGAGCGGTCGCGGTGGAACCATTCTAGCCGCCCCCAACGCGGATTTGCGCCGGGTGCAACCGATATTGGGAATGCCTGCCATCGCTTTGCCCGGTGCTGGAGGCTGGCTCTGGTGGGTCGGCGGCCAGCTTGCTCTGGCTGCCGGACTCGTAGCGGCCAGTCGCCCTAAGAAGGCGGCGGCACCGCCGCCGCCCATCGCCGCGCCTCCGCCTCCGCCGGCGGTGACCTCTACCCCGGGCTCTCCAGAAGACCTTGCGATCGAACTGGGTCGCGACCTGGTCCAACTGGTGAACCCCGACTATGGCAGCTTTCTGACGGTCCGTCTGGCGGCCTTACGAAAGCATCTGACCCAGGAGCTCGGGCTGCCGCTCGCTCCTGTGCATCTGCGTGAGAGCCCGGGCCTGGCCCGGGGCGATTATCGTCTGCTCTTTCGCGGCCGGGAAGTCGCACGCGGCAAACTCTGCGTCAATCGCTTTCTGAGCATTGGACCCGAAGAGAAGCTCAAAGGGCTCCGTGGTGACCTGATTTCCGATCCGATCCACGGGCTAAGCAGCAAATGGATTAGCCCCGAATGCCGCGGCGACGCGGAACGACTGGGGTGCATGATCTTCGACGCCGCCTCGGTGCTGGCCAATCACCTGACGGAAGTGGTGCGCGACAAGGCCTGCCTGCTGCTTACCTTGGACCAGCTCACCCCGGTTCTTGAAAACGAGCGTTACCAGCCGTTGCTTCAAGAATTGGCCGCGCGTCAAGTGGACCGGGTGGTGATCTGGCGTAGCCTGCGTTTGTTGCTGGAGGAGCGGGTGAGCATCCGCGATCTTCTCACCATTCTGGAAGCTCTGCTGGAAAATGCCGATTTGACTCAAGACCCGGATTTGCTGGCCGAATTCGCCCGCGGTGCTCTGGCCGCTGAAATCTGCTCTGGCTACGCCAACGACCAGAAGACTTTGCACGTCTTTTGTCTGGAGCCGCATCTGGATCATCAGCTACAGACCGACGAGAGTCCAATCCTCGACCCGCTTTTCCGCCAATCGATCGCCGATCAGGTCCGGCTGGCCGAAGAGAGGGGTCTGCAAGCCATTTTGCTCTGCGCTCCCTGCAATCGGCGCTACTTGTATCGACATCTGCACCCGTCACACCCGGACCTGGTCGTGCTTTCCTGGAACGACATCGCCTCCGACTACAATGTCAACGGTGTCGGCCTGGTCAGCCTGTAGGTTAATAGCGATCGCCAATCGTCAGCCCGGCCAGGTTCTGACCCGTCCTGGCTCGGGCTGCCTCCAGTCGCACCAACCCGAAGTCGGTGACGGCCTGCAAGCCCAGGCCGTAACCCAGCCCGTAGGTATCGCGCTTGCGCGGAAAGGACATACCGTAGATATCCGTTTCGCTGCCAAAGGTGTTGGCATAGTCAACAAAGGTCGTGAATCGCATGGGGATTTGCTTTTGGAACAGTTCCAGGTCACCAAGCGGCACCCGCAATTCGGTCGACAACTGAAGAAAACGCGTGGCCGCTCCCAATTCTCCCAGTTGATAGCCGCGCACCGAATTAGAGCCCCCCAGATTGTAGGCCTCGTAGGGAGCCACGCGACCGCGCGTGATGCCGGCCTGCAGGTTGAAGATCAAGGTTGGATCACCGATCGGCTGAAAGTGGCTGTAGTTCACGTGAAAGCGGGTCAGGTCCACCTGGGCGCTTCCCACCGGAACATCTTGCTGAATCGCGAAGTTCAGTTTGTCTCCCTCGGTGGGAAACTGCAGGTCGTTCACGTCCAGATAAGCTCCGGCAAAGCGCAGGGATAGCGTGGTGTCGGACCCATCCGGCGACACCGTCAGAGGCCGGCGTCGTCCCTCGGAAGCGGGCAAGCGTCCGCCGAACTCACTGCTGTAGAGGCTAATGTTCTCTAACACCAGAGCTGAGGAAAGGATAAAGCGTTGAGAGGGGTCGCTGGTGTAGCCAAATCCGGCGCTGGTCCGCCCCAGCCAGGGAACGCCCGTGGCCGTGCCCGACTGGCGATAGGCAATATGCTGATAGCGCGTATGATTTACGTAGGCGGAAAAGTAGCCGTCCATCCCCTCGGGGGTAAAGCTGTAGTCGAGATCCCCGCTCAGATTGGTGGTGCCGGCCTGACCCGTCAACATCAGGCGGCTGCGGGGATCAAAGTAGTGCCCATAGTGCCCGCTGATTCCGAAATTGTCGTTAAAGCGACTTCCCTCCAGCACGGTCTCGGTGCGATTGCTGCCGTCGAAAGCGCTCGGGTCGGGTAGGGAAGGCCCCAGGCCGAAGCCTTCGTCGTCCCCGGTGCGTAAAATACCCTGGGTGGTTCCGCTAAAAGGCCCGCGAGGGTAGGGGCCCGACTGATTGAGGGGCGGCTCCGCCTCTTTCTCCGGTTCTGCGCAGGCGGTTGCGCTCAACAGCAGCAGCACAGCCAGCGCGGTTTTTAGCATGGGTGCATTCTGCCAGAGCGGTCGGCCCGCCAGGATGACAATTTTGAATCTTTTACAAGACCACCACGGTGCCGTCCGGAAGCACGCCGCAGGGCCAAAAGCCGGCCGCGTAAAGGCCGACCAGGCCGCACCAGAATCCCGGCTCTTCTGCTTCCACTTCCACGGCCGCCCGTCGACAGGCGTAAGCCGCCGCTCCCACGGCCACGTGCTGAAAATCGTGCTTGCCCACTTTCAGCAAAGGCTTGGCGTTCAGCGATCGCAGAGCCGCCAGGGCTTGCTTGTAAAAGCCCAGCGCCACATCCGAGTCCGTCAGTTCCGGCCGAATCGGGTCCGGGTCTTGCGCCTGAGCCGGCAGCCATTCCATTTCCTCGGCCACTCCACGATGATGGCGGTCGCTGACCGCTTCCTCGTCCGCCCACACTTCCAGCGAGCGAATGGCCAAGCGGCCGGGTTCTCCCGCAAATTCGCCCAGCCGGCTGAACCAGGCCGCCGACTCAATACTCTCACGCAACGATTCCAAAGTCATGGCCAGACCCTGCGCGGCCTCCGTCCCGGGCCCTCCTGAATCGAGCAAAAAGCCCCGAGACAGTTAGAAAACCAGAGCGTATGCTGGGCGGATGACCTCTAAAACCCGGTTGATACTCTTATTGGGGGCCCTGGCCGCGCTGGGACCGCTCTCCATCGATATGTATTTGCCTTCCTTCCCGGATATCGCGAGCGACCTTCACACCACCTCGGCTCGCGTCAGCGGCACGGTTGCCTCGTTTTTCGTCGGACTCTGCCTGGGCCAACTGGTCTACGGCCCTCTCAGTGATCGCATTGGACGTAAACGCCCGCTGCTGGCCGGCATCCTCATCTATCTGGCCGGCTCGCTCGGGTGTTTTCTAGCCCCCGACATCGACGCCCTGACGGCGGCCCGCTTTTTGCAGGCGCTGGGAGCCTGCGCCGGCATCGTCATCGGCCGCGCCATCGTGCGCGATCACTTCGAGCCCGCCGAGTGCTCGCGCGTCTTCTCCCTGATTATGCTGACGCTGGGCGTCTCGCCTATTCTGGCGCCGGTGGCTGGCCAGTTCCTGGCCGACCTCAGCGGTTGGCGAGGCATTTTCGGCGTGATGGTCCTCTTCGGCTCGCTGGTTTGGGCAGCCGTTTACCGCTTCATTCCCGCCGACCCCCCAGGCGACTCCGAACTACCCACTCGCCCTTTGCTGGAACGTTTCGCCAGCGTGCTCAATGATCCAAACTTCCTCACCTACACCCTGGCCGGCACGCTCATCCAGGCCGGTCTGTATGCCTACATCAGCGGTTCTTCCCATCTCTTCATGGGGCAACTCGGCCTCTCTCCCAAAGCCTTCAGCCTGCTTTTTGGAGTCAATGCGGCGGGCCTGATCCTGGCCTCCCAGGTGAACTCCCGCCTGCTCCAGCGCTATCACTATCGCACCATCCTGGAGCGTGCCCTGCAAGTGGCCTGTGGCGCATCCGTCCTGCTCGGCCTTATGGCCTTGCTACACTGGCATACCCTGGCCGTCACTCTGCCTCTGGCCCTCTTCCTGGCTACTCTCGGCCTCGTCTTCCCCAATTCCACCGCCGGCGCCCTGGAGCGACAGGGCCATCAGGCCGGCACCGCCTCGGCCCTGATCGGATGCATTCAGTATGGCGGTGCCGCCGTCTCCTCCAGCATCGTTGCCGCCCTCCACCCCTACACCGACGCCCCTATGCAACTGACCATCGCCGGCTGTGGCATCCTGTCCCTGGTGGCATTCCGCACCCTCTCCCGCCGTCTCGCTCCTCACGAATAAGAATGGACAAGACATGGACATGGCCAGTTAAACACCTGGTCTGAACAATCGGTTAGCGTCGGTCTATGGACCACGACCGACTTTTCAAGGAACTCCTGCGCACTTTCTTCATCGAATTTCTGGAGCTATTCTTCTCTACTCTGGCGAAGCGAATCGACCGCGCGCATCCACCGGTCTTTCTCGACAAGGAAGATTTTGGCCAGGATCCATCCGTATCTCGAAGAGAGATGGATATGGTCGTTCGCCTGCGACTCCACGACGGCGACGCTCACTTCCTGGTGCATCTCGAACACGAGGCCCAGAAGCGCGGGGATCTTCCAGGGAGAATGTTTCGCTACTTCTCAAGGATTTGGGACCGGCACCAACTGCCCATTTATCCCATCGCTTTGCTCTCCTTTGGAGGTCTGAAGGCGCAACCGCAGCGCTTCTCACTCCAATTCCACGACCTCGCCATGCTGGATTTTCGTTACCGCACGGTCCAACTGAGCCGCATGGACTGGAGAAGCTTCCTGAATAGTGCCAATCCGGTCGCCAGCGCTCTGATGGCGCGCATGCAAATCCGCGAGCAGGATCGTCCTATCGTCAAACTTCAGTGCCTGCGGCTGCTGGCAACGCTGCGCCTGGACGAACGAAAGTGCAACCTGATTGCCCATTTCGTCTACTCTTACCTTCGGCTGAACGCGGACGAGATGAGGATTTACCAGAGAAACCTCGAAATTATGCCCCAGCGAGAAAGGCAGGCGATTATGCAGTTCACCAACGAGTGGAAAGAAGAGGGCCGACTCGAGGGTCGCCTCGAGGGCCGTGTCGAGGGTCGCCTCGAGGGCCGTGTCGAGGGGCGTGTCGAGGGGCGCTCTGAAGAGCTTCGAGACGGCCTGAGTTTGCTGCTTCACCGCCTTTATGGTGAGCGGGCTGCCGGCCTCATCTCCCGGTTAGCCACCAGCAACCTGGATGCTCTGCGCCACCTGCAGCAACAGTTGATAGCAGGTGCAGACCTGGAGCAACTCACCCTCCCGGAGGCATAGTTTCCTCTGAACTTCCACCCGGCCCGGGAGAATCTCCGGCCGAAGTAGCCTGAAAAATCACTCTATCGCACCCTATGTTTCTGGCCTGTTTTGCGGTTCTTCACCCGATGGGTTCCGGGGGTCTTTCGGGGGCGGCGGAGAAGGGCCGGCTCTAAGGTATTGCTAAGCGAAGCTGGCTATACTGAGTCGGGAGGAGTGGTTGCAGGTGTATCGTCGTCGTCAACAAGGCCACACTATGATGGAGTCTATTCTGGGCTCCTTCATTTTATGGTTCGTCGTTCTCAGTATCGCCCTGTTGTTCCAGGGGTCCATTTTTATTATGGAGCGCGCCAGTTGCTCGGTGCAGGCGGGTACTCTGGCCGAGGCCGCCATCGATAGTCTGCGGGCCAAGGGCTTTAAAGGTCTGACCCTGGGCACCGTCACCCTGGCGGATAAAACCGTCGACGGCACGCTCTACCAGACGGCCGTGGAGGTCTTTGTTCTTCCCGACGAGCCCGTTCTCAGTCAGAACAATCTCCGGGGCATCCGCTCCACCGTCCGTTGGACCCTGCGCGGCCGAGATATGACCATGGTGAGAGAAAGTTGGATGAGCTGTGTCAAAAGCTAAGCGAGGCTTCACCCTGGTGGAAATCCTCATCGCCTCGAGTCTGGCCGCCGCCATCGCCGTCGTGATGGTCATGTTTCTGGTCACCAGTCTGCAGGCTCAGGCGCGCACGGCCGTTCGCGTGGACGTTCAGGAGCAGGGCATCATGGCCAGCAACCGGATGGTCAAGGATCTGCAGACCACCGTTCTGGGTGGCGTATGCGTCCGCAAGTGCATCCCAGGCGACCCGACTCATCCGGAGGTGCTGTCCATTCAGCCCCTGATCGGAATCGGCACCAACGATCCACCCAGCCAGATTTACGGACGTCAATGGATCGTCTATTCCTGGGCACCCAATCAAGGGAAAATCTTGCGCTATCTCTATCCTCCGGACCCTGCCCAGCCACCGGCCGGTGGCCCGAAAGTGACCACCACCCTGGTTCCCAAGAGAATTGATCAGGATGGCTTGCTCTGGATCAGCCAGCAGACTCCCGTGGGCGTGACCCCCTTCGGGGGAGATGTCACCGCCATGAACATCTCCAACCCGACGACCCCTTCCATCACCTTGACCCTGGCACTCTCCAAGCTCGTCAAGGGGCGGCCCTACAACTATCAGGTGGAGCGCACCATTTCGTTGCGCAATTCGGACTAGGAGGAAGGATGAGACCAAGACATTCCTCCCGCGCCATGAGCCTGATCGGCATCTTGCTGGTGGCCTCTCTTCTGATTACGTTGGCCTTCACCACCGCCGCCATGTCTTTCAGCCACTTTACTCTCAGTCAGCAGATGGACAAAGCCGTGGTGGCTCGTTCCCTGGCTGAAGCCGCCGCCAATCGGGCCATCGCGCGCTGCCTGGCGGACGTCCAGTATGGCACTCGCCGCGAAGCCAGCGAAGACATCGAGGTGAGCCTGGCGTCCGCTCCCGATGGTTGGGGCAAAGTTTATTTCGGGGGCCACGACTCGATTTCGTTCGGGGGTATTCCGAAATCGAGTAATTGTCTGGCCCAGGACGTCCCTCAGCAAGGTACGGGGAGAGTCATTCCTTCTCGCAGCCTGCACGTGATCGCCGTGGGCGAGTACAACAAGACGCGTCGGGCGGTGGAGACGATCGTTTCTATTCCCTTGTATAAATACGCCATTTCCACCACCGGTAATGTCACTTCCCAGGGCGGCCTGCTGGTGGCGGGAGTCAAGAATCCCGCCGCCGTCGAGAACGGGGTCAGCTTGATTCCTGACGATCAGTGGTCACCCGGCTGTATGATGAGCAATTCGGGCGATGTTCAGGAAGCCATCAACCTGGATAGCGGTACGGCAGCCACCCGCGTCACCGGCGACGTGCGTTCGGTGGGAGGCATTAAACTGGGGCCCAACACCACCGTGGAAGGGAGCCTGCAGGCCTTTGCCAGCTCTGAAGAAGTGCCCCAGGTCACGGCCACCGACTACGATACGGCCGGTATGACCGGTTGCAACACCAGTCTGGGAGGCTCAGAGTTTGCCCTCGAAATCGTGGGCCCGGCCCGGCGTTCCGGCAATCTCACCGTGACTGGCGGCATGACCATGGACGCGGGAGTGCTTTACGTCGATGGAGACGTCGAGATCCATGGAGGACTGCGTGGTAAGGGCGCTCTGATCAGCACCGGCAAGGTGAAGATTTACAACCAGTCCAGCTTCAAAGCGGCCGACGATCAGGCGGCCATCGTGGCCAGTTCGGACGTCGAAATTCGCGGCAGCAACAAAGACGATTGCGTCTACAACGGGGTGGTCTTTACCCAGGGAGACTTCAAAGCCAACAAAGTCACCCTGCTGGGTGCCCTGTGTGCTTCCAAAACCGCCGGTAGCAAGGTGGAACTGGAAGAAGCCAATGTGCTCAGCAACCCCATTTCGATGGATCTCGAATACGTCGTGGAAGGCATGCTGCCCGACCATGTGGCGGCCGCTCGCCGCTACTTTTGTTTCGGGGGTCCGGGAGGCTCACCGGCCAACGGATTCACCCTGCCGACCGACGATACCACTCGCGACGGTAAGATGATCAACCCCAAAACCACCCCTCCCGCAGGGCAAGACCTGAATCTGGACGGAAGACCCGACTTCGATGGCGACGCCAACATCGGTCTGGCCACCGACCGCTACGCCCTGAGCAACAATCCTATCATGAGTTTCGCCACCAGCGAGTCCTACGATCAGTCGGTGCAGAGCGTGCTCGGCCGCAGCGACACCCGTCAGGACTACAACCTGTTGTTGGGTAACCCGGAGTATTGCCGCTACAATTCCGACTACACCAAGGCGTGGGATGCCGCCGCCAACGAGGGGGAGGGCGCCTTTACACTGGAAAAGTTCGCCGAGGCCAACCCGCTGGGCATGATGGATGGCAACGCCAAAATGCACCTTAATGACATCGTCTTTGACGGTCAGCCCGGCTGGTCTTTCAGCGATAGTTTTAGTTCTCGCAAGCTCTATCAGGCCATTCGCGGCCAGCAGACCAGCGACGAACCCCTCCAGACCTACCGTCTCGTCAATAAGACAACGGGCGAAACTCGGCAGGTCACTTTCGCCGAAGTTTTCAATCCGGGCGGCTCTCAGACCCCGGCGGAATGGGGGGCGGCCTCGGCGGCTTCATTTATGGGCGGCATTCTGGGCCCGAACCAATCGCAGTTTCAGGGCCAGTACTTCGATTGGATCGCCACCGTGCCCGCACCTATGGAGCCCTGGAACGATCCGCGCTTTCTGAAAGTGCTCAACGATCCGAAGGAGAACTTTTCTGAGAGAAACGGCGCTCTACCGATCTACAACTGGCTGACCTCGCGAACCAGTTTCAACAAAGTCCCTACCAAGCGGGGCAGTTTCCGCTTCAATCCGATGCAATTCATTCAGTTGCGCGACCAGAGCCAGCGTTTGCTCTGGCGTGAATACGACCCTGGAAAGGACTCGTGATGCTGGCCCTCTTACGGCGTTTCTTCACTCCGACGGTCTATGTGACCGGCTATCTGGGCAACGACCTGACCTTCGCCTGCGGGCAAAGTCTGGCTCCCGGCCGAGAACATCAGGTCAAGGCCAGCCTGCCCGACGGTCAGGCGCTGCAGATGACGATTACCGTCGTCAAACGCGCGGCCGACCGGTATACGGCTCAGGTTCTTTACCCGCCACTGGCCATCAACGCCCTGGTGCGCTGCTTTCCACCGCCCCCTCCTCAAGCGTCCGGCGAACTCCACTACAAAGAAGCTCCGGGAGCCTTCACCACTCACGTGCGCACCTTTGCCATTCGCTCCAAAGACTTGCCCAATTTCAAGGCCACCAGTGCCGAACTCTCTTTGGAAGGAACCCGGGCCGTTCTGGACGGCCCGATAGAGGCCGGCCAGGAACTCACCATCGAATTGGAAGTCGACCACAGCGAAATGTCCAGCCTCAAGATCCGCTGCAAAGTGGCCTGGTGTTCCCAGCGAGACCGTACTTCCCACGTCGCCTACCTGGAGTTTCTCGACCTTGATTCCCAGCAAACCCACGAGTTGGGCGGGTATCTGGCCGGTCTCAAGACCGGATCCGCGGTCGCCCCCGAGTATCGAAGGTAGTATGCTGCGCACATTGCTTTGCCTGTGGATGCTTACATCGTGGGTCCGGGCCGAAGAGAAAATCGAGATGCTGGTGGAATCCAATCCCGCCAACGTCAGCGTGCGGATTGACGGGAAGACCATCATTGAAGCCTCTGACGGCATCCTACGGATCGGAGAGAACCAGGTGGTGGTGGCCGGCAAGGACAAATATGACGTCAAGCATACGTTTGAATTCGCCGCTCCCGGCTACGGCAAAGAGGAATTCAAGTGGTCATGGAACGAGCTCAGAGCTCGCCAGGAGCCCCTGCGCCTGGAACTCGGCGTCGCTTCTTTGGGGGCTCTGTGGAACCGCCACCCACTGGCCCTCTGTCTGGGCGCCGGTCTGGCGCTGGCGGGTGCCGGACTGCTGACCCACCAGCTGCAGAAGGGCCGCCAGCTGGCCGCCAAGGACCAGAAGCTACAGACGCTCACGGCCAACGCCGACGTTCGCGACCCGTTCATTATGACCGTGCTGGGCGGCTATCGACTGGTGCAGCGACTGGGTGCCGGTGGGATGGCTCTGGTCTACAAAGGGGTACCGGCCGATACGCTGGACGAATCCTCGGCGGTGGCGGTCAAGTTGATTCGTCCCGAGGAGATGAGCCCCGAATTCGAAAAGCGCTTCCAACGAGAGATTCGCGTCTCCATGAAGCTAGACCATCCCAACGTGGTGCGGGTGGTGACCTGGGGCCAACAGGAAGGACTGCACTTTCTGATGATGGAGCTGATCGACGGTCGGCCCCTTTCCGACCTGGTCGGGGAAAAGGGTATGACGGTCACGGAGGTTATGAACTATGCGCCGGCTATTTTCGATGCTCTGGCCTACGCACACGGGCTGCAGATCGTGCATCGTGACCTCAAGCCGGACAACGTGATGGTGACCCAAAAGGGTTTGGTCAAGTTGATGGACTTCGGACTGGCTCGCAATCGCGAAGTGAAGACGGTCACCGTCACGGGCAGCGTCATGGGAACCCCGCAGTACATGGCGCCCGAACAGATCATGTCGGGGCCGCGTACCGACGGCCTGGATGATCGCTCCGATCAGTATGCTTTGGGCTGCATGCTCTACGAGATGTTGTGCGGCCGACGTCCCTTCGAGCACGACGAACCCATGAAAATTATCATGATGCATCTGACCGCGGATCCGCCCGATATCACCGAGTTTCGGGCCGACGTGCCCGAGGCGATTCAGGCGGTGCTCCGACGCATGCTGAGCAAAGGACCCGAAGCTCGCTATTCGAGCATGCAAGAAGCCGCCTATGCCTTTGAGAAAGCCGCGCTGGGTCGGCGTTCTCGTCGCTCCGAACCCACCCCGGTGATACCCACTCCTACCGTGACTCCGGTGCCCCAGGCCGAGACCGCCGAAGTGACCTTCGTGGCGCCACTCCGGGCGACGGCCACCGCACGCATGGAGGTTATTCTGGAAAGCGACTCAGCGCCAGGTCATACGTCTCTTTGACCTCGGGACCCGGGCCGACTCCCAGTTCGCGGTCCAGGTTCTGCACGCACGTCTCGTAGATACGGAAGGCCTCGTGAGGATTGCCTCTTTCGATCTGAGCGCGCATCCACTGGGCGCTACTGGCCTGACAGCAGGCGTCCAGGCCGAGCACCTGGGGAGCCACGGCCACGATCGCTTCCCAGTCTTGAATCGAGTGGAGGTGTCCCAGCAGCGCTCGGCCACCTTCCAGCACGTCGGCGTGAGTGCGCTGGCGGACTTCTTGGGCCCAGTCCATGAAGCAGCCATCCAGATAGGGGCCGCGGTAAAGCTGCAGCGCCTTCTTCCAGTAGTTGCAGGCGGCGCCGGGATGCAGTTGGCGGGCGCTCATCAGAGCTTCCTGCAGCAGCAGATAGTCGTGTTCACCCAGGAGATCGGGATGCAACTGCAGGGTATTGCGAGTCCGGATAAAGTAGTCGACCTCCGGATGGGCGGAGCTGCGCAACACGGCCCGCAGCGTGGAGAGGCTGAAATTCAGGTTGTTCTTGCTGCTGGCCACCGGCAGGTCGGGCCAGAACAACTCCAGCAACAGGTCGGTGGGCACCGGCCGTCCCCAGTCCAGGGCGACGCGAGCCAGCAACCAGCGCACGTTGTTGGTGCGCCAGCTCTTTTCGGGGATGGTTTCCTGCCCACGCAAAACCTGCAGAACGCCCAGCGAATGGATATTCAGTTTGGGCCCGCGCAAGCGCGCGTCGGGCTCCTTGAGCATGCGGAAACGGAAAGTGAGTTCGCCCAGTTGCAGCAGCACGCCGTCCACCAGGTCGACCTCGGACCCGCAGGCCACCGGGCGGCCTTCCACCGCCACCACGCTTTTGCTGGTGTCGCAGCGAATTACGGCACCCCGGGCGTTCCAAAAGATGGTGGCGTGTTCGCGGGAAATGGTGGGATGGTCTAGCAGGGTGGGGCTAAAGTGCTCCGGCGGGACCAATACCCTCTTAATGATAACGGCGGCGTCGTGCTCTCTCGATTCTGGCCATTCCCTTGGCGAGGCGCTGATTCTTCGTCATACCGCCCTCAAATGGCTTCAAATCAGGGGTTGA
>JAFKGI010000018.1 GCA_017307785.1 Vulcanimicrobiota bacterium | reverse complement strand
TTCATGGGCTTTTCAACGGATATGCCTGATTCTTAGACCGATCCTCGAGATCCGGCCGGTAAGAATGGAAATTGCGGAAAACCCGGTCTCAAAGTGAACCTCCGGGGGGTGAAAGCTTCGCCAACGGCCTTTTGGTAACAGCCTGCTAGAGCTCCCCTCGGCCGAGGCCCGCCACTGGGCCCAAGAAACCATCGGACATCTGGGTTCGAATCTGGTCCGAGTGATGCGCTGGGAAGAGCAACAATCGGCCTGCGCTTAATTCTCTCAGGTTCCATCCGATAAAACAGGCATGCATACCTTACCGCGCTGGTGGACTCTCCACCTTGTGATCACCCTGTTGATTTTCAGTCTAATCCTGTTGCAACAAACAAGTTGAGCAAATCCCGTTGCTCGGGCGTCAACTCGGCGGCGAGCCGCTTGACCTCCAGCGTCGGCACCAGCGCCCGGTAGTAGGCCAACACGCGCAGACTATCTTCGAAATTGTAACCAGGCTGCCTGGCTTCCCAAGCCAATTGGTGAGCCAGAGCCCGCCCGTTGCGCCCAATGTCCCGGGTGACCTCGAACTCTTGCTCCCCCAGGTGAGTCAGTAGCACGAGCTTCCTGAGGATCTTGATCTGGCGCGGACGATCGGAAACGCGGGCCAGATCGGTCAGAAGCTCGACCTGGCGCTGCTGACTGGCATACTTCATAAAATTATACCAATGCGGCGTCAGCCGACCGGGCCGGCGCATGATCAGGTCCGTCTGATCGCACAGTTCTTTGGTCTGCTGGTCGTTCTCGGGCTGGACGCGCATCATGGCCTTGGCCGCTTCGCGCCGCCACATGTCCAGTTTGCCGCGCTGCACCGAATTCAGCCGTTGCCCTTGATGAGATGCCACCAGCAACGACTCGAAACGCCGAAAATCCCAGCCTGTCATCAGGCGGCGCAGGGCGAAGTCAAAATCGCCGTTCTCGGCCAGTCGGGCCTTCGCTCCCCAATGGACGTCCTCCAGCAGAGCCGTGAACTCCGGTTCGCTCCGCGTGGGATCGGTGGCGTGGCGGGCAATCACCGCTTCCGGCCGATGGGGGTCGTTGCTATAAATCGCCTCCAGCGTGCCGGCCGCTCGCCCCTCCGGCAGCCGTTCCCAGAGTTCCACCCGTTCCGCGGTGGAGTAGAAATAGCCGTATTCCCGCCCGATGCCCCGCAGAGCCAGCATAGCCATTCCCGCCACCAGCCCCCACACCAGCAAGAAGCCAACGCGAAGCTTGCCGGCCAGGAAGAGACGCCGGGTCCAGGAACAGCGGGGCCGCTCGAATCGGGAAGTCGGGCGCGGTAAGGAACCAAAGGGTCTCATTGCAAAAGCTCCAGGGCAGCCGCCACCAGGTCGTTGCGCGCCTGGTTCCTGACAATCGCTCGTTGCGAAAGGTCTCGCTTCAGTGAGTCCTCCTGAAGATAGATTACTTGCTCGGGCAACAAAGGCTCTCGCACCTGCGGAAAGCAGATTCCGGCCTGAATCAGCACCAGCCTCCTGGGTTCCCGATGGGCACGGTGCATCAATCCCCAGCACGGCCCTTTAATGGTGCGCGAAAATTGGCCCTGAGCCCAGACCGGTGCTCGACCCGGACCCTCTAGAAGCACGCGATGGAAGTCCAGGACAAATCGCAGTGACTGTCCATTGACATAAACGGGTATGGGGGCTGCATAAGCCAGTCGACCCAGCAGTCGATGCTCCTTGCGAAAGCCGCTTACCAGGCTGGGAAAGCACATATTCATCAGACTCAGCGACAGCTCCATGCCGACATAGGTCGTCATCTTGGACGACGAACCGGGTCCGGTCAGCGTTTCAATCCAGACTTCTTCCTCATAAAGCTGCAACACGTTGCGCCCGTGGCGGTCGCGACTTTCCACGATCAGCACGTCCGGGTTGTAGGTTCGCATGGCCTGAAGGGCGATGGCCAGATGAGCGCCGGCCGCCGTCATCGGGTGGGAGCTCTGCTGGAGCGCGCAGCCGAAGACGTCCTCCAGTTCGCGAGCCGTAAAGGGCTCGCCGTCAAAACCCACCCGCACGTCCCGTCCGCCGATTTCGATCTGGACCGCGGTCGCGCCCCGCATCACCCCACAGGAAACCAATTGCAGAATGTATTCGGTGGGGTCTTGCAGGCGGAACTCCTGCATTTTCTGCAGGGCCTTCTTGGCTTCCAGACTGAAACGCCCGGAGGACTGAAAGTCCGCTTCCTGCTGGAGCAGCTTGATGTAATCTTCGGTCCCCGCGCCTGCCACATGGAAGGGATTCTCCAGCAGGCCCGTCTGCCCCCCCACGAGAAGTGCAGCCCGCCATGAGCCGCCACCTGATCTGGATGTTTTTGCTCCTCTGCGCCTGGGCCTGGGCCGAACCGGCCACGCTGCGGGTCGGCATTCTCAGCTTTGAGGATCCGAGCAACCTCTACAAAGACCTGCGCGCCCAGTCCAAGGTGCTCAAGCAGGCTCTACACCTGACCCCTTCGTTCGCCATCGGCACTTACGGCGAGCTGTTCCACTGGCTGGAAAATGACCTGATCGACGTGGCCGTCATCAACTCCGGCCAGCTTTCCCGGCTTTCTCAGGAAAAATGGCAGTACATCGGCTCGGCTCAAACCACCGGCCACGAACCCCAGTATCTTTCGGTGATTGTCACCCGCAAAAACTCTGGACTGAGCAACTTCAACGACGTCAAAGCAGCCGGATCGCGCCTGCGTCTGCTGGCCGTCGACCCGCTCTCGGTATCGGGCTTCATCCATCCCATTTCGGCGCTGCGCCAGCAAGGCGTGGAAATCACGCCCCAGCAACTGCGCTTCAGCTACTCGCACAGCAACTCGCTACGCTGGCTCTCCCAGGCCGACGGCCCGGAGATCGCCTGCGTCTGGGCCTCCACCTGGGAGCGTCACCCCCATCCCGAGCTGCAAGAAATCAAGGTTCCCGGCCTGGATCAATACCATAGCCTGCCGGTGGCCCTGGTGGCCCGGCGCGGCGCTCCCACCACGGCCGGACTGGCTCAACTGGTCTCTTCGGGCAAATTCCCCGGCTTCCACTTCGACCCCGACTACATGAGTGAAGTCGACAAGCTGCCGGACAATCTGCCGGGAGCGCTGGGCGCCCTTTCCGGTCGTCCCCTGGATCGAGTGGGCATCGACGACCTGGTCATGACCATGCACCACTACAACCTGACCCACGACAAACCGGCCCGGCTGGCGGTGGTTCTGGCCGGCGGCGGCGCCAAATGTTCTTATCAGGCCGGCGCCGTGCGCGCTCTGGAAGAAAGCCTGCAAACCTGGAGCAAGCGTCTCAACGACGACCAGTTGGACATGCGACTGGTCGTGGGCACCTCCGGCGGCGCCATCAACGCCCTCTCGGTGGCCATGGGACTGACTTCCACCGCCGAAGGCTACACCGCCCTCAGCGAGGCCTGGAGCGACCTGGATCAAAGCGAGATTATCTGCCCGCCGCTGGCCGTGCGCATCAACCTGTGGTGCTGGCTGGCCTGCGTCACCGCCCTGGTGATCCTGGCCGTCAACTGGACCTTCCGCCTGGGCAAACCGCGCTCCATGGTGCTGACCTTTGTGGTGGGCGTCAGCATGTATGTCATTTCCCACCTGCGTATGCGCATGCTGTTCGGCGCCGACTCCAACCTCCAGCATGTCTGGGCCTGGCTTTCCTGGGGTATCGAGGGCGCCGGCCTGGTGCTGGTGCTGGTGGCCGTGACCGGCTTCCTGACCCTGAACCGCGACCGCCGTCAGCAGCGAGTCGTACACCGCACCGGCGCCCTGGTGCGACTGGCCATCGGTGGGGTCACCTTGCTACCGCTGCTGCAAGCCTGGACCGTCTTCTGTTTCGAAGAAGTCGTCTCCGAAAACCGCGGCATCGAAAGCGCCTTGACGCGCAACTTCGGCAAGCTGATCGAGCGCCAGTCCGGCTATCCATCGGCCGAAAGCCAGCCGACCATCGCTCAACTTTCGCGGCGCGTTTTCGACAACAAGCTGCTCAAGCGCGATCTGGTGCTGGCGGCCTCCCCCCTGACCGACCCGGAACTGCAGTTGCCGGGGGAAATGTATTTCTACGCCTCCCCCCTCAACTCGCCGGAGCCGCCCTACGCCAATCGCGGCATCGCCCTGGTCAAGCGCCCCGAACTGCTTTTTGACGCGTTGCTGGGCAGTGCCGCCATTTATCCGCTGTTTCCGGCCCGCACCATTCACGACTTGCCCAAGCCGGGCCAGCATGTGGACCTGGTGGACGGCAGCTTTGCCCACCGCAGCCCCCTGGAGCCGGCCGTGCTCTGGGGCGCCACCCACGTGCTGGTCATCGAAGCTTCCACCCTGGAACCAACCGTGCGCGGCAACTTGCTGGATAACTTTGGCGCCTCACTCACCTACCTGTATGACGAAGCGCAACTGGTGGACGTGCGCCTGCGCGGTCAGACCGTGCTCTACACGCTCTACCCGAGCGCTCCCCACATCGGTTTGCTGGACTTTTCCCCTTACTTGATTCGCGGTTCGATCGACAAAGGCTATCGCGAAGCTTCCGGCGCTCCCACCTCCGCCTACCAAAAAGGCGGAGCCCTCCACAAAGAATTGGGTCCTCCGATCTTTTGGACTCCCTGAATCTGGGTAGGCTACACCTCTGGGGGACCGGAGCATGAGTGAAAACATACACGGAATGTTCGAGGCTGCCATCGCCAAGGACAAATCCGGCGAAGGCAGCGAGGCCATGCGCCTCTTGGACGCCATTCTGGAATATCAGCCGGGGCACCGAATGGGGCGCTTTTACCGCGGCGGCATTCGCATTCGCTACCGCAAAGATCCGGAAGGCGGGGTGCGCGACTGGGAGGAGGCCTTTGACGGTGCTCCCATCGGCTCGGCGGCCAAATTACGCGAGCTCTATCCCCTCTTTCTAGACAGCTGCTACGAGCGCTTGATCCAGTTCACCAGCCAGGAACCGGACAACGCCCTCTACCATTCGGCCTTCGGACGCGCCTGTCTGGTGCTCAATCAGCTGGACCTGGCCGAACGCCATCTGCATCGCGCCCTGGCCATCGACAAGACTCGAGGAGTGGATGCGGCTCGACTCTATGACGCGCTCAAGGGATTGAACAAGACCGAGGCGGGAGTTCAGGCTATGCAAAAACACCTGCGCTACGCCGAAGATTCACCCGAGTTGCAGGCCACTCTGGGCCTGCACTATCGCTCCCAGGCTATGACCGCCCAGGCCCTCAAGCATCTGGAAGCCTCGGCCAAGCTTTCTCCGCGCCATGTTCCCACCCGTCAGGCGCTGGGGGAAATTTATCTGGGCCAGGGACGCATGGATCAGGCCGAATCGCATTTTCAGTTCATGCTGCAAAACCAGCCGACCGCCTCGGCCCATCTGGGCATGGCCGAATGCGACAAGCAGCAGTTCCGCTTTGCCGAAGCGCTGGAGAACTTCCAGAAAGCGGCCGCTCTGGAGCCGCAGAATTTCCAGATTCAGGCCGACCTCGGCGACCTGGCTCTACAAATGGGGGACCACGAACTGGGCGTGCGCTCGTTGCGCAGCGCTCTGGCTCTGGAGCCCAACCATCCGGAAATCTACGGTCTGCTGGCCAAAGCGGCTCTGCAGAAAGGCCAGCGAAGCGAGGCCATCCAGGCGCTCACCACTCAGCTACGCCTGGATCCGAACGACGCCTTCGCCTCCTACACGCTGGCCACCCAACTGCGCGCCGCCGGCCAATATCAGGAAGCCGGCCAACTGCTCAACAAAGCCCTGGCCGCCAAGCCCGGCGACGTGCAGATCAGCCTGGATCTGGCCGAATGCTACGAAAAGCTGAACTACCCGGCCGAGGCCCGCAAAATGCTGCGCGAAGCCTACGACCGCAATCCCACCCATCAGGAACTGCGGACCGCCCTGCAGCGACTGGACCCCGAGGCCTTGACCAAGAACAACGCCCCGCAAGCGCGCCCGGAAGTGGACGAGTGGGTCAACCTGGCCCGCGCCCACGCCCAGGGCGGCCGCCTTCAAGAAGCCTTCGAAATGTTTCGCAAAGTCTTGAGCCTCAATCCTCAACACTGCGAAGCCCTGACCGAAATCGGGCGAATCTATGCCGGTCGTAAGGTGCTGGAGCCGGCCGGCGAGTTCTTGCTGCGCGGTTACGCGGCGGACCCGGCTCAACTGCCCATTTTGCTGGAGTTCTTCGACGTGCTCAATCAAATGGCGGGACGCCAGGCCTACGGTCTGCTCGACCAGCTGGCCCGCTGTCTCCCCCAGGACATGGAAAAAGTGGCCTGGCTCGACTACCTGTGGCGCCAGCGCGAAAGCCCCGGCGTGGGCAAGCTGCTCAGCGCCCTCCTGGAAGCCGTCAAAAAAGCCTACCCCCCCAACCACCCCGTCGCCCAACGCTGGGTCAGCCTCCAACTCACGGACCGCTAGCTTCGTTGACCAAAGCCCGGCAGAGCGGCGCCTGCCTTCTCCCGGAAAGGGGACAGGGGGGAAATGGGGATGAGGAGACAGACCGCCTCAGGCGCCTGCTTTCATTGCCTAGGCCGACCTGATCCGCAAGTTGTTTTTCAAGGTCTCTCGGTTCCCCAGGACCGACTCAACCCTAAAACATCACTTTGCGCAAAACGGGGCCTGGCCGCGCAAGCCATCTCCAAGATCCCCTGATCTCCCGGGTCCCCCTTCAAGACGAAAAGGTGGCAGCACGCCCAAGGGGGGACTGACCGGCCAGAATCTTGAACCACGGTCCCCATGACAGCACGTCCGAATTTCTTAGCCTGGGTGGAGCCGCCGGCCGGCGAGAAGCCGATTCAGTTGACCGAACTGACGGTGGAAGCCGAGATCAGCGGCATGTATGCTCAGACCACCCAGACCATGGTCTTCTACAACCCCAACGCCCGGCCGCTGGAAGGCTCCCTGACCTTCCCCATGCCGGAAGGAGCGGTGGTCTGCGGCTACGCCCTGGATGTGGAAGGTCGCATGGTGGACGGCGTGGTCGTCCCGAAGGAAGAGGCCAGGCGCATCCTGGAGTCGGAGATTCGCCGGGGGGTGGACCCCGGACTGGTCGAGCAGGTGGCCGGCAACCTCTACCGCACCCGCGTCTATCCCCTGCCCCCCGGAGGCACCCGCCGGGTGCGCATCACCTACGTCAACGAACTGACCACGGACGGCGCCGCCGCTCACTACCATCTGCCCCTCACCCACGGCGAGCACCTGGAATCGGTCAAGGTTCGCCTGCTGGTGCATCAAGCTCCGGTCGAACCCGTGCTCAACGGCTGGCCGGGCGCGCAAATGCAGCAGCAGTCCCAGGGCTGGATTTCCGAAGGCACCATCTCCGGTCAGGTGGACCACGATTTTCACCTCACTCTGCCGGACCTGCCCGACCTTTTCGCCCAGATCGAGCGCACCGAAGAGGACGAAGTCTTCTTCTGCGTGAGCGTGCGCCAGCAGGTAACCCAGCAGTCCGGCTGGCAGCCCGGACGTCTGGGCATCGTCTGGGACGCCT
This sequence comes from Vulcanimicrobiota bacterium, assembly GCA_017307785.1. Lineage (GTDB taxonomy): Bacteria > Vulcanimicrobiota > Xenobia > Xenobiales > JADMJV01 > JADMJV01. The sequence continues at coordinate 135,840 of JAFKGI010000018.1, read as the reverse complement.
CGGGCAGTCGCACCCAACATAGCAAGGAGTTGGAGCTGCTGCGCCAACTGGCCCGTCACTGGCCGGGCACCGGCGGCGAACTGATCGTGGTTCGCGAAAAGCCCGAACCCTCGGTCTCCTTCAGCTCTTTGGAAGAACTGGCCGACCGTCTGGAAGGGGAAGCCTGCGACGGGGCCAGCGGCCTCAGTCAGCTCAAGCTCAACGCCCAGGTGGACGCCTGGCTCTTTTTCAGCGACGGCCTCGACACGGTCCTACCGGGTCTTCCCGAGGCCGGCGCCCAGCCGGTTTTCCCCATCACCTCGCAATCGGTGCACAACGGCAATCTGCTGAACTTGCTGGCCGAGCAAAGCCAGGGCCGCTTCTTCAACCTGAACCGCTGGCAACTGCCGGACGTGCTCGAGGCTTTGACCTCGGTCACCCGCACCTCGCCCAGCCTCGACTGTCAGGGCGGCGAAGCTCTCCATCGCAACGCCAGTCAGGGTCGCCTGCAGCTGCTAGGCCGCCTCAGCCAGGCCCATCCGCGAGCGCTGGTCAGCACCGGTGTGCTGGAGGCGGTCCAGGTCCGGGAGGATCAGGCCCAACCCGGATCGCTACTGGCGCGAGTCTGGGCCGGACGCGAGTTGATGGCCGTGCAGGCCCGCTCCGGCAGCCCCGAGGAAAGCCTGGAAATCGCCCGTCGCTACGGTCTGGTCAACGAAGGTGCCTCCCTGCTGGTGCTGGAGTCGCTGGACCAGTACCTCAAATACGAAGTTTGTCCGCCCAAAAGCGACCCCAAAATGCGCGAAGCCTACCAGCAACAGATCAAGGACCGACAAAAGGAAAATCTGGACAGCCGGCGCCAACGCCTGGAAACCGTTTGCCACCTCTGGGAAGAGCGCGTGCGCTGGTGGGAAACCGACTTTACGGCACGCTTTCAAGAAGAACAGAAACTCAAGAAAGAACGCCGCGAATCGAGCTTTGAGCTTCAGGAGGAAGGGGCCGTTCCCCCTCCCCCTCCCTGTCCTGCTCCGATGATGTCTCGCATGGCCGCCGCCCCCATGATGATGGCGGATGTCGACGATGACGCCTTCCGAGGAGGCGAACCGGACGCCTTTGGCGGGGCCGGAATTACGGTGGACCTGATGTGCGCCGAATCCGCTCCCGAGCCCAAATGCGACGAGCCCGCAGAGCCGGTCGCTTCCGGGGCCACCATCACCATCAAAGGCTGGCAGCCGGATACTCCCTACTTAAACGCGCTGCGCGAAAGCGCGCCCGAGCGTGCCTACGAAACCTATCTGCGCTTGCGGCCGGAGTATGCCACCAGTCCCAGCTTCTTTCTGGACTGCGCCGACTTCTTTTTGCGCCACGACCAGACCCCATTGGGCCTGCGCATCCTCTCCAATCTACTGGAGCTGGCCCTGGACGAGCCGGCCCTGCTGCGCATCTACGCCTGGCGCCTGCTCCAGGCCGAGCTCTACGATGAAGCCGTGGCCGTGCTCGAACAGGTGCTGCCCAAGCGACCCGATGAACCTCAATCCCATCGAGATCTGGGACTGGCCCTGTGCGACCGCTGGGATCGCGACCAGAAACCCGAAGACGCTTTCCGGGCGGCCGAACTGCTTTACGAAGTGGTGCAGCGGGACTGGGACCGCTTCCCCGAGATCGAACTCATCGCCCTGATGGAGCTCAATCGACTGCTACACAAGGCCCGCAAAGCGGGAGTGAAAATGCCCGAGGTGGACGCTCGACTGGTCAAGTTACTGGACCTGGATCTGCGCATCAGCATGAGCTGGGACGCCGACCTCACCGACGTCGACCTCCACGTCTGGGAGCCTTCCGGCGAGCACACCTACTACGGCCACAACCGCAGCCAGATGGGCGGCCTGGTGTCGTTGGACTTCCGCCAGGGCTACGGCCCCGAGGAATATGTGCTGCGCAAAGCCATGCCCGGCGATTACGAGATCAAGGCCCACTACTACGGCAGCCATCAGCAAACCCTGACCGGCTCGTGCACGATCTTGGTCACCGTCTTCACCGACTACGGGCGCCCTCAGGAAAAGCGTCAGCTGCTGACCCTGAGACTGGATCGCCCCGCCAGCGAAGAAACGGTCGGCAAAATTACGATCTGAGCAGTTCCTGCAGAAACGGGTCGTCGCTGTTCCCCAGCTGGGAACGGGTGGCCCAACCCATGCGCCAGGCGCTCTCGCTCAGTCCGCTCTTGCCCGACTCGGAACGTCGCAAAATCAAAGTCTGGCCCTCCTGGGCAAAGTGCATGCGCACGGGCGCCGGGGTTTCCCAGGCCGACAGCGCCTGCAAACCCTCAGGGGTCAGCAGCTGCAATTCCACCCGCCCCCGGCGATAGACGGCCAGACAACGCTGATCGGGGGTCAAACACGCCGGAGAGCCCGAGCCTTCCAGCTCGCGATGCACTCGCGCGGCCTCGGGGTCAAGACGGTAGACCGAGCCGTCTCGACACATCGTCCACAGCTGGCCATGCTTGAAAAACAGTCCCCGAGGACCGGCCGGCGCCTCCCCCAGCAGCCGGGCCTCGTGACCGTCCCAAAGGAAAAACTGGTCGTAGTACAGGCCAGCCAGCCAGCCGCCCTGCCCGCTGAAGCGCAGACGCACCGGTTGGGCCTGCTCGGACACCGGACCCGCCGCAAAGACACGCTCGATGCGTCGTTGCTCCACCAGGTCGTAAACATTCACCGCGCCGTCCAAAGTGGCCAGCGCCAGCCAGCGCTCGTCTCCCGAAAGGCTCAGGCTGCAGGCCTTGTTGGACTGATGGCGTCCGCCACTCAAGCCTTCGAAGAAGCGATCATGTTCGGCCAGCTGCTGGTAGTCGACCGGCTCGCGGGCATCGTCGTAGCGAATCTCGAAGTCGTCGTTGACCCGGCAGCCGGACTCGTCCACCCGCACCTTCCAGCGCGAGCTTTCCAGCAGACCATCGCCCCCATCGTAGTAGGCTGCTTCCGAGGCATAACGCTCGAAGGCCACCGGCTGAGAGCCCAGAGCCCGAGTGGCGGCGGGACTGCGCCAACCCAGGATTTCCAGATCTTCGGGGAGTAACTCGGCCAGACGAGGCCAGGCCTGGCCCACCTCCGGCAGCCGCAGAGCCGAAACCAACAAATGAACAGGGAGTTCCGGCGCGCACTCGGCCACCACCTCGGGCTGGGAGAGCAGAGTCGGCCAGAGCACCTGGTAATCATCCCCCACCAGAGGCAGCTGCAGCGCCCGCTCCAGTTGGCCGTCGCGCACCAGCTTTCTCAGAGTGGCCGTGCGCGTTTCCAGATCCGACTGGGCGAAGGCCTCGCTCAATTCCACCGGATCGCGAGCCGGACTGGCCTCCGCGACCGCTTGAGCGGGGGTCCAATCCGGCGATTCCAGCTGAAGCAGCACCAGATCGAGAGCCTGCGGACGCTTGGAGAACTCGCCCAGCAAGCACAGCAAAGCCACCTGGGCCGCGGCCGGGTGTCTCAACTTGCGGATCAGTCCGCAGAGGGCCGCGCGCAGACGGCCGTCGGCACACTCCAGCGCGCTCTGGGCCAACTCCAACGCCGCCTGCAGATCGCCGCTCTGGGCGCGTTCCGCCAGCTGCAGAGCGGCCGGAGGCAGCGCCAGGCCTTGATTGAGTCCCGCCACGGCCGCTTTAAACTGATCCATCGGTCAACTCCTGGAGGCGCTTACGCCACACCTCAAAAATCTTGCGCCGACTCTGATGATGCCAGACGATCCAGGGCAAACCCAGCAGCGGCAGGGGCAGGTAGACGGCGATTCCGGTCATCACGGTGGCTCCCCAAATACTCAAAAAGGCGCCGGCCTCCTTGCGGTTCTGACGAGAAATCACCCCGTGGCCCCGATTCTCCGGGCGCCATGAGTCCAACCGCTCGGCCACTTTCTGGCCGAGGCGCGAGCGATAGTCCAGCAGCGCCGCCCGCATTTCCAGGCTGTCCACCAGCTTAAGCCCGCTACCGTCGACGGGAAAGGCCGAGACGTCTAAAACCAGACAGAGCCCGGGCAGTTCCGGCCAATCCAGCGCTTGCTCCGAGACCACCACTCCGTCGTGCACCCCGATGACCCGGCTGCCCTGTCCGGGCAATGCCAGCAGCACCGCCACCGCGCCGCAACGAAAGCCCTGACAGGACTTGAGTCGGGCCACCTGGCCGGCCACTCTCCAGGGCAACCACCATTTCACGCTCTGGCTCTCACCCTCACGCCAGTAGGTGTGAGAAGAGTTGACCCGCGGTCCGGGACGGTCGCCGTCGGGCCGCAGCACGGACAGCCCATCACCGGCGAAATAGAACTCGGCCAGATGATAGCTGCGCGGTAACAACCCCGCGGCGGGCGTGGCCCAGGCGAAGACCTCGGGTTGCACGATGTAACCGTCCACCTTCAAAGGAATGGGACAGAAGCGGGCCCGCTCGACCAGCTGCTGTTTTTCGCGGCGCAACAGAGCCCGCGTGGCCGAACGCCGCCAGGTCCAGCTGACCACGTCCGCTTCCCGCTCACGGATTAAGGGAAGCCGCTCCAGCCAGCTCGGTGGCCGGGCCTGCGGGCCGCAGCGCAGCTGCATGCGCACCTGTTGGCGTCCGAAACGCAGACTGGCTCCGCTGGCGCCCATGGCCACGGCCGCGCGCACCAGCCAGAGAGGCGCCAGGGCCGCATCCTCCAGGGATTCGGACCCCATGCGCTGGTCGTGGGCGGCTCGCTCCAGAGTGAACTGGCCGCTGGAATGATATTGGGCTTCCTGATCCATTCTCCCCAGTATGCCCAGGAGGGGATAGCTCTCATCCGCGAAGACAAAGAAATGTCGGGGAAACATGTTTTTCTAGGAGTGGGACTGGCCGCCTTTCTGGTGGCCGGTTGCACCTCCAAGCCCGAAACGAAGGCTACGCCCACTGCCACCGCTTCGGCCACGCCGGCCCCCAAGAAAGCAGCCGACGGCCTGCGCTTCCGGTTGTCCCAGGCTGGTGAAGCTGCCGACTCGAGCGAACCCGTGCCTCTGGCCACCCCGACGCCGCTCAGCCCCTCCGAATTCGGACCGCTCCTGAGCGCACTGCCGCCCCTGCCCGCCGAAGAAGGCAAAGAATTTGCCTTCCGCGCCGCCCCACCGCCGCCCGCCAAAGCCAGCTCGCTGACCTTTCCGGCCGCGGCCGCGGCCGAGAAGCCGCCACTGGTGGCCCCCGGTCCGCTGCAAGTTCTGTCCTGTTCTCCTCAGGGGGAAGTGGAGATGGCGGCCCAGTTGCAGATCACCTTCAATCAACCCATGGTGGCCGTTACCGGGCTGGGAGATCTGAAAGACCCGCCTGTTAAGCTCACGCCCCAACCCGCCGGGCGCTGGCGCTGGCTGGGCACGCAAACGCTGGTCTTTCAGCCGGACAAACGCTTTCCCATGGCCACTCTTTTCGAGGTGGAAATTCCCGAAGACATGGCCTCTGCCAGCGGCGCCAAACTGGGGACCCCCAAACAGTTCCGCTTCCAGACCCCGACGCTGCGGCTGGAGGAAAGCTATCCGAACGGAGGCCCTCAGCCGCTGCATCCGCTGCTGTTTCTGCGCTTCGACCAGGACATCGACGCCAAGAAACTGGCCCCGGAACTGCATCTGCGCGGCAACAGCGAAGAAATTCCCCTGCGCCTGGCTCGTCGCGAAGAGATTCTCCAGGACCATCAGGTGAACGCTCTGGTGGAAGGGGCTTCGGAGAAGCGCACCCTGGTGCTGGCCTTGAAAGGCAAGCTCTCCCCGGGTCAGGCCTACTCCATGGAGCTGCCGGCCGGACTGCACTCCACCGAAGGTCCGCTTGGCACCGTCAAGGGGCAGGCCTTCAGCTTCGAGACCTATCAGCCGCTCAAGCCTCAGCGCAAATCTATTTCGCGGGGCCCGTTCGAAGCTTGGGAAATCTACTTCAACAACAAACTGGACGACAAGAAATGGGACCCCAAGTGGATTCGGGTCGAGCCGGAACTACCCGACCTCAAGGTCCAGGTGTCCGGGTCCGCTTTAATCGTGACCGGCCGACCCAAAGCTCGCAGCCAGTATAAGGTCGTTCTGGAACCCGCCTTGCTCGATGAATACGGTCAGAAACTCGGCCAGGTGGAAACCATCGAGGTGAAGGTGGGCCCGGCCAAACCGCTCTTTAGCGCCAAGAACTCTCGTTTTCTGACGCTGGACCCAGCCGGCAAGCCGGAATTGAGCTGCGAAGTCCTCAACGTGCCCGCTCTACGAGTACGCGCCTGGCGAGTCAAGCCAGAAGATTGGGCTGACTACGTCAAGATCTTGGACGAGCGGGAGCCCGCCAAGATTCCCGGGACCTCCGTGCTGGACGAACAGGTACGCACCGGCGCAGAGGCGGATCAGTCCAAGCAAATGACCGTCGACCTCAGTTCCGCCTTCAGCAACGGATTGGGCCAGGCCATTGTGATGGTGGAGCCTGTCGGGCGCAAGCCCGACGAGGACCGCTTTTTCGCCTGGGTCCAGTCCACCCACCTTGGCATCGACGCGCTGGCGGACCGGCGCGGCATCGTCAGCTGGATCAGCCGCCTCGACAGCGGCGCCGCGCTGGCCGATGCCGAGGTGCAGCTGCTCGGTTCGAAACGCCGGGAACGCAGCGGCCCCGACGGGCTGGCGGTGCTCAAACCAGAAACCGCCGGCACCCTGCTGGTGGCTCGTCAGGGCGACGACCTGGCCATTCTGCCCAGCGACTTTAACGGCTACAATTCGGGAGCCTGGCTCTTCGAGAAGGACACCCTGGATACGCTCTGGCACGTGGTCGACGACCGCCATCTCTACCGCCCCGGCGAGACCGTTCACCTCAAAGGCTGGCTGCGCAACTTGCAGCGCGGGCCCGACGGCACCGTCCAGGCGGCGCCTCCTGGACAGATCGGCTACGAACTGCACGACGGCGAAGGCAAGACCATCGCCAAAGGCCAGACCAAGAGCGGCGGCCTGGGCGGTTTCGCCCTGGAACTGAAGTTGCCCAAGAACTTGGGGCTGGGCACTTGCTCCCTGCAGCTCAGCGGGCCCGAACACTCGAGCTTCGCTCACGAATTTGAAGTCCAGGAATTCCGCCGCCCGGAGTTCGAGGTCACCGCTGCGACCGACCCCGGCGTCAGTCAAATCGGCAAGTCGGCCGTGCTTTCGGCAACGGCCAGTTACTTCTCGGGCGGGCCGCTGGCCAACGCCAAAGTCGACTGGACGGTACGCAGCACGCCCACCAGCTTCAGCCCTCCCGGCTGGGACGGCTACTCGTTCGGTAGCTGGACGCCCTGGTGGGGCGGCGGGGAAAATGACGGGACCCCCAACAATTACACGGAACGGGAAGCGCGCAGCGATTCCCAGGGCAAAAGTCAGGTCAAAATCGACTTCCTCTCGGTCGATCCGCCCCATGCCCACACGGTCACGGCCGAGGCCACCGTGCAGGACGTCAGTCGCCAGACCTGGACGGCCGAAACCTCGGTGCTGGTGCATCCCTCCTCCCTCTATGTGGGCCTCAAGAGCGACACCACTTTCGTAGAGAAGGGCAAGGGCCTGAAGGCCGCCCTGGTGGTAACCGACCTGGACGGCAAGGCCGTTGCCGGCAAATCGGTGACGGTGCGCTGCTACCGGGACGAATGGAGTGACCGGGGCGAGTTACTGGAGGCCGACGCCGAGCAACGCCAGATCACCTCCACGGCGGAACCGCTCCAGCTCGAGTTTCCCGCCGCCCAGGGCGGCACCTATCACCTGGAAGCGCGCGTTCAGGACGATCAGAATCGCGCCAACGCCTGCGACCTGACCCTTTGGGTGGCCGGCGCCAAACCGCAGCCCGCCACCCGCGTCGATCAGGAGCAGGTGACGCTGATTCCGGGCAAGCGCGAATACCAGGCGGGCGAGACGGCCGAGGTGTTGGTCAAAGCCCCCTTTGCTCCAGCCGAACTGCTGGTCACCAGCCAGCGCGACGGCATCGCCTCGGTGCAGCGCCTGAGCGCGCCCGACGGCAGCGCCACCGTGAAGTTGCCGCTGCGCGAAATGGATATTCCCGGGCTCACTGTTCAGGTCGACGCTCTGGGCACGCAAACCCGGGAAGACGGCAAGAGCAAACGGCCCGCCTATGCCAGCGGTCAGGTCCAGCTCAACATGTCGCTGGCTCCTCGCCGCCTCAAGGTCGAGGTCAAGCCGGGCCGCGAGCAGCTGCAGCCGGGCCAGGCCACTCAGGTCGAGGTTCAGGTCAGCGATGAAGCCGGCCAGCCGGTGGCCGGCGTGGTCACCTTCATGGCGGTGGACGAGTCGGTGCTGGCCCTGAGCGGCTACGACCCGGCCGACCCGCTGGAAACTTTCAGCGCCTGGCGCGAAGCCGGCGTGCGCGCGGAACACTCGCGCCAGTTTTTGGAGCTAGAGAAGCAGCTGAGTATTAGCTACAATGGCTTCCGAGGCAACTCAGCTGGCTTTCCAGCCTACTCTGCCGAGGTGGGGTTGCTGGATTCAGTAGGCCCACCCGCTGCATCCCAGCCCATGAAAGACGAGGAAGCCCGCAAGGTCCCTGCCCCGGCCGCTCCCCCGCCGCCTCCCAAAAAGCTGACCCTACGCAGCAACTTCAATCCCCTGGCCGCCTTCGAACCCTACGTCCAAACCGACGCCAAGGGCCACGCCAAGATCACCTTCAAGCTGCCCGACAACCTGACGCGCTATCGCCTGATCGCCCTGGCCCAGTCCGGCGTTCAGCAGTTCGGCAAAGGCGAGAGCAGCCTGACCGCCCGCAAGCCGCTGCAAATCCGCCCGGCCGCGCCGCGATTCCTCAGCTTCGGCGACAAATTCCAGCTGGGCGTGGTGCTGCAAAACCAGACCGACGAGGCCATGCAGGTCGACCTGGTGTGCCGCGGCGCCAACGCGCTGATCGATAGCGCCCCGGCCGCCGGCTACCGCCTCGAACTCAAGCCCAAGGACCGCCGCGAAGTGCGCATCCCCTGTGCCACAAACAAAGCCGGCACCGCCATCTTCCAGTTCGGCGCCAATGCCATCGCCGGCAGTGATGCCGCCCAGCTCAGTCTGCCGGTTTGGACCCCGGCCACCAGCGAAGCTTTCGCCACCTACGGCGTGCTCGACCAGGGAGCCATCAGCCAGGCGGTAGCCCGCCCGGCCGAGGTCTTTCCGGATTTTGGCAGCCTGAGCATCACCACCAGCTCGACCGCCCTGGCCGAACTGACCGATTCGCTGCTTTACCTGGTCGGCTACCCCTACGAGTGCTCCGAGCAACTGGCCTCGCGCGTGCTCTCCACGGTGGCCCTGCGCGATGTGCTCAGCGCCTTCCAGGTGCCCAAACTGCAATCTCCGGAAGAAATCAAAGAAGCCATAGGCCGCGACTTCGCTCGCCTCAAAGCCCTGCAGAACGACGACGGCGGCTGGGACTACTGGCAGCGAGACAAAACCTCCGTTCCTTTCCTGAGCGTGCACGTGGCCCACATGCTCGAGCGACTGCGCTTGAAAGGCAGCCTGCCCGACGCGGACGTGCTGGATCAAGCCCGCACCTACCTGACCGAAATCGAAGACCACCTTCACGACCGCGACCTTTCCAGCGAAAGCAAGCGCAGCATCCGCGCCTACGCCCTCTACGTCCTGCAGCTCGGTGGCAAGCCCGACCCGGCCAAAGCCAGAGCGCTGCTCAAGGAAGCCCCCCTGGAACAACTGGGTCCCGAAGTGCTGGCCTGGCTGCTGCCTACCTTGGGACCGGACGCCGACATCCTCAAATATCTGGAGAACCACAGCAACCAGACCGCTTCCAGCGCGGAATTCAGCTTCACCTACAAAGACCAGGGGCCGCTGATCCTGTATTCCGACCGGCGCGACGACGCGCTGATTTTGGAAGCGTTGCTGACCGTCAAACCCAATCATCCATTGGTCCCCAAACTGGTGCGCGGCCTGCTCGATCACCGCCGCCAGGGTCGCTGGGAAAACACCCAGGAAAACTGCTGGGTGCTGCTGGCCATGGATGCCTACTTCCAGAAGTTCGAAAAAACAGCCCCCAGCTTCGTGGCCAAAGTCTGGCTGGGCCAGCAACTGGCTGGCGAACAACGCTTCCAGGGCCGCCAGAAGGGCGACCGCTCGTTGGAGATTCCCATGGCCCAGGTGCCCGAAAAGGCCGACCTGGTGCTGGCCAAACAGGGCAAAGGCCGGCTCTACTACCGACTGGGCATGACCTACGCCCCCAAGAACCTGCAGCAGGAAGCCCTGGACAACGGCTTCGCGGTGGAGCGCACCTATGAAGCGGTGCAAGACAACCGGGACGTGCGGCGCGACGACAGCGGCGTCTGGCACATCAAAGCCGGCGCCCTGGTGCGCGTGCGCCTGAGCATGCAGACGCCGGCCCGTCGCTATCAGGTAGCCCTGGTCGATCCGCTGCCGGCCGGACTGGAAGCGCTCAACCCCGATTTGCTGGGGACGGAAACAGTCAACCCGCCCCAGAGCCGACTGGACGGCTGGTGGACCAGTCACTGGTTCGACCATCAGAACCTGCGCGACGAGCGGGTCGAGGCCTTCACCCAGCTGCTCTGGGAAGGCGTCTATCAATACGACTACGTGGCCCGGGCCACCACCCCCGGAGAATTCGTGGCGCCGCCCACCAAGGCCGAAGAGATGTATCATCCCGAAACCTTCGGACGCGCCCACAGCGATAAGGTGATCATCGAATGAAAACCGTGCATGCCTTCGTCTCCGGCCACGTCCAGGGCGTCAGCTTTCGCTGGCACGTGCGCAAATGGGCCCATCAGCTGGGCATCGCCGGCTGGGTGCGCAACCTTGAGGACGGTCGAGTCGAGCTGCAGGCCCAGGGCGAGCGACTGGAAGAATTTCTGCAACATGTGCGGCGCGGACCGGAAGGCTCGCGAGTCACCTCCGTGCGCGAAGACTGGCCCGACGGGCCTCCCCTGGGCACTTTCGAGATCCGCTAAAACCCTCAGGACATCAGGTTTGTTAAACTTTTGCGCGCCACTTTACAGCCCCAAAGCATGGTGGGAAAATACCCCAAATAGATGAATCGGGAGATCGTTAGACATGGCTTTTGTCGGTAACGTTGGTTTCAACCAAATGTCCCCCTTCGGCTTCGGTGGGATGCAACAGCAGAATCCCTACCAGCAGGGCTTCCAAATGGGACAACAGATGGCCCAGATGCAGCAAATGATGCAGATGATGATGGGCATGATGCAAATGATGATGGGCATGATGGGCGGGGGTGGCTTCAACCCCGCTATGATGGGCGGAATGCCCGGCATGCAGCAGGGCATCCCCGGAATGGGCGGCGGCTTCCCCGGTATCGGCAACGGTATGGGCGGCTACATGGGTGGAGGTCAGCCTTTCTCTCCGATGCCCTTCGGCCCCAGCGGCTATCCCGGTGGCGGCATGCCTTACGGCCCCGGCTACGCCAACGGCGCTCAGCCGATGCTGCCCGGCCAGGTCGGCAGCGGCGGTTCGGCGGCGGTGGCTCTAGGCCAGCGCTTCCTGGGCCAGAACGCCATCGACATCAAAGGTCGCCTGCCCAACTTCACCGCCGCCGGCGGTCAGACCAACAACTGCGCTGACTTCGTCTCCTCGCTGCTGCAGAGCACGGGCGGCATTCAAGGGCACTTCGTCAACGTGCGCGGTCTGGAACAGGCTCTGCTGCGCCAGGGCTACCGCCGAATTCCGGCCGAACAGGCCAAACCGGGTGACGTCTGGATGAACCCCAGCCGCGGCCACACCGAAATGGTGGCCACCCCCGGCGCCACCCAGTTGATCGGCTCCAACAACGACCGCCCGGGTCATCAGCGCATTTCCCAGCACAACAACCGCAACCCACAGGGCGGCATCTACTACAGCCGACAGTAAACTTCCACGCCCCTGGCGAAAGACAAGGCCCCGACCTCAAGTCGGGGCCTTACTTTTTATCGGAAAGGTCCGTTATGTCCGAGCTCGCCGATCCATCCACCATCTTCGCACGCATCCGTCCCAACCGCAGCGACATGGATTCTTTCAATCAGCTGGTGGATACGGCCGCCGACCATCTCGACGGACACTCGGAGGCCGCCGAGGTAGAAGCCCAGCTGGCCGTGGTCGACCAGGACCTGGGCCATTTGCGCCTCCAATTCGAGAACGGCCTGCGCTTTCAGGTACGCACTCCGGAAATCGAAACCGGAGTGGCTCTGGCCTACAACGCCTTCCGCAATCTGGCCGAGCAATTTCCCAAGGTCAGTCGGGCTCTGGAAACTCGCCGCCCCTACGATCTGGCCCGCCAACTGGAAACCTGCAACGCCACCGTCAACCAGCTTTTCTGGGCCTTTCAAGATCTGCGCGAACATCTGGCCGAGCAGCATTTTTCCGACGCCCCCTACATCCAGGAACTGGTGCGCGTGGGCAAAGCCCATGTCGGCGGCCAGTTGCCGGCCGAACTCTTTCAGGAACGGTTTGACGCCTTCTGCGAATTCCACGACGGCTTCGTCGAGAGTCTCCAGCCGCTACTGGCCGAAGTCGAAGGCGATCCGCGCCAGCAGCAACTGCTGGACGCCCTGGAAGAGCAAAATGTGGTGCTCGACGAAATCGCTCGTTTCTTTGAAAGCGGCGACAAATCCGGACTGGATGGAGCCCTGGGTCGCCTGTGTCTGAGCAGCGCCTTCCTGCTGGAACTGCAGCAAGAGTTCCAGAAAGAAGCCGAAGTGGACAACGGGCTCCTCTGCTTTCGCTGTGGCCACGCCAATGAACACGGGGAAAAGAGTTGTACCAACTGCCAGGCCCGCCTGATCGACATGCAGACCCCGGGCGAGGGCAGCAGCTACAACGACGCCTCCCTGCCCGCCAATTTGCGCAAGCTGATGGCCGCCGGCGAAGGCTTTCGCGACGGAGCCCTGGATCGTGAGGCTTTTCTGGAAGTGCTGGATTGGTACAGCGGCCTGACCGCCCAGGCCGAGAAGGGTATGGCGGAACTGGCGCCGCCGCCCTCGGGCGCCCCCGAAGAGCAGCTCGAACCCTATGACGAGGCCGTCGAAGCCATGGAGCAATCTCTGCAGTCGTTGGCAACCGGGGTTCGCAAGCTACGCGATTATGCCGACCGCAAGGATCCCATTGATCTGGAAACCGGGCTGGAGAGCTGTCTGGCCGGACACGGCCACATGCTGCGCTTTGCCGCTGTTAACGAGGCTTTGAAAGCAAAGAGCTGAGCACGGCCAGGCTGGCGTCGTCGCTGGCCAGCGCTTTCTTGCGGTAGACTTCTTCGTCATCCTGAAGATTGGACACCGAGTCCTGGTCGGGCGCGGAAATGGCCTGCTGGGCCGAAGCACACAGTCGGCCCAGGGTTACGAAACGCTCCACGTAGAGTTGGTGAGCCTGCTTGCAAAAAGCCGGAGGCTGGATGGCGGCCGCCAGGTCGTGGAGCGCCAGCGCCTTACCGGTGAGCCTGGCCGTCTGATTCTGCTGCTGAAAAGCCTGCGCCACATCGCGCGCCAGATTCAATTCGGCCTGCAAGACCGGCAGCATCTGGGCACGCCAGCGGTAGTAGGCTACGGCCCGCGGATTGCCCGACTGCTTTTCCACCACCTGCAGCTGTCGGCGCCGAGTCTCCAGCAGATCGCTCTGAATCTCGACCGCATTCTGCCAGCGTTGCTGCAAAAGCGCCTGAGTGCGCGGTTGCGGCGGCTTCTGGCGAATATCCGTCAGGTAGTATTGTAGCTCTTGTTTCTGCATCCGCGCCCAGTGGCGCACGCTGGTCTGACTGACGGGAGCGGCCAGAGTGGCAGCCTGTCCCTGAAAAGCCGCCATTCCCTGCAGTCGGCTTTCCACCAGCGTTTCGGCCGCCTTCGGCTTGATCCGACCGTTCAACCATTCCTGATAGGCCTGCCCCGCCTCTACCGAGAGCTTCTGAGCCTGGGAAATCTGTTCTTCCAAACGCAGATCCTGAACCCGCGGATCGGGGCCGGCAGCCAGAGCCGAACCGAGCAGACCTCCCAGAATCCCCGCCAGCAACTGGCGCGGCTTCACTTGACGGCTTCGCGGTATTTCTGGGAGATATCGGCCGGAGCCACGATGGAGACCAGCACGCTGATGGGGGCGCTCAGGCCGCGCAGAATGCCCGAAGAAGCAGCGCGGCGCACACCCTGGCGCTCGGAATTGGTGAGGCCGTCGGAGTAAGGCAGATAAGCGCACAGCAGACTGGCGATGATCAGACATTTCACCAGGGCCACAAAGGTTCCGCCATAATCCCGAATTTCTACGGGAAGACGGTCATCCTCACGCGCAGCGCGGTCGATGTGCAGGCCCAGCGACAAAATCATGACGCCGAAGAAGAGCAAGAGGAACCAGAAGCCAATGCTCTGGGCGGTCGGCTCCGGCCAACCGGGAATCATTCGGTGAATGAAGCTGCCAAAGGGGCGGAAGCCTCGGAAAGCGATGAGTCCCGCGATGAGACCAATGCACCAGTCGGTGACTTCGAGGACCAAACCTCGCTTGTAGCCGGCGGCGGTGCCGAAACCAATAACCATCAGGCAGATAATGTCTATCCAGTGCACGGCCTAAAGGTTCCCTGCCGAGGCTTCTCTCCCTTTCGGAAGCATCGGACACAAGAGAAAAACCAGCAAGGCCAGCCAGGGCAGCACGTCTCCCACCCGCGCGTAAACCGTCCGTTGTTGGCGGGCGGTAACTTCGTGAACGGCCAGCACGGCTTGATTGATGGGCGTTTCTTCCATGACCCGGCCGCGCTCGTCGATCATTCCGGACACCCCGGTATTGCCGCACTGGATCACCGGTCTCCCCTGCTCGACGGCGCGAAAGATGGCCATCTCAAAGTGGTGCATAATAGCCGGATTGGTGCCGAACCAGCCGTCGTTGGTGGCTACCACCAGCACATCGCTGCCGTCGCGCACCCGTTGTGCGGCCAGATAAGGTACCATCGACTCGAAACAAATCAGCATTCCCGGTCGCACTTTCAGGTCTGGGCAATCGAAAACGCCGCCAGAATGTTCTCCGGGAATATAGCGCATGACCCGATCGAAAATCTTGTAGGGCCGCAGCACGCTTTCCAGCGGTAGATATTCCCCGCCCGGAACCAACCGCTGCTTGTCGTAGCGTCCCTCAAAAGCACCCTGAGGCGTAACCAGACTGGCGCAGTTGACCGTATGCTTGTATTCGTCGTCCAATTTTTCGATCGATCCGACGATGATATAGGCCTTGCTCTGCAGACCCAGCATGCCGATCTCGAAAGTGAGCTGAGGCAGTTTCAGAAAACCCCGATAAGGAATGGCCGTTTCCGGCCAGACGATCAGTTGGGCGCCTTTGGCTCCCGCCGAAAGGGTCAGACGCTCCAGATTCTGCACGGCCGTCTGCGCGAAATTGGGATCCCAACGCACGTCTCGGCCCATCGAATTCTGGGCCACTCCGGCCTTGAAGGTGGTGCCGGGCCCCCAGTCCTGCTGCAGACGCCAGCCGCCAAATCCCAGCGCCGCCAGCCACAAAAGGGCGCTGGTCAGCCACCAGCGCAAGCGCTGACTACGATATTCAGGGACCAGGGCTACGAACAAACTGGCGTTGGCCAGCAGCAGCAAGAAGCTTAAGGCCCAGGGACCGAACAGGGAGCACACCTGGAGAAAGAGCGGATAGCGGGCCCAGGCGTGCGAGAGCATGCCCCAGGTGACGCCGAAGGGGCCAAAGGTCTGCAAGTACTCCAGGCCCACAAATCCGGCCACGAAAGCCAGCGGATAAAGCTCCGGCCGCTTCCGTCCAATCCATCCCCAGAGCAGGCCAAAGAAAGCGGGCAGTACGGTCTTGTAGCCGGCCAAGAACAGATAGGCCGGCGGGCCGAAGAAATTGGCCCAGAACATGATGTAGCTCTGGAAAATAAATCCGAAAAGCAGGCCAAACAGCAAGCCGCGCAGCCAGCCCTGACCGCGCAGGGCCAACATCAAAGGAACCAGACAGCCGAGCGTGAGGGGAAATAGTCGCGTGAACGGGAAGGCGAGCATCAAAAGGAGGGCCGCACCTGAGCTGAAAAGCAGCGCCCACCGAAAGGGCAAGGGTTTACTCAAGCGTGTCACCTCGAAAAATTCTCAAACAAGTCGGTCTCGCAATGCTGCTGGCACAGGCCGCGCAGGCTCAGCCGTTCCCGTTCCCAGGTTCGCCGTTCGCCAATCGTCTGTTGGCCATCACATTGACGGTCAACCCCAACGGCGTCATCGACACCAGCGGCCGAGGATACTACGTCATCCTCTTCAACTCATTCAACCAGCCCATTGAATGCACCGACCTGGATACCTTCTCCGACTTCGTGCGCTTCGACGGCCTGACCTGGGCCTGGTATCACCGCCAGGCTCGCGCGCCACGGCCCGGCTTCCAGTTCTTCCAATCCGGTAACCTCAACTCGGCCGGCCGCATTCAGCCGGACCTGCGCAGCCTCGAAGTCATCTTCGACGTGGCCGAATCGACCAACTTGCTCAATCAGTTCATCCTGCCGCCCACTTTCACCGTCCACGCCTTAACCTGCGACAGCTACCGACAAGGGCTGATCGGCCGCCCATTGGACACGCTAGGTCAAGGTCCCGACCTGATCAAGAACTCCCTGCAGACCATCCGCGTCAACAAAGGCCAGGGCATCGTCCCGCCCGTCCCCCAGTTCTACCCCAGCGACCCCCTCGACGACGTCCGCCACCACGCCGACCTCCCCTCAGACTTCCCCTACCAGAACTTCGACCTCAGCCGCGTCGAGGTGACGCTGCGCTGACGCTTCGCGGGTGCAAAACTTTGTTCGCTCGCTTCGCGCCCCGGCAGATCTTGCCAGTGCCCGGTAAGTCTTACCGCCAGGCCGACAAGTGGCCCCCGGCCCCGGCGGACCTTGCCAGTCCCCGGTAAATCTTACCGCCTGACCGACAAGTGGCCCCCGTCCCTGCGGAAACTTGCCAGTGCCCGGTAAATCTTACCGCAAGGCCGACAAGTAACGCCCGCCCCGGCAGATCTTGCCAGTCCCCGGCAAGTCTTACCGCCAGGCCGACAACTAACGCCCGCCCCGGCAGATCTTGCCAGTTCCCGGTAAATCTTACCGCCAGGCCGACAAGTAACGCCCGGCCCAGCGGATCTTGCCAGTCCTCGGTAAGTCTTACCGCCAGCCCGACAAGTCGGCCCGGCCCCGCGGATCTTGCCAGTCCCCGGTAAGTTTTACCGCCAGGCCGACAAGTTGCCCAGGCCCCGACGGAACTTGCCAGGCCCCGGCGGAACTTGCCAGTCCCCCGGTAAGTTTTACCGCCAGCCCGACAAGTGGCCCAGGCCCCGGCGGAACTTGCCAGTCCCCGGTAAGTCGGCCCGACCCCGCAGATCTTGCCAGTCCCCGGTAAGTCTTACCGCCAGGCCGACAAGTAACGCCAGGCCCGGCAGATCTTGCCAGTCCCCGGTAAGTCTTACCGCCTGGCCGACAAGTAACGCCCGCCCTGCGGATCTTGCCAGGCCCCGGTAAGTCGGCCCGACCCCACAGATCTTGCCAGTCCCCGGTAAGTCTTACCGCCAGGCCGACAAGTGGCCCCCGGCCCCCCAGCAGAACTAGCGGACGAAGGGGTTGCTCAGGTTATTGGGCAGAGTGGGCAGCCCGGCTTCGGGGCCGATGTGCAGCGGTGCGGAGGGGAAGCCGCGCAGGTTCAGCTGGAAGAAGACTTCCTGCTGCAGGCCGCGGTAAGCCACGGAAGCCACCCAGTCGTGGCTTTCGAAGTTGAGCATCACGTCCTGGTAAGTCAGCTTGTGCTGCTGAAAATCGTAGACGCTCCAGTGGGAGACGCTGACGCTGTCCCCCAGGCGCACCGAGAGCATGTTGTCCATGCTGCGGAAATGGCGGTCGACCGGGTCGAAGTTGGCTCCCGAGGACAATCCGAACTCCGGGCCCGGATTGATGTCCATGCGGGCAATCAAATCGTTGGGGCGTTTGTTCAGGAAGTCGTAGCCACCATAAGCGCCCAGTCGAACGGTGCCGCTGTTGTAATATTCCAGGCCGCCGGTGATGACGTTGAACGAGCGGTGAATGTCGTGCAGAAAGGGCGTCGCGCCGTGTTGTCCCTGCAGATTGTAGTCCACGCGTGCCGTCATCGAATCGCCGATCGGCTGAAACCAGCTGGCGCGGGCCAGCCAGACCCGCTGCTTCTGACCGGTGTCGTAGAAAAACTGGCGCAGACCGCCACCCACCACGAAGCGACTGTCCCCCACCGAGTACATCTGGTCGGGCAGAGTCAGGCGCAAATCCCAACGAGCCGCCTGCACGTCGCTGGGGGACTCAAAGATGCGGGCGTAGCTGGCCGAGGCCAGCAGCGGCAACTCACCCAGGCGAATAGGCGAACTGACAAAGCGCAGTTCCGGGGTGCGATTCAAGTAGTAAGTGCGCAGACCGGTCGAGGACTCGAGAGCCGCTTCAAAATAGCCGAAGTCAGCCCGATGCTGCAGATTGCCCAGGTAGTGAAAGCGGCGGGTCCGCTGATCGAGCGTCGAGGCGAAGTTGTAGTCGGCCGTCAGCAGTAACCGGGTGCGATCGCCGAAGTCTTTCTGAGCCGTTCCCACGTAGGTGGTGTTGGTGTTGTCGCCGCTGCGCGAATAGCCGGCCTGCAGCATCAGCAGCAAGTCTCCGGTCTGGCGCGTGATGCCGACGTTGGTCGAGACCGTCAGCGGCGAGGTGAAGTTGGGCAGCTCGAATTTGTTCTGCGAGTAACTGAAGTTGGCGAAGGTGTTGGGGTCCAGTTTGTAGCTGGAGTTGGTGTGAAAGTCCAGACGACCGGACTGCCCGTTGACCCCGCCCTGCTGGTAATAGTAAATGTCGCCAATGGCCCGATCGTCCCAGTTGAAGCGATGCTCGATGCCGCCGGAAATACCCGTTCGCGTGTAGTAATCCAGGTGGACTTTACCGGCATTCTTGCGGTCAAAGTTGTAGGGCAAAGTGGTGCGGATGAAAGCGCCAAAGATGGTCGAGTAACCGACCGTGGGCAGGTATTCCTGAATCAGCGGTTTGGTGGGATCCAGCGAGAAAGTCAGGTTCGGCAGCGTGGCCGGACGAAATCCCCCCAGGTCGACCGAGGTATTGTAAGCCTCCAGGCGATCACGCGGGTAGATGTCGATGCGCTCGGCCAGAATGCGGTAGTCCCACTGCCCGGGAAGCTTGTCGCAGGTGGTGACGGTAGCTTCATTGAGCTGGATGAAGTCCGGCTTCCAGCTCATCGACTTGGCCCAGAAAAAAAGCGGCTGCTCTACGTAGTTGTCGTTGCTGCCCAGATCGTTGCCACGTCCCGTGACGTTGCGCAGGACGGCTTCATTGGTGAGCATCGAAAAGTCGATTTCATCCGCCGCCGCGTAGCTTTCCCCGAAGGTGAAAAGGCATTCTTTGCGGGCCATCACCTGACCGGTGGCCCGGTTGTATTGCAGCCACTGGCAATCCAGCTGCAGGCCCTCGTACTCGATGCGAACTTTACCGACGCAGGTGATAACCTCGCCCTCACGGGTGATCTGCTCGGCGCGCAAAAGCAGCAGCTTGTCGCCCAACACCTGGGTCGACGTCTCTTGCAGAGGGGGGATTTCCTGAGCCCACACGGCGGGCGCGCCCCAGAACCATCCCCCGGCCAGGCAGAAGCCGACGCAAAGACGGCGGGCCCATGAGAAATTCACTAACCAGGCTTCTATTGGATGCTAGGGGTTCCTGTCAACTATTGAAATCCGTTCAACCCCCTGCCGGGAGCGTTTTATGCCGAGACCGGTGGGCGCGCCGACACCGGTGGGTGCGCCGAGATCCGTGGGCGCAATGCCGATACCGGTGAGTGCGCCGAGACCGGTAGGCGCGCCGGCACCGGTGGGTGCGCCGACACCGGTGGGCGCAATTCCGACACCCGTGGGTGCGCCGAGACCGGTAGGCGCGCCGACATCAGTGGGCGCAATGCCGATACCCGTGGGCGCGCCGGCACCGGTGGGTGCGCCGGCACCGGTGGGCGCAATTCCGACACCCGTGGGTGCGCCGAGACCGGTAGGCGCGCCGACACCGGTGGGTGCGCCGACATCCGTGGGCGCAATGCCGATACCGGTGAGTGCGCCGAGACCGGTGGGCGCAATTCCGATACCGGTGAGTGCGCCGATACCGGTAGGCGCGCCGGCACCGGTAGGCGCAATTCCGACACCCGTAGGTGCGCCGACACCGGTAGGCGCGCCGACACCCGTGGGTGCGCCGACACCGGTGGGCGCAATGCCGACACCCGTAGGTGCGCCGAGACCGGTGGGCGCGCCGACACCCGCGGGCGCAATGCCGATACCGGTGGGTGCGCCAATACCGGTAGGCGCAATTCCGGCACCCGTGGGTGCGCCGACACCCGTAGGCGCAATTCCGACACCGGTGGGCGCGCCGACACCGGTGGGCGCAATTCCGCCCTCCTAGGCCCGCCAGGTCGACCCGAAAACCCGAGCAGGCGGCCTGCGGCTCTCCCAGAAGGGGGCCGGATGTCTCGCGTCCTGCTCTTTGGCGGCAGCTTCAATCCCGTGCACCACGGCCACTTGCGTCTGGCCGTGGAAGCGCTCGAGCAGCACGACTTCGACAAGGTCTGGCTGCTTCCCAGCGGCACCCCACCCCACCGCCAGGCCTACGCCCAGGAGCCGGAGCACCGGGCCCGCATGCTGGAGTTGGCCGTAGCCGATCATCCCCGTCTGGAAGTTTGCCGCTACGAACTGGAAAGCAGCGAGGTCAACTACACCTATGCCACCGTCCACCAGCTCACCCGCCTCCACCCCGACCACCGGTTTTCTTTCCTCACCGGTCTGGACGTGGTTTACGACTACAAATGGCGCAACTTCGAGGAATTGCTGGAAACTCTGGAGCACTTCCTGGTCGCCTCCCGCCCCGGCTACGAGTTCCCCCAATTGCTGGAAAAGTTGACGGGAACGCGACATCTGACTAAGCTCTCTGAGTTGCGCGTGCCGCTCCATCAGGTCTCTTCGAGTCTGATTCGCGAGCGACTGCAGCAAGGACGTTCCATCCACTATTGGGTTCCTGAGCCAGTACGTGTGTATATCGAGAATCAGGGAATATACAGTTCATCACTTTGAGTACAGAAGGAGTCGGCATTTTGGAGAGTCTGGAGATCGCACAAGAGGTAGCTAAGGTCATTGAGGACAAACTCGGAAAGGACACTGTCATCAAGGACCTGAGCGCACTCACCATCGTGTGCGACTATTTCGTCATCACCAGCGCTCCCACCCGACTCCAAACCCGCGACATCGCGCGCGCCGTGGAAGATCGGCTGAGCCAGCTGGGGCTGCAGAACAAGCGCATCCAGGGACAGCGCGAAGGATCGTGGATCCTGATGGACTACGGCGTGGTGGTGGTGCACATCTTCCTCCAGTCCGAGCGCGACTTCTACGACCTGGAAGGCCTGTGGCGCAACGCCCCGCGCATTGAAACCCCGGTTTCGGAACCTCCCGCGCGCAAATAACCGATAGGTTCGTTGAGCGGGCCCGCGAAAGAATCTCCTTCAGGTGAGACTTTCGCGCTATTCTCCTGCTCTGCTCTTGGCCGCGGTCGCGGTCGCTGCTCGTGTCCAGTCCGTTGAGGCATCTAAACGTAGCGCCGACTGGGAAAAGGATCGAGTCTATCGACCGCCCATCTCAAGCAGGTTTGCTCCGGCACCAGGATACACGGCACAGACCTTGCAGCCGCGAGAACTTGGGGATTCTTATCGGCTGGTGATTCGTCAGGACCACAAGCTGGTCTATCAGGTAGACTATCGGGGTTACGGCCTGTTTCTCGGCGAGAAGTTTCGCAATTTCAATCCGACCGCTGGGGACGTGGACCTAAACGGCGTACCAGACCTGATCATTTGCCAAGAGCAAGGAACTTGGCGGACCGAGACTCATATCGTCGAGCTTGGCGCCAGGTTTCGCCCTATCCTTAAGTTCCAAAGCGTTTTCCCCCCCCATTTTAGCCGTGGACGGAGCGGCGAGTTACTGGTAACGGTTCGAGATTCGACTTTCTCGGGCTGGCGTTACTGTCATGCTGACTCCCCCTACCCAATGGTGGTGCTGCGCCTGGTCGATGGAACCTTGAAGTTGGCGCCCGACTGTATGACCGGCGAGCCCAACTTGGATCTCGGCCCCGTCGAGCAACCGCGAGTTGTTGCGGCGCTCACAAATTCTATGACCAGGGCTCTCTACACCGGTCATCCGGCCCTTTGTCTGCGGGCGCTCCGCGCGAGCAGACTCAGCCCAAAGCAACAGGCGGACTTTCTCAACGACTTTAAGGCGAAACTGCGTACAAGTCCCTGGGCCTCCCAACTAGCCGACCAGATCTAGTGGCCCAGCTTCCAAAGCACGGCTTTGTATTCGGCCGCGCGAGCAGGCTCGAGGTGGACCAGGGCGCGGTAGTGGGGAACGGCTTTGTTCTTGCGTTTTGAGCCGATGTAGGCTTCGGCTGCCAATTGATGAGCCCGAATCTGGGCGTCCTGAGACTGTTCGAAGAGCTTCAGTTGCTTGAGCAGGTCTTCGGAATGGCGGGCAGCGCTCCGGTAGTCGTGTTTCTTGATCTCCTCATCGGCGTTGTCCAGTTGACGCAGCAGCGTAGCCGGCACGGTTCGGGTCGGCGTGCTGGAAGCCACGGGCGGAGCGGGAGGAGCGGCGCATCCGGCCAACAACAGGGCGAAGACACTCTGGAATAGTCGCATAAAGATCAGGCTTTTCGCGGATGGATGCGTCCCCTTCCTGGGAAGTAAAATGAGGTTGTGAACTACACCTTAGAAGTCAAGGGCATGCACTGCGCCAGTTGCGTAGGCCGGGTGGAGCGCGCTCTGGCTCGAGTGCCCGGGGTGGAACTGGCGGTGGTCAGCCTGCTGGGAGAAAAAGCCAGCGTCCACGGCCGCGAAGGCCTGACCCCCCATCTTCTGGTCCAGGCCGTGGAAAAAGCCGGCTTTCAAGCCTCCTCCAGTCAGCCCCTGAAAGCTCCCAACCTGACTGCCCGCTGGGTGGTCGGCCTGATTCTGGGCGCGCTCCTCATGGGCAGTATGACCCTGGGTCAACATCTCAATCCCTACTTCGAGTGGGCGGCCGCCACCGTCATCCAACTCTGGGGCGCGGCTCCGCTCTATCAGAATGCCTGGAAAGCGGCTCGTTCCGGCTCCACCACCATGGATACCCTGGTGGTTCTCGGGTCCACCCTGGCCTACGGCTACAGCACCCATCTGCTACTGCGGGGCGGCCATCACCAGGCCACCTACTTCGAATCCTCGATTTTCATCATCACTTTCGTCCTGCTGGGCCGCTGGCTGGAAGAGGGCGCCCGCCACAAAGCCCGTGCCTCGCTCAAAAACCTGCTGGAGTCCGCTCCCCAGAAGGCTCGGCGCTTGAAAAACGGCCAGGAAGAAGAAATCAGCCTGGATCAGATCCAAAAGGGCGATGTACTGCGCCTCAAACCCGGAGAAAAAGTCCCGGTCGACGGCTCCATCCAGGAAGGCAGCAGCAGTCTGGACGAGAGCCTGCTCACCGGGGAAAGCATGCCCGTGGAGAAACATCCGGGCGATCCGGTCATCGGCGGCACTCTCAACGGCAACGGAAGTTTCCTGATGCGGGCCGAAGCCATCGGCCGCGAGACCGTGCTGGCCCAAATTTCCGCCTCGGTCGAGCGAGCCCAACTGGAGAAGCCACCCGTGCAGAAGGCGGCCGATCGCGTGGCCTCGGTCTTCATCCCGGTCATCCTGGTGCTGGCTCTGCTCACCGGCCTGATCTGGACGGCCCTCGGCCATCCCCAAGTCGGGCTGCAGACCAGCATGAGCATATTGCTGATCGCCTGCCCCTGCGCTCTGGGCCTGGCCCTACCGGTGGCTTACGCGGTCGGCTTGGGGCGCGCCGCCCAATTGGGCATCCTGGTGCGCAATCCAGCTGCCCTGGAAAGAGCCGCCGCGCTGGACACGGTGGTGCTCGACAAAACCGGCACCGTCACCCGGGGCCAACCCGAGGTGGTGGAAACCCGGGGCGAAGTGACCCGACTGGCGGCCGCCCTGGAAAGTCGCTCGGAACATCCGCTGGCGCGCGCCGTCACCCGCCACTATCAGCAGACGCTACCGGAGGTTCAAGACTTCCAGGCGCTGCCGGGTCAGGGAGTCAGCGGTCGCATCGAAGGACACTCGGTACGCCTGGGCAGTCCCGCTCTTTTCGGCGTCGATCCCGAAGGCGACCCGCGCACGCGCATCTATCTGGAAGTGGACGGCGAGATGCAGGGCTGGCTGGCCCTCAGCGATCCCCTGCGCCCCGATGCCGCCGAGGCCGTGCAACAGCTCGCACGGCACTACAAGATCGAAATTTTAAGCGGTGACCGCCAGGAAGTGGTGCAAGCGGTCGCCTCTCAATTGGAGATAGCAGGTCGGGGCGGCCTGTTGCCTCAGGACAAGAAGTCGGCCATCGAGGCGATGCAAAAAGCCGGCCAGGCGGTGGCGATGGTGGGCGACGGCATGAACGACGCTCCCGCGTTGGCCCAGGCGGACGTCAGCGTGGCCCTGGGCTGGGGCAGCGACCTGGCTCGCAAGACCGCAGACATCACCCTGCTTCATGACGACCTGACCCGACTGCCCCAGACGTTTCGCCTGGCTCAGGCCATTCGCCGCACCGTGCGCCAGGGGCTGGTCTGGGCCTTCCTTTACAATCTACTGCTCATTCCGGTGGCCGCCGGGCTGCTCTATCCTCGCCTGCTCTCCCCGGCGCTGGCCGCCGCAGCCATGGCCCTGAGCAGCCTGAGCGTGGTGCTCAACGCTCTGCGACTAAGGCGTTTTCAATAAAAAGCCCACCGCCCGCATGCCGCCAAACAGACCGAGCAAACCCAGCAATACCGAGCCGGCGATGTAGGCGCAGGCGGCTCCCGGTTTGCCTTTCTCGATCAAAACGGCGGCATCCAAGGAAAAGGTGGAAAAAGTCGTGTAACCTCCCAGCACACCGGTGGCGAAAAACAGCCGCCAGTTCTGGGAGAGATTGCCGCGATGAGCCAGATAGGCCACCGTCATTCCCATCACCATCGAGCCGGTCACGTTGATGAAAAAGGTGGCCCAGGGCAGCGTCAACGATTTGCTCAGAGTGTTGATGAAATGACGCAGGCAACCGCCCAATCCGGCTCCCAGGAAAACGATCCAATAGCTCATACCGGCTCATAGCGCGCCCAGCACAGATTTTCCTGTTCGCGCTCCCCAAAGTAGTGGTGACCGGCGGCCCTTCGATAGCCCAGCCGGGCCACCACCTGAGGGTGAGCGTCAAACAGGGCCTCGGCCCGAGCTCTGTGGGTTCCCTCCATGGCCAGACCGCCAAGGCCGGCCGCCACGATCGCACGACGCAGGGCTCGCAGCAGCAAAATCAGGTGTCGCCCGTCTTCGACCACGATGTCGTCGAGCAGCAAGACCCGCTCCTCCCCCAGCTCTTCCACCTGGGTCGTGTCCACCCAGCACATCAGGTACGCTTGCAAATCCTGGGCGGCGAAGACCCCAAAGCACAGATGGGGCCCGTCCAAACTATCGGCCACATCCTCTTGCGAGAGATGAAAGGCGCCTGGATAGGCCCGGTCGGCCAGGGCAGCCACCGCTGGCGCGTCCGCCTGCACCAGCGGGCGGACCTTCAACGATTGAGGCGCCAGATCTCGAAGTTGAGCAGGGTGGCAAAGCTTACCCAGGCCCAATAGGGCCAGAAAAGACGGGCGGCCACGGGGTCCACCGCCGCAAAACAATGGACGCAGGCGGCGATGAGAATCCACAGGGAGGCGATGTCCAGCAGGGCCAGCGCCGGTCGTCTCCAGGCGAAGAAGCAGAAAGACCACAGTCCGTTCAAAATCAGTTGAGCGCTGAACAACAAAAAGCACAACGGGTCGTGGCCAGTGCGCGCGCCGGCCAGACCCATCAACAGGTAGAGCAAGACCCAGACCGGCCCGAACAACCAGTTGGGAGGATTGAACCAGGGCTTCTTAAGGGTGGGATACCAGTCTTTCACGTGGGTCTGGGTGGCCCAGCCTCCGGCCGCCCCGACCAGCTGGCAGACCGCGATATACAAAAACTTTCGCATGTTCAGTACTCCAATACTCCAACAGACCTACTAGTTGCCTGTGCGACTTTCGTCGCAGTGGGTATCTTAAAGATATGAGCAAATTCTCCGCCGTCCTCGTGGCCTCGCTGCTCAGTCTGAGCGCCTGGTCCGAATCCCCCAGCCGAATCCAACGTGGCCCGGCTGCTCCCCCCGCGACCCCCCAGGTCCAACCGTCGGTCATTTTTCAGGACCCGATGATGGGCGCTGTGAAAATGCGGCCGGTCTACACTCCCAGCGCCAAGTTCGGCACGGTGCCGACTTCCTCGATTCAGGTGGCGGAAGTTCAGCGCCCCGGCGTTTCCGTCGACCAGACGAAAACCGTCCGACCCGGCTCCTGGAGATAAATCACCGCATTGCCGTCGTCTTGCATCTCGAAGAAGTAGTTGCCGGGACTGCCGGCGCTGCGCGATTGCCAGACGACCTGTCCATTGGCGGCGGTCAAACGCAAGATTCCGTCGGGCGCCATGCTGAGCAGCACTCCGCCCTGGCCGTTGGTCTGGCTTCCCCAGAGCGGGTTTCCGTAGCGGGAAAGCACCAGATTTCCATCCCCCTGCAGGGCGAAGGTGTACTGCCCGTTGGTCGAAGTGACGCTCCCTCCCGACTGCAAAGTCTGTCCCGGCACCAGCCGATTGCGAGCCGTCTGCGGAAGTGTCAGACCGCCGGCCGATTGAGCCCACATTTTTCCCATCGACTCGACCTGCTCCAGCTGTTGGCGCGTAATCCTCGGCATCGCGTAAAGCTTGCGCACGGGGCGCTGCAGCTGACTATCGAGCTGCACCAGGCAAAGGCAGGGCAGCTGAGCTCGGTCCACGCCCAACACCTGGGAGGCAAAGCGAGCCTCGGCCGGTCGGTCAAAATGCATGGTCCCAATTTTCAATTGCCGAAAAGCTTGCTGCTGGCGCAAACCTTTGAGACGCGCCAGGGCCGCCGCCTGGTCCGCGGTGGGATTGTTGGCGCTGGCTCCGATCAGCAAAATCATCATTTGCTCGGGCCGCAAATTTTGCGCCCACACCAGCTGAGTGGTCAGCAGAAGAAGTATCCAAACACGAAACACTGCTCAATTCATTTTCCGAGGGACCTCCCCATCCTGCCGCGAAGGCGCTGCCCCGTGCGCATACTACTGGTGGATGATGACGCTTTCAGTCGCAAATTGATGAGTTTTTACCTCAAGCCCATGGGCGTCGAGGTGGAGTTGCTGGCGGGCGGAATGGAGTGTTTGGAACGCGTGGCGGCCCAGACTCCGGACCTGATCTTGATGGATTGCCAGATGCCCGAGATGGACGGTTTCGAGACCACGCGGCGTCTAAGGGCTTCCGCCTACGCCGGGGTGATTCTGGCCTTGACCGGCAATTCCGATGAAGAAACTCTGCGCCGCTGCAGCGAGTGCGGCATGAACGGCCACATGAGCAAACCGGTGGATGCGGCCCTGCTGCGCACCCGCATCGAAGAAGCCCTACCCCACCTGACGCTGGCTGGCGCTCCCGCTCCGGTGGCCGCGGAGCCGGTAGCGGTCGAGGATCCGCTGGCGCGCGCTCGCAAAATCGCCGACGCCGCCCGCAGCCCGGCCATTTTGGCCCGACTGGTCGGCTCGTTTCTAAAATCGGCCGACGAAACGGTGGGCATGCTGGAAGCGGCTCTCCAGTCTCAGGACGCTCCGGCCGTGGCCGCCGCCGCTCATCGTCTGCGCGGATCGTCCGGCTCTTTCGGAGCCACCAGCCTTTCAGAAGCCGCCGGCAAACTCGAAGACGCTTTACAGTCGCAGAACCTGGAGCAATGCCAGCCCTTGATCGCCAGTGTGCGCAACCTGTGGCCGCCTCTGCGCGAGCTGCTGGTCAACAACAGTGGAGGAACCAACCCTTGAACATCCTGACCGTAGCCCTGCCCATTCGCCAACGCGCCCGTTTGATCGGACGCCTCAAGGAACACACCGTGGTGCCGGTCGCGAACGGCAAGGAAGCGGTGGAATGGCTCAAGGCCGGCAACACGGCCGCCCTGATCGTCTATTTTGAAACCGAGGAAGACCCGCTGGTGGCGCTGGCCAGCCTGCTGCCCCACAACGCCAAGAGTCGCGTGCTCTTTTGCGCCAAGGAAGGCCACAACGCCGACTTTCAAAAGCAGCTGGTTTCTCGTCTGCGCGTCACCGCCATCCTGCACGCCCCGGTCGACCCGGACGAGCTGGTGCGTCGCGCCTCCATCGAGCTGGACACCAAGGTTCCCACGCTGGAAACCCGAGTTGAAGCCAGCTCGGCCATTCCCAAGGCGCTGCTGCCGGTCTGGCTCAAGCACCAGGAAACCAACCGCGAGCGCGTCGACACCTTGATCACCGTCTGCCAGGAAGAAAACCCCAGCGAGGAGTGGATCGACGCCGGTCGCCGCGCCGCTCACCAACTGGCCGGCTCCCTGGGCACCTTCGGTCTGGCCACCGCCTCGCTGCTGGCCCGCGACGCCGAACGCCTGGTCACTCAATTTGCCCAGCTGACCGACGAGCAGCGCCTACGTCTGGAGAAAGTCGTGCACGCGTTGCAACTGCAGCTGGCCGATCCTCAGCTGAAGCTGCCGGACCTGGAAAACGAAGCACCCAAGGGCAGCATGCTCATCTTCAGCATCGACTCCGAATGGGCCGCGCAGTTTGCCCAGGCCTCCAAAGAAGCCGGCTTCCAGCCGTTGCTGACGGATGACCCGGCGGGCGCCCGCCGCGTCTTTGGCCTGGAGCATCCCGACAAAGTGGTGCTGGACCTGGGCGACCTCGGCCAGGAGGGCATGGTGCTGGTGCATGACCTCAGCGGTCAGGGCCAGGGTCTGGTGGCCCTGCTCGATCCGCCCGGCAACAACAGCCTGATCGCTTGCAAGACCTTGACCAAACCGGCCGCCAACGCCGACATCCTGGCCGCCCTGGAGCACAGCGAGGCAGCCGAGAAAACGGCGCCGCGCCGCATCCTGGCGGTGGACGACGACCCCATCGTGCTGGAAACTTTGACGGCCCTGTTGCAGGCTCTCAACATCGAGGTCCATTGCCTGCAGGACCCGCTCACCTTCTGGGAACAACTGGCCGCTGTCGATCCCGAACTGGTCATGCTGGACGTGGACCTGCCCTACGTGGGTGGCGTGGAACTGTGCCGGGCCATGCGCTCGGAGCCCAAATACTTCGACATCCCGGTGATCTTCTTGAGCGCCTACAACGACACCGAGACGGTGCACCGAGTCTTTACGGCCGGCGCCGACGACTACGTCTTCAAGCCCATCATCGGCCCCGAGCTGATCACCCGCACGCGCAACCGTCTGCGCCGCGCCCGCCTGGCCCAGCCCAGCCTTCCCGACGCCGCCAAACGCAACGACAAGCGCCCCGACGTGAGCATCTTCGTGCAGGACGACGACCTCTCGCGCGAGTTGTTCAAGCAGTGGTCAGGCCAGGGCCTGGTGGTGGAAAAACTCACCCAGTCCGGCGCCCCCCTGATCGAGCGCCTGACCGGCCCGGTCGAAACCCGCCCCCGGGTGGTGCTGCTGGACGTGCTGGCCACCAACGATGTGCTCCAGGCCTTCGAAGGGCTGGGGGTCAATAACTATTGTGAAGTCTGGGTGCGCGGTGACTTGACCGAGGAAGAAATCGGCTGGGTCTACGAATGGGGCCTGGCCGGCTACCTCCCCCAGTCCCTCCCCGCCGAAATCATCGGCCGCCGCCTGGCCCGCGCCGCCACCTAGGCCCCGGCCGGGCCGACTTGTCGGCCAGGCGGTAAAACTTACCGGCCCCTGGCAAAATCCCCAGGGCCGGGAGCCATTTGTCGGCCAGGCGGTAAAACTTACCGGCCCCTGGCAAGATCCCCAGGGCCAGGGCCGACTTGTCGGCCAGGCGGTAAAACTTACGGGGCCCTGGCAAGATCCCCCAGGCCGGCCTCACTTGTCGGCCAGGCGGTAAACTTACCGGCCCCTGGCAAGATCCCCAGGGCCCGGGCCGACTTGTCGGCCAGGCGGTAAAACTTACCGGGCCCTGGCAAGATCCCCAGGGGCCGGCCCAGGGCCGGGCCTACTTGCCGGCCCTGGCGGTAAAACTTACCGGCCCCTGGCAAAATCCCCGGGGCCAGTGCCGACTTGTCGGCCAGGCGGTAAAACTTACCGGCCCCTGGCAAAATCCCCCGGGCCCGGGCCTACTTGCCGGCCTGGCGGTAAAACTTACCGGCCCCTGGCAAGATCCCCCAGGCCGGCCTCACTTGTCGGCCTGGCGGTAAAACTTACCGGCCACTGGCAAGTTCCGCCCGGCCCTGGCAAGATCCCCCGGCCCCTGGCAAGTGCCCGGCAGAGCCCCTAGAGCGAGAACTCGCTGCGGAAGGCGGCCACCGCGGCGGCGCACTCGCCCTGCAGATGCGGCACCGTCTCGGCAATGGAGGCGTCATCGCCTTCTTTGGCCCAGCGCTCCAGGGCCGCGGCCAGCTTGGACAGGCGCATAGCCCCGAAATTGGCCGACGAGCCCTTGATGGTGTGGGCGTTCAGGCCAAGCGTGGCCATATCTCCGCCGCGCTGGGCTTCCTCGATCCCGGCCACCAGGCCGACGAACTCGGTTTCCAGCGTCTCGATCAGGTCCAGCACCGCTTCCGGACCGCCGAACTCGTGCACGTCGCGCAGATTGCTCAGCGAGCCCTGGTCCAGCAGCGGCTGATCCTTCCAGGAGCTGATCAACACGGCCGCGGGAGCCACCAGCTTGGGTGGCGGCGCCTGAACCACCGGCGGCTGAACTGCCGGCGCCTGAACCACCGGAGCCACGGGAGCCGCACCCAGGCCCCCGGTCTCCTCGCGGCGCGGGCAGCGCAGCAGCGCTTCGCGCAGGGCCTGAGCCTGGATAGGCTTGGCCAGAAAGTCGTCCATGCCGGCCTCGTGGCAGGCCTCGCGCTCCGACACCGTCACGTTGGCGGTCAGGGCGATAATGCGCGGCCGCTTTTCATACTCGGTCACGATGCGTCGGGTCGCTTCCAGGCCGTCCATCTCGGGCATGTTGACGTCCATCAAAATCACGTCGAAGGTGCTCAGCTGGATGGCCTGCAGCACCTCCAGACCGTTGGCGGCGGACTCGGCCTCGTAGCCCATCTTCTGCAAGATGATCAGCATCATCTTGACGTTCACGTGCAGATCGTCGGCCACCAGAATGCGCAGCGGATGACTGGCGCCCTGATTGGCGTCGTACTGACTGGTCGGGCTAAGCACCTGAGTGGTGTGCTGCACCAACAGCTGATGAAGCACCTCGTAGAGCGTGGTCGGGCGCAACGGCTTGTGCAGGTAAGCGTGGAAAACGTTGGCCGCATCCGCTTCGCGCCGGCCCAGCGAAGTCCAGGCGATCAGCGGCATGTCGCTGGCCTTGCGCAGCTCCTTGGCCAGCTGCAACCCGTCCATTTCCGGCATCTGGATGTCGAGCACGGCCAGGTCGAATTTCTCGCCCCCGCGCACCGCTTCCAGCGCCTGAACGGGAAACTCGTAGGGCACCACCACAAATCCCCAGCCCTGGGCACGAGTGGCCAGCAATTGCCGATTGGTGGCGTTATCGTCCACCAGAAGCATACGTTTGCCCTGAAAGGCATCGGGAATTTTATCATAGGGACGGGGCGGCGGAGCGCTCGACTCGGTGGCGATGGTGAAGGAGAAGGTGGTGCCGACCCCCACTTCGCTGGTGACGGTGATGCGACCGCCCATGGCTTCCACAAAGCTCTTACAGATGGCCAGACCCAGACCGGTGCCGCCGAAGCGACGGGTCACCGAAGAATCCACCTGGGTGAAGGGCGAAAAGAGACTCTCCAGCCGGTCAGCCGGAATGCCGATGCCCGAGTCGCGCACCGCGAAACGAACCTCGACCGCCTTCCCCTGCTGGCGCACGGCCGTCACCAGCAAGACCACCTCGCCGGCCGGGGTGAACTTGATGGCGTTGCTGAACAGATTGATAAGGATCTGGCGCAGTCGTGTGGTGTCCCCCACCACCGCTTCGGGCACGTCCCGATCAATCGTGTAGGCCAGTTCCAGGCCCTTGTTGGCGGCCAGCGTGGAAACCAGCTCCAGAGCGCCCTCAATGCACTCCAGCAGATCGAAGGGAATGCTTTCCAGCTCCAGATGGCCGGCTTCGATCTTGGAAAAATCCAGAATGTCGTTGATGATCGAGAGCAGGCCCTCGCCGCTGCTGCGCACGGTGCGGGCGTAGTCACGCTGCTCGGTGGAAAGTTCGGTTTCCAGCAGCAATCCAGTCATGCCCAGCACGGCGTTGAGAGGGGTGCGAATCTCGTGGCTCATAGTAGCCAGGAACGAGCTTTTGCTCTTGTTGGCCAGCTCGGCTTCGTCTTTGGCCAGAATCAGCTCGCGACCCGAGCGGAAACGCTCGAAGACGCGGCCCAGGTGGGTGCCGATCTGCTCCAGCGTCTCAGTCAGCTGCTCGTCGGGAGCATCCGTTTCCAGGCTGAAGAATTCCAGCACCGCCACCACTTCATCGGCCACCAGAATGGGCACCGCGAAAGCCGACATCAGGCCCAGTTTCACGGCCAACTCGCGGCGCCGAAAACGAGTGTCGGCATTCAGCTGCGGAACCAGCAGGGCTTTTTTCGTCTGCAGCACGGTGCCGGCCAGTTCCTCACCGGCGCGCAGGCGCATGGTGGCGGTGAAGTCCTGAAAGCGATCCATATCGCTGTCCAGCAGCTGATTGATGGCCTGGCTCTTGAGCGGCAAGGTCTGCTGCAGAAAGACGGATTTGAGCTCGCTGCCCAGCACCCAGAGATGGCTGCTGATCAGCTCGCCGGACCCCTCCGGATACATTTTCCAGGCGTGGGCCAGCGGCCAGCCGGTGTAGGCGCACAGCGAGTCCATGCCCAACTTGAGGGCCTGGTCGGGGTTGCGGGCCACGTTGGCGGCGCGCGACACCGATTCCATCAGCTGCAACACCTGGGTCTTGCGGCGCAGGCGGCCTTCGCGTTCCTCGACTTGCTCCAGCAGCTGATTGAAGCTGCTGTAGAGCGAGCCGAGTTCATCCACCCGCTCGGTACTGGCGCGACGCGAAAAATCGTTATCTTTGGAAATGGCGCCGGCCAGACCGGCCAGACGCAGAATGGGCCGGGTCAGCCAGCTCTGAAAGCGGAAACTGGCCAGCCAAACCAGAAAAAAGCAGCAGGCATTGATAGCCAATCCGGCTTTGACGAAGTCGCGGCGCTGCTGGTGATAGGACTCCAGACCGAAAATGGCGGCCACGTAGCCGACCGTCTCGCCGTTCACCTTGCAAGGTTCGATGCAATGAGCATCGGCCGAGTCGGTCTCCACTTCCATATTCTGCTCGCCCATTTTGGAAGGCACGCTCTGGCCGGCCTGAGCAAACAGGCTACCGTCGGCGTGATAGACGCTGACCCCGATCACCTGGCCGCCATCCACCAGACGTTGCAAGGCGGCCTTTGCCGGCTTGGGCTTCTTCCCCACCAGCGCGGGAGTCACCGTGCTGGCCATCACCCCGGTCACGGTCTTGATGTTCTGCTGAATCAACTCCAGCGACTGGGCGCTCCACAGGTAGTAGAAAGTGAAAGTGGACAAAGCCAGGCCCAGAGTGGACACGGCCACCATCAGCAAGGTCAAGGTATGGGTAATCGATAGTTTACGCAGCAGAGACTTCACGCCAAGTCGGCTTCGCCCGCCCCTGGACCGAAACCTCGCATCAAAGGAGAGGCTGCGATAGGATTTGAGCCAGCCCGTCCACCACCCGGGCAAAAGGCTCATAACTCAGCTTTTCCCAGGTGTCTTCCATCGTATGATAGTGAGCATAGCGATAGAACACGGTGTCGGTCACCATCACGGCCGGAATACCGGCCCTCCAGAACGAGTCGTGGTCAGACATTCCCAGTCCGGCCTGGAGCAGGTCGAATTCACTGGCGGGCGTGGCCGCGATCCCCAGGCAAGGAAAGGGAATCGAAGACTGCCAACGGCCCACCAGTTCGCGGGCCATTTGCTGAGACTGCAAATCCGCGGCCACGGCCACAAAATTGCCCACGGTAGGGAACCAGTCGCCCCAAGGGGACCGCTGCGAATCGGGGGCCTCCGTGTAGTAGCCCATCGTCTCCAGACAAATCATATTCTGGATGGGCTCGGCCTTGCCGACCAACCGCTCCACGTAGACGCGGCTGCCCATTCCCTCGGTTTTGTAGAAGGGCGGCTCCTCATTGGCAAAGAGCACAAAACGCAGGTCTTTGCGCCCGGGCAAGAGGCGGGCCAGTTCCAGCAGGGCAGCCACGGCGCTGCCGTTGTCATTGGCACCGGGACACTGGTAGACCGAGTCGTAGTGGGCGCCGATCACCGTAAAGGGGCCCTCATCGTGGGTCGTGTGCAGATTCTCGAAGAGCTGACCGTCCGCTTCGAAGGGCAATCGCTCGACCTCGTAGCCCAGCCCCCGGAGTTCGCCTTCCAGCCAGTCGGCCGAACGCTGCAAGGCTTCGTAGAACTGAAAGTTCCGGGGCCCGATCGTCTCGGTCAGATGGCGCACGTGGCAACGCAGTCGCTCGGCCAGAGCTACCTGCGTCGAGGTCAGCGCGGGCCATGGACCCGAGTGCATGGTTCCGGGCATTTCGGCGAGCATCGGGATTCGTTCGCCAAGCGCCCGCCAGGGTTCCCGCCCATGGTCAGGAAGACCCGGAAATGCAGGCAGATGTCATTGTTGTAGGGGCCGGCCTGGCCGGTCTGGTAGCCACTTGCGAACTGCTGGAAGGCGGACGCAGCGTCATTCTGGTCGACCAGGAAGGCGAGCAGAACCTGGGAGGTCAGGCGTTCTGGTCGCTGGGCGGTCTCTTTCTGGTGGACTCGCCCGAACAGCGGCGCCTGAAAATCCGCGATTCCTACGAACTGGCTCTCCAAGACTGGCTGGGCACGGCCGGCTTTGACCGACCCGAGGAAGATCACTGGCCCCGCCAGTGGGCCGAGGCCTACGTGGCCTGGGCGGCCGGCGAGAAACGCAGCTGGGTGACGGCGCGCGGCCTGCGCTTTTTCCCGGTGGTGGGCTGGGCCGAACGGGGCGGCGGATTGGCGACCGGACACGGCAATTCGGTGCCGCGCTTTCACGTTACCTGGGGAACCGGCCCGGGCGTGGTCGAGCCCTTTGTGAAGCGAGTCCAGGAAGCCGTCCTGCGCGGAACGCTCACCTTGAAGTGCCGACATCGCGTAGAAGAACTGGTGGTCAGCGGTGGGGCCGTCACCGGAGTGACCGGCAAAGTTCTCAGCAACGACCCGACCCCACGAGGCCAGCCCAGCTCGCGCGAGGTGGTCGGCGACTTCACTTTCCAGGCCCAGGCGGTGGTGGTGGCCTCGGGAGGAATCGGCGGAAACCTCGACCTGGTGCGCAAAAACTGGCCGGCTCGTATGGGCAAAGCGCCGGCCCGCATGATTCAGGGAGTTCCCGATTATGTGGACGGCAGCATGCTGGTCAGCAGCGAGCGTGCCGGCGCCCGCCTCATCAACCGCGATCGCATGTGGCACTACGTGGAAGGCTTACAGAACTGGAGCCCGATCTGGAGCAACCATGGAGTGCGCATTCTGCCCGGCCCCTCTTCGATGTGGCTGGACGCGCGCGGCAATCGCCTGCAGCCTCCCCTGCTGCCCGGCTTCGACTCGCTGGCCACTCTGGAGCACATTGTAGCCACTGGTTTTGACTACAGCTGGTTCGTGCTGACCCAGAAGATCATTGAAAAGGAATTCGCCCTCTCCGGCTCCGAGCAGAACCCCGACCTGACCGGCAAAAGCTGGCTGAAAATCCTGGGCCGCATCTTTCCCGGCGCGGCCGCCCCGGTGGAAGCCTTCAAGAAGCACGGAGCCGACTTCGTGGTGCGCAAAACCCTGCCGGAGCTGGTCCAGGGCATGAACGATCTGACCGGTGAGGGTCTGATCGACTTCGAGCATCTGCGTGCTCAGGTCGAAGCCCGCGACCGCCAGCTGGCCAATCCTTACTGCAAGGACGCGCAAATCACGGCCTTACGAGGAGCTCGCAACTATTTGGGCGACCGCCTGATCCGCACCGCCAAACCGCATCGCCTGCTCGATCCTAAGATGGGTCCGCTGATCGCGGTGCGTCTCAATATCTTGACGCGCAAGACCCTGGGAGGACTGGAAACCGACCTGCAGTCTCGAGTCTTTGGCCACAATCGCGAACCCATCCAGGGTCTCTACGCCTGCGGGGAAGCGGCCGGCTTCGGAGGCGGCGGAGTGCACGGCTATCGGGCTCTGGAAGGTTCTTTCCTGGGCGGTTGCCTGTTTTCGGGACGAGCAGCGGGACGAGCGGCTGCCGCGCAGGTGCTCTAAAATCGGCGCGCGAACGGCCTTCGCATGAATCAAGACAGACTTTCCTACCTCAAAAAATTGGTTGAAACCCACGGGGGCCCGGGCTACGAAGAGAACGTCCAGGCCCTCTTTCGCGAGCGCGTCAAGGACGCTGCTCAGAGAATCGAAACCGACCTGCTGGGCTCAGTGATCGCCGTCTGCAACGACAAGGGCGGACCGCGCGTGATGATCGAGGGACACAGCGACGAAATCGCTTTCATCGTGCGCTTTGTGGACGACAGCGGTTACCTGTATCTGGCTGCCTCGGGTGGCTGGGACGAAGAAGTGCTGGTGGGCCAGCGCGTGCTGGTGCACACCGCCAACGGTCCCGTGCCCGGCGTCTTCGGCAAGAAAGCCATCCACCTGATGGAGCCGGAAGAGCGCAAGAAGAAGTCCGAGCTGCACCAGCTCTGGGTGGACATCGGCGCCAACAACAAAGAAGAGGCCATGAATACGGTGGAAATCGGTGACTCGGTCACCATGGATGCCTGCTTCACGCCCCTTCTCAACGGCAAGGCGGTGGCCAAATCTTTCGACAATCGCTCGGCCATCTTCTGCGTCTCCGAGACCCTGCGCGCTCTCAAGAGCAACCTGAAGTGCACCGTTTACGGCGTGGCCGCGGTCCAGGAAGAAATCGGACTGCGCGGCGCCAAAGCGGCCACCCACGCGGTCGACCCGGTGGTGGGTATCGCCATCGACGTAACCCACGCCATGGACATTCCTGACGTCAGCAAAAAGAAGTATGGCGACGTGAAGATCGGCGCCGGTCCGGTCATCGTGCGCGGCCCCAACATCAACCCCAAGGTCTTCCGCCGTCTGGTGGAGGTGGCCAAGAAAAAGAAGATTCCTTATCAGATCGGCGCCAGCGGCGTGGGCACGGGCACCGATGCCAACGTCATCCAGCTCAGCCGCGATGGTGTGGCCACCGGGTTGATCGGCATTCCTCTGCGCTACATGCACAACCCTTGCGAGCTGCTGGCTCTGGAGGACCTGGAAAACTGCGTCAAGCTGTTGACCGCCTTCCTGGAATCGTTCAGTCCTAAAGACGACTGGACTCCCGGCACCTAATTGGACACCCTGGTCAGTATGCGGGTCTTTCGCCAGGTGGTGGAGTCGGGGGGCTTCACCGCCGCGGCGACGGTCCTGGAAATGTCGGTAGCCATGGTCAGCAAACACGTGCTGCACCTGGAGAACCACCTGGGTCTGCGGCTGCTCAATCGCACCAGTCGCAAGGTGGCCCTCAACGAGCCCGGGGCTCGCTACTACGAGCGTTGCTGCGAAATTCTGGACCAGCTGGAAGAAGCCGAAAACGGTGTGGGCAAGGTCATGGAAAAACCCTCCGGCACCCTGCGCATTACCGGGCCCACCTGGTTCTCCAATCGCTTCTTTGCCCGGGCCCTTTGCGAATACCGCCGGCTCTATCCCGAGGTCACGCTGGACATTTCTCTCAACGACGCCTTCGTGAACCTGGTCGACGAAGGCCTGGACGTGGCCCTGCGGGTCATGCAAAAAGCCGAGGTCTCCCCCACCACCCGCTACGTCATCACCATGGATTTCGCGCTGGTGGCCTCACACGAGTATCTGCAGCGCAAAGGGCGTCCGCGCAGCGCCGAAGACCTGGAACACCACGAACTGTTGGTCTACTCCTACTATCCCAAAACCCTGCAGGGCTCGTTCTGGGATAAACCGGGCTGGCGCCTCAACAACACCACCCTGATCGCCCAACTGGCGGCCGAAGGAGCCGGTCTGGCCGTGCTACCGCGGTTGCTTTTTGACGAGGAAGCCTTCCGCGATCAGCTGGAGGTGGTCGATCTGGATTTTCCGCTACCCAGTCCTTCGCTCTACGTGGTGACTCACGGGCGGCGCCACTTCTCGCCGCGCGTGCGCAGCTTCATGGACTTTTTCGCGACCCTGTCGGCGCCTATTTGTCAGCGGCAGGCTGGTGGGCCAGGGTAAAGGTGACGGCTTCGACCAGCGAGTCGACGTGACGGGTGCTGCGGGCCATTCCGCAGTCGGTCAGGAAGTTGTCGTGGATGAAGTAATCTTTGCTGCGAGCTTCGTCGAGTAAGCTGGGGCCGGTCTGGTCGTTGCCCGGGGCCAGCTGGGTGGTGCCCAGACCGCGTAGGAACATCTGCGCTTCGCTCTGGACCGGCACGCCAAAGATGTTGCCGGTGTTGACCAGGAAGGCTTTCTTGTCGGGGCTGATGCCGCCGTCGGCGAAGAGCATCTCGGCCAGGTCGCGCACGGCTTCCATACCGACTTCCTTGGTCTTGGCCTGCTCCAGCATCCAGGTGCGGATGGTGTTGCTGGGAGCCTTGGAGAAAGATTCGAGCTGGGCGGCTTCTTTGTAACCCAGACGGGGCAGGTCGGCGCAGGCGCCGATGACGGTGTAACGCTGCGAGGCGATGTCGCCGATAGCCAGCTTCTCTTCGTCATCCAGTTGGCCGTCGGCGAAGGCCTGGGTAGCGATCTGGAGGCCGAAACCGGCCTGGCGGCGCTCGATGGCTTCACGCACGGCGGATTTCTCGCCACCGCCCAAAATCTGCTTGCGGCCCTGCTGATAGGCGCGGTTCAGATTGTCGATTTCGAAAGCGTCGGTGGTTTTGTTGAGGTCATCCAGAGTCTGATGCAGACTGCCGTCGCCCAGACGCGGGCGGTTGGTGAGCTCGGTGAGCATTCCTTGAACCTGACGGCGACCGTAAGCTTCGGGGAAAAACTTATTCTCGATGCGGTCTCTAAGGTTCATAGCCAGAGTTAACCACCTTCGTCTGAAAGAACCATGAACCTAATCCAAGCATCGCCACATCATCCAACCGTTCCACCAGGTAGGATGATAGCCGTTCCAGTAGCTGGGCGCAAGGTTTGGCGCCGTGCGCACGTCAAAAATCAGCTCGTAGCGGCGTGCACTTTGGGCCACGAAGTCGAGGCTGGCCTGGCGAGCCCCGTCCCAGTTGGTGTCGTCCACCAACACGATGCAGCCGGGCGCGAAATGCGGTTCGGCGATCTGCAGCCCGCGCAGCTGATGTTCGTAGCTGTGGTCGCCGTCATACAGGTAAGCGCCCAGCTTGCCTTGATGGATGTCGCGGAAATAGTCCTGGTAGTCCATCGAATAAAAGTAATGGCGCGGGCCGCGCAGCCGTTCGAAGCGAGCCCGGAACTGCTGCTCCGGCCCTCCGAACTGGCTGAAGTCATCCACTCCCACGCAGTGTTTGGCCTCGTTGTCCAGCAGGCTGGCCAGATAGGTGAAGCCATGCCAGACGCCCACGTTGACGAAGATCTGATCCTCGGGCATCTGGGCCACCACTCGCTGCAACAGGGCGGCGATGGCCAGCGTGGACATACGCGGCACGCCATCCAGACGTGAAAAGCGCTCTAGAATGGCCTCCTGATCGCAGGGAAAACGGGTGTTTTGGCGTTCCCAGAGCGTGCCCACCCGATCGCTCAACTCGGTCGGAATCGGCTCGTCCGGCTGCAACCAGTCGAAAGTAATGCCCAACGCGAAGTGCTCGACCGTCTCGACGACCTGGGCCTCAACGGGTTGAGCCAGCTGCTGCAGCAGGCGAGTGATGCCCGACTTCAATCCCTTCAGGTGAGGAAAGGCCAGGGCCAGATTGGTGCCGACCTGCATCCAGCTCAGCAGTTGCTCGCGCAGCCCCTGATCGGCCAGTTCCCGGGCCACCGCCAGCCGCGCCGGGCCGAAGGCCGGGTGCAATCTGCAAGCCTCTTGCAGGGCCTGCAGACGCTCGCCAGTGCCTGCCGGCAGCGAAAGGCCCAGGCGGAACCAGGTGACGCCGGCCTCGGGTCGATACTCCAGCGCCTGGCGACAGTGTTGCACCGTGCGTTGCGGCTCCAGTTGGGCCAGCAGGTCGGCGATCTGCCAGCGCGTGTTGGCTTCGCGACGCTCCGGTTCACGCTCCCAGAGAAAGTGGAAGTCGTCGGTCTGGCGCGGAAAGAAGGGCACCTCTCGGAAAGGCGTCTGCTGGGCGATGCGCAGGGCCTCCAGACTGGCCTCGGGCTCGCACACCATCCAACGCACCCGTGCCAGGCTGAGCGGCACCAGGCAGCTCAAAGGCAGCGCCCCCAGGTAGTGCTGGGTGGCGTCGTGGAAAAACGGCATACGCTGGTCGATGTCGGCCAGGCTGTAACCGATGCGCGCTTCCACACAGGCGCGCAGGTTTTGTGTTTCGGGTGTGCCATCCAGGGCTTCGTGGCTTTGTTGGTAGGCCACCGCCGGCGGAGCCGGATTGTAGGTAGCCGCCCAGTAGTTCAACAAACTGGGGGCCTGGCGACTCCCGACCTTGGGAAGGTGGGCCGCGGCCATTTCGATCAGACGGTTGCCCTGGTCCCGGTAGGTGAACTGCTGGATGCGCTCCCAGCCGGCCTGAGCCAGAGCGGCCCGCTCGTCCTCGTGGTCGAGGTAATAGCGCAGCTTTTCCACCAGGTTCTCGGCGTTGTAGTACACACAGTGCTGGCCGTCCAGCAAAATCTCACGGGCACTGCTGTTGCTTTCCTCACAGAAAAGGAGTGAGCCGCAGGCCGGCGCCTCGTAGCAGCGCATGCTCATTTCACGGCGCACCGCATAGTTGATGGTAATGCGGCTCTGGTTGAGCACCCACACGTAGTTTTCCGCCTGCAGTCCACTGAAAAAACGCAGCGTGCGCCCATCTCCCAGGCCTTCAGCGGCCAGCGCCAGCGTCTGGCAGCGCTTCTGATGAAGGAAAGGATTGAGATCGCCCACGTGGGAGACGTCAAAAAGCATCTCACGCTCGTCCTGGCGCCGATGCAGTTCCGGATCAAAGCCGTAGAGCGGAGCCTCAAAAACCACCGGCCCCTTCGTGTCCGCCAGGATCTCGGTGCCCATTCGATCGGTGGCCACCAAATCGAAATGCTGGGCCACCGCTTTCAGTTCATCTCGGACCGTATGCCAGTCGGAGATCATCACCATGGTCGGATAAGGACACTGATGAAGGTCGGGCAGCACTTCCTGAAACTCGGGAAACCACCAGATCACCAGTTCCGGCTGCCAACCCTCGGGCAGCTGGGCCAGGATGTCCTGAAAGGTGGAGCGGCCGGGCTGATACTGAATACCGCCCTTGTTCTGGCTGAAGGTAAGCAGGTCGTGGTCGGCCAGTCCTTTGCGCCAGTTCTCGGTGTAATAGGACCAGTTGTCGGGGCCGGCCAGAATCCTCATAAGCTGGGGTTTACCACCCGGCCTACAGGTCCAAAACCCAGGACTCGCCGGCCACCGGCTGACCAAAGGAAGTGTGCACGCTTTCTTCCACCTTACGGTAACCGTTCGCCTGATAGATTTTGAGCGCTGAGGTCAGTTCCGACTGGGTCCAAAGGTAGATCTTCTCATAGCCGGCCTGGCGGGCGAACTTCTCGCACTGCTTCACCAGTAGGGAGCCCAGCCCGAATCCCCGGGCCGCCGGCAGCACGGCCAGCAGTCGCAACTGGGCGACCTGCTCGCTGCGCTCCACCAGCAGCACGGTGCCCAGCCGCTTACCGTCGCGCTCGGCCACCCAGCAGGCTTCCCGCCCGGGCTTGAAGTTCTCCAGAAAATCCGCCACGATCCGTGCCGCGACCCCCTCCACGCCCTTCCCCCACTTGTAGTTCGCACTATACATGCGCGCCTGGCTCTCCACGATCCAACCCATGTCGCCGGGAGCATGCGGGCGTAGCACGATAGGCCCCTTGGGGCCGTATTCCAGCAGCGTCTCGATGGCGGCCATGGCGGTGACCAGCTGCTCCTGGTCGTCGGAACTCAGAGGTTCGAGCTGGTCGGCCACCTGGTCGCGGGAGGCCTTATCCAGGTTTC
This sequence comes from Vulcanimicrobiota bacterium, assembly GCA_017307785.1. GTDB lineage: Bacteria > Vulcanimicrobiota > Xenobia > Xenobiales > JADMJV01 > JADMJV01. The sequence continues at coordinate 93,703 of JAFKGI010000018.1, read as the reverse complement.
GGAAGGCCTCGCGGCCCTGCATGCTGAGATGCAGCTTGGATTGGCGCTTGTCTTGCTCGGACGCTTCGCGCGTAATCAGGCCGCGCGCTTCGAAGCGCTTGAGAATCCTCGACAGGTAGCCGGCATCCAGCTCCAGCAACTCGGCCAGCTCTTTGGCGGTCAGGCCGCGCACCTCGGCGCCGGCGCGACGCTGGTTCTGACGACGATCTTCGCCTTCCAGAGGGGCGTATCGGTTGCTGCGACGGTCCTGCTTACGCGTGCCGGTGCGCTGGGCCAATTCGTATAAGACGCGCGCCTCGGTCAAAGTGAACGGAGCCTCTTGATAGTTCTCTTTGAGCACTCCCAGTTTGGTCGTGTAGTAGCGGTTGAAACGGCGCACCCGAGCGATGTGATCCATGAAATCCTCTATCCTTGTCTTGGTCAAGAAATATAGTTGCCTCAGTCAACTTTAAACTCCTCCCAAAACGGGTCAGATCGAGCCAAAAGTACTGCCAAAGTGTTAGGTACGTTACAACCGTGTTTCCGATGTTGACCCGACATTGACGGATGGACAGGTCGGACCATAGGGGGACTTTTTTCAGGACTTTTTCAGAAAAACGTGGTTTTCTGTTTTCAGAGATAAACAACAACAAAACACCGCTAACAAAACAAACACCTAGGAGACCAAGAAAATGCAAATCCAGTCCAACAACGCAGCAAACTTCCAGGCTAAGACCTTGAGCGCCCGTCCCGGCGCCTCCGCCGAACAGCCCGCTTCCGACTCGGTTCAGCTGGGCAGCTTCAGCGATGCAAACGCTCCTCAGAAGCAGAACTCCATCAACAAGTTTTTGGTAATGGGCGGAGTCGCCGCAGCCGCCACCGTGGCCGCCGTCGCTCTCCCCTCTATGGCCCACGCCGCTGACGGCGCCGCCGCTACCGCAGTCGCCTCGACCGGTGCAGCCACCGCCTCCTCCATCATCGGAACCCTCGTTCCTCTCGCCGGCCTCGGTCTGATGGGCTTTATGGCCTACCGGATGATCAAGCAAGGCGGCGGCGGCGGAATCGGCGGCGGTGACAGCGACAAGGGCGCTGGCAAGGTCGTCAAGTCCGACAAGACCTTCGCCGATGTGGCCGGTATCCCCGAAGCCAAAGAAGAGCTTCAGTTCACCGTCGACTTTATGAAGAACCCCGGCAAGTATGCCAAGCTCGGCGCCAAAGTGCCCCGCGGCGTTCTGCTCTCGGGCCCTCCCGGTTGCGGTAAGACCCTGTTGGCCAAGGCCACCGCTGGCGAAGCCGGCGTAAACTTCATCCAGGCCACCGGTTCTGACTTCGTAGAGAAGTATGTCGGCGTCGGCGCCAAGCGCGTCCGTGACCTGTTCGACGAAGCCAAGAAGAACATGCCCTGCATCATCTTCATCGACGAAATCGACGCAGTCGGCGCTCAGCGCACCGGCGGCGGCGAAGGTGGCAACCGCGAAACCGAGCAGACCCTGAACGCTCTGCTCACCCAGATGGACGGCTTCAACAGCGCTGACGGCATCATCGTGATGGCCGCCACCAACCGCCCCGAGATGCTCGACTCCGCTCTGGTTCGCTCCGGCCGCTTCGACTCGAAGGTTACCGTTAACCCGCCCAACCGCGAAGGCCGCCGCGCCATCCTCGATGTGCACGGCAAGAACAAGCCCATCGACGACGTGAAGTCGCTCGACCTGGTTGCTGACCGCACCACCGGAATGGTCGGCGCCGACCTCGAGAACATCATGAACAAAGCCGCCACGCAGGCCGCTCGCGAAGGTGCCGACAAAATCACCCTCAAGCACCTGTCGGAAGCTATCGACACCGTCGCTATGGGACCGCAGGCCAAGAGCCGCAAGCTGGACGAGTTCGAGAAGAAGGTCACCGGCTACCACGAAGCTGGCCACGCCATCATCTCCAAGGCTCTCCCGTCCAACGGCACCTTGATGAAGGTCTCCATCCTGCCCCGCGGTCAAGCCGCCGGTGTGTGCTGGACCAACCCGGTTGACAACAAGAGCATGTATTCCCGTCAGGAACTCGAAGACCACATCTGTATGCTGCTCGGTGGCGCCGCCGCTGAAGAGCTGAAGATCGGCAAGAACTTCACGGGTCCGTCCAACGACATCGAGCGCGCCACCCAGTCCGCTATGGGAATGGTGATGGAATACGGTATGACCCCTGGTTATGCCGGCAACAACAACGGCATCGCCGACCTCGGTAAGGTCAAGTATGTCGACGTCCGCAGCCGCGGCAAGGGCCTGGCCCCCTCGGCCGAAACCCAGCGCGAAATCGACAAGGCCGTCAAGGGCATCATCGACCAGCAGTGGGCTCGCGCCAAGACCTTGCTCCAGAAGAACGACGCCCAGTTCACCAACCTGGCCGAAACCCTCATCAAGAAAGAGGAAATCGACCGCCCCGAGCTGGAGCAAATCCTGACGAACATCGTCGACAAGTAAGGTATCCCCTGGACGAACGTCAGTCGTCGCCCACCGCGGCGGCTGACGGGGTCCCAAAAGTTAGTTGGTCTCTAGGTTTAGTAGCCGGCCTCGCAGTCTAAGAAACTGCGGCGCCGGCCTTTTTTCGTTTCGGGGCCTTTCGGTTTCTGGCCAGGCTGGGCGACTTGCCGGTGACTGGCAAGTTTCCGCGGGGCTGGGGCAAGTTTCCGCGGGGCTGGGCCCACTTGTCGGCCAGGCGGTAAAACTTACCGGGCCCTGGCAAGTTTGTGGCGGGGCGACTTGCCGGCCAGGCGGTAAGTCTTACCGAGCACTGGCAAGATTCCGCGGGGCCAAGCCCAATTGCCGGCCAGGCGGTAAGACTTACCGAGCACTGGCAAGATTCCGCGGGGCCGGGGCGACTTGCCGGCCAGGCGGTAAAACTTACCGGCGACTGGCAAGATCCCGCAGGGGCGGGGCGACTTGCCGGTCAGGCGGTAAGACTTACCGAGCACTAGCAAGATTCCGCGGGGCCGGGGCGACTTGCCGGCCAGGCGGTAAAACTTACCGGGCACTGGCAAGTTTGTGGCGGGGCGACTTGCCGGCCAGGCGGTAAGTCTTACCGGCGACTGGCAAGATTCCGCGGGGGCGGGGCGACTTGCCGGCCAGGCGGTAAAACTTACCGGCGACTGGCAAGATCCCGCAGGGCCGGGCCCACTTGTCGGCCAGGCGGTAAGACTTACCGGGCACTGGCAAGCTCACGCTCCCTTCAGAAACTCCGCTGCGGTTGCAACGCTGGACGCGCCGATCACCCGAGCCCGCTTGGGGCGAAAGCGGGCCATTCGCTCCCGAAAGATCTCGATGAACCGACCACTCAGAATTTCTTCCTCGCTGAATCTCACAACCGGAATCTTGAGCTGCCCGTCGCGACGTCTATCATACTCAGTCTGTTGCTTGTGCAGGGCCCCATCCATTTCATTCGCAACCCAGCTTCCTCTCTGGTGAGCCAGCAGATCCACGCGGATCCGCCGATGACCGAGCAAGAAGTTGACCTGAGGAAACAACAGCCAGCCTTCAAAGTAGATGGCGGCCCGCCGCGCCAACCCGAGAGGTTCACCATTTTCTTTGGCCAGGAAATGGGGCGGCGGATTGAGGGCGGTAATACTTGCAAAAACCGTGGAAGCTCCTGCGTTGTAGAACTCTGCATAGGGGATCAAATCCAGGCGAGTGTCCGCTCGCAACAGCGACTGAATCTCCTCAGGGGGCTGATTCTTGAACCTCCGCTGTTCGTAGAACCACTCATAACCTCCCGAAAGCGTGGCCCAGGTCTGGCCGGCATCCACTTCCACGACATTTGAGGCCCAATTCCATTGAGTGCGGTGCTTCTCCCAATCCCAGTAGTATTCCAAAAACTTAGTGCAAGACAGACTCAAAAGCTCGCAAGCCCTTTGATAAAGTTGCGGAGGCCACTTCCGCTGTCCTGATTCGTAGCGCGACAAAGTCGCGGGCGGTATTCGCAGCCATTCGGCCAGTTGTTGTTGAGGGATGTCCAGTTCGGTACGGCGTTCTTTAATCATGCCCCGAGACTACCGCGGTTTCCCAAGCGGGTGGTGAACTCAGCATGTCCATAGGATGTATTTTCCTATTCGTTTGAACCGGACCGCCTCAGCCGGCGTTCTAGCTGAGATGTTGCAAGTAGTCTGGTTCGCGTGATTTTCCTGACCGTGCTGGTCGTGGACTACGTCTGTCCGTTTCCCTTCAGCTGGCTCGCCCTGCTTGTCGGAGCAGTCCTGGATTGGCGTCGTGCCAAAAATCGCAAGGTGCGCTTGCTTTACTCACTCCTCTACCTCTACCTGGCTTTGGGGCTGCTACCTCTACCGAGGCATGTTTCTCCACCCGAGGTCATCATCTATAAGTCGAGCCGAGAACTGCGGTATGGTGACAAGAAGATACGAATCGGTCTGGGCAATCATCCAGACGGACAGAAGCTGGAAGAAGGCGACGGCAAAACTCCCGAGGGCAGCTACCAGGTCTGCAGCAAAGAGGAGGGCACCCACTTCGGCCTCTGGATCGGCCTCGATTATCCTAGCCGCCAGGACGCCTGGGCGGGCCGGTTGCACAACCAGATCAGCTGGCTGGAACTCACCCGCTGGAACTGGTTCTGGCGGAGCGAACCGCCGCAGACGACGCGGCTGGGAGGCCAGGTCGGGATTCACGGGGGCGGCAGTCGCCGCAACTGGACGCTGGGCTGCGTAGCCCTGGACGACACCGATATTAAGGAGCTTTTTCAGCTCCTGCCGGTGGGGGCTTGGGTGGAGATTCGACCATAGGTCCGCCCAGGGCGGTCGCCGCTTCACGACTGAGATCAAAATACTCGAGCCGTCCCTCGCGGGAAGCATAAACCCAAAGATTCCCCGGGCCTTCGTACCACTTGCCGCCTCGACTTACGGTCAGACTGAACGGCGCCAGACCATCTTTGGTGGGGCGGTAGCGCAGCGGCCAAATCGCAGCCAGTCGGGACACGGATTCCCCGGCCCGAATTCGCATTCCATCCGGGAGCACCAGATGATCAAAACTCGCGACTTCCAGGACCTCGGAGCCGCCCAAAAAGAGAGTGCGCTTATCCGCCGAGGAGTATACGAGCTCCATACGGTCGCCGCCGCTCTCCCCCATAGCCGAGTAGGCCTGCTCGACCCGGAGAGTTCCTCGGCCCAGGCTCCAGTCTAATTCGGGCACGATCTGAGCCGAGCGCCAACGCACGGCCAGAGCGCAGAGACCCAGCAGAAGAGCGAGTTCCGCCAGGCGCCGCGCCAAAAGGCCTAACGGCCTTCCATGTCGTTGCGGACCATCTGCAGACCGCAGTAGACCGCGCCGAGACCGGCGGCAGCCACGGCTCCGCCCAGCCCGAAGCGGGCTCCGGCGTGTCCGGCCAGGCCGCCGATCAATCCGGCGCTGACGATGGCGCCGGCGTTCTCGCGGCTGAAACCACCGGCGCGCACTGCGCTCACGGCCACACCGGCAGCTGCTCCGACCAGAAAGCCATGACCGGGGACCAGCAGTCCGGCCAGAGCCGGGGCGCCGAAGTGGGCGGCGCCAATCTGGGCACCGTCCAGGAAAGCGGTCTTACGAGAGGGGGGCTCGGGCGGATCCGACTTGGGGGGAACGCTCGGCTTGTTGAGGGTGCGCATGTTGGGCGCTTGAAAACGTGAAATCTGCATACCCCAATCTACTCCGGGCCAGAGCGCCCAGGGGTGTCCAAAGCGTTAACGGCCCGACGAATAACTTTGGCAAAGGAAGAAAAATCATGAGTTAAACACTCGGCAGCCGAGGGTGGTTATGATCGTTCCACACTACAAGCGAGGAACACAGAACCGTGAAAATACAGAGTAAATACCCCCTGCTACTAACCCTGGTCGAGAAGGATTACCTGAACCATCACTATGAGGACGAGCGCACTTCCGGCGACGTCTATAAGGCTCTCTACCTGCAAGGCGAAGAAATCCTCGACGACCGCGTGGTTCATTGGAAGCCGTTGAGCGCCGATGCCGGCGTGGACGAGCAGGGGATTGCCTGGAAAGACGCCCACGCCTGCTGGATCCGGCGCGACCGGCAATCGTTCCTGGTCACTCCAGGCTCGCTCCCCCAAGCCGAAGAGCTTCCCGCAGGCCTGAGCTCGGCCAGCGGACGCTACCAGTGGAGCGTGGACCAAGGCCCCGACCAGCCCACTCGCCTGCAGCAGTTGGATCGACAAACGGGCCAGACGGCTATTCTTCGCGAATATCCCGAATCCACCAATCTCGACCTGGCGTCTGACCCCTCAAGCGACCGTCTGGTCTGGTCCGGACCCGGGCTGAATTGCTGGAACCCGGATCTGCAAAACTTCTGCTTGCTGAACTCCGGCCTGGCCGGCGAGACCTCCAAACCGGTCTTCTCACCGGATGGCAAAGACCTGGCCTTCGTGCTGGATCAGCAAGTCTACAATCTCAGCGGCGGGAGCACCTACCCCATCAGTGGCCCCCGCAGCGATAGCTACAACTACCGCCAACATCCGAGCTGGTCTCCCGACGGCAAGCGACTCTTTTATGTGGACGCGCACTACGACATAGAGGATGACACGATGAAAGAGTCTTATCAGTGGACAGCCTCCACTCCGGACGGCAGCCAGCGCCGCACCCTGCTCTCTCGCTCGGCCGTCGCCTCTGTAAAGGTGGGACCAGCGCTCGAGTAGGCGTGGAAACTTGCCAGGGCCCGGTAAGTCTTACCGCCTGGCCGGCAACCAGCCCCGGCCCCGCAGGATCTTGCCAGGGCCCGGTAAGTTTTACCGCCTGGCCGACAACTCGCCCCGGCCCCGCAGAAACTTGCCAGGGCCCGGTAAGTCTTACCGCCTGGCCGACAAGTCGCCCTGACCTCGCGGAAACTTGCCAGCGCCCGGTAAGTCTTACCGCCTGGCCGACAAGTCGGCCCCGCCCCGCAGAATCTTGCCAGCGCCCGGTAAGTCTTACCGCCTGGCCGGCAAGTCGCCCCCGCCAAAACTTACCGCCCGCCCGGTAAGTCGCCGAAGCTACGATTCCAGAGCGGCAAAGGCCTCGGCGATAGTGACCGGGGCTTCGGGGCGGGCGTACATGCGCTGCAAGAAAGCCCTCAAATGAGGGGCGTCGTCCAGCATCTTGGCCTCCCCCGCCCAGTCCAGCGTATAGGCAGCGTTCATATCGGCTACCGAGACTCGCTCGCCCACCAGATATTCCCGCCCCTCCATGTGCTTCTCGAGCACGGCCAGCATGGCCCTACATTCCCGGGTGGCGATCTGCACGTCCAGGGGTTGGTGCTCGTGCTCGGGGTAGAGCTGCGAGGTGTTCCGGGCGATGCGCCACAAGGGCTGCTCAATCTCGCTGACCAGAAAGAAAATCCACTGATACATCTGGCCTCTTTCGGCCAGAGACTGAGGAATGAGTCCGGCCTGGGGGAACTTCTCGGCCAAATACAGCTGAATCGCCGAAGACTCGGTGAGAACCGTATCCCCGTCTACCAATACCGGCACCTTGCCGGCCGGATTCAGCCGAAGGAACTCGGGCTTCTGATGTTCCCCCTCGAAGAAGTTCACCGGAACCTCTTCATACTCCAGTCCCAGTGCGTTCAGCAGCCAGTGCACCCGCAACACACGGGTCGGGGCTTGTCCGTAAAGTTTGAGCATATGCGCCTCCTAAGTCGTCTCTACCAGTAGTCGATCGGAACAACAAAATCTCGACACGGGAACCAATATCTTTACATAAAGATTATTCACGCCACAACAAAGAGAGGACACGACCACCCTGATGATACGATTTGCACTGATCTGCGGCCTGATGGGCCTGATTGTGGCGATAACCTGTTCCGGCCTGTTAGGCACCTTATGGCTGCTGGTCGGCGCGGGCATCGCCGCCCGCGCCTGCCGCCAGCAAGACGAGCCCCAGCCCAACGCTCAGCCTCGGCTAGAGAGTTCCGCCACCACCTACAACATCAGCTCTCGAGGACGGCGTTAGCCGCGCTTGTTTAAGAACTCGCGCATCTCATCCTGGAACGACTTCTTCTGTGGGCCCTTGGCGTTCTTTTCCTTGATCAAGCTGTCGAAACCGCCGTTGACGGCCTCCGGCAGCAGCTGCTTGGGATCGACTTTCTGGCCGGCCTTGCGGGCGTTCATGAAAGCCGTCTTCTGCTTGGTCACGATGGAATTGAGCACCTTGCGCACGTCGCCGCTGCTGGCCCAGTCGGGGGCGGCGTGCAGATCCTTCATGCGCGCCTCGATCAGGGTCTTGATTTCATCGGTCAGCACCAGGTCCTTGGCCCCCAGTTGCTTGCACAGCGAACGCACGCCTCCCTCAATACTGAGAGGCTCGAGGCTGAAGCGATGGCCAAAGCGACGGGCGATACCGGGGTCGACGTTGAGGAACTCGTTGACGCGGTCGGCATAGTCGGCCACCACCAGGATGAAGCGACCGCGGTGGTCCTCCATCTGCTTGAGCATGGTCTTGGCGGCGTCGGCCTGGAAAGCTTCCGGGGCGCGCGCCAGACCGCCGATTTCGTCGATGAAGCCGCCCTGGCCCCACATGCTCTCGAACAGCTTCTGCACCTTGGTGGTGGTCTGACCGATGAAACCGGCCTGTAGATCCGCACCCTGGCTCTCGGCCAGACCGGCGCTGGGAATGATGTCATAGGCGGCCATGAGCTTGACGATCAAGCGCGCCATAGTGGTTTTGCCGGTGCCGGGAGGTCCATCCAGGATGAAATAAGGCTCGAAGCTGTCCAGCGGATCGTTGCCCATCTCGCGGTCATACTCGATGGAGGCGCAAATGGTGCGCAGCTCCTTCTTGAGCGTATCCAGACCCTCGAGAGCGTCAATCTCTTTCCACACTTCTGCGGGCGAAAGCACCTTCTCGGCGGCAAAGTCTTCCGGGATCAGACCCATCAGCACTTCCTTGCTCAACTCGACATCGCCCTCAGAGAGACGAGCCGTCTGTTTCTTGATGGCGATCTCGATCATCGACGCCACGCTACCGGCGTTGCCGAAGTTCTTCATCTTGCGGCGCTCACGCTCCAGGCGCATCAGGGCCGCTTCGCGGGTCGGCTCGTCGATGACGCGCTGCTTGTCCACGGCCATCTTGTCCAGGATCTTGCCCAGCTCGTCCTTGCTGTAGTCATCGAAAGGAACCGAGGTGAAGCGGCGTTCGGCACCGTCGTCCACGTCGCGGATCAGGTCGCGCATCTCGCCCTTATAGCCGGCGCCGATGAAGACGGTGTCGGCATACTCGGGATGACCCAGGTAAGGAATCATGGCGCGGAAGGCCAGACGACCCTCGGGAGTATCCTTGAGCTGGTGCATCTCGTCCAGGAAGATCACGCCGCCTTTGTTGCCCTCGAAGAGCTTTTTGACGTTCTCCTCCGGCTTACCACCGGTGATCAAGTCCTGCACGCGGACTTCCTTGAACTTGTTGTTCTTCAGGTAGCCGACGCGGGTGAGGGCATCCGAGAACAGCTTGGCCACGGTGGTTTTACCAGTGCCGGGATTGCCTTCGAACAGCAGGTTCAGGCGCGGACGCTCGGCCGTCATGCCGAAAGCTTCCTGCTGCTTTTGCAGCTTGACCTGGGCCAGCACGGCCCGCAGCTCTTTCTTGGCGTTGCCCAGACCGACCAGACGCTCCATCTCTTCCAGCGGATCTTTCTCACGCGAGAGCTTGGCGTTGTTGACGTCGGTGGTAATCACGCGGCGCACGCCCAGGGGATTCATCTTCAAGAAAGGCAGCAGGTCGGTGGCCCGCTCGGTCTGGTAGGTTTTGACACCGTTCCACATCGAGAACATCTGACTGACTTCGCCATCCTTGGCTTTGGTTCCCAGCGCCGCTTTGGCCTCGGCGCTGACGTCGTAGCCCTCGGCGGAGGCGTTCTGCACGACCAGCTCCGTGATCATGGGAGCCGTCAAAGGAGAGGTGCTGAAGCGCTTCTGCACGGCCGTGGGCAAGGCTTCGCGCAGACGGTTCAAATCGGAATTGCTGCCCTGCAGCAGCAGCGGCGTCTGACCGCCGAATCGTTCCACATATTTGGACAGGGTGCCAAAACCGGGACTATCGGTCTTGAGTCCGCTCAGTTCATCGAGCACCAGGAAGCTGCCGCGACCGGCCTGCACCTGGTCATTGAGCAGCTTCTCCAGATCCTGGGGATTGTTGAAGGTGGCCGCGGGGATGCGGACCGCGCCTTCTCCCAGAGAGTACTTGGGAATGTTGCCGCTGCGGCAAGTGCGCAACACCTCACCCAGACGCTCCACCAGAGCATTGGTGTTGTGGCTGGACTCGCCCTGGATCTCGAAACGGTAGGGCAATACGGCCACGCCTTTGGCTTGCTGAACCTTGTTAAGCTCTTCTAAGGTACGCAGTTCCTTGTAAGGATCGGAAGAAACGTTGACGACCGGGTCTTTCGACTGTTGCAGATCGGCCATGGCCTTCAGATTGAACTTGACCTTATTCCAACCGCTTTTCTCGAAGGCGGCGGTGGAGACCGGGAACTGACGGGCGCAACGCTCGGGGTCCATATTGTAGCGCAGGAACATTTCCGCAAAGAAGTCGTTGACGTTGCCCTGATACTGCTTGGGAACGCCGTTGACTTCGGCTTTGAAGGCATCGGCGAAATAGCGGCTGGTCTGGGAAATTTTGTCGTAAGCGCGACCGATTTCGCGCATGAGGGTGGCCGGATCGATTTCCAGCTCGCCCCGTTTCCAGTGGGAACGCACCAGAATGCGCGGATTCTGGCCTTGCTCGGCGATGTGGGCGCCTTCGTTCATGTCCGTCAGAGCGCCGTTCTCCATCTTTCCTTCCAATTTGGAAGCAGCGTTGGAGATGCGGTCGCGCGTGACGGTAATGGTGTATTTGTTCTTCTCCAACTCGGTCAGCACGCTGGTGGGCAGCACGTCCACCACCCGACGCAGCAGGTCGGTATCGCGACCATCGGCCGGCAACTGAGCCTTGACCATGTTGTTGATGATTTTGGTACGGGTCTCGCGGTCCTTATCGTCCGTTCCGCTGAGCGGGCCGGGTTCGACGGTGCGTGACAGGAAGGTTTCTCCAAAGGTCAGCGGAGCCGGAACGGTGGCGGACCACTTGAGCAGAGCCGTTTCGCCCAACTGCTCCGACTGCTGCTCGAGACTCAAGGCGGCAACCTTTTCGTTCTCTTTGACCGCATCGTTGATCTTCAGCTGCCAGCTGCCCCAGCTCTCGTGGAACAGATGCTCGGCCAACTCCGCCGGCACCGGTATTTTGCCTTCGGTCATGCCCTTGGCGATGGCGTCGTCGAGGCGCTTGCCCCAGTCGTCCTTGAAGCTGTCGGTCACTTTGTCCTTGACCTTCTTCAGTTCGGCCGCGCTGGCATCGTCCATCTTGGGCTTCTCCGCGGCGGTGGCGGAAGGGGCCGGAGCCGGAGCCTGACCCACCACCACCGGCTTGGCTTCTTCGGCCGTCGCTTTAGCGGGCAGCGGCGTCACGTCCGGGGCGCACTGCTGGAGAAACTCGCCCAGGGCCTGGGCCTTGGTTTCGTAGCTGGAAGATTCGCCGGCCTTCTGCAAGGCGGCCTGTCCCGCCTCACGACGAGCCGGGTCGGCGCTGTGCTCCACCACGGCGTTGACAAAAGCCGCGGCGGCACCAGCACGATGAACCGGCTGATGCTCGGAGATACCGGTCAAGGCGGTGGCGCCGATGCGGGCCAGGCGCAGATCGAGATCCCCACTTCCATTGAGTTCGCCCAAAGTGGCCTGGGCCACGGCGGCGCGCGCTCCATAGTCATCCATGCCTTCGCAGGTGGCGGCCGACAATCGGGTGATCACCGCTTCGGGAGACTCAGGAGCGACCGAGGCGGCCACTCCGTCCAGAAAACGCTGACCGATGGTGCAGCGATTCTTGACCTCTTTGGGATCCATTTCGGAAACGGCTTGCAGACCGATTTTGGCCAGAGACTGGCCACGCGAAAGGGCTTCGCCCGAAGCCAGCACGGACAGAGCGGCACCGGCCACGGCGCTCCGTGCACCGTGGCTGTCGGCGGCACTGAAGGCGCTGATGGCGATACGGCTGAGTTCTTGCTCCTCGGGAGAGCCTTTTTCGGCGATATTCAAGAGAAACTGAGCGCCGGCCAGAGCCTGATTCTTGGGCTGCTCCTCCCCCACTCCCGCCATGGCCTGCACGCCCACGCCGGACAGAATGCCTCCGATCGATCCCGCCAGACCGGTGTGAATGGCCTGCAGCATCGACTGTGCCACGGCCACTTTCGAATAGTTGGTATCCAGGCGCACCAGAGTCGTCTGAGCCATGCCCGAAAGGGTCTTCTCCTCCGCACTCTCGCTGCCAGCGGCGATCTCGCTCAGCAGCTTCTGGCCCACCACCACCTGGTCTTGCTGAGGGGTGTTGCTGGCCTTGTTCAGCACTTCCAGGCCGACTCCGGCCAGCACTCCGCCCAAAGAGCCGGTCACGCCCACGGCCAGGGCGTCCAGGGTGGCCCGGGTCAGGGCCGCTTTGCCGGCGTCGGAAACCACTTTGGCACCGGTTTCCTGGACCACCCGGCAGAGCTCACGCTCGGCCGGTTCGGTGGTTTCCTTGCCGATGGTGGCCACGAAGCTATCGCCGGTCTTGGCCTGCTGATTGACGGCGGTGCCGCGCGGCATCGCCTTCAGACCTTCTTGCGCTTTGATGGAACTGGGAGTCGGATTGGGATTAATCACGATTCACCTCGACCTCGACTTCCTGGTTCTCTTTGACTTCTTCGGTCCAAGGTTTCTTGAGTGAGTGCTGGATCTTCCAATCCAGACTCTGACCGATGTAGGCGCAAGTGGGGCTGTTGATGCCGCCGCAATAGGGACAGTGATATTCGAAGCGTTTGACCAGCTTGACGTTGGTCACCATCTTCTTGACCTTGATCTTGACCGCCTGAAGGCTCTTGATGGCTTCTTCCGGAGTCACCCCGAGCTTCTCGGCCAGGCGCTTGATGTAAGCGCTGTTGGGATCGGCTTCCCACTTGGCCTGCAGTGCCGGGTCGCTGGCCAACTGCGAGGCGAACTCTTTGTCCACCTCAGCCTGGGCGTCGAAAATCGCCTGCTCTTCCGCCGTGATTTTGACTTCCTCGACCTCCTGGGTCTCGGTCGGCTTCTGGGTCGCGGCCGCCGTTTCCGAGGCCAGACCCTCGTCCTTGGGGCGTTCCTCGATGGGAACCTCACGCGCTTTCTTCTCGCGCATGATGGTGTCAAATCCGTTGTTGACGGCTTCGGGCAGCAGTTCCTTGGGGTCGACGGTGCGGCCATTGGCGCGCGCTTCCAGGAAACAGGTCTTCTGCTGGGTGACGACCGTGTTGAGCACCTTGCGCACGTCGCCGCTGCTGGCCCAATCGGGGGCCGCGTGCAACTCGGTCATGCGGGTGGCGATGAGCGCCCGCACCTCGTCGGTCACTTTCAGATCCTTGCCGGCCAACTGCTTGCACAGCGAGCGCACGGCCGCTTCCTCGCCCAGCGGTTCCAGGCTGAAGCGATGACCGAAACGCCGGGAAATACCGGGATCGATATTGAGGAAGTCGTTGACGCGATCGGCGTAGTCGGCCACCACCAGGATGAAGCGACCGCGGTGGTCCTCCATTTGCTTGAGCATGGTCTTGGCCGCGTCCGCCTTGAAGGCTTCGGGAGCGCGGGCCAGGCCGCCGATTTCGTCAATGAAGCCGCCCTGTCCCCACATGCTTTCGAAGAGTTTCTGCACCTTGGTGGTGGTCTGGCCCACGAAACCAGCCTGCAGATCCGCGCCCTGGCTTTCGCTCAGGCCGTGGCTCGGGATGATGTCGTAAGCCGCCATCAGCTTGACGATGAGGCGCGCCATGGTGGTTTTACCGGTGCCGGGAGGACCGTCGAGAATGAAGTAGGGCTCGAAGCTGGCCAACGGATCGTTGCCCATCTCTTTGTCGTATTCGATCGAGTCGCAGAGGGTGCGCAACTCGGCCTTGAGGTTGTCGAGGCCTTCCAGGGCATTGATTTCGGCCCAGACTTCGTCGGGCGTGACCGCCTTCTCGGCGGCGAAATCGTCGGGAGCCAGCATTTGCAGAGCTTCCTTGGTCATCTCCACTTCGCCACTGGTCAGGCGGGTGGTCTGCTTTTTGATGGCGATATCGAGCATCGACATCACGCTGCCGGCGTTGCCGAAGTTCTTCATCTTGCGCCGCTCGCGCTCCAAACGCATCAGGGCCGCCTCACGGGTGGGCTCATCCAGCACGCGCTGCTTGTCGACGACCATTTTGTCCAAAATCGAGCCCAGCTCGCTGCGCGTATAATCCTCGAAAGGAACCGAGGTAAAACGGCGTTCGGCGCCGTCGTCCACGTCGCGGATCAGGTCGCGCATTTCGCCCTTGTAGCCGGCGCCGATGAAGACGGTGTCGGCGTACTCCGGATGTCCCAGATACGGAATCATGGAGCGGAAAGCCAGCCGGCCCTCGGCGGTGTCCTTGAGCTGGTGCATCTCGTCGATGAAGATGACGGCGCCCTTGTTTTCTTCGAAGAGCTTCTTGACGTTCTCCTCGGGCTTGCCGCCGGAGAGCAGATCCTGGACGCGGATTTCCTTGAACTTGTTGTTCTTAAGGTAACCCACCTTGGTCAGGGCATCGGCAAACAGCTTGGCCACGGTGGTTTTGCCGGTACCGGGATTGCCTTCGAAGAGCAGGTTCAATCGTGGCGGATCGCCGGTGATGCCGAACTCTTGCTGAGCCTTCTGCAGCTTGACCTGAGCCAGCACGCTGCGCAGCTCGCGCTTGGCCGCGCCCAGGCCGGTCATACGCTCCAGTTCGTCCAGGGGATCTTTCTCTTTGATGATCTTGGCGTTGGCCACGTCGGTGGTGGTCACCCGGGAAACCGCCGAGGGGTCTTTCTCCAGGAAAGGCATGAGGGTGGCGGCCCGTTCCGTCTGGGCAGACTTGACACCGCGCCAGAGCGTGAAGGCCTGACTCAGCTCGCCGTCCTTGGCTTTGGCAGCGATGGCGCTGATGGATTCCTGGCTGAGGTCGTAGCCTTCCGCCTGCGCTTTTTGGGTCAGCAAGTTGGTGATCATCCCGGCGCTCAACGGCTGAGTGTTGAAACGGTGATGAGTGACGGTAGGAAGCGCATTCTTGAGTCGATCCAGGTCGGAGGTGCCACCCTGCAAAACCAGCGGCATCTGGCCGCCGAAGCGTTCGATGTACTTGCCCAGAATCTCGAAGCCGGGGCTGCTCAGACCAATCTGGCCCAGCTCGTCGAGCACCATCAAGGAGGCGCGGCCGCCCTGCACCTGTTCGCTGAGCAGCTTCTCCATATCGGTGGGGCTGTTGAAGGTCGCAGCCGGAACGCGGACCACGTCCTCTCCTTCGCGCCAGCGCGGCACTCCCGGATTGCGGGCGTCGCGCAGGGCCTCGCCCAGTCGATTGACCAACTCGTTGACGTTGTGCTGAGCTTCGCCCTTGATTTCGAAGACGTAGGGCAGCGGAGGCAGACCCTGGGCTTTTTGCACCCGGTTCAGTTCCTCGATGGTGCGCAACTCGGCAAACGGGTCGGGATTGACGTTCACGATGGGAGGGGTGGTCACCTGAAGCTCGGCCAGGGCTTTGGCGTCCACCTTATTCTTGGTGTAATAGCCTTTTTCCAAGAGCGCGAAAGAGGCCGGAAACTGCCGGGACATGCGATCCGGATCGAGCTGGTAACGGGTGAACATTTCGGCCCCGAAAGCGGCCACGTCCACCTGAAAACGCCCGGGTAGCAGCGAGGCTTCCGTCTTGAAGGGCTCGGACAGATTGCGGCTGGAACTGTTGGTGTTCATCACCTTGTCGTAGGCGTTGGCGATCTGACGCATCATCGAGTCGGGCGCGATGTGCAGCTTGCCGCCCTTCCAGCTGGCGCGCAACAGGATACGCGGGTTCTGTCCCTGCTCGGAAATGTGGGCCCCCTCGTCCATGTCGGTCAGGCTGCCGGTTTTTTCGAGTTTGCCTTCCAGTTTGGCGTGAGCGTTGGAGACACGGTCGCGCGTGACCGTGATGGAGTATTTGAACTTCTCCAGATCCTGCAGCATGGCGGTGGGCAACGTGTTCAGGCTGCGCTTGAGCAGAGCCATGTCCCGTTCGTCGGCCGGCTCGTCCAGCTTGACCATCTTTTCGATGGTGGTCTGGCGCAACTTCTTTTCGGCGTCGTCCTTGCCCGAGTAGGCGATGACCTCGGGCTGAGCCTTGGAGAAGGTCTCCCCGAAGGAGAGACTGGAACGGGACTGAGCGGCCCATTCTTTCCAGGACTCCTGACCCAACACTTGCTGGCGTTCTTCGGCGCTGGACTGGCGCAGCAACGGATGCTGTTCGATTTCGTCGTTGAAACGAGCCTCGATTTCCCCCCAGGAGTTGGCCAGCGTGGTGCTGCCCAACTCTTCCGGCTTGGGCATATTGCCGCGGTCGATGGACTGGGTCAGTTCCTGGTCAATGCGCGTCTGCCAGTTGGCGCTGACGTCGTCGAGCACCGATTTGCGCAGGCTCTCCAGCTCGCCTTTGGTGGCCGCTTCCAGGGCCTTGGCGTCTGGCTCGGCTCCGGCGGTTTTGGCCAGGAAGCCGCTGAAAACGGTAGCCACCGCTTCGTCGGTGCGGAACAGGCTGGAATTTTCCAGGTGCTGGCGAGCTTCGGCGTTGCCGTCCTTGTCGCTGAGGTGCTGCACCAGGGTGCGCGAAATGTTCAGGCGCTCGGCCAGTTTTTCGGCGGGCAGGCCGCTGAGAACTTCGTGGCCCAGTTTGGCCACATCATCCTGGCCGTTCTGAATGGCCGTCAGGGTGGCCTGGGCCAGCTTCAGGCCAGACGGGATATCCCCAAGATAACCGGCCAGAGGAGCGATCAGCTTGCTCAGCCCGTTGCCTTCTTTGGAAATTCCCGAGAGGTAGGAAACCGCCAGGCTGCGTTGCTCGGCTTCGCCTTTCACATGGGGGAGCAGTTGCACGGCCAGTCCCGCCAGCGCCTGCGCGGCCGTCTCGTCGCTGACCTTGGAAAGTTTGTCGAGGGTGGCTTCCACCACTTGCACGCGGGCCGGGGCCGACTGCTGCACCGAACAGACCTCGGTGGCCACGCGGCACAGGGCCTGTTCCTTGGGGTTGTTGGACTGGTTGCCGATGGCGTTGAGGAAGAAGCTGCCGACGGCCGAGCGTTCCTCCGGCGTGCCTTTGGCGACAGCCGCCATGGTTTCTTTGCCCAAGTCGCCCAGGGTGGCGTCCAGCGGCTTGTCCATGCCCTTGGCCAGCACGCGCAAGGTGGACTGGGCGATGGCGTTGGCGGCGGTGGCCGGGAACTTGGCGGCAGCTTCGGCGCTCATGCGGCTGATGCGCTTCTCGTCTTCGCTGGTGCCGTGCTCGGCGATTCCGGCCAGCATGGCGCTGCTGACCGCAGCCTGGTCTTTCGGGTCCACCTTGGTTTCCAGCACCAGCGAGGCCAGAGCTTTGCCGACCGGTCCGGTCAGCCGGGTGGTGAGCTGCTTGAGTCCGGCCTGAACCAGGGCAACCTGAGTGCCGGGGGTCCGCTGTTCACCCGCCTGGAGCACGGCTTCCGCAAAGACTTTTTCCGCGGGATCCAGGCTGGGGAGCTGGCCGATGAGCTTGAGGACGGTCTGGCCCACGGCCGCCTGTTCCTGGGGTTGGGCCGCCTTGGCCTGTTCCATGGCGGCCTGGCCGAAGGCGGCCAGTTCCGTCATGGACTTGGGGCACTCGCCGGCCGACAAGCTCTGGAAGGCGGCTCGAATCAGGGCCCCCTGCGAAGCATAAGCCAGGGGATCGATGGCCGTGACCAGGCTCTGGACGAACTCCTTGGCTGCCGGAGTGGCTTCCGCCGATTCGGCAAAACTCTCGAGCACGGCCGTGCCCAGAGCGGCTTTCTCGTTAGGCGGGGCATTGCCCGCCAGAGCCAACGCCTGGCTGCCGATTTGCGCCAGGGTGCGGTCGGTCACGGTGGTAATTCCCCCGGCGATATGGGCCAGGGTGGCCTGACCGAGAGGAACCCGGCTCTCGTGCACATTGTGACAGATCAGATTGATGGTGCGATACAGCGACTTTTCGGCCTCGTTACACACCGGAGAATGGACCAGGTGGCCCAACAGGGCCCCCGAGAGGGCGTCGCGATCGGCGGCTTTGCCCGCACTGGTCAGGTTCATGGCTTTTCCGGCGACCTCGGCCAACTTTTGACCGGTCAGCGAGGTGACTCCTTGAGCCACCGCTTCCAGACCCGCCTGGGCCAGGGCCGTCTGGGAAGTGGCCGCCAGCTCTTTGCCGGCGGCGCCCAGAGTGCTGAGCAAGGTTCTTTCCGCTTCGTTGGCGTTGGCCGAGGCGGTGATGGCGGCCAACACCGAGGCTCCCAGCGCGGCCTGGTCGGCGGGCGTCTGCGCGGAAGCCAGGCCCAGTGCGGAGGAGCCCACCTTGGCCAACACCGGTCCGGTGATGCCGGTCAGGCCCTGCGACAGCGTCTGCAAACTGGCTTGAGCCAGCGCGCCCTGAACCCCGGGGGTCAACGCCTTGTTGGCGGACAGGGTCAGATTGCTGAGCGTTTTCTCGGCGTCATTCTGGGTGGACTGAGCAATGCCGCTGAGAAAGCGCTCGCCCACGCGAGCGCGTTCTTCCGGCTGAAGCAGGCCGTTCTGCTGCATGACTTTGGTGGCCACACCGGCCATCACGCCGCCGGCACTGCCGGTCAATTGCTGAGACATGGCTTCGATGGCGGTGCGGTAGAGGGCGACTTTGCCGGCCACCGCGCGCACGTCTCCAGCCGAACGCTGGGCCACTTCGGCCAGGCTTTTCTCCAGAGGGTTCTTGCTGACGCCCGGCAGCTCGGAGACGAACTTATCACCCAGCTCGACTCGCTCCAGGTCGGTCGGTTCGCCGCCCCAGAAGCCTTTCGTCATGCGTTTCAGCGTCTCGGCTGCGAGCTGCTGCGTGTTTTCGATTTTCGGCCCAAAGATCGCCATGGATAGAACTCTCCCAGAATGACTGACTAAGCGTTCGTTATACCCCGTCCCGAACCTGTGGTGGGGGATCCAGATGTTAATATCTCCCACAGTCCTGAAAAGGGACGGAAATGAGCGTGTCAAAAACACCATGGTGAATCGCAGCCCTCTGGTCGTACTCGGGGAAGATGCCGAGCTGGATTTCCTTTCCACCACCCTGTTTCAATGGTTCTTCGGGTTGTGGATGCTTTTTTGCCCGTTGATTTTGTTCACCATTCTGACGCCGTTGTCGCAATTGGCCTGCGCCCTTTTTGCCGCCATGGGCCTGGTGCTGGTGGCAGTGAACTCGCTCAAACCGTTGCTGCGCTGTCAACTGGTGCTGGATACCGAGCGTCAGGAACTCTACCTGCGCTACCGACGCTTTTTTGTGTTTACCTCGCTGATGCCGCTGGGCGGTGCCGAAGAACTGGCCGGCACGACCTGGGCCGGAGAGCTTCCCCAGGCTCCCTTTACCTTCTGGTGGCGCTACGTCTCGCTGATCGTGACCCGTTCGGGCAAGCGCTTCCGAGCTCTGCGCTCCGACAAGCTGGCCGGACCGGCCGAATCCGATGCCCAGCGCCTGGCTCGCGAGCTGGGCACGCTCTGTTACCCCGGCCAGGACGAAGCCACGTTGCGGCTGGTTCGGGAGAGAGGCGTCCTGCGCTTTCAGCATCAGCGGATGCCGGTGAGCAAGCTGGATGTCGTAGCCCTGCTTTTCTGGGGTGTGTTCATCGTCCCCAGTTGCGGACTGCTGATTTTCGGCGGCTACGAGGTGTGGCAGAAGCTGTTCGGAAATTGACCGACGAATTAACCGCCTGTCTGGCCGGCTACGTAGAGCAGGCCAGCCTCGATTCCAGCGGCCAGTTTACCCTGAGCGCCGAAAAAAGCCTGGAGAAACTGAAGAACTTCTCGCTGGCCGAACCGCGACTCTATGTGCTCAACGCGCTGGCCGCCGCCCAGTCGGCGGGCGCGCGTTCGATTGCGGCGGAATGTGATGCCGACGATACGATTCTGCACGCGGATACCGACTTCGA
Source organism: Vulcanimicrobiota bacterium (assembly GCA_017307785.1). Taxonomy (GTDB): domain Bacteria; phylum Vulcanimicrobiota; class Xenobia; order Xenobiales; family JADMJV01; genus JADMJV01. Next base: position 73,738 of record JAFKGI010000018.1, on the reverse strand, counting down.
CTTCGGCCCCTACCTGAAGGACCTGAGCCATCGGCTGCTGGACGACAAGTCGCCCCCGGCCGTGCGCGAGCTGGCCATGGCTTTCCATGCGGCCAAAGGACTGAATCCGGGAGCCATTGAGGTGGTGGGCGGTAGTCAGCGCTTGCGCTGGAGCCCGGATGGCCGCGAAGTGGTCGAGCCTTTCGCCGGTCAAGGACTGCGCCTGCATGTGCACGAGCGCCTGGGTCTGCGCACGCTGCGCAAGGCCTGGTCGTATCGCTGGGGCGAGGTGCGGCTGGACACCGAGGAGGATGCCCTCAAGCGCCACTGCAACCTGACTCCCCTGCCCACTCGCATCAACGGTCAGCCGCTAGCCCGACCGCTGGACCTGGGGGAATGCCAGCATCATCTCTTCTCCGGCTGCCGTGACCTGGATTCGCAACATCCGCTGGCCCGCTGCCTGGCTCTTCGCGGCGCAAGGGCGCGCAGCCAGCCCGGACCGTATCCGGTGGTGCTGGCCGAAGGCGGACGGCTACCGCCTTACCTGGTGCTGGTGGTGCGTGGCGTCAACTACCGCATGCCGGCCAAGGGCGTGGACACCCGCGACTTCAAGGCCATCGCCTACGTGGACCACCTGCGCAAGGACCTGTCCCAGACCCAGCTTGTGCAAGACCAGGATTTCAAAGGCGTGCTGACCCATATCGGGCGGCTACTGCGGGACATGCGGAAAGGCTGAACTCTCGGCTTCCCGGTGGCGTAGGCCTGGGGATGATCTGGATGATCTATTTGAATCTGGGCTGGATATTTTTAGCGGGTGTGGCCTGCTTGTTCAGCTGTTTGGCGGGGGAACCGGACATTCCCCTGGCTCTCTTTTATGTGACCGCAGGCCTCGGCCTGATGGGCACCTACAGTCGAGGGTTGAGCCTATCCATATCTGTTCTGGCCCTCGGAGTCGTGATCGTCTGCCAATCCCACGATGCAGCCCGCCCCGATCTGGCCTGGGCCCCGTTACAGCTTGGGGCTATACTGGCAGCCTACAACCTGGGCAGTCGCGCACGTTTTACTCCCGTGGTCGTCATAAGCCAGCTTTTCATGATTTTAGCGCCGGTACCAAGACTGGCCTCTCATTTCGGCGAAGAGGCAATCCCCTCGGCAGTCTTTGCTGTGCTGCTCACCGGCTATGCAGCTTTTGCGACCGGCCTGTGGGATTTTGCCTATGAGGTGCGCCTACGTCGTTTCTCGGACCAGCCAGTCTGCGATGGCCTGAGCGTGTTCGGGGATTTCGCAGCGCTTCCACTTCTGCCCATGGATCGTGACCCACCAGCAGGTGAGGTCTTTCTTGGGAGTGACGGTGAGCTCTTCCTGGACGGCAACCTGCAGGTCGGACCAAGGGATCGTGCCGTAGGGCGGGATGGTGGCGGTTCTCATGTCCCGGTCGAGGATAGCCTGCTCTTCCCGGTTGAGGCGGGCCTGGCGAAGAGTGGCTTTGAGGACGGCGTAGAGCAATAAAGCCAGGTGCAGATAAACCAGCCACCACTGGACGGTGATGAGGTAGGGAAGCAGCAGCAACAGGCTCCAGGCGAAGAGCGAGGCGTATCCGCGCCAGAAAACGGAGCGATAGTGGGCCTGGAGGCCGACCTGGTGGCCGCGGCGCCAGGTCGGAAGTCCGGCAGGGACTCTCTGGTCGTAGCTGACTCGGTAAAGGGCGGCCAGGGGCACGGCCCAGCAGGCCAGAGTGAGGGGGAGAACGCCCAGGGCAAAGACAGCCCAGACCAGCGGGTCGCCTTCATGACTCTGGATGCGGCGCAGCAGCTCCAGATTCAGCCAGGTGAAAGCCGCCGCGCCCGTTACGCCGGTCAGAAGGAAGCTGCCCAACATCAGTCGCGCCAACACCGGGCCAGCGTTTGCCCGGCCGGCCGTGGAATCCTTGCCGGTTCCGCTTGCCAGCCAGCGGTAAGTCTTACCGCTGGCCGGCAAGTGAGCCCTGCCTCTGCCCGGACTTGCCAGTTCCCGGTAAGTCTTACCGCCAGGCCGACAACTAAGCCCGGCCGCTGCTTCGACCTGCCAGTTCCCGGTAAGTCTTACCGCCAGGCCGGCAACTAAGCCCGGCCGCTGCTTCGACTTGCCAGGCGCAGGTAAGTTTTACCGTCAGGCCGACAACTGAGCCCCGCCTCTGCCCGGACTTGCCAGTTCCCGGTAAGTCTTACCGCCAGGCCGGCAACTAAGCCCGGCCGCTGCTTCGACTTGCCAGGCGTCGGTAAGTCTTACCGCCAGGCCGGCGAGTAAGCCCCGCACCACAGAAACTTGCCAGGCGTCGGTAAGTCTTACCGCCTGGCCGGCAAGTGAGCCCTGCCTCTGCTTAGACTTGCCAGGCCTCGGTAAGTCTTACCGCCAGGCCGGCAACTGACCCCGCCCCGCAGAAACTTGCCAGGCGCCGGTAAGTTTTACCGTCAGGCCGACATGTGAGCCCGCCGCTGCTTGGACTTGCCGGTCCCCGGTAAGTTTTACCGCCAGGCAGACAACTGAGCCCCGCCGCTGCAGAAACTTGCCGTTTCCCGGTAAGTCTTACCGCCAGGCTGGCAACTAAGCCCCGCACCGCAGAAACTTGCCAGTTCCCGGTAATTCTTACCGCCAGGCCGGCGACTGAGCCACGCCCCGAGAAACTTGCCAGGCGTCGGTAAGTTTTACCGCCAGGCCGGCAAGTGAGCCCGGACCCCAACCGGTAAGTCTTACCGCCCGGTCGGCAACCAGGCTCGCCGCAGGTTCCCGACCGGAAGGGTAGAACGGGGCGGGATGTTTGGATTTCTAAAAGGACCTGTCAAAGAGTCTGATAAGACCCGCGACCAACTGATGCTCCTGGCGGAGCGGGGCCTGGACGTCGAGTTGGGCGAATTGTGCCGCCAGAAGAAGGCCGAGATCGTCGAGGAGTTTGCCGACTGGCAGGCCAATCCGCCCAAGTCCAAAGGGGCGCAGAAATATGCCGAAGGGCTGCTGGCGGTGGCCCAAAAGCTGGCTGAGTTGGGCGAGGACCGGCCTCTCGACATGCTCAATGAAGGCAAACCTTCCAGCTGGCGTTCGGGCCTGCGGCAGGCCACCGAGCTGATGAGCGAACTGCAGTTTGCCGAAGCCGTTAAGGTTCTAGAGCCGTTTCTGGTGACCGGCTACAACGGCGCTCAAGAGGGAGCCGACCAGTACCAAGGGATCACGGTCGGCAAGCTGGGCGTGTGCGAGTTTGAGCTGGGCCATTTCGACAAGGCCGACGCCCACCTGCGCAAAGCGGCTGCCCTGTGCCAAAGCCAGAAAGACTGGGACAGCGTCTATTCCTATCTGGACAAGCTTTATGAACTGGAGCGCTACCGGGGAAAGTTGGACGTGGCCCAGGCTCACGCCGTCGCCCTCGGTAACGCGCTGCGCTCACAAGGGAAAGATACGAGTCAAGCCGACTCAAAGGTTCTGACCGTGCAGGCTCCGTCGGTGCGCGTGGTGGCCTCTGTCCAGGGAACCCAGCGCGAAGTCGACCAGATTCCGGCCGACGCCGACCCCGCTCAGGTTTCGTTTTCTCTGGCCCGCAACCGCCCCACCCTGGCCCTGGCGGCCGCCCAGAATGCCCAGGGTCGGCAGGCTGTCGAGCGAGGCGACTACAACGCCGCCCTGGAGTATTTTTCCAAGGCAGCTCAAATCGATGCCTACGAGCCGAAATCCCGCTACCTGGCGGGTCAGGCTTTGTTGCACCTGAAGCGCTACTCGGAAGCCAGTGCTTCTTACAAGCAGCTGGAGCGGCTGGCTCCCGGCTGGGGACAGGTGCGTCACGACATGTGGCTGGCCCAGGAATTGGCGGCCAGCCGCATTCCTCATGAATTGTGGTTGCTGGAACTGGAACTCCTGGGCGGAACGCCTCCCTCGCTGGAGCGGGTGCAAGCTGCCGTGAGCCACTATCCCCAGCACGCTCCGCTGCTTTACGCTCAAGGCTGCGTGCTGCAGGCGACCGGCCAGATCAATGAGGCCAGCCAGGCTTACCAGACGGCCCTGCCCCTGGCGGGCAACGAGGACCTCAAGTCCCGCATTCTGTTGGCCGCCAGTCAGGTGATTGCCAGACCGGAGGTGCGCAAGCAGATTCTGGAGCACCTGCTCAGCCTCAAACAACCCAACCTGGTGGCCGCCGCCACAGCCCGCTACTGGCTGCGCCTCAAGGCATAATCCTGGATAAAACTTGCCAGGCGGCGGTAAGTTTTACCGCCAGGCCGGCAAGTAAGCTCCGCCCCAGAGAAACTTGCCAGGAGCCTGTAAGACTTACCGCCAGGCCGGCAACCAGGCCCCGTCCCAGAGAAACTTGCCAGGCGCCGGTAAGTCTTGCCGCCAAGCCGGCAAGTAAACCTCGGCCCAGAGAAACTTGCCAGTTCTCGGTAAGACTTACCGCCAGGCCGACAAGTAGGCCGAGGCCCCGAGAAACTTGCCAGTTCTCGGTAAGACTTACCGCCAGGCCGGCAACCAGACGCCGCCCCCGAGAAACTTGCCAGGCGCCGGTAATTCTTACCGCCAGGCCGACAACTAAGCCCGCCCCCGAGAAACTTGCCAGGCCCCGGTAAGTCTTACCGCCAGGCCGGCAACTAAGCCCCGCCCCAGAGAAACTTGCCAGCCGCCGGTAAGTTTTACCGCCGAGCCGGCAAGTAAGCCCGACCCAGAGAAACTTGCCAGTTCTCGGTAAGTCTTACCGCCAGGCCGACAACCAGGCCCCGCCCCAGAGAAACTTGCCAGAAGCCGGCAATTAGGCCCCGAGGTGGCGCTCCAGCCATTGTTCCATCTCCCACAAGCAGTGCAATACCGACTCGCGGGCGCGGTAGCCGTGGTCCTCGAGAGGCAGAATGCACAGGCGAGCACGGGCGCCCAGGCCTTTGAGGGCCTGATAGAATCGCTCGCTCTGCAGTGGAAAGGTCCCCGAATTGGAGTCCTCGGCTCCATGGATGAGCAAGACCGCGTCCTGAATCTGGTCGGCCACGTGAAAAGGCGACATGGCCTGATAGGTCTCGCGGGCCTGCCAGTAGACGCGCTCCTCGGACTGGAAGCCAAAGGGCGTCAGAGTACGATTGTAAGCGCCGCTACGGCAAATGGCGGCCTTGAACAGCCGGCTGTGGGCCAGCAGATTGGCGGCCGTAAAGGCCCCATAGCTGTGCCCGCCAATGGCCATGCGCTCGCGGTCTCCGACCCCGCGCCTGACCAGTTCGTCGATGGCCGCGCCGGCGTCGTCGAGCAGCTGCTTGACGTAGGTGTCATTGGGCTCTTCCTCACCCTCCCCGACCACCGGGAAGCTGGGATCATCCAGCACCGCGTAGCCCAGCAGGGCAAAGAACAGCGGTCCGCCCCAGGAAGGGTGGATGTAGCGGAAAGGACTGTCGCGCAACTGTCCGGCGCGCGCGGCGCTTTTGTATTCGCTGGGATAAGCCCAGAGCAGGGCCGGCAGAGCCGAGCCATCATAATCCGGCGGCAGGTACAGGGTGCCGGTTAACTCGACGCCGTCGCTACGCTTGTAGCGAATCAACTCCTTGCCCACCCGAGTCAACATGGGAACAGCCGGCTCGATCTGAGTCAGCTCGCGGGCCTGGCTGTCGTGCCACAACACCAGGTTGGGCGGGCGGGTCTGGCTCTCGCGCTGGATGAGAATGTGCTTGGCCTCGGGGTCCAGCAGTCCCGTGGGATAATCATAGAAGGGCGCGGCGCTCTGAAAGACGCGCTCGCTGGTTTTGCTCTTCAAATCGAAGCGGTCCAGAAACGGGCGCTCCCCTTCGGCCGAGGCACCTGGTCCCACCAGATAGACAGAATCTCCGCTGCGAATCAGACGCTGGCGACCCTGGTCGTCCAGTTGGGTGATGGGGCGACCCGGGTTGACGTAGTCGTCTTCGCTGGAATACTCGAAGAGCAGCTCACGCTCGCCCGTGCCCGGAAATACCCGCCACACCCGACGGTTGCGCGTCTTCCACCAGCCCTCCTGGACGATGGCCAGATCCTCGTCGCCGAAGGTCAGAGATTCGATGCGACCGGCTACTTCCAAAAAGACGCGGGCTTCCTCACCCACCGCTTTCTGCATGAGAGCGTCGCGGATCTCAGCCGGCTGGCGGGGGTCACCGCCGTCGCGGGCTTCCAGCCAGACCACCGTGCAAGGCACATCCTCGCGCCAGCAGGCGTAACGCCGGCCGGGACGGACCGCGTCGAAGTCGGGCGGCGTGCTTTCCTGCAGGGGCAGTTCCGAGACCACCTCCAGCTCCTGGCCCGAGAAATCGCAAACGGCGGTGCGCAGAGGAAAGCGACCCAGAGGCACCTGATAAGAAAACGGCCGCAAAATCTCGGAGTAGAGAATGTAGCGATTGTCCGGCGAAATAGTGAACCCGGAAAACAGCTTGCCCGAGAGCACCACCTGAGACTGACCAGACAGCTCAACCCGCACCAGATCGCTGGTCAGGTAATGCGTAAAGAGGGCTTCGTCGTGCTCGTTCTTGAGCAGGTCCTGGAAGGTGCGGCTGGGGGAACGCCCGCCCAAATGCTCTTGCACCACGGGAGAGCCCGGCACGCCGGGCGCAGCCGGGGCCGGCCCCTGGTTGAAGGGCACCACCTGGGCCAGCATTCCGCTGGAGTCGCGCAACCAGCGGAAGTTCACGGTGCCGTTGACCTGGTTGAGGCGACCCACCAGTTTGCGCGCGCTGGCCGTGGCTACTTCGGCCAGCCACAGCTCGTCGTTGTGGGAAAAGGCCAGAAACTTGCCGTCGGGCGACCAGCTCAGCGTGCGGATGCGCGGACTCTCGGGCATTCCCTCGATGGCGCGCACGCCACCCTGAAGATCCTGAAAAGAGAGCGCATCGTAGTAAAGGTCGCGATTGCACAGGCGCCAGTCGGGATGAAAGCGCAGCCCGGCCAGGCGCATTTCCGGCTCGGACAAGTCGCACAACTCGAGCAGCACCTTGTATTCGGTCAAAACCCAGTGATGGCGCTGGGGAGACAGCACGAAGGAACGGCGGCGGCTGGCTTCCACCGCCTGGGCCAGCATGGACGAGGGAATCTGGTAGCCGCTCATAGGGTGGGCAGACAGAGCACTTCGCGGCTCCAGGAATGGGCGGAGATGGCTTGTTTGACCTGTTCGACCTGGCCCCAGCTGCAGGGTTGCAGGGCCAGCACGATGTGGGCCCGATCGGCCTCGGCGATCTGGGTCGCTTCGCGGATGGACAGTCCCTGCTCGGCCAGGGCGGTGGCCACGGCGGCAAAAACACCGGGTTGGTCGGTTACACTGCAGCGCAGATACCAGCCCTGCACCACCGAGCGCCAGTCGCGCAGGGAGGCCGGCTGCAGCGGCGGCAGTGCCGTCATCTGGCGCAACTGGGTCAGATCGCGCACCACCGAGCGCGCCGTGGGCAACGGTCCAGCGCCCTTTCCGACCATGGTGAACGGCTCGTCGCGGCCGGCCAGTTGTAGCGCCACCGCATTGGTTTCCTGACGCACCGAGGCCAGCGGATGCTCGAGCGGCACCAGCGCCGGACTGGTCCAGAGCTCCAGACCGTCGGCCGTGCGGCGCGCGCACGAGAGCGGGCGGATGGCGCACTGAAAGCGTTGGGCGCTGGCGAAGTCCACCGGCAGCAATTCTTCCAGACCCTGGCGCCGAATTTCTTGCCAGGGCACCCAGCAGTGGAAAATCAGCGACGAGAGCAAGGCCAGCTTCTGACTGGCGTCGGCTCCCGAAACGTCAAAATAGGGGTCGGCTTCGGCGAAGCCGGCCTGCTGGGCGGCCGCCAGCACTTCCTCATAAGGTTGCCCGGCTGACATGTGCGTCAGGATGTAGTTGCTGGTGCCGTTGGCGATGGCCAGCACGCCCTGCACGTCCTGGTTACTGGGCATGTGGCGTACCACGTCGAGCACGGGAATTTCGCCGCAGACGCTGGCTTCGAAGGCCAGAATCCGGTTGTGCTTGCGGGCGGCCGCGAACAACTCCAGGCCGTGTTCGGCCAGCACCGCTTTGTTGGCCGTAACGACGTGCTTACCCCGACTCAGGGACTGCAAAATCAGGCTGCGAGCCGGTTCCAGACCGCCCATCAGCTCCAGCACCACGTCCACGCGTGGGTCGTCCACCACCTGTTGAGGGTCGGTGACCAGTTTGCCGGAGAAATGTTCGCGCTTCTTGTCGGCGTCGCGCACGGCCGCGATGGGAAAACGCCATTGGCTGCGGGCTTTGGCCGAATCGGCCAGATGACTCTGATAGTAGAGCACGCCGCTTCCGACGGTGCCCAGACCGAGCATTCCACAGTAGAGCTCGTGGCGGCAGAACAGCTGCCGGTACAACTGCAAAAGCAGCGCCTGGAAGTGGCGCTTACGCACCACGATCTCGAAGGTGCTGTCGGTCAACAGCTGCGGGCTTTTGTGCACCGGCGGCACCACTTCGCCTTCGGCGCGCGGCAGCCACTCGATGGATTGATGAATAGCGGCCAGAATCTCGTGGTTCTCACCGATGGCATCGCCCACCACCTTGAGCAGCACCTGATCTTTGGAAAGGTGACTGTCGGGAAACTGCTTCTCCAACTGTTGCACTTCCGCGGTGCATTGGTCAAAAACAAAACTAGCCCGTCCGCTCGAGTAGCTGGCCATCAACAGGCGCACGCCGGGCAGTTCTTCGACCATGCGCCAGAGTGGACGGTAGTCGTCTTCGCGGTCCAGGTAAACGGTGAGCACGGGCACACCTTCCAGAGCGGTAATGCCTTTCGGCACGCCGGCCGGGGAACGATGACCCTGGAGCACGGTGCCGGGATGATCCGGGTTGAACGTGTTCTTGACGGTCAGCCGCAGGTGTCGGCCCTTCCGCGAGGCCATGGTGGCGGCGGCCAGACACTTCTGATAGAGCACCTTGCTACCGAAAGCAGCCATTTGATAGGCCTCTTCGTGAGAAAGCTGGGGAATGGTGTGGGGATGTCCCTCTTCGCGAAAGGGCTTGGGCAGGAAGTTGGGATTGGTGGTGGCCACCCCGTCCACGTCGGTGAAGATCTCGACTTCGCGCTTGAGGGCGGCACCTACGATAGCGGCCGTGTAGTCGGAACCACCTCGACCCAGGGTGGTGGGACGACCGTCGGCGGTCACGCCCACATAGCCGGGAACCACCGGCAGCCCCCGCAACTGGAAGATCTTCTGAGCGATCGGCTCCAGCGAACTTTCCAGAATCGATGCGTCTTGGAAGCGGTCGTCGCTGACCAGGCCGAGTTCTTCGGGGGCCAGATCCTGGGCCTCCCAGCCGCGCGAGCGTAGGGCCGCTCCCATCATGCGAGCCGACAGGCGCTCGCCCCAGCCCATGACGCGGTCGAGTTTCTCTTCCAGGGGCAGATCGGTCTGGAGATGAGCCAGCAGTTGCTCCCAGAGGTCGGTCAGCAAATCGGTGGCCAGACCCAAAGACTCGAGCAGGCCTTCGTGAATTTCTTGCAAGGGGCCCAATTTAGGCTCAGAAATCAGTGCCTGCAGCAGATCGGTGACCTTGGCGCGGTTTTTGGTGGAGCCCACCGCCGAGACCACCACCACCGGGTTCAGGGCTCGCTTGGACTCGATAATATCCAGCACTTTCCCCCAGGACTCGGGAGTGGCCAGGCTGGTGCCGCCAAATTTGAGGACGATTTTCGGTCGCATGGGGCGGTCCGTTCGATTTGCAGACCAGCCATGCCTCCGTCTTCGCAGGAACCGATGTATCCCGAGAGAATGCCGACCCGTTATGGAAAAGGTACACGCAATGAAGCTGGCTCAACGAGTTGAAGTCATGAAACCCTCGAGCACCCTGGCGGTGACGGCACTGGTCAAGAAGATGGTGTCGGAAGGTCACAAAGTGATTGGTTTTGGAGCGGGCGAGCCCGACTTCGACACCCCTCAGCATATCAAAGACGCGGTCGCTGACGCCCTCAAGGCCGGTCTCACCAAGTATGAGCCGGTCAGCGGCACCCCGGCTGCCCTCAAGGCCGTGGCCCAATATATGGAGACGAAGGTAAAACGCCCTCTCGGCCCCGAGAACGTGCTCATCTCCTGCGGCGGTAAGCACAGCTTGTATCTGGCCTTCATGGCCCTGGTCGAGCCGGGCGACGAAGTCATCATCCCGGCTCCCTACTGGGTCAGCTATCCCGAGCAAGCCCGCCTGTGCGGAGCCACCGTGGTGGAAGTGCCGGGAAGCGTCGACAACGATTTCAAAATCACCCCCGAGCAGCTGGAAGCGGCCATCACGCCTCGCTCCAAGGTGCTGATCATCAACAGCCCCTCGAATCCCAACGGCACCATGTATTCGCCCGCCGAACTGAAAGCGCTGGCCGAAGTAGTCTTGCGTCACCCGCAGCTGATCGTTTTCGCCGACGACATTTACGAACGCCTGGTCTACGGCGACGAGCCCTTCGTCAGCTGGTCGTCGCTGCACCCGGATCTATTTGAACGCACCGTCACCTTCAACTGCCTGAGCAAAAGCTACGCCATGACCGGCTGGCGCGTCGGTTTTACCGTGGCCGAACCCAAGCTAATCAAGGCCATGGCCGGTCTGCAGGGACAGATGACCAGCAACATCACCAGCTTCATCTACCCGGCCATTGTGGCCGCGCTCAGCGGACCGCAGGACGAAGTGGAAAAGATGCGCCAGAGCTTCGCCGAGCGCGGACAGCTGATGCATCGGCTCTTCTCGGCCATTCCGGGCGTGAAGTGCTGCAAGCCCACGGGCGCTTTCTATGTCTTTCCCGACATCTCGGCCCACTTCGGCAAGACCGATCCGGCCGGCAAAAAGCTGGAAACGGCCGCCGACTTTGCCGAATCGCTGCTCACCCACGCTCAGGTGGCGGTGGTTCCGGGCGAAGACTTCGCCGGGCCCAACCACGTGCGCGCCAGCTTTGCCACCAGCAATGAGAAAATCGAGCAAGGCCTGGAGAAAATCGCCCGCTTCGTGGAACAACTGCGCTGATGGAAGAAGCCGAGAAGCTGGATGAAGTAGCCGCCCTGGCCGACGACCTGGAGCAATCGCCCTGGGTCGAATGGGGCCTCTGGGGCGAGGTGGAAGAAACCACCAGTCTGCGCGTCCGGGCCGGCGACTTTGCCAATGCTGAATCCAAGTATCTGGAGGAGAACGAGCCGACGGCTACGCCGGCCGTTCGCCTCCAGCGGGCTTTGGGACGGTTTCTAGGCAGGTCCTGAAAATGAAAAAACGCGTTCATGCGACACACCATCGTGTAAATCGCCGACGCGTTTTTCGGACCAAAATCTTTTCTTCTTTAGCGACCGGCCGCTTCGATCTGAAGTAGCTCGGCGGAGGCCTGGAATGAGTGCATTACGTCCCGGGCCGTTTGCTGGGCAGCACCGCCCGCCACCGGCACCGGATCCGACAGATCCAGTTCCATCCCGGCCAGGAAGGTAGCCCGCTGCGCCTGGCTCAGGGCCATTCTGGGCCTGGCGATCTGCGCCCCGTGGACGTCAAAGTCCCACTCCGCGAAAGCGCTGCCGACCAGCAGACTGGTGGCGGCGAGGGTCAGCATCAACTTCTTCATCTTCTTGTCCTCCGGGGTTGTCTCTCTGGACTCAGAATAGACATCGGCCTCGGAACGGCACAGCGGCGCCCATACTCGCGCCCGGGTATAAGCGTACTTTTAGAAATCAGAGCGATTGGGCATAAGGAAAAAGCTTAATGCTCCGCATAAAGCGGCAACTCCCAACCTGGGGGCCCTTTCAGCAGCAGCCGATCTTGGACGAGCGTGGTTTTCCAGTGCAGCTCGGTTCCGCTCTTCACCTCCATCGTGGGCGGCGGCGTATCCACACCCTTGCGCCGAATCTCAAGCACGAACGGCTCGGCCTTGCGCACCTTGACCTTGAGGTCGTTTTTCTCCCAGGTGTAGCTACCGAAAGCCCGCAAAGACTGGTCCCGATCCCGAAACACCAGAGTGGCCGAATGGTCTTTGGCCAACACCAGAGAGAAACCCTGAGTGGGCCCCAGAGTTCCGACCCAGAGCCGGGCGTCATCCGCCCCCAGCGGCAGAGCCAGACAGAAAAGCATCAGGAACTTACGCATATCCGGCTTCTTCGTCCATACCGAAGGAGCGCCCTTCAGGCATAGCGGCGCAGCAACCGCAGGGCAGTGGGTCCGAGCAGTCGACCCAGGAGTCGAAAGGGCAATCTCCGCGAGAAAGTCAGGTGCCGGTGATAGCAGGCCATAAACTCCAGAGTAGGCAGTCCGCCGCGCGTGCGCTTGAAGGCCCCGGCCCCTGAGGACAGATTGAGCCAGCACCCCTGCTCGGCCGCCTCCAGCAAAACACGCGTCATCAAGCGCCGGTACAGGCCCAGATTCTGGGATTGAGTCAGCCGATAGCCCACCACCGTGCCGATCAATTGCCCGTGCCGTTGCCACCAGCCGGTGACCCCCACGTTCTGGCCTTTGTCATTGCGCAGCAGCAAGATGCGCCAGCCCAGGTGCCGGCAGCAGAGGCGGAAGAATTCGCCAGAAAAGGCCGGATTCTCCGAGGGGTATTTGCCGCGATAGAGTTCCAGATAGAGCGAAGAGACGTCGCCCCAGTCTCCGGAGTCGAACTGCTCGTGCCCGATCCAATGGAAGCGACCGTCGCGCAACAGCTTGCAGTCGCGGCGCACGTCGTCTTTGCGCAGATAGTCAGCCCGCGCTCCGTCGAAGCGGTAGACAATTCGCGAGGGCAGCAACTGCCAGCCCTCCGAGGCGAATCGCTCCAACAGCGGCTGGTGAAAGCCTTCATTGAGGCTGCGAAAGATCAGGGCGTGCTCGGGGTAGCGCTCCCGCAAGCGCGGCCAGTGGTCGGGAAACTCGGGCGGAACCGGGTTGGTGGACAGCAGCCAGTTGTTGATCTGCACGATGCGATTGACCTGGCAAACGCGAAAAAGTCCCCCGAGCACGGCCAGCAGGCCCCGCACCGGCCACTGCCAGAGCCCCAACGGCGCCAGTTCCTTGCCGAGGTAGGTGATGTAGGTGTTGTAGAACGAGGCCGTGTAGGCGTTGTCGTATTCGGCCTCGTTGATGGTCAGCGGCCACTGCTCTAAGCAATCCAGGCGAGTGCGCAGGTTGCCGACCAACCGTTCCAGGCCGACCTCGCTGAGTAATGCCGTCCATTCCTGCGCCATAGGCAGATTATTAGGGGGGGCTAACGCTCCTCCCCCTAAGACCCCCCACTGTGTCCACTTATTCATAGAACGGTAACGTGGCCCCTGGGCCTGACGCCTAAAATCGGGTGTCACTTAAACGGAGGAAATTCATGTCTGAAAAGTCCCAGGAACCCACGGTTCTAGGCCACCCGGCCGGCCTCTTCACGCTCTTTTTCGCGGAAATGTGGGAGCGCTTCTCTTACTACGGTATGCGCGCACTGCTCGTCTTCTACATGATCAAGGGCTTCCTGGGCTACAACGACGCCAACGCCTACAAGATCTACGGCGCCTACACGGCACTGGTCTACGCCACCCCCTTCATCGGCGGTATGCTGGCGGATAAGCTGCTGGGCGCGCGCGTGGCCGTCATCATCGGCGGCACCCTGATGGCTCTGGGTCACCTGATCATGGGAATCCAGAACCAGACGGCTTTCTTCCTGGCGCTTGCCCTGCTCATCACCGGCAACGGCTTCTTCAAGCCCAATATTTCCACCATCGTCGGCTCGCTCTACAAGCAGGGCAACCCCAAACGCGACGCCGGCTTCACCATTTTCTACATGGGCATCAACCTGGGCGCGGCCATGTCCCCGCTGCTGTGCGGTTACGTGGGCGAAAAGTTCGGCTGGCACTACGGCTTCAACCTGGCCACGCTGGGCATGCTCATCGGCCTGGCCGTCTTCGTGGCGCCCAACCTGGTGACCCAGTTCATGATTTTGGGCGGCGCCTTCGCCAGTGCGGCCGCTCTCTTCTACTTCCAAGAAGGGCCGACGGCCCTGATCATCAACGGCTTCGTGGCCATCACTCTGGTGGCGGCCGCCCTGGTAGCGGCCGTGGCCATCCAGCGTGGCGGCCTGCCCAAGAACGCCGGCGCCTGCCCCCACCCCGAGAAACTGATGGGCTCGCTGACCTCCACCCTGGTGGGCGTGGTCATCGCCGTGCCCGTCTTCGCCTTCCTGGTACAGCAGAGTTCGGTGGCCGGCACCGGCCTGCTCGTCTTCGGCGGAGCCGCCTTCGCCTGGCTCATTTACGGCGCCGTCAACAGCCCCAAAGTGGAACGCGAGCGCCTGTTCGTGGTGCTCATTTTGACCTTCTTCTCCATGCTCTTCTGGGCGTTCTTTGAACAGGCCGGAAGCTCGGTCAGCAACTTCACCGACCGCAACGTCAATCGCGTCAGCGGTGGCCACGTCATCACCCAGAGCGAAGTGGGTCAGACCCTGGAATTCGAGATGGGTCAGTCCCAACTGGGCTACAAAAACGGCGACCAGGTCATCACCATGACCGTGCTGGATCAGGCCAAGAAAGATCACAAAACCAAGGTGCAGTGGGTGGTCACGGCCGAGCACGTCGGCATGGTCACCGAAGGCAAGGAAATGCCGGCCAGCACCTTCCAGGCCGCCAACGCCATCTTCATTGTGACCCTGGGCCTCATCTTCAGCGCCCTCTGGGGCTTCCTGGCCTCGCGCGGAATGGAACCCAGCACTCCGGTCAAGTTCTCGCTGGGCCTGATACAGCTGGGCCTGGGCTTTGTTTCCTTCTGGTATGGCGCTTCCCACCCGGATGCGCGCGGCATGGTCTTCGTGGGCTGGCTGCTGCTCGGCTACCTGCTGCAGACCACCGGTGAGCTGTGTCTCTCTCCCGTGGGTCTCTCCATGGTCACCAAGCTGTCCCCGGCTCGCATGGTGAGCACGGTGATGGGAGCCTGGTTCCTGGCCACCGCCTTCTCCAACTTCCTGGCCGGCATGATCGCCAGCCTGACGGGCGTCTCCGGCGAGGGCGGCAAGGAAGCCACCATCCCGGTTCCCCTGGAGACGGTGGCGGTCTACGGCGGAGTCTTCAAGATCATCGCCATGACCGCGGTGGGCTCGGGCATCTTCTGCCTGCTCATCTCCCCCATCCTGAAAAAGTGGATGCACAGCGACGTGGTCGACCCCATCGAACCCAACGACCAGGGCCAGCCCGACATCGGACTGAGCAAGTCCAAGGAAGAATTCGAGCTGTAGCCCGCCTTCGGAGCCGGTCCCGGAAAGGGGACGAAGGGGATTGGGGGATGTGGAGACGGGCTGGCGGCCAGGCGGTAAGTTTTACCGGGACCTGGCAAGTTTTTCCCGCGGAGGGTCCTGTTGCCGGCCGGGCGGTAAGACTTACCGGGAACTGGCAAGATTCTCGCGGGGCGGGTCCAGTTGTCGGCCAGGCGGTAAGACTTACCGGGACCTGGCAAGTTTCTCGCGGGGCGGGGCCAGTTGCCGGCCAGGCGGTAAGTTTTACCGGGAACTGGCAAGTTTCTCGCGGGGCGGGACCAGTTGTCGGCCAGGCGGTAAATTTTACCGGGACCTGGCAAGTTTCTCGCGGGGCGGGTCCAGTTGTCGGCCAAGCGGTAAGACTTACCGGGACCTGGCAAGTTTCTCCTGGGCCGGGGCCAGTTGTCGGCCAGGCGGTAAGACTTACCGAGAACTGGCAAGTTCGTCGGGGCAGGGGCTAGTTGCCGGCCAGGCGGTAAGACTTACCGAGAACTGGCAAGTTCTTCGCGGGGCGGGGCCAGTTGTCGGCCAGGCGGTAAGTTTTACCGGGACCTGGCAAGTTTCTCCTGGGGCGGTCCAGTTGTCGGCCAAGCGGTAAGTGCAAGTCCGAGACTGAGGGGAAGTCCCCTAAAAACGAACAGAGCCCGGAGCGGGCCTTGGCGCGAAAGCGGTCTCCAGACTCCCCCTGTCCCCCGGGTCCCCTTTGAACGACGGAGACCCGGCAGAAAGGCTAGCCTCGGCCTCTTACCTGGTCAAAGGCCTCCAGGAAGGCTTCCAGGTCCGACTGCTGGTTGTAAAAGTGGGGGGAGATGCGGATGCCGCAGTCGGGGCGGTAGTCCACGATCACGCCCTGGCGCTCGAGGGCGGCCTGGCAGTCGCGGGCTCCTTCAAAATCGACGCACACCATGCCGTTGCGCCGCTCCGGGTCGCGCGGGCTTTTCAGGGTGAGTCCGCGCGACTCCAGCTGCTCATAGAGCCAGCCGGTCAGTTGCTGAGAATGGCTGCGGATGGAGCGCAGGCCGATTTTCTCCACCCACTCCAGGCCCTGGCGGGCGGCAAACAGCGCCAGCACGTTGGGTGTGCCGTTGAGAAAGCGCAAGATACCTTTGTTGAGCTCCGGGGCCCGGGTCTTCTCGTAAGCAAAGGGGTTGGCCAGCGAAAACCAGCCGATCAGCGAAGGTTCCAGCTTCTGGATCAGTTCGGGGCGCACGTAGAGGAAGCCGCCACCGGGGCCGCCGCACAGCCACTTGTGGCAACCGGCCACGAAAAAATCGAAGCCGCCGGCGGTCAGGTCGATGGGCACGCAGCCGGCCGCCTGGTAGGCGTCCACCACCAGCAAAGCGCCCATTTCGCGGGCTCGTCGCTGCAGCCGCTCCACGTCTTGCAGCGCGCCCGAGCGGAAATAGGCGTGACTGGTGACCACCAGAGCAGTGCGCTCGTCGATGGCTTCCTCCAGCAACTCCACCGGCATCAACACCGGATCAGGCGAGGACAGAATCACCACTTCGGCACCGTAAGCTTCCTGCGACTGCCAGAAGGGCAGGGTGGTGGTGAACTCCAGGTCGCAGAGCACAATACGCCGGCGTTCCGGGGTGTAGCGCAGACAACTGGCGATCATGGCGAAGCCCAGGGTGACATTGAGACAGGGAACGATGGTGCCCTGGGCAGCTCCCAGAATGCGCTCCAGGCGCCCGCCGAACTCGCCGAGGATCGACCACCACTCGCCGTCCCAGGCCAGAATGCCTTGACTGGCCCAGAGTTCGGTGTAGCGCTGCAACTCGCCGGGCGTACCCGCCGGCATCGCTCCCAGGCTGTGACTGGCCAGATAATTCTTCTGACCCAGAATAGGAAATTGATCTCGAGGGGCGAGAGCTTGCTGCAAAGGTTCTCCTCCAATGACTTAGAACAAAGTGGGGGGTCCAAGGGGGGGCGCGTTAGCTCCCACTTGAAAACTCGATCATGCCGAAAAAGACTCGTTTAGACCAACTCTTGGTGGAGCAAGGCTTCTTCCCCTCCCGGGAAAAGGCCCAGGCCGCTATTATGGCCGGCCTGGTGCTGGTGGGCGGGCAACGCTGTGACAAAGCCGGAACCCCCATCAAAGAAGACGCCGTGCTGGAGCTCAAAGGCAAGCCCCATCCCTACGTCAGCCGCGGCGGGCTGAAACTGGCCCAGGCCCTGGATCTGCTGAGCTGGGACGTGACCGGGTGGAAGGCCATCGACCTGGGCGCTTCCACCGGCGGATTCACCGACTGCCTGCTGCAGCGCGGCGCCGCCCAGGTGTGCGCCGTCGATGTCGGCCGCGGCCAGCTGGACATGAAGCTGCAGCAAGACCCGCGTGTCCTCATCAAGGACAAAACCAACGCACGCTATGTCGAGCGCCAGGAGTTGCCCTTCGCCGCCGAGCTGGTCACCGCCGACCTGGCCTTCATCTCGCTGCGCCTGCTCTACCCGGTCATCTGGGAATGGCAGGTACCTCGTCTGGTGACGCTCATCAAGCCCCAATTTGAAACCGAGGCCAAAAACCTGCGCAAAGGCGTGGTGGTTGACTCGCGAGTGCACCTGGAAGTTCTGCAAAGAAGCACGGAAGAAGCGGCCGAGGCCGGCTGGCTTTTGGAGAACCTGACCTACTCGCCGATCCGAGGGCCGGCCGGAAATATTGAATTCGTGGCAGGTTTCACCCGGCATGAATCTAAACCAGCCCAACAGGCCCGGTTGAACTGGGCTGAAATCGTGGCGCAAGCCCACCAAGCGGCGGTGTAATGCTCAGTAAAGAGGGTCGGATCGGTCTGGTCGTGTGCACCATCTCCATGGTGATGCTCGGGCTGGCGCCTACCCAGAGCAAGCGCACCCCCCTGGGCGGCGCGCAATACAAACTGGTCTTCCACGCCTGTCAGGGTCTGCGCGTGGGCGATCCGGTCACGCTGGGCGGCGTCGACGGCGGTCGCGTGGTCGACATCGACTTCGCCCCCAACGAGGACTGGGAACGTCTCAACCCCAAGGGCGAGACGCGGCCGGTGGTGCTGGTCACGGTCGGTCTCTACCAGGGCTACCAGCTGACCCAGGGGACCGCCTACAAAGTCGTCTCCACTCTGCGCGGACGTCACTTCATCAACATTCTCCCGCCGCCACCCGGTGAACCGGCGGCCGGCGGAGTTCTCAACGGCGAGCTGGACAGCAGCGGTGACAATCAACTGCTCACCACCATCAAGCACTTCCGAATGCTCAGTCAGTCCACCAAGGACATGCGCTCCAACTTCGCCGACCCGTCCTTCCGCCGCGACATGAAGGATCTGGCTTCCAACATGCGCTTTTACTCGGCCGAGTTCGTGCGCGTCAGCGAAGGTTCACGCGCTCAAGTCATGGCCATGCAGCATAGCCTGGAGCGCCAGGAAGCGGCCTTGATGGCCAACGTCCAGCGGATGGACGAGAAAACCGCCCGGGCATCGGCCATGATCCGCACGATGGTGCCGGCCGCGCGCGCTCAAATCGCCATGTATCAGGGCAAACTCGATGCCGGCCAGAAGCAGATGGATGCGGCCTACAAACTGGCCGAAGGCTACACCAAGGGCCTGCTGGAGCTGAAGGCACGTCTGGAAAACAGCCCGCTGGCCAAACTCGACCCGGATAAATTGAGTCAGAAGGTCCACGACCTGAAGAACAAATTAGACGATTACGCCAATCTGGCCGGCGACATGCATACCCTGTCCTCGGACCCGCAGATCAAAGATGGATTCAAAGAGCCTTTCCGCAAATGGAAAGAAAAATCGGAAGGTTGGAAAGACCAGGTCCACAGCCTGGAAACTTTGACCGAGCCCTTCCGCTGGTTAGCTCCGCGGGAACATCGCGATCCGGCCCCATAGGATCTTTTTAAGGGTGAGGGAATAATCTCTGATTATGGCCATGTCGCGAATGGACGCTTTTTTTCAGGGATACAACCCGTATACGGGTTCGCCGCTGCCTCAGCAGCCGGGTCCCAGTGAGACTCACGGCCATGCTCATCCCTCTGCCCAGCCGCAGATGCCGCAGGACTCGATGGCCCCGCAGGTCAATCCGCAAGAAGTCCTCGATCCGCTTTATAAGGCCGGTGACGAGCTGAGCAAGGCCCAGGCCGGTCTGCAGAAGGTGCGGCAATACTGGGGCACGGTGCAGCGCGAAGTCAATTCCGCTCAGACTCAGACCAATCGCGCCCGCAACGATTTGTATCCGGCCGAGAGCGATACCGAGGAGACCGACCACTCCCGCACCGGCCAGTATGCCAGCAGCAGCCTCGACCAGATCGAGCGCCAGCTCTCCAATTTGCGCTATGACAGCTCCAATCCCAGCTACGCCATGTATGAGATCAAGGGCCAGCTGGCATCCGCCCAGAGCTACCTGAACCAGGTGGACGCCAAGCGGCTGCCTCACCCCTACCGCCACCAGGAAGCGGTTCGCAACATGGGCGACTTCAGCACCCAGCTCTACCGAATCGAGATGGCTCAGCAGCAGCTCGAGCAAAAGTTACAGGGATTACAGACGCCCATCAGCTCGATCCGCTACGATCTACAGACGGTAGCGCGGGACACCGAAGGAGTGTCGGTTGCTTCGCAGGCTCGTTCGGCCGGCAGCAATTTCAACACCCTGTCCCAGCAACTGCAGCAAATCGATCAACACCTTCGCTATGCCGAGGGCGATCTACGCACAGCCGAAACGGCGGCCAACTCCGCCGACCAGAATGTGCAGACCGCCTACGACGACTATCAATATAGTTGGCGCACTTCGGATCGCAGGTACTAATTTAACTGTCGGAGGTAATTCGGCCGTGAAACTCACTCGTCTTTTTCCCCTGATGCTCTTGCCCGTGCTGGTCGGACCGGTGCAATCCGCACCCGACGACCGGCGACTCTACCTGGTGGTAGGCCAGGTGGGCAAATGCACCCGAGCCAGCGAACCCGGCAAAGCCATCGGGCTTTTGAGCTATCTGGGCGCGGGAGATATCGTGACCTGTCCCCCCAACGGCTCTCTGACCGTGACCAGCGTGGTCGACGGTAGCCGCTATCAAATCTTTGGCACCACCCCGCTGGGCAAGACCCTGACCGCCAATGACAAGACCATCAAGGCGCTGAACAAGCCGGTGCAGCAGCGCAAAGGCATCGAAGTCAGCCATGCCGTGGACATGAGCAAATACGGCGGCTACACCAGCCGCTCGCTCTCGGTGAATGCCGACGCCCCCATTCCTGTCTCGGTCGAAAAGCTTCCTATCACCCTGGATCTGACTCTGACCCAGCACAAAGTCGAAGACGGGCCCAGTCCCATGATTCGCTATCGCAAAGTCAACGAACGCGGCTATCCGGAATACACCACCGGGCTGGTTTCCAGCGATGGCACGCGCCTGACCCTGCGCGACCTGAAGATCGACCCGGAACAAACGACCATGATCTATTTCGGCAATCCACCCGACGACAAAGAACATGACGTGCGCGACAACCAGGCCGTTTTTGCCGTCACCCTGATCGATCCCAAAGTGGCCCAGAGCCTGCAAACCGTCGGCGCCGCTGGAGACCCGGTGTCGACCCTGGAGGCTTTCGAAAATTACTGCAATCTCGAAGTCTACTGGCCTGCGCGCAAGCTCCGCGACCAGCTGCTCAAACAGCATCCCGAAGCCCGAACGGAGATCGATCAGCTGTTCAAGAAATGGATCGAGCCCTCCGCCTAGATGAAGCGCCTGCTGACTCTGGCTGCCTGCCTGAGCCTGAGCGCCCCGGTTCTGGCTCAAGGCCGTACCTGGGCGGTGGTGGTGGGCATCGACACCTACTCCAAAGAAGGCATTCCCGCCCTGCACTATGCCGGGGCCGATGCCAAAATCTTCGCCCAGGCGCTGCAGAGCTTGCTCCAGGTGCCCAAGGAAAATCTCTTCCTCTTCACCAGCGACGCGGTGGCCAGCGGCCAATCTCCCAATCGTCTCAACCTGGTCTACCGACTGGACTGGCTGAGCAAAAACGCCAGGCCGGAAGACGTGGTGATCTTCTATTTCGCGGGCCACGGTGCTCAGGTGGAGGGGACTTCGTTTCTGCTCACCGACGATGCCGACATCCGCAGCCTGGAAACGCTCAAAGCCTCGGCCCTGAACACCGCTGACCTGAATCGCTTGATCGACCGCACGGCCGCGGCCAAGACCCTGACCGTGCTGGACGCTTGCCGCAACAATCCCAGCGGCGGCAAAGACGAGTACAGCGTGGCCGCGCAGTTTGCCCTGACCGGCAAAGGCAAGGAAGTGGTGGGACTGGTCAGCTGCAGTCCCGGCCAGCGCTCCTGGGAATGGGAGGAGAAGAAGCACGGCTTTTTCACCTACTACCTGGTGGAGGCCATGCAGGGCAAGTCCAAAGCCATGAAAGGCAACATCACCCCGGCTTCACTGGCCGAATTCCTGGACGCCCAGGTTCCCACCCAGACTCTCTCGGTGGTACGTCAGAAACAGAATCCGCGGCTTTTCTACGACGGACCCTCGAGCAGCGGTTGGGTGTTGGGAAAAGCGCCCGACTCCCCTACCGCCATGAAAGACCTGGAAGTGCTGGCGGCCAAGGCCGAGATGCTGCAGGCCGAGAAGACCGAACTGGAAGCACGGCTGCGAGCGGAAGAAGCGCGTCGTCGCCAGGTCGAGGAACGGCTGCAGGCGGCCGAGCGCAAGGCCGGAGTCGTAGGCCTCAAGCCTTCCGAGGACAGCCAGAAGTTGGCTCTGGCCAGTGACCTGGCCCTCAAGGAGCTGATGTCCACCCGCAAAGAACTGGACACCGTGCGGGCGCAGCTGGCGGCGCGCGGAGGCGCTTCGGCCGAGACGGAGCTGATGCTGGCCGAACGCGAACAGCTCAGGGCCGAAAATCGCGTCTTGCTGGCCAAAGTGGCGGTTTTGGAAGGCAAACTGCAAGATTCCAAGGTGTCGATGGCGCGCAGCTTTACTCTGGAAGATCACGGGCCGCTCTCGGCCCGAGCCCAGGCGGCCAATGCCCGGGCCCGCAGCCATCCAAGCCAGGAGAATCGGTTGTTGGCCGCCCAGGCCGACCTTTTCAAAGACCTGAACGACTCCGAGCAATTGCGCGGCGAGCTAGGTCGCCTGACCGGCGCCTGGTGGGACCACATCCGCCAGTTGGAACGCGAGGCCATCGCCAAGGACCAAACGATCGAGGCTCTGCAAACCGAGAACGAACGGCTGACGGCCCGCAACGAACGCCTGGCGGCCGTTGTGGCTCAGGACAAGCAGCTACAGAACCAGCTCGGCACCATCGACCTGGAGCGCGAGATTTTTGACGGCAAAGTAGAAGAAGCGGAAATCGCGAAACAAATTGCCCAGGGCCAGCTGGCCAGTCTGGAAGGCAAGGCCGCCGCACCGGATCCGTCCAAAAACGAGCGGGCCTTGCGCGAAGCCAAAGCCAAAAACGCCAAACTCATGGAACGTCTGGAATCGCTGGTGAAGTTCGAGCCGGCCAGGCGCCGCTATATTTCTCGAAAGTATTGGGAGATGAACTCGATGCCGGGCCTGGGCGATATTCTGGACGTCCCGGTGCCGGTTGGGCCCGAGCTGCAGAGCCTTCCTTAAAAGCGGGTCTGAAGTCCGCAATACAGTGCGGGGCTGCGGCCGGTGCTCGAGGGCGTGGGAGAGATCGGAAAGCCGAGGTCCAGGCGCAAGGTGGCGTGCTGTTGCAGGCCAAAGCGAAAACCGAAGCCGGCGCCCGTCAGATGCGAGCCCAGCGGCAAATCGCCCGGTAGTGCTCGACGCAGACTGACGCCGCCGTGGTCGATGAAAGCGGTCACCTGGAAGAGATCCAGGTCGTCCTCGATGGGCGACCAGCGCAGCTCGGCTCCCAGCACGTAGGCGTTGTCGCCCAGCAACTGGGCCTGTGGATAGCCGCGGACCGTGTCGGGACCGCCCACCGCGAACTGTTCGGCCACGTAAAGCGGCTGGGTGGCATACTGCCCGCTGGCGCGAAATAGGGCATACAGCCCGGTGTCGAGGTTCTGGATGCGGGCCAGATCGACGTTAAACTTGGCAAATCCGCCGCTGGCTCCAGCGCGGCTGACCAGAGGATCGCTGGCCGGGGTGCCGCCCAGACCCTGAGTATAGGCCGCCTGCAGCAAGGTACGCCCGTTCAAGGAACGCCAGTCGGCCTGGTAGGTCAGGCGAGCGCTGTTGTATTCGTCCCGCGAAAACGGCTGTTGGCCGCCGAAGAAATTGTTGCGAATGAATTTGTGGGAAACGGCCAGACCCAGGTTGCTGGAAAACTCCAGCTGGCGCTCCAACGGATGGCTGACGGCCACCGTGTAGATGTCGGCGTTGCCGCGCACGTCCAGAATGGCGCCCAGGCCTTGAGAAACGGCGAAGGCGCCGTTGGCGTAGCCGAAATTGATGGTGGTGCCGTCATCGTTGAGGGGCGTCTGGTAATTGATCTGGTAATAGCTGTTCTCTCGCGAGGGAAAGCCCAGGACCCCGCGCAGGGTCAACTGGTCGGCCTGCTGCAGGATGTTGGCGGCGTCGAAAGTGAGGCCGATACGGTTCTCGCCGGTGGCCGAGGTGCCGTAGTTGTTGTAGTCCAGGCCTCCGTGCACCGGAGTGGCGTCCTTGACTCGCAAGGTCACGTCGGTTTGGCCGACTTCCTGTCCCGGGGCCATGACCGCCTGGACCTGCAGGTCGGGCAACTCGTTCATCAGCAACATGGCCCGTTGGAAACGATCGTTACGGAAGGTTTCGCCCTCAAAGCTGTTCATGAAGCGCTCGCGAATGAATTCCGGATCGTAATTCTCGGCGCCCTCCACGTTCACTTTGCCGACCTTGCCCTCGATCACCCGCAACTCCACCTGACCGTCTTGAATGGATTGCTGAGGCAGGTAGGCGCGCACCAGGAAGTAGCCATTGCGCTGATAGACGGCGGTCAGATTGCGGGCGACTTCGCGCAATTGAGCCAGGGTTAGCGATTGTCCCTGGTAGGATTGGTAGGCTTTCTCCAATTCCTCGGGGGGCAGCAATGTGTTGCCGGTGACCACAAACTTGGAGACGAGAATGGTTTTCTCGGAAGCGGTCGGAACCGGGGACTCCTCTTGCTGCACGAGATCCGGCTTCTGAGGAGCCGGCTCCAGGGGTCCCTGGGCCCAGCCGCTCAGAGAGCAACCGAGCCACATGCCCGCTAGAACATTCCGCGCCAATCGCATTCGGCCGAATACTCGAGAAAAAGGAAAACACCTGCCCCGTCGAGTCCTTCGGCAGTTCCGGGCCGGGACGCTTTCCAAATCCCGCAACATTCCCAGCCAAGAAAAAAGCCCGGCCTTGCGGCCGGGCTTCGAGCAATTGGGAGTGGGCTCAGGCGACGCGGTCGGCGCGCAGAGCGTCCTCCTGACCGGGCTGCTGCAGGTTGCTCAGCGTGCTGTAGTAGCAAACCGAGGCCAGACCGGCCAGCGAAATCATTCCGCTGACCCAGGCGGCCAGAGCCTGACCTTCCGAGACCCGGCCCAAACTGGTGAGCAAGGAATTCGGGAGACAGGTCCAGGGGCTCAGGCCCATCGGGCTGATGGCGGCGGCGACGGCCAGAGCCAGCCAACCGAAAGTGACTCCACGGTGACTGTTGCGCACGGCCGCCAGCAGGCCGACACCGGCCAGCGGGAACATCACCAGGCTATCCATGCTAGCCAGAATCGGGGTGCCGATCAGCCAGCCCATCACCGCCATCAGAGCCAGGCCCTGAGCGGAGTGGCTGCTCTTGCTGGCACTGGAAGCCCAGAAGCCAAGCAGACCGGCGGTGACCGTCAGGCCGACGGCGTAGCTGACCATTTCGAACAGGCCCAACGGCGAGAGCGCGCCGGCCAGCACGAAGAGCAGCAGCGAGGGAGAGGCGACCAGCAGTTGGATGACGGGCATCATCAAGGTGCCCGCCAGTTTGCCGCGCAGCACCTGTCCGGGCTCGATGCCGGTCAGCGCCAGGTCGGTCCAGCTGCGACGGTCGCACTCGGAGGTGACGGCGTTGGCCAGGAAGCCCGAGCAGCGTACGCTCAGGTAGAGCGAGAGCAAAATCAGGCAGCCCAGCAGGCCCTGACCCATCGAGTGCAGGCGAATCTGGTTGAGGGTGTCGGGCGAGAGTTCGGTGTTGCCGATCTCGCTGTCGGTGCTGGAGACGCCGAACTGGCGAGCTTCCTCTTGAGAGAGCGGCTCCAGAGCCGGACCCGGGCGAGCCGGGCTGTCGCCCAGGGAAGAAGTGCTGGAAGCTTCCTGCATGGGGTCGTGGACCACCACTTTGAAGACTTCGCTGGCAGGTAACGGCACGTGAGCCGACTGATAGAGTCCCATGCGCAGACAGGCGCAGTTGGTGTGACCTTTGAGGTGGAGTTCCTCATTGTTCCAGCTGCGCAGCTTGACGTAGGGCGTGGGCGCGCCAGTTATAGCCAAGTCCTGCTGGTTAACGCCGAACTCGTCGGCCTGAGCGGGCTCGGGCGTGGTGGCGCGCAGCGGTGCGTTGTTGCGCAACTCGATTTCGCTGGAGCGGCGCACGTTCCAGCTCTGCGAGTAGAGGAACGGAGCCAGAAACAGAGTGACGAAGACGGCGTAGCCCGGCCATTTGCCGGCGCCGCTGCGCAGTTGAGCGGCCAGTTCGCGCAGGAACACGGGGTTCTCGCGAACTCCCAGGAAACTGGGAACCCAGCCGGGGGTCTGCTGATACAGGCGATGCACGTGGCGGTCGGTCAAGGTGGGAGCGGCGGTCAGCCCGCGCTCGTAGCGGCGCGCGGCCACCATCCACATGGCGACGCACACGGCCGTCCCCAGCAGGGTGAAGGCGAGCGGCAGATGCTGGCGCAGGCCCAGTTCGGCTTCGGGGACGACCAGCGGCCACACGGCCGCGAAGGGGTTGATCGCATCAAAGACCGGATAACGCTGGGTGGTTACGGTCACGGCCGAGACCACCAGGTCGAAGATAGGAGTCAACAAGAGCCAGCAAGCTTTCAGGGTCCAACCCTGGACGACCGCTCGCGAGGTGCTGGTGGCCAGACTCGAAACGAAGAGGCTGGAGACGATGGACATCACGCCGCTGAGGGCGGCGATGCCCAGAACGGCCAGACCGCCCGTCAGACCTTGCGAGGTATGGGTGCTGCTGAGCAGCACGGCCGGCGCGGTGAACGCCAATAGGCGGGCCAACGAGCGGAACTCAGGAGAAAGCTTGTACCAGAAGAGCGCGCTCGGAGAAAGCTGCGTCAAGCGCAGACAGTCGAGCGTCTTCTTCTCTTTCTCTTCCGCCAACACTCCAAAGGAGCGATTGCCCAGCAGGAATACCGCCGTTCCGATCAGCGCCCAACTATCCAGTGCGAACAGGGTACATCCGCACCAGCCTTGTTTGAGCAACCACATCGTCAGCAGCAAAAGCGCGACACCAAAAACCGCGGTGCCGCGGGTCGACAGGATATCTCCTGAGCGACCTTTCGCTAGCCTCATGACTTAGCTACCTCCCATCCCTCTCCGGCTCGAGTGACGTTCATATAGGCCGACTCGAGACTCGGAGCTTCTTCGTAAAAGCTTACGACTGGAAAACCTTTCTGGATCAAAACCTTGAGCAGTTCGTGCAAATCCTGCTCCTGATTGCCGCCGAGGCGGAACAAGATGTGGTCGTTGTCCCAGCGCACACCGTCGATCTCTGGTGAATCCTTGAGGAACTGAAAAAGTTCCTCACTCTGTCCCAGAGCCTTGACCCGCAGCCGCCGGGTGCCCTGTTCCTCGATCAAGTTCTTGGTCTCGTCCACGCAGATCAGGCTACCGCGACTGACCACCCCGATGCGGTCGCACATATCGGCCAGATCTTCCAACACGTGCGAAGAAATCACGATGGTCGTGCCCTGGCGCTGCAGAGCCCGCAGAATCTCGCGCAGCTCCAGGCGCGCTAACGGATCCAGTCCGCTGGCCGGCTCGTCCAGCAGCAGCAGCCGGGGCTTGTGCAAAATGGAACGACCCAGACACAGGCGCTGCTTCATGCCGCGCGACAGCCCATCCACCGGTTGCTCGGCCATGTGCTCAATGCCGACCGCCTGCATCGTCTCGCGCACGGCGTAGTCGCGAGTGGCCGCCGGCAGGGCGCTGGCGCGGGCAAAAAAGTCGAGGTATTCCCTCACCAACATGTCGTCGTAGACGCCCAGGACGTCCGGCATGAAGCCGATCACGCTGCGAATTTTCTTGACTTCATTGAGGCGGTAACCGCAGATCACCACCTCGCCCGAGTCCGGCGGAATCAAGGTGGCCAGGATGCGCAGCAAGGTGGTTTTGCCGGCGCCGTTGGGGCCGACCAGGCCGAACATTTCGCCCGCGCCCAGCTTCAAGCTGACGTCGTTGAGAGCCAGCGTACCTAGAAAGCGCTTGCTGATGGCCGTCACCTGAGCCACCACCGAACCAGCGGGCTCGGCGGCCATGCGCGGCGAGCGAGCCTTGATGTGCTCCTCGGCCAGACGGCGCTCCTGAGCGACCGAGTCCAGACTGGCCTGGGAGGTGCCCTCGAGAGCACTGGTATTCTCGTTCAACTGGCGGGTGCGAGGTGCGGGGGTATTTGACATTTCTGTAAGGTTCTAGTGTCGTTCCACCTCCCCTGCCCCGGGGCCCCGCCAGCAGGAGCGCGTGAGGTCAGCGAGAAGGTTCTACCTTATGTTGGTGAATCCAGGCGGGCAGGCCCCCGTCTGCGAGGAGAATGGATCATGACTCCCAAGTTCGGCGGCGGCCAAAAACCCGCCTTCGTAAAAAAAGAGAAGCCGCCAGGCTCTGGCGGCGGCAGTGGCGATGGTGCCGGTGGTGACAACAAAGGATTTGTCAAAAAAGACGCCGGTTCGCAAAAACCCAATCAAGGACTCAAAGACGGCTACAAGCCGATCATCGGCGATATCGACGACGACAAGCTCGACGAAGCCTTAGTCGCGGTCAACAAAGAGCTGGAAGCCGGCAACTCGGACAAGCAGCAGCTCGAAAAACTTCACGAGAAGAAGTACCGTATTCTCAAGAAGATGAACGACCGGCCCGCCATGCGTTCCGCCCTGCAGGCCGCCGCGCGCGATTGCAACAGTCCTTTTTTTGGAGTGAAGCTGGCCGAGGCCCTGGAAGAAGAAGGCGCCTACGGCAAGGCTCTGGAGTGGCGCCGCTGGGTCGCTCAGTTCGAACCCGACGATCCGGACACCATCCGACGCCTGGCCGCCACTTCGGTTCGCGCCAACAATCTGCAGATCGCCGAAAGCTCTTACGCTCACCTGATCGAACTCAAGAAGAACGATGAAGCCCCGCTGGGCGGCACGTTCTACGAGGAAATGCTGGGCAAAGGCCTCAATCTGGAGGGTCGCTACGCGCTGCAGCAGATGGGCCTGCGCATGTTGGCCCTGGCCCTCAGCCACCAGAGCCACAGCCCCTCGCTGCTGGAATCGGCCGCCCGCCTGGCCTACCGCGTTCGCGATCTGGACTCTTCCTGTCGTTTCTACGAGCGAGCCATCGCCACCAACGGCAACCATCGCAATTCTCGCCAGTGGAAGGTGGAGTTGCTGCGCGCCTACGGCATGTCGGGACTGCAACGCCCCTGGTATGAACTCAGCCAGAGCTTTATCGCCGAACTGCGCGAGCATCTGCAGATGGACCGCACCGATGCGCGCGCCTGGACCATCCTGGCCCAGCTGCAAATTCAGGCGGGCTACTTTGAAGACGCCATCTCGACCCTGAAGGGCGCCCTGGCGGCCGACAGCAAGAACGCCCAGGCCCTCTGGGAATTGGGTCGCCTCTACGTGCGCATGGGTCGTAGCCAGGACGCTATCGACTACTACCTGGAGATCATCGACGATCCGAACGAGAAGAAGTCGGTACGCCGCGCCATCGAGCGCACGCTGGCCGATCTCTACTTCCGCACCGGACAGTACCAGGACGCACTCGAGCTGTATCTGCGCGACCCCGAGTCCAATCTGCGCATGATCGCCCCCATCTATGAAGCCGTGGGCGAGCTCAAGACGGCCGAAGAATACTACGTCAAATCCATCAAGCAGGCTCCTCGCGACGCCCGCACCCACCTCGGCGTGGCCGAGTTCTGGGTCCGCCGCGAAAACTGGGAGCAGGCGGCCGTTTCAGGGCGTGAGGGCCTGCGCTGCACCTACGCGACGGAAGAGGTGCATTCGAATCTGGCCGTAGCCCTGGCGACCGCCCAGATGAACCTCAAGTCCATCGAAGAAGCGCTGGCCACGATGGAGGAAATCTGTCAGGCCTACCCGGATTCGATCGCTCAGACTTTCCGCAAAGCCAAGTTGCTGATCAAGATGAATCGGCGCAACGAAGGCATGCGCCTGGCGGAAGAGGTTCGCACCTCGGCCACTCACCAGACCGGCTGCGCTCCGGCCTCCTCGTCGCTGTGGAGCCTGTTGGGCGACTGCCATACGCTGCTGAACGACATCGAGTCGGCCTGGGATGCCTACACCAATGCCCTCAAATACGACTTCATGGACTCGGTGGCCGTACGCGGCCTGGGTATGATTGCGGAGAAGCAGCAAGAGTCGCAGACCGCGCTCGAACTCTATGAGCGCTTTGTCGTGCTCGACCCGCTCAACCTGGCTACGCCCACCGTGCGCACCATGATCAAGAAACTCAAGGACCGCCTCGGCATCGTGGATCCGCCTCCCCAGGAGCAGATTCCCGTCGCCGTCGAGGAGAGTGGCCCGCCGGTCGGACCTCCGACTCAGGCCGGACCGCCCGTTGGCCCCCCGGTAGGACCGCCCGTGGGCGCGCCGCCGGCTGCCGCTCCCGCCCCCAAGCCCCAGGAGGGCTGGATGGGCAGCGGCGACGTCGACTTCTACGAGTAGAAGACCCGGAGCCACAAAAAAAGGCCGCAGCTTTGGCTGCGGCCTTTTTTTGTTCGGGATGGACTATTTCGGCTTCTTCTTCTTTTTAGGGTCTTCGTCGTCCTTGGGAGGCGGCGGAGCGGGGACCGGGCACCAGCTGAAGACCGAGGTCGGATTGCGCAAGACAACGCCTTCGGTTCCGCTGCCGCCGGCATAGGTCTGCCATTCCTTGGGATCGTTTCCGGTGACTTCGACAATACGGTCATTGCCGCTATCGGCCACGTAGAGGTTGCCTTCTTTGGAAAGACCGAGTCCGGCCGGGTTACGGAATTTTCCCAGCCCGGTTCCGTAGCCGCCCCACTCACGAGCGGAACGACCCTGGAAGTTGTCCACTCGCACCAGTCGGTTGGCGGCCGGATCGACCATCCAGACCTGGCGCTTGAACGTAACCATCTGGGTGGGCGCGAACCCCAACTGCTTGAGGTTCTGGCCTTCGTAGACTTCCCACTTGGCGCCGGTCTTGTCTTCCGGCTCCACCAACTTGACCACTCGCCCTCCCGGGGGGTCCTGGCCACAGGTGACGTAAAGGTCTTTGTTCTGATCGAGCCAGAGGCTGGTCGGGTGATCAATGCGCGGATCTTTGTAGGTGCGCAGCGGAGTTTTGTTCAGCTCCCCGTCATACACCACCACCTGGTTGTTGCCGGTGTCGGCTACGTAGATCTCGTCTCCGCGGCTGGCCACGCCTTCGGGATGATTGAAGCCGCTGTGGAGCTCTTTCCAGCCGAATCCGGTGATGTGATCCATGCGCACGACCCGATTGTTGTCTCGGTCCGCCACGAAAATTTTGCCGCTCGGATCTACCCAGATCTGACAGGGGTGCAGAAAATAGCCGGGCTCGTGACCCGCGCGCCCCAGGGTTTTGCGACCTTCGCCCTTGATATCTTTGAGATACATGATGCGATGGTTGCCACTGTCCGAGATGTAGATCCCGGCTTCCGCGGCGGTGGGAGGAGCCGCGGGGTCGGCAGGACTGGCGCTCGGGCTAGGCGATGCGCTCGGAGAACTGGACGGCGAGGGAGAAACCGTCTCGGGAATGGTAGGATTGGGCACAATCGGTTGATCCGCTGCCGGGGCTGGTTGAGCGTAAAGCTCAGGAATCGCACAGAAGCCGGCGATGGCGATCAGTCCGCAAAGCAGTCCACGTTGACTCATTTTCATTCTCAAAACTTTGCGGGGGTGATTGCATTCCCTGCTTCGAAGGGCGCACGCCTGGAGGACACTGTAGTGGCAATTTTGGAACGGCTTTACTTTCGCGCGCAGGAACAACTCAAGCACATCGTGCTGCCGGAGGGCAGCGATGATCGCACCCTGGTGGCGGCGGCTTCTTTGATCAAGAAGCGCCTGGCTCAGGTGACGGTGGTCGGCAAGCCGGACAATCTGCAACGACGTGCCGAGGCCCTCAACGTGAGCCTGGAAGGCTGTCAGTTGATGGATCATCTGACCGACCCGGAAGCCGAAGCCTGCCGCCAGGAGTACTTCAAGCTTCGCCGCCACAAGGGCTTGACCGAGGCGGAAGCCGAGAAGGCGATGAAAGATCCGCTTTATTTCGCCAACATGCTGGTACGCCGCGGTAAGGCGCACGGCACCGTGGCCGGCGCCACCAACACCACCGCCCATACGGTGCGAGCCGCTCTGCAATGCCTCGGCCTGGCCGCTGGAATCCGTACCGTCTCGAGCTTCTTCCTCATGGTTCTCAAGGACCAGAACTTCGGAGAAGCGGGAGCCATGCTCTTCGCTGACTGCGGGGTGGTGGTCGAACCCAACGCCGAGCAACTGGCCGAAATCGCCATCTGCACCGCCGATACCTGCCGCAACTTCCTGGAAGTCGAGCCGCGCCTGGCCATGTTGAGCTTCTCCACCAAAGGCAGTGCTCAGCATCCGCTGGTCGAAAAGGTGATCAAGGCGACCGAAACGGTGCGCGCCCGCCGCCCCGACCTCAAGGTCGACGGCGAACTGCAACTGGACGCCGCCCTGGTCGAATCGATCGGACAGAAAAAGGCGCCCGGCTCTCCGGTTGCCGGCAAAGCCAACGTGCTCATCTTCCCCGACCTGCAGTCCGGCAACATCGGCTACAAACTGACCGAGCGCCTGGCCGGAGCCACCGCCGTCGGCCCCATCCTGCAGGGCCTGGAACTCCCCTCCAACGACCTGTCCCGCGGCTGCAAAGCCGAGGACATCGTGGACGCCGCCGTGATTACGGCCATCCAGGCGGTCCGCTAGGTTCGCCTCCTCAGGGGGTGGGCAGAGATTGCCAGGCGGCTTTGAGGGCGATGTCCTGGCGGTCGCTATTCTCCACCACCAGCACCACCAGGTAAGGAGGGCGCAGGGCGATAGCCCAGCTGACCACCTGCTTGTCGAGGCGGCCGACCCCGCTCCACTGCCAACCCTGCGCGCACTTTTGGAGGGGAGCCAGACTGGCCGGCTTTCTCCAACCGAGGAAGTGATCGCTGTAGAGCTGGCTGAGGGGCAGGGCACTGCCGCTTTTCAGCACCGAGTAGGCCACCTGGGCCGGCGAGATCAATAGCTGACCCCGCACCGGCTGAGGCAGGCTCCAGTCCATCAGCGAGACGGGACGAGCGGGTAGTTGGCCCCAGGGCCAGGCATCGGCCAGGGGTCCGGCCGGGAACAGGCCCAGGAAGGGCCGGTTGAGCAGCGGGGCCTTGGGATCATTCTGCCAACCGCGCCAGTCCACGCCCACGCGAGAAGGCTGAAAGTCGGGCTTGGAGATGGCCGCCAGCACCTGGCCACGGTCGAGGTCGACCAGCAGGGCGCCCCCCTGATCCCCGGGGAAGGTCCTGTCCAATCGGCGCTGACGCGGCATCTCCAGGCTAAGACGCAAATCGTGGCCCGGGCGAGAGGTCACGCCGTCCTCTTCCCGTCGCTCGCGCAGCAGCTCGTTCTTCCAGCGCTCGACTCCGGCCACTCCTCGGTCCAGGCTATAAAATCCCGTCCAATGCGAGGCCAGAGCGGCCTGAGGATAGACGCGTCGGCTGCCACGCGAGAAAGCCAGCAGCTGTCCGCCGCGGTCCAGCACGCGTCCTCGCAGGGCCACTTTCTCGGCCAGGCGACTGTTGTGGGGGTCGGTGTTGAGCTGCTGACGCCAACCAAACTGCAAGGCAAATAAACGTAACGGCACCGCCAGCAGCAGCAGCAGAAAAATCCACTTCACTCGGATCAGGCGCTCGTCAAAGTTCACGGCGGGTCATCCTCAAAAGCAGGGCCAGAATCACGAAGTTGGAGAGCAGCGAACTGCCGCCGTAGCTGATGAAGGGCAGAGTGATGCCGGTCATGGGCATCAGCTTCAAAATCCCGAAAAGCACCACGCACGACTGCCAGCTCATCAAACAGGCCAGTCCCACCGCCAACAGGCGCTCGAAGGGGTCTTGAGAAACCTGCGCGGCGCGGAAACAGCGCAGCAGAAACAAGGTCAACACGGCCCACAACAGGCACCCGCCCAGACTGCCCAGCTCTTCGCACCAGGCCACATAGATAAAATCGGTGGCGGCCTCGGGAATTCGGTAGGGCTCGCCCAGGCCCAGCCCGGTGCCTCGCCAGCCGCCCCAGGCGATAGCGAAGAGAGCCTCGGAAATCTGATATCCGCTGTCCTGGTAGTGACCCAGCGGATCGAGCCAGGCTTCCACTCGCACCCGCACGTGCCCGAAGCGGTTGTAGGCCGCCATGGCGCCCAACAGACTGAGGCAAAGCAAACCCAGTACCCAGCGCAAGCGCCCGCTTACCAGGTAGAGCATGGCCAGGAAAAGTCCGAAGAAAAGCAGCGCCGGACCCAGGTCCTTTTGCAGCACCAGCAGAGTTTCCAGCACCAGCCAGGCGCCGGCCATGACGGCCAGCACCGGGCGAGTCAGGCGCTTGGGGTCTTCGGCGGCGGGCGCCAACAGCATAGCCAGCAGGCACACCACCAGCACCTTGACGATCTCGATGGGCTGAAAGCTGAACGGTCCCAGCGCGTACCAAAGGGCGGCCCCGTTGCGCTCCCGCCCAAACAGGAAGAGTCCGCTCTGCAAGACCAGGCACAGCAGCAGCAGAGGCCAGCGCCAGCGTTGCAGTTGATCGAGACGCTTGAGGTAAGCCGTCACCAAGATCAGAGTGGCCAGCCCGACCAGTACCCAACAGGCCTGGTTGACGGCCAGAGCCCGTTCCAGTCGCAGCTGCATCACCCAACCCAGCCCGGAAAGCAGGCTGGCCAACGGCAGAAGCAAACGGTCGCCACGACACTTGGCCCAGCGGAGGCCGAAGTAGGCGGCCCACCAGCCCAGTGACCAGGCCAGCAGAGCCACCAGAAACCAGCGACCGTGGCTGCCCACGTGGGCTTCGAGCACTCCGTAGAGCGAGAACACCAGCATTTGACTGAGCACCATCGTCAGGCCCTCGTTGGACCAGGCCGCGCCCTGGGCGGGAACGGGTCTCCGCCAGAGCATCAGGATCCAGACGAGAAAAAGGGCCAGCGCGACTTCCCAGGCGAGCTGGGCGTTCAGTTCAAGCACCGCTCAGGTGTAGCAACTTTGTGTGTCTAATCGATGACGACCGACTTGTTGGGACCATCCCAGCGATAATTGATGCTCAAAGCCGGCAGGCAGACCCGCACCGGCAGGTAGAGCTTGCCGTCGAGCGTGACGCCGTCTCCCGGCAGGTAGGACTGAGTGACTTCCTTGTTGGTCAAGGTCACCGTCTTGGTGGTAGGATCCCAGGCCGAGGTGACCCCCAGGCGCCGCAAGCCTTCCACCGAGGTGTAGACGCCCTGGCTCGACTTGAGCAGCAGGCCGGGCTCCCCCACTTCCTGACCTTGAGCCTGCAGACCGATCTGGCCCTCGGCGAAGGTCAGAGGCAGACCTTTGGGGTTGGCCAGCCAACCGGCCAGCACTTTCTCGTCCAACCAGGACTGCACGCCGGCCTGGCTGAGCAGTTCCTGGGCCCGAGCCGCCAACGGCATCTTGCCGTAGACATCGGGGAAGACCGAGAGACACAGGCTGCCCGTTTCCGGATCGCGACCCAGCTTGACCGGCTCATACTCGATGCGAACCGGCATGCCCACCTTAATCTTATCGAAAAGTTCGTGACTCATCGAAGGATACATGCGCATGCAGCCGTGCGAGGCAGCTGAACCGATAGAAGACGGCTGGGTGGTCGAATGCAGTCCCAGCCCGGGCATCGACAGGCCCATCCAGCGGTCGCCCAGAGGATTATCCGGGCCCGCCGGCACCACCGTGTCGGCCCCCAGGCCGGCCCATTCGGGCGGCATCCAGGTGGGATTCTTGACGCGACTGATCAGTTCGAACTGACCGGTCGGAGTGGCAAAGCGACCCGGCTGACCGATGGCCACCGGGTAGAACTTGTCGAAAGCGCCATTGCGGAAAAGGAATACGCCGCGCTCCGGGAGGTTGACCACCAGGCCGTCGGCCGGAGGATTGACCGGCATGATACGGCGAGTGGGCAAAATGAGATCGCCACTGCGAGCTACCGTCAATTGGACGGGCAGACCGTTGGCGAAGGCAAAATGTTCGATGGCCAGTCCATAGCGCAGGCCCAGTTCGTAGAGATTGTCGCCGGCCGTCACGGCAATGGTGCGTTCTTTGCCCACCACCGGCGGCAGCTCGGCGGCAGCCGAAATGCTCAGAGCCAGAGCCAAAATCGCGGAATACTTGCGCATAGCTAGTGAGGGCGCAAGCCCCGATACTCTTTCTTGGTCTGGAACAGACTGGCTTCCTGACGACGGATCACGGTCAGCACTTCGGCCCAGGGAATGAAGTAGTGAGCCACCGCTTCATTGCTGGCCAGCGAGTCTTTGCGCGGGCCGGCCGGTTCGAGCCACAGGCCGAAACGATCGACTCCCACCAGACGTCCGGGGCACTCCGCGCCCAGGCCCAACTGCTCTTGATACTCCTTGGAGCGAAACTTGACCACCACGTCTTTGTCCAGACTGGAGGAAAAATCGCTGCGCGGACCGTTCTGTTCTTGCTTAATTTCACTCATACGTTTTAACCCTTCAGATAGAAAGCTCGGGATATAGTTCGCGGTACCTTCTCTCACTATCGAGCACCGCCTCCACGTAATGACGGGTCTCGGCAAAGGGAATGTCGCTGACGCTGAGACGTCCCCCCGGCTTCTCGTTCAACCAATCCTGGGTCTGTTGAGGTCCCGCATTGTAGGCGGCCAGCACGGCAATTTCCTGATCGGCGAAACGTTGACGCAAATAACTGAGGTAGGTGCTGCCCAGGCGCACGTTGGTGGTGGGCTCCAGGAGGTCGGGCTTGCCCGGGCGCAATTCCAGCGCCTGATGAATCCATTCGGCCGTTTCCGGCATCAGCTGCATCAAGCCGCGTGCCCCCACCGGCGAGCAGGCGGCCGGATGAAATTCACTTTCCTGCAAAATGACGGCGGCCACCAGCGAGGGGGGCAGTTGTGCGCGCTGAGCTTCTTGCAAAACCAGTTCGCGAAAAAGCAGCGGGTAGCGCAGGCGCTGAACCGAGGGCTGCGGCCAGGCCCAGACCGCGACGGCGGCGGCCATGCTCAGGAACAGCAGCCAGCGCACCCAGCCGAAGCTGCGGTTTTTGGCCTTGACTTTGCCGTCCCGCGGACGGCGCACCGTCCAACCGGAGCGGCGCCGGGCCGCGGCTTTCTTGGGTTGGGCGCTCAAAGAGAGTGCTGAGCCTGGCGTAGCACCTCGAGCAGCGACTGGTGGAGTTGCTCCAGGGTGCCGGAATTGTCGATCACCCGGTCCGCCAGGGCCCGTTTTTCTTCCAGGGGCATTTGAGCCGAAATTCGGGCTTCGGCCTGCTCTTCCGTGAGGTGGTTGCGCTCCATGAGTCTCGCCTTCTGAACAGCTCGCGGCAAACTCACCAACCAGACTTCGTCCACCCAATCCTGACGCTTGTTCTCCAGGAGGAGCGGCACCATGACCACCACCAGGGGGTGAACCTTCTCCAAGTCCGTGACCTGTCGCTGCATTTCGGCCCAGATCACGGGATGGGTCAAGGCGTTCAGACGCTCCAAAGCCTGTGGATTGGAGAAGACTTTTTCGCCCAGAACCGCACGATCCAGGTCGCCGTCCTGGTTCAACACCTCATGACCGAACGCCTGTACAATATCGTGAAAAAGAGATGAGCCCGGCCGCATAACGGCCCGGCTCACCTCATCGGCATCCACTACCGGGATCTCCTCTTTTTGCAAGAACTCGGCCACGGCGGATTTGCCAGAAGCAATTCCACCCGTGAGGCCGATTCTCAAGGGGACTTACTCCGCGGCTTGCTCGCCGCCCTCTTCGGCAGCGGGCTCGGCGTCGGCGGAAGGACCCGGGGTCAGGAACTGAGCCAGCTGGCCCTGGAGACGGTCACCGATGGTGAAACCGGAGTGTCCGTCGCCACGCGTGCTGGTCACCGACTCACCACGGCTGGCGCCACCGCCGGCCTGACGAATCGAGAGCAGAATGCGACGGCTTTCGGGCTTGATCTCGAGAACCTTGACTTTGACTTCCTGGTCGGGCTTGAAGTGCTCGGCGGGCTTGGAGACGCGGAAGTCGGCCAGCTCGCTGATCGGCACCAGGCCTTCGACACCGTCGGCAACTTCGACGAACACGTAGTTCTTGGCGAGCTTGCTGACTTTGCCGGGGACGATGTCGTTGATGCGCATGCTCTCGACCGCGGTGGTCCAGGGATCCGGGCGAGCCTGGCGCAGCGACAGCGAAATGCGGTCCTTCTCGGGGCTGACCGAAAGCACGCGCACGTCGACGGGCTCACCTACGCGAACCACTTCGTTGGGGTGCTTGATGCGCTTCCAGGAGAGTTCCGAGATGTGCACGAGGCCGTCGGCACCGCCCAGATTGATGAAGGCGCCGAAGTTGGTCAGACGGGCGACGGTGCCGCTTACGATCTGGCCTTCTTCGAGGTTCTTCATGGTGTTCTCACGCATCTTGCCGCGCTGCTCTTCGAGAGCCTTCTTGCGGGACAGGACCACCTTACGGCGGGGCTTGTCCACTTCCAGAACCTTGAGCTCGAGCGACTCACCCACGTAGTCGGAGAGGTCGTGAACCGGGCGCAGATCCACGTGGGAAGCGGGCACGAAGCCGCGCAGACCCAGGTCGACAATCAGACCACCTTTGACCTGCTCGGTGCAGGTGGCGGTCAGAATTTCGCCGGTCTCTTCGGCCTTGATCACGCGGAACCAGGCGGACTCGAGGTCAGCGCGCTTCTTCGAGAGGATCAAGGTGCCTTCGGCGCCTTCGACGCGAGTGACGGTCACTTCGACCTGCTCGCCTACTTTGACGATTTCATTGGGGTCCACATCTTTGCGATGGGACAGCTGGTGGAGCGGAATCACGCCTTCCGTCTTGTAGCCGACGTCAACCAGCACTCCTTCGGAGTCGATGCGCACGACTTTGCCCGTCAGCAGCTGGCCGGGCTTGAAAGCCTCGTCCATCGCGTCCTGGGCAGCCATGAGGCTTTCCATGGATTCGCCTGCATCCGCAGAATCGTTATCGACAGCTTCTTGGGCTGCGGTCGCTTGTTGTTCTTCCGTAGTCGGCTCTGTGTTGGTCATGTTGGTTGTTGCTCCTTTAGTGGGACGGCCCCCACCGCCTTTGTGATTGCGCTTTGGGTGGCTGCGGTTCTCTGCCCAGGGAAATGATTCCTTTCCCTATTTTAGCTCGCAAGCACCGTTTTTTCTAACGAATCCGGGCAAATCACGCCTGATTTGCCCGGATTCTCTTGGGCTATGAAATTGTGTGGATTCTTTAGCGGCCCGCGACGGCCAATCCGACTTCCTGGGTCGCCACCAGATCGTGTCCGGTGCGGGCCCGCGTTTGCAGCGGCACGCGCAGCACGTCCTTGAGGCGAGCTTCCAGCACTCGCTCGATCTCTTGTAACACGCGCAGGTGGTGCTTGGGATCGACCTCGAGTACCACTTCGTCCCGCAACTGCAGAGAGAAGGTGGCCGGCAACTTGGCCTGCAGAATCAGCTGATGGATTTCCACCAGCACGACCTTCAGGATGTCGGCCGAGCTGGCCTGAATGGCGGCACTGCGAGCCACACGTTCGGCGGTGCTGCGGATATCCGAGTTGCGA
The DNA here is from genome assembly GCA_017307785.1 of Vulcanimicrobiota bacterium. GTDB lineage: Bacteria > Vulcanimicrobiota > Xenobia > Xenobiales > JADMJV01 > JADMJV01. The sequence continues at coordinate 34,674 of JAFKGI010000018.1, read as the reverse complement.
CTCGACATTTCCGGCAGGCTGCGGCGCCGGCCGCGAATGCTGCTGACCCAACCCATGGTGCGAGCCTGGGTCAACTGGCTGTCGACGTAGGACTGCAGACCGGGGAAGCGGTCATAAAGACTCTTCAGCGACTGGCGCATCCGATCGCCGGCTTCGGCCAGCGACAGACCCTGGCTCTGAGCGAAGCGATGGCGGCCGATCGATCCGAGCAGCACGTCGAGGATCTCGCGACCCGTCTCCTGCTGAATGTCTTCCGGCAGAAGGTTGAAGAGCACTTCTTCCACATCTTCACCGCGACCGAAGGCCTTGATCAACTCGGCATCCTGCGACAGGTGGGCGGCCACGCGCAGCGGCAGCTGAACATAGCTGACGCCGAGCAGGGTGCGCTTGGGGTCGCGAGCTCCCAGAGACTTGAGGAACATTTCCTCAAATTCCTGACGGTAGACCGAGTTGGGCAACAACTCGATTTCGCCGAGCAGACGATTGAAGGTCGCCACCGCGCCACCCACGGCTCCGGGACCCATCCAGAGCAAGCGCTCCGAGCTGGCCACCGGATTCTGAGCCAGACGATGGAACCAGCCGTAGCGAGGCTCGGCCATCAGCGGGCGAGCCTTCTGGAAGCTGTCCAGCAGGTCGCGCAGACTGCGGTAGTCGCGCAGCACGTCGCCAATCGGGTGCAGAGTGGCCACCTGGGCAACCACGTCGGGTCCGATGGGAGAGCCGTTCTTGGGACGCGAAGGCACGGCCAGGCCGAGCTTGTCGAAGAGAACTTCGGCCAGCTCGCGGGGATCGTCGACGTCAAACTTGCCGCCGCCCATCTTTTGCACCTGGGCGTGGCAGGCATCGCGCTTTTCTTTCAGAGTCTTGGCAAACTCATCCAGCTGCTTCTGCTCGAGAACCGCACCGGTGCGCTCCATCTGGGCGTAGACCCAGGCCAGCGGCAGGTCGACGGCGGAGAACTGCTCCCACATGTTTTCGGCGCGCAGGCGATTTTCCAGGGTTTGGGCCAGACGGCGCAGACCCTGAATCCGCAGACCCGCCCAGCGGGACAGCTCGTCGACCGGAACTTGCGAAAGCTTGCGAGCGGCAGTGCCGCGGCCCAGGAGAGCGCCTTCACCAGGAATCTCGATTCCGTGGCGGCGACAGATCTCGTCGAACCAGGGGTTGCCCTCGACCGAGTCGATCAGATGCGAGGCGATGGCTACGTCGAAGAAGTTGTGCTCGGGCAGAACGCCGTCGGACAGCTCCATCATCAAGAAGGCCCGCAGGTTGTGGACGTTCTTGCGGCGCTCCGGATCTTTGAGAGCCGGACGCAGCACCTTGATGACTTCGTCGGCCGTCAGGGCCGATTCCACTCCGTTGAAGGGAATCAGCTTGGCCGATTCTTCGCCGCATCCCACGATCAAACCGACCCACTCGTCGCTCGAGCCGAGCAAGAGGATGTCGAGGGGTTCTTTGCTCTTCTTGACCAGATTGGTCAGGGCCGTTTTGCCCTTCTTGCCGACCAGGACTTCCACTTCGGGAATGGCCACGGGCTCGTGGAGCTCGATGGCTTCGTGCTCAAACAAGCTGGTCATCAGCTCGGTGAGCTCGAGACGGTCGAAAATATCCTTGAGGCGCCAGCTGGAGACGCCGCGGAACTGACACTGCTCCCAGTCCACTTTCAGGTCCAGGTTGGTGCGGATGGCGGCGCGGGTGCGGAAATCCAAAGCCTCGGCGCGGTGCTCGGAGAGCGGGTTACGCCACTTGGCGGGCAGTTGATCCAGCGAGTTGAGCAGGTCGTCCAGGCTGCCGTGCTGCGAAAGCAGCTTCTTGGCGGTCACTTCGCCGATGCCGGGCACGCCGGTGATGTTCTCGGAGGAGTCGCCGGCCAGGGCGCGCAGGTCTGCCAATTGGTAGGGCAGCAGGTTGAAGCGCTTTTTGACGGTGTCTTCGTCATAAACCATCAGATCGGTCAGACCACGACGGAAGGTCATCACCTGGACGCGCGGCCCCACCAGCTGGAGCAGGTCGAGATCACCGGAAAGGACGAGAACGTCCATACCGCGCTCGGCGGCCTGGGAGGCGATGGTTCCAAGACAGTCGTCACCCTGGTGACCGCGAACGCGGAACACCTGGACGCCGAGGGCGCGAATCATGTCCTCGATGGTGGGCAGCTGAGCGGCCAGATCTTCCGGCATCTCGACGCGCTGCGCGTTGAAATCGTGATAATCGGCGACTCGCTCGGTGGGAACTCCTTTGTCGAAGGCGACGGCCACGTGGGTGGGCTTTTCTTTGGCCAGGAGACGAATCATCAGCTCGAAGAAGCCGGCGACGGCGTGAGTGGGAAATCCGTTGGCGGTCTGCACGGGGGGAACCGCGTAGAAGGCGCGGTAGGCAAGGCCATTGCCGTCAATGAGAAAAAGTTTCGACTTGGGTTCCGTGTTGGTGGTCATCCGATGATCTAGTCTCCTAACTTAACCGAAGCGGGCCAGGGTTTGGCGGCTTCAAACAGCCTTTCGCTGGGCTGGACACACAGTGCGCCCTTGGGGGCGCCCCAGCGTTCTAGGCCATCCAAAGCTTTCCCTCCCCGACATCGGCCAACATTCCCCGGATTTCTCCGGTTGAATCCCGGTTGGCCAAATTTGCCTCGAAGGGTTCTTCTTATGGTACTTCCCTGACCGAGTTAAACGGGCTTACATAGTTTTGGGTACCCGCGAGAACCTCCCCTGCTAGACTTTCGACCAGGGTCTGTACGGCGATTGCTGATCCCGGAGGGAGTGGGCGACTTGTCGGCCAGGCGGTAAGACTTACCGGGCACTGGTAAGTTTCTCAGGGGGCGGGGCGAGTTGCCGGCCAGGCGGTAAGACTTACCGGGCACTGGTAAGTTTCTCAGCTTCCCGACCCCTCGGCAGAACGAAAAAGACCCTGGCCGAAGCCAGGGTCTTCCATCGCCGGTCTCTCCCCTTAGTGGGCGGAGGCGGCGCCGACGGTTTCGGCGGGCATGATCAGGGCTTCGGCGACGATTTCGACGACGTCGCGGGTTTGGATTTCGTTTTGCTTGTCCTTGGTGCTGACGGCGTCGCTCATCATGGTCAGACAGAAGGGGCAGGCGGAGGCGATGACTTTGGGCTGGACGGCCAGCTCGAGGGCGTCGCCGAGGCGCATATCATTGACCTTGGTGCCGTGCTCTTCCATCCACATACGTCCGCCGCCGGCGCCGCAACAACGGCCGGTGGAACGGGAGGGGCCCATTTCCTGAAGGCGCAAACCGGCGGCCTGCAGGGCTTCGCGGGGCTGCTCGTAGATGTCATTGTAGCGACCCAGGTAGCAGCTATCGTGGAAGGTGGCGTCGATGACGGCGCCCGGCTTGAGCTTAATCTTACCTTCATTCATCAGCTGCGAAATGAGCTCGGTGTGATGAATGACTTCGTAGTTGCCGCCGAACTGGGTGTATTCATTCTTGATGGTATTGAAACAGTGCGGGCAGGCGGTGACGATCTTCTTGACGTTGTACTGGTTCAGGGCGGTCACGTTCTGCTCGGCCAACACCTGATACAGATACTCATTGCCGATGCGGCGAGCCGGGTCGCCGGTGCAGGCTTCTTCTTTGCCCAGGATGGCAAAGCGCAGGCCGGCGGCCTTCATGACCTTGACCAGAGCGGCCGTCACTTTCTTGTTGCGCTCGTCGAACGAACCGGCACAGCCGACCCAGTAGACAACGTCCAACTCGCCGGGATCCTCGGAGAGCTCCTTGATGTCGAACTCTTTGGCCCAGTCACCGCGGGTGGCGAAGCCGAAGCCCCACGGATTGTAGTTGTTTTCCATGTTCTTGAACGAGCGCTCCACCTCTTTGGGGAAGCGGCCTTCGACCTGCACCAGATAGCGGCGCATGTCGACGATTTCCTGAACGTATTCGATGAAGACCGGGCAGGCCTCTTCGCAAGCGCGGCAGGTGGTGCACGAGAACAGCGCTTCCTCGGAAACGGCGCTCAGACGATCCTGGAGAATGACTTCAGGGACTTCGGGGGTCTCGCCCTTGGCCTTGACTTCGGCCGACTTGATGACGAACTCGCCGCCCTTGTTTTCCACCAGCTCGTCCCGCAGCTGCTCGGTAATCTTCTTGGGGTGGAGCGGCTTGCCGCTGGCGAAGGCCGGACAAACCGAGGTGCAGCGACCGCACTCGGTGCAGCTGTACCAGTCGAAATTGTTCTTCCAGTTGAAGCCGTCCATCTGGGCGATGCCGAAATCTTCTTTTTCCAGATCCGGCTTGGTCAGCTGGCCATAGGGATACTTGCGGCGCATGTAGACGTTGGGCAAGCTGGTGATGATGTGGAAGTGCTTGGAATACGGGAGATAGCAACCGAATCCGAGCACCAGAGCCAGATTGAGCCACCAGGCAACTTCCTGGATGGTGGCCAGCGAATTGGGCTGCAGCCCCAGATTGAGGAAGCCCTGTCCCAGACGGAAGGTGATGGGATGAGTGGCGGCCAGATTTCCGACCTGCCCGGCAAAGGCGGCGATGGCCATGGCACAGCCGCCCTGCACGAACTCGACCACCATCAGCGAGCCGATGATCACCAGAATGATCAGCGCCTCGACCGAAGCCTCGGGGAAGCGCGGGCGCCAGATCAGGCGGCGATAGAGAGCCATCGAGACTCCCAGCAACACCAGTCCCATGAAGATTTCTTTGATGACGTTGTAGACGATCCCGACGGGCTCGGTCTCGGCCAGCAGCGGCAGATTGAACTCCGGGCCGAAAAAGCCGCGCAAGATCAGCGTAAGATTGGCTACCGCCAGGATGCAGAAGCCCCAGAAAATCATCACGTGCATCGAGCCGCCGTAGGCCCGGTTGAGCAGACGCTTTTGCAGGAAGCCGTAGAGAATCAGGTCGACGATTCGCTCCGCGGGCCGGTCAAAGCGTTCGGGCGACTTCTGAGCGGCCTTCATGAAGCCCCCCAGGCGCACCATCTGCTTGATAAAGAAATAGCCCGTAATGGCCAGGATGATCAAGGTGCCGACGATTCTCATAAGTCAGGCCGTTTAGCAGGGAGCAGCGAAATTCCTGGTCGCGATTCGACTCCGGCTGAAAATCCTTCCCATCAGGGAAAGTTTTTCTGAAACCAACTGGCCAGAAAATCGCCGCAAGCCTTGTGCACGACGGGCCCCGGATGGGCGTCCTGAGGATTGAGCACCAGATCGGAGTTGCGCAAGTCGCTGATGCCACGCTCCTTCATCAAACGGTCCAGGCCGGGCTGAGAATCGCAAATCTCAAAACCTGCCTGGCGGGCATACTTGAGGCCCATTTCGTCGCGCAGAGGAAAGGCCAGCAAGACGATCCGGAAGTGGTGTTGGCGACCCAATTCCGCCAACTCCAGATAGGAACGCTCGACCGCCCCCCAGCCGACCAGGTCTTTGTACTGGTCGGGCACCCGAGTGGGATCATCTTCCACCTTGTAGGGCCCGGATTTATAACCCGGCGGCGGCGGCGGCGGCAGCAGCGTATCGCGACTCAGCCGACCGACGATGAAGTCCATCAGAAAAGAAGCCGACAGATCCGTTGGCGAGCGCTGAATGTAGTTGGGCAACTGGGTGTCGTTGCTGATAAAGTTGACGACCACCACGTCGGGCTTGTATTTCAAGCCGTAGACACGGAAGCACTCCACCTCTTGCGCGGCATTGTAGCCGGGTCGCCCCATATTGAGACTGTCCCATTTGGGAAGCTGGCGGGCGGCAACTTGCTCGAAACAGGCGTCGTAAGGCACGCCCCAGCCAAACAGGTTGGAGTCCCCCAGGTAAATCACGCGGCGCTTGCCGGCCGGTGTCACCAGCGGATGATCGGTGTCGCGGAAGCCTTCGGCGTTGGTTTTCACGGGCACGCCCATAAACTCGACGTCCAGGTTGGGACGCAAATCGTAGACCATCTTGCGGTTGGAACTGAACTTGACGATTTGACCGGCCATCACTTTACCGCTCAGTTTCTGAGTATCCGCCTTCTGCACCCGATAGTTATCGTAAGCGGTGCGGCCTCTCAGACCCAGTTCAGCCAGCAACGCGCCGAACAGGATCGCCAGAGTCACCAGCAGCAGGCGGGCGAAAATCTTCATGGGAAGTGCTTTCGCAGAAAGTCCGCCAGGAAGTCGCCACCGAGCTTGTGCATTTTGGCCGAAGGATGGGTGTCGGGCTTGGGCAGAGACAGGTCGGAATCCTGAAAGTCAGCGATGTGGTTGGCCTTCATCGTTTCCACCAGTTTGGGAGTGAAATCACAGATTTCGAAGCCGTTCGCTTTGGCGAACGGTAGAGCACCATCATCTTTGTGAGGAAAACACAGGAAGACGACCTTGAAGTTGTTCTCTTTGGCCATTTGGCCCAGTTCCTTATAGGAACGCTCCACTGCTCCCCAGCCGACCAGGTCCCGATACTTGGCGGGCACGCGGGCCGGGTCGTCCTCGTATTTGAACTGCTTCTTGTCTTTGTCCAGGAAGATGGTGGGCGCCATAGCCAGCCCATCGCGGCTTAATTGACCGAAAATCCAGTCCACCAGGAACGAAGCGCTCAGGTCGTCGGGAGTGCGCTGAATGTAAAAGGGCAGTTGGGTGTCATTGCCAATGTAGTTGATGATGACCACGTCCGGCTTGTATTTCAGGCCGTAAGCCCGGAAACACTCCACTTCCTGGGCGGCATTGTAGCCGGGCCGGGCCAGGTTGATGAATTCCCAGTTCGGCAAATTTTGGGCCGCCACGCGCACGTAGCCCTTGTCGTAGTCGACGCCCCAGCCGAACATATAGGAATCCCCGAGCGTCACGGCCCGGTGACGGACGGCCGCCGGCTTTTCCAGTGGATGGTCGGAGTCGCGGAAACCTTCGGCGTTGGTCTTGACGTTGACATTGACGAACTCGACGTCGACATTGGGGCGCAGGTCGTAGATCAGCCGAGGGTTCTCATTAAACTGGACGATTTGACCGGCGCTGACCGGTCCGTGCGGTGTCACGTAGCCGGCCTTCCGCACTCGATAGTTATCGTAGGCGACTTTGCAGCGCAGGCCCACTTCCAGGGTCGCTGCACCGGCCATCAGGCCAAAGGCCATAAATCCAAGTCTTAAGGCGAATCCACGCAAGGTCATGGGGCGCCGGTTCTCCGCCGGAGGCCCGGCCCCTGGCTCCTGGTTTCTTAATCCAGAAGAGAATGCACTTTCTCACGCAACTGGACTGGACTGAAAGGCTTGGGCAAAAAGCTGGCGGTGTCCGCCTGAAAGCCGCGCTTCTCCAGCTCCGACACGCTGCAGCCCGAGGTGAAGAGGACTTTGGCCGGCCTCAGCTTTTCGGCCAGTTCCACCCCGGTCATGCCCGGCATGGAGAAGTCGGTGACCAGCAATTCGACCTCCTCGCTGGGGGATTGCAAAGCCTGCTCTCCGTTGCCGGCCTCGACCACTTCGTAGCCTTCCCGGCGCAACAGGGTGACCACCAGACGGCGGATCGAGTCATTGTCTTCCACCACCAGCACGCGCGGCTTGCGCTTTGCCGCGGGCGGAGCCTCGATGTTGGGGGCCTCGGAGGGCTGCTCTTTCTGATCGGAAGCAGGGAATGTCACAAAGAAAGTACTACCTTCCCGCGGGGGGCTCTCGACCCAGATCCTCCCGCCACTTTGGGCCACAATGCCGTAAACCGTGGCCAGTCCGAGCCCGGTGCCCGCCTGCTGACCCTTGGTCGTGAAAAACGGTTCAAAAATCTTCTCGCGCAAGGCGGGAGCCAGACCCGGACCCCGGTCCGCAACTTCGAAACAGACCCAACCATCGCGATAAGAAGTCGCGATTCGAATCCGTCCGCCTTGCGGTTGAGCCTCGCGCGCGTTGATCACCAGGTTCAGAACCACCTGCTCCCACTGCCCCAAATCCAATTCCACCAGCGGGAGCGGCTCACACAATTGCAGCTCCAATTCTATATCGGCAGGTATAAGCCGGCGGAACATCCCCTGCATTTCGCGCAGCACGGAATTGAGGTCGAGCAACTTGGGCTGCATCAACTGGCGCTTGCTCATGGTCAGCAACTGGCTGGTCAGGCGACTGGAGCGATCCACAGCCTGGAGAATCTCCCCCAGGTCTTCATTCTCGGGCAACTGCTCTCGCAGGCTCAGTCCGTAGCCCAACATGACCGTGAGCAGATTGTTGAGATCGTGGGCCACCCCACCGGCCAGGCGGCCCAGCGCCTCCATCTTTTGCGAATGCCCCAGAGAAATCTCGGCCTCGCGAAGTCGCGTGACGTCCTGTAAAATCCCCACCAGTCGGTCTTCCATGCGGCGGGCGCGCACGCGAATCTTGCGCACTCGTCCGTCCGGCCAGGTCCAGCTCAGCTCCATTTCGCCGGGCAAATGAGAGGAAAACTGATCGGTCAGTCGCTGCCGGTCCTCGGCGGGCAAATTTTGCCAGAGGACGTGCGGCTGTTCGTAAACCAGCGACACGGGCAAACCGAGGATTCTCTCGAATCCCGGGCTCACGTAGTCGAATTTGCGCTGGTCGAAGCGGTAAATCCAGTAGCAGTCATCGATCGCCTCCACCACCTCGGCCAGGCGCTGCTTGGCCTCACGCTGGCCGCGTCGCAGCTGCTCGTTTTCCAGGATGGCGTCGATAGTGTGGGGCAGACGGCGCATGTGCCGGACATTCTTGATGACGTAGTCGGTAGCACCCATTTTCATGGCCTGCACGGCCAGCTCTTCGGTTCCCGTGCCCGTCAGAATGACCACCGGCACTTCGGGCATTTCGCGCTTGACCAGCTGCAGGACGTCCAGACCGCTGTAGCCGAGGATGTTCAGATCGGTGATAACCAGAGAAAAGTCTTGCGAAAGCTTGCCGACAAAGTCGTCGCGGCTGCCGGCCTCGATCAGTTCGTAGGGCCTGGGGGCTTCCTGCAGCGCCAGCCGCACCAGCTCCCGATCCAATTCCGCGTCGTCGACATAGAGAAGGCGGGCCGGCTTGCTGGTCATCAGGCGGTCCTCAGACAGACGAGAAAGGAGGAGCCCTGGCCGACCTGGCTGAGGCAGCGCAGACGACCTCCCAGCGCGGCCAATCCGCGAGTTACGCGGGTGAGGCCCAGACCCAGTCCGTCGCCCCCGGCCGTCTGTGGATGAAAGCGCTGGAAAGGCTTGCCCAACAGGGGCAGGCAATCGGCCGGGATACCCGGCCCGAAATCTTGAATCGTGGTCTCCAGCCGGTCGCCCTGAGGCTGGCAGGAAACCTTGACGCGCGCCGGCTGGTCAGCTCGCGTGAACAACAGCGCGTTGTCGATCAACTCCCGAAAAACCAGCTTCAAAATCGCTCTATCCGCTAACACCGACCCCATCCTCCCGGCCAACTCCACGCATTCCTCCCCCAGGCGAAACTTGGCCAACTCCTCCCCTACGACCGTGGGCAGCAGCCGCTTTAAATCCACGGCCTCGCGGCGCGGCACCCGTAGACAAAGCTTGGTGTATTCCGCCAGAGCGTCCAGCTGACGCTCCAACTGAGTGGCCGCCAGGACGATCTTATGATGAAATTCACCCGCCCGCGCTCCAGACACTTCTTCTGTCTGCAAATAATGGCCCAGACCGAGAATGGGGCGCAGAGACACTTTCAGGTCGTGGGTGAAGGCGTAGCCAAATAGCCCCAGATCTTCCTCAGTGGCATCTGACGGAATGCTGACATCAAACAGAACGATGACTCCCCGTTTCAGCGTCTTACCCGTTTTATCAGTTCCCCTCGAGAGAAGCCGACCCCTGCGCTCCTCAGGTCGTGGGGATTACAAATTAACGCTGATTTTTGGAATAACCAAATTGCATCCGGTGAAATGCAATAGTCCGCAAATTGTAATTCAGTCGGGAATCTCTGGACAGTAGGGTAAACCCTCTAAGTTTGCGGACGGGGAGGCCGGGGTCCAAGATACTGGTGGAGCGTGCACTCGATCATCCCGTTGTAGAGCTTGCGGCGCTTGTCGGAGTTGCGTCCGAAGCACTGCACGAAGCCCGGATGATTGGTGATGATGTAGGCGGACCAGGTCTTGAGCCAGGGCACCACGATGTGGCCGAACCTGGCGTAAAGATCCTCGACCTGAGTGCGATCGGAAAGCCTTTCGCCGTAGGGCGGGTTGCTCACCAGCACTCCATACTCCGTGTTGGTGGCCAGCCCGCTCAGTTCGCGAGTGCGAAAGGTAATGCCCCGGCCGTCGAGACCCGAGCGCTCCAGATTCTGATTGGCGTGGCGGATGGCCTGGTCGTCCCCATCCGAGCCGGAAATGCGCAGCTTGCTGGTGCGGTCGAAAAGGTCTTCCGCTTCCTGGCGAGCCTCCTTCCAGACCTGGGCGCCGACGCTGGGCCAATTTTCGGCGGCGAATTCGCGCTTCAGTCCGGGCGCCCGCTTGAGGCCGATCATGGCGGCTTCCAGCAAAATGGTGCCGCTGCCGCAGAAGGGGTCGACCAACAAACGCCCGGCATCCCAGTAGCTGAGCAGCATCATGCCGGCGGCCAGGGTCTCGCGAATCGGGGCTTCGGTGGTCAGCAGGCGATAGCCGCGTTTGTGCAGGCCGACGCCGCTGGTGTCGAGGCTGACGGTGGCCCGATCCTTAGCCAGAGCCACGCGTATGGGAAAACGCGGTCCGTTTTCCGGAAAAGTCTGGGAGCCGTAGCGAGCCGACATGGCTTCCACCACCGCCTTTTTGGTGACGGCCTGCAGGGCGGGCACGCTGGAAAGCTGAGAGCCGTGACTGAGTCCCTCGACGGGAAACTCGGCGTCCTGGGGCAGCAAGTCAGCCCAGGGCAAGGCTTTGGTGCCCTGAAACACGTCTTCGAAGGTAGTGGCCGGGAAACTGCCCAGGCGCAGCCAGATACGGTCGGCCGTGCGCGCCCATAAATTGGCCCGCGCCATCGCCAGAAAATCCCCCCGGAAAAAAACGTGGCCATTGTCGCTGCGCACGTCCTCCAGACCCAGAGCCTTGAGCTCGCGTCCTAAAACCGCCTCTAAACCAAAGGCACAAGTAGCATCAAAATCAAACATCGCGGCCCGTTCAAGGAGTAGGCACGCGGCCCCTTGGTCCCAGATGGAAGGACCGGGCTTCGGCCATGGCCAACCAACGGCCCCATGCGTAGACGCCTTCTTCTTCTTTGTCTCACCCTGCTCAGTCTGGCCAACAGCCTGCCGCTCTGGGCCCAAGAACGGCCCCAGGTAGTGGTGGTCGGAGGCGGGATTGCCGGCCTGGTCACGGCCTACAAACTGGAACAGCGCGGTTATCGCTGCAGCTTGCTGGAAGGCGGAGATCGGCTGGGCGGGCGCATCGGCACGGCTCATTATCCGCAAGGCCTGGAAGCCGAATACGGCATGCAGGAAATCTGGGAAAAGAGCCCGCTGATTGGCATCATCAAGGAACTGGCGCTGACTCTGGAAGCCAGCGACGACCCCTTTTCCAGCCTGCTGATCGACGATCACCTTTACGCCTTCACCCAAGACACCCGCGAGGAATATTTCAAGACGCTGTTCACGCCGGCCGAGCGCAAAGCGTTTGACGCGACCATCGCCGAGCTGGAGAGTTGCTACACCGAGGCCACCACCAAAGGGCTGACTCCCAAAATGCTCAAGTTGCAGAACATGAGCTTCGCCGAGTTCCTCAAGGCACGCAAGCTACCGGCCAAAACCGAGCAAGCGATCCGCCTGACCATCGAGGTCGAGCTGGCCACGGTGGCGGAAAAGTTCAGCGCCCTCTCGGCCATCCTGGAGTATCGCACCTTTTTGTTCGGCGGCGAGAAAAACTACCACGTGCCGGGCGGCAACAGCGTCATCATCGGCAAGCTGGGCGAAGCGCTCAAAGGCCCCAAAGTGATGGGTGCCACCGTCACCCACGTGGCTCGGCGCAACGTCAACGGGCGCTTGCTGGCCGAGGTCAGCTACCTGAAGAATTCGACCGAGCAGAAGATCCAGGCCGACGCGGTCGTCATGGCCGTGCCCTGGGTCATGCTGCACCAGATTCAGTTTGAACCGGCTCTGACGGAAACCCAACTGCGCGCGCTTTCACGCCTGGGTCGGGGTCAGTACACGGTCATCCACATGTTGCTGGACAAAGCGGTGGCCGGACTGTGGTCCCAGGGCGATCCTTTTCCGGTGTTGAGCAACGCCGAACTGGGAGTGATTTACGGACCCCACGCCACCGATACCAAGGGGGCCGAGATGGTCTTCTCCTTCCTGATTTACGGTCCCGAAGCCGAGGCCTACCACATGGCTCCGCGCGACGTAAAGCGGGCGGAGGTCATGGAGGGCATGGATGCCATCTGGCCGGGCTTTTCCAAATACGTGCATCAGACGTTTTTCTATAGCTACCACCCCGCCGCTGTCACTTACTGGCCCAAGGGGCGCTCTCCGCTGGACGAATTATCCGAAGCCATCCGCACTCCCAATCAGGGACTGTTTCTGGCCGGCGACTGGACGGAAAGCAGCCACGCCGAGGGCGCGGTGCACTCGGCTCTGCTGACCTCGGACAAGGTCGACGGCTATTTGAAGGGCCTCAAGTAGAGGCTATTTTTCGCCGCGCAGCACCTTGAGGTACTGGACCAGGGCATCCCGCTGGTCGTCTTTGAGCTTGTTACCGTAGCCGTCCATGGGGGTGCCGGGCACGCCCTTGGTGATGATCTTGAGCACGGCTTTGTCGCTGGTGCCGCGCTTGTAGCTGGAGGCGGCCAGGCTGGCGGGCTTGCTGTCAAAGCCTTTGGCGTCGGGGCCGTCACCCTGGCCTTTGGGGCCGTGGCAGCCCGCGCACCAGGTGGTGTAGAGCGCTTTGCCGTCGGGTGGGGCCGCCTGGGCGGCGGCGGTTGTCAGGGCCAAAAGTAGAAGCAGGCTATTCCTTCGCATCCAGCCGGTTTCGCCCAGGCGGCCCGAGGTGCCTCCCGGGCGGGCGGCGAACGGCGCGCCATGGCCCTGGAAACCCTTTTGAGCAGCGACGGCTTTGAGCTGGACTGGGAAAACTCCGCGGATTTCCTTCATCTCGTCTGCCGCCACCCGCGGCTTCAGGCTCCCCTGGGGGTCTCTCTGGACGTGCAGGAACGCCAGGACTTCCTGGATCTGATTCGGGCCGCTCAGCGCGGTCTGACCCAACCTCCCGAACACAGACGGCGGCTGGGAGCGCTGCCGGCGCGACCGGCGCGACTGCGCCTGTCCCTCGATCCGGGAGCTCGTCTGATCGTAGAAGCGGTGCTGGCCGGTCGTCAACTCTTTGAGGTCAGCCTGGACGCGCGCTCGGCGGTGCGCGCCCTGGTTCACGTCTTGATCGAGCGGCCCGAGCAGAGCGCCCAGTTGGTGCAGGGTCGCGTCGAGGTGCTGGAGGACGACAAGGTCCAGATCGGTTCTGTCGGGGGGGAATGGCGTGACCTCCACAGCCATGTGCTCGGCTCCTCGGGCGAATGGCTGCCGTTGCGCGAACTGCTGGTCGGCCAGACGGTGCAGGCCTGGCTGAATCCCGGCGGTTGCTGGGAGCGGCTGAGTCTCGACCCCGGGGCTCCTCAAGGTCCGGAGCGCCTGGTGGAACGCGGCCTTTTCGAGCAGGCGGAGTCGGCGCTGTCGGTCATGGAAGGCAACGAAGCCAAGCTGGAGTTGGCTCGCGCCTACTTGCTGGTGCATCGAGGTCCGCTGCTGGAGGCGTTGCCCCACCTGGAGGCCGCCCGCTCGCTGAGCGCCGGGCTCAGCGAAGCGGACGAAAACTTGCTGCTGGAGCTGGAAACCTACTTGCTGTGCCAGCATGGAGCCGACAAAACCCCGCAGATCGCCCAGAACATGCAAAAACTGGTGGCCCGCCAGATCACCCGCGACCGCTGGGCGGCCCGGCGCGCTCTGAGCAACTGGCGCGCCTTTCTGGATCTACTCTATCCCGAGGAGGTCCCTCCCCTACCCCTGCAAGTCTGGCAGGGCTGGCTATCGCAGCTGCCGCGGCCGCTGGAGTTTGTCACCCTCAGTTTCGCCCGGCCGGGCTCCTGGTCGGCACCGCTGGAAACTCCCGCGCCCGCTCCATCCCGGCGGCAGTTGCCGCCGGAACGGAGCCAGTTGCTCCCGCTGCTGGCCATTGCGCTGGCCTTGCTGCTGGGCTTCTGGTGGCGCTGGAAATATCCGATCCAGTGGGACCCTTCGCCTAACGGCTCTGCAAAATCAGCATCTCCGCGATAGCGTCGCGCTGCTTGCTGCTGAGATTGCGCAGGGCCGGCAGGGCCTTGAGCATGGCTTCGCCTTCTTTGGCGTTCATGGTTCCGGCCGCCATTTCTTTCTTGACCTTGTCACCCATGTAGCTGAAAGTATCCATTCCCATGGCCTGACCGGTCACGAAGGCCTCGCGGTGACTGACGCCCCAGGTCGACCCGGATAGCTGAACGCCGGCTTCTTTGCGCGCCTGGGGGGACATCTTGTCGTACATTCCGCTGACTTCGGGCGGCAGCTTGCGCAGTTGCTCGAACTTGCCGCTCTTCTCCAGGGCCTGACGGACATTGTCTTTCAGGTAAGCGAACTCTTTGGGCTTCTCGGGCTTGGGTTCCGGTTTGGGCTCGGCCTTTTTGGGCTCAGCCTCGGTCTTTTTCGGCTCGGTTTCGGCCTTCTTAGGTTCCGTCTCGGTTTTCTTGGGCTCGGTTTCGGCCTTCTTGGGCTCGGTCTCGGTTTTCTTGGGTTCGGCTTTTTTGGGCTCGGTCTCGGCCTTTTTGGGCTCGACTTTGGGCTCGGTCTTGGGTTCGGCCTTTTTGGCCTCGCCGGCTTTGCCCTTACCATTCAAGACTTTGAGCGTCTCCTGACCAATGATGCCGTCTTCTTTGAGGCCGTTCTCACGCTGCAGCTTCTTGACAGCGTCCTGAGTCTTGGGACCGAACTTTCCGTCCGTTTTCAAGTCGCCGCCCAGGCGGTTCATGAGTTCCTGGGCGCCGCGCACTTTGGATCCCTGGGAGCCTTCGCTCATGAACTTGTCTTTCGGCAGAGTCAGGCCGCGGTCCAGTTGCTTCTGGGTGCTGCCACCGGCTACGCCGTCCTGCTCCAGACCTTTGCGACGCTGGAAGGTTTGTAGCGCTTTTTCGGTCTTGGCCCCGAACTGGCCGTCGGTTTTCAAACCCGCGCCCTGGGCGTTCAGCTGATTCTGCAGGTTCTTGATGTCATCGCCGCTCTGACCGCGACGCAAGCCGGCGCTGGAAGCGCCCCAGGTTCCGAAGTTGGGAGTGGCCGCGTTGGCGCTCTCCTTGTGGTTGCCGCTGACCTTGACGCCGTCGCCGGCGGTCTTGGCCTTGGAGGGAGTCTTTTTGGCGGAAGTCTGGGAAACCGATGCTTTCCGGGTGGTTTGCTTGGAAGGAGCCAGCTTGGCGCCATCACCTGAGATACCTTTGGCCGACATGAGCACATCCTGTTCGTATGATTTCTCTCATTATGAAGCAAACTCAAGCCGAAACCAGCCTGCCCTCTATGAACAAGTCTTTAAGTTTATGTCCAAAATGTTGCATCCTGTCGCCTTTCAGACAGGTTTCAGGTCTTCGCGCTACCCTCGGGACATGGCAACCATCAACGTCTACACCTACTACACCCATAAACTGGCCCACGATAAGATGCCGCGCCCCCAGGCCGTGCGGCCCGCGCTGCGCCTGCCGCGAATGGGGATGCCGGCGGCGCTGGTGTTGTTGGTGTTGTGGTTGCGCTTTCTGCCCCCGGCCCACCCGGTGGCCGCATTCACGGGTTGCCTTCTGGCCTTCGGCCTGTTGTGCCTGATCCGGCACCTGGGGATTCGCACCCGCAAGGTGTGGAGAGCCTTGATGGGCCACTCGCTGGGGGCCGACGACCTCGCGGCTCTACGTGGCCACTAGTTTTCCATGGCCTGGCGCGAAGAAGATCACGGACTCAGCGGCGGGCTGCGCAATCCCGGACTGGTGACCCCCCTGCTGGACCTGGCACTGCACATGCAGGCCGGCCACCTGACTCCGGAAGAATACCTGGAGCGAATTCAGAAAGCCCAGGGTCGTTTTCAACGTTTGCGAGGGCGGCTGGCTGAGTCCATTCTGGCCGGCACCAATCTGGAAGCCTACCGGGAGGGCCTGATGGAAGCTCTCGACGACACCTTCAACCTGCTGCAGTACGGCATGGAAGAACTACAGGTCTACCGCATCGGTGAGAATCGAGCCCCGCTGCGAATGGGTCGACTGCTGTTGGAGAAAGGCGAGCAAGAGTACCTGGCCCTGTTGGAAATTCTACAAAAGGACGATACCCCCGGCTGCGAACGCGAGCGCACCACCGATCTGTGGTCGCAGCTGACCTACGAGGCCACCCGCGCCGAGCAAGGCGAAATCACGCCCGAAGAGTTCGTGGAAACCCTGGCCTGGGGAGAATGGGCCCTGCGCGCTCATATGGATGGAACCTTTCGCGATTTCCAAAGAGCGCTGGGCAGTCTGCGCGACGCTCCCAGCCAGCCGCACGACGCCCAGCAGAAAGTGCTGGTTTCGCTGCATCGCTTGCGTGAATTCTTAGGTCTATCCGTGTAGGAATCTGCTCGACCGCTCCAAAGGCCCCGCCGTGTGGCTTTCCATCATCGCCTATATGATTCGCGCCGGCGTAAAGCTTGGGCTGGTCGAGACCGAGCCCGAGACACCTCAGGGTCGGGCCTACATCCGGGCCCATCACGCCTTGACCTGGCTACGCACCCAGGTTCTGGACAGCCAACTGGTTCGGGTCGAAGAGAGCCTGTGCATCTACCGGGTCAAAGACCGCGAATACACCATCCGCTTCGAAAACGGGTCGTTGAGCGTAACTCCTCCGCGGCAAGCCGTGCGCAGAGCCATTCCGCTGGTTTTTGATCCCCAGGCGGTGGACGAACTCGAGCTCGGGCCTCAAGGATTCGTGAAGTTCAGCTATCAAAACGAGCAGCTGGGCATCTCGCTGCAGGGCGGCGACGATTCCCTGGGCGAGGTGGGTCTGGCCAGGGTGGAACTGCGTCTTCGGATTCCTTTGACGGGCATGTAACAGATCGGAAAACCCCCGCTGTCCCTCGGGCTTTACTATGATGAAAAGACTGCCGAAGGGATTTCGATCCAATGGACAGCCAGGCTCTGCGACTATCCGTTCTAGAAAACACATTCGTCCGGCGTGCCCAACTGCAGGCCGTGCCGGCCCGCGATCACGCCGTTCTGGCCATGCCCCAGGCCGGCATCGACAGCATTCTCGACGTCATTGGCGGCGCTCGCCAGCGCGTCTTCGTCAAGATGTTCAAGCTCACGTCCGAGCGAATTCAGCAGGCCCTGGTGGCCGCGGCGCAGCGGGGAGTGGACGTGCGCGTCATGCTCAACCCCAGTCGTTCCGATGGGTCGCGCGCCAACGACGAAGCCGCCGAAGTCCTGCGCCAGGGTGGCGTGCGGGTGGAATGGACCAATCCCAGCTTCTACGTGACCCACGAGAAGTCCATGGTGGCCGACGAGCTGGCCTTCATCTGCACTTTCAACTTTGCCGACAAATACTTCAAGAAGACCCGCGGCTACGCGGTGGTGTGCCGCAACCAGGAAGAAGTGGCCGAGGTGGTCGAGGGCTTCGAAGCCGACTGGGAGCGACGTCCTTTCACTCCCCGCCGCCTGGTCTGGAGCCAGGCCGCCGAGGGCAACTCGCGCCGTCGCCTGCACAACCTGATCGAAGGAGCTCGTCAGGAGATCCTCATCGAGAACCCCAAACTGGTCGATCAGCAGATCACCGAGTGCCTGCTGACCGCCTTGAAGCGCGGCGTGCGCGTCTGTTTCCTGAGCAGCGGCCTCAAGGGGCTCTCCGAATGGGACGTAGCCGAGAACTCCGCCAATCTGCGCCAGTTGCTGGCCCACGGGGCCCAGGTTCGCGAGATCAAGAAGCCGGCCATGCACGCCAAGCTGGTGCTCATCGACCGCAAGCAGGCGCTGGTGGGTTCGATGAACCTGGACCGCAGCTGCTTTGAACTGCGTCGCGAACTGGGCGTGGTGGTCAGCCATCCGGTGCCGCTGGCCGACTTGCTGGACACCTTCCAGGCCGATTGGGCCGCTTCCAAGCCTTCTCACCTGACCATTGACTGACAAACCAGGCCTGGGGGCTATCTTCGTCTCGTTCACGCGCATCTCGCTGCTATCCGTGGGCGGTGCCACCATGGCCTGGATTCGCGAGGAAACGGTGCGCCGGCGGGGCTGGTTGAGCGAGGACGAGTTTGCCCAGGCGGTGGCCGTTTGCCAGTTGCTGCCGGGAGCCAATACCCTCAACATGTCCGTCTTTTTGGGCTCGGAAATGCGCGGTGCGGCTGGTGCGGTCGCGGCTCTGCTGGGCCTGATCACTCTGCCTTTCTTTCTGGTGCTGGGCCTGGGGGTGGCCTATGGGCGCCTGGAGCAGGGTCCGCTGCTGCAAGCCACCTTCGCCGGCCTGGGAGCGGGAGCGGCCGGAGTGGCTCTGGGAACAGCCATTCAGATGGGTCGCAAGCATCTAGGCGACGGCTGGCTGCTGTTTCTGGCTTTGCTGGTCTTTGTCTGCCTGGCCGGACTGCGGCTGCATATGCTGGCGGTGGTGGCGCTGGTGCTGGGGCTTTCGCTGTTGCTGGATCGCAAGCCGTGATTTGGAAGGTGCTGCTCTTCTTTGGCGCGCTTTCGCTACTGGCCTTGGGCGGCGGTTCGGCCATCGTGCCGGAACTGCAGCGCCAGGCGGTTCTGGAGCAGCACTGGCTGACCGATCGCCAGTTTGTGGACTTCTACGCGCTCACTCAGGTGACGCCCGGGCCCAGCATGATGGTGGTGGCACTGGTGGGCTTTCAGGCGGCCGGAACCCCGGGGGCGCTGGCGGCGGTAGTGGGAATGTTCGGCCCCAGCAGTCTGCTGGTCTTTTCGGCTCGCCATACCTGGAACCGCCTGCGGGCTTCGCGCTGGCAACGCACCATGGAGCGGACCACCCGGCCTTTCGCGGTGGGCACCATGCTGGCTTCGGCCACGCTGGTGGCCCATTCCACCAACCGGCGTCCGCTGGACTGGCTGTTGACGCTGGTGGCGGCGGCTCTGGTGGGGAGCAAGCGGCTGGGGATCTTGCCGACCATGGCACTGGCCGGACTGGCGGGCTGGCTGTCGGCGCTGCTTTAGGTTCTTGCGTGGTGGGTGAAATTCCGGGACCGGTGGGTGCAATTCCGGGACCCGTAGTTGCGCCGGGACCGGTGGGCGCGCCGGGACCGGTAGGCGCGCCGGGACCGGTGAGCGCAATTCCGGGACGGGTGGGTGCGCCGGGACCGGTGGGTGCGCCGGGACCGGTAGGCGCGCCGAGACCGGTGGGTGCAATTCCGGGACGGGTGGGTGCGCCGGGACCGGTAGGCGCGCCGGCACCGGTGGGCGCAAATCCGGGACCGGTGGGTGCGCCGATACCGGTGGGTGCATTGCCGGAACCAGTGAGCGCGCCGGCACCAGTGGGCGCAAATCCGGGACCGGTGGGCGCGCCGAGACCGGTGGGCGCATTGCCGACACCCGTGGGCGCGCCGGCACCGGTGGGCGCAAATCCGGCACCGGTGGGTGCGCCGAGACCGGTGGGCGCAAATCCGGCACCGGTGGGTGCGCCGAGACCGGTGGGCGCAATTCCGGGACCGGTGGGCGCGCCGAGACCGGTGGGCGCATTGCCGGGACCGGTAGGCGCGCCGGGACCGGTGAGCGCAATTCCGGAACCGGTAGGCGCGCCGAGACCGGTGGGCGCGCCGGCACCGGTGGGCGCGCCGGGACCGGTGGGCGCGCCGGGACCGGTAGGTGCGCCGGGACCGGTGGGCGCGCCGATACCGGTGGGCGCAATTCCGGGACCGGTGGGTGCGCCGAGACCGGTGGGTGCAATTCCGGGACCGGTGGGTGCGCCGAGACCGGTAGGTGCGCCGAGACCGGTGGGCGCGCCGAGACCGGTGGGTGCGCCGAGACCGGTGAGCGCAATTCCGGGACCGGTAGCTGCGCCGGCACCGGTGGGTGCAATTCCGTGACTGGTAGGCGCGCCGGGACCGGTGGGCTCATTGCCGACACCCATGGGCGCGCCGGCACCGGTGGGCGCATTGCCGGGACCGGTGGGTGCGCCGAGACCGGTGGGCGCAATTCCCGAACCGGTGGGCGCGCCGAGACCGGTAGGCGCGCCGGGACCGGTGGGCGCAATTCCGGGACCGGTGGGTGCGCCGATACCGGTGGGCGCAATTCCGGGACCGGTGGGTGCGCCGAGACCGGTGGGCGCAATTCCGGAACCGGTGGGCGCGCCGAGACCGGTGGGTGCGCCGGGACCGGTGGGCGCATTTCCGGGACCGGTGGGCGCGCCGAGACCGGTAGGTGCGCCGAGACCGGTGGGCGCAATTCCGGGACCGGTGGGCGCGCCGAGACCGGTGGGTGCGCCGATACCGGTGGGTGCGCCGATACCGGTGGGCGCAATTCCGGGGCCGGTGTTCTGGGCGGGTGGGGGGCTAGGCGAAGGAGCGGCGCAGCAGGGCTTTGAGGTAGAGGCCCAGGAGCTTGAGCTGGGGGGCGTCGAGTTCGCGGAATTCGAAGGCCTGCAGGCCGTCTTCGCGCGGTTCGCCCAGGCTGCCGGATAGTTCCAGGGCTTCCAGTTTGAGGTAGGGTCCGATGGTGATGGTTCCTTCGGCGGGTGTCAGGCGCGGCTTGGTCTGGACCAAGGCTCCGCCCACACCCAGGTTCTCCACCTGGACTTCACGGCTGCCGATGCGGGCGGGCAGTTTACACTCGGCCCGCACCCAGCGCCGCTTGCTGCGCGAGGACAGGCTGGAGAAGCCCAGCAATTGGAGCACCGAGAAGACCCAGGAGTGCGGGGTGACCTGGAAGCGCAGGCCGGAATTGTGCAGTCCGCCGAGTTCGCGGGTCCAGCAGACTTCGCCCTCGATCGGTTCGTTGGGGCCGTCGACGTCCACGAAGGGACAGTAGACTTTGAGCGTCTGGCCGACCTTGAGCGGGTCGGGAGTGGTCAGGGCCAGGCCGCCCTCGCCCAGATCGGTGATGGTGCCGGGAAGTCGGTTCTCTCCGTGGGAGTAGATGCTGCGGTAGCTGCACTTGAGCCTGACCAGACTGCGCCGTTCTTCAAAACCCCAGGAGGCGCCTTTGCCTTTGACCAGAGCCAGAAAACCGTTGAGAAAGTCCTTGACCATAGGCTAGCTACTGCGGCTTATCCTTGCCCTTTTCCTGGGGACGGCTCTCGACCATTTTCAGAAGCGTACCGCCGGCGATTCCGGCGGCCAATCCGACACCACCGCCGATGAGACCGCCCATGATGGCGCCACTGACGGGGCCGTAGCGCGCCGTATCGAAAGTGCGCTGCACCTGCTGCATCTGGGGCGTGCCGTCGGCGTTGTAGAGCGGTACGTCGCGGTAGACGCCCTGACTGCCACGGCCGAAGCCGATTCCCAAGCCGGGAAGGCCCAGACCGATATTGTGCTCATAGTAGTCGGCGGGAATCTGGCCGATGCGCTGATTCTGCAGCACCGGGCCCATCCAGTCGCGGGTATGCACTTCCTTCTGGGCCTGTTCGATGACGCCGGAAACGTGACCGAGTACGCCGCCGCCGACCATACCCACGGCGGCTCCGCCCAGCGCCAACAGACCGGCCGTGTTGTGCAGATCCTTACGTTTGGCTTCGGGCATGGTGTGCTCGGCGCCGGCTTCCTGACCGTGATGGAGAGAGCGCTTCAAGGCGTTGGCGCCCACGCCGATGCCCAGACCCAGCAGACCGCCGCCCAGCGCGCCCAGGAAACCGCCCAACAGCGGCTCGCTCCAGTTGGAATTGTGGAACTCGGGAGCGGTGTAGGAGCCGACCCGGTCATTGCGGATATCGGGAGAGTAGCGATGCCACCAGCCTTCCAGCTTGTCGGTGCAGACCTCGCGCCGGTCGTCTCCGCTGCCCTCGTAGTGGCAGTCGCGATCGTAGTCAGGCACGGCCGAATGAGAATAGCCGGTGAGGTGGGGGTGGGTGATGTTGTGGGTGCGCCACTGTTCGTTGACCCGGTTGCCCTCTTGCGACTGGAAGCCCATGTAGGTGCCGACGGCCGCGCCCAGCACCGCACCGCTGGCGGTGGTCAGCACCAGGGTGTCGCGATCTTGCTCGGGAAGCTCGGTGCCGAAGTCGCTATCGATGACTTTCTTGCCTACCTGGCGGACGAAGTCGCCGGCGGGATTGGGCTGCTTGGGGGACTGGTTCACTAGCATAGCTAAAGACTAGCTGAGTGATTGCGAAACTGTTTGAACTCCAGGTTTCCATTTCGGCGAAGAGAAGCCTGGGCCATGCGAGTAACGCGAACGGAAATGGCGGTGACGCTGGCGGCGCTGGCGGTCTTTCTGGGACCGACCCTGTTGCGACGCCCCCCGCTCGCGGGCGGTCCCGACCTGGGAATGGGAGTGGCGCGGCGCCTGCTGGAAGAAATGGTTGCGGCTCAGAACGTGGCGGGACGCAACGAGACCTTTGTGTATGGGCACACCGCTGAGGAACCAAGCTATTACAGCTACTCCGTCACCTCACGGGATCTGCGCGACGGTTTCTATCAAGTAGACGTGCAGGTGCGCTGGAAAGGGGTCCCCGAGACCAGCAAGAGCAAAGGCTCCCGGCCTATGGAAGTGCACCTGGGGAGACGGATCAAGCCGACTACTTGAAGAGCTGGTTCAAGCCTTCCTTGATGCTGTCCAGGCCCTGCTGAATCTGAGACTGGACCATTTCGGCACGCGCCTGACTGGTGATCTGCTTGAGCTGGTCCAGAGAGTTGATGGGAATCCCCTCTTCGCTCTGAGCGTTGGGATAAACGTAAACGGTGTAGCCGTCAGCCAGAGCCTGGGTGGCCGAAGTGGCGTCGACGGGCCGCTGCTGATGGAAGACTCGTCCGGTCAGAGTATTGGGATCGGCTTTCAAAGAACCGCCCTGCTGGGTCACCACCTCGTCCAGGTAGGCAAAGTTTTTCTCGGCTTTGTGGGCGTCGCGCTGAGACATCTGAATCTGAGCGTGAGTGGGACCGGGATGAGCGTTGGCCAGGCCCAGGGCTCCGGCGCCGGCCAGCAGGGTGGTGGCCACCAGAGCCACCGTCTTGCCGGTGTTCACCCCTCGTTTCGTAGCCTCCGGTCGTTCCGCCGGGGAGGGCTGAAAATGGGTCTTTTTCATGAGCCCGGGGGCGGCTTCGCCACTTTGGAAAGACTCACTGGGGCCACGTTCGCCGGTCGCCTGGCGAATGGGGGTGCGGGGCGCCAGACCGGAAAGGCCGGTCATTCTCTGTTTGCCAATTTCGTTCATCGCGGTTCCCTCCGGGGATCTGGGTCAAGCAGTATTAAAGACCGGGGACATAGAATCCTACAGCATGCATCGATTTCGCAGCGCTTTTGTGATCACCGGATTCGTCATCCTGGGGTTGGGCTCGAATCTGGCCTGGCATTACCCTCGGCCGGAAGCGGTGGGGGCCAAGATCGACTCCCCGCAGCAACTGCTGAGCGACGGGGCCACGCTGGAAAGCAATCAGATCCGCTGCCGGCCTAACGCCGATTGGTCGGACCTGCTGGTGGAGAGAGCCGACCAGGAACGCGCGGCCACGGCCCTCAAGGACCACACGGTAGTCGATGCGCCCAAGCCGGTGGAGAGCTGGCAAACGCCGCCGGCCCTTCTGGCCGACCTCGCCCATCTACCGGGGGTTAAGGAAGCCAACGTGGTGGTGCGCGGTCGCAGCGAAGCCATCGTGATGCTCTCCATGCAACACGGAGCCCTTGCGGCGGATCCGGATTTGCTGGGCGGCGCGGTGCAGACGCTTCAGTCCTACGAGCCCAAGATCAGGGCCGAGAATATCAAGCTGCTGGACGGCAATGGCGCGGATCTGAACTATGCCCCCATCTCCTTTCAGAGCGGCCCTCCCCTGCCCGTGCAGGAGCAAGTCCAGGTGCAGTTGGACGGACTGCTGGGACCCCGCCAGGCCCTCTTTTTCTGCCGCTTGAAGCGCACCCAGGACAGCAAGATTCGTTTGCAATCGGAGCTCTATCTGCGGGCGGTTTCCGAAGAGCAACGAAAAGCGGCCCAGGAACTGGTCGACCCGGCGCTGCAGAATTGGCTCGACGCCCAGAACGCAATGCTGAAAACCGACCAGAACTGGCAGGTCAAGGATTTGCTCTCGGCCCATCTGGCCAACACCAGCCGGCGCCAGTTGCAGCGCTACTGGCAGATCGACCGGGATAGGGGTTTGACTCTGGAGCCCTGCGAGGTGAAAGACTGGACGCTGGTGCAGCGCACGCTGCCGCTGGAAGAAATGCAGTTCTTGCGCTGGAGTCTGACCGCGCCCCCGGCCACTCCGGGACAGCTGGCTCTGGGCCTGGCGGCCCTGGCTCCGGCCCTGTTTGGTTGGTGCCTGGCCGTCCCCTGGCTGCTGCGCCGCCATCAGCTTTCGAAATCGGCCGGAGCCCCGCTCTAACCCGCCACAAGAGGAATCCCCGGCATCGAGATTAAGGAAGTGTCAAGATGATTGCCGAGGATTCCAGCCGCTGGCTCAAGCCGGTTTTCCAGTTTCACAGAAGCGATACATTTCGCCGTCTGTTCTACATGATGGTGGCGCTGGCGGTGTATACGTCGGCGCTGGCCTACCTCGAGCTCGACTTCATGCACCTGCGCGACAGTCACCCGCTCAAGAACATCACCCAGATGCACAGTCTGCTCGGCTTCGCCATCAGTATGCTGCTGGTCTTTCGCACCAACACCGCTTACGAGCGCTGGTGGGAAGGTCGCAAGCTCTGGGGGGCGCTGGTCAACTGCAGTCGCAACCTGGCCGTCAAGCTGCGCACCTACCTGCCCGAGGGCGATGCTCAGGAACTCCAGTGGTTCGGTCAGATGATCGGTCTGTTCGCCAATGAGATGCGCACCCATCTGCTTTTGGAGCGCACCCGGCTAGCGCTGGACGAACGGCCCCATCCCGAAATTCCCGACTTCGACCGGGCCAAGCACGTGCCCATCCAGGTGGTGACCAGCCTGATGCAGCGATTGAACGGCCTGCAAAAGTCCGGACACCTGAGCGAAAACCAGATGCTGCTCATCAACAACGACGTGACGGCCTTTCTGGACATCTGCGGTGCCTGCGAGCGCATCAAAAACACGCCCATCCCCTACAGCTACACGGCCTTCATCAAGAAGTTCATCGTGGCTTATTCTTTGACGCTACCGCTGGGCTTCGTCTTCGTGCTCAGCTGGTTGTCGGTGCCGGTGGTGGTGTTCGTGTTTTATGTGCTGGCCAGCCTGGAGCTCATCGCCGAGCAAATCGAAGACCCCTTTGGCCACGACGCCAACGATCTGCCCATGGACCGCCTGTGCAAGACCATCGCCTCGAATATGACGGACATTTTAGGATAGCACCGAGGGCAGGCTGCGCGGTAGCAGGGCTTTCTTGAGCCGACGGGCGGCGCGCTCCATTTCCACCAGGCTCTCGAGGGTGCGCACCATTTCCCCGCTCACGCCCAGCAGGGTGGCGATGCGGTTGACCACCTTGCGTTCGGCCTGGGCGTAGACTCCGTCAGCACTGGCCAGTTCGATGGCGTCGCGCAGCAGATAGCGGGCTTCCACTCCGCCCAACTGGAAATTGGGCAGCACCTGCAGCAGCCGGGCTTCCTGAGGCTCGAAGGCCTCGACTTCCTGGCGTAGCGAATCCGGCACGCCCATGTAGCGCATCCCCAGACGCAGTGCGTGCATCTCTCGGTCGGAGCAGCTACCATCGGCTGCAATCACGATTTTCAGCGCTTTGAGGTAGCCCAGGATATGCCGGGGAGAAACGTAGGCCGAGTAACGTTCGACCTGGCGTGGGGGTGCGGGAAGCATTCTTGACGATTCCCCGCCCAATCTTCGGGGCCTGCCCCCAGGAAAAGGAAGCGCCGTCTTGTATGTTTCCTGGGAGATGGGCCAAGAACGACCGGACATGTTTGACGTAGCCAGCGGGGAGTGCGAACTGATCGATTTCCTGCTCACCCGCTTTGACCCCATCGACTTGAAAACCAAGATCAAGTTCGATCCCAGAGCCGACGTGGACGAGCAACTGGCGGCCGCCAAGAACGAGGAAGCCGCTCCGGTGGTGCCGGAAAAACCGGCACCGGAGCGAGTGGCCGTGCAGCTCGACTTGAAAATGGCCACTCTTCCCAGCAGCGCCCCGGAAGCCACCGACCCGAATGATGGATTCCGTGCAACCGCCCCGGCCGCCGCCCAGCCTGACGATCAGGATCTGCTGGAAACGAGCGAAGAAGAAGAAGCCGAAGCGGTGGTCGAGGAACCCAAGGCCGAGCCGGCGCCCGGCACCCAGGACTGGTTGGTCCTCTACCACCAGCGCTTTCAAGAAGCCGCCCAGCGCTATCAAGAAGAGAGCGGACCGACCAAGAACAAAGAGAATGAAGCTCCGTAGGTTCTTCGTCCTCGGCTGCCTGGCGCTCTTGCCGGCCTGGTCGGAGGGGACTCATTTCTACCTGCGCAATCGCGAAGTGCTCGGCAAAGTGGTGGGCGGCGACGTCTACGTGGGCCGCGAGCAACTGGCCAGGCTGCTCAATCCGGAAGAGCTGAAGCGAGTCGAGTTTGACGAATCCAATCGGGCCAGCATCGACGGCCAGGTCGCCCCGGACGGACCCGGGATTTCCTTGAGCTGGATGGCCACCGCCCTGGGCTTCACGCGGCGCCCGGGCAGCGGCACGGTGGACTGGGTCAAGTTGGCCAGCGATGCTACCCCCACTCCGGTGACGGCGGAAACATGGACGCGCCGGCCCGAATTTCGCGAAGCTCGGCGGCGCCTCAACGAGATCCTCAAAGACGTACCCAAAACGGACCGGCCGGAACTGCAGGCTCGCGTCGATCGAATCGGCAAACAAATCATCCAGGCCACGCCCCTCAAGGACATGCCCTGGGTTTTCGTGGTGGTCAAGATGAGCCCGCCCAACGCCGCCTGTACCGGCGAGGGTAGCGTATTCGTGGCCGACAGCCTGCTGGACATGAACATTACGGACGACGAGTTGGCGGGAGTGCTGGGCCACGAAGTGGCTCACGGGGTGCGCCGCCACGTGTTCCGCCGCAGCGATCTGCTGCGCGACATTATGGGCTTACTGCGCGACTACGAGCGTCTGCAAAACCAGATCGACGAGGGCCACGACTCCTTGACGCTGCGTCAGCAGGCGGCCGCCTATACGCGCCAGCGCGATCAGTTGCAGTACAAATTTGACAACGACATCTACTACAGCAAACTGGACGAAGAAGAAGCCGACGTGCTCGGGCTGCGCTACGCGGTCTCGGCCGGTTTTTCGGCCGACGGCCTGGGCACTTGCCTGACCAAGCTGGAGAACCTGTTGGTCAAACAGTTCGGGGCGGCCATCCTGCGCGACGACATGTCGCATCCGCCCACCAAGCGACGCCTGGAAATCTTACAAAAAGCGCGCCGCAACGCGGGATTCTGAGAGGCCCTGCAGGGCCCGGTCCAGTTCTGCGTCGTCCACGTAGTGCTGCAGGCAAAAACGCACCAGCAGCTTCTCCCCCCAGCGATAGACCGGCAGTTCGACCCGATGCTTTTCAAACAGAGTGCGATGCAGCGCCAGCGGATCCTGAGGGAAAGGCCACTCGAAAGCGCGCATCTTCAGGTGTCCCCAGGGCAGAGGTTGAGCGCCCAGTTCCTGCATTTGCCGGGTGAGGCGGCCCATGCGCCGGTAGCAATGGGATTCGGCCAACGGCTGATGATAGCGCAACTGATATTCCAGACCGGCGGGAGCAGCCAGAAACGACGAAGGGTCTCGGGTGGCCTGCATCTGCACCCAGGCCACCCAGGCCGGTTCTTCGATGGGGTGAATGGGATCCACGCCCCAGGAAACGACCAGCGGCTTGATCCATTTCTGACAGTCGGGAGCCACCCAGAGCAGGGCCGCGCCTTTGGGAGCCCACAGCCACTTATGCAGATTGCCCATATAGAAGTCGACGCCCAGATGTTCCAGGTCGAGTTCGATGTGACCCGGGGCGTGGGCACCGTCGACGATGCTCCAAATTCCCTTTTGGCGAGCCCAGGCGCCGACTTCGGCCACGGGCAACAACTGGGCGGTGGCGCTGGTGATGTGACTGACCACCACCGCTCGAGTGCGCGGGTTGACGTGCCGCTCCAGACACTCGATCAGATTCTCTCCGAGAGCGAGCGGAGCGCTGACCACTTCGAACCCGCGCTCGGCGGCAAAGACTCGCCAGCAGCGGAAGACGGCTCCATATTCGTGATCGTTGAGCAAGACTTGATCGCCGGGGCCCAGCGGCAGGCCGTGGGCCACCCAGTTCATGGCGGTGGTGGTGTTGACGACGAAGGCGGTGTTGTCCAGGTCGGCGCCCAGGTATTCGGCGATGGGAGCACGCGCCTGGCGCAACAAAGCGTCCTGACGCCGCACATGGAATTCCACCGTGCGGGTCTCCATCTGACGCTGCCAGTCCCACTGGGCGCGTAACACCGGCAGAGGGGTGGCTCCATAGGAACCGTGGTTGAGATGCCCGATGTCGGGGTCGAGCAGGAAGTGACGGCGATGCCGGCCCTTCATTTAGAAAAGCTTGGCGAAACGCTGGACCCAAACCTGGGTCTTGGCCAGCGCCTGCGGATCGTTCCCGCGAAGCGCCTGATAGCAAAGAACGCCGATGCGATAGGCCTCTTTGACCAGAGTCGACTGCTCCTGGAGGGGCTGCAGGCTGCGTAGAATCTTCTCCAACAGAGGGATCAAGCTGGGATCGGCCACGCCGCCGGCCTGAACGCACTTGGCCAGGGTCTGATAGACCAGCTTGAGGTCGGCCATGATGGCCTGACGGAATTCGGCGTTACCGCTCAACACCTGACGGGCGATGGCTTCGGGCGAGACTTCTCCCGAGCCGGCGGCTTCGGGCGCCGCGGCTGGAGCCGGAGGTGGAGTTGGAGCCGGGGCGGCCGCGGCCACGGGCGGTGGCGGCGGCGGCGTGGGTGCAACCGGAGTCGGCTCCGGCTCCGGCACGGTCTGGTCCGGCCTGGCGTGGGCCTGGTTGGGCTTGGGAAGCAGCTTGGGACCGTCATCCACGGACACGGCCGCGGGCTTGGCCTGAGCGGCGCCCGCACCGGGATTGCGCAGAACCGGCTTGCCCGACATCATGGGCTTACCTGAAGCACCGGCCCGGCTCTGGCCCATCATAGGCTTGCCCTTGGCAGCATCCTTGATGCCGCCATGCAGCTTGCTTTTGACTTCGTGCTTGGCTTTGTTGCCGATCACCGCCTTGCGAACCATGCCGCTGTGGTTTTCGTCCTCGGCTTCCACCGGCGCGGGGCGAACCGGCTCGGGTTCGGCCATTTCCGGTTGGGGTGGCCGCGGGGGCAAATCTTCGATGGGCGGCGGCGGACCGATTTTCATGCCACCGCTCTTGGTGGTGGCCTTGGTCAGGTCGACCACGACCTCCGGTTTCCATTCCAGGGGAATCAATGAGGGCAACCAGGTGGCACCGCCGGCGGCCGCCGGATCGGTGAGCACGGATGCGGTGTTGTCCCCTACCAGCCGATAGTCACGAGCCAGGCTGGCGCTGACGTCGCGCAGACGGCTGGCGCGAGGCCCGGTGATCAGACGCAGTTCGTCGGACATTTCGCGCGCCTTGAGGTGGGCCCAGACCACACCCAGCGCCGGGTTCTGCGAAGCCAGCGGAGCCACCGCCTCGATCCAGGGCGGACCCGAGAAGATGCGGGCGCGCGCTTCCAGGCCCCCGTTGCCGGCCTTCAGGCCCAGAACGGTGACCGCGTCGTTGACGCCCAGGCCCAGCAAACTGACCGGACTGAAGGTTTCGGCGTTGATGCCCAGGCCCTGGTCGACCAGGGTCAGGTCGGTCAGCAAAGGGCAGCGGGAATCCTGCACAATTTTGTTCATGGTCATCTCGTCGGGACCGGACTCCCCGACAAAAACAGCCTGGCCGCGAGTGTAGCCCGAGAGTCGGCGCAAGAAAGACGGATTGACGCCCTGGTCGATGCCTATGCAGTTGAAGCGAATGGTGGGTTGATACTGGGTGAGAGTGGCGTAGATCTCGGGCTCGTTGCCCATTTTGCCGCAGGCCAGCACTTCCACGACCATGCTGCGCCCCTGTTCGGGGGCCAGCTGCAGCACGCGTTCCAGAATCGTGCTCATGTCGGCGCGGCCAGAAGGCTTGAGGGTCTGCAACCACTGGAGGGCGCCGGGCACGTGCGACTTGTCGCAGGGAATGCCGGTTTCGTAGCCGGTCAACTGATTGTTGAAGCCGACCAGCGAGAAGTTCTCGCCCGGTCCCATGCTGTTGAGCAGTTGGGCGGCCACTCGCTTGGAGGCTTCCAGACGGGGTCCCTGGGCGTTGTCGGAGACGTCCATCAGAATAATCAGGTGACGCGGCAGCGTGGAGGGCGGTCCCACCAGCGGGGCATGCAGATGGTAGAGAAAATGCTGGCGACCCTGGCGCAGGATACCCTGAGGATTCTTCTCGTGACCGAAACGGTAGGCCAGCGTGAAATCACGGGCAGGCAGTTCACTTTTGGCCATTTCCAGCAGGGCCTCACCGGAGGCTTGCGGGCGGAACTCCATGGGATGACTGCTGGACAGGCGCGAAGGTGCGGTGCCGGTCATTTCCATGGCCACGCTGATTCCCACGTTGGGACCGGCCACCAGGCCGGGCGCCAGGCTGACGGGAGCTTCCTGATCCAACTGGTCGAGGGAAAGGCCGCTTTGGAAGCGACCGCTCATCATCAGCGGGAAAGAGAAGCGGAAATCGCCGTCCCAGCAGGGCAGAAGTTCGGCATAGGCCAGGTCGATGTTGATGGTTTCGCCGGGGTTGACAGTGCCCAGCGGCACACAGAAAACGGTTTGATACTCGCTGGCGAAAAGGCCGGCCAGGAAGCCCGGAACCTGATGGCGGGTTAGATTGGCGGCCTGTTCTTTGGGGACCACCTGCATTTCGCAATTGCGCTGGCCGACCTGGGTGCGGAAGCGAGAAACGGTGGCGTTGGCGGCCAGGGGAAAGAGGTAGTAGAGGTCGACCGGAGCGTTGGCGGCGTTCTGAAAGGTCTGGGCCACTTCGACGGCGGCGATGGGCCCGGCCAGACGGACGCGCACCAGCATGCGGCCTAAATTGGCGGAAGTAATTTGGGAGCCCAGGCAGCCTAAAACCGCCCCCGGCCCCAGGGGCAGGCGACGAGTGGCGAGTTCTTTCTCGACCGGAAGATGCTCTATGCTATTGGCTGACTGCATGACGACTGTCCCATTATTTTCCCGAAGCCATCTCTTCGACGGCGCTCCAGATCTGCGCCGCCGCCTCTTCGCGAGAATGTGCTTTGAGCCATTCGGCCAGCAAATCACGTTCATCGATCAGCAGCCGCAAACCGGGAAGGACCCTTCGGGTCAACCAAGTCTCGTTCCTGGCCAGGGGCTTACTTTCGGCGGATTCTTCCGTGCGCGAGGCCGATTCCACCACCTCGGTCAATTCTTGCTCGGTGCGACCGAACAATTGCTTCTGAATTTCCGGCAGCGGCAGGTACTCGGCCTGCAGAATTTTGATGGCCAGCAGCTGTAAGAGATGGCGGGGTCCGTATTTGGCCACGCCGCCATCGTAGCTGGATGGCCGATCCACCAGACCGAGGCTGGTATAGTAACGAATGGTTCTGGCGCTGAGAACCTGGGAAACACGGCCGCCCGGGTTAGGAATCTTGCGTTGTTCCAGTTCGCGTTGCGAGTGCTGGCTCAACTCCTCCAGACTCCAAAGAATCTCACCCGATTCCAAGATAGGCCTCTCCTCTAGTTACAGTAAAACTGTCATCCCATTCAAAGGCGATCAGCGAAACCCTGCTATCGCGGGCGATTTCGGGCCAGCAAGATCAGGCGTTCCGGGCGCGTGCGCTCGAGGTCGGCGCGATTCAGCAGACTGGGGTGATGTTGGCCGTTGTGGTAGGCCTCCACGTGACTGAAGCAACCGGCGTCGCCCACCCAACCGGCCTGACCGGTGGGCAAAATCGAGCGGCTGCTGCCGCCCATTTCGACCAGCAGCCGATAGCTGGGCACCCAACCCTTGACCGTATAGGGATCTTGAGGAGCGACGGCGGACTGCAAAATGGTGGTCACGTCTCCCCCCAGTTCTTTGAGGGGAGCGTTGAGAAGCGGCGCCAGACCCGGCACCACCGCCAGCGGATGGGAGGGCTGGAAAGTGTGCAGGCGACCCCAACGCCATTGGGTCATGTCCTGCCCCATCTGTCGAGTCGCAACTTCCAGGGCAAGCATCCAGGCTTGCTTGACCAGCGCCGGCCAGTCTCGATCTTGAGCCGCCTCCCAGTCGTTGAGCAGGTAGCTGACGTAGCGACCGGCCTGTCCGCCGAGTACGCCCAGGGTGGAGACGGGAGCTCCGCACCAGTGCAAAAAGAGCTTCTCGCCCATGTCGGGCAGGTAAACCAGCCGGGCCAGCTCCAGGAACAGGATCTGGTAAAGGGCGGCCGGCCGCGATTGGGCGCTCAGGTCACCGTCCCAGGCCAGCAGTTCACCGGCCAGCTGGGCTCCCGGCCAGTCAGGCCGATAGTCGCGGCGCAACAGCTGGACTCCCTGGCGGGCGGCCAGCGAGACCGTGTCCATCTGCATACGCGCAAAATGGTCGAGGGTCAGGTCGTGCCGCTCCAGCAGTTCGGTGATGCGCTGAGCGCGGAAACCGTCGCAAAAGTCGATGCCCAGGAAAGGCGTCTGGTCCATGGGCACGGGGGCGTGATTGGCGCTGACAACGTAGCCGCATTCAGGGTTGTAAACGGAGGGAAGTTCGGCGGGCGGGACCCAGTCGACCCAGGCTCCCTGCTTCTCCCAGCCGGCCTGGGGCAGAATGCCATAGGATTCGTGACGAACCGGGACTTTGCCGGCCAACTGGTAGCCGATGTTGCCCTGGGTGTCGGCCAGCACGAAGTTGAGCACAGGGTTCTGCCATTCTTGTAGGGCCTGTTGGGCTTGCTGAACGCTCTGGCAGTGAAGTAGTTTGAACCAGGCTCGCAGGGTGGTGTCCTGGCCCGAGAAGCCGGTCCAGCGCATGGACACGGCAGTTCCTTCGGCATCGTGAAAGAGCAGTGGGCCGCTGTCGGTTTCCAGCACGGTCTCGAGGCTGGGCTTGGCGCCACGCACGTTGATGCGCTCTTCGCGCCGGATCAGGTCGATAAAGCCGTCGGGGCGAAGCACTCGATTGCCCTCGATGCGTTCCAGCACCAGGTCCTGGGTGTCCACGTACGAGTTGGTGATGCCCCAGCCGAAGTGCTGGTTCTGGCCGATGACGATGCCGGGCACACCGGGCATGCTGACGCCGTAAAGTTGCAGGTCGGGAATTTCCAGGTGGACTTCATACCAGGTGGAGGGGACCTTGGCCAACACGTGGGGGTCGGAGGCGAGCAGGGCTTTGCCGCTGGCGCTACGCTGGGGTCCGACGGCCCAGGCATTGCTGCCGCCGCCCCAGTTGACCCACTGGTCGAGCACTTCCCGGGCCGCCTGATAATCGTCCCACAGTTCTTTCATGGCCGAGCCGGCGGCCGGTCCCGAGGCGGACGGCAGGTCGTGGGGCTGTTCCAGGTGATGACGGCGGGCGCCGTCGCTGCCCAGTTTGCGCGTCAGTTCCCAGCGGACCCACTCGGCTTCCCAGTTGCTGCCCATGTCGAAGGCCATGACCTGGGTCCACATCAGGGAGTGGAGGGCGGTCCAGGGTTCGATGACGCAGCCCAGCAGGTGGCATTCCAGCGGACGCAGGCGCTGCAGGCCGTGGTTGACGCCGCGAGCGTAAATCATGAGCAAGGTCTGGACGTCGCGGTCCAGGTCCGGCCAGAGGCGGATGGCCCGCTGCCAGAGGCCCAGTTTGCGCAGGAAGCGGTCGGCGGGCAGGGCCTGCGGACCAAAGATCTCGGCCAGTCTCCCCTGCCCCACCCGGCGCTGCAGTTCCATCTGGAAGGCGCGCTCGCGGGCGTGGATGTAGCCCTGGACGAAGTAGGCGTCTTTGAGGCTGTCGGCGTAGACGTGGGGAACCCCGGCAGCGTCCGTGAGAACCTCCACATTCTCCTTCAGGCCGTCGAGGAACCACCGTCCCCGCCGCCGCGGCCCCAACATCCCCCAAACCCGCCCAAACAACGAAACCATGTTGGCCCCCCTTCCATGTTGCGCCAGGACTGTCCTGGGGGAGCGGGGCTGCTTGTCGGCCTGGCGGTAAGTCTTACCGGACCGTGGCAAGTTTTTCCCGGGCGGACGCGACTTGTCGGTCTGGCGGTAAAACTTACCGGGGCGTGGCAAGTTTCTCCGGGCGCGGCGACTAGTCGGCCAGGCGGTAAGTCTTGCCGAGGCCTGGCAAGTTTTTCCGGGGCTGGGGCGACTTGTCGGCCAGGCGGTAAGTCTTACCGGGCACCGGCACGTTTTTGCTGCCGGGGCCGCTTGTCGGCCAGGCGGTAAGTCTTACCGAGGCCTGGCAAGTTTTTCCAGGCGGGGGCGACTTGTCGGCCAGGCGGTAAGACTTACCGGGGCTTGGCAAGTTTCTCCGGGCGGCGGCGACTTGTCGGCCTGGCGGTAAAACTTACCGGGCACTGGCAAGTTTTTGCCGCCGGGGCCGCTTGTCGGCCTGGCGGTAAGTTTTACCGGGCCGTGGCAAGTTTCTCAGGGGCGGGCGCGACTTGTCGGCCAGGCGGTGAGTCTTACCAGGGCCTGGCAAGTTTTTCCCGGGCGGGCGCGACTTGTCGGCCAGGCGGTAAGTCTTACCGG
>JAFKGI010000017.1 GCA_017307785.1 Vulcanimicrobiota bacterium | reverse complement strand
AATACCGTGAAAACGGCTCCGGTTAGCGAAGTCTGGCCGGCTCCGGTCACATTGAGCACGGTGTCGGGAGAATTCGTCACATCCTCCACCGATAGGTCACTGTAAAAAGCCAGCACCTGGTAGACATCCGACTGGTTCTCCAGATCGGTCGGGAACGTGTACAGCCGGTTACGAGGCAAGACCAGCACGCTGGTCAAGGTCCTGGGGGCGGCCGAGAAGCTTAAAGTCGCATTGGTCGTGGCGCTGCTGGGAAAGGCGCCATTCAACCAGGCACCCGCATAGGTAGCCACGATGGGAGCCGAAATCTGAGACATCGAGCTGCTGCTGTTGTGCAGGATATATCCCCCCTGGTTATTGGG
The DNA here is from genome assembly GCA_017307785.1 of Vulcanimicrobiota bacterium. Lineage (GTDB taxonomy): Bacteria > Vulcanimicrobiota > Xenobia > Xenobiales > JADMJV01 > JADMJV01. The sequence goes on along the minus strand of JAFKGI010000017.1, from coordinate 152,761 downwards.
AACGTTTTGCAGACTGACGTTGGCCTGGGTGGTGGTGAATGCCGGATGACAGCTGACATCCGCGTGCTCAAGCACATTGATATTGATTCTCGACTGAGCAATGGTGTCCGAGTAGTTCCAACCTTTCGGATTAAAAGTGGCGGAAGTCCCGCCCTGGCTGGCGGTGTAGTCGCCTCCCAGGTTTACCGCATAGGTTAGATCCACGTCGAGAGAATTGTTGGTAGCGCCGGCATTCAGGCGCAGGTTGGAGAGGCCCGAAACCACCCCCAGTGAAGGGTATTCGGTCTGCTGTATGTCCTCTTCCACCCACTCCTGTGGGCTCTCCGGGTTCGGATTGACCGTCTCTAAAGTGAGCGTCTGCCCGAGGTGCCCGACCGATACCAGCGGGTGGGTGCCAATACTGCGACACACTAGAAAGGGACGGAGCGCGCCACCGTCGCTGACGGTGCTCTCATTGTTGTTCAAGAGGTTTACGTAGAACTCGTGGTAACCCTCGAGAGTCCACGGCGCCTCCGGGAGGCGTTCGCCGTAGTCTCCTCCGCGGGTAAACCAATGATCATACCAGACATTCCCCTTGTTATCGAAGACCTGAGAATTGTTCGTATCCCGCGCATCCAACCCGACAAATCCCAGCGCGCTCAATCCTCGTAGCGAGGTGCCTGTATCCGCCTCACCGGCGTTGCTGTTGGCTGGGGTGCTGTAGGCCGCCTTCAGGCGGTCCGCGACGAACCTTCCTCGCTGCTGCAGCGCCACGCACTCCCCGATGGTGGGCAAACGCCAGTGGTCATAATGCACCCCATCAATGTCCAGCGTCAGGTTCTTGGCCTGCGTGCGAGCATCGTAGTAGGTTGCGGGGTCGAAAGCCACCAGGTACCACATCACGCCGTTCTGTAAGTCCGCCATCACATTGTCGCTGACCAGAAACGGAGGAGTCTGGTGGCGAGCCAGAGTCTGATCGACCTCCGTCTGCGTCACGTTTGCAGCCGCATCGCGCATGTTGGCGACCGCCGACTCCGTGCCGTGGGAGTGCTCGGCCACGTAGTTCACCGCCAGGGTTTGGTAGGCGTTGATTCGATTGGTATAAAGTCGATACTGATCCAAAATTCCGTTAGAGCGCAACCCGAGGTTGGCCACTTTGGGCTGCGCATCCAAACCCAGACGCGCGCGCACCTGACCGAAGCTCTCCACCACCACCGAACCGGCTCCACTCGCCGCCGCCGTCAGAGTCTGCAGGTCGGTCTGCGCCACATACTCGGCCACCCCCGATAGATACCGATCGATGGAAGTTGATACGGTGGGCGTGGTCGAGGTCCGAGTATCCAGGTAAGCGCTGTAACGGGGGGTGTCATCGAGATCCGGCATGGTTCCGGTCACCGGGTCATAGCCCAGCTCGATGGCCGCCCGCAAGTTTTTGCCCACCAGCGCATCCAGGCTCGCGGTCGTCTTGTTGAGCTCATCCACGTTCGTCTGAAATTGATAATCACTCAGAGCCGATTGTAGACTGGCAAGCTCCTGCTGAATATCTCGCACGGTGTCGAGAATCTCGTCGAGTTGGACGGCTGTGCCATGGTTGAAACCCAACCACTCGGCCGTCCAGGTATAGACGGTATCGCTTCCGGCGTGGAAGGCGTCGCTGAGCACCCCTTTAAAAAGCCAGTAGGAGAATTGACTTACAGCGTCCTTCGGAAGAACCGCCGGCGGCGAGTCCTTGGCCCTTGGTTGAATCCGCCCGATCAGCGACAAATTCAATCCGGGTCTTCGCCGTATCTTGCTGGTCAGAGCCGCCAAGCTACCGGTCAGGCCAGTGTCCGCGGCCTCCAGTGCGGAACGATCGAGGCGAAAAGGGTGTGCGACTCCATCGTCCAGGAGCTTACGAGCAAAGGTCTGGACTCCCCCCTGCAAACCGGCCTGGACAAAGAATTGTAGATGCGAGAAATAACCACGCCCCGACTCCTCGATTCCAGTTTCCAGACTGGTGTGGTCAGGAACTTGCAAAATTCGACGAACCTGAGCTTCGGCCGGTCCCAGGTCGAGAGCCCCTGCGGCGGCCAGACTCACCAGCGAAGTCGGAACATTGATGATGACCCCTCGAGAGCCTCCCAGAAAGCCGCGAACCTCCGCGGCGAAAACTTGATCCTCTAACCGGGCGACCAGGCGGAAATTGGCCGGCATACCTTGACGCAGGGAGAAACAGCCCATGGGCCCGGTCCTGGTCTGGTCCAGAAGCTGCCCGTCTAACGAATAAGCAGTGACCGTGACATCGGCCGCAGGAACTCCCAGTTGCACACGGCCAGTAACCGTCGGAATTGTGGTTCCATCCGGATTGCCGGCAAGCGGCAGGGGAGCCGAGGAAACAGCACCCCCATCGGAGGAGCCGCACCCCACGCTCGTCAAAGTAGCCCCCAGGGCCAGGGCCACACAAACCGTCGAAAGCAAACGTCGGCTAGACATTCTAGCTCTCCCTTTACACAAATTTATCTTCACACAAAGATACATATATCATCTTCGAAGGTCGTTGGCAAGAGCGACCTATCGTGTGCGATAGGTCGCTCTGGTTACGAGAACTGCAACAGGCGATCCTCTACAGGGAGCGAGGCTGCCACCGGGTGCTGCCGCTCGTCGTTTCACGCCTGTAGCTCTTGTTGGGCGGGAAAATGGGACCTTGTAGAGCACGCGCGCAGGCAGTCGTCTTGACGAGAGTGGTTACACTCTCCGCATGGATTTTGACGAAATGGCGCCAGTTGAACGCGAACGGCTGCTGAACAAACTGGCTCGACTCAAGGCCCTCAGTGAGTGTAAAACGGGCAACCCGAATGAGACGGCTACAGCGGCGGCGGCCATGACCCGGCTGATGCTGGAATACAAGATCGAGGTGGCCGAGTTAGAGCAGCAGGCCGCTCCCGGGGAGGTCGAGGACGTTCCGTTGGACCATCAGCGCACTCAACCCTACCCCATCTGGCAAAGCCATTTGCTTCATTGTCTGGCCACCGCCAATGACTGCGTGAGCTACCAGAGCACGACCCGCCACTGGACGGAAGCAGATGGCAAGCAAAAGACCACCCGGCTCCATCTGCTGGGGCGCCGTTCGGACCTGGACAATACACGCAGGCTTTTCACCTATTGTTTGCAAGAGATCGAGCGCCTCAGCCAGCGCTGGAAGCCGGGCCGAGGCAAACGACTGCGGGGCGACTTCCGCGTCGGGGTGGCCGAGGCCATCGCCGGAATGGTGCAGGAAGAAGCCGAAGCCGTGCGCGCGGAGGCAGAGCGACGGGCCCAACAAGATGAGCAAACCTCCCGGGCCCTGGCGCTACTGGACCGCAGCCTGGAGGAAGTCGAAGCGGCCGCCCGTCAGATCGGCGTACGGGAGGTCCGCAGCCGCAAGCAACCCAACCTGTCAGTGGAAGCCTACCAGGCAGGCTTCCGAGCCGGTCAGAGCGTGGTGCTTCCCTGAGCGTCCTCTTCGGGGCCGAAATGGACGCGCTCATAAATCTCGCTCAGGGGAATTTGCAGGTTCAGGGCGGGTATGGGGATGGCGGCTTCCAACTCAGCGAAGACTTCTCGCTGGAAGCCCTGGTCGGTGCGGCGATAGGTGACAATTGCCGCTTCCTCTTGTTCTACCAGCCAATATTGCTGTAGAGAGGGCAGCGACAGGTAAGCGTGACCTCGCAGGCGCGAACCGAGCGCAACCAGCAGGTTGACCACGCCTCCAAGGTATTCGTGCTTGGGTTCCGACCCCAGTTCACTGGCAAGATAGTCGGAAGGCGAAATCAGTTCGAGTCTACGCCCGGTGCCCATGAGAGAGAATTCGACGCGGGAGGGAGACCGTCCCCCGGAGCCCTCTCAGGTGGGGTTGCCGAGGAGGAAGAAGCCGCCCCAGTCGAGGGTTTTGGGGTATTGGCGGCGGCAGTTGGTCTGGGCGGCGCGGAAGCTTTGCACAGGGGATTGGCCTTGGGCGAGTTGGCCGTAGAATTCCGCGAAGAAGAGGCGGGCCACTTCGTCGTCAACTTTCCAAAGGTTGGCCACCACGGTTTCGGCGCCGGCGGCGGAGAAGCCGGTGGCCAGGGTAACGGGTTCTTCCAGAGTTTGGCCCGCGGCGGCGCCTCCCTGGCAGCAGCTGAGGGTGACCAGCGAGTGTTCGGCCAGGGACATGCGGTTGAGCTGTTTGAGGCGGAGCGGGCCGTCGGAGAGTTGGATGTCGCTTTCGGTGGGGCGATCCACTCGATAGTGGGCGTGACTGGCGAAGTGGACCAGGCCCCACTGCTGGTTGGGGTCGTAGAGCACCTGGCTGGTGGCCTGGGGGCCGCGTTTGAGTTGACAGCCGGGCAGGAGGGCGGAGACTTCAGCCAGTTCCTGGTAAGCGCCGGGTAGATCCGCGTCAGGCGGCGCGCCGATGGCCAGCGGCTGGCTAAGCCGGTAAGGTTGCCAGCTGTTGTCGGCCAGACGCAGCAGGTCGCCGGAGCTGAGCATGACCACTTCGGCCTGGGAGGCCAGCGACTGGCCGCGTTCGTCGCGCAGGGCTCCGAAAGGCAGCTGCCAGAGTTCGCCGGTAGGCACCACATACAGTCGTTGCTGGGGGTCCTGGCGCAGCACGGGCTGCACCAGCAGGCGGAAGAGGTCGGATTCGGCGGCCCCTTGCTGTTCCAGTTTGAGGTTGGCCAGGTAGTCGCGCAGGCGGGCTTTCCACTGGGGAGCGTGGCTGTGGACGGAGTAGCCGCCATCCTGGCGCAAGGCCAGCACGTAGACTTCTTCTCCCAGGGCGCAGTAGGTCACCAGCGTGTCTCGGGGGCCGAGGCGAGCCTGCAGATGTTTGAGGTTGGTGCTGCGCAGGCTCAACCACTGGCCGAGCTCGGGATGGGCCAGGCGCAGTTCGTCGACCACCTGGCTGAGACTATCGGGAGGAGCTGGGGCTTGAGCGGCGGGCTGAGGAGCCGGCAGCAGGTCGCTCCAGGCGGAGTGGGCCTGCAGGGCGCGGGTATAGCTGTCCAGGGCGGTCAACTTCCAGGGATATTGGAGCAGCACCTGGCGGCCTTCTTCCCACAGCTGCTTGGCGGCCAGAGCCTGCAGCCAGTCATGTTCCACCGCACCGGCCACGGTGGGCGCAACGCCGCTGCGACGGGATAATTCTTCCAGGGCGCGGGCGTAGGCGGACTGCCATTCCTCTCCCCGCTCCTGACGAAAAAGCATCCATTGTTTGAGGGCCGGACCGATCTGGGGCACTTCGGAGGCGAGCTGGGATTTGAGGAAAGATTCGAGCAGCGCCAGGCTTTCTTCTTGACGGCCCATTTTCCAGAGAATGTTGGCCCGGGTGGTGTCGAAAGATCCGCCACCGCCGATGGAGTGGCCTTCGGAATCGCGCACCACCACCAGGCCACCGGGTCCGCTGCCGGCCTGGTCGAGAGCCTGAAGAGCGGACGGGTAGCGGCCGAAGCTGGAGAGCACCTGGGCCTGCGTGCGCCGGGCGTAGCGATAAGTATCCGGAGGGATACCGGGCTTCTGGCACAAACCGATCAGCTGGTCAGCCAGTGCCAGAGCGTCGGGATCTTTTTTGGAGGCCAGCACGCTGGCCAGCCAGGAAAGCAGGTCGCGCTTCTCGCTCTCCCCTACCCCGGCGGCTTGCAGGCGGCCTTGCAGCAGGCTTTTGAATTCCGGGATACGGTCCTGCCCGTGCAAGACCTGGCCCAGGCTGCGGGTGCAGTGTTCCAGCATATCCTGGTCGCCCCGTTCGCGGGCACGGTCCAGCTCGGCACGCCAAAGGCGCTCCGTGCCGGCTTTGTCCCCCTGGGCGGCGAGTGCCTCGGCCAGGTAAAGGGCGGCATTCCAGCGCAGGCCGGCCGGACTGTCGGGTGAGTTGAGGGTGGCCTCCGACCACTGGCGCAGACGGCGCACGACAACGTCCTTATCTTGACCGGGAGGGATACGCCGGAGCAGTTCGCCGAGCACCTCCCCCCGGATGAAGTCGGGCCATTGTTCGACTCGCTGGAGCTGGGCCGCCCAGTAGCGGTTCATGGCCGGGAGGTCGCCGTGGGTTTTGGCAATCTTGAAAAGCAGGCCGAAGAGGCGATACTGTTCTGGAAAGCGCAGGTCCCAGCCGCGGTCAAGGATATTCTCGGCGGCGCTCATAGCTTTTTGCGATTGATCATACCAGTAGGCGGTGTCGGCCAATTCCAGGGCCAGCGATCCCAGGCGGCGGCTGTTGGGAGCCCAGTCGGGATCGGTCAGCGGGTGATCGAGGCGCAGCTGCAGGGCGGCTTCCATTTGGCGCAGCCCGAGTTTGATGTGGCCGGCTTTGCAGAGGTTGGCCCCGTAGGCCTGGCGGGCACTGATTTCCTCCTCCACCCGACCCGCGGCCTGGGCCACTTGCACGAGGTGAGCCCACTTCTGGCCGCGCTGGTCGTGGTTGAGTGCGGGGACGCGGCTGCCCACTCGGGCAAAAACTTCAGCAAAGCGCTGTTCGAGCTTGAGGGGATCGGGGCGACCGGGAAAGGCCTGCACGGCCCTGTTCCACTGATCGAGGGTGGCGCAGGCGCCCAGCACTCGCCAGCAGAGGTCGGGACGCTTGGAGGCGACGGCCACACGCAGGCCGCCCTGCCATTTCTCCGGCGCCAGTGGGGGAAAATCTTCCAGCCAATAGTCCAGCTGGCGATCATACCAGCGGTGCCTTTCGGCCATACGCAGCGCTCCCAGGCGCAGGGTGCGGGCCAGAGATTCCTGACCGTTGTGTTCGGCCGAACGGGCCTGAGCCATTTGCAATTGCCAGAGGATTTCGTCGTCCGGATGGGCTTCGTAAAGGGAGCTGAGCTGTTGCAGCAAGCGGTTGTGGTCCGGCTGCTGGAGAGTGGAGTCGGTCAGGGTAAGGCGCAGCCAGTTGGCCATTCGAGGGGCCGGTACGCCGGGCTCGGCCAGGGCCAGGAAGCGCAGGCGGTTACGAGTCTGGCGGTCGTCCATGAGGTCGGCCTGCGTGGCCGCCAGCCAGAAGTAGTGAGCGCGCTCGGGACCGGGACGGAGGTCTTGACTGGCGCGGCGCAGGGCGGCCAGACGGGCCGGGCAGCCGGGGTCGTAGTCTTTTAGCAGCGGCTCAAGGCGGTTGCATTCCGCTTCGAACTGGGCGGGGGTGGGTTGTTGGGCCCAGGCCAGGCCGCCAAGGAGCAAGGAGGCGATGAGGAAGCGTTTCATGGGCTGAGTATAGGCGGCAGGGAGACGGGCGATCCAGGCACTTTTCTTCCCATTTTGTTCCCAAGCTAGGAAAAACGTACGCAAACCGTACGCGATGCCCTAGTAACCTTGTGCTATACTCCTTCTTCGAGACTTTCTCGACATAAAGATTAAGCACAAGGGGTAAATGATGAAACGGCTACACAAACTCTGGTTGGGAACTTTGCTAGGACTGCTGGCGGTGGGTTGCGGTGGGGCGAACGACACGACCACCAGCTTTGGCGGAGCCTACGTGCCGCCCGGCAATATTTCCCCAGCCACCACGGTGGTGGGCCGTCTTTATTTGGGAGGCGACATCTCGGGGGCGCGCTTCCGGCTGGTGGGGCAGGACGGCACCCAAATTGCGGAGGGCATCACCAACGACAACGGGATCGTCTTTTTCGACAACCTGGCCCTGCCGGCCAATTTCCACGCGGAAGCGACCGTGCCCGGTTCCGACATCCGCTTTGCAGCCGAGATGCGCAATTTCAATCCGCGCGAGCGCCAGGTCCATATTTCAGTGCTGAGCACGCTGGCCAGCGAAGTGGCTCAGGCCCGCGGCCTGAACATCGAAGACGCCGAGGCCCTGGTGAAGAAAGGCCTGAAGCTGCCGTCCGGTCTGAAAACCGGAGTGGCTTTGCTCGAGCCCAATCCGGTCTTCTCCTCGCTGGCCGTCTTCCGCGAGGCGGGACGCAACGGCGGCTGGGCAGCCTATCGCCAGCAATTGCTGGACCAGGCCGAGCGCGCCTCCACGGGAGGCAGCAACTTCCAGCCACGCGTGTATCAGGTGACCGAGGATATGCTGGATCGTCCGATTCCCGGCTTGGAGACCGGCCTCAGTCAGGCGGTCAATTCGGCTCGCCTGACGATGGCCGCCAAGCTGAACATCGAGCAGGCCACCGGCGCCCGCTTGAACATGCGCTTTCGTCCCCCGCTGGTGTTTATGGTCGAAGGCCCCAGCAGTCTGGGGGGCCAGTTCCTGCTAGGAATCGCCACCGGTCTGGGAGGCAACATCCTGACTGACGCGGTAGGCTCGGCGGTGGGTTGGGGCGCCAACATGTTGGGCCTGAACTTTGGCACCAGCGGTCAGCTAACGCAGATTGAAAGTCAACTGACGGATATCGAGAACCAGCTGTTCCAGGCCAAGCAGGCCGTCTATGATAGCACTCTCCAGGCGAACGTGAACTCATTGGACGCGGAATTCAACCCCTTCGTCGATTTCCAAAGCAATGGCACGGACACGGGCGCGACGGGCACGCTAACCACTTCCATCCGTTCCGCCATCACTGCCATTAGCCAGGGCACGCTCACGCTCAATACTCCCTACACCCCGGATGTCTCGGCTCTGGTGACGGCGATCAGCCAGGAGCAGAAATACCCCGGTGTGCTGAGTGACGCCGACACCAAACTGGCCAAGAGTAATTCGCTGATTGACCAGTTGCGCACTGTGGTCTTGAACCAGCAGCTGGGTCTCGACACGCCCAGCAACATGCAGTCGTTTCCCTGGCGCCACAATCGGATTCTGGCCAGAATCACGCCTCTTTTCCGGCGCTTCAGTCTGCTGCAGACGGCCACTCTGAACATTGCGGCCGAAGCGGCTCACAACTATGCGCTGCACCCCAAGCTGATAGACGGTATCAACTTCGCTGGACCCAACTTCGACTCCAACATCTTCTCACAGAAGCAGCAACGCCAGCATCTGCCCTTTGAAAGCGGGCTGGAGGGCATCATCACCGACGCCGAGTACGGCACGATGTGGTTTGATACGGTCTACAACCCGGATACTTCGGCTCACGCCCGCTCCAATGCCAACAGCGCCGCCTTTCAGGTGGTTCTGTCCGACACCACCGTCCACACCTATGACGATTGGCATCTGCCCGTCTCCGGCGAGATGTTCGCCCTGCAGAAGCGCGGACAATACAGCCCAAGTTCGGTCATCGCCGACAAAGATCTGGATGGGCACAGCGATGGCGACCTGGATGACGAAGTCCCGGTCAACTCCACCGACAGCTATCCCGACCCGGGTCAGTCCACCGGCGGTCTGCCGGGGCTGGGCTTCTACAACGTGGCTAAGGCTTTTACCCTCGACACCGACGGCGGGGACGACGGCGACCTTTGGATGGACTACTACAACTACAACAACGGCGGATTGTTTGGCGATCCGTCGGCCGATCTCGACGACGATGCCGAGTTCCGCCTGAATCACAACAACAGCTACTACGGTCATTTGAGCAGCAGTGACAAGCGTTGCTATGTTTACTGCCGCACCTTTGGACCCGACTTTCTGAACTTTGCCTACGCCGGAGGCGACGATTGGGTCGCCGGAGACCTGTTGCCTTCCGAAGTGGTGGGCAAGGCCTTTATCGCGGCGGAATGCGCCCAGTACGGCAACCCCACTGCCTTCACTTTCAGCGACGACGTGGACGCCCAGCCGGTTACTTATCCGGTGGATAGTAATGGCACCACCCAGACCTACACCCCGCCGGTCGGCTCCAAAAAACTGCAGGTCAAGGTGACTTACGAAGTCAACATCGGGGGCACTTTTACTCTGGGCTACGGCACCACTCGTTCGGAGAAAACCGACAGCCACACCAACACAGGGCAGATTTGGGCCTACTACCAGAGCACCGACCCCAACGCTCCGCAGGTCAACGCCATCAACGAGCTGATCAACTGGCAGTCCAGCGACTCGTCGGTGGCCAGCGTGCTGAACCTGCCTCTGCTGGGTGGCATCGTGGTGCCGCACCAAAACGGCTCGGTGACCGTCAACGCCACCTTGCTGAAGCCCGATGGCACAACCCTGGTGGGTAATAAGACCTTCACCTCGACGGCCCCGACGCGGTCGGTCAGGAGCCTGCAGATCAGCCCCCGCAACCAGGTCTACAGCAACCTGAGCAGCAGCGGCAGCAACTTCAATTATTACTGCAGCGGCTTCTGGTCGGATGATACGGTGGTCGACAATTCGACCCAGGTAAGCTGGTCGGTGGACGATCCGACCAACCAGTCCCACGCCGTTTTCGTGACCACCAGCAATGGCGTGCAGCTATCGCTGGCTCCCGATGCTCAGGCCACACCCACGCCCTACAACGTGACCATCAATGCGTCCTACCAGGGTAAGACGGACTCGACCATCATTCAGATCGTGCCGCCCCGCAGCACCAATCAGTAATTCGATCGGAGGAGCGGACACCCGGTGAGTGTCCGCTCCCCCGGATTTACTTTTCCAGCCCCTGTGCGTGCCACGCACAGGGGCTTCTTATTTACAGGCTTTCCTGGCCAATTGGCCCGATGGGCTGTGCAGATACTGCACAGCTAGACGATTGCAACCGAATCCCTGGGCACAATTAGGGATGGTCAAGCAATCCCATCTCCGACGAATATTGAGGAAAATTGTCAAACGGGGGCGAAAAACCCGCGTAGGCCTTGGGATGATTGTTCCCCTGGCACAAAAAGGAGAAGCGATCAGGACTCCTCTGAATCTGATAACTCTTGCGGTAGGTATCGCTGCCTGCCGCGGGACAGATTGGGAACTCCTTCAGATACTTTCCCCGGATGAGTTGATGAATCCGAACCGGATATCGCCCCTTGTTGTCTGTGGCATACATGTCCAGTGCCGTGGCCAGGTTCTTGCAGTTCACCTTACAGCCTATCAACTGTCCCTGAGCTCTGGTCTTGATGCCTCGCGGGTTCACAAAAAGCAGACAGACGAAAGCGCACACCAGCACCGCGAAGGCTGTCAGAACGGCGCGCATCAACCGCCAGAGCCAATGAATCGGCTTCGCTGGTCCAGGCACGGAACCAAGCGGCTCGGAAGTCTCTATTCGCATTCCATCTCCCACTAAAAGCTTCGGCCCGGGCACTCTAACAGCCAACTAGCCAGCTCAGCGGCCGGGTGGTGCGAAACCGAGCACCCCGAGCGCCAGACGACCTCCTCGTCGCACTCCAGCAATTCCGTCAGGTGATGCTCGGCCGTTTCTGCCTCCCCCATTTGCCTCAAAGCCCAGCAGGCCATTAAACGCGCTGCCGGACTCCCTTCCTCCAAAATGAACTTCAGATGCGCGATTCCAGGCCCTCCGAGCCTCTGCAACCGACAGAACAGCCCGTAGGCCCGAGTTGGAGCGCCCCCCATTCCGACTCCCTCAGGCCCGTCTACCTGGTCGACTTCACACAGGGACTCCACCCAGCGCTCCGGCTCGCTTCGATCGCTGGCGGGTAAAGACCGATAAGGACACGCCGGGCTCCCCAACGCCTCCGTTGCCCCCACCACATAGAAGTCTCCCCTTGGACTGAGCAAGACTGGAGCCCAAGGAAAGAGATCACGGAAGGTCACCCGTGAGCAGGCTAGCGTTTCTGAGGTAAGCTCCAGCCGAGTGGACCCCACGTCCAATGGCAACCATTCGCAAGGGAAGTCTTCAGGGAACTCAACATCCCGGAGACGGTCGCCCGCCACATAACAAACCCCCCTGCCGTCGAAGGCATAGTTCATCTGAGGAAAAAACTCGGTCAATCGGAGCAGCGACTCCGGGGATTGCGGAATCCGTAGCCTGAGGACCTCTTCAGCTGCGACAGGCATGGCCATGAGACCCAGACCGATGATTAGAGCGCAAAAACTTGCTCGCGCAGAATATTGCTCTTCCATAACCCCGTTCATTCGCACAGGAGCCCCACATCCCCTGATCGCTCCTGGACCATCGCACTCGCGTTGCCGGTTCTCATCCATCGACTTGCCTCACGACTTCGGCCAGGAGACGGACTCCCAGCGCGATCTGGGACAGGCTGAGGCCGGCGTAGCCCAGGATGAGGCCGATGCAGGGCGGGGTGGCCTGGTGGTAGAGGGGGGTGACGGAGTGGAGGCCGAGTCCTTTCCGTCGGGCGAGTTCGAGGAGTTGGGTTTCCAGGTGGACTGGCAGGTTGGGCAGCCAGGCCAGCAGGTGAAGTCCGGCGTCGGCGCCTTCCACTTCGATCTGCCCGCCCAGGGTTTGCTGGAGGTGCTTTAAGAGCGCCCCTCGGCGTTCGCCGTTGCGGCGGCGCATGCGGCGGGTGTGGCGTTCGTAAGCGCCGCTTTGCAGCAGGGCGGTGAGGGCGTCTTGGGGGAGCGTTGGGGTGTGCCGGTCGAGCAGTTCTTTGGCGGTGGCGAAGACGGGGGCCAGTGGTTCCGGCACCAGCAGGTAGCCGAGGCGCAGCATGGGCGAGAGCGTTTTGGAAACGGTGCCGAGGTAGAGAGTGCGGCGGGCGGCGGTGAGGGTGATGAGCGGAGGGACGGGTTTGATGTCGTAGCGGTATTCTCCGTCGTAATCGTCCTCCACGATGTAGGCGTCGTTGGCCTCGGACCACTCCAGTAGTTCTTGGCGGCGGGCCAGTGGCATGACGCCTCCGCGAGGAAACTGGTGAGAGGGGGTGACGTAGGCCAGTTTGGCCTCGACCTCCGTGAGCTTGCGAGTGTCCAATCCCTGGTGGTCGACTTTCAAAGAGACGGGTTGGGCGCCGACGGACATGAATAGATGGCGGGCCATAGCGTAGCCTGGTTCTTCCATCACGAATCGGTCCTGGGGATTCAGCAGCAGGCGGGCGCAGAGGTCGAGGCCTTGCTGGGAGCCGTTGACGATCAGGAGCTGGTCGGCCTGGCAGCGGATGCCTCGAGTCCTCCAGAGATAGGCCTGGAGAGCTTTGCGTAGTTCCGGATTGCCGCGCGGATCGGCGTAGGCGATGGTCGGGCAGGCCAGCGAGGCCGCCTGCGCGAGCGCGCGTCTCCAGGTTTGAGTTGGAAAGTCCGAGCCGGTCAGATCTCCGTAGCGAAAATCGACCCGCAGCTCGTCGGACCTGGGGGTATAACGCGGCGGAATGCGCTCGACGCGCAGGCCGTATGCCGACAGGTTGGGGCGGGAGATTTCGGTTTTTGTGCCTGTTGGTGGGGCGACAGGATGGACGAGCGCGACGCGAGTGGGCGCTCCCGGCCGGGTTTCGATGAGACCTTCGCAAAGCAGTTGGTCGTAGGCGGTGACCACCGTGGTTCGGGCCACTCCTAGCTCCAGGGCCAGCGCCCGGGTGGAGGGCATAGGCGATCCGGCAGGATAAGTGCCGTCGAGAATCTGGGCCCTGATGTCCTGGTAGATGCCGCGGGATTTGTTCATGATCTCCAACTGGTCTGCCTTTTTGATGCAAAACTGGACGTTTCGCTGTGACCAGTTTGCCCTTAAAATGGCGGCAGAATCAAGGGGTGTGAGGAGATGTCGTGTACTGTCCGGTTGCTTACCAAGTTCAAGAGGTGGAGGAGCTTCACCATTTTCTAAGGGTTCATCCGTTGGGTCTGCTGGTCTCGGTGACCGGGGAGGCGGCTGAGGCCAATCTGATCCCCTTCTATCTGGATGCGGATCAGGGAATGTTGCGGGGGCATCTTTCCAAGGCTAATGGACAGAGAGCCCTGGCCGGGCAGGTGCTGGTGGTTTTTCAGGGTCCGCAAGCCTACGTGACGCCGTCCTGGTACGCCTCCAAGCAGCACCATGGTAAGGTGGTCCCGACCTGGAACTACTCGATGGTTCAGGTGCGCGGCTCGGCCCGAGTGGTGGACGACCCCGAGTGGTTGCGCCGGCACGTCAGCGAATTGACCGACTTTTTCGAGCAGACGCAGGGGCAGCCGTGGGCGGTGGCGGATGCTCCCGAGGCTTACCTTCAAGGGCAGCTCAAGGGAATTGTGGGAGTGGAGATCAGCATGGATTCGCTGCAAGGCAAGTGGAAAATGAGCCAGAATCGGAGTGCCGAGGACCGCGCCGGCGTGGCCGCGGGCTTACGAGCCCAGGGACGAGAAGACGCGGCCCTTCTGGTCGAAGGGAGGCACCATGTCTGAGGAGCTGAGAGTGGAATCCTGGCTTGTTTCGGCGGGACGTCCGGAGGGTTGCGGCTCGCCTTTGAATACGCCGCTGGTGCCGGCCTCCAACTTTCTTTTGGGAAGTGAGCGGGGTTACGCACGGGACAATGGCACGCCGACCTGGGAAGCCCTGGAAGAGATCCTGGGCGGTCTGGAGCAAGGGCGGTCGGTGGCCTTTTCTTCAGGAATGGCGGCAATTTCGGCCGTGTTTGACCAGTTGTCGGCCGGGGCGCGGGTGGTGCTCCCGGAGGATTGTTATCAGGGGGTGAGCGGGCTGGTGGCGGCCGGTGCGCGCAAAAATGGATGGTCGGTGCGGCGTCTGGCGGTCGAAGATACGGCGGCATGGGTGGAGGCGGCCGCCGAGTCCGATCTGCTGTGGCTGGAGTCGCCTTCCAATCCTTTGCTGATCGTGGCCGAATTGGACGTGATTTGTGCGGCTCCTCGCAAGACCGGGGCCATCCTGGCCGTGGACAACACCTTCGCTACGCCGCTCCATCAGCAGCCGCTGGAGCTGGGCGCGACCTTTTCGATTCAGTCGGCCACCAAGTTTATCGGAGGCCACTCGGACTTGCTGGCCGGGGTGGCCACCACTCGAGAAGAGCAACGCTGGCAGGCGCTACGCGTCTCTCGCGAGTTGCACGGAGCCACACCCGGGACGCTAGAGGCCTTTCTGGCGGTGCGGGGGGTGCGCACGCTGGCCTTGCGATTGCAGCGGGCCCAGCAGAACGCCATGGAGTTGGCGGAGCGGCTATCCCGGCACACGGCAGTGGCCTGCGTGCGCTATCCGGGCCTGGCGGCCCATCCCACCCACGCGGCGGCCAGGCGGTTGCTGAAGGGTTTCGGCCCGGTGATTTCTTTTGATGTGCGAGGGGACGCGGACGCCGCTTGCCGGCGGATTCGACTGATCCGGCACGCCACCAGTCTGGGAGGAGTGGAGTCCACCATGGAACGGCGGGCGGCCGTTCCCGGCCAGGGGCATTTACCGGCGGGCCTGATTCGGCTGAGCGTGGGAATCGAGGACGTGGAAGATCTCTGGAAAGATCTGTGCCAGGCTCTGGCGTAAGAAGTACAGTTCTGGCGCGCCCCGTGCGGGACAGAAGGTTTTGCAGGAAACTGTACTGGTGCCATGTTATCTTTATTGAATCTGTTCTGCTGTCCGGCTGAGGGTCTATGCTAGCGGGAGTTCAGCAGGAGGATTAAGCTATGGCTTCCATCGTTCGTTTTCAGCAAATCGGTTCTCCCCAAGTTCTGGCCCTGGAGGAGGTGGCGGAGTCGTCCCCCGGGCCGGGAGAGGTCTGGCTCGAGCAGAGCGCGGTGGGCGTAAATTACCTGGATATCACGCAGAGAAACGGGGCGGTGGCGGTTGCGCTGCCTTCGGGCCTGGGGCTGGAAGCGGCCGGTCGGGTCGTGGCTCTGGGTGCCGAGGTGGAGACGTTTGGGGTAGGCGATCGGGTTGCTTACGCGGGCGGGCCTTTAGGAGCCTATGCAAGCGGTCGGATCTATCCGGCGGACCGGCTTCTCAAGCTTCCGGAGGAGGTGAGCGAGGAAGAGGCCGCGGCGGTGCTTTTCAAGGGTTTGACGGCCCAGTATTTGCTCAAGTCCACTTATCCGGTAGGGCCGGGCACCGTGGTTCTGCTCTATGGGGTGGGTGGAGCGCTGGGTCAATTGATGGCGACCTGGGCCAAGCACCTGGGAGCTTTCGTGATCGGCGTGGTCTCTAAGCAGGCGAGCGTAGAGGGGGCGGAACAATTGGGTTGTGACGCTGTCTTGGTGTTCGACCGCGAGAAACTGGCTGGGGAGGTGGCGCGCCTAACCCAAGGGCAGAAGGCGAACGTCGTTTATGATCCGGTGGGGCGGATTTCCTGGGAGGCTTCGTTGGACAGCCTGCGGCCTCGCGGCCTGATGGTGTCTTTTGGAGCGTCCTCGGGCGCGCCGTCGGCGGTGGAGTTGGCCACCCTCAATGCCAAGGGTTCGCTCTTTTTGACGCGTCCTTCGTTGGCCGCCCACACTTCTTCGCTGGCGGAATACCGGGAGCGAGCGGCGGATGTTTGGGAGGCCGTTGCCATTGGTGCAATTCGGCCGAATGTGTGGGGCCGCTACCGGCTGAGCGAGGCGGCCCTGGCCCACCAGGAGGTGGAGTCGGGCCGGTCGGCCGGTTCGGTCCTTCTCAAGCCCTAAGCGACTTTTCGATTCTTCGAGGCTCTCCGAATCCGTAGTGCAATCCATCGATTGCACCACAAACTCTAGGAGGACTGCAGAGCGGTTCGCGCCCCGTGCGGGGCGTCGTTCTAGATGATTAGAGCTCGGTGATGGTGCCGTTGGCGATGGTGCGGGAGCCCATGGAGATGGTGAAGGTCTGGCCTTTTTCCAGGGCGACGGGTTGTTGCAGGCGGATTTTGAGTGGGGTGTCGCCGGAGGGCTCGAGGCTGCCCGTGAGGTCGAGAATTTCGCCGGTGACCGAGGCGGTGCGGAACTGGCAGTAGGGTCGGTATTCGGCGGTAATCGGAGTGGTGCGGCCGCCTTTGTCTTTGGGGAGCCAGTTGGTGTTAGCGCTGAAGGTGGTGTGGGCCTGGATGCTGCCGGGGGTGGCCAGAACCTGGCCGCGCAGGATCTGGTCGCGTTGCAGGCCGCGCAACAGCAGGCCGCAGTTCTGGCCGGTTTCGACGCGGGTGAGAAGTTTACGGAAAACTTCGATGTGGACGACCTGGGTCTGGGCGTCTTTCTCGAGGCCGACCAGCTCCAGCGGTTGGCCGACCTGGATGCTGCCGCGCTCGACCCGGCCGGTGACGACGGTGCCACGGCCGGAGATGGTGAAGACGTCTTCGACGGCCATCAGGAAAGGGGGTTCTCCGGCCCAGCCGGTGAGAGCCAGGAGCTGGGCCAGGACGAGCAGCGGAAGTCTCTTGAACATTCGGCCTTTTTCTCGGTCGAGGGGCGGTCGCCTGTTTTCAGGGAGATAAGTCGAATTCCAGGCTGGTGGGGCCGAGATGAATCTTTCGTTCTGGTGGGTAGACGGGAGTTCTCCTGTAGTTGTGGGCGGGGAGTTGCACGCTGAGAAGTTTGCCGGGGATGTATTGGAACTCGCAGGGGGCGGAGACGAAGTTCAAGTTTGCGGGGTAGCGGTGGTGCCGAAATTGGTATTCCTTTAGGCAGGCAAAGAGATAGATAGCGGCCAGAATGCGTCGGTGGCGGGCGGTCAGGCGGGCGGTCGCGTCGACATTGATAGAAAACTGGCTCTCATAGTAGCCACTTTTTCCCAGAGCCCATTCGGTCATTTGGAAGGGAGCCTGGCGAATCTGGGGGAGTTCGTCGCGCGCCGCGGCCTGGTAGGCGCGCACCATAAAATTGTCCATCATTCGATGCTCCCGACGGTCAAGGCCGGGCAGGAAATGGATGACTCTTTCGGTCCAGCTAACGGTTCCAATCGGTGGATCGGAGGAGTGTTCCCGCATGAAGAGCATTTCTCCGGCCAGCGTGTAAGCCAGGGCAGATGGGGAGGGAAGCACGGCCGGCAATTTATCCTTCAGGAAGATCCAGGCCTCCGGCTTGATGTCTTGGGAATCGAGAATATGCAGGAGAGTTTCGCAGCCGTAATTTAAGAAGGAGTTGGCTAACAGGTGGTCCATGCCCAGTTCATGGTCGAAGTAGTGATGGCTCAACGCCAGCACCGGATAGACGGAACGGATCGCCTGTTCGGGATGCCCCTGGGACAATTGGTCCTCGGCCAGGGCCTGCAGGCCCAGCGTCAGCTTTTTCAGGACGAGCATGCGCAGATGGTCCTGGAAGGCCGGAGAGGTGGAACAGAAAACGGGCTTGAGCAAGGCCTCTTCCAGGTCGGGAACCAGAGCCTGAAAGTCTTTCCTGGACTTGCGGTAGTGGGGATCGGACTGGAGAGCCCGGTGGTCCAGGAGTCGTTCTTGGTTCTGGCTGGAATAGCGGGTCCAGTTTTCCAGAAAGGCATCCAGGGGGGCCGAGGAACCTTTGGCTCGCCACCAGGAGGCGAATTCCGGGTGCAGAGCGCCATTCTGGCCCGGGTCGCGGGCCCGGAGGTAGAGGGCCTCGCGTCGCTGGCTGGCCGTATCCAGGACGGCCTGGAGCGCGGCCGGATCCGCGACCGGGGGGTGCATGACCCAGGCGACCCAGAGGCTGGCCAGCGGTGCCAGCACCAGGAAGACCCGAGCCAGAGCGCTGGTGGTTCTCACGGCAGGATTCTTCTGAGCGGGGAACCGATTTCATTCCTATTCCGCTATCTAGATGTGGACCGGCGGGTCTGTGGTCAAGGCTGGTGACGGCAAAGGGCCCCCAATGGTTTACTATAATCGCAACGATCAGGTCTGTCGGGGGGGATACCGTGCTGAATATCGAGGAATGGATCGCGTACTATACCGGGGACGAGCCCAATCTGCCGGAAGAGGTCGTGAAGATCGCTCACCAAACGCGCGAGGCGGCCCGTTGTGGGCGGTCGTTGGAGGTTCTGGAAGGGCTACGCAAGTTGGGGCGGTTTCACGATGGGTCGCCCTTGCGGGCTACGTAGGCGTCGCTGGCGAAGTCCGCAAAGCTTCGAGGCGCCCGGCCGGTGATGCGCTGCACCTGGTCGCTGACCCGATCTTCGGCCCCTTCGGCAATGGCCTGGTCCATGGCGGCCAGGGTGTGGGCGTATTCCCGAGGCAGGCCGGCCTGGCGATAGTTTTCGGCGAGTTGGTCTACGCTGAGCGGCTGGTGATGAATGGGGGTTCCCCGCAGCTGGCTGAAAATCTCGGCCACCTGATCGTAGCTGAGGGCTTCGGGCCCGGTGAGAAGCAGCTCCCCTGAAGGAAAGTCCGGTTGCTGCAGGGCTCGGGCGGCCACGGCCGCGATGTCCTCGGCATCGATGAAGGCGACCTTTCCTTGCCCGGTCGCCGAGTAGAGGGTGGACTGTTGGTCCATGGTATGGCGGTGAGGGCCTTCGCTGAAGTTCTGCATGAACCAGGAAGGTCGCAGCACCACCCAGCCGGGAGCGTGCTGGTGAAGCCAGCCATGCACCTCTCCCATGAGAGGGCCGCCTTCGGCCAGAGCCGAGGAAGAGAGCAGCACGAAACGCCCGACCCCGCTGGCCAGGGCTTGCTCCAGAAAGGGGCGCATGGCCGGCAGCAGGTTGCTGACGCCGGCGGGAGCGACCAGATAGACGGCCCGCACCTGATGCAGGGCGGCAGCGTAGGTGGTGGGATCCTCCCAGTCAAATCTCAAGGGAGAATGGCGCGAGACGATTCGAGCTTGAACTCCCAGGTGGGCGGCGATGCGCTGGCCGGTCTTACCGGTGCCTCCGGTGAGCAAAATCATGCTTGCAGAGCCTCCAGCACGATTTGAGGATTCCAGTAATCTCGGAAGTGCGCAATGGTTCCGTCCCGTAGAGTAATGACGTTGAGGTAACGCTGATTGTAGGAGCGTCCGCTGGCCACCGCCTGGCCGCGCACCGCATATTCCAAAATGACGACTCCGGCTTCCTGAGTACGGTGGACGGTAGGCGGATCGAAGCGGTGAATCACGATCTGGCCGGGCAGTTGGGCCAAGTGAGCGCGGATGGCTTCCCGGCCTTCGAGTCGGGTGGGATAACCGGGCGGTGCGAAAGGGAACTCAAAGACAGCGTCGGCCGCGAAGAAGTCGTTGACGTCCTGCAGCTCGGGCCGAAGCCCCTCCCCCAGTGCGTTTTTCAGGAAGCGGCTGAAGTCCGCCCACGGTGAGTCGATCATAGAATCTCCTTTCGTCGGAACGGATCCGTTCCGACGCGATCTATGGTAAACTAACTGACGATGAAACGCAAGCGTTCCGACGATACCCCTCGCCCGCCGGCCGGCGCGGCCGTGCGCCAGCCCGGGGTAACGGCGGCGTTGACGGTGGCCTTGTTCGCGGAGTGGGCTCGCCATGGCTATGGGGCTCTGAGTCTGGAGGCGGTGGCACGCCGGGCGGGCGTGGGAAAGGCGGCGCTGTATCGGCGCTGGGGGTCAAAAATGGCCATGGTCATCGACCGGTTGGAGCAAGCCGATCTGGCCATCGCCGAGGTTCCGGACACGGGCTCCCTGGGCGGCGATCTGCGCACTTTGTTGGAGCATCTCTCCCGGCTCTTGCGGCGGCCGCTGGTGCGGCGCATTCTGCCCGACCTGCACGCCGAAATGCTGCGTTCGCCGGAGCTGGCCGAGGCGATTCGCGGGCGATTGCAGGTGACGCGCCGGGCACGCGCCGCCGTGCTGCTGGCCCGAGCCGTCGAGCGCGGCGAGTTGGACGCTGAGGCGGACGTCGAGCTGTTTTCCGACGCGGCGGGCGGGTTGCTCTACTGGCGGGTGGTGGTCACCGACGGCTCGCTGGACGGTGCCTATCTGGACGAGTTGACCCGGTTCATTTTGAGGGGCATGGGCGCGGGCCCGTTCAGGTTCCTTTGAGTCTGATTGGATAGACTGGGCACTGCCAAAGGGGATCTGGCAGGAATTTTTTTCAATTTTGGGAAGACCACTTCATGAGTTGTTGCATTCATTGCGGGGAGATCCTCAGGTATGTCCCGGAGGTTTCTTTGTCGTTGCTGCAGTGGACGACGTGCCAGAGCTGCGGACGCGGCACGCTAGCCTTCAGCCAGAAGGGCATTTCCACCACGGCAACGGGCCGCAAACTCCGCTAGCTTTTAGAAGCGCTGCATGACCAGTACGCCACCTTTGCTGGCGCCGTTGCTGGGGTCGAATTTGAGCGTTTTGAGGTCTTCGTCGAAGTGGAGGCGGCTGCCGGCCAGCACGGAGACGGTTTTGCCGATCACGGCGCCGTAAATATCGTTGCCTCCCACAATGTTGATGTCGGCTTTGGGTCCGTAGATGACGGCCGCGGCCTGGGAACCACCGGCGACGGTGCTGTTGGCACCGTCGGCCAGGATGAGAATCATGTTGGAGGGCTTGAGGGTTGTGTTGGCCAGTCCCCCGACTCCGACCTGAGCTCGAGTTTTGATGTAGATTTTGACAGGCCCGTTGGTCACGATGCTTCCGGCCAACACGTTGAGCGAGTCGAAGACGTAAGTGCCGGGATTGAGGCGCACCTGTCCCAGGGCGGCGGTGGAGACGGAACCGTAGGTGCCGGGGTCGAGGGTGGTGACACCGGGCAGCACGCGGGAAATGTCGCCGCGGCTGCCTCCCAGGTCGGGCACCACCACGGCGGGCACCTGCAGCGGAGTGACTTGCGACTGCTGAGCGTCGATGGTGCTGGTGGGGTCCATCCAGGCGACGTCGGGGGTGTTGAGGGTGGAAGTGAAGTTGGCGGTCGGTCCGGAGAGCTGGCCTTTGGGTCCGACGAAGGCGGTGCCGGCGATGCGCGAAGCCAACAACAGCTGAATGCTGCCGGGGTTGACCGAGTTAGTGACCACGTCGCCGTTGTCATGGGCGGTGCGCAGGCTGTAGAGACCTTCGGTGGAGGAATAGGAATCGATCCAGGAGGCAGCCGTCAGCGAAAGCTTGTCCACCACGTAGCCGCCTTGGATGGGCTTGGCGGCGGCGCCCAGGCGCAGTAGCGCACCCACCGTGCGGACGCTGCCGCCGGAAGTGCCCGAGCTGAGCACATAGACGCAGTTGGCCGGAATAACGGCGCCGTTGGGAGCGGGGCCGGGAGCCTGGTAGACCTTGCTGACATAACTGACGTCGCCGATCTTCTTGCTTTCCCCGGCGTAGCTGTGGTCATCGCGCAGAGCCAGGTCGGCCGTGGCCACTCCCGTCTCGGCGATATACATGGCCTGAATGCTCTCGTTGGTTCGGCAGGCGGCCCCCAGGCTGGCCTGAGCGGTGGCGGCCATGGCCACCACCGTGATGGACCAGATGGTGACCACTCCCAAAACCAGTAAAAGTGCGTAACCCCGTCGTCTTTTCCGCATGTTCAATCCTCCGCCCCATGGTTATCGGTCCGAGGGAAAGGCGGCTAAAGGGGTCTGAGAAAAAAAGATTGGCCGGTCGAGAGTGCGAAGGTCCGGACATGCGTTTTCTCGTCCTTGCCCTACTCCTGGCCGGCGTTGCGGCCGCCGATACCTGGCACACTCTGCGCGCCAAGAGCATCAAGGGCTATACGGTGGAGTGGTCGGATCCCAAGAAGGGGATCAACGGCTATCACGTGGACTGTTTTTCCGATGAGCAGAAGACCGAGTGGCTGGGCGGGCTGACTTTTTATCTGAAGGACGGGCCGACCCCCAAGACGGTGGCCCTGAAGGACCTGGAGGGGCTCAACCTGCGGTCCCCGGTCAAGCCTCTAAGCGCGGGTGGGCGCAGCGTTTTGAAGATGGTCAAGGAGTTCACCGTGACCGGCAACCAGATTCACTTTCTGGTGCAGGGCAAGGACGGCGAATGGGACGTCGACCTCAAAGCCGACCTGAAGATCAACTGAATGCAAGAAATCGACCAGCTGATCGAGGAAGCACAGCTGGATTCCAGCGGCGTCTTCAGCCTGGACCCCGAAAAAGCGCTGGAAAAGCTGGCCACCTACCAGTTTCCCGACCCCAGCTTCTGGGTTCTCAAGATTGTCCAGGCGGCCGTGGTGGCGGGTGTGGCGGGCATCTCGGTGCGTCTTTTGCGCCGCTACACGCTGATCGAATTCCAGCCCGAAGAACAAGAGTTTCCCGACCTGCCGGTGCTTTTCGGGCGCATTCCGCGCGAGCAGAATCGCGCCTGGCAGCACCTGAAGCGCGGTCTATGGAGCCTGGCGGTGCAGAACTGCACCTTTGAGTGCGGCTGGCCGGGCCAGCCGCGCAGCTGGACCTATCGCAACCAGTGGAGCGAGGAGGCCGGTCCGGCGGGGCCCAACTTCTTCCTGAAGATTTCGCCCAACGATACCTCGGCCCGCTGGAACGCCGAGCTCTTGCAGGTCTTGACCAGTCGAGCCTTCCTGTGTCCCGTGCCCCTGCTGGTGGACGGCCGCCCCATTCAAGGCCTGCAGCGCTGCCCGCAGCACGGTCTCTCCCCCACCGCCTTTCCCTTTTACTCGGACCTCAACGACGATCCGGACCTGGCCGAACTGCCGCTGCCCGAATCCACCTTCCAATCGGTCTCTCAGCCGGGCGCGCTGGTGCCTCGCGTGCATTCGGTGCCCCGGGTTTGGGGAAGAATTTCACTGGCCTGCCTGGTGTCGGCCCACTTCCGCGCCACCGCCACCGGCTGGAAACCGCTGCCCACCCCCAGCATGATTTACTGGATTTCCGACGGAGTGGTGGTGGACCGGGAAGAGATGGACCTGACGCCGGGTATCGTTTCCTGCTCGGCCTATATCTCGGCTTCCGGGTTGCCCTTGGATCTGAGCAGCTTTCGCCTGATTTTGCGGGGTCCACGTGCCGCCCGCGCGCGAGCCGCCGTGAAGCTGACCCAGCTGCTGGTCCGTCACGCTCAGGTGCCGCGCGGGGTCATGGAGGAACCGGCGCAGAGCAGCAGCAATCGGGCGCCGCTGGTGGCGCTGGGCAGTGGCCTGGCCTTGACGGCCTGGATGCCGCCGCTGGGCGTCTGCATGCTGGTGGGAAGTCTGGGCGCGCTGATCTGGGGCAGTGGCCAGAGCGATCAGCTACTGGCCCACCTGGACCGCGATCTGGCCCGACTCAAAGACCTTCTGAAAAGACGAAGTTAGTAGCCCTGGCCGTCGAGGCTGTGACGACCGACCACGCCCACGCAGAACCCGTGGATGCCGCCGAACAGTCCGCCGACCACGCCGAGCGACGTTCCCAGCGCGTTAAAGCCCAATCGGGCCACCGGGTGCTTTTCCGCTTCGGCCGCGATCAGGGGCTGATTCTGCTGATACTTCTCGATGTTGCCGTAGTAGCCCACGCCCAGGTCCAGCTTGTCGGCGCAATAATCTTCAAAACGATTGCTGCCCAGCTCGTGACGGATGTCGCGAAAGGTGGTGCTGGCTCCCATGGTGGTGGAGCTGTAGAGGTTCTTGAAATAGCCGGAAACGTTCATACAGCCAGTCTAGGCGGCTACTCTGAAATTTTCCCTAAATTCAGGTAGGCCAGGGAGAACTCGCTGATGTGGTCGGCCAGCACTTCGCACTCGGCCTCGGTGATGGCCGGCCGACCGCTCAGCTTGCCCAGCGCCGTGAAGCTAAGCACGTGGAAGAGAACCTGGCCGGCAATGCTGAAGAGACACAGGCGGGTCTTGGGATGGTCGGCCGGCAAACCCAGGATCTCTCCCACCAGCTGGGAGGCGCGAGCCGCGATGGGCTGCAGAAAAAGCTGCTGGACGCGGGCGGCGGCCGGCGAGGGGTTGGCCATTTCGTGGCACAGCAGGCGTAGATGCCAGCTGTGGCGCTCGTGGTGCAAGATGCCGCGCAGCCGCAGGTGAATGACTTCACGCAGGGTCTGCTCGGGGCTGAGGTCGGGACGACTCAAGCGTTCCTGCACTTCGAGCACGGCCGAATCGCGTAGCAGCGAATGCACTACCGCTTCGTAGAGCTCGCTTTTGTCGCCAAAATGGTAGTTGACCAGAGCCACGTTGGCCTGGGCCCGGCCACAAATCTGGCGGATGGTGGCGGCATGATAGCCCACTTCAGCGAACACTTCGGCGGCCGCCTCGAGCAGGCGGGCGCGCGTTTCTTCTTCCTGTCCTTTGCGCATCGACTATCCCGAGCTTTTCCGGAAACGGCTGGTGGAAAACGCCACCAGCACACAGGTGATGGTGCACAGGCCCAAGAACGGCGCCCACAAATCCCCCATGCCCGCCCCGCGCACCATAATCCCCCGGGTGATCTGGATGTACCAGGTCACGGGAATCAGATTGGAGAGCAGGTGCAGCGGCAGCGGCAGGGTCTCGCGCGGGGCCAGATAGCCCGAGAGCAGCACCGAGGGTAGGAAGGTCAGCATGGTCAGCTGCATCGCCTGGGCCTGATTCTGGGCCACCGTGGAAATGGCCAGCCCCAGTGACAAGCCGGCCAGCACGAAGGGCACCGAGAGCAACCACATCAAGAGAAAGCTGCCGCGCAGGGGGGTGTCGAAGACGACGCGGGCGGCCAGAATTACCAGCACCAGTTCGATCATGGCCAGGCAGAAATAGGGGGCAATCTTGCCCAGCATGAGTCCCAGGCGGCTGACCGGCGAGACCATCAGCTGCTCCAGCGTGCCTTGCTCGCGCTCGCGCACCAACGAAAATGAGGTGAGGGCCACCGTCACCAACTGCAAAATGATGCCCAGCAGGCCCGGAATGGTGTAGACCTCGGTGCGGTTGTTGGGGTTGTAGAGCATTTCCACGCGCACGTCCACCGCCGGGTCGCTCTGGGGCTTGAGCACCGCCAGGCGGGCCGGATTGGCCACCTGGCTGTCGGAGCCGTCGATCACCACCGCCACCTGCGGTTTCTCGGCCCGGGAGAAGTCCGGGGGGATAACCAGAGCCACCCGGGCCGTGCCCCGGCGAATGCGCTCCAGGGCTTCGTCCGGGGAACTCAGGTAGGCCACGACCCGCAGATTCTCCGTGTTCTGCAGCGACTGCACGTATTCGCGACTTTCCCGGCTCTGATCGAAATCCACCACCACCGTGGCCACCTGGCGCACGTCGAAGTCGATGGCGAAGCCAAACAAGGTCAACTGCATCATGGGCAGCAGCAAGGCGAAAAACGCCGTGGAGATGTCGCGCCGGATGTGCAGCGTCTCTTTGTAGGCCATGTCCAGAATGTCGCGCCACAGCTTCATGCGGCCGCCCGCGTCAGGGCCACGAAGACGTCTTCCAGCGAAGGCTCGATGTCGCGCACCCGCCCCAGCGCCTCGAGTCGTTCCTGGGGGGTGTCCGCCGCCAGCAGAATGTGGATCTCCGACTCCACCAGGGTAGCGTCCAGCGCCCATTTCTGCTGGCGCAGCTGGGCCAGCGTCTGGGCCGGCTGATCGCTGAGCACGGCCACCCGGCGCGTGCCCGGCGGGGTGACCTCGGGGCGGGCTTTCAGCTGGGCCGGGGTGCCTTTGACCATCAAGCGGGAAAGGTAGATGTAGGCAATTTCGTTGCAGCGCTCGGCTTCGTCCATGTAGTGTGTGGTCACGAACAGGGTCTTGCCGCGCCCGGCCAGGTCAAAAAGAAGGTCCCAAAGATCGCGACGGGCCACCGGATCGATGCCGGCCGTGGGCTCGTCCAGAAAGACCAGCTCCGGCTCGTGGATGAGGGCGGCGGCCAGCGCCAGCCGCTGCTTCCAACCGCCGGAAAGCTGGCCGCTGCGGCGATCCAGGTATTTTTCCAGACCCACCAGGTTCACCACTTCGCGCTGGCGCCGACTCAAGTGCTCGCCCCGCAGCCCGTAGATACGCCCGAAGAAGTTCAGGTTCTCGCGCACGGTCAGATCGCGATACAGGCTGAAGGCCTGGTTCATGTAACCGATGGAGCGCTTGACCCCTTCCGGGTCCTTTTGCACGTCGCGGCCCAGCACCACGGCCTCTCCGGCGGTGGGCTCCAGCAAGCCGCTGAGCATACGGATGGCGGTGCTTTTGCCGCTGCCGTTGGGGCCCAGGAAGCCGAAAATGGAGCCGCGCTCGACTTGCAGATCCAGGCCGTCGACGGCCGTGAAATCGCCGAACTTGCGAGTTAAGCCGCGCGTCTCGATAGCGTTCATAGCTTCACGTCGGCATAGAGACCCGGCTTGACCCGCTCATCGGGCTGGTCCAGACGCACTTTCACACCGAAGACCTGGCGGGCGCGCTCTTCGCTGGACTGCAGGTTGGCCGGCTTGAACTCACCCCGGGTGTTGATGCTTTCGATATGGCCTTTCAGCTGCGCGCCCAGTCCGTCCACCTGAATTTGCACCGGGCCGCCCACCTGGATGTGAGCGAGTTTTGCTTCCGGCACATAGACGCGGATCCACACGTCGCGCGGGTTGGCCAGGCGCAGCAGAGTAGCGCCGGGATTGACCAGATCTCCCACGGCCACGGGAATCCGCTCCACCTGCCCCCCTTCCACCGCCTTGACCAGGCGCTCGTCCACCCGGTCGCGCTGACTGCGCAAGCTGGCCTGGGCGGCCTGCATGGCCGCCCGCTTCTGGGCCCGCTGCTCGCGTGTGTCTCCATTGCGCAACTGATCGAGCTGGGCTCGGGCCTGCTCGACCCGAGCGGCCGCCGCCCGCACTTCTTCGGGGCGCGTGCCGTGGGCCAGCAGCTCCCAGGCGGCGCGGGCCTGCAGCCATTGCTGACGGCTTTGCTCCAATTCTTCGCGAGGGGTGCCGCGCTGCGCCCGCAAGTAGGCTTCTTCGGCGTCCTTGCGGCTCTGGCGGGCTCTCTCGGCGGTGGCCGTTTTGCGGTCAAAGTCCTGACGACTGATCTCCTCTTTCTCCCAGAGGGGGCGAAAGCGCTCGACTTCGGCGGCCGTCACCCGTTCTTCAGCCGCAGCCGAATCCACCCGAGCCTTCAACTGGGCCCGTTCCTCGGCGGTCAGGCCGCGCTGAGCCCGGGCATAGCCGGCCTGGGCGGCGCGCTCGGCGGCCCGGGCCTGGGCGATTTCCTCGCTGCGAGCTCCGTTGGCCAGCTTCTGGTAGTTGGCCTCCAGCTCTTCGACCACCGCCTGCTGGCGGCGGATTTCCTCGGGCCGGGTGCCGGCCTGCACTTCCAGATACTGTTGCCGGGCCTGTTCCGCCTGGCGCTGCAGGGACTCCAGCTCGGCCTGACTGGTCTGGCTTTCCAGCTCGATCAACAACTGGCCGGCCTGCACCGTATCTCCTTCGCGCACGGCCAGGCGCTTGACCCGTCCTTGCACCCGGGAAGACACCAGGGTCGGCTGATTCTCGAAGAAGCCGGAGATCTTGGGCGCCTCCGAGGGAGTTTTCCAGAGGGCGAAACCCAGCAGAGCGACGGGCACGATCAGCAAAACACGCTTGTCCATTTGACGTCAGTTTAAAACACGTGTTTAACAAGGTCAAGATTTCAAGAAAAGCGACCTTTGGCTCTATAACAGGAAACCACCACGGCCGATGGAGTGGAGGTGATAACTCTTCGAGAGAAATTGCTCGGGCTGTTCTTGCTGGTGGGAATCTCCCTCTGCGGCTGGGCCTCGCGCGATGTCGGCTATGACCATCAGCAACAGATCAACTCGTTGCTTCAGGACATCCCCGCCCAGCGCGAGGGCCTGCTGCAGGAGGTGTTGCGGGTCAACAACAGCCTGACCTGGGACTACGAAACGATCGACGAGTCCGCCCAGGAGGTGGACGCCTCCATCGATCAGCTGGATCGCCTGCTCAAGAGAACGATCCCCCACCGGCCCGAGATCATGAAGGGCCTGGCCGCTCTCAAAGCCGAGGCGGCCGGCGACGCGGCCGCTCTCAAGAAGTACAAGACGGAAAAGCGGGCCCTGCGCCGTTCCCTGGAGTCGCTGCCGCTGGCCTATAGCCACGCGCTAGAAAACAGTTCCGGCGAGGACCGGCGCCTGCTCAAGGACATTCTGCTGGAAACCATGCTCTATCACCACTACGGGGCTTCCAACTACCGGCTGCCCATCGAGAGCGACTTGCGCGGCCTCGACCAGCCGGTGGGTCCGGCCGTCAAAGTCTTTGTCTCCCAGATCATGCAGCTGCTACAGCTTGACCCCCACCAGACGTTGGAGCTGCGCGAGCTCAACAAGCTGACCGACCGCTCCAAGCCGCTGGCCGCTCTATCCAAGAGCTATCACGAGTTCTTGAGCCAGCGCGCTCAGCAGCGCACCATTCTGGTGGCTTTGCAGTATGTGGTGTCTTTGCTGCTGTTGATCTTTCTGGCCCGCACCCTGCGCAAGCAGAACCTGACCTTCACCCAGCTGCAGTTGCTCAACGCCGAGCTGGAAGAGCGGGTGCGCGAACGCACCCGCAGTCTGGAAAATTCCTACGTGGAACGCGAGCAAATCCTGGGCGACCTGGCCCGCGCTCAGCGCCTGGAATCGGTGGGTCAGCTGGCCGCCGGCATCGCCCACGAAATCAATACGCCAATTCAGTTCGTCAGCGACAACACCCGCTTTCTGCGGGAGTCCTTTCAGGAAATCGAGGAACTGATGGAGCAAGAGGTGCGCTCTCCTCAGGACATGGCCTACCTCAAGACGGAAGTGCCGCTGGCCATCGAGCAGTCGCTGGAAGGGTTGGGTCGCGTGGCCGAACTGGTGCGCTCCCTCAAGGCTTTCTCCCATCCGGGTGGAGAATCCAAGACGGCCGCCGATCTCAACGAGCTGGTGCGCACCACCGCCACCCTGGCGCGCAACGAATGGCGCTATGTGGCCGACCTCAATCTGCAGCTGGACGAGAGCCTGCCGCGCACCCCCTGCTATCCGGCCGAGCTCAATCAGGTGCTGCTCAATCTGCTGGTCAACGCGGCCCACGCCATTCAGGACAAGGTCGGCGATGACCCCACCGACAAAGGCGAAATCGCCATCCAGACCCGGCTGCGGGAAGCCTACGTGGAGATTCTCATTCAAGACAGCGGCGTTGGTATGAGCGAGGAAACCCTGGCCAAGATGTTCGAGCCCTTCTTTACCACCAAGGAGGTGGGCCGGGGAACCGGTCAGGGGCTGTCCATCGCCTACGACCTGGTGGTCAATAAACTCGACGGCAAGCTCCTCTGCGACAGCCAGCCCGGCCGCGGAACCTGCTTCACCATCGCCATTCCGGTGGCCGCCTAGTCCAATTTCAGGTAGGCCTGTGGTTGGGTGGCTGCGAATGAAAGGGGGTGAAACTGCTATTGGCCGCGCTGAGTGGTGTCCGGGTCTACAATCAGGCTTTGTTGGAACTCGGGCTTACTTTGCCAGGATTTGTGGAGCGCAGTCAGGTTATCGCATCGCTTCCGAGCCTCGGGCTGCTGACTCTGGCCGCGCTAACGCCTCCGAATTGGGAGGTAGTTTATCGGGACTTTGATGCGGTGGGGGAATCGGAGTTGCTCTGGATCGAGCAGCAAGGTTTTGATCTGGTGGCGATTTCTGCTTTGACGGCCAGAATTTTAGAGGCGTATCGAATTGCCGATTTGATTCGCGGCTATGGTGGGACGGTCGTGCTGGGAGGATTGCATGTCACGGCTTTGCCCTGGGAAGCGCAGGCCCACGCGGATGCGCTGGTGGTGGGAGAAGGAGAGCCTGTCTGGGCCGAGTTGTTGCAAGACTATCAGGCAGGCAGGCTCCAACCGGTCTACAATTCGCAATCCCGCAGTCGGCGCGATTACCATTTAAGCGAGTCTCCCCTACCCGCTTATGAGCTCCTGCGGCTGGAGAATTACAATCGGTTGACGCTGCAGACCACCAGAGGCTGTCCTCTGGACTGCGAGTTCTGCGCGGCCTCACGAATGCTCAGCTTTTATAAGAAGAAGCCTTTAGAGCGCATCCGCGCCGAGGTCGAGCGTATCTTGGAGTTATGGCCGCGTCCCTTTCTGGAGTTGGCCGACGACAATACTTTCGTGAGTAAGCCCTGGGGTCGCTCCCTGGCCGAGTTGCTTGCGGAGTATCCGCTGAAGTGGTTCAGTGAATGCGACATTTCGGTGGCGGACGATGAGGAGTTGCTGGAAATTTTGGCCCGTTCCAACTGTGCCCAACTTTTGATCGGCCTGGAGGCTGCCGAGCCCGAGGCTCTTCAGCATTTGGATAGCCGGAATTGGAAATACGACCAGTTCGAGGCTTATCAGCGCAAGATTGATAAGATCCAGTCCTATGGAATCTCGGTCAATGGGTGTTTCATTCTGGGTCTGGATAGCCATACTCCATCCAGCTTTGAAGTAATGCGCGAGTATCTTGCCAGCTCATCCCTGGCCGAAGTGCAGATCACTTTGTTGACGCCTTTTCCGGGCACGGCCCTGGAGCGCCGTCTGCGCCGGGAGGATCGTTTGCTCAAGTCCGTCTATTGGGAACAATGCACGCTCTTTGACGTGACGTTCCGACCGAAGAATATGGGACCTGAAGAACTGGAGGCCGGTTTTATGGATTTGATGACCAGCACCTACACGGAAAGCGCCAGGGCTCGGCGGGCCGGGATCTTTCGGCAGTGCCGTAGAGATCGGCGGTCGGCGTGAGAAGTTGCTTTCGACTGCTGACTTTCCGTGCCAGCGAGCAAGAGTTGGTGGAAATGTGCGGCGGGCGTTTCCTGGCCTTCGGAATCTTTTGCACCTGGCTGGTGGGAATGGGCCGCTGGTGGGACGATCCGGGCGCACAGTGGTTTCAACATCTTGGGCTGGGCTCACTTGCCTATGTGTTCGTTATGGGCTCGCTGCTGTGGATGGTGATGGGTCCGCTGCGTCCGCATCACTGGTCGTGGCTCCGGGTCGTGACCTTCGTCACCCTGACCGCTCCCCCGGCGGCTCTTTATGCGATTCCAGTCGAGCGATTTCTGACGATGAGCCAGGCAACTTCGGTCAACGTGTGGTTTCTTCTTCTGGTGGCTTCCTGGCGAGTCGCCCTTTTGCTGTTCTACCTGCGACGATTGGGCGGTCTGCGACCCGTGGCAATTCTTTGCGGGGGCCTGCTGCCGTTGGCGGCAATCGTGAATGTGCTGACGATTCTGAACCTGGAACGGGCAGTTTTTGAGATTATGGGGGGACTGGGTCGCGAGGGCACGCCCAATGACGGAGCCTACGCGGTGTTGATTCTGATCACCGTGCTGTCCTGGTATGCCGCCATTCCCCTTTTGTTGCTGTACGTTGGATGCGTCTACTTCGCCTGGCGTCGGCCGGCGGTGTCGGATTCCCCCGACGCGTAGCACCCTGGCTGGCCTATCAGCGTCAGGCGGCCAGGGCGTCGCGGGCGCGGGGGTAGCGAGAATAGTATTTATCGTCTCGCCAACCGCACCAGATATCGAGCCAGAAGGCGGTTTCCAGGATTCTTTCGTGGCGGATGTCTTTGCCGAAGCGATTGAGGAAGCGCGCCCCGTGCGGGGCGTGATTATCGATGGTGAGGTGTCCATCGTGGAGGTGCTGGTGGCAGCGGCTGCACAGGGTGATGAGGTTGTCGGGCTTGGTGAGGCCGCCGTCGGCGTAGAAGATGATGTGGTGCACTTCGAGCCAGAGGGTGTTAGGGCAGCCCGGGACGGCGCAGCAGTAGCCGTCCCGGCGCAGGATCTTGCGGCGCTGGGCCTTGCTGGGGACTCGGGATCTGGGGTTGACGATATGGATGTGTTCGTTGGTTTCGGTTTCGGCATTGAGGAGGTCGGTCCAATGCAGATCTTTGAGGGCTTCCTGGCGGACACGTTGGAGTTGTTCGTCGTCTTGGATGGGTTGGGCAGAGAGTTTCTCGGCAAAAAGGAGCTCGATGGCCTCGGCCATGGAGAGGGCACGACCGGTTTGTTGGCACAGGGCCTGAAGGCCGCGTTCGAGGACGGCCATCTGATCGGGGTCGAAGTGACAGCGGAGTTGGCTGCGGGGGGCGCCCGGCTGGTTTCGGTCGGTGGGAATTTCGCCCCGTTGGGAGCGGGCGACGAGGCCTTCGATTTGGGCGTAGGTGTGGTCGGTGCAAAGCTTTGCCCATTCTCGTTCGCTCTCGACAGTGGCGACTCGCACGATTTCTCGGAGTTTGGACCATTCGATTTCTCCGTGATTGGCGAGATATTGTAAATGTGGGAGGTTTTCTAATTCGAGAGCGACGCGAATGAGCAGCCGGGCCCTTTTTATGGGGAGGCCCAATTGCATGATGGCGTAGTGGACACCGCCGGAGCATCCGTGGTCGAGGTAGGCTCCAGTCCGTTCGATGGCCAGCAGGATGCGGCCGATCAGCGCGTGGTGGCGGGTGAGGGTACCGGCGGATTTCTTGGCGAGATGGTGAAGGGCCAGGGGGTCCATTTGTAGTAATTCTTCGAGGGTGAGGGAGACGGGATCGAGTTCCATTCTTCGATTGTATTCGATGTTCACGTATTTGTGTCAAGTATTTCTGGATTATGGAGGAGAATTGATTCGTCGTTTTCTTTGGGCGCTTTTGGTGCTGGCGGTGCCTGCACTAGGGAGTTCTCGACTTGAGGCTTTGTTCGAACACCTGGCGGCCGAATCGGGCAAGGAGCTACTCGAAGCTCGCTACCCTCTCGTCCACCTCGTCCTGATCCCCAGGTTGAATGGCTTCTATTTTGAGCCCGGTAGTCAACCTGCCGCTTTGGAATATGCAGCCTATCTTTTGGAGCGAGGGATGCCCTCAGAAAATTATGGCCTGAGGTCGCCATACGTACGGCAGGTGTTCGCCATTAAGAATTTGGTTCCGCTGCTGGACCGGCCTCCAGTTTCGGGATGCGGTACGGTGGTTCGAGAATATCCGACGGGAAAGGTCCCGGCCAAGGCTTGGGCTAGCTACCTGCGCGTCCGGTATCCAGACCTTGTCGTGTTCGTCCACCAGGACAACCAGGGCTTTTGTGCAGTTGGGCAAGAATCCCAGCTGGACAGCACGAGCGAACTGGTTGCAGCCGTCGCTGCTGAACCGTAGAGGTTGCCGGGTTAATGTTCTGCTTGGCCCAGTCCTCGGGAGCGCATGTCGCTTAGGTAGGCAGGCGATTTCATTTCGGGGCACTTCATGAGAGCTTCCTGGAATGGTAAAGGAGGACTGTACTGGTGGTATTTTATGTAGTGCACCACCAGACTCGGCGCGACGTAAACATCCAGGCTTCCAGGCGCGGGAATGAAGAGGTTGGTAAGCCCCAAGCCCGGAATTTCAGGAAATTGGCTTTGCTCCCGACCCAACTCCTCCGCGATCTCTTCTCGGCTGGCATCCGGCCTCAAAATGATGCCTTGGGGCCGACAGATCTCACACATATGAGAACCCCAGTAGTTTCCTGGATCCCACGGGTCCCTTAGCAAGTAAATCAGTCGAGCCATGACGGAGGGTGCAACAACACCGGCTGCAAATGGATGGAGATGGTCCAACCATCCTACGGCGATGAGATTCCCCGCTGGTTCCAAATAGTCAAAGTAGCTGCAACGACTCATGTCTTCGAAATGTGCCATTGAAATCTTTAGACTCCCCTTATGTCGCTGATGACGACTCCCAGGTGCTCTTCGGTGATCTGGATGACGGATAGCCTGAGGGCTAAATCCGTTTTGCCCTGTAGACTCCACATGCTTACGTCGACCAGCCACTGGTCGGCGTCGGACGTCGGGTGGACCTGCATGCAAGCGGGCCAGGCGGATTCGGGATGCTCTGTGAGCTCGACTGCGGCTTCTGCCAAAACTCGCTGCAAGTCTTGCACGGAGACACGGTGACAGGCCCCCAGGGCGGCGAGCTTTTTCCAATCTTGGCGTGTCAAGCTGCCGACCACTTTCTGAATTTTGGCCATGGCTGTTGCCGGCATTGGCTTGGAGGCCTTACGCCAGCGCACGGTGCGACGGACATCCAGTTCCAGCCCGGCCAGGCGCATGAAGGTGAGGCCGAATTCGACCAGCGGACACGCGTCTGGAGACCAGAGGGAGACTTCCCGTGGCACCTGCCCACCACGACGAAGGGTCCAGGTTTCTCCGCCCCATCCCCAATGACCCGGATTGGGACGCCAGATCAATTCATCCCGGGCAAGGCTTTCCAATTGATCGAAGACACCTGGTTCGGGCGTGCCGTGTAAATTGCCACCAAATAGGGCGACGGAAATCACTATACTGGAACGGCTGATGCAAAAATCGAGATTCCATTTTCTCCCATCGAAAATATTCAGGTGATAGTGATCTTCTTTTCGAATCGGGGTCAGAAATCGGGAGATTTCATTCTCCGAGATCTCAACCAGATTCGAGTTGGCCGCGGGTTGGAAGCCCTGGAGTTCGACGCTTTTTCGCGCGCTAAAGCCGCGATAGAGATGGTCTCGAAATGTCTGCAACTGTTGACGATCTCTGACCAGCACCGGCTCGACAACTCTGCGGGAGTCGGCCCAGGCAGCCAGGTCGGTAGGAAAGGAGGCTGGCTCTCCAATAGCGACACGCAGAACATGACCCTGCTTCTCCAAGGGGACAAATTCGGGCAGATCGAGGGCTCCCACCATGCTCAATTGGAGGAGGCGAGAGTCGGGAGGGTTGGAAGGCACGATTTCTTTGAGGACCCCGCAGTCTAGAAGCCGCTGCTCCAGGTCTTCGCCCGGGCAGTCGGGTCTCCAAGTGTATCTTGCCTCGCTGGCCATTCGCTGAAATCGCTCGTGCGGGTAGATCGGGTGATAGAGAAACTCGTATTCGTAAACCACATCGAGGGGGGCGCTGGTCGGCAGTCCCCAGCCGATCTCCAGTAAAAAGTGATTCTTACTGGAACTGTCGTCGGGTCGATCCATGTAGGCCTGGTTGTAGCGCGGGCGAACCAGCGCCAGCAGAGTTTTGCCCGCAAGTTCCGGATAGTCTCGGAGTTCCTCCACGAGTTTCTCAAGCAAACCTTCTTTGACCAATCGGGCCTGGTAGGGATGATGCAGAAAGGAGCGGACGGTGATTTGGCCCGTTCCGTTGGCGAAGATCTGGTCCGGACAGGCGGGCTGGGCATATTCGGGGGGATCCTCCCGGGCCAGAAGCGCTTCGTTGTCCTGAATTTTCCTAAGAAGATCGGCAAGGTCTTCTTTGCTCATGGAACCGCGGGCAGGTCGAGCTTCGGCACGTCGCTCTTCATTTGCAGAATCTCGCCGCGATTGCCTGTGACGTAAAAACCGTTCAGAGTGGGGTGCGGAATGAATTTCGCGTCTTTGTATCGAGCTTGTAGGGCAGCCATAACCTCTGCTGCCGGGGCATACTCCAGGAGAATTTCTTGACGATGAGGCCCAGGGCAATTGCGCGAGGGGTCGATGAATTTACCCATCGTAAGCTCTTCTTCGATGCAGTCGATCTTATCCGCTGAGGTTACGATCAAGGTGCTGTTTCCAACGAACTTGGCGGGGCGCCGTCCTATAACGGAGCCATCGAGCGCATCAGGTGCTGCGTGCACAGGATAGAAGCCCAGGGCGCAAGCGCTCAACAGGGCCGTCATCCACAAGCCATCCAGCATCCTACGATTCATAAGGGCCATGTTTCGCTTTGATCGGGAATGCCCCCCTGAAGCGGCCAACAATTCGGATGCCCCGTGCGGGGCGTCGGGACAGGTAGGCAGCTTGCTTACGGTCTAAGCCCGGGTAGAGCTCTAGCGACGCTTCCAGTATTCTTCGGGGGTGAGACAGCGCGGGGCGCCCTTCTCTAGCCGGAAACCGGTCCAGGCCTCGGCGACCTGCAGGGGGTTGGCCAGGGAGATGGGTGGTTCGGGTTCGAGGTCATACCAGCAGGTGGCTGTGTGAGATTCGACCAGCATATGCCGTCCGGTGGGATCGAAGGATAGCTTTCGGCAGAACCAGCCCGGAGTGAGAAAGGTGCGCAGGGTTTTGAGGTTGGTCGCATCGAGCAGAGTGACTTCATCGAACATTCCGGCCGCGATGAAACGTCCGTCGGGGCTGAAGCAGACTGCTAGTTCGCGCAGGTCTTCTCTGGTGGTTTCACCACCGGTTTGATGGTCGACCAGATGGAGCGGCATAAAGCGGTCGACTGTATAGCGACCGTCCGGGCTGATGGCTTCCTGGGCTTGATAGCGGACGAGTGTGCGAGCGCCGTCGCTGATTCGGTAGCGAACATCGGTGGAAACCTCAGAGCCTTCCAGTTCATCACCTTCGAAGCTAGAGGGTCGGAAGCCTTTGGGCAACCAGGCCGGGCGCGTCCCTTCGCTACGGCTCCTATTGCTTCGGAAAATCAAGTTGGGCCCTTGCCAGAGGCTTTCTTCGCCCCCGGCTTGAGACCACAGGTAGTCAAGGACTGGATGCCAGGCAAAACCGCTCCATGCCGCGGGAGGTATGGTGTCAGGCAACTGTCTCAGTTGGCGGCCGTCATGAAGGTCCCATTCTAGACCGCGCTGGAGCGTGCCGCCGGCAACCCTCAGCAGGCGGTCGGATTGCAGCAAGACTTTTTCAGAGCTGCCAGTTCCTGATGGGAAGATGGCGAGCAGGCGCGGGCGCTTTAATAAGCTCTGGACCCACGACTTGTCTCGCCGTTGGGCTTTGCGCAAAGCAATCGAGGGTTCGAGGAAATTCTCCAGAATTTGAGGATCTTTTTGGGCGAACCAACGCTTCCAGGCGGCAGAATCGAAACCCAGGTCGACTCCAGTCTGGAAGACCAGGATGCGGCGGGCCTCATATCTTTCCGGGCCGACCATCTCAACTATTTTCGGGATGACCTCCGGGCAACTCACCCTGCAAAACAACTCGGCCTCGGCTCCTCCTGGTTCGCTTTTCAAACTGGGCGCTAATTCTTTAGCTGCTGCTGGGCCGTCCAACAGGAGGATCGCCTTCCGTGCGTTCCATTCATGGGGGTAACGGCCGAATTCCGCGATGTGAAGCAGTTGCTTACGAGCCTGGCGGCGTCCGCCCAGGACCAGAGCCAGTCCCGCTCGGGCGTTGCCTTGCTCTACTTCCTTCTGAAGGTTCACGACCTGGCGGGTGGTCAGATTGGTGAAGTTGGGGAACGATTCACCCTTCAAGAAAGCAGCGATTTGCAAGTCGGAAATTCTGGCTCGCTGATGCTCGCGAATGGAGGGGGGCAACGAGGAAGCCTCGGGGCAAAGGCTCCAGCGGCCTCTTTTGATTTGGTAGACCGAGCCTTGCGATAGTTCCGTGTAAAGGGCTCCCTGACGGGTCCAGCAAGTGCGGGGAGGATCCAGGTCAAAGCGGATGGGAGTTTCGGCGGGATGAGCCAATTCCTGAAAACCCTTCCCGTAGACAATCCAGTCTCTTCCGCACCGGCACATGACCAGGTCGCCTTGATCAGATACCGCAGCTTCGGACATGACCCAGTTGGTAGGCCGCATCCAGAGCTCGGTCGGGCCGTCCCAGAAGGTCTGCTGACCTCCGCCGGGGCTGAAGACGAACTTGTAGCGCCCGTTGGGGGAAACCGAAACAGTGTCAGAAAGCAGGCTATCGGCAAAACTAGCGGGACTGCTGAGGACCGCCAGCACGGCGATCGCGGGGATCCATTTCACCGGCCTGGGGCTCATCCTTGCCATTCGGGAATGATACACCCCGCCACAGGCGGCCTGCAACTGGGGTCCGGGGGGTTGAGGAAGCGCGCCCCGTGCGGGGCGTGGTTTTCCTTTGTGAGGTAAACGGCGGGGGAATGGTTTGGAACGGGGGCGTTAAATGGGCCAGAATGCGAATTCTTTGCCTGGTCCCTTTGTTGGCGGTTCTACTGGCAGCTTCCGGTTGGTGTCGGCCCGTCAGGCCCGCGGGCGCGGTGGTCAGTCAGGAATTCGAGAATGTCGAGCTGGTGGAGGTCGTCAAGGTTCTGGCGAAATCGATGGGGCGCCGTGTTTATATCGGACCGGGGGTGGAAGGCCGGGTAAGCGTGCGCTTTTGCTCGGTTCCGGCCGAGGTGGCGCTGGCTATGCTGCTGGAGGAGCAACCGGTACCGATCGGCTACAAGCTGGTGCCTCCGCGAGGTCTGGTTGTGGCCAGTCCCCAGAAATTGGAGCAAATCGATTCCGAGATCATTGGCTGTCGTCCGGGTGGGCGGAAGGCGGTGGCCGCCCATTCCAGCGTGATTCGAACGGAATTCCTGCTGGAGCACGCCATCGTCCAGCTGCTTCTGCCCGAGTTGCGAAGCGATTTTCCGAGCGTAGAATTTCTTCCTCATTTGGGAAATGGATTTTATGCTGTCGGTGTGCGCGGAGATTTGGCGCGACTCGAGTCGAAGTTGCCCCAGTTGGATGTGGCACCCTCAGGCCTGGCAGAGGATTCTTATCGAGTCGAGCACGGGTCGGTCGAAGACATCCGGGTGCTGGTGGAGATTTCGTTTCCGACTCTTTGGATTCAGATAGATTCGGCGGATTCCTCGACGTTGAGGCTGCGCGGATTTCCTCATGATGTAGAGGGAGGCACGGAGCTTATCGAAGAGTTGGACAAGCCGCCGGAAAAATGAGTTTCGCGGTGGCGCCCCGTGCGGGGCGTTAGTAGGTGTAGAGGCTGTCGCCCCCTTCCTGGTATTGGCCGGGTTTACGTTTGGGAGCGGTGTAGTGACCCCGGGCATCGGACTTAGGGGGGACGTAGATGTTCTGAGGCCGGGGATGCGGCTTGGGGGTGCCCATGACCACAGGAGTGGCCGTGATGACCAGGCCGGGGGTCAGGGTCGGGGAAACGCAAAGCACGGTGGGGGTGTCGGTGGGCTCAGGCTTTGAGCGCCAGAGGCCGGCGGCGGTGAGGACGCCGATGAGGCAGACCAGGAAGAGGATATCCAGGCGGCCGATTTGCTTCACGGGTGGGTCAGGCCGTGCCAGAGTAGTGTGAGTTCGTCGATCGGGGCGGGATAGGTCGGGGGGACTTGCGCGAGTTCGGGGTCGAGAGCCAGGAAGCGGGCGATCAGCCTCAGGGGGGCGTTTTCGAGGCAGCTGGCCAATTCCGCGCGGTCAGCCAGTTGCAGGAGTTGGGCGAGGGCTTCGGGAGAGGCTTGCAACCACTGGTTGTGGAGATTCTGGCGTTGGTTTTGTTGGGCGGCCACCAGTTCGCGGCGCTGTTGGACCTGGTCGGAGAAATGCTGGCTGGCGATTTTGAGGTGGGCCTCCAACTGGTGTGCGCTTTGCATGATATCCGGATCCATTGGCTGCTTCAATTGGGTCTGCAGGGCGTCGAGGCCTTGCTGGGAATATTCGGCGGATTGGCGGTAATAGCTGATGAGCTGTTCGCCTTTCAGGTAGCTTTCCGGATGTCGGGGAAGTCCGGCGGTCCTGTACGGCAGAGACTGGGGGGGTGGGTCCTGGCTCATTCGATGTGCTTCGCGAGTTTGGTCATGGGTGCCTTTTCGAGATTGGCAAAGGCCCGCACGTTGTTGAGTTGGTGCAGAAGGTCTCCGGGCATGAAGGTGATGCAGCCGCAGCCTCCGGAAATGCCCACGGCGGCATCTTTGACGCGTGCCCGTTCGCCTATTTTCCGCAGTTTTTCGCGGTCGATTCCGCGAGCCACGTGCCCGCACTGGATCGACTGCCGTTGGTCCGCGCCAACCAGGCGGGCGCAGGGGTAGAGAGTCCCGCTGGGGGCGACGGCAATTTCGCTGTGGCCGAATCCGCAGCGTCGGAGAGATGCGGAGGTTTCGCAAGGAAGATCGGCTTGCGGAAGCGGGGGCCTCCAGGCGCGGTAGACGGTTTGCAATCGTTCTTGGGACACGCCGCTCCAATCTGCTTCCATATTGGGAAGAAGAGAGATTCGGCTGTATCCGAGTCTTCTGAGTTCGGTCAGAGCTTCCGGCACGCCGGCGACGGTGTCGGGATTGAGCACCATCTGGATGGTGGCGTCGGGTAGGCGCGGGGCGGCTCGCGCCAGGTTGCGCCAGACCACCTGGCTGGAGGGCCTGCCGGAGGTAAAGGGTCGATGACGGTCGTGATTTTCTCCCAGGCCGTCGACCGAGAAGGCGACTTGGAAGCGGTAGTGGGCCAGGAAGTGGAGGACCGAGTCATTGAGCAAGGTGGCGTTGCTGGTCATTTGCAGCGCCACCGGGTAGCCGGTCTTCTGTCGCCAGCGCCAGATAAGACGGGTCCAACAGACCATTTTTTCGAAATGGAGGAGCGGTTCGCCACCAAAAAAGCTAATGTGATTGAGCTGGTCGGGGCGGGCTTGCTGAAAGGCCAGTTGGAGGGCTTTCCAGGCGACTTTGTCGGACATGGGGCGATCGGTTTTTTCGCCGCTGTAGCAGTAGCCACAGCGCAGGTTGCAATCGTGAGTTAGAACCAGAGTGACGCGCAACCCGGCGTTACCGGGTGAGGCCGTGCCAGAGCAAAGTGAGCTCGGCCACGGGAGCGGGCTGGCTGGCTGAGAGTTCGGCCAGGTTGGGCTTGAGGGCCAGAAAGCGGGAGACCAGGGCGATGGGTGCGCCGGCCAGACAGCTAACCAGCTCGGCGCCGTCAACCAGCCGGACGAGCTCGGCCAACTGTTCCGAAGAGGCCTGCTGCCAGAGCTGGTGCAGCGCGACGCGGTCGGCCGGGAGGTCGGCGGCCAGCTTGAGATCTTGCTGGAATTGGGACTCCATCTGGTGCCACGACTCCTGGAACTGGTCTTGCATTTCCGCAATTTGACGCGCGCGTCGTTGGTCCAGTTGCCTTTGCGCTTCCTGC
This sequence comes from Vulcanimicrobiota bacterium, assembly GCA_017307785.1. Taxonomy (GTDB): domain Bacteria; phylum Vulcanimicrobiota; class Xenobia; order Xenobiales; family JADMJV01; genus JADMJV01. The sequence goes on along the minus strand of JAFKGI010000017.1, from coordinate 111,721 downwards.
TGGGCGGCCCGGGATTCCGCGGCCAGTCGGCGATAGTGGTCGAGCTGCTGCTGGTCAATCTCTTCGTTCTCGGGGAGTAGGGGCGCCCCGGCCTCGGGCAACTGCTCCTGCGGAGGCGATTGCTGCTCGCGGGCCCGAAAAATGACCCTCTGGACGCGAGGAGCGGGTTGGGGATCGTCGGGCGGCTCATCTCCGGAACGATTCTTCTTGATCAGGGACATGCGGGTGGCTTCGTCGTTTCCCCGCCTTGCCCTGGTCCTTTTAGAGTTGGAAGCGGTCGCCGGGTTGGTAGAGGCGGAGGCGCAGGCCGGGGGGATCGGGAGTCAGGAGCATGAGTTGGGCGCGGCCGACGACGCGGGCCTGGATGCCGTTGCTGAGGAGCAGGGCGGTGTCTTCGTCGACGCCGATGCCGCTGTGGCCGGGGTTCCCGAGGAGAGCGCCGAGAAGGCGGTTTTCTCTCTGGCGGCGGAGGAAGTGTTGGTCGACGATGATGTTTTCGGGGAGCAGGCCGAGGCCTTCGGCGATTTCCACTTTGGCGGGGTCGATGACGGTGAGGTCGGCGTTGCCGGTGAGCATTTTACGCGACATGATGGCGCAGCCGGCGCTGGTGCCGCCGAAGACGGTGCCGTTCTGGAATTTGTCGCGCAGGGCCTGGAGCAGGGTGCGGTCTTGCAGAACCTGCATGACTTTGGTCTGGTCGCCGCCAGTGAACCAGACGCCGTCGGCGCGTTCGAGTTGGGCCAGGACGGTGGCCTGGTCGCGGGCGGCCAGTTCGAGCTGGGGGCGGTGGGCGTATTGGGCGTAGTCATCGACGAGGATGCGCAGGTTTTCGTCGGGCACGCTGGAGGCCCAGCCGATGACCAGGATGTGGGGTTCGGGTTTGCCGGTCCAGTCGTAGAGGGCCTTCATGGCTTCGGGGGGGTGTTGGCCGCCGCCGACCAGGACGAGGTTGCTTTGGGCCTGGCAGAGGCCGTGGAGAAGGGCGAATAGGACCAGCAGTTTCTTCATGGTTTGGGCGGTTCCGCCGGGGGTTGGCAAAGACCTGCGTGGATGGTCGCCAGCAGTTGGCTTTGGGAGAAGGTACGTTTGTTGAGGTAGGCGGCCTGGAGTTGGGGCGGGCGATTGAGGGAGGAGATGAGCACGGCCGGGAGGCTGCGCAGTTGGGGGTGGGCCTGCAATTGGGCCAGCAGGCCGAGTCCGTCCAGGCGCGGCATTTGCAGGTCGGTGAGCAGCAGGTCGACGGGCTGAGAAGTGAGGATGGCCAGGGCTTCCAGGCCGTCGGCGGCCTGGAGGACGCGGTAGCCGTGGCTTTCCAGGATTGCGCACTGGAGGCTGCGAGTGGTGGCGGAGTCATCCACTACCAGGATGGTAGCTCCCTGGCCCGGCTGGAACCAGGAGGCGCGGGGGGCTCGCAGCAGGCGGGAGGGGTGGAGCAGGGTGTGGGTTTGCAATTGGCGGAGGCGCTGGGGTCGTTCTTCCAGCAGCAAGATCAGCGCTCGCTGGCCCTGGCGCAGCAGCAGGGCGGGCCAGCGCGGGGGCTGGGCGGGCAGGGGGCGGTCGAGCAGCAGGCTGAGGGGGGCCAGGCTGTAGCGGCGGCCGTTGAGCAGCAGGCTGGGGCGTTGGCGCCAGATTTGCAGGGCGCCGGCTTCAACCTGAAAGACCCGCTCAACCTGGCGGCTGGACAGGGCGTAGCCCTGGAAGCCCCAGTAGAAGTCGGCGGCCACGGTGGGGGCGGGAGCGGGGTTCCAGCGGGCCATCAGGTCGTCCGCCTGGGGGTCGTCGCTTTCCAGGCGGTCCACGGTTTCCAGCGCGAGTTGCCGTTGGGCGGGAGTCAGCGTTTTTTGAAAGGCGGTTTCCAGGCATTCGGCCAGCTGCTCCCCCACCGTCCAGCCCAGGGCCGAGGCGGCGCCTTTGAGGGTGTGAGCGCGGCGAAAAAGCTCTTCTTTGGAGGGTTGGGATTGAGACAACAGGGTTCGGATGCACTGGAGATGTTCGCTACGTTCCTGGGCAAAAGCCACCATTAACCGGTGGCGAAGGCTGGTCATGGCCACGGAAAGGGGATTCGATCCATGTCTAAAATGAATTGCATGCGATGAGCTATCGAATTTTGCACGTAGAGGACTCTCCCACTCAGCAAATTCTAATGCAAGATTTGCTGGAATCCCAGGGGTGGACGGTGATTTCCGCGGGAGCCGCTCAGGAAGCGCTGGAGTGGCTGGGGGGCGAGACCCCTGATCTGATCTTGGTCGACTATATTTTGCCGGGAATGCGCGGCGACGAGCTGTGCCGGCAGGTGCGGCTGACGCCCGCTACGGCCCTGGTTCCCATCGTGTTGCTGACGGCCGGGGGGCAGCCGAGCGAGGACGTGGGGGCCAACGCCAGCTATTCCAAGTCGACCGAGCCGGCCCTGTTGGTGGAGCGGTTGGCGACTTTGCTGGCTCAGTCGGCTTCCAGGCGGTAGCCGACGCCGCGCACGGTGTGGATGAGTTTTTGGGCTTCCCCTTTGTCGACTTTGCTACGCAGGTAGCTGATGTAGACTTCGAGCACGTTGTCCTGGCCGGCGAAGTCGTAGTCCCAGACCTGTTTGAGCAGGGCGGCCCGGCTCATGACCTGGCCGCGGTTGCGCACCAGCACTTCCAGCAGGGTGAATTCGGTGAGGGAAAGGCGGATTTCGCGCTGGTTGCGACGCACCTGGCGCGAATAAGGGTTGAGCTGCAGGTCGCCCACCTGGAAGGTGGCGGATTCCTGACGGGAATTGCGGCGCAGCAGGGCGCGCACGCGGGCCAATAACTCCACCGTGGGAAAGGGCTTGATCAGGTAGTCGTCGGCGCCGGCGTCCAAGCAGGCCACCCGCTCTTCCAGGCTGCGGCAGGCGGAGACCAGCAGGATCGGCCCGGGATGACCCTCGTCGCGCAGGCGGCGGCACACTTCCAGCCCGGAGACGTCGGGCAGCATGAGGTCAAGCAATAACAGGTCGTAGCGATTGGCGAGGCGGAGGGCGTCGGCGCCTCCGGTGTAATGGTCGGTCTCATAGCCTGCTTCCGTGAGGCCGATTTCCAGGCAAGAGGCGATGACCGGGTCATCTTCGACAACGAGTATCCTAGGCAATATAGATTCCCTTCGGGGACATCCTACCCCTCAGCCGCGTTTGAAATCCAAACTTAGAGTCTTCTAAGATTGTCGGTCACAGGGCCGGAAAATGAACCCGGAAGACGGCGCCTTCGCGGTCCCGCCCGCTCGACTCCACGGTGACGCGACCGCCGTGAGCTTCCACCACATTTTTGGCGATCAGCAGGCCCAGGCCGGAGCCCTTCTGATTTTCGGTGGCGCTGGCGCGAAAGAAGCGTTGAAAGATGCGCTGGTGAAGCACCGGTGGGATGCCCGGGCCGTCGTCGCGGAAATCCACTTCCACGAAACCCGGCTCGGCCCGCACAGCGACCGAGAGGTTGCCGCCCGAGGGAGTGTATTTGATGGCGTTGGCCAGCAAGTTTTCAAAGACCTGGGGCAGCCAGATGGGATCGGCCACCACCAGGCAGTGACCGCCGGGGTGGGCCCAGAGCAGCTTCTGATTGCGCTCCCAGGCCAGCGGTTCGAGGCGAGCCACGGCGTTGTCGAGAATCTCCAGCAGATCGCAGGGTTGTGGGTTCATGCGCCAGGTGAGCGACTCCATGCGGATGTAGTCGAGATAGCGATCGAGTCGCTCGAACAGCTGGCCCAAAGACTGGCTGGCGCTGGTGAGCAGCTCCGGGCGGCTGGTCTCCTGATAGAGGTTGAGGGCCATCTGGGCGGCCGCGGCCGGACTGCGCAGATCGTGGAAGATCACCGCGTAGAACTCTTCGCGCAGATTGGCCAGCTCCACCTGACCGAGCAGGCGGGCGCGCCGATGCATGGCCTGCTCCAGGGCCAGGATGAGCGGGCCGGGACCTTCGCTGAGGTAGCCTTTTTCCAGGTAGCCGTCGGCTCCCTGAGCCAGGGCGCCGGTGGCGGTGGCGATGTCGGCCTGACCGGTGACCAGCACCACGGTGGTGGCCTGATGGCGCTCGCGGAACTCGCGCAGCAGATCCACGCCGTTGCCGTCGGGGAGGCGAAAGTCCAGCAGGATCAGGTCAAAGGTCTGCTCTGCCACCCACTGGCGGAAGTGTTGGGCGGAGTTGGCCTGGGCCAGGCGCACGGGCAGCGAGGCCAGCATCTCCATCAGCAGGAGACGGGAAGTGGGAGAATCGTCCACGACCAGCACCGATTTGTCGTTCCAAATTGCGTCCACAGTCATTTCCCTGGGCAAAATTGTCTTTTCTTCGAGAATTCCCTTCCATAGCGTGCTGCTTAGAATACTCTAAGGTTGTTTTACAGGGGGGTGGCGCGGGTGGTGAGGAAATGATCCGGGTGGCAACGATTTTATTGGTCGACGACATTCCTCCCGTGCGTACGCTTTTCCGGCGCTTGCTGGAAGGCCAGGGATTTGAGGTATTGGAGGCGGAAGACGCATTCCGGGCGGTAGAATTGTATTCCGCTCATTCCGTGGATCTTTTAATTACCGACCTGGACATGCCAGGAATGTCGGGGGAGGAATTGGTGCGCAGGCTCTCCCCTCCCCGATTTCTGGTGGTGTCCGCCGACCCGACTCGTTTGCCGTTCGATTGGCCGCGACTGGTCAAGCCGGTGGCGGTGCGCGAGTTTTTAGAAGCGGTCCGAGGTTGTCTGGGCTGACCTGAGGGTCAGCAAGTCTGACCACTTCCGTGAGGGAGCAGCCGGGCGCCCCTGGGAAAGCTGCGCCAGTTCTTGGGAGGTTTCCGCTGACAATGTCTACACGTCTTCTTTCTACTTCTTTGTGCGCCGTGATGGCGGCCGCACTGGCCAGCGGCTGCGGTTCGACAGGGTCGAGCAACTCGGGCGGCTTCGCTGGAGGTTTCAGCAACGGCGCTCAGCAGCAGGCCCAGCTGTCGGTGCTGAATACCGTCCAGGCCAGTGTGCTGCAGGCTTCGCTGGCTCAGAGTCTGGGCGGGCTGCTGGCCGGCGCCAAATTCATGGCCCCCTTCGCCACCGGCTTCCGCACCTTTGACCCTTCCATCGAGGTGGACATCGCGGGCAACTACAAGCTCACCCGCACACCGCTGGCCGACGGCAAGTTCCGCATCGACATTTACAATCAGGAGAAGACCCGACTGCTGGCCTCGGCCATTGCCGAGCCGGCCGTACAGACGGCCACCGGCTACAGCGTGCAGGTGACGCTAGGTGACACCCGGGTAGTGATCGACGGTGGGGCCAGCACCAGCCGGGGCACCTATTCCTTTTACGGAGTGGTGGGCACGGCCGTGCTCAGCTTCGACCGTGACGGCGTGCTGCAGGGAGTGGCTCTTTCCAACATTCAGCAGTATGGGCAGACGCTTCGCTTCGGCACCGTCAGCGGAAATCTGACGCGCAGCGGCGACCATCTGACCGGGCGCCTGGGCTATGGAGTCAATGACAGCGGATTTGCCACCATCGACGCTCTTTATGATTCGGTCGGCGCCTTCGGCGGCCTGGACATGTTCAACGACCTGCTGGATGGCCAGGGACAGGCTTTCCTGGATCGCAACTTCAACGCCGGCGGGACTTTCAGCCCGCTCGACGATCCGGTCTTCAGCTCTCCCCTCTCGCCGGTTTCGCTGGGCAATGGACTGGCCGCGCCCAACAACGACCGCTATGTCAGCTACACGGTCGTCAACGGCATCATGACGGTCACCACTCCGGCCCTTCCTCCGGCCACCTCGCCCACGGTGCAAAGCTTTGATCTGCTCAACGCCCAGGCCTCCGGTGCCGGCTTTCCCCCCACCCCACTGCCGGCCGGCGCACGCCTGATCGTGCAGGCCGGACCGAGCGGTCCGGTGGCCGTGGGCACAAGATTGAGCATCACCGTGTATGCCGTCGACAGCGCCGGCAAGGCGGTCCCCTTTACCACCAACGGCTTTCAACTGACCAGCAGCAACGCCCAGGTGGTGAGGGTCAGCGACGGTTTCCGGGCCGAAGCGCTGAGCGCGGGCACGGCCACCTTGACGCTGAACGATCCAACCAGCGGCCAGAGCGGCACCGTGCAGGTGACGGTGCAGGGCGCCGGAGCCACCGGCACCGGCTTTGTCTATCTGTCGGACACGGGCAACAGCCGATTGGTGCGTTTCCGCTTCAATCCGGCCAATCCGGCCCTACCCACCGAGCGCACCGAGATCAGCACCGGACACGCGCCCTTAGGGCTCCTGATCTCTGCCGACAAGAGCACCCTGTTCGCGGAGAACCTGGATAATACGGTGCAGGTCTTCTCCATCAATCAGAGCAACGGCAACCTGACCGAGCGCAGCGCCACCGCGCTGGGCGTGGGTAACCTGGCACAGGGCCAGCTGGATCCGACCCTTTATTACGGAAGCACGGGCGGAGGCGACGGCAACCCCAACCAGGTCAAGGAGTTCCGCTTCAACTCCAGCAACGGCACGCTGACCTTCACCCGCAATCTGCGCGAGGGCAGCTCGAGCCGGGTGGTGCCGGGCTTGATCAACGCCGGCCAGTATCTCTACGCTTCCTTCCAGAACAAGATTCTGAGCATCGACGCTGCCACCGCCACCACCCGGGAAGTCACCATGGGGGCGGGCGAAATCGTCAGCGACCTGGCCGTGACCCGGCTCAGTTCCGGCGCCAACACGCTGCAGGTGCTGATCACCCGCAATGTGAGCGGCGGCGTGCGCGAGGGGACTTTGCGCAGCTTTCCCCTGAACAACGACGGCACCCTCAACACGCCGGCCTCCCGCAACATCACCGTGCAGCCCTTTGGGGGCAGTCTGACCATCAGCGGAGACCGGGCCTACAACGGCGTGTTCTCCGACAGCTTCCTGATCAACGGGGTGCAGCTGGGCCTGACCTCGCTGACCCATCTGGCCGGGCAGCCCTACCCCATCTCGGGCACGCCGGCCTGGATGGCCGCCCAGGGCAATCTGCTGTTCGTGGCCACCAATCCGGAGAACAAGCTGGAAACGCTGTTGATCGCGGGGGACGGCTCCTTGAGCACGCTGGGCGCGGTCAACGTGGGCGGCAGCCCGACCAACATCAAGGTGGTGGTGCTGCCTTAGAGCTGATGCAGACCCTGAGTGGCCAGCAGCAGGCCGGTGCGATCTTTGACGTGGTGTTCCTCGTAGAGCTCGCGCAGGTAGGTCTTGATGGAGCTGACCGACAGCTTGAGGCGGTCGGCGATCTCCTGGTTGCTCAGGTTGTTCCGCAAAGACTCGAGCAGGATGCGCTTGCGCTCACTGCTCGAGTCGGAGCGGACCTCGGCGGGGGACTTGAGGAAGGCTTCGGCCAGGCGCGAGTCCAGGTAGAACCCGCCGAAGACCAGCAGCCGGGCGGCCGCCACCACTTCCTCGCCGGCGGCCTGCTTGAGCAGATAGCCGTTGACGCCTGCCCGCACGGCGCGGCGGACCTGGGCCATGTCCGAGTGCATGCTGAGCATGGCCAGCGGCAGTTGGGGATGCTGGAGCCGCAAGCTGGAGGCGAGTCCGATGCCGTCTTCCTGCTCGAGCTGGGTGTCGAGCAGAACCAGATCGACCTGGTGCTCGGCCAGGCGCTGCCAGGTCTGGCCGCCGTCGGCCGCTTCCACCACCTGAAAGCCGGCGTTCTGCAGCAGAAGGCGTAAGCCGGAACGGACCGCGGCGTGGTCGTCCACCAGGAGGATTGTCTTTGGGTTCACTACCTTTAGAGGTTTATCAATGCTGCCTGCAAATCCTCGCACGTTGAGTAACGTAAGTCAGGAATCGGTGCTCTGGCTCTGGAACGAGAGTCAGGCTGCGGCCTTTGACCAGGAAAAGCTGGGCCGGGATTTCTATGAGCGGGTGTCCGGCAGTCGGGCGCCCGAGCGCGGTTTGCTGCCCGCCCTACCCCATCCCGGCCTGGACCAGATTTTGCAACGTTTGCTGGCTCCCCACCCGGGCGACCGGTATCCCGGTCCGGAATCGTTGCGCTGGGATCTGGAGCAGAATCGCTGGGAGGCGCCTGACTTTCTGGCGGCCTGCGGGCTGCCGCGGCCGACTCCGGCGGCCCCCGGACTGATCGGGCGGCGTTCCCAGTTGGAGGGATTGCTGGAACTGCCGGCCGGCCTGACGGTGGTGCTGGGTCCGGCCGGAATCGGCAAGACGCGCTTGCTGCGGGAAGCGGCCCGCCACGCTCTGGGCGCCGGCTGGCAGGTCTGGAGCGCCGAGTGTTTGCAGCGCAGCCAGTTGAGCTTTCAGCCTTTTCAGGATCTGGCCGCCGAACTGGCCCGTCAACCGGAACACTGGCCCAGGGTCGAGGCCGCTCTGGACCAGGATCTGGCGGGGGTGTTGCGACTGTTTCCGGTGCTGCGGCCTTTGAGCCGGACGCCGGCCGAGGACTCGGGTCGGCTGGATTTTCTGGCCGAGCGCAACCGCGAGGCGGGTCGGGCCCTGGTGCGCGCCATGGGCCCGGCGGTTTTTGTGGTCGACGACTTGCACTGGGCCGAACCGGAAGTTCTGGACTGTCTGGCTCAATTGCCCTGGCCGGTGCTGGGTGGAACGCGCAGCGGCCTGGCTCAGGCCCAACGGGTGGTGGCCTTGCATCCACTGGACGGGCCGCAGATCGAGCAGTTGGCTCGCTCCATGTGCGGGCCGCTGGAATGTCCGGAACTGCCGCTCTGGTCGCAGGGACATCCGCTGTTGGCGGCCGCGCTGCTGCGCAATCTGTGCGACAGCGGAGCTTTGCAGGCTCAGGACGAGGGCTGGAGGCGCTCGCACGCGCAACCCGCCTGGGGAGCGCTTTCCCCCAACCTGCAAGAGATTCTCAGGCTGCGCTGTCAGCATTTGAGCCCGGCCGGACAACGAGTCCTAGGCCAGGCGGCCTTGTTGGGACGGCGTTTTGCCCAGCGTTTGCTGGAAGATGCCGAGACGGGCTTGCTGGAGGGTGAGCAGGGAGGACTGATTTACCGGATGGGTGCGGACCATTGGGACTTCACCCATGACCTGATCTGGCAGGAACTGAGCCAGGCCAGTAGTCCCAGCCAGAAAATCGAGTTCCACCGGCGCGTGGCCGAGCGCTTGCTGAGCGAGGCCGATCCGCCCGCCGGGGCGGTGTCCGACCATCTTTGGGAGTCCAATCAACTGGACAGCTGTCTGGACTGGACGCTGCAGGCGGCCCGGGAATTTCAGGCGGACGGCCAGGCCGAGGCGGCGGCCCACTTTTGGGAGCGAGCCGCCCACCTGCGGCCCGAGGAATTCGAGAACTGGTTTCAGTGGGGCTGTGCGTTGCGCTACCTGGGACGCTACCCCGCCGCCCGCGGACCGCAGCAGCGCGCTCTGCAGCTGAGCCGGGAGGCACTGCAGCGAGCCCGTTGCCATGCCGAGATGGGCGACTGCTCCTGGCGCTCCGGCGATTTGCCGCAGGCCATCGAGGACTTCGCGCGCGGCTTGCGGGAACTGGGAATTCGAGTGCCGCAAGGGCGACTGCTGGGGCCGGCCATCGCGCGCGAACTCTGTCCTTATCCGGGAGGGCCTCGCCAACTGAACGAAGGCCAGCGCCTGGCCGCGCGTATGCTGGACCAACTGGGCTACACCATGGCCTACAGCGGCGGCATCGGCATGGCCTGGGCCAACCTGCGCGGCATGCGCCTGACGGCCAATTCCAGCGGTTTGGAACGCGGAATCATGCTGGCCAGTCACGCCGTGCTGGTGGTCCACGTGCCGGCCCTGATCGCGCGTTCGCGGCGCTGCATCGAGCAGGCCCTGAAGCTGGTGGCCCACGACCGCCACTACCTGGCCTCCACCGAGGCCCGCTACGGCAGCGTCATGCTCTTTACCGGAGACCTGGAACGAGGCGAGACGTTCTCGCGCCGCGCCCTGCAGGTGCTGGCCCGCGGAGGGGACCGCTACGACGAACGTATGGTGCGCTACAACCTGGCTTATCAGCTCTACTGGCTGGGCCGGCTGGAGGAATGCGGGGAGTTGGCCGAGGAGGGCTGGCAGGAAGCGCGCCGGGCCGGCGACTGGATGCTGGCCGCCTATAGCGCGCGCATGCTGGCGGTGCTGGGCCGGGTGCCGGAAGAGTTTCATCGGCATTTTGCCGAGCCCCAGGCTCAGCCGATCGTGGAGTCGCTGCGCCAGGAGGTAATGGGCCTGTTGCAGCTGACGCGCGGCCGGCCGGCGGCGGCCGTCCAACACCTCCGGGCGGCCGCCAGCGGCTCGCGGAAAATCGGCTTCATGCTGGACGCCACCTGGCAATCCGGCTGGCTGGCGGCCGCCTATCGGGCCCAGGCCGAGCTGGCTCCCCTGGCGCAGCGGGCCGAGCTCTATCGCCAGGGCCTGGACGAGGCGCGCCGGGCCTGCAAGCACGGCCGTTCCGGCTATCCCACCTATCTGCCGCAGGCCCTGCGCGAAGCCGCCTGGTGCAGCCTGGGGCTGGGCGGCCGAGGTCAGGAATTCGCCCAAAGCTTGGAGTGGGCGCGGCGCTTGAAGATGGCCCACGAGGAGCGGCTGACGCTGGCCGAGATGGCCCGAGCGGGAGTGGCGGGCGGCGTGCTCTGCAGCGATCCCTTCTGGCAATTTCAGGCTCCCAACGTGAGTGCCCACCGACTGGCCGCGCGGTTCGACGAGGCCGTGCAGAAGGTGCGGGGCATCCTGTCGGTTCGCAACACCTCGGAGGTATTTGTGCGCGCCGAAGAGGCGGCTGAAGCGCTGCTGGGAGCGACTTCCTGTCGAGTGATTCCGGGGGGTGAGGCGCTGGAGCGGGCGGTGGTGGAGCATACCTCCACCCGCTCGGAGGTCCACGCCAGCCTGTTGATTCCGCTGGGAATGCACTGGGGACAGCCTTTGAAGCTGGCCTGCTACCACCACCATCACCCGGACCGATTCGGCGAAGAGGAAATCTACCTGGGCTCTTTCCTGGGGGCTGTGGTGGGAGCCGCGGTAGAAAACGCCGCCATGTTGGAGGAGCGCAGCGGGCTATTTGAAGCCGTGCCGGTGGGTCTGGCCAGCCTCGATGAACGGGGCAGCGTGGTCCTGGCCAACTCTTCCTTGCGCGACATGTTGGGAGACGAGCTGGAAGGGCGGCTGCTGGAGGACTTCGAGTACCGCGGACCGGGTGCCGACGGCTCGATGTATCTGGGGCGGGGCGGCAACTTGATCTGGGCCGACAAGCGGGTGGCCAGCCTGGGCACGGAGCGCTCGGTGGTGAGCTTAAGCGACGTGAGCTGGCGGCGTTTGCATCAGGTGGCCGCTTTTCAGGAGCAGGAACGGCGTTTGTTGGGCATCGAGGTACACGACGTGTCGCAGCCGCTGATCGGGCTTTGCTATCAGTTGAGCTCCCTGGGTCAGAACGAATGCGCCGAGACGGCCCGCAAGTTGCTCTCCGAACTGCGCAGCTTGATGTTCGACCTGCGCACGCCCCCGCTGGAAGGCTTTGAGCTGGCTCAGAGCTTGAGCGACCTGGTGCTGGAAGTTTGTAGCGCCGGGGGCATCCAGGGCTTTTTGGAGATAGAGTCGGAGGTCAGCGAGGTGAGCGGTCTGGTGGCTCTCTTTGCCTATCGCATCGTGGTGGAAGGCATGTCCAACGTGCGCCGGCATTCCCGGGCTGGCCGGGTTTTGTTGCGCGTGCGCCGCGTGCAATCGCAGCTTTGGGGAAGCCTGGTGGACGACGGCCAGGGGCAGGCGGGCCAGTCTTCGCGGCGCAGTTTCGGACTGCAGGGCATGGCCGAGCGGGCCCAGTTGCTGGGCGGCTGGGCTCGCTTCCGGCGCGTTCAGGGCGGAAGCGTTCTGCACTTCCGTCTGCCCCTGGGCTAAAGGGCGTTGCCCAGCAGGCAGAAGCCGGCCCAGTAGAAGGGGTCGGGATAGCGTTGGCGGACGGCCGCTAACCCTTCCTGGAAAGCCTTTCGCACCTGATGGTGGGCCTGAAGACGACGGTAAAAGCAGTCGAAAAATAGCTCGGCGGCCTGGTCGTCGACGTCCCACAGATTGGCGATGACGGTCTGGGCGCCGGCTGCCGACATGACCGAGGCCAGGCTGATGGGCTCCGCCTGTCCGGGATTGAGTGGCAGGGCCCCGCGACAGGAGCTGAGCACCACCAGCGAGTCCTTACGTAGCTTGAGCTGGTGCAGTTGAGTCAGAAGCAGGTCACCGCCGTGCAGCTGAATGCGACTTTGTAGCGGGTCCTCCGGGCGGGCCAGGGTATGGGTGGCGATGTGCAGCAGGCCCAGCGGCGCGGGGGATTGCAGCAGGGCCGCCGGAGTGGCCTGGACCCCCGTCTTCAGTCTGGTGTTTTTCCACAGCCGGGCCAGCTTGCGCAGCTCGACCTGGGCGCCGGGCAGATCGGCGGCCGGCGGCGCGCCGATGGCCAGGGAGGGCCCGCCTTGGAAGGGTTCGGTGGTTTGTTCGGCCAGCCGAGAGATATCGGCGGCCGAGAGCAGACTGACGTCGGGAGCCAGAGCCGTCAGCGGCAGTTTCCAAAGCCCCCCGGTGGGCGCGATCAGCAGGCGTCCTTTCTGCGGCACCATGAGCTTGCGGGTCCACTGGCTCAGGTCGACGGGCCGATGGCGAGCCAGGGCCTGCCAGTCCTGTTCCATCTGCGTCTCCAGCAGCGACAGCGACCAGGGCAGTTTCTGGTAGCGCTGCTGGCTGCGGCTCAGGATGACCTGGAGGATTTCATCCTGGGCCGGAAGGTAGGCGACCAGCAGCTGATCCTTCTGCAAATGGCTTTGCAGCTGGGCCAGGTTCGTGCTGCGCAGGGGCAACGCTTCCAGATCGGGGCGGGCCAGGCGCAGGCGGTCGAGCACGGCGCCCAGCGGTTCCTGGCTGGCGATTGGGGGACTGGGAGCGGGAGCGGGGGCCATCTGGACACGCAGGCGCCGGGCTTCCTCAGGGCGGCCCAATTTTTCGGCCAGTTCGGCGTGGTTATATAGCGAGGCTTCTCGGTTTGGGGGGAAAGCTCGTTCCCAGGCCTCCAGGGCCTGCTCAGCTTCGCGCCAGCGACCTAGCTTGAGGAAGACGCGGTAGCGGTCGTGGAGCAAGGAGGAACTGGAGGTTTTGTCCGGGCTTTTCTCTATCAGCTCGAGAGCGGCCGGGTATTGACCGCGCCGGATGTTCAGAGACACCAGCGCCTCCAGACCGTCGCGCGCCTGGCGCGGGTCGGGGTCGGCCAGCAGCTTCTCGGCCAGGCGCATGGCGGCGGCATCCTCGTTGGAGTGCACCAGCAGATTGAGCAACTGGGACTCCACGATGTGCCGCAGATCTTGTGGGATGGTCTGAGTCAGCACTTCTTCCAGCACCAGGCGGGCTCCCCGCCGATCGCCGAGCCGGCCAAGAGTCGTGGCCAGGCCACGACCAGCCTGGGCATAGGCTTCCCAGCTCTGGCTCTGCAGGCACTCGGCCATCTGGCGCTGGTAGTGAGCTCGCATACGGGTGAGAACGCCGGTGCGCTCGTCCGTCTGCTGGGGGGTGTAGGAATTGTAGAGTCCCTCCAGGGCTGAGCCGCGGCGGCTGCCCGGCAGCCCCGGCAGATGTTCCTGAATGAGGGCGCGCAGCTGCTGCAGGTCGGCTTCCCGATTGAGGTTGCGGGCGGCGCGCACGGAGCGGTAGAAGAAACGATCGATTTCGTCAGGCTCATGCTGCAACACGTAGGTGAGGCCCTCGCGGAAGGTGGCCAGAGCCTGCTCGGGGCGATGAACCTCCTCGAGGGTGGCTGCCAGCGAAAAGTAGCCGTGTCCCGAGGGCTTACGGGCCAGGCTCAGGCTCAGAAAGTGCAGCGCTTGCTCCGGTTCGTCCCGATAGAGGCGCGAGATGTCTTCGTAAATGCGGGCATCCGAGTCGGGCGTCTCCTGTAGTTGCAGCAAGGCGGGTCGCAGAACCTCTTGAAAGTCGAGTCGCTGACCTTGCAGCGAAGCGGCGATGTGCACCCGGGCCCGGGTCTGTTCCGGCGGGGACAGGCTGGACAGTCGCTGAAGCTGTTGCTCCAGGGTCCAGGCTCTCTGAGCTGGCGGGGCTACCCGCCAGAGAGCGCCCCAATTCTGGTGGTCGGCCGAGCGGCGGGGGTCGTTCTGCAGCTCGTCGCGGGCGGCTGTCCACCAATAAAGCTGCGCTTCCTCCTGGCCCTGCTCACGATACCATTCGGCCAGTTGGATTTTGTCTGCCTGGAGCTGACGGTAGAGAAAGTCGAAGGCCAGGTCTCCGCGTTGATGCATTTCTTGGTGGTGCAGCGCCAGGAGCCGGCGCAGGTCAGTAGGCTCGAGCACGGTCGGGGCCTGGCGCACGGCCTCTTCCAGGGTCTTTTGGTAGGCGGGGTGATTTCTGCTGTAGAGGTAAGCGCTGGCCAGCTGCAGGCGCAGGCGGAACCGCCAATCCGAGGCCAGGCCGGGTTGCTCAAGGGCGGCCGCAAGGTTGGCGATCTCGCCGGGGCGGTCGCCGTTGCGGGCACACTCCAGGGCGCGCTGATAAAAATCCGGAGGTTGGGCCAGGGCCAGAGCGCTGAGCAGCAGGGCCAGGACCAGTCGTTTCACCGGCGAAAGCGTCCGGGGCGCAGGCAGGGTAAGGCTTCCAGCAGGGGGGCCGGGCGGCCCAGCAGGGCCAGAGCCACCTGTTCTCCCAGGGCTGGGCCCAGGCTCCAGGAGCGGCCGGCCAGGGCGCCCAGCTGCCAATGGTGGGGGTTGCCGGGCAGGGGGCCGACCACGGGCAGGCCATCGGCGCTGGAGCGCTGGGTCAGCGTGCGGGGTTCTTCGGTGATCAGGTTATCGAGCGGAGTGAGGGCCTTGGCGGCCAGGTTCTGCAGGATCTCGGGGTGCTCCAGGGCGATGCCTTCGGGGGCCACTCCGGAGATCAGCCAGCCCTTCTGGTGGGGCCGGATGTGCAGGTGGCCACGCTGGGTTTCGATGCCGACCAGGGCGGCGTTCCAAGGTTCACCGACGTTGGGACAGAGAAATTCGGCGCCCTGCTGGGTGAAGAGGCCGGGTCCCTGGGGGTCGGCGTCGATGGTGATTTCGGCCCTCTGGGAGTCGGGGTTGACTTTCAGTCCAAGCGTCTGAGCGCGGAGGAAGAGACGGGTGTAGAGGGCCTTTTCGTCGATGCTGAGGCAATCGGGGATGAAGGCGGCTCCCTCGACCTCGTTGACCGAGACATAGTTGGAGGCGCTGCCGGCGCTCATGAGGCGCCGCGGCCAGATCTGATTGAGCCAGCGCAGCTGCATGGCCATTTCCTGCCACTCGGTAGGATTGCTGGCCAGCTGCAGGACGGCCCCTTTTTGCACTTCCTTTTCTGAGGCCAGCAGCTGATGGCTGCGCTGGAAAAGCTCGATCAGAGCCTGCGTTTGCTTTTCCTTGAGGGTGTCGTGCAGCAATCCCCAATGCTCGGTGAAGCCGGGCCAGGTGACGTTGGTCTCCTGGGTGCCGGGGGTGGGCGTGAGCACGACGGTGACGTGCGGGGCCAGGGTCAGGGCGCAGTAAAGCGCGGCCGGACCCGAGCCCCGGATGGCCACGTCACAGGTCACTTTTTGGCGATGGTTTCGATGCCCGCCATATAGGGTTGGAGGACGGCGGGAATCTTGACGCTGCCGTCGGCCTGCTGGTGATTTTCCAGAATGGCCACCAGGGTGCGGCCCACCGCCAGGCCGGAGCCGTTGAGGGTGTGCACGAACTCGGGGGCGGACTTGCCGCCGCGGCGGAAGCGAATGCCGGCCCGGCGGGCCTGGAAGTCGGTGCAGTTGGAGCAGCTGGAAATTTCGATGTAGCGTTGCTGGGCCGGAGACCAGAACTCGATGTCGTACTTGAGGGCGGCGGTGAAGCCGAGGTCGCCCAGGCAGACTTTGACCACGCGGTAAGGAATTTCCAGACCCTGCAGCACTCTTTCGGCGTCGGCCACCATTTTCTCGAGCTCGTTGAAAGACTCTTCCGGGGTGGTGAATTTAACCAGCTCCACTTTGTGGAATTGATGCACGCGGATCAATCCGCGCGTATCTTTACCGGCCGCGCCCGCTTCGCTGCGATAGCAGGGGGAATAACCGACGTAGTTGATGGGAAGTTGTTCCACGTCCAGAATTTCCTGAGCGTGCAAATTGGTGATGGGCACCTCGGAGGTGGGAATCAGGTAGAGCGAGCTGTCCTGACACTTGAAAAGGTCTTCTTCGAAGCGCGGCAGCTGGCCGGTGCCGTAGAGGGCGTCCTTCTGCACCAGACTCGGGGCCAGGATCTCCGTGTAGCCGTGTTCTAAGGTATGTTTATCCAGGAAGTAGGAGGCGATGGCGCGTTCCAGGCGGGCGCCGGCACCTTTCATGACCCAGAAGCGGGAGCCGCTGACTTTGGCGGCCCGCTTGAAATCGATGATGTCGAGCTCTTCCCCCAGGTCGAAGTGGGGCTTGTTGCTGCTGGGCTTCTCGACCTCACCCCAGGTGCGAATCTGCACGTTGGACTGGTCGTCTTTGCCCTGCGGCACGCTCTCGTGGGCCGGATTGGGCAGGCACTCCAGAATGGACTTCTGCTCGCTTTCCAGTTCGTTGATCTGGGTGTCGAGAGCGTCGATATCTTCGCCCACTTTGCGCATCTGGGCGGAGGCTTCCGAGATGTCCTCCCCCGCCTTCTTTTTCTGGCCCAGCTCTTTGCTGACCTGATTGCGCTGTTGCTTGAGATCGTCGCCTCGGGTGATCAACTCGCGGCGTTTCTGGTCTTGTTGGAGGATGGTGTCGATCTGACCGGGGTCGCCGCCCCGGTTCTGAAGATCGTTCTTGAAATGGTCCGGGTTCTGGCGAATCTGTTTGATGTCGAGCATGGTTTAGTAAGGCAGGGCCAGCACTTTCTTGAAATCGTTGGGACGAACAGCCCGCTTGTAAGCTTCCTGTTCGGTGATGATATTCTTCTTGACCAGGTTGCGCAGAGCCAGCTCCTGGGTGCTCATGCCGGTTTCGCGGCCGGTGGTGCCCATGAAGCTCTGAATCTGCGGGAACTTACCTTCGCGCAGCAGTTCTTTGACGGCCGGAGTGGCCATGACCAGCTCGAAGGCGGCGGCCAAGCCGTCGCCACTGGCTTTAGCGCACAGGGTCTGAGAGATAATGGCCTTGAGACCGACCGAGAGCAGCACCTTGGCCTGGTCTTGCAGGCTGGGCGGGTAGAAATCGACCAGCTTCTGGGCCAGCACCATGGCGCCCGGGCTGGTGGAAGTGCACAGCACCAGGTTGCCGCCGGCCGAGAGACTGACGATGCGCTCGGCGATGTTGTACTCTTCCACGCCGGTGACTACCAGCACGTCGGCTCCTTGATACGGGAGGACCCGCAGGGCCTGCTCGTAGGAGGGGACGTCGGTGCCGATTTCACGCTGGGCGATGACGCCTTTACGGTTCTTGTGCAAGAAGTCGATGGGGTTCTCGATGGAGACGATTTTGCAGGGGCGCTGTTCCAGCAGATAGTTGACGATGGCGGCCAGCGTATGGGCTTTGCCGGAACCGCGCGGGCCGGTGATCATGACCAGGCCGGAGTCCAACTCCAGAATCATCTTGCGGAAGGCGTCCGGCAGGCCCAGTTCGTCGATGGTGGGCGGAGCCGGAGGGTTGGTGGCGATGACGATGCCGACGGTGCCGCGCTGGCGGAAGCAGTTGATGCGGAAACGAGAGAGTCCGGGCACGGAGAAGCTGAAGTCGGTCTGCATGTTGGCTTCGAACTCGACTTTGAGCTGTTCGCTCATAATCATGTCGGCCACGGCCTGGGTGTCCTGCGGGGAGAGCACATAACCATCGAGGGGCGCCATATCTTGCCCCTTGCGCATCATGATGGGGCTGCCGGGAACCAGGTGGAGGTGAGAGCACTGGCGCTCCACCATGGTCATAAAGAGTTCTTCTACGTTCATTTCCGCTCCATTTATATCTTATAAAGAAGAGAGGGCTTGCCGTGGGGGCAGCCCTCTCGGTCGTTCGATCCCGTGGAAGGGCTTACCTTCCTTGGGGAACGGGGGCTGCGGTGGCGTTGGCACCGGGGGTATTGCCCTGGATCAGGCGGTGGAATTCTTCGGGGCTGGTACACTTCGAGATGGCGTCTTCGTAAGTAATCAGACCCTGCTGGTAGAGGTTGCGCAGCGACATGTCGAGCGACAACATGCCGTGCTGAGCGCCCGACATGATGGCGTTGGGCAGCTGGTGCGACTTGCCTTCGCGGATGATGTTGCGAATAGCGGGCGTGACCGGCATCAGCTCCATCGCCATCACACGGCCGCCGCCTTTGGCTTTGGGCACGAGCGTTTGACAGAGCACGCCTTCGAGCGTCACCGACAGCTGCATACGAATCTGCTGCTGCTGGTGGGGCGGGAAGATGTCGATGACGCGGTCCACGGTGGTGGTGGCCGAGTTGGTGTGGAGGGTGGCGAACACGCAGTGGCCGGTTTCAGCGGCCGAGATCGCGATGGCCGTCGTCTCCAAGTCTCGCATTTCGCCGATGAGAATGACGTCCGGGTCCTGACGCAAGACGTGCTTGAGAGCCATCGTGAAGCTGTGGGTATCGAAACCGACTTCGCGCTGGGAGATCACGCAGTTTTTGTCTTTGTGCAAGAACTCGATGGGGTCTTCGATGGTCACGATGTGACAGCGGCGGTTCTCGTTGATGTGGTTGATCATGGCCGCCAGGGTGGTGGATTTACCGGAACCGGTCGGTCCGGTCACCAGCACCAGACCGCGCGGGCGCATGGCCAGGTCCTTGAGGATGGGCGGCATTTTCAGCTCGTCGAGACTGAGTGGACGGGCGGGAATAACACGCAGGGCCGAGCCCCAGGAGCCGCGCTGCAGATAAATGTTGACGCGGAAACGGGACAGACCGGGCACCGAGTAGGCCAGGTCGAGCTCTTTTTCGGCGACGAATTTAGCTTTCTGCTCGTCGGTAAGGATACTCTCGATCATCGCGCGGACGCTCTCGGGAGTGAGGATTTCGTAAGTGGCCGGAGTCAACTCGCCGTCGATACGAATCATCGGGGCGCTGCCCGTCTTCAAGTGCAGGTCGGAAGCGCCACGCTCGACCATGAGATGCAGCAAATCGTCAATGGAGAGCAGTCCCGATTCGAGAATGCCGTCTTGTGTCAACCCGTCCATTAGAGTTCCTTTCCTTATACCGTAAGCTGCCCTGTTTCTATTCAGCGGGATGCATAACCTCTTGAGTTTCGGTGGGTTTTTGGGCGAACGCCTGTTTGGGCCTGATTTGACGGGGTTTCTGGCTGCAGGGACTGGAATGACTTTCAAGAACCGGCCCGCTCATGGATGTGACTTTTCTGTTGAGTCCGAGCTCCGCGGGCTGGTTGAGTCGGGTGGCTTCCTTACTACAGGGATTCCGGAACGTTCCGCTGGTTATGCGTCATCACGTGGTGCCGAACAAGGCCGTGGTGGAGGTGCGCCGCTGGAGCGATTCGGGCTATGTACGCCTGGACGAGTCGCTGTGGGTTTGCGCCGCGGGCGATTTGTGGATGGCCGAGGCCCAGAAACGCCGTTGGATTCGCCAGCATGTGGGCGAGCAGATTTACGACGAAGTGTTTGCCCTGGCCCGGGTAACCCGGCCTTCGCTGGCCCAGCTGGAACTGGTGCTGGACCGTTTGATGTCGCAGCACGGGGCCGTCTTCTGGGCGGCCTGGGACGGTTTGTCGGTGGAGCAGAGGGCCCGGTTGGCTCGCGTGGAGCACGGCTGGGAGGTGCTGCGACCGGCCCTGGAGGCGCAGGCTTTGGAGATTTTGCCGGTGCTGCTGTCGGTGGAGGCCCACCCGCGTTCGCGGGCGGCTCTTCTGGAGGCCGGTGTGGCCGGCTCCTATGCGCCGCCGGCCGAGGTTTTGCCCTGGTTGCTGCTGCAGGTGGAGTGGAACTTGAGTCCGGGCGTGCTGGGATTGGCGCGGGCTTCGATCCAGCGCTACGGCGGCCAGGCCTGGGAGCTGCGCCGCCATCCCAACGTGATGGTGCGGCGGCGCCTGGTGCAGTTGCTGCCCTCGCGACTGCCCTGGGTGGACTGGTTGATGCACGAGGCGGATCCGACCGTGCGTCAGGCTTTGCGCCTGCGAGTGGAGGCCGACTGTGAGTTGCCGGTGCTGGCCGAGCAGTTGCGCTTCGAGAGCGACCCGGCCCGCAAGGGAGCGCTGGGCTGGCTGTTGATGCACTGGTCCAAGCCGGTCGAGTCGCGCAAGATTTTTGCTTCGGTGGAACGAGATCTGAGTCCGCCCCAGCGCGAGATCCTCGATCGCCGCCGGCGCGAAGGGCGTCGCCGTGTCTGAACTGCTCGCCTGGTATGATCGCGAGCGACGCGATCTGCCCTGGCGCCGAACCCGTGATCCCTACTCGATTCTGGTCAGCGAGGTCATGCTGCAGCAGACTCGGGTGGAAGCCGTGATTCCTTATTACCTGAAGTTCTTGGAGCGCTTTCCCACCTGTGAGGCGCTGGCTTCCGCTCCTTTGGAGTCGGTTTATGAAATGTGGGCGGGCCTGGGCTACTACCGACGGGCGCGCAATTTGCAGGCGACGGCCCAAGCGGTGGTGGCGGGCGGCGGTTTTCCCGCTGAACTGAAAGATCTCCCGGGCGTGGGCGAATATACGGCGGCGGCGCTGGCTTCCATTGCTTTTGGCCGGCCGGCGGTGGCCCTGGACGGGAATGCTTTACGAGTGTGGGCCCGTTATTTTGCTTACGAGGGACCGTTGTTGACTTCGGCGGCGCGACGCTTCTTCGTGGAGCGGGTCATGCCGCTGATCCCCCCGGATCGGGCCGGAGATTTTACTCAGGCGGTGATGGAATTGGGAGCGCGAGTGTGTTTGCCGAGGGCGCCCCGCTGCCTGGTATGCCCTTTGCAATCGGGGTGTCAGGCGCTGGCCCGAGGACTGACGGGCTCGATTCCGGCGCCGGTGGCCCGCGCTCGGCGCGAGAAGGTGGCCCTGTGCGCGCTGCGCATTTTTTGCCAGGGAAAGGTGCTTTTAGAGCGACGCGAGGGCGATCCGTTTTTAGCCGGTCAGTGGGTGACGCCCTGGTTCTTCGAGGACTTTGCCACAGTGGGGCCCCGCTATCTGGAGCGCTTTCCCGGAGAACCGCGCCGGGTGGGGACGGTCTCCCACGGGGTGACCTTCCGGGATCTGACGGTAGAGGTCTGGGAATGGGAGACTTCCGCTTCGTTGTGTGAGGAAGAGCAGCGCTGGGCCGCGCCCGACTCGCGCCTACCCAGACTGGCTTCGCTGGTTTTAGAGCTCGTAGGTCTCGAGGATGCGTGAACGCAGCAGGTTACCCTCTTTGGAAAACCAGTAGAGCTTTTTGTGGAAGCGGCGAGGGGAATCGGGTGTGGGACGCAGTTCCACCCAGCCGATGACGCGCACCGAGCCGCTTTCGTTGGCCACCGTCTCCAGGTTGCTCCATTTGACCCAGTTGGTGCCGAAATGTAGCGGGCGCTTTTGCAGCAGCGTTTCTCCGAAGCCGAACTGGGCGTGTTCCAGCCACTGCAGGGCCAGAGCGATTTTGCCCTGGCTGTCCGCCTGTTCCCAGCCGTGGGCGCGCAGGGCCACGCCGCAGGCTTCTCCGGGGGTGACCAGCTTGTTGTCGACCAGGCCGCTGCCGATCAGGCAATCTCCTTGACCGATGACGTAGCCGATCAGGGACACTTCCGGAAAGTCGGCGGGCTTGAGCACGCGCACCTGGTCTGCTTTGAGCAGCTGTTTTTCATCGCGGCCGGCGTTGATTTTCTCCAGCAGAGCCGCGTCGGGAGGCTCGGGAGCCGCCCAGGTCAGAGTCGTTGTCAGGATCATGCAAAAAGCCCACAGAATTTTCTTCACCTGTGGGCTTTTTTTGGCTCTGCGCCTGATTCCTTTTTATCGGTAGTGGTAACAGAGACGATAGGTTCCCGGGGGCTCGACGCGCACGTAGATGCCGGGGCGGATAGGCAGAATGGGGATGCGATTGGTATAGCCGAGGTCGACCGGATTGACGCGGTTGCTGCTGCGCAGCTCCATCATCGATATCTGGCCCTCTAAGCTGAGGGTAACCCGGTCTTTGAGCCACGGACTTTTGAAATCCGGTCCGAGAATTTCCGCCGCGGTCGGGGTCTGCTGGGCAATGTTGATGCCAAGCGAGGGGGCGACGCGGTTGGAGCCTACTCCCGGGGTCATTTCGTAAGCGGACTTGCCTCCCGGAGTTCCAGGAGCAGGTCCTTGAGGGGTATAGGACTGCGACTTCCCGCGGCGGGCACGGATTTCTTGAATCTTATCTCGGTAGTCGTCGGACACTTCAGGCCCCAATCTTGACAAATACTGATCAGAGGTTAGCACGCGATGGAGAAATTTCCAAGCCTTTTCTTTGCCGAAACGTTAACGGGTTTGACCCTACGGTTGAACCAGTTTCACCTTCGGCTTGGACTTGGCGGGAGCCTTGGGTTCGGCCGCGGTGGTCTTTTTGGCCGCGGTCTTCTTCTTGGCCGGTGCTTTCTTGGCGGGCGCCTTCTTGGCCGGGGCTTTCTTGCCGCCTTCGGCCGCCGCCGTCTTGGCGGCGGATTTGGCGATTTTCTCGGCCACCTGTTTGGTGGCGGCTTTCTTGGCGGCGGGCTTTTTCGCGGCGGCCGTCTTTTTCTTGGCTCCGGCCTTGGGCGCCTTGCGCTCGCCGCCTTCCTTGGGTTCCCGAGGGGGGAACTCGAAGGTGTGTCGCCCGTTCGGCTGCATGGTCAGCTTAGCCGTAAAGGGCCGTCCGAAGCGGGAGATAAAGTCGGGAAGTTCGGGGGTGGAGCCGGTGGTGAAGTAGGCCAGCGCTTCTTCCACCTGGATTTCGCGCTGACACACCAGTTTGGGTAGGACCACACCGATTTTGCGCTTGGGATGATCGGCCACGCAGTGGTTCTGGCAGCGATAGTTGGAAGGCGTTTCGTAAACCGAGCAGCCGTCGGGCAACAAGGGACAGGGAGCCAGCGGAGCGGCGTTGGGGTCGATGGCGTCTCCCCCACTGCTGCCGTCGCCGCCTTCGGAGACGGTCTCTAGCTGGAACTCGTCGTTGAACTTGAGGCGGGCGGCGTAACCACGGCCGGAACTGGTCAGGAAGCCTTCCAGAATGGAGGTCTGGCCGTCTTTGAGCAGTTCCGTGACGGTGACGCGCTCGATGTAGCGACCGCTGCGTTCCTTCCAGATGATGAAGGTACAGGGGGCTTCCTTGCCGTTGTTGCGCTTGCAGGCGTAGAAGCGAGACTGTTCATAGACGTCGGCTTCGCCGCATTTGGGGCAGCGGCCGAGAGGGGGATCGTCTTTGAAGAGCTCGTCGTAGGAGAAGGTTTTGGCGCGCTCGACGATGGCCTGAACGTCGCCGAAAACTTCGTCCATGAACTGGCTGCGCTTGCGCTTGCCCTGCTCCACTTCCTGGAGATGCATTTCCAGTTCGCCGGTGAGGCGGGCGCTGGCCAGGCGATCGATTTTGATGCGCTTGAGCAGGTCGATCAGGAGAATGCCCTTGGAAGTAGCCCGCAGCACTCGTTCGGCGCGGCGGGAATACTGCTTGGAAATCAGGTTTTCGATGATTTCGGCGCGGGTGGCGGGAGTGCCCAGGCCTTTGCCCTTCATGACGTCGGAGAGGACTTCGTCGTCCTTCACCTGTTGCCCGGCGTGCTCCATAAGCGAGAGCAGGCGAGCTTCGGTGATGCGGGCCGGTGGCTTGGTCTGTTCCGCCTCGGAGCGAGCGTCCAGGTTGGTGACGGGGGTGGCTTTGGGGCGGGCGGTTTCGGCCGGCATCTCGACGCTGGCGCTTTCGCCCTGCAGGCTCTTGACCAGGGCCGCTTCCACGTCGGCGCTGAGCTGACCCAGGGGCGGTAGCTTGGTGTCTTCGCCTTCTTTACCGTAAACCTCATACCAACCGGGGTCGTTGAGGTAACGCGAGCGAGTGCGGAAGTGCTCCTTGCTGACGATGGTAATGCGCTCGACCTCGATCCACACGGCCGGCGGGTAGAAAGCCGCCAGGAACCGCCGCATGACCAGGTCGTAGACGCGGGCGTCGTCGCCGCTGAGTTCGGTGGTCGGCATGTTTTCGGTGGGGATGATAGCGAAGTGGTCGCTGACCTTGCTATCGTCGAAGATCTTCTTCTGGTTCTGCAGGCCGTTTTTGAGCAGATAGCGCGAGGCCTGACCGTAGGGAGTGGTCTGCAGCTTGCCGAGTACGGTCTGGACGTGGCCCA
Source organism: Vulcanimicrobiota bacterium (assembly GCA_017307785.1). Taxonomy (GTDB): domain Bacteria; phylum Vulcanimicrobiota; class Xenobia; order Xenobiales; family JADMJV01; genus JADMJV01. The sequence goes on along the minus strand of JAFKGI010000017.1, from coordinate 87,587 downwards.
CGTAGTCGTTGGGCAGGCAGCGCGAGTCGGTACGAGGGTAAGTGAGGAGCTTGTGCTGTTCGTAGAGGCGCTGAGCCGCTTGCAGCGTGCGCCGGGCCGAGAAGCCGAATTTGCGGTTGGCTTCGCGTTGCAGGCTGGTCAGATCGAAGAGGGCCGGAGCGCTTTCGCGTCGAGGTTTGCGCGTCTCTTCGGCTTCGCCCTGCTTGCCTTTGACGGCTTCCAGGATGCGTTCCAGTTCCTTGACATCGAGAATCCAGTCGTCCTTTTTGGGGGAATCAGGACTGGATTCGAACTTGGGGTTGAACCAGGTGCCGGCGTAGGGGTGACTGGGCGCCTTGAAGTCGGCGGTAATGCGCCAGTAGGGCTCGGGGCGGTGGGTCAGGACCTCGAGTTCGCGCTCGGCCAGCAGGGCCAGGGTGGGAGTTTGCACGCGGCCGGCCGACCAGGCGGTCGTCTCGGTGCGGGTCTTCATGCGCCGGGTGAGAGCGCGGGTCGAGTTCATGCCGATCAGCCAGTCGGCTTCGGCGCGGCAGAAAGCGGCGTCGCCCAGGCCGTCATAGTCGCTGCCGGGGCGGAGGCGAGTGAAGCCGTCGCGGATGGCTTCCCGAGTCATGGACTGCAACCAGAGTCGCTGGGTGGGCTTGGTGCATTGGAAGTGCTGAATGAGCTCACGGAAGATGAGCTCGCCTTCGCGGCCGGCGTCGCAGGCGTTGATGACTTTGGTGACGTCGGCGCGCTTGCTCAGCTTGTTGAGGACGCGGATGCGGTCACTCTGGCCTTCCTTGGGCTTCCAGTCGAAGGATTCGGGCAGGATCGGCAGGTCTTCCAACAGCCAGCGCTTGTATTTGGGGTCGATCTCCTCGGGTTCTTTAAGTTCGAGAAGATGGCCGACGGCCCAGGAGATGACGAACTGTTCGCTCTCCAGATGACTTTCGTGATTCTCGCAACCGCCCAGGGCTGCTGCGATATCTCTGGCTACACTTGGCTTTTCGGCCACCACTAAGGCCTTGGACACGGGACCTCCGAGAATTTGGGGATTGGCCGGATATTTCTATCCGGTTTGGCGATCCCTGCTGCCAGGGATCTGGAGAGGGTTCTGACGAACCTGGCGTCAGCATTTTTCGTTTGAGAGGGTTATGCCTATGACACTGGCTGTTGACAAAAATATTGACGTTGAGAAAATTTTGGGAGCGGACGCCGAGCATCTGCTGGGCCACAAGTGCAGCACCATCCCCAGCTCGGCCCTGCATCTGCCGGGCCCCGATTTCGTGGACCGCATCTGGTCGATCAGCGACCGCCCCATCCAGGTTCTGCGCAGCCTGCAGACGCTCTTTGGCGCCGGCCGCTTGAAGAACTCCGGTTACCTCTCGATCCTTCCGGTCGACCAGGGCATTGAACACACCGCCGGCGCTTCGTTTGCGCCCAACCCGATGTACTTCGATCCCGAGAACATTGTCAAGCTGGCCATCGAGGGCGGCTGTAACGCGGTGGCTTCGACCTACGGCGTTCTGGGCGCAGTGGCCCGTAAGTACGCGCACAAGATTCCGTTCATCGTGAAGATCAATCACAACGAGCTGATGACCTACCCCAACACTTTCGACCAGGTGCTCTTCGGCAGCGTCAAGGAAGCCTGGAATATGGGCGCCGTGGCCGTGGGCGCCACCATCTACTTCGGTTCCGAAGATTCGCGCCGCCAGATCGTGGAGATCGCCGAGGCCTTCGAATATGCCCACGAGCTGGGTATGGCCACGGTGCTGTGGTGCTACGCCCGCAATGACGCCTTCAAGAAGGACGGCAAGGACTACCATGTCGCCGCCGACTTGACGGGTCAGGCCAATCACCTGGGTGTGACCATTCAGGCCGACATCATCAAGCAGAAGATGGCCGAGAACAACGGTGGCTTCGAGGCGATTAAGTTCGCCAAGACCAACAAGAAGATGTACTCCGAGCTGTCTTCCGACCACCCCATCGACCTGGTCCGCTACCAGGTGGCCAACTGCTACATGGGTCGCGCCGGTTTGATCAACTCGGGCGGCGAATCCAAGGGCGCGGGCGACCTGGAACAGGCCGTGATGACGGCCGTGGTCAACAAGCGCGCCGGCGGTATGGGTCTGATTTCGGGCCGCAAGGCGTTCCAGCGTCCGATGCAGGAGGGCGTGGCTTTGCTCAACGCTATCCAGGACGTTTACCTGGACGAAAAAGTCACCATCGCCTAAAATTGGCTTCTGGGGCCCCCCGCGCGCTGCGGGGGGCCTTTTTTGTTGGAGTTGAGCTGTGTTGCGTTTTGAGCGGGTGAGCAAGAAGTTTACGGAAGGCGCGGTCGAGCGCCAGGTTTTGCGCGAGGCGAGCCTGGAGTTGCCCACCGGCTCTTTCACGGCCCTGCTGGGCCGAAGCGGGTCGGGCAAGTCGACTCTCTTAAATCTGGCGGCCGGGCTGGATCGCGTGGATTCGGGGCGCGTATTTTGCGACGAGGTGGAGCTGACGGCCTTATCCGACCACGATTTTACGCTGTTTCGGCGCCGCCAGCTGGGGTTTATCTTCCAGTTCTTCCACCTGTTTCCGACTTTAACGGTAGCCGAGAATCTGGGGCTGGTGCTGGAGTTGTCGGGGCGGAGCGGGGACGTGGAGGGGATGCTGCGACGGGTGGGCCTGTGGGAGCGGCGGGAGTCCTATCCCGACAAGCTGTCGGGCGGTGAGCAGCAGCGGGTGGCGGTGGCCCGGGCCCTGGTACACGGGCCGCGGCTGGTGCTGGCCGACGAACCGACCGGTAATCTGGACCAGGAAAACGGGGCCACGGTGCTGGATTTGCTGCGCCTGAGAGATGCGGGGGTCACCTTGTTGGTGGCCACCCACTCGCAGGAGGTGGCCGATGCCGCCGACCGGGTGGTGCGCGTGGTGGACGGCCAGTTGGTATGAGGGCCCTGCTGGCTTCGCTGCTCTTTTTGCTGATGGTGCCGCTGCTGGCGGGCTGGTTTCAGCGGGCCTGGAGCCCGGCCGCGCCGGTGCGGCCGTCCTTGAAGGTGACGGATTTGATGGCGGGCGGCGAGGGGTTCTCAAATCCGAAGCCCGGGCGTCGCTTTCGCTTTCCCGAGGATCACGGGCCGCACGACGATTTTCTCAGCGAGTGGTGGTACTTTACCGGCAACCTCGAGGAGTTCGGCTATGAGCTGACATTGTTTCGCCAGGCCACCGAGAAGCCGGTGGACCGGCTGATTCCGCGTACCTCCGCCTGGGCCTCGAAGCACTCGATGATGGGTCATTTTGCCATCTCGGACGTGAGGTCGGGGAAGTTTCACCGGTTCGAGCGGTTGTCCCGGGCGGCGGTGGGATTGGCGGGAGCTACGCCCCGGTCGGTCTGGGTGGAGGACTGGAAGATCGATCTTTCTACCTCGGCATTTCATGTGAAGGCGGCAGCCGAGGGGTGTATGCTGGATCTATCTATGAAGCCCTTAAAGGCCCCTGTGCTGCAAGGGGAGGACGGCTATAGTCGCAAGGGGGACCGACCCGAGCAGTCGTCTTATTACTACTCCCTGACGCGCCTGGAGACGCAGGGAGTGGTCCAGGTCCCCTCAGGCCGGCATTCGGTGCGCGGCACTTCCTGGATGGACCGGGAGTGGAGCACGCAGCCACTCGGCAAGGAGATGGCTGGCTGGGACTGGTTTGCCCTGCAGCTCGATGACGGCTGCGAGCTGATGTTCTATCAACTGCGCGACAAGCAGGGGCGGTCGGTGCAGTGGAGCGCGGGCAGTTGGGTGTCCGCCGATGGAAAGGTGACCCGGCTCAAGCGCGACGACCTCAAGCTCGAGGTGACCGGGCACTGGCGCAGTCCGGTGGACGGAGCGGAATATCCGGCCGGCTGGAAGATCGGCGTCCAGGGGCGAGAGCTGGTGGTCAAGCCGCGGCTCAGCGATCAGGAGATGACGGGTGCGGTTCGCTATTGGGAGGGGGCCGTGGAGGTCAGCTCCGGCGGACGTGGCTACGTGGAGATGGTCGGCTATTCAAGATGAGGTTTTGACACAAGCCCAATAAAAAAGCCCGCTTTGCAGCGGGCTTTTGGTGGCGTTCCCGGAGGGACTCGAACCCCCAACCTTCTGGTCCGTAGCCAGACGCTCTATCCATTAAGCTACGGGAACTCTGCGGAGTGTTTATCACAGATCCCGAAGGGGTGTCAAGGTTATCCAGGCAAAGAACCAGAAAGGTTTTTCTTGTGAGTGAGTCTTCTACTGAACCAGACCTGAGCGACGAGTCCCGCAAACGCCAGCGCCGCTGGCTACGCGTGCTGCTGCTGGCCTCACTGGCAATTCTTTTGATTGCGGTAGGTTCCGAGCTTCCAGAACGGGGCGAACCTTCCCGCAGAGCTCAGCCCGCCGTGACGGCAGGGCCAGACGACCAGTTTATTGCGCCCGGCGAACGGGTGGGATTTTTGCGGCTGGGGCTACATATTTCCGCGGTCGAGCAGCGCCTGGGCCGGGGTAAAGCCAAGCCAACTCAAGCAGCCGTCCTCTATCGGTTCGACAAAGCGGGGCTGACTTGCGGAGTACAGCACAGCCAAGTCGCCTACGTTTTGGTGACCAACCCGGAACTGCACACCCCCGCCGGCATCTCAGTGGGCAGCGACGCCGACCTGGTGGTTCGCGAACTCGGCGATGACTACGAATACGAGCCACTGGAGAAGCCTTCACCCACACCCGGTAGCGCCAAGCCCAACGCCTTCACGCTGCACTACTGGAAAGAGGGCATTCACATCAATATGAACGGCGATAAAGTGGAGTCGATCTTAATCATGGCTCCCACCGCCAATTGATTTTTCAGCCGTCTTTGCGCAACCCTCACCTGCAGACGCTGGGCGGTTCGCTGGTGCGAGCGCTGCAAAAACCTCTGCGGGGCGAACACCTGCGCCTGCCCACTCCCGACGGCGATGAACTCCCCTGCCTCTGGTGCCCTCGACCCGGCCCTCTGGCCGTAATCGTGGTCCACGGGGTGGGCGGCAATCACACCGCCCGAGAAGGGGTCAGCCTGGGCCGACGCTGGCTCTGGCGCGGATTGGGCCAGGTTCTCTTGCTGAGCCTGCGAGGGGCCTTCTGCCCTCCCCTACAGCCTCGTCTTTACCACGGTGGCTGCAGTGAGGAACTGGACACCGTCTACTCCTGGGTTCGTCGTCAGGCCCCCCAGAGCGGCGTGGTGGTGGTGGGATATTCTCTGGGGGCTAATATCGTGGTCAAGTGGCTGGCCGATAGCCAGCAAAACCTGGATGCCCTGGCCGGGGCCATCAGCGTTTCCAATCCCTGGGACCTGCAGGCTTGCTGCCAACATCTGGAACGGAGCTGGATGGGCCGACTCTACCGCCGGGCCATGCTGCGCACTCTGCGAGAACGGGGCCTGGCTGCGGCCGCTCGCTTCCCTGATGCGCTGTGCGCCGACAGCATCCGCCGCAGCCTGACCTTCCAGGACTATGACGACATCGTGACCGCCCCGGTGCATGGCTTCGCGAACGCAGCCGACTATTATCGACGCTGTAGCTCCAAACAGTTCCTGGACGGGGTGCGCTCCCGGCTGGTCTGCCTGGACGCGCTGGACGACCCCTTTCTGCCACCCGGAACTTTGCCCACGAAAGCACCAGACCAGGTGTCTTTCGAACGGCCGGCCCATGGCGGCCACCTGGGGTTCCTGGGCAATTGGGGTCGGTTGTGGATGGAAGACTTTATCGTGGATCGCTGCTCGGGCTGGTACTAAGCCCCAGAAAAAGAAGAGGGCCCGCTTTCCGGCGGGCCCTCATTGCTTTTTAGCGACTCAAGACGGTGACTTTTACGTGGCGATAGCCCCACTGGTAGCATTCGCCCAGACTGGGGAACCAGACGTCGATCTTGTTCCCGCGGATGGCTCCACCGGTGTCGCGGGCGGTGGCATAGCCATAGCCTTCGATGTAGAGCTTGGAGCCCAGGGGAATGACGCGCGGGTCGACAGCCACCGTGCCACGGCAGACGGCCGTGCCACTGGCCGTATGGCCGCCCAGACAGTAGGCAGTGGAGCCGCACACCAGAGTGCGTCCGCTCTGCGGAGGCAGGTTCAAATTCGGATTGAGACGGCCGCTACGGGCGGCCAGACTGCGTCGACGATGAAGCTCGTGCTTCTTATGTACGACGGGCACGATGGTGGAGTCTGTCTGATGCAGACTGGTGCCTGAACTCTCCGTAGTATAGGTGTGCTCGGGTTCGGCACAGGCGGCGCCGGTCAGAATCAGGGCGCCCAGGACAATGAGAGATTTGCAACGTTGCAAGGCTCGCGGTTCCTTTCGAGTGATCCGCGGGTCCGCAACCCAAAAGTCGAAGCTTAAGGATTACTTGGCAGCTACCGCTACCTCGACCGCTGGAATCGCACTTTCCCCCTCGGGGGGCATCTCCTGCTGGACGGGGGTGGGGGTATCCCCTACCTTTTGCTCTTTTTGATCCCATCGCTCCAATCGAGAGATGTAGAAATTCACCAGCACGCGCAAAATAGCGGCCAGGGGCATCGACAAAAACATCCCCATGATACCGCCCAATTCGGCGCCCGCGCCGAGAGCAATCATCACCACCAGCGGAGGCAAACCCACCGACTGGCCGATGATGGCGGGCACGATAATGTGTCCCTCGGTCCAGTGCACCACTTCCATCATGATCACGACGAAGACGGCGAACAGCAGCCCCTTGTAACCCAGGGCGATGAGAAAAGCGGGAACCATTCCCAGAGCCACGCCCACATAGGGCACGATGTCGACGACACCGGCAAACACTCCGATCAGGATGCCATAGGGAACTCCCATAATCGTCAGCAAAAGGGCGATGGAAACGCCGATGGTCAGGCAAACCAATAATTGGCCGCGAATGTAGTTGCCCAACACGTGATCGATCTGACCCAACAGTTCCGCCACATCTGGCTTCCACCGTTTGGGGAAGAGACGCAGAAATCCATCTCGATAGCGATTGGCGTCCATCAAAATGTAGAAGGTGAAGAGCGGTACCAGCAGGGTGGTGGCAATTCCTGTAAAGGCGGCCTTGGCGCCGGCAAAGACGCCGGCAAAGGTGGTTCCCAGCCAGTCGGGCGGATTGTTCTGCAGTTCCCGAGCCAGGCGCTCCAACTGCACCGACTCGGGCTCGATCTTGGACAACGGCTCCTGAAGAAAACTGGGAGCGTTCTGCTGCGCATAGATGAGCCAGTTGTCGACCGTATGCTGGAGGTTGCCGGCATAGCTCGTCAGGTTGCTCATAAACGCGATGAACTGGACCTGAATGGCTGGAATCACGTAGGCCAGCGCCAACACGGCAGCCAGGCCACCCAGTGCGTAGACCAGGCTGATGGCGGCGATACGGGGCATTTTGCGCCGGTAATGGAGATAGCTGACCGCCGGTGAGATAGAGTAAGCCAGCAGAGTCGACACACACGTGATGATGGCCACCAGGTGGACAGCCTGCAGCAGGCTGAGCAGCAGCCATCCGACCACCAGTAGGCACAGCAGTAACCAAAAGATCAAAGCCCTGCGACCAAGCGTCAGGGCTAATTGGAGAACCTGGGTCTTGAGAGCTTCGTTGTCCAAACCGGATTACTGACCCATGGGCATGACCTGCTGGGCTTCGATGAATCCCTGCGGATTGGTGCTGCCGCTGATCATGACGGTCTGCCCTTCGCGCAGGGTCGGCATCATCGACTGAGGGTTGACGATCACGTTCTGCGGAATCTGGCTGCCCATCGTCTGGACCACCAGGCTGCGCGTGGCCGGGTCACAGCGAATCACCGTGGCCTGCATCTGCACCGGCTGCCCCATGGACATCTGGTTGTTCATTCCGGGAAACATAGGGCCGCCCTGATCCTGGGCGCTGCCGCCATTTTCGTCCCCGTTCAAGAGGCTTTCCAGGCCCGGTCCCTGCGAATTCATGGCATAGGGATTCATACCGGGCTGATTCATCATCATCGGGTTGGCCCCGTTCATTCCGGGGTTCATGGCCGGATTGGAGGGCATGGTCTGATAGGCGTTGGGGTAGGAATTCTGCATACCGGGCTGCATCATCGGCTGACCACCCTGCTGCATCATCTGCTGCTGCTGGGCGGCATAGGCCTCGCGCTGCTGCTGATAAGGGTCGCTGGCGGCCGGCTGGTCGGCCCGTGAGGTGGACTGCTGGGTGCCGGGCGGCGCGGGCGCGGGTCCCATCTGGAAACCAGGAGTGCCTTTGTTGATGCTGGCCACGCCCGGATCTTGGGACTTGGGCGCCAGGATGTTGGGGATGTTCTCCTGATTCTGATGCGGGAAACCGCCGTTGACGGCAAAGGCCCCCACGTTCTGCGTCTTGCCCACCTGGGGTGCATTGGGCGGCTTACCGCCGACGCCGCCGGGGCCGACCATATCACCCATCTTGGTGTAATAAGGGCTGGGAGCCTGAGTGGCCACATATTTGGAGGACGAACCCCAGTCGCTGAGCAGGTCCACTTTGAGCGGCTTATCGGTCATCGAACCGACCACGCGCAGCATCACTTTGGCGCCCTTCGGAATCGAACCCAGCGTGCGGTTGCTGCCCATCCACTCGCAGTGCGAACCGGGCTGAAGTTCCGCGCGCCACATGGTACCGGTTTCCGACTTGATGACGATCTGATTACCGGAAGCGGATTCGAGAGTGCCGGCCACGGTGGGCCTCACGATGTCGGCCAGTGCGCCCAGGGCACAGGCCAGTCCGAGCGTGAGGGTAAAGGCGGTCTTTCGCATGGGTTCTCCTCCGTGGGTGCAGATAAGGGCTTGCTGTCGCCCTTGGCGTCCGTTTATTTCATGATGGGGAGAGGGGGAGGTTCGGGGGAGTGGGAGAGCCCTTATCTCTCTCCATCTCTCCTTTTCCTCCCCCTCTCTCCTTTAGTTACTGAGCCGGTGGGGCCTGCTGACCGGGCGGCGGGAATTGCGTTCCGCAGTTGTAGCAGAAGCGCGCTCCCGGCTGGTTCGGCGCCTGGCACTGAGGACAGGGCTGGGGCGGAGCCTGCGGCGGCGCTCCACCCTGTGGGGGGTACCCCTGGCCTCCCTGGGGCGGGTAGCCAGGCTGTCCCTGAGGCGGGTATCCCTGCTGACCTTGCGGCGGATAGCCCTGACCTTGAGGCGGGTAACCGGGCGGCGGATAGCCGGGCGGTGGGTAGCCGTAGCCAGGCGGCGGATAACCGTAACCGGGCGGTGGATAACCCATCTGCTGGCCCATCATCTGGCCCATTCCCATACCGGCGCCCATCTGCATGGCCATGCCTCCCCCACCGGGGTTCTTGGCCATTTCCACCATCGCGTTGGCGGCCTGGTATTGCATGTAGTTGCCCACACCCAGAGCGCCCATCTTGGCGCGCAGACGGAAAGCTTCCTGAATCTCTTCCGGGACCGAAACGTCCTGGATGAAGAAATCGATCAGCTCGATGCCGAACTTGCCGAAATCGTTGCGCACCTTGATCTTCATGGCCGAGGCCAGCTCTTGGAGCTCGGAGCGAATCTTGGCGTAAGATTCGAAGGTCGTGCCAATCAGGTCATTGAGGTGGGTGCGCAGGCTGCCTTTGAGGTACTGATTCAGGGCCTGCGACGTGTAAAGGCGCTGCTGTCCCACCAAGGAGTTCAAGAAGAGCAGCGGTTCGGTGATGCGAATCGAGAAACTGCCGAATGCGCGTAGCTGCACCCAACCGAGGTCGGGGTCCTTGAGGTCGATCGGGTTGGGAGTGCCCCACTTGAGATCGGTGAACACCTTCTGGCTGATAAAGTAAACCTCGGCCGAGAAGACGTTGGAACCGCCGGTGAAGCCCTTGATGAAGCCTTCAATGATGGGCAGATTGGCGGTGGTCAGGGTGTGGCGGCCGGGCCCAAAGGTGTCCATGGCCTTGCCGTCACGGAAGAATACAGCCACCTGGCCTTCGCGCACGGTTAACTGGGAGCCGAGCTTGATGTCGCCCGCGCCCTGCTCGGGCCAGCGGTAGACCATGACATCCGGATGAGTATCCGGCCACTCGATGACGTTGATGACTTCTTTGGCTTTACCGAACACTAACGCACCCCTTTCAACAACCGCTCACGCTCGTCGAGCTTGGAGTCGATGGCCCGCACGGCTTTCTCCAGGTCGGCAATGCGAGCTCGGACCGAGTCGCCTTCCAGACTGGAAGCCAGGCCCTGAAGGGCTTCCTCCGCGTGGGTCAACTCGCTGACCAGACTCAGGTCGAACTCGTAAATGCGGTTCAGCTCGTCTTCGTTCACCTGGTTGGCATCGAAGAAACCAGAGTAACCGTGAGCGGCACTGCGCATGCGGCCGGCTACGCGGTCGATAATATTGTTCACGTCGTCAAGCTTGGTCATCAGCTTCATCTGACCGGCCTCGAGCAGTTGCTCCTGCGAGTCCTGCACTTTGCGCTTGAGTTCGCCCAGGCTCTTGGCCATGTATTCGCGCTGCAGCTTGTCAGCGTCGCGACGGCGTTCCCGGTCGAGATAGCCCCCGAATCCCGGGATTTTGCGAGCCAGGGCTTCCATTTTCCCGGCCAGTCCCGCTTCCGTGGTGTGATCCATGCTGTTACCCCATTTCCTTGCGAAGTTTCGTATAAGAAACCCAGAAGACAGTAAAATTTTACTAAGAGAAATTCAAGTCTAAGGAACCACCTTCTTTTGTAACCACCCGAGCCCCTTCGCGGCGGCCAGCAGAATCCCGGCGTAGATCCACCCGAACAGAAGCCCGAAGGCCGCGCCCATGACGCAGCGGATCAACGAAACCTGCAGCGGCGTATGCACGTGAGCAAAGGTATCAAAGAGACCGCACTGACCGGTGGCGCCGACCAGAATCAAAATCGCCGTCAGCTCTTTCCAGCCCAGGCGGAGAGCCACCGGAGCCAGCAGCATGGCCGGATGAGCCATCAGAAACTCCTTAAAACGGGGCCGCACGCCCAGTGTCTTGTCCAGAACCATTCGCAGATATCGCTCTTGCTCCATCGAGTCGCCGACATCCGTACCCGCCATATTACCGGTTCGCATGGTGTAGACCAGGCCCCCCACGGCCAGGATGCCGAGGGCGATCAACTGATAAAGCTTCAAGGGAGCGCCGCCGATGCCCAACCAGTGCTTGCGCTGATCCTCGGAAAGACACCAGAGGGCGGTGATGGCCACCGGCATGAGCACGGTGATGACTTTGACTCCGCGGAAAATATCCAGTCCCAGCTTGTAGGTGGTTTCCTGGAGAAAACAACTGGCAATCCAGGCCCCGGCCAGGCTGATCAAGCTCATAATCAACCACGCCAGGCTGGAGCTTTTCAGAGCCTCCAAATCGGTCGGCTTGTCGGCGGCTCGGCGCAAACGCTGAAATTGGGAGATGACGCTGAGCGCGCTCAGACAGCAGGCCGTGCCCAGCGCCATCAGGGCCATCCAGGCGTGCTTATTCGCCAGGCCGGCGTTAAGAAGGGCAAAAACGATCAGAGAAGCGGCGATGGGAGCCGGGGCAACCTTGGGAAAATACTCGAGAACCACCAGCCAGAAGGCGGCCAGACCGGCCAGAGAAAGCAGAGCCACCACGCCGCGGTTCAGTTCCACCTCGTTGTGGAAGGTATCGGCATCGTTGCCCAGGCGGTCTTCGAGCTGATGAGAGAGATCGGTAAAAAACTTGGTATTGGCATCCTCAAAGCCCTTATCCGGCGTCGGATCATAGGCATAGGGACGCAGGTAGAGGAGCGTCAAGTTGCGCTCGCGGGCGGCCAGGCTGTACATCTGGGCCACGCGCTCGGGCTTGAGCTTTTCCTGCTGCATCGGCGGCACGGTGAAGACCCGCACGGTGTTCAACTCGGAGTTGCGCACCAGAGTTTCGATGCCCTTTTGCTGATTGGCCTTGGCCGACTCAATGAAGCCCAGCTTCCACTTCTGGTCCCGGATGGCGGCGGCAGTGCTCTTGAGCACGTCTTCGTCGGAATAACCCACCACTTCATTGGAAGACCCGCCGAAGATGATTCCCTCCGGCTTGTGGCCGGCCAGGCGGCCGAAATAGCCCTGGATATCGCCAGGTGCGATGGTGGAAGCTTTGTTTTCGGGGCGCAACCAGATGCGCAACTTCTGCTCCTGGGCCTTGGCAATGGCCCAGTCCGGATAGCAAAGTCCGGTGGTCTGCAGGCTGCGCAGGGGCATCTCGATTTCCACCACCCTGGCCCCTGCGATCTTGTGAGACTTGCTGGAGTCCCAAAGATGAGCGTTGGCTTTCGGGAAGGCCTGATTGACGGCCTCGACCAGTTTCTCAGGGGTGACCTCGCGGTGGGGTGACCACTGCACCAGGTAGGTGTAGCCAGGGTTGGGCAGCGGAGGATTTTCGCTGCTCCCCTGTCCGGTGTCGGCCCCCAGGGCGATGCCCGAGTATACCGTGCAGATGCCGTAGCTCTCGAGTTCATCCAGCTTCAGCTCGGTGAACGCCATGCCCTGAATGCCGGGGAACTCCTTGAGCGTGACGGCCCAGTCCTTATCCCCTTTAGCCCGGGTGTACTCGAGTAGGGCGTTGTAATCCATGACCATCTCGGTCTTGCGGTGGGCCGCTTCCTGGTTCCAGCGCTGGGAATGGCCGTAGCAGGCGGCCAGAAACGAGATGAAGATAAGAATTCGGAGCAGGTTGGTCAGCTTAGGAATCGGTTTCGTCCTCGGGTTCGGCCAGGTCGGAATCGACGTCTTGCAGGCGCTTGACCATCTCATCCTGGCTGCGACGCTTGATTTCGCGCAGCAACTCCTCCTGATTGGGTTGGCCGTATTCGTAGTAAAGTCTGCTGCTTTCGCCGATCAGAAAGGTGCCGCTGTAAGCCAGTGTCCCCTTGCTCAGCCAGCCCAGGCCGGGGACCATTCGCACCAGCAATCGGGCCACGCGCCGCCAGCCAAACGAGCCGCCGATGACCGGCCACAGTTCGCCCATCCGGTCGAAAAAATCCAGGCTGCGAAAGTGCAGGGCGGCCATCAAAAGGCACAAATGAATCTGGGTGGCGGTGATGGCGATGGTCTCACCGGTGGTGGCAAAAAAGCGCCAGATCGTATTCAGACCCGGGATGGGCGGAGCGGCCAGGGTGGACGCCAGCGCCATTCGGGCGTTGCGAGTAGCCGTGCGCCGAATCATCTGACGAGCGTAGGAGTAACGCAGCGCCGAGTAGTCGCGGGCCAGACGTAGAGCCAGCCCCGGAAAAGCGCGCGGCAGGATGCGCTTGAACTTGGGTGCCGGGTTGAGGGGGTCCAGGGTCTGCACCTGAGGCAACGTGCCCGCGGTGATTTCCGGCATTTTCGTTTCGACGTTCTCCACCACCCACAGACAGGGCACGCTGTCGGGGATCTGTTCGGCCTTCTCGCGCAACAACTCCAGCGAAGGCAGTTCGGAACCGAGGTGGATCACGCAGGCGGTCGCCTTGGCCCAGTCTTCTTTCTCGACCGGCCACTCCCGTTGCTCGATGGGGATGTCCTGAGCCTGCGGATGCAGTTCTCCGAGCCACTGGAGCATCCGCTCAGTATCGCTGTGCTCGCCCAGAAAGACCACGTTGACCGGCGTGTCCAACCGGCGCTGCAGCACATCCAGAGAGTACCGCGCGCGATAGATGCGGTAGAGCAGGTCGAGTGTATTCATCGATTCTTTGCTTCCCAGATACGGCAGGGTTTCCTGCCCTCAGACGGGCCCGTCTTGGTGAAGAAAAATCAAGCGACGGCACAAAAAAAAGCGGGCCCCGTCCAAGGGACCCGCTTTTTCCCAGAGTGGCTTAGCCGTTGTTCTTGACGAACTCCTTCATAAAGCCGACCAGCGCCTCGACGCCTTCATAAGGGAAGGCGTTGTAGAGGCTGGCGCGCAGACCGCCGACATCGCGGTGGCCTTTGAGACCGTCGAGACGAGCGGCCTTGGCTTCCTTGATGAACTTCTTTTCCAAGTCTTCATCGCGCATCCGCCAGGTGACGTTCATCAAACTACGACTGCCCTTCTGGGCGTGCGGCTTGTAGTAGCCACCGCTGGCATCCATGTAATCATAAAGGAGGTTGGCCTTCTTCTGATTGAGCTCGTGCATCTTGTCCAGGCCGCCAATGTCGTTGACCAACCATTTCATGACCAGCGACAGGATGTAAATCGTGAAGACCGGCGGAGTGTTGTGCATGGAACCGCCCGCCACCATCTTCTTATAGTCCAGCATGGTGTGATGCGGTCCCGCCACTTGCTGCTCCAGCAGATCTTTGCGAATGATCACCACGCAGGAGCCGGCCGGCCCGACGTTCTTCTGAGCACCGGCGTAGATCAGCGAGAAGTTCTTCATGTCCAGCGGGCGGTGCATAAAGTCTGAAGAGGCGTCGCACACCAGCGGCACGTTTCCGGTATTAGGATCGTAGTGAAACTCGATCCCCTCGATGGTCTCATTGGAAGTCATGTGAAGATAGGCGGCACCGGAGGTTGGCTTGATCTCTTCTTGCGTAGGCACGCGCGAGAACTTCTCGCTCGAGCCGTCCCAGACGACGTTGACATTGCCGCACTTCTTGGCTTCACCGATGGCCTTCTTGGACCAGGCGCCCTGCAGGATATAGTCCGCCGACTTTTCTTTGTTCAGAAAGTTGAGCGGAACCATCGAAAATTGGGTGGTAGCGCCGCCCTGCAAAAAGAGCACGGCGTAATCATCGGAGATATTCAGCAACTTGCGCATGTCGGCTTCGGCGCTGCCAATGATGGCCTCAAAGGGTGGGGAGCGGTGACTGATCTCCAGGATCGAAGCGCCTACCCCGGGCAGGCAAAGCAAGTTCTCCTGAGCTTCCTGCAGCACCTTGAGGGGCAAAGTGGCGGGACCAGCCGAGAAGTTAAATACGCGGTCGGATACGGTGGCGGTGGACATCCGGGCCTCCAAATGTGAGATATAGACCGGTGGGTTCTTTTCAGAGCGGTCTAAGTCCTTGGATTCAACAGGATGATGAGATCGTTGAGATTGTTGCCGGTCGGCCCCGGTGACCACAGCTCTCCCGTGCTGCAAAAGTAGTGGTAGCTATCTTGCCGCTGCAAAAACGGCCTGGCCTCAGGAAAGCTCCCATCCACACATGCGCCGGCGCACGGAACGGGAGTGCGCCCATCCACCCCATCCGAGGCGCCGGCCAGAAGCAAATAGGGCTTGTCCCGCAGCCACTCCACCAGGCTGGCCGCCAGATGCTGACAGCGACCCCCTACTCCGGGACCCGACACCGCCACCGTAACTTCAGCCGCGGCCAACACCGCCTCGCCAGGCTCCGG
This sequence comes from Vulcanimicrobiota bacterium, assembly GCA_017307785.1. Taxonomy (GTDB): domain Bacteria; phylum Vulcanimicrobiota; class Xenobia; order Xenobiales; family JADMJV01; genus JADMJV01. The sequence continues at coordinate 72,357 of JAFKGI010000017.1, read as the reverse complement.
CGCCCAACCCTGGATGAGTTGACGAGCCTGCTCCAGGCTCCCGGTCAGCGGCTCCTGAACCAGACAACGGTAGTGCGCCAGACCGCGAACCATCTCCTCGACCAGACTTCCAGCATCAGCCAGAACCTCCACCCGATGTTCACTCGGCTGCGGGGAACGCCAGGTCAATCCGGACCCGACCCACTGAGGACCTTGCAGAACGTCGCTGAGCAAAAGAGTCAGGCTGGGTGCACGCAAAAAGTCCAGCAACCGACCGCCTTTGATGGCCGAATGCCTGGCCCGCTCCTGATTCATGGAGACGATGTCGAGGCCGGCACCATAAAGTCGGGACCAACCCTCGATCCAGGGCTCCTGCCCCGGCGGACAGACCTCGACCAGCGCAGAGGCCCCTCCGCTCACCAACAGCAACAGCGTGTCGTCTTGCAGAAAATCGAGCAAACGCCGGCCTGCTTCGTAGGAGGCAGGGGTCAACATCGGGTGACTGGACTCCACTTCCTGGGCATCTCGAGCCGGGTGCGGACTGATCACCAGCCGCGGCCAATCCTGCGGGCACCCGTCCACCATGGACTGAGCCGCCTTGCCGACCGCCAGCACGCGAGACGGGCGGAAATCCCCTCGAGCCAGACGCTGACGCACCAGCCGGCCGGGGTCGAGTCGATGGACCGCTTCCTCGAACAGGCGGCGCAGTTGTCGTCCAGTCATTTCATGAAAAAAGGCCCGCCTTGCGGCGAGCCCCTTCGTCGAGTCCCCGAGGGAACTACCAGCGACCTTCGCGGACTTTGTAGTCCGGACGCGGCTGGTCAAAGTGCCCCTGATCCTTGGAGCTGTAGGTGCCGTGCATGTTGCTATAGCTGTTGTCTTTGCCGTGATACCAGCGGGCCCAGGCGCCGTTCATGTACTCACCGTGGTAGGCATTGCCAACCTCATAGGTGTGTCCGACGGTATCGATATGGACCGGGATGTTCATGGCCTGGCAGGCAGCCTGCATGTCCACGAAAGTGCCACCACCGAAACGCTGGGTGGGCAGCTTGCCACCGAGAGATTCGACCTGAAGCTGGAACGGGCTGCCTTTGGGGCTTCCCTGACTGCTCAGATACCAATTTTTGACGTTGTGACGGCGGGGCAGGCCCAGGGCCTTACCAAAGGACTCGACGTTGACCCAGGGACGATCCCCGATCATCTGCCAACGCCCTTCGAAGATTCTGCCGTCGACGCGGATTTCACTGCTATTTCTTTCAAGCCAGCCGGCCGAAGAGGTGCCCGTCAAAGAAGCAAAGAGGGCAGCTCCTGCAAGGACCGAAAACGTAAATCTCTTCACTTGGATAGAGACTCCTTTCACTACACTCACATTTTGTTTGTGTTCGCCGGAGCGTTCGTCAATCCGGTATCCATCCCTTCCCAGCGCCTCAGGAAGGGCAAAAAAGAGGATAGTTCAAGGACTTTTTGAATGGAATTCAAGTTTTGCTGAACCTCCATCTGCTCTCCGACCCCCGTCTATGTTTCATCGTGTTGATATCCGGCGTGGTGGCGATGCTCGGAAGTCTGAACATCGCCTCGCGTCCGGCCGCGGTCGTCACCGGGAAAGTGGCTCAAGCGACGACCATCGCCGGCATCGCCTTCATGTTCAGCCGCCTGGCCAACATGTTCTACCAGCCCCTGATGGCTGGTTACACCGGTGGCAATCCCGACCCGCACATCCTCTTTCAGCAAGTTCAACTGGTGGTGGTCGGATCAGCTCTCGGCGGTCTGGCCTCCTGGCTTTTACTCCCCAACTTCATCAGCATGTTCTGCGCGATGGTGGAGCAACTGGACGAGCACGGAATCAAGAGTTTCCTGAAGCCAGCCGTGGCAGCTCGAATCCTCGGCCAGTTCGCGAAGCGCTATCCGATGGGAGTCCGGCTGGGCCAGTTGCACGGCATCCCCAAAAGCTTCCTGTTTTTCAATGTGTTCGCTACGGCCGTCTGGACGGTGGGTGCGCTCAGCGCCATCTACTGCAGCGGCGCCATGCCCGCCTACAAGAGTACGGCCTTGCTGCTCTCCGGCCTGGTCAACTCTTTTGCGGCCATCGCCTTCACCATGTGGGTCGACCCGCAGGCCGCCCTGATCACGGATGACGTCGTGGAAAACCGGCGCCCCCGCGAGCAGATCTTCGCGGCCGCTATCCACCTGGGACTGGGCAACTTCGTCGGTGGCATTCTCGGACTGGCCGTGATGCATGTCAGTATCGCCCTCATCGGCCAGGCCACCCTCCAAATTGGCTCCCAGGGAAGCCTGGTGGCCGGAAGCATCTGGCCCATCATCGCCCTGAATGTAGGGCTGACCATCCTCGCTTCCACGTCCTATGCCGCGCGCGTTTCAGCGGTTATCACCCGGCAGGTGGCCTTGGCCCTGGCCATTTACAACTTTTTCAACCTCATCACCCGGCTCTCTCAGCAAATCTACCTTCCCCTGGTGGGTTCGATGTCGGACTTCCTGGTGAACCAGCACCAGGTCGACAAACTGGAAAATCAGTTGCGCGGCTTGATCGGCGGCGCCAGCTTCGGAGCGCTGCTGGGACTGCTGCTGCTCCCCACCTTCATCGAGATCATCAACCAGGCGATTCGTCAGATGCAGCGACACGGTTCGATGGCCGTGGTAGTGCTGCGCTGCCTCCGTCCCGCGAGCTGGCCCGTCATCCTCGGCTGCTTGCGCCCCCCGAGCTTCATGGGTGTAGGTCTGGCCGACCTGAAACGCATTCCCAACTTCTTTCTGATTGGCAACGTACTCGTGCTCTCCATCCACACGATGGGCAGCTTTGCGGCCGTTTGCGCGGGCGCTCATCTCTCAGCCCTGGCGGCCAACATGGCCCAGGCGGGTCAGGAAAACAGCACCATGCTGGCGGCGGCTGGCGCAGCCACCCTGCTTTCCAGCGTCGTAAACGGCATTGCCACCATCACGCTGAGCCTGGTGGTGGATCCGAGCACCTCGCGCATCACCGACCAGTGCCGCCGAGACAATCGCCCCCTGGGGGATATCAAAACGACGGCGCTATTCCTGATGCTCGGCATGCTGGGCGGAACGCTCCTTTCCCAGGTGTTCTTCACCCCGGCTCGCCTGCTGATCCAGCATTGCGCCGTGCTCCTGGCCACATTCCTAGGAAAATAATACTAACCAGGAAATTCGGATTTCTTGCAAAACAGAGAGGGCAGTTTGCATTCTGAAGGCGACATAGGGGGCTTCTCTTGCTAAGCCTGGCTGAGGCGAGTTCTTTCGATTCGTTCAACACCGGGCCATTGCTCGGCATTGTCGTCTTCTTTCTGGCAGTCAACGGCTTCTTCGTTTCGCTGGAATTTGCCCTGGTGGCCCTGCGCGAGACCAAAGTCGATGAAATGGTACGCGAGGGCGTACGCGGCGCCAAGCACGTGCAACACGGCAAGCGCAACGTCGACGACTACGTGGCCGCCTCCCAACTGGGCATTACCATTGCCTCACTGGTTCTGGGCGCGGCTGGCGAAGCTCTCTTTCGCAAACCGCTGAGCGCCATGGGCCTGTCTTCTCCCGTCGCCCTGACTCTTCTCAGCCTGGCCCTGATGACCATGTTACACGTCGTGGTGGGCGAACAAGTTCCCAAGATGCTGGCCATCCAATTCCCGACCAGGGTGGCCCTGGCGGCGGCACCGGCCACGGCCATGTTTTTGCGCATCTGCCGGCCGGGCATCTGGTTCCTCTCCAAAATGACGCACCTCATCCTGCGAGCCCTGGGCATTCGCAGCCAGGGAGAAGCCCACGGTCACACCGCCCAGATTTACTCGGAAGAGGAGATTCAGGCTCTGCTCGGCTTGCGCGAGGCGGCCGGCCTTTCCGAACAAGGCGAAAGCGTAATGGTCTCTCGAGTTTTCAGCTTCTTCGACATGGTCGCCACCCAGGTGATGGTGCCCCGCACGGAGATGGTATGTATTCCCGCCGACTCGACGCTGCGCGACCTGGCGGCGCTGGCCTCGGAAGAGCGCCACGAGCGCTATCCGGTCTATGGCGACAATCTGGACGACATCAAAGGCATCGTCTTACTCAAGGACGTCATCAGCGCGATCAATCACCAGCGCGGCCTGGACGCACCCGTGACCACGGTCATGCGCGAAATCTTCGCCGTGCCCGGTAGCAAGGGCGTTTCCAAGCTGATGCGGGAAATGAAGAAGCACCGCACTCGGCTGGCTTTGGTGCTGGACGAATACGGCGGAACCGCCGGCATGGTCACCTACGGCGACCTGCTCGAGCGGATCGTGGGCGAGGTCGAGGAATCGACCACCCCCGAAGAAGATGAAGACATCGTCTCCCTGGGAGACAATCTCTTCTCCGTTTCTGGTCTGGTCGTGATCAGTGATGTCGAAGAACATTTCAACGTCGACATCGACGATGAGCACAACGACACCATCGGCGGCACCGTCTTCAGCCAGTTAGGCCGCAAGCCTCAGGTGGGCGACGTGATCGAAGCTTTCGGTCTGCGCCTGGAAGTCGAGTCCATGGACGGCTTGCGCATCGACCGCCTGAAAATTCTCAAGCTGGTGCGCACTCCCGACGATGAGCTCAAAGAGAGTCACGAAGCCAAAGGCTGATTGGTCTTAAGGGATTGCAACAAATCCTGGGCCTGTTCGTAGGTCAGATCCGGGTTGGCGCTCATCATCAGATTGACCGGTCCTCGCACGGACACATGAGGACGAAATCCGCCGGGTGGACTGTAGGTCGGCTGTAGCCACGGCGGGATGTTATTCGCGGTAGGAATCAGGGAACTCACGGTTCACGCTTCTTTCCGTCGCTTCACACTCTGTCCCTGAATTGTAGTGCGGCAATGTTGCCAGGATGTTGCCATCTCGCCGGATTTGGGTATGCCTGCCTCATGACTTCTGTAGCTGATGAAATCGCACGATTCGACTTGACCGTGCCTATGGCCGCCTCCCCCACTCCGCCTTCCAGCTGGTACCTGCGGCCCGACATCCTGCAGAGAGAAAAAGAAAGCGTGCTGTTGCGCAGTTGGCAGCCCGTCTGCCGGGTCGAGCAACTGGCCGAGCAGGGGGCTTTTGTATCGGGGTCGTTCCTGGATCAACCCTGGGTGGTGACTCGAGACGGTAGCCTGCGGGCCTTTTACAACGTATGCCGACATCACGCGGCGCTGGTGGCCCAGGGTGAAGGCTGCGCGGCCAAACTGACCTGTCCCTATCACGGGTGGACTTACGATCTGGACGGCCGTTTGCGTTCGGCTCCACGTCTGGGGGCGGTGAAAGAGTTCCAGCGCGAACTCTACGGCCTGCGCCCGATTGCCCTGGAGGTCTGGGGTCCCTGGGTCTGGCTAAACTTTGGTCCGGAGCCGGCGCCGCTCCTGACTCAGTTGGAGCCGCTGGCGGGACGCGTCTCGCTGGACGGCCTGCGCTACGTCTGCACCCGCAGCTACGACATCGAGTGCAACTGGAAGGTCTACGTCGACAACTACCTGGACGGCGGCTATCACGTCGAGGTGGCCCATCAGGCTCTGGCCGCGCAACTGGACCTGGATGCCTACAAGACCTCCCTGGAAGGCTCGCTGGTCCTGCAAGAATGCGGCGCGGCCTCCGAGCGTCTGGGGGACCGGGCCGTCTACGCCTGGCTTTACCCAAACTGGATGTTCAATCGTTACGGTCCTATCCTGGACATCAACTGGGTCATTCCGCTGGGCCCGGAACGCTGCCAGACCGTCTTCGAGTATTTCTTCGATTCTTCGTGCAGTCAGGAATTTATCGAAACCAGTCTGGCCGCCAGCCATCAGGTGCAATTGGAAGATGTCGAAATTTGCGAATCCGTACAAAAAGGCCTGCGCTCTCAGGGATATGACGTAGGCCGCTACGCACCCTCGCTGGAAATCGGCGAATACTCCTTTCACCACTGGCTGGCTCGGGATCTGGCTCAAGGGCCTCAGACTTAAGCGCACGAAGTTGTCTCTATGACTTTGCATCCAGAACTTCGCCAATTGATCGCATCGGGCCCGATGGTCCACCTCAGCACCACCAACGCCGACGGCTCTCCCCAGGTCAGCGTGATCTGGCTGGCCCTTGAGGGCGAGGAACTGCTTAGCGGCCATATGGGCTGGTATGCCAAATTGCGGAATATTGAACGCGATCCTCGGGTGGTGCTTTCTTTTGACGCTCCGCGCGAGCCGGGAATCTTCCTCAATCACTATGCCGTGCTGCACGCCCGAGCATCCATCGAAAAGGGTGAACAGGCCTGGGATTTACTGAATCGTCTCGCCAAGATCTATATGGCCCCTGATGCGGAATTTCCGGCTCCGCGGGGCTCCGGCTACGTAGTCCGCTACCAGCTGGAACGCGTCAGCGGAGTGGGACCCTGGATCGCCAAAAAATGAAGGATTTTCTTCCCTTAAATTAAAGCTGATTTTCTCTATTCAGTTCACTTAAGGGGAGAAGTATTTTGTTCCGTAAAGCCAGTTTGTTCTTTCTGCTCAGCATGAGCGCGCTATTACCGGGCTGTGGGTCCGATGACGAGACCGTTAACATCACCAACTATTCCAGCCTGGTTCAAATCGGATTTGCCACCCAACCCCAGAATATTAACCTGGGGTCCACCCTGCCCACCCTGCGCATCGAGGGCCGCGACCAGTTCGGCAACGTCATCGGGGTATCGCAAGGTCAGGTAGAACTGCGCCTGGGCACCAATCCGAACGGCGCCAGCCTGCTGGTCAATGGCTCCGCCGTATCCTCCACCACCGCTTCCGTGGCGAATGGAGTCGCGACTTTCAGTGGCATTGGAATCGACCGCGTGGGCACCGGTTACACGCTGGTCGCTACTTTCACCGCTCCCAATACCACCGGCAGCCTGGCCGCCACCAGTCAGGCTTTCAACGTGAACGCCGCCAGCGCCGTGTCTAGTGTCGTCTTCTTGCGTTCTACCCAGAGCCTGTTTGGAGTCAAGGGCGGTGATGCCGACGTATCCACGCTCAATACCGCTTTTGGAGCCGGCAATTGGACTCAAGGTAACTTCGAGACCGCCAGCGCGGCCCAGGTGTTCCAGGGCAACCGACTGGTCTTCATGGATGGCGGCGACGACGGCGCCACCGCCTTCCAAACCTTTCTGACGGCCAACAATACCACCATCAGTAGCTTCGTACAGGGCGGTGGACGCGTCATTCTCAATGCCGCTCCCACTCTAGGCGGGAACATCACCACTCCCTTCAATGCCACCCTGAACTATGACGACGTCAACGCCACCACCTGGCGATTCCAGGGCACCGTCGATTCAACCCATCCCATCGGAGTTGCCTGCAACGGGACCGTCAACTTCGCCGGTGATCGTTTCTTCTCCAGTGCACTGGTAGAAGGCTCGAACCTGACCCCCATCATCACCGGACCCCAGCTCCAGGCCATTACCGTCGAACCCGGCAGCAACGTCGTGCTGGCCGAAGGACGAACCGGTGCCGGACTCTACCTGGTAGGAGGCATGGCGACCCCCGACCAGCATAGTCCGCAACCCCAGGCCGATACTCTGCGTGTGAACATCCTGCGCTATGCAGGTGGCTTTCCGCTGATTCCGGCGGGGCCGCTGGTGAATACGAAGAGCGATTCCGGCTCTCGCTAACCCCGCCCAAAGTCCCCTCGGATTGACCGAGGGGACTTTTTTTGCCCTTCCCACGAGTGGGTTTTCCGCTCAACTCTACAAAAAAAGCCCCGCATTCTCTAAGAAGCGGGGCTTTCGTTTTTAGACGCTGGCTAGATCAGCACTCCGAGTAGCCGCAGCTGTAGCAGGTCTGGCAGCCTTCAATCGCCTGGAAGCTGACGTTTCCGCAGCTCGGGCAGATGTCGGCGTTGACCTGAGTCTTGGGAGTGTGGTGATGCACCGGCGGAGCTTCTTCGTATTCACCGGAATCCGCGCTCTCGAGGTACTGCTCCTCGAGAGCCTGAGCCAGTGCGTCGGGCAGAGAGCGCACGCGGTTCTTACCGAAACCGAGCGAGCGCGGGCCGCCGATGCCGGAGAGCTGGTTGATGATCTCGTTGACGCGCTCCTTGGGAGAAAGCGGCGACTGGAATCGCAGCACCAGCGAGGCCATACGACCGAGGGCTTCGGCCATCGCCTTGATGTCCGAACCACCTTTGCCGATGTCGACGAAGACTTCGAAAGGACGTCCCTCAGCATCGTCGTTCATAGTGATGTGAGCGGTGCCGGCCGGAGTGTTCTTGGAGACCGTGACGCCGTAGCGCTTGTAGGGACGCGGGCGAATCTTGGGCTCGTGCTTGGGCTCCATGTGGACGACCGGTGCGGGAGCAACGGCCACCGCAGCGGCCGCGGCGGGAGCCTCGTCCAGCTTGAGGTTGAGGACCTGTTCGTCGCGCGACTGATCGCGGTAGATGGTGCCACCCTTACAGCCCAGCTTATACATCAGCTCATAGAGTTCGCGAGTCTGCTCGACGGTGAAATCCGACGGACAGTTGCAAGTCTTGGAGATGGCCGAGTCGACCCAGCGCTGGATGGCGGCCTGCACGCGCACGTGGGCCTCCGGCGTGAGGTCCATGGCGCTGACGAAGAAGTCGGGCAGTTCCTGGCCAGGGTTGGCGTCCTGCCACTCCTGAACCACTTTGACCTTCTCCTCGTGCACACCCAGGCGACCCTTGCGGAAGTAGCTCCAGAAGAAGAACGGTTCGATGCCGGTGCTGGTGCCGATCATGGTTCCGACGGTGCCGGTGGGAGCCTGGGTCAGCAGCGTGACGTTGCGGATTCCCTTAGTCTTGACGGCCTCGCGCACATCCTCGGGCATGCCTCTCATGAAGCCGCTCTGCAGGAACTTGTCGGCCTCGAAACGGTCGAAGGAACCCTTCTCGGCGGCGATGTCGCAAGAGGCCATGTAGGACTCGTGAGCGATGAATTTGTAGAGGCCATCCAGGAACTTGAGCGACTCTTCCGAGCCGTAGCGGATGTTCAGGCGAATGAGCATCTCGGCCAGGCCGACCGTGCCCAGACCGACGCGACGTTCGGTCTTCTGCTGCGACTCGTTCTCCTTAAAGAAGTAGGGAGTGGCGTCGATGACGTTGTCCAGGAAGCGGGTGGCCGAACGCACGCCGCGCGACAGGTCGTCCCACTGGACTTCGCCGTCGTGCACGAAGCGCGACAGGTTGATGTGACCCAGGTTGCACACCGACCACTGGGGCAAGGGCTGCTCACCGCAAGGATTGGTGCAGATCAAGTCGCCCTGGTCATAATAGTGCGAGTTGGAATCCTTGTTGGCGCGATCCACGAAGAACAGACCGGGTTCGGCCGAGGCCCAGGCGCTACCGATGATCTGGTTCCAGATCTCGCGAGCCTTGACGGTCTTGTGAGTGATGGTCTGACCGCCGCGCTCTTCCCACTTGGTCATATTGCCCGACCAGCCGGTGGCATAGGCAGGGTCGTTGGTGTCCGGGAAGCGCAACGCCCACTCTTCGTCCTTCTCCACGGCGGCCATGAAGTCGTCGGTGATGCCCACGCTGATGTTTGCGTTGGTGATCTTGCCCATCTCGCGCTTGGAGTTGATGAACTCCAGCACGTCCGGATGCCAGACGTTGAGAATCAGCATCAGGGCACCGCGGCGTGAACCGCCCTGCTCGATCAGGCCGGTGACGAAAGAATAGAGTCCGCCCCAGCTGACCGAACCGGAAGAGCGGCCGTTGACGCCCTTGACGTAGGCGTAGCGGGGACGCAGGGTGGACAAGTTGATGCCCACGCCGCCACCGCGGCTCATGATTTCGGCCATCTGCGAAAGAGTGTCGAAGATGCCGTCGCGGGAGTCCTTCGGGCTGGGAATGACGTAGCAGTTATAGAAAGTCAGCTGCTGGTCCGAGCCACAGGCGGTCCAGATGCGGCCACCGGGCGAAAACTTCCACTCGTCGAGCAACCAGCGAAACTCCGCTTCCCAGCGCTCGCGCAACTCGGGCTTCTCGACGGCGGCGGCGCCACGGGCCACGCGGTCCATCATCTGCTCCACGCGCGTTTCGACCGGCTTGTCGACATGCTCCATCGCGCAGGTGACGATGCTCTCGTCGCGCAGCTGGATGGTGACATCCGCACCACTGATGGACAGCACCGTGCCGATTTCCCGCTGGCCAGATTTTTGATCCACCACCGCAACGACCGTGTCGCCGTCCTTCAGGGAACGCTTGGTTCCGTCCTTAAGGGCATAACGGTCCAAAAAGATTTTCTCCCCGAGAGGGGTTAACTGATTACCTGGTTTACTGACTTCGTTCATCAAAATCGCCGGGGTGGACAACACCTGACTCCTTTCCCTCACGGTTGAGGGGTATTCAAACTTCGGGTTGGACCTTAGCCTGAGGACCGTGCGAAAGTCAACCGAAAAACAAAATTCAATGTCAACATCTAGTATGCCTTCCCAGAAGTCGACACTACAGGTTGTGGATATGTGGATAACAGCCTGGGGATAGCCTGTGGAAAAACATTCATAAATCTGACCAAGGAATTAGGGGGGGTGGCTCGGCGAAGGATGGGGACGGGTGAATCTTGAGCTCGAGCAGTTGGTCCAAGATCTGCGCGCCGAGGGCGCGCTCGATTCGGCCGGAAAATTCAGCCTCGACGCGGCCAAAGCGCGCGAAAAGCTGGCCCAGCGGCAGCAACGCGAAGCCGGTCTGTGGCTGGTCAAGCTGATCCAGGGTGCCCATATGTGGGAGGCCAACGGCCTGGAACTACGCCAGGAGCGCCAGTTCGCTCGAGCTGTGTTCGGCCTGGGGGCCAACGAACTGGATCTGCGCCCCTGGTTAGCTCGCCTTCACGACATCGAGATGATGGCCGATCCCCTCTACGGACCTCTGGCCACGGCCTTTCAGGCCGCCCTGGCCGACGGCTGCTCCCAGGTCGAGATCACCTTGCCGGAGGGCCCGCTGCTGCTCGATAGCCTCGGCATCAAGGGCAACTGGAAAGACCTCGAGCCCGTGAACTGTTTGCCTCTGCGCTTTCTCTACGCCCAGCAGAAACCGTGGTGGAACCCTCTGTTGCACCTGCGACCGCCCCAGCGCTCGGCCGAGAATTTCCTGGCGGCTCAACGCAAGGGCGGACTGGCCTTACCGCGAGTGGATATGGATCGCTTCCCCATCAGCCGCCAGGGAGCGCTGGAGAAGGTGGTGGGTCTGGAACCCAATGCCGCTCGCATGGAACGGGTTTTCCTTTCCTCAGAACCGGCCCGAGAGTTGATGTTCTACCCGGAGTCGGCGCGGCGTCGAGCGGCTGTTGAGGAAGTCAATGGACAGGTGAGCTGGCAAAACCCGGCCGGTCCCTACCAGGGAATGCGGCAGTGGCGACACGACCAGGGAGCGCGCTTACCGCTGCCCACCTCTCTGCAGGTCCAGCCCTGGCTGGAGCATCTGCAGCGGGAAGGTCTGCAGACCCCTCCCCCGCCCTCTCAGGAGCAAGCCCTGGCCGTGCGCGGCGTGGTGGCCTGGAATGCCGACAGCCACCTGCCGGCCACCATTTTGCCCGTCAAATATGGGATTCAGCTGGAGGGTTTGCCGTTTACTTCCTTGCCGCCGGGGGTCACCATCTGGCTGTCGAGTTCGCGCTGGCGTACCGACATCCATCAGAAGAAGGTGGTTCACGACGAAACCTATCGAGAATTGTGCAACTGGTGCAGCGAGCAGTTTGACTCCATGGTCAGCGACGCGGCCGACTTACTGCGCGCCTCCGAAAGTGTGCGCCAAAGCCTGTCCCCGCTGCGACTGGCGCTGGCCAATGCGCGAGTCCGGGAAGGCGCCGCCTTGCGCAACCTTCCCTTTCCGCGACGCTAAGGCTCTTCGGGAAGGCCTTCCCCGCTCTTGGGAGGGAGGGGGTCTTCCTGCAGCTTACGCTTCTTACTCCAGGGGTATTTGCGCTTCGGACGGGTGACCACGCCGGGGATCTCTCCCTCTTTGATCTGCTGCTTGTTGCCCTTTTTCTCTTTCTTCTCTTGCTGCACGGCCTTGGCCTGACCGGGGGCGTCCACAAAGCAACAGCAGTCCCAACCGGAGGTGCATTTGCAGGCGTCGCAACAGTCCGGATCGCAACAATCGCAAAGCTCGCAGCATTCGAGTCCTTCACAAACACCACACTCAAAGGAGCTACAGGCCCCACAGCCGTCACAGGCGGACAGGTCACAAGCGTTGCAATCGCACAGATTGCAGCCTTCGCAGCCGCCACAATCACAACCGTCGCAACCTCCGCAATCGCAGCCGTCGCAACCGCCACAGTCACAGTTGTCACAGGCCACCGCCGCTTGCGGCTGTAGGGAAGCGGCGGTCAGCCCGGCCCCAATCCAGCAGGCGCGGCCGCTGAAGCGCGCCTCGTCCGGCTTGAACTCCCGCAAGGTGATGCTGCGCAAGCGCTGCAGTTGCTCTTCCAGCAGCGGGCGCCGTTCCGCCAGAGGCAGGTGACGGAGAGCCCGGCGCGCGTGCTGCAGCGCGTGCAGCAACTGCACCCCCAACTCTTCGTCGCCGACCGGGAATTTCAGCAGTGCGTTGAAAGCGCCGCTCTTGCGGTCCCGGCCCTGATCGGACCAGGCATCATAAAGGTAGATCCACAGTCCCAGGGCCCGACCCAGTTCTTCCAGGTGAGGACGAAGCTCGGGCTGCTCGGTGTAGTCGGCTAGAAAGCCGAAAACAGCGGCCAGCATCGTCTGGGTGGGCACAGCCAGGGCGGGTAGCGAGCGGGCCTCACCTTCCACCGCGCGCTGCCAGGCGCCCAGCCCCTCAATCGAGTCGCGTGGGAAAGCCGCTTCGTCCAGAACGGGTGCGGCTTTTTTCCATGCCTTCCGCAGCGGCATGAAGGCCCAACGCACCCAGGGACGATCCCCGTCGTGCAGGTCGTCTTCGACCTTGGCTCCGGCTAACGCCAGCGTCAGGGCCGCCACCAGCCTGCGGGTGCGAGGCGCCATCTGCAACACCGGCACGTTGCGAAAAGGGACGGCGGTGCAGGTCTTGTGCTGGATGACTTCGGTCTTCTCCAGCGCGCCCAGGATGATGAGAAAGAAGGTGGTGTCGTAGTTGGTCAGCAGTGAGGCCAGTTTGCCGCCGAAGGCGTCGAGACTATGACAGAGCCCGCAAAAGTGGCTGCGATAGAGCTCTTGTTGATCCGCGTCGAAGCGGTCTTTGGGCGGGCGCAGGGAGCCGAACACACCCAGCGCCTTCGCCGAGTCCGGGGAGGAGTCCCTGGCCCGGCTCTGAAAACGCCTTCATCACTACTTCTTATATTGGAGCTTTCTATGGCAAACCCGCGTATCTCGATGAAGACGGCGAAAGGCGAAATGGTCATCGAACTGTTCGAAGACGCCGCTCCCAACACCGTGAAGAACTTTCTTGATCTCACCAACAAGGGTTACTACAACGGCCTGACCTTCCACCGCGTCATCCCCAACTTCATGATCCAGGGTGGCTGTCCTCACGGCACCGGCACCGGCGGTCCGGGCTACAAGATCAATTGCGAAATCAACCCCAACAAGCACCAGCGCGGCTCGCTCTCGATGGCTCACGCCGGTCCCAACACGGGCGGCAGCCAGTTCTTTGTGTGCCACTCGGCCCAACCCCACCTCGACGGAGTTCACACCGTCTTCGGCAAGGTCATCGAAGGCGTCGAAGTCGTCGACAAGATCCAGAAGGATGACAAGATTGAAGAAGTCAAGCAGCTCAGCGTAGCCGGCTAACTTTTGGCCAAAAAGAAAGCCAAAACCAAAGTCAAAGCCGCAGGCGGCGCGCTGGACATGCTGGTTCGCCAGTTTGCCCAGCCGCTCGCCTGTTTGCGTGAGCTAGTGCAAAACTCAATCGACGCCGGCAGCAACCAGGTCGACATCAGCCTGGCCAGAGAGCGCGAAGGCATCCGGCTGTCGGTCAGCGACACCGGCGAGGGGATGACCGAGCACATCATCGAGACGCAACTCACGCGTCTCTTCGCCTCCTCGAAAGAGGGAGACCTGACCAAAGTCGGCAAGTTCGGCATCGGATTCGTCTCGGTTTTCGCCCTCGACCCGCTGGCCGTGGTGGTCGACACCGGCCGCCAGGGCGAGAGTTGGCGAGTCCTCTTTAAAACAGACCGCTCCTTTGAGCTCCTCAAGCTGCCGCACTCGGTCGAGGGAACCACCGTCCATCTCTATTTGGACGCGGACCGATTCGAAATCCCCAGCCTGCGCAACAAAGTGCGCGAGACCCTCAGTTTTTGGTGCCGCCACTGCAGGGCGGAGATTTTCGTGGATGGCCTTCCCATCCGCTCGCCCTTTCAACTCCAAGAGCCCATCCAGGCGGCCTATGAAGAAACCGGCACTCGTCTGGTGCTGGCCCTGAGTCGCCAGGCCGAATGTTTCTACGGTTATTACAACCAGGGTCTGACGCTGCTCGAAGGCACGCAGTCACCCATCGCCCATGTGACCTTCAAAATCGATTCTCGCTACTTCGAACACACTCTCACCCGCGACAATGTGATCCAGAACGAGGACTACGTGAAGGGAATGGCGCTGCTCAAGCGCGTGCTCCACGAACAGTATCCGCCAAAACTCTTCGAGCACTTGCGAAACGGCGGCGAAGACTGGGAGCTGCTGAAGATTCTGGCGGACCTGGGGGTGCCCTCCGAACAGGAACCTCTCTTCGCCGACTTTCAGGGGCGGTTCTATGCTCTGGCCGAACTGCGCAGGGCGCTGGTCTGCTGCCAGGACGAGCAGGACGAACTGTCGCGAGCCGTCCACGATCCCGGTCAAAACCGCCTGGTGCTCAAGCTAAGTCAGGCGGCGGCGGCCTGGCTTCGCCAACGGGGCCTGAACCTGGAGGCAACCGCTCAGCGCTGGCGCTTTTGCCAACCCGACGACTCTCTAGAGCCCTTGCTGGCGTTGTGCGCCCAACTGGGCAAAACCCTGGGGGTGCGCCGCTTGCGGGCGGTCCGCTGGATCAGTCCGGCTCCCGGCCCCCTTTTATTTCCCGCTGCCAAGGTAGGCCTGATGCTCACCAGCGAGACCGGGGACCTGCTGCTTTTGGACGTCAACCACCCGGGCTGCGCGGACCTGCTTCGACTGCAGGAATGGAAAGCACCTTTGGCTGCGCAGGTTTTGCTGCAGCACCTGATCCTGCATCTACCCGAGGAGCAGCGTGAACAGCGGGCCCAGAGCCTGGCCACCGCTATGCTAGGACAGTTCCGATGAGCTTTTTCGATCGCCTGCGCGGAGACGGCAAACTGCACCGCGAGGGTGAGTTCACGCTGGACGTGGAGCAAGCGGGTTCCAAGCTATCCCGCTTCCAATTCCGAGACGATCGGGACTTTCTGTTCCATCTGGTGGGAGGGCTGTTTCGCCTGGGGGCCGAGGGCGTCGAGGTCGAGTGGAAGGCAAACCGGCTGTCCGTGCGGATGCTTGACCTGGTTCTGGCTCCTGAATTCCTGACCGACCTTCCGTCTGCCTTGCTGGAAGAGAACTCGCCGCAGCGCCGCCTGGCGGCAGCCGCCCAGGCCCTGCTGGTCCACAAATTGGTGCGTTTTGACTGGATTGGCTCTGGCAAGGGCCAGGTCTACGACTATCTCAGTGGCCAGGGACAAAACTGGCAGCAGGTGGCGCTCCGCGAGATTCAACTCGAGGGCCTGCCTTCCGGACTGGTCGACCGGGCCCTGGCCGAGCTCAACAAACGAGCCATCTACTGCCGGAAGTCGCTGCGAGTGGCCGGACGCGCCCTGGCAATCGCCGGCACTTCGACCGAGTTGGGCGGCATGGCGGCCGCCTGCCGCTGTCGGCCGGGTCAGCCCTCTCAACTGGAGCTGGTCGTCGACGAAATGGTCTGTCCGCCCAAGCCGGTTTCCGCCCCCTTTCCCTGGCACGGCGTCTGCTATGGAGACTTTCGCCTGGATGTCTCACTCAGCAACGTGGTGGAGGATGAGGTCTATGGACGCGCCTGGGAGGCCATCGAGGGCAGCTTCCCCCGTTGCCTGGAAGCGGTCACAGACCGGGAAGTACTCGGCAAACTGCTGACCGGACCGGTCTACGAATGGCTGGCTCCGATACTGCCGCGACTCCGCGGCTATCCCCTGTTCACCGATCAACGGGGACGCAAATGGTCGCTGGCGGAGCTGGTCCCGCCGGTCTACTACAGTAACCAGAAGGCACCGGTTGATCTACCGGAAACGATCTTGGTGGAGTCATCGGCCGTCATGAAGGCCTGTCTGCAGACGCATCTTGGGGAAGACTGCCGTCACGCCGGCGAGGTCATCCTGCGCCAGTTGCGCCGTCAGCTCAATCAGCACGAATGGAGCAAGCGGCCCCAGACCGACCTGAACTTGCCGGATAGGAACTGGCTGGTCCACAAGACCTACGAACAATCGTCCGGTCGATGGCTGTTGGGAATTCAGGATGATTGGGCCAGTCCCGGAGGCAGCGTAACCTTACTGCACCAGGGCCGTCCGCTGTGCACTCGCAGGCTTGGCCATCCGGAAATAGCCTTTGCCTGTATCTGTGAAGTTTCCGAGGTCCAGATCAACGGACTCTGGGACGATTTAACCGAGTCCGCCTGGAAAGAGCTGGAACCACGTTGGCTACACTGCGTGGAAGAACTGGTTCGCGAACTGGCCGAAGGCGGCCCACCGCAAGGGAGCCTGCGCAGTTATCTGGTGGAGCACCTCAGTCGCTGTCAACGTCCCCAGGACAGTTACTTCTCCAAGACGCTGCTCTTCCAGGACTGGCACGGCAAGCTCTACTCGCTGGATCAATTGCTCGAACTCCAGGCCCTCATCTGCCTGGTCGAGGAAAATCAGCCACCTCTCAAGGACTTCGTGCCCGACGCAGTCTTCCTACGCGGAGCCACCTGGGAGACCCGGCTCTTTCAGAAAGTCCCCCGGCTCAAGCTCCTCGAGTTCCGCTACTTGCTCGCCGACTTGCAGGCGGGAAACGGAGAGTTCCGCGAGAGGTCGGAGTTGCTGCCCGGCTTTGGACAAGGCCTTATCCATTTCTGCGTGCGCGGAGTGAGGCTAGAGAGCCACCGGGTCGATTCGGTACTGGCCTTTCAAAGCTGGGTGCGGGCAGACGAACTGAGTTTCCATGTTCGCCTGGAGAATCAGGAGTTGGGAACAGCGCGCTTTCGGCTGAATGTAAATCCTCAGGCCCGTCGCCTGCTGGACAAACTGGTCGAAGAAGCTCGTCAACTGCCGGTGCCTCTGCCGTTGGACGAAAAATGGCGGGAATGGGCGCGGGAAGCAACCCTGCGCCAGATGGCCTCCCCCGATCTGGCCTGCTGGCCCACCCTGCGACACGGACCGGTCAGCCTCAAGCAGTTGCGCCAGGCCGACCGGGTCAGTTGGACCAGCGGCCCCGGGTCTGCGCAGTTTGGCTCGGAACGCTTGCTCATCCAGCTGTCTCCCGCTCGTCAGAGCTTTTTGCAAAGTCAGTGCCAGAACCAGTGGATTTGTCAGGATGCATGGTTCGCCGAACAGGAGCGAATGCGAGTGTTCCTGGAGGGCCCGACCTGGTCTCCCGCCTTTCAATCGGTGGCGCGTCAGCCGGGCATCTGGCTGCTCGGGGATGCTAGCCCGGGTAAGCTGATCTACCTGCTGCGGGGCCGCTGGCTGCGCGAGCAGGACGGGGTGCTGCCCAGCGGACTACGGGCCACGATCGATTGTGAGGGTTTTGACGATCAACCGAATTTGGACGAAAAGCTCCAGCAGGTTCGGGACTTTCTGAAACAGTGGCTGTCGCAGGCTCGTTCCCGGGAACACATGAAGCAATGGCGCGAGTGGGAACATTGGGATCCAGAGCTCGGCCCCTTGCTCCGCCGCCAGCCCTGGTTTCTCACCAGTCAAAAACCTCTCAGCTGGGAAGAGCTACTGGCCAGGCCAGAGTTCTTTCGAGTAGTGGCTCTGCATCCAGGTCTGACTCGAGAGCGCCTCTATGTAGCCGAAAGCGGCGTCCCCATCGGACTGCTCGATTCCCTGCAGGCTCACCACCGCAAGGGACATTCGGTGGCCCAGACCGACAAGTTGCTGCAAGAGGAAAAGCGCCTGGCCGCCCAGCGCCGGCTTATGGAAGAGCAGCGGAAGCGCCTGCAAGGCGTCAGGTTCAAGCGCACTCTGGAATGGGGCGAAGTCGGACTCTCCGGCAAGCCCATCAAAGACTTCTGGTTGCTGCTGTCGGACCGGGCCGTGCTGATTCACAACGTGCCCGCGGGTCTGGTGGGAGCGATGAAAAGTGAGGGCCAGCACCGCCTCCGGCGGGTGGCCGGTCAAGAGCACGCGGAACTGGGCCAGGCCCTGCGCCGCCAGTTCTATGAGGCTCTGCTCCCCCTGATTTTGGAACGAGTCCAAGCCGGTCGACTGAAGGCCGCCGAGCTCGACATGGTGTGCGAATACCTGATGCTGACGGGAGCCGAGAAAATGGCCGCGGCGCGCTGGATTGGTTGCGCGGACGGCAGTTTGACCAGCCTGGCGCAACTCAAAATCGACAGTCAGGAACGCGAAGAACTAGGCTACTGGCCCAAGACCTACGCCTTGAGCCCGGGGGGAGCGCGCATCATTCCGATCCTTTCGACTCCTCTGTTGCTGGAAGTGGTCGGTCGCTACTGCGGAATGCGGCCCGTGCAGTTGCCCAAGCCGTTGTTACACCAGGACGTGAAGATGCCCAGCTTTGGCAACGTGGGCCAGGTTCTGCGGGCCCTGGGCAGCGCCGCTGACCGGTTGCGCGAGGGGATTGTCACCCTGGAGACACGCCGGGCCAGCCTTTTCGAGACGCTGTTTCCCAGGCCCACTCCCCCGCCGGAGGCCGCCTCTCCCGTGGAAGGGGAAGGCAAGCTGCTACTGACCGCGCTGCGGCGCCAGGCGGCGCAATTGACGCAGGGAGCGGCCCGCCGCGAACTTTTGCGCGTGCTGGAGAAAGCGACGATGGGAAAATGTCGCGGGCTCTGGGATTTTACTCCCGAACTGGTGCTTTCCAGCGCGGAACTGAGAGCCTACTCGGGCGACCAGGAACCACCGGTTGAGGTCGTCTTGAGTCTGTTGCTTTCTCTGGTCAGCGCCATCAACGCGCGCAGCGAGCCTTTCACGGATGAGATGGAGCAAAAATTTCTAGGCAGTCTGACCACCGAGTTGGTAGGGTCGTGGGCAACAAGCGGGAACGCCGGATCAGGTGAAATCAAGAGGTCTTAAAGCTCTTCTCGGCTATCTCTGGAACTATCGCTGGCAAACGGGCATCGGTGTCCTCGGCCTGATCCTGGCCGACGCCGCCCAATTGGGGATTCCGTTTTTGAGTCAACGAGTCATCGACGACTTGCACGAAGGCCCGAACCGCACCATCATCGCTCTCATCGTCTGCCTGGCCTTCATCGCATACGGAGCCCGCTGCCTGTGGCGGTTCTGCCTTTTCGGGGCTGCTCGCAAATGCGATATCGAAATCCGCCGCCAGATCTATGATCGAGCCGTGCATCTGGATCTGACCTACCATTCCAACAGTTCGATCGGACACATGATGGCTCTGGCCACCAGCGACGTAGCGGCCGTGCGCATGGCTCTGGCCTTCGCCCTCATGTCCTCTTTCGACGCGGTCATCTACAGCATCCTGAGCATTACCGCCCTGCTGCGCATCGACGCGGGACTGGCCATGGTCACCCTGCTGCCCTTTCCCTTGCTGGGGTTCCTGATGCGCTACTTAATGAAATGGAACTATCAGACCTGGGATAGGGTGCAGCAAAACATCGACGAGTTGACCGAGAAATCACGGGAGAGCATCTCGGGAATGCGCGTGTTGCGCACGCTGGTGCAGAACGAGGGCGACGCGGCTGATTTTCGGCGCATTACCGCCGAGCAATATCGACGGTTTATGACGTTTGTCAAAGTCGACGGCGTCTACTCCCCCACCATCCTCTTTCTTTCCGGCATCAGCTCCGCTCTACTCCTGGCGGTGGGCGGCCAGCACGTGGTGGACGGCAAGCTGACGGTCGGGGAATTCACCGCTTTTGCCTCCTTCCTCGGGCAACTGAGCTGGCCCATGGTGGCCGCCGGCTGGACCCTGTCCCTGGTGCAGCGAGGCACCGCCTCCATGGACCGTATTCTGACTCTGCTCGACGCCTTGCCCGAGCCGCAACAGCCAACCCTCTCAGAGACGTTCAGCGGCTCTCTGGAAATTCGCGATCTGACTTTTACTTATCCCGGTGGCGTGCGACCGGCCCTGTGCGGTCTGTCCGCCCGAGTGGCGGCCGGCGGTAGCCTGGGTCTGGTGGGCGAAGTGGGCTCCGGCAAATCGACCCTGACCCGTCTCATGCAACGCCTCTTCGAACCGCAGGCGGGCAGCATTTTTCTGGACGGGCACGACGTCACCACCCTGAACCTGTCGCAACTCCGTCAGCAGTTCTCCTGGGTGGAACAGGAGTCGTTCCTGTTCTCGGCCACCATCGAAGAAAATCTGCGCCTGAGCGGCTTCGAGGGTGACGTGCAGGAAGCTGCCCGAGCCGCGGAACTGCATCAGGAGGTACTGAGCTTCCCCGAGGGCTACCAGACTCTGCTGGGGGAACGCGGAGTGACCCTCTCCGGCGGTCAACGTCAGCGCCTGTGTCTGGCCCGCGCCTTGCTCAAACCAGCGCCGGTGCTGCTGCTGGACGACACCCTGTCGGCGGTCGACGCCGACACCGAGCAGAGAATTTTGAGCTCACTGGCTGGCCTGCGCGGCCGCCAGACCTTGCTGATCATTTCCCACCGGGTCAGCTCGGTGCGCGACTGCGATGAAATTCTGGTCCTGGAAGAAGGCTCGGTGGTGCAGCGCGGACGCCATGAGCAACTGCTTGAGCAGGAGGGGCTCTACCGGCGACTCTACGAGCTACAGACGACGTGATCGACGACAACCTTCAGGTAAAACTCAGTCAACGCCAGGCACTCTACTATTTCCGAAGGGTGCTGGGCGAAGCGCGCGACAAGCGCTGGCTGATCGCGCTCTGTCTGCTAGGCTCCCTGCTGGAGGCGGGAGTGGAAGTCCGTCTGCCGCAGGTCATGGCCTCCGGCATCGACCAGTTCATGATTTCCCAGGCGGACGGGGCCAGGCGCATGGACGGTTTGATGCACCTGGGAATGGTCTACCTGCTGCTGGTGCTGACGGCTTCCCTGCTGGGCTTCTTGTTGACACTGGGATTCAATCGCGTCGGCCAACTGGTGGTCGAGCGCCTGCGCAACCATCTCTTTGAGCATCTGCACCGTCTGCCCATCAGCTATTTTGACGGCAATCCGGTCGGCCGCCTGGTCACGCGAGTCGCCAATGATACAGGAACCCTCAGCGAATTCTTCACCGGCGTGGTGGCCAATCTGCTCTGTGACTTGCTCAAGCTGCTGGTGCTGCTGGGAGCCTTGTTCTGGGCCTCTCCGCGCCTGACTCTGAGCGTGCTGATTTTAGCTCCCCCCGCCCTCCTGGCTTCGGTGCTTTTCCAACGCGCCAATACCCGGGTCAACCGCGAAATCCGCCGCTTGCTGGCTCAACTGAATGCCTTCATTCAGGAGAACCTGCAGGGACTCTCCACCTTGAAATCGTTCACGGCCGAAGCCCGCATGCAGAAAGATTTTGATCGCCAGAATACCGAGTATCTGGGCGTGGAGATGCGCCTGGTCTATCTCTACATGCTGTTTCGGCCGCTCTTCGGAACCATCTCCATGCTGTCTCTGGCCATCATCCTCTGGGTCGGTGGCTGGCAGGTCACCACCGGCCAGATCTCGCTGGGAACGCTGGTCATGTTCGTCTTCTATTTGAAGATGCTGTTTGCTCCACTCGACGACCTGGCCGAACGTTTCAACGTGCTCCAGTCGGCTGCCGTAGCCGCGGAACGACTCTTTCTGATTCTGGACGCCGAACCGGAGCCGCAAGGAGGACTGGAGCTGAAGTCCTGTCAGGGTCGCATCGAGTTCCGCGACGTGCACTTCGCCTACGATCCTCAAAAGCCGGTGCTTCAGGGAGTGTCCTTTGTGCTGGAGCCGGGCCAAAAGCTGGCTCTGGTGGGTGCCACCGGTTCGGGGAAAACCACCGTGACGGCCTTGCTGCAGCGCCTCTATCCACTGACCCAAGGCGAAATTCTGCTGGACGGAGTGGATATCCGTTCGATTCAGGTGGATTCCTTGCGCCGCCAATTCGGCATCATTCAGCAGGAGCTGTTTCTCTTCCGCGCCACTCTGCGCCATAACGTAACGCTCTACCGAAACGTCTCGGAGGCAGCCCTGACCGAGGCCGTGCGGATCTCGCGGGCGGCGCGAGTGCTGGAAGCCCACCCCGACGGCCTGGACCGCAAGTTGGGCGAGCGTGGCAATCAACTTTCCCAGGGCGAACGGCAACTGGTCTCTTTCGCTCGCGCCCTGGTAGACGACCCCGCAGTGCTGATCATGGATGAAGCCACGGCCAGCATCGACAGTTTAACCGAGGAAGCCATTCAGGAGGCCCTTCAAGATCTGCTAGTCGGCCGCACCGCCATCCTGGTGGCTCACCGCCTTTCGACCATTCAGCACTGCGATCAAATCTTGCTTCTGGAACAGGGGCAGGTTGTGGAAAGGGGGACGCATCGGGAACTGATGGAGCTGGATGGGGCTTATGCCAACCTGGTGCGACATCAATTGGAGAAAGCGTGAAGCTACGCGCCCCGATTTGGGGACTGACGATTCTGGGACTGCTGATCTGCCTGTCCCATCCGGCGATCGTCGAAATCAAGGCACTGGGAGTGATCTTGAACGGGCCCGGCATGATGCTGATGGGCTCCCTGTTTGGCTATTCCTTCGCACGTACCGTTCTGGGCCGTGTAATTTGCTGGTTGGTCACCTTGCTACTGCTGGAGCCCGTCTTTCGCTGGGCTTCGTTGGGCCGCAAGCCGGGTCGCCGGGCAGTATTGGCGGGCGGTGCAGCCGCGGTCGGCGGTCTGGCGCTGGGAGCCTACGGCGCGACCGTAGAACGCCGGCGCTACGTCCTCGAGAAGTTCGATTTGCTTTTGCCGGATCTACCGCCGGAACTCGAAGGAATACGCGTGGTTCTGATGTCGGATTGGCATTGCGGTCCGGTCTGTCGTCCAGACGATCTGAGACCGGCCATCCGCATGGCCAACGCCTGCAGTCCCGACCTGATTCTGGTGCCGGGCGATTTTATTTCCCGTTCGGGCGAATACTTTCACGAGGCGGCCGAACTGGCCTCACAACTGAGACCGCGCCTCCCCCAGGGAACCTTGATCAGCTGGGGCAACCACGATTACTGGCATGGGCTGGAGAACGGCCTGAAAGAAATGCCGCGTGCCGGCTGTCAGATTCTGCGCAACAGCAGTCTCTTACTGACGCCCAAGCGCGAGTTCGCCGAATCGGGGGACAAAGGCCTGTGGCTGTGCGGACTGGACGACCTGTGGGCAGGCAAGCCTGATTTCGCCGGAACCCTGAGCGGTCTCTCGGACTGCCCGCGACTGGTGATGTCCCACAACCCCGACCTGGCCGAAGAGCAGTTCGGGTCACGAGTAGACCTGATGGTTTCCGGACATACTCATGGCGGCCAGATCTGGGTCCCCACGCTGGGCACACCGGTCTTGCCCAGCCGCTACGGTCAAAAATACGCTTCCGGCTGGGTGGAAGCGCCTCACTATCCCGTTTACGTGAGCCGCGGAGTGGGCACCAGCAGCCTGCCCATCCGCCTGGGAGTTCCGCCCGAAGTAACCCTGTTCGTGTTGCGGCGCGGCCCGCGTGGCCTTCTGCGCGCTTGAGAAAGCGTGTTTACGGGATTCTCTGGGGAACCGCCTTGTTGGCCTGCTTTGCCAAGTGGCCGCTGCTGCCCGGAGTCCTTCGGCTGATTTGCTGGGTCAGCGCCATTCTGGCCAACGCTCCCGGAGTCTTGGTCATCGGCAAGTTATTTGGCTACCTGTGGGTTCGCACGATTCCCGGCTACTTGGGCTCCGCCTTCCTCTCCATGCTGCTCTGGGAACCGGTCATCCGCTGGCTGGAGCGCCCCGTCTCGCACTCCCGCCGGGTGTTTTTGGTGGGCGGAGCGGGCCTGGCGTTGACCGGCTACGGGGCGGCCGTGGAAAGGGTCAACTACCAGGTGCGGTCTTATCAGCTATACCTGCCTGACCTGCCTCCCGGCCTGGAGGGGCTGAGGGTGGTCTTGATGGCCGACCTGCACTGCGGTCCCGTCAATCGCCCCGCCAGCATGCGGAGAGCCCTGCAATTGGCCAATGATTGCCGTCCCGACTTGGTGCTCATGCCGGGCGATTTCGTGCACTACTCTCATACCTATTTCCCGGAAGCCGCTGAATGGCTGCAGGGTCTGCGCACGCGCATCCCGGGCGCCGTGGTGACCAGCTGGGGCAACCACGACCACTGGAACGATATACAGCGCGCCAATAGCGTGTTGGGCGCTTGCCAGGGACATCGCCTCTGTCAGCAACGGCTGGTGCTCACCGAGGGCCGCACCTTGGAGGCCTCCGGCCAGGGCCTCTGGTTGTGCGGACTGGACGACCTTTGGGAAGGCAAGCCGGACCTGGCCGGCATCCTGCGAGGAATTCCCGACAACCAACCGCGCCTGGTGTTGTGCCACAATCCGGACGTGGCGGAAGAGCAGAGCGGGGGCCGGGTCGATTTGATGCTTTCCGGCCACACTCATGGCGGACAGGTGAGCTTGCCGGGTCTGGGAACTCCGATTGTGCCCAGCCACTACGGACAGAAGTATGCCTCCGGCTGGGTGGTCGGCCCGGGTGGCTATCCCGTCTACGTGACGCGCGGCCTGGGTGTGGGCGCCGTTCCCATCCGCCTGGGCGTGCGTCCCGAGATTACCGTGTTCGAGCTTCACCGCAACGACAAAACTCGCCAGACGGTTTTGCTCTAAGGGGTTGACGGTCCAGGTGTAGTAGCTTATATTGGGCCAGCCAAAAATTGCTCGCCGCAAGCGCAGCAGTTTTCCTTAAGTGCCACAAGCACCGATAAGGCTGGGTAGCTCAGTGGCAGAGCAGGGGATTCATAAGCCCTTGGTCGGGAGTTCGACTCTCCCCCCAGCCACCACATCAAAAGCACGAGAAATCGGGCTTTTTTTGTTTGTAGCGACTTATGTTTCCAAGGTTTTTTAGAGTTTCATAATCACCGATCTTTCCTTACACTTCCCTTACCAAAGCGGGAAACTTCTTAACAGACGGCCCCTACTCTGGTTCAAACCAGTGGGAGGCACATAAAAAGATGGCAATTTTCGGCGCAAGTCCTTACAATTTCGGCGGCACCCAGGTCGGCTCGATTCCTTTCCAGTTTGGCGGCGGAATCCAGGCCCAGTCCAACGCTTTCTCTCAGCAGGCTCTCGGCATGGGCGGCCCGGCTCAAATCATCCAGGTCCTGCAGCAACTGATTTCCAGCCTCTCTCAGCTCTCTCAGGGATGGGGTGGGTTACTGGGCCAGCAACAGCAGCAGTTTCCATTTGGGGCGCAACAGCAGAGCTACTTGCCCACCCAGCAGAGCTATCTGCCCACCACCGGGACCACCTATGGAACCACCACGCCGACCACGACCACTTCGAGCGGCGGTGGACTCTACGGCGGAGGAACCTCGACCAGCGGCAGTCTGCCGAACATGCCCTTCCCCAGCGACGGCAACGACTACTCCAGCTATCTACAGGCCCAGGTGGCCGGCGGCGCGCTCAACGGCCAGACCACCGTCAACCAGTCGGACGGCATTCCCGGCACCCGCTTCGCCACCGTGGCTCCCTCGCAGCTCTGGAACGCCAACGTGGGTCGCCTCTACGCCTATCAGTTCGCGGCCCAGGCCACCGGCAGCGACCCGCTCAGCGCCCAGGGTTTGCAGGCCGGGGCCCAGGCCATGCAGCAAATGACTCCCGACGCACAACTCTTCATGCAAGTGGCCTCGGTCTTCAAGGGCAACCTCGATGGCGGACCCGGCAACTATGACAACGCCGGCCTCAAGCAACTGCTCATCAACGCCGGCGCCGGCGACCTCACCACGACCTCGGGGGTCGGTGAAACCGACGTGCAAACCATCGGCGCCGTGGCCGCCGCCATCAACCGGGGACAATTGAGCCTGCAAAGCGTGATCGATAGCGGAACCATCGACAACCTCGACCGCTACGGCCAGATCATCAACTATGTTCAGTCCGGGCACTTCCAGACCGACCTGAACCTCTACGACACCATTTAATCGCGAGCTCCGGCCGAAAGTAAGGCCAGACCGCACAACTTGTAGAGCACTCGGGCTCCGACGTTGCCATCCCACTGGTCGCCGTCGGGACCGGGTGCGACTTCGTTCAGGTCAAAGCCCACCAGGCGCTTACCCGCTCGGTGCAGCGTCTTGAGCAGATAGATGGCTTCGTGGAAGCGAAGTCCACCCGCCACCGGCGTGCCCGTATGGGGACAAAGGGCCGGCTCCAGGCCGTCGATGTCAAAAGAAACGTAGACATTCTCCGGCAGCAGGGCCACAATCTCTTCACAGATGCTGTGCCAGCTCTCGCCCTGACACATGCGCTCCTTCAGGGCAAAGTCAAAGAAGGTGCGAATCTTGGGATGAGAAGTGGCCAGTCGATATTCGCTGTCGCAGTAGTCACGCACGCCCACCTGAACCAGTCGCTCGATGCGCGTTCCCACTAGATTGTGCATGATGGAAGCGTGAGAGTGCTGGAACCCTTCGTAGGCTTCACGCAGGTCGGCATGGGCGTCGATCTGGAGCACTCCCAGACCCGGATATTCCTCTAGAAAGGCCTCGACCGCACCAAAGGGAGTAGAGTGTTCGCCACCGACCAGACCCACGATCTTACCTTGATTGCGCCAGTGTCGCACCCGTCGCGTGACCCAGGCATTCAGCTGACCCGACATCTCGTTGACGCGCTCAAGCCCCTCCGCGACGCGACCCCCGGAGGCGATGATGGGCGCCGAGAGCTTGCAGCCCTCCAGGTTGGCCGCCACCAACGCGGGATCCTCGGGTTCCATATGGATTCCGTATTCCCAGGGACGCGCCAGTCCCAGCTGACCGAGTTCGGCGTCGAACAGGTCCAACTGCGGGCTAGCTTCCAAGATGGCGCGGGGTCCAGCGGCGGTGCCTTTGCCGTACGAGGTGGTGACCTCCCAGGGCACGGGAATCAGAATCAGGGACGACTCTTCAGCTGTCAGGGGCAACCCGAAAATGCCTACATCTTCGAGGGCGGCTCCGTCGGGGTCATACTTCGATAAATCGGTCTTCTGCAACATACCAGGGCCATACGCCAGCAGGCCCCTCCGGCCTGCCTTTCGAAGGCCGGGCCATGGAAAACCAAGACGATACTCTCGCCAACCTCATCAACAACTACCAGGTCAGCAGCAACCTGCAGCAGGAAGTTCTGAGCAACATCCGCCGCATCGCGGATTCCGCCAGCAACGTAACGGACGCCGAAACCAAGCTTACGGCCGGCGAAGCCACCATTCTCTGGGCCCTATCCCAGCAGCTGGACGTCATTCGCTCGCAGATGACCCAGCTGGAACAGCTCAACCTCGCGATTCTCAAACATCTCTTACAACACGAGCAGGCACACCAGTAGCCACAATTCCGGCGGGCAGGTCGCGGACGACCGCGGCCCCCGCCCCCACCACGCTGCCCGCTCCGATCGAACGACCGGGAATCACCGAAGTGCCCGTTCCCAGCATGACGCCCGAACCCACGCGCACCGTTCCGGCCAGATGTGTGCCGGGGCACAAATGGACATGATCCTCGATCACACAGTCGTGATCCACGCTGCATCCCGTGTTCAAGATGCAGTTCTCCCCGATGACGCTATCCACGTTCACCACCGCGCCGGCCATGACCACGGTTCCCAGTCCGATGCGGACCGTCTCGTCCACAACGGCCGATGGGTCAATTAGCACCACACTACGCTCCGCCCGGAAGAGCTGAGCCCTGAAATCATTGCGACCGAGGGAAACAAACAGTTTGCCTTCAAAGGCGCCAGCCTCGGCAAATCGCCCCAACACGGGCAATCCTAACACGGATCCGGTCGCAAAGTCGTCGTAGAAGCCTACTACTTCAAAACCCGCGCGCTGAGCGACTCGGCAAACGACTTTACCGTGTCCCCCAGCGCCAAGCAGGGCCAGTCTCAACGGGTTTCCAGCAACTGAGGCGCCTGCTTCATCAAACCAGCCAACTGACCGCGCCAACTATCATACTGGCGGTCGACCAGGCCGGCCATCAACTTGGCGTCACCGCGGGTGGCGATTTCCATTTCGGCGCAGACCAGGGCACCGCCACGCATTTCCCAGTCCATCAGACGCCATTCCAAAACCTGACCTTTTTGCACCCACCCGGAATGTAAAAGACGGTCTTTGGAGCGATACCGCACGTCGCGCTGGGACTGGTCCCAGTTGCGTGTATAAGCCAGTTCGTAGGCTCGCAGATCCTTGCAAGCCACCTTGCGCAACCAGAGACGTCGCTCACAGGTCTCCGGATTGTCTCCATCTCTCAAAAAGGCAAGCACCCGACTGCCGGGCTTACTGGCCCGATCGATCAGATAATAATCTTCGCCATCAAAACGCCATACCGGCGCCGGCGACCCCGCCAGAATCATCATCAGCAACAAGAGCATACGCATAGCCCCAGCGCTTCCGCTCGCTTGAGAACAATCCTGCTGATTCTTGAATACTTTTCAAGAACAGGGCCGGTCCTAAAAGAGCTCCAACTGTTCAGGCAGGTCCAGACTGACCAGGTCTCCCACCCCCAGGCCAAGCAAGCGCACCGGCTCCCCCACCACGCGTAGACGCTCCTCCAGAACCATCATGCCGGCCTCCAGCAGAGAACTACCTCGCAGTCGTACAGAACGGGTCTCGGTACGAAAATCCGGCCAGCGGATCTTAACCACCGCCAGACCCGCCCGCATCCGCAGTCGCTGGAGACGGTCCTCCAACCGAACGGCCTGCCGAGAGAGAATCTCCCGCAGCTCTTCGAGCGAAGAGCAGTCCCGGTCGAAGGTGTGCTCGGCGGACAGCGATTTCGCCTCGAAGTCCGTCTCCACCGGCCGCTCATCTTTGCCCCAGGCCATCTTGTGCAGGTCGCTAGCGGAACGACCCACAATGCGGGTCAGCTCTTCGACCGTGCAGGCCGCCACCTGCTCGATGAAGACCAGGCCGTGGTTCTTCAGGCGACCGGCGGTGACCGGCCCCACTCCCCAAAGTTCGGACACAGGCAGAGGCCAGAGGAACTCCAGCACCCCCTCTGGAGCAATCAGCAGCTGACCATCCGGCTTGGCCTTGCCCGAAGCGACCTTAGCCACATACTTGTTGGGTCCGATGCCGGCCGAAGCGGGCAATCCAAAAGTGGAACGAATGCGCGAGCGAATTTCCGCGATGGTCCGGCCCGGAGAATCCACACTATTTAAGTCAAGATAGCACTCATCCAGAGCCAAAGGTTCTACCCGAGAAGTGTATTCCGCATAGAGCGCCCGTAAGCCGGTAGAGATTTCAGAGTAGACGGAAAAGCGCGGCGGCGCGATCACCAGTTCAGGACACTGACGGAGGGCCTTACCAATCGGCATGGCAGAGAAGACCCCGTATTTGCGGGCCTCATAGGAAGCAGCGGCCACCACCCCGCGAGAGCCGTCATAGCCCACCACCAGAGGCTTGCCGCGCCAAGCGGGGTTGTCCCGTAATTCTACTGACGCATAAAACGCGTCCATATCGATGTGTGCAATCATAGAAACAAAAAAAGAGGCCCCCGCCGACGGCGAGGGCCCCTTTTCGGAGAAAACCGGCTCTACTGGGTCTTCTGCAGTTCGCGCAGATGGACCACAATGGTGGCGATCTCTTCGGGGGTCAGCTTGTAACCGAAAGGCGGCATATTGTTTTTACCACTATAGATGTTGTAGTAAAAGTAGCCGTCCGGCTTGGTGTGGTTCGGGTACTTGCTCTTGGTGCCGATGGGCGGCGGAGCGGGCTGGCAAGCTTTGCCAACTTCGCCGTCGCCGGCACCCTTGGCGCCGTGACAGAGAGCGCAGTTCGTAGCAAACAACTGGTCGCCACGCTTGAGCACTTCCGGGGTCGCCTTAACCGGATTGACCCAGGGGGCAATCGCAGCTTCCACGGCGGCCTGGCGGTTCTTCAACTCATACAGCTTCGGGTATTGACCTTCGGCCTTGAGCTTGGCTTCCGCCTCATTCATGACTTTCATCGTCTCGGTGGCCCCGGGGTCCTTGGCCAGACCCTGACGCATCGCCCGAGCCAGAGCAGCGCGGTAGTCATAGAACAGCTTCTCGTCGCCGTCCACGTTGTAACCGATGGCCGGGGGCGGAGCCACGGCCTGCTCCTGGTTACTGGGCATACGCACCGACTGTTGAGGAGCCAGTTCTGCGGCGGCCTCGGTGCTCTTGATGACGTCCTGCTTACGCATGTTGAACTGGGCGCAGCCCGTCAACATCGTCAGCAGCATCAGAGCGAAGCAGTAGGACACCACCGAGCGGGCGCCTTTGCCTTCGAGCATCTTCATAGCGCGGTCGGCCGAACGGCCTCCCACAACCAGAGCGACGTAACCGATGGCAACCGGCATGTCTTCTTCCAGCGGCGGGACCAACGAGCGGAACTTGAAGGTTTCCAGGAAGAACATGAAGGTGGTGGTCAAGATAGCCGTGATCATACCGCATTCATAGGTGACGATCATGGTGATGGGAACCGGGATGAGCGGGTGTCCGTTGGTCACCGAGACCGGGGCCCACTCATACTGGGTAAAGGTCACGAAGGAGAAGCCGCAGAGCACGGCCACGGCCCACATAAAGCGCGCGGCTGCGCGCATATTGTAGGGACCGGTGCGGTGCGGCGGGATGGGATGCTCGGGCAGCGGGTAGGGGCTGCGGATCTCGATCTCTTGGGGATCGAGGCCCTCGTCTACCAGATGCCGGTGAGCAGCCAACGCGGTGAAGTGATCTTCGAATTCAGCACAGACTCTCATCGTTTACTCACCCGACTGGAAGTAGGCAACGTTGACGCCGGCTACTTCGCGCTCAATTTGACGTGACTTGGTCTCGGCCAGTTCCCAGTAAGGGAGAATCGGGAAGACGCGACAGAAGGTCGTGAGTCCGCCGATAACCCAGCCGAAGGTTCCGCATACGATGAAGAACTCGGTGGGGCTGATCGAGTAAGGCAGAATGTTGTAGTTCAGTTTGTTGTAGATTTCGAGACCGGGGATGATGATAACCACGCGCTCGAGATACATACAGATGTTGACGATGATGGACAGCACGAACATCGGGAAGATGCTGCGGCGGAATTCCTGGAAGGCCAGGCACATCAGCGGCACCACGAAGTTTCCGATGACCAGCATCCACCAGTGGGGAGCGTAGGCACCGAAGGCGTTGTAGTACAAGTAGTCCATCTTATCGGCCTTGTGGGCATAATAAGCGGGCAGGAAGTCATTGAAGAAGAGGTAGGCCCAGGCCAGACCCAGCACCAGCCACACGCGACCCAGCATATCGTAGTGAACCTGGGTAATCAGCAGTCGGAAGGAAGGGTAGGTCCAGATCAGGATGCAGAGCATCGTGAACACGGCGGCGGTTCCCGAGTAGAGAGCGCCTACGAAGAAGATGGGACCGAAGACCTCGGAGTGCCAACCGGGCACTACCTGCATTGCGAAGTCCCAAGATACGATGGTGTGCACCGAGATAACGACCGGGAGAATGATGACCGAGTAGAGAGCAGCAGCTTCCTTGACTCGTTTCCATTCCTCGGCGGTGCCGCGCCAGCCCCAGCTCATCAGCGTGTAGAGGGTGCGAATCCAGCCCTTCATACGCGGACGGGCGATGCCCAGGTCAGGCACCGTGGTCACATACAAGAAGATCACGGAGCCGGTCAGGTAGGTGGAGATAGCGAACACGTCCCACACCAACATCGATTTGAAGTTGGGCCACAACAGACGGTGGTTCGGGAAGGGCAAGCAGTAATAGGCAGCTTCGGTGCGGCCTACGTGAATCAGCGGGAACGAGGCGGCGGCCGGGAGGGTGAACAAGGTGATCACCTCGGCGACGCGCGTTACAGCCGATTTCCATTCTGCGCCACACAACCTCAGCAGAGCTGAGATGAGCGCGCCGGCGTGAGCTACACCAATCCAGAACACGAACGTGATAATGAAGTAGCCCCAGTAGACGGGGATGTGCAGTCCGGTTACCCAGAAACCGCAGAACACCTGACGGGCGAAGGCGATACCGGCGCACATCACCATCAGGATACAAATCCCGATCACGACGTTGCTCCGCCAGCCTGAGCGCCCGATGGGCTCAAACGAGGCGTTGTAGATCTCCGGGATGGAGATCTCCGCCGCGCGGAAATTCAGATTCTCGTGGCTCATGCCCCCAGGGCCTCCGAATTCTTCTCCGGACGCAGGTAAATGACGTTGGGAGCGGTGTGATATTCGACGTGCCCGATGCGGTAGTTGCGATGAGCGTGATGCTTGACCATCTTGCTGATGGTGCTTTCCTCATCGTTCAAGTCACCGAAGGTCAGACAGCCGGCGCCGCAGCTCTGCACGCAGGCTGGGCGCAGCTCGCCGTCTTCCGTAGGTCTCTTGCTAACCTTCGCATCCAGGTCGGCGCGACGGATACGCTGCACACACATGGTGCACTTTTCCATTACGCCTTCGTTGCGCACCGACACGTCGGGGTTGAGCAACAGTTCCATAGACGGCGGCCACTTGGGCTGCACAAAGTTATACATACGCACGTGGTACGGGCAGTTGTTGGCGCACAGACGAGTTCCCACGCAGCGGTTATAAACCTGAGCGTTGAGACCGTCGTGCGTGCCGACTGCCGCGAAGACCGGGCATACCGATTCGCAAGGTGCCGAACCGCAGTGCTGGCAGAGCATCGGCACGAACATCGTCTGGATGTCCGGATACTCGCCGTGGAACATGCGCTCGATGCGAATCCAATCCATCATGCGGCCCATGGCGCTCTGCTCGGCGCCTACGGTTGCAATATTATTTTCGGAGCGGCAGGCCACTACGCAGGCTTTACAACCCGTGCAGCGGTCTGTATCCACTACCATCCCCCACTGAACTACGCCCCAAGGGGGCTTTTCGTCAGCCATACTATCTCCTTTTCGAGCGCTTCCAGTTATTCAAAGGGCAGGATTTCACGCGGTAACAGGAACACGCGGATATCCATTGCCGTAATCATTTCAACTTTGTTTTCGGCATCTTTTTCGACCTTGACTTTGGTGCCGACCCAGCGAGGCTCGCCGCCTGCCGTCATCTTCGCCGGAATCTTGGTCAGCGGGTTGATGCCGCCCTTACTGTAGTTGGCGTTGGTCCAGCCGTAACGTCCGAAGACCTTGCTGCCCATACCGTAGTTCAGATTGGACCAGCCCGAGTAGTCGGGATTTTCCATTCCGACCGGGATACCAATGAAGTCGTCGTGCATCGAGATGTTCGGCAGCGCAGGTCCGACAATCGGCTTATCCACGCCCTCGACGGTGACTTTCACCACGTCGTGGCGCTTGATGCCGTTGGCATCGGCGAAGCGCTGGCTCATTTCGATGTAGCCACCCCAAACGGCGGTGGTCATCGGATCGGGCAGTTCCTGCATCCAGGGGCGGTTGCCGAGGCTGCCGTCCTTCAGGGCCAACGTCGCGATGGGCACCAGAGTCGGTCCCTCCACGAACAGGTCGGTCCACTGCGAGACGGTGGCGGGCTCAAGTCCCTCGTAAGGATTCACGCCAGCCGGCGCCTTGCCGGGATCCGGCAGCAGACGGGGCGGGGTGACCACGCGATTCTTGTAGACGTCAAAGGCCAGCGATTCGGCTTTGTAAGCGCCACCGCGAGCCAACAGGGTCTCCCAACGTGCGTCGTCGGCGTCGCCCTTGATCAAGTCGCGGAACGTCTTGCCCTTGGAGGCATTCTCGCCAGCTCCGGCGGGAATCACGCCCAGACCGATGGGGTCACCGAGCTTGACGGCCGTCAAGATGGCGCCCAGCGAGCGAGCATTCTCCCAGTGGGGGCGAATGGCCGGCTGCTGCACGTTGTAGACGTCCAGACCGGCGCCGGTGATGCGCTGGTCGCCGAAGTCTTCGATCCAGTTGAGGATGGGCACGACGGCCTTGGCCAGCTTGGTGGTGTCGTTGGCAAAGGTGGAGAAGACCACCAGATTGCCGCCCTTGGCCAGCTGCGCCTTGGCGTCGATGGAGGCGGGCATCAAGCTGACCACGTCCACGTCGAAGACCCAGGTAGCGCCGCAATTGCCGCTGTCCAGGTGCTTCATCGCTTCGGCCGTGTTGACGATCAAGCCCTTAGGCACACCGCCCTTCACGCCCAGAACCGCTTCCGGCTCCCAGGTCTCGATGCTGCCCGTGAGCAGCTTCTGCAGAGCGTGAATGATATAGAGCGAGTCCACGCCGTTGACGTAGTTGCCAGCATCGCTGTCGGCCACGATCAGAGGCTTCTTGGCCTTCAAGAGCTGAGCAGCCAGGCGCTCGATGAGCTTGGCGTCAAGACCGGAAGACTCGGCGGCCTTCTCCAGCGAAATCGACTTGGCCCAGGCGGGCCAGGAGGCGCCACCCTTCTTGGCGGCAACGATGTTACCGACGGCCAGGGCGACCCAGCCTTCGGCACCGGGCCGAGTGGCCAGCCAGCGGTCGGAGTTTCCGGCGGTCATGTTGATGCGCGAGGAAACCGAGACCAGCGTGCCGCGGTCGCGTCCACGACCCTGACGGAACTCACCGTAGCCCCAACCGGAGCGCACGATGTTATGGCCCAGAGCCAGCAAGTCGCCACCGAAGGTCACCGCATAATCGGCGTCCTCGAAGCGATAGAAAGGCAGCTCGGCTTTGCCGGTCAGCGCTTTCATCACCTGGCGCTCGGCCAGGCGACCCGGGTAATCGAGGACCCAGATCTTGCCTTTGGCTTCCTTGGCCAGCTCGACCATCAGACCGCCCAGCGTGCCGCCCAGCGAGCGGGTCACGAAGAGAGGCTGCTTGTCGGCCAGTTGAGCCTTGTCCAGGGTGGACTTGAAGAAGTTGCCCCAGTCGCGATCGGTGACCTTGCCGGCGCCATCCTGAATGTCATTCAGGCGGCTCGGGTGATAGGTCACCTGCAGACCGGAGTGGCCTCGGGCGCAAACAGCACCGAAGCTGAGGGGATGCTCGGGAAGGCCTTCCATCTTGATGGCGCGGCCATCAACGGTCTTGATGGCCACACCGCAGCCACCGTAGCACTCTCCACAACTGGTTGCCCAGTAGAGAGGCTGACCCGGAAGCGCGTATTCCGGCATTGCATACTGCGAGACGACCCCGTGCTCGACGTTGCGCTGACAGGCGGTGAGCGACACAGCCGCTCCCGTCATCAGACCAACCTTGATAAAATTACGACGTGAAAGTGACACTGAATCCTCCGCCTAGTTGTGACAAACCGTGCAATCGGTGGGAGCATTTTTCTGACGATGACAACCCACGCACCAGCCCATATGAGGAACCTGGTTCATGGTCACCACCTTCATGTCTTCCACCTTGCCGTGGCACTCGACGCACTGCAGACCCGCATTGATGTGGGCCTTGTGCGGGAATTTGACGTGCTCAGGCATGTCGTAAACCTTGTACCACTTGATTTCTTTTTTGGTCTCGACATAGTCCTTGAGCAAACGCTGCACATCAGGACGGTCAATGACGTTGGCATTCGGGTCAACCGAGCTCTTGCCCATCAAATTTTGATGGCAGGCCCAGCAGTCAGACACCGAAGGAACGCCGGCCATATAGCCCTTGTCCGTGCCACGGTGACAATATTTACAATCAATCTGCCGCGTTCCCGCGTGCACATTGTGGGGAAACGGGAACGGCTGCTCCTTGACGCGCCAACTGAATTTATAGACCGCGAAAAACGTGATCATCAGGGCGACGGGAGCGATCAGAACAATCGTTCTGATGCTGGCCAGTAATCTCTGCTCTGGTGCCATGAACCTCTACTCCTTATGTGTGTAGGAAACCCTACGACCGACACTTTACCCCCGTGCCGGAGACTTTGTGAAAAATTTCTCAAAGGGGCTTTTACAAGCTCCCCCTGACTCCTTCTGCCTGAAACACTGATGAATCTTGAGTCTTTTAATGCAAGATTAGACTCCGGGGAAGCACATTTTCAGGGGCTGAAGAGCCTCATCAAACTCCGCCTCGGTGAGCAAATTCAGCTCCAGACAGACTTGCTTGAGGTTCTTTTTCTCTTTGTGTGCCTGCTTCGCGACCTTGGCGGCCGTGTCGTAACCGATCTTGGGGGCCAGGGCGGTCACCAGCATCAGCGAGTCACGAACGTAGGCCCCGATCACCTCTTCATCGGCCTCGATACCTACAGCACAATGGTCGGCAAAGGAATGACAGGTGTCGCACAGCAGTCGAACACTATGTAAAAAGTTGTGGATGATGACCGGTTTAAAGACATTCAATTCGAAATTGCCCTGAGAACCGGCAAACCCAATAGCGGCATCATTGCCCATCACCTGCACGGCCACCATCGTCATGGCCTCCGACTGAGTGGGGTTGACCTTACCCGGCATGATCGAGGATCCCGGCTCATTCTCGGGCAACACCAGCTCGCCCAGACCGCAACGCGGCCCCGAAGCCAGCCAGCGAATGTCATTGGCGATCTTCATCAGCGAGCAGGCCAGCGTCTTGAGAGCGCCACTGGCCATCACCAGCGGGTCGTGCGAGGCCAGGCCGGCAAACTTGTCGGGCGCGGTCACGAAAGGCAGACCGCTGATGGAGGCGATGCGCTCGGCCACCTTGACGGCGAAGTCCGGGTGCGAGTTCAGGCCCGTACCCACGGCCGTGCCGCCGGCGGCCAGCTCATATAAGTGAGGGAGAATCATGTCCAGGCGCTGCAGATCCTGATTCAGCATGGCCACGTAGCCGCCGAATTCCTGACCCATGGTCAGGGGCACCGCGTCCTGCAGGTGAGTACGCCCGATCTTGACGATGTGCTCGAAC
Organism: Vulcanimicrobiota bacterium; assembly: GCA_017307785.1. Lineage (GTDB taxonomy): Bacteria > Vulcanimicrobiota > Xenobia > Xenobiales > JADMJV01 > JADMJV01. The sequence continues at coordinate 35,488 of JAFKGI010000017.1, read as the reverse complement.
TTGGTCTGCTTGGAGGCCAGCACGTCGCGCAGATGCTTGACGGCCGGAACCAGTTTGCGCACCACCACCTCCACGGCCGCAATGTGCATGGCGGTAGGGAAAGTGTCGTTGGAAGACTGCGACATATTGACGTGGTCGTTGGGATGAACAGGCTTCTTGGAGCCCATCTGACCGCCGGCCAGCTCGATGGCCCGGTTGGAAATCACCTCATTGGTGTTCATGTTGGTCTGGGTACCCGAGCCGGTCTGCCAGATGCGCAGCGGAAAATGCTCGTCCAGCCGGTTCTCGACCACCTCATTGGCCGCGCGCACAATCAGATCCTTAAGTTCCGGTTTGAGCAGCCCCAGTTCACAATTGACCTCGGCGGCCGACCTCTTCAAAATCCCGAAGGCGCGAATCAGCACCGGGGGCATGGTGTCTTCCCCTATATTAAAGTACTTGAGCGAACGCTGCGTCTGCGCGCCCCAGTAGCGGTCGCTGGCGACCTCAATCGTTCCCATCGTATCGGATTCCTGACGAACCTGCGCCGTCTGCGTACTCATAACGAACCTCCGCGGTCAAAAACTATGCGGGCCGCTTCCTCACGCCCAACCCCTCCCCCTCTCCCTCAGCAGGAGGGTTAACTTAGTGTAGAGTATACTCTAAGCCATGATGACTACTATCGATGAATCGATCCTCAATCATTTCGGCAACGAGTATCAGGGCATTCCCCTGACTCTGCAGGCCCTGGGCGAACGGCAGTGGCTGGTCGTGCTCCAGGCCCGCCCGGCCGCACGCCTCCGCCTGAGCGCCGAGAGCGACTTCTCCAAGCAACTCGACAAGATGGGTATTTCCGACGAAACCAAGATCGGCGACCCGCAACTGGACGACAACTACGTGATTCGCGCCGAATCCCAAGAAGCTCGGGAACTGCTGGCCAGGCAAGAAGTCCTCAGCGCCCTGACCGCTCTCGCTCCTTTCCTGGAACTGGAGCTCACCCATAAAGAATACCGTCTCATCAAGGACGACATGGAACCCACCCCGCAAGCCATCGAAAGCTTCCTGGCCCCGCTGGCTCAACTGGTGGAGGCCACCAAAGCCCCGGAGGGGTCCTTCGAGTAGAAAGCGAACGCGCTGGGCATGACCCAACCGATCTTTTCGCGCAAGAGCCTGGCCGCAGCGGCCCTGGCTCTTTTTTCTTGTAGCGTCCTGCACGCTGAACCGTCGCAAAGCGGCCTCGACCTCAACAACCTCGACCGCACCGCCAATCCCGCTCAGGATTTCTTCCAGTACGCCAACGGCGGCTGGCTCAAGGCCAATCCCATTCCGGCTGACAAACCCCGCTGGGGCACTTTCAACAAGCTGCTCGAAGAGAACCAGGACAAGCTGCACACCATCCTGGAGGAGCAAGCCAAGAATCCCAGCGACGCCGAAGGCAAAAAGCTCGGCGACTTTTACACCTCCGGCATGACCGAACAAGGACAGGCAGCCGGCAAGGCCCTGGTCACCCGCGAGTTACAAGATCTGAACAAAACCAAAGACCTGCAGGCCTTCATCACCAACCAGCACCTGCACGCCAATCACCCGCTCTTCAGCTTCGGGTCGGCCCAGGACTCCAAAGACTCCAGCCTGGTCATCGGACAACTCGGCCAGGCCGGCCTCGGCCTCCCCGACTGCGAGTACTACACCCGCAAAGACGAGAAGTCGCAGAAAATCCGCACCCAGTACCAGGCCTTCCTGCAGCAGGTCTTTGAAAAGTGGGGCGACACTCCCGCCGTGGCCCAGAAAAAGGCCCACCAGGTCTTTGCCCTGGAAACCAAACTGGCCCAGAGCAGCATGACCATGGTCGAGCAGCGCGATCCGCAGGCCACCTATCATCCCGTGACCGTGGCCCAGCTCCAAAAAGAAGCCCCCGGCTTCAACTGGGCCGCCTACTTCAAGGCCCTGAAGACCCCGCCGCTCAAGAGCGTCAACGTTTCCTCCCCCAAATACTTTAAGAGTATGGGCAATATCTGGAAGTCCACCCCGGAGGACGCCAAGAAAGCCTACCTGCAGTGGCACGTCCTGAAAAGCTCGGCCGACTACCTCACCGAGGACTGGTCCCAGCTCAACTTCAGCTTCTACGGCAAAACCCTGACGGGCGCTCTGGAAATGACCCAGCGCTGGCGTCGCGTCGTCAAAGAAGTCGACGGCGACATGGGCTTCGCCCTGGGCCACAAATATGCCGACCGCCACTTCCCCCCGGCCGCCAAGGCCAAAGTGGAAGACATGCTCAAGAACATCCGCAAAGCCCTCAGCGTCACCATCGATCAACTCGAGTGGATGACCCCCGAGACCAAAAAAGCCGCCCAGGAAAAACTGGCCAGCTTCCATCAGAAAATCGGCTATCCCGACAAGTGGCGCGACTACAGCTCGCTCCAGATCACTCGGGACAACTACCTGGCCAACGTGGAAAACTCCGACGCCTACGAAGTGCGCCGTGACCTGGCCAAAATCGGCCAACCCATGGACCACAACGAATGGTACATGACCCCGCCCACCGTCAACGCCTACTACGACCCCCAAAACAACGAAATCGTGTTCCCGGCCGGTATCCTGCAACCGCCCTTCTTCTCCATGGAGGCCGATGACGCGGTCAACTACGGAGCTCTGGGCGTGGTCATCGGCCACGAAATCACCCACGGCTTCGACGACCAGGGCGCGCAGTTCGACCCCAAGGGCAACCTGCGCAACTGGTGGAAACCCAGCGACCTGGAAAAATTCCAGGCCCTGTCCAAGGCCATCGTCGACCAGTTCAGCGGCTACGAAGTCGCTCCCGGCCTCTTCATCCAGGGCAAACTGGTGGTGGGTGAAAGCATCGCCGACCTGGGCGGCCTGAAACTGGCCTGGGAAGCCTACAAAGACTCACAGCAAGGCAAAACCCCGCAGACGCTCGACGGCTTCAGCCCCGAGCAGCGCTTCTTCCTGGCCTATGCCCGCATCTGGGCTATGAACATGCGCGACGAGTACGTCCGCCTGCAGGTCAACACCGACCCGCACCCCAACCCCCGGTTCCGCGTCAACGGACCGCTTTCCAACATGCCGGAGTTCCAAAAGGCCTTCAGCATTCCGGACAACTCGCCCATGGTGCGCAACCCCCGTAACCGCGTATGGTAAACACCCCGGACTGGCTACTCGACTCCTTCCCCTTCGCCGTGCTCATCCTGGATGGGCAGCACTACGTGCAACGCTCCAATCAGGAAGCACGGCGCTTCTTCGGCAATCAGGCCGATAAAGGGAGCCATTTCGCGCAACGCCTCAACGCCGGGCAACACCGACTGCCCAGTCCCGAGGCGGGCTCCAATGGCTGGGTGGTCGACGTCGTCGAAGCCCCGGACAAGCACTGGCTCTACATTTTCCGAGAAGACGCCCAGGTGGCCTGGGTCTCGGAAGACACCGAGCGCATGGCCTTTGAAGATCCCCTCACCGGCCTGCCCAACTGGAACATCCTGGCCCAATTCGTCGACCACAGCTGCTCCCAGGCCCAGCGCTACTCGCGTTCCTCGGCGCTGCTGCGGGTCGACCTCGATCACCTGCGTCACGTCAACCTGGAACTGGGACGCAGCGCCGGCGACGAGGTCCTGATCCAGGCCGCCCAGCGACTGCAGAACAACGTGCGCAGCTCGGACATCGTCGGCCGTCTGGAAGGCGACAGCTTCCTGGTGCTGCTCACCGAACTGACCAACGACCGGGGTGGCAACGCGCGCGGCGGAGACTCCGGGCACCTGCCCGTGCGCGGTCGCGCGGCCGTAGTGGCCAACCGACTGATCGCCGCCTTCCGCCAGCCGTTCGCCGTAGCCGACGCCCAGATCAAATGCTCCGCCTCCATCGGCGTGGCCGTCTGTCCCGAGGACGCTCGTCTGGCCAACGAATGGATGGAAACGGCCGAGATGGCGCTGGTGCAGGCCAAAGAAAAAGGCGGCGACAGCTGCGAGCTCTACGCCGAAGCCCTCAAGCAAAGCCACCAACTCAAAAAAGATCGGCACGCCGCCCTGGAAGAAGCCCTGCGCAACAACCAGCTGCAGTTCCGCTGGCTGCCCGCCATGGGACCGGAAGCCCTAGAACACTACTGGCCGGAGTGGCCCGAGCAAACCATGGCCGGCCCCGAAGTCCTCGACCTGGTGGACTCGGCCGGTCTCCACGGCCTCTGGGCCAAATGGGAAAAAGCCTACCTGGAAAGTCATAAAGGCGAGGCCACGCGACTGGCCCCGCTGGCCTCGGCCTGGCTCAACCCCGGCGTGGACACGGCCTTTCTGCTGGAAAGCGGCTGGCTCTGGGAAGTCGACGAAGGCTTGCTGCACCATCGCTATCGCCTGGAGAGCCTGCTGCATCTGCAGGAAAAAGGCCTGAACTGGGTGCTCAAGTGCGGCCACCGCGGCCTGCAAAGCCTGGCGGTGCTGGGCAAGCTTCAGCCCAAAATGCTCAAAGTGCCCATCCCGGCCAAACCCAGCCTGGAGCACATCCGCCTGCTCACCGCCACCGCCTGTGTGGCCGAAGCCTTCAAAGTGGAATTCCTGGTCAGCCTGCCCAAGGACGCCGAGCCCCCGCTGGTGGCCAAACTCAATCCGCGTTGGCTGGTGCGAACTCCCTGAACTACCGTATTCCACCAACCGGAAATGGGTAATTACGACCAATACAGATCGCAAAGGCCGGCTCCATAAAGGTTTGTGCCTCACCAAATAGAAGCGTGCCAAAATGGAAGAGAATTTTCGCGACCTCTCGGACGCTCGAATCTCGGAACTATTGCTGCAGCTCGATGAAGCGCAACGGCAATTGATTGAAAAAGAGCGGGTCATTTGCGTCCTGCGACGCTATCAAAACACTTCCTTAAGATACTGGCTGGGATACCGATTCCTCAGGGTCATTCTGAACCACCCCGCGCTCTCTCGCCCCCTGCGATATGCGAGGCGCTGGCTTCCCATCTGGGATCATCAATGTTTTGATCTCATTCAGCACTCCCCTCGACCCCTTCACATTCCCGCCAAATACCGAGAATTACTGGGGACGACGGCGACCCTACCGACCATTACCCTGGTGACTCCCTCTCGCAATCAAGCGGAATTTATCGAGCGCACCCTGGCCAGCGTCCTCGATCAGAACTACCCCAACCTTGAGTATGTGGTCATGGACGGGGCCTCCACAGATGACACCGTCGCTCGCGTCAACGCCCACGCCCATCGACTCGCGCGCTTCATCTCCCAGGCTGATTCCGGGCAGGCGCAGGCCATCAACCGGGGCTTTCAAGGGAACACCGGAGAGATCATGGGCTGGCTGAATTCCGACGACATTCTGCTCCCCGGGTCGCTGGATTACGTCGCCCGTTTCTTTGCCGAAAATCCCGAAGTCGACGTGGTCTACGGGCACCGCATTCAAATCGACGAACAGGACCGAGAGATCGGCCGCTGGATCCTGCCGGAACACGACGCCTCGGTGCTCCCCTGGGCCGATTACATTCCTCAAGAAACGCTCTTCTGGCGCCGTCGCATCTGGGAGCGAATCGGTGGAGCCCTTTGTGAAGACCTGCAGTTCGCGCTCGATTGGGATCTCTTGCTGCGCTTCCAGGCGGCTGGAGCCAACTTCGTGCGCTTACCGCGCTTCCTCGGGGGCTTTCGGGTTCACCAGTCGCAAAAGACCTCGGCTCACTTGAACTCTATCGGCACCCTGGAAATGTCGCGGCTGCGCATTCAGTATCTGGGTCGCCGGGTCAGCGACTTCGAAGTCAGCCGGCAACTCGCTCCCTTTCGCCAGCGCTCGCGTCAACTACACTGGCGCTACCGCCTGGGAATCTTGGGTCACTAAATCCCTTGGGAACCGAGCCTTGCATCGACTTCGCGGCCGTCAGCAAGTCCTTTCGTCTACCGCAGATCCGGACCAACTCGCTGGGCCAGCGCCTCTACAATTTCTTGGGGACCGGTCTGATTCGACAAGAAACGTCCCGCCTGGAGGTCCTGAAGTCCCTGTCCTTCCAGGTTTATCCTGGCGAGCAAATCGCGCTGATGGGGCCCAATGGGGCCGGCAAAAGCACTCTGCTGAAGCTCATCGCCTCGATTCTTGCCCCCACCTCGGGAGCCGTCCAGGTCAGGGGCCGAGTTGCCCCCTTATTACAAATGGGAGTCGGTTTTCACCCCGAACTCACGGGCCGGGAGAACGTATCGCTGAGTTGCTCCCTGCACGGTATGAATCGAACGGAGATTCAAGATCTCATGCCCGCAATCTTCGACTTCAGCGAACTCGAAGACAAGTTTCTCGACACCCCCGTCAAATACTATTCCAGCGGAATGAAAGCGCGTCTGGCATTCTCCGTGTCTTCCAGCATCGAGGCCGATATCTATCTGCTCGATGAAGGAATTGGGGCGGGCGATGTGGCTTTCAAAGACAAAAGCCAGCAACGCATCCAGCAACTTTTAAGAAAAAAGAAAACCTGGATCGTCACCAGCCACAATCTGGGAGAACTGGGAAAATTCTTCTCTCGTGTTTTTCTTCTCTGTGACGGACAACTGTCGGTGCGAACGTCCCTGGCCGAAGCCCTCAGCGAATATCGACTGATGTCCCAGGGCCAGCTCAGAAGCTCCGTCCGCTCGATTCAGCGCCAGCCCGACCACCTGCAAGATGGCCAGCGCCGCGTCACCATCCAGAACGAGAGATGCCAGGGAGGCATCAGCCAGGTCTTCTTCAGTCAGACCGGCGTGACTCTGGTAGGCTGGGCCTCGGACCGCACGGAAAGGTCTCCAGCCCGGGAAATCCTGATCTTCTCCGACAACCGGTGCCTGGGCAAATTTCCGGTGAACGAGGAACGTCCCGGTCTGGCCGAGTCTCTTAGCCTGGAAGCCGGCCGCTACGGCTTTCGCGTAGAGCTGGGAGAAGAATGGCTGCCCCCCCAGGATCTGAATCAGCTGGAGATCTTCGCCTGCAGTGGGGATTCCGCCAGCGAAATTCCCCTGCATCAAGCCCGGTCACGTCCCAGCCCGCCGGCCATGCTGGCCATCACTCATCCCCACTCAGGCTTCAAGCTGCTCCACAAGCTCTTGAGAAGCGCCATCCCGGACATCCGCACCGGCCTGGATGGCGAGCTGGCACCCGGGGCACTCTACGGACCCCTGCATCACACCCGGGCGGAGTTGGACCAACTCAGCAATCCTTCTCAAAGACGCCTGCTCTTCATTCGCGATTTGCGAGACAGCCTGGCTCAAGCCTATCTGCGCAAACGCTCAGACACGGAGCCCACAGATCAGGCAACCGCTCTGCAGATTTTGTTCGAAGAATTCCTGCCCTCGTTGGCGGCGATTCAGGCATCCTGGCTGGAAAGCTCCATCCAGGTCTTTCGCTACGAAGACCTGGTGCGGGCCCCCTTGGAAACGATGAGAGACATCCTGAAGCATTGCGAGGTTCCTGTGCCCGAAAAGAAGCTACGAAAATTCTCGAAGCTGGAAGAGTCTCCCCTGGCGCCCGGAATTTGGCGAGATCTGTTTAGCTCCGAGCTGCGGGAACAATTCGGGGCCCGCTATGGCGATCTCCTGATCAAAACCGGTTACGAAAGCGACCTGAGTTGGACGCAATCGGAGGTCACGGCATGCGGCTAAGGCTCCAGCTGGTCTCTTTCGCCCTGGGCCTCGGGGCCATGGCCTGCGCCAACAAACAGCCCGTGGCCCAAGCCCCTACTCCTACCGCGAGTCCAGCCTCCAACGGCGGCCGCTATCTACCGAAACCTGGCAAAATCCAGCCTTTACCCGCGGAACCTCAGGAAATCGACCGCAAGCAGCCGACCCAAAGCCCTGAGCCCGTGCCGGAAACAGCCTTCCTGGCCAAGCCCAAACCGGGCAAACCCGAGACAAAATACCTCAGCACCCTGGACAAGCCCTTGCGAGCCGAGCCGCCGGCCTACCAGGGCCCGGGCTTTGACCTCGACCACAATGGCAGGATTGACGCCCGCGAGGCCCAGACCGCCTTTCGGGAACTGGACCACGATCACGACGGCAAATTGACCCCCGAGGAGCAGTTGCAGCTGCGGGCCAGGATGGTCAAAACCAACCGTGGTTTACGGGTCAAGCAAATGGACCGGGACGGAGACGGCAAGGTTTCTCAGCAGGAACGCGAGGCAGCTCGCTCCCCTCACGACCTCGACCACGACGGAAAGCTCAGTCCCGAGGAAACCAAAATCTGGCGAAAGCAATGGCGAAAAGAGATCTACGACCCGGCTGCGCTTCAGATCCTCGGATTCAAAGGGAAGTAGGCACCTGTAACCATTGGCTCGCGTGCCCGCCGAAGCGGTTAGCCAGCCACACCCGGTCCTCCTGAAGAATCGCGCGTAACTCCTCGTGCAACCAGACGGGACAGTCCAGGGCCAGGCCCTGGTGGATTTTCTCGTGGAGGCCAGAGAAACGAAAACTCGGGTCCACTCCCAGAAATTCGCAAACCCGCGCCAGAAACCAGTCAGGGCGCTGAGCCAGGTCGTCAAAGAAGAAGTGGGCCATTTGCTCGGACGGATAGACTCGTTCCCAGGACTCCAGGATCTGCGGGTAGTGGGAACGCTCTCGAAAGGACGGCCGGTTCAAGTAAGGCCGCATCCTCTCGAGGCTGTCCATTTGAACATTGAAGTTCTTGACATCGTGCCGTATTTGCGACCAGGCCCGACTGACCGGCTCGCGCAGCAGCACGATCACTTTCGCGGCCGGCAGCAACCGGTGGACACGACCCACTTCCTCACCGCGCAAGATGGAGTATCCTGGAGTGATGTCTCCGGACGTCAAACCTCGAGCCTCTTGGAAAAGCGACAAATACCAGCTGTCCCAGAGCGGAACGGTCAGGAACTTCCAATATTTGGGCTGAAACCAGAACTTGCGCAGTTTGTCCTTTCGGTATCGATGGGGCAGAGAGGCCTGCAATCGCTTTCTCAAAGGCAATCTCAAACTGTCGAAATAGTGCACCTCCTTGACGGGAGGCAACCAGATCTCGGGATGCTGACGTAACTTCTGATACAGCCATGTTGTTCCGGCTTTTTGTCCACCAATACAAAGAAAGTCTGGTTTCATAGGAAGTGGGCCTTTCGCCCGCGTACGGATTTCCCCGCCCAAACAGACAGATCCGAGAGAAGCCAGGAGCCGACCACCACCACGCAAAAGAAAAGAGAATGTCGGACCGGTTTTACTCGCACAATTCACCACTCGAGATAGACAGTATTCACCACGCTCCGGGCGCGATGGTTCAGTGGATGTACCGCGACTACCGTCCCGTCTGGGTGCTCTCCACCGGAAGGGCCGGGACGAGCTTTCTTGCCAATTTGCTGGCCAGTTCTGCCAACCTCAGGGCCTATCATGAGCCGGAACCTCGCCTGGAGTATTTCGCCAATTTCGCCTACCACCACCAGGATCAAGCCAGTCTACTCGAGGGAATGGTCAACACGGCGCGCATGGAACTCGTCCTCCAGGCCGCCGTGGACAAGAAGATCTACGTAGAGTGCAATCACGCGGTCACTCCTCTGGCGCCGGCGTTGAGCCGCCTGTTCCTGAATGCCCGCTTTGTTCACCTGACCCGCCACCCGGCGGATTTTGCGCGCAGCGCCGTGTGCATGGGTTTCCACAAAAGTGACACGGTCTGGGAAACCGGTCGAATTCGTATGGAATCTGAGGAAGAGTGGGAGCGCCTGAGCCATCTGCAAAAGTTGGGCTGGTACTGGCAGGCCACCGGCAACTTCATCGAGCAGTTCGGACAGCAGCTCGACCCCCAGCGCTTCTTACGGATTGGCTATGAACAACTCGTCCGCGGTGAGGAAGGGTTGGCACGACTGCTGGACTTCGTGGGTGGGGACCCCATTTCCGGAATCGAAATCGCCGCTCTGCAGGGCACCAAAATCAATACCGTGAAGCTCGGCAGGGCCTCCACCCTGAAGCGAACTCTACACTATGCCGTGCCTCGCTGCTGGACGCGCAGCCAGTGCGACCAACTGAAGCCCTACGCGGAGGAACTCTGTAACAAGCTTGGCTACACTCTCCCGGAGACTCTCGAACAAGACCTCCCTTTGCTCAGCGTGGTCATTCCCAATTACAACTGCGCCCAGTACTTGCGTCAATGCCTCGATAGCGTTCTGGCTCAGACCTATACCGAGCTAGAAATCCTGGTGGTCGACGATGCCTCGACCGACGATTCGAGCACCCTCCTGGCCGAGTACGAAGCCAACTTTCCCGAAAAAGTCCGGGTCCTGAGGCTGACCCAAAACGGTGGCGTGTCTCACGCCCGAAATTTCGGAATTCAAGAAGCCCGGGGTCTTTACCTGACAACCCTGGATTCCGACGACTTCTTCCTTGACCGCAACAAGCTGAGCGCCGAAGTGAACCTGGTTCTGTGGCACAAACAGAGAAACGGGGTCGACGTTATCGGCTACTCCGACGTTCTGCTCACGGACGAGTTCGGCGAAATTCGCCCCGATCAATATTTCGAAGGACCCATCCAGGAAGGCGACTTGCTACACGGGATCCTGACCCGCTCTTGCTTCGTTCCGAGAGACTTTGTGGCCCTGCGTTCCGCCTATCAGGAGTGCGGTGGCTACGACCCTACCCTGTCCACGCACGAGGACTGGAATCTGAAAATCAAGCTGGCGGCCCGCCATGCCTATCATTACACCGGTCTGGCTGGAATCGCCTACCGCCGCCACGGTCAAGGTCTCAGTTCCGCTCCCCTGTGGCAGCGCGTCGAGAACATGGCGCGGGTATTTCGGTCCAACCTGGAGCTTTTCGTTTCGGACCCGGGCGTAAAAACCCAACTCTGTGAAACCTTCACGACTTTAATGGATTCCCTCAAACCCAGTAGATTCTACTCGGACGATCCGACCGGAGCCCACGAAAATGCTATGGAAATGTATCGCCACGCCGCCGAACAGCGGCTCGAACTCATTCACAAGCTGGAAAGCGTCTGTCAGGAACGTCTGGCGCTCATCAACTCCCTGCAAAGTATTTGCCAGCAACGTCAGGAGCAGATTGAGCGAATGCGGCAGAAAAATCCACTCGGATGGATGAGGCGCTTTATCTAAAGCCGGCTCGACGGACATCCAGGGGCTGGATACCCATCCCGGGCGCCGGACTCTGGGTCTCAAAACGGTAGTCGGCCTGCTCCGGCTTTGTGAATCGGGGGTCGGCGAAGCGAGATTTCAGATCCAGTCCCAGCGCCCTTTGCCTGGCCAAAAAAGAACTGCCGTCCGGAGCCTGGGCGGTGAAGTAGAGGTTCTCTTCCAGGCGGCAGTCTTCCAATCGTGCCCCCTCACCCTGCACGTTGTAAAAACGCTGCCAGCGGGCCGGGTGGAAAAAAATGTTGTGAGCGATCAGACTCCCCGCCGACCCCCCGCCACCGAACTGAAGATAGGCCCCCTCCTTCAGATCTACCAGAAAGTTGTTGACCACCTGATTGGCCCATTTCAGGGAAATCCCCGGACAATCGCAGGCAGCCACTACGTTCCGCTCCAGGCGATTGCCGCGCTCGAAGTCATCGGCTCGCAGACCCGCCTCGGGACCCGAACCGCGCAAGTCGTGCACATAGTTTTCTCGCACCAGGTTGCCGGAGCCGGTGCCGGATAGATAGATTCCATTTCCGTCGGCAAGCCTGGTCACCACCCGAAAAACCTCATTGCCCTCGACCACGTTCTCGCGCGTATGCAAGAAGGGAAGCAAGTCCTCCCAGCTTCCGCCCTCCGGCACTTCAGCCCAGCGAATCGGCCGCTGCTCGCGGTCCAAGCCCTGGCCGCGGCGAAACCTGGGGGGGCGGGGACCGCTGAGCACGATGCCAGTGTAGGGAAGATGGTGCAGTCGATTGTGCTCGATTCGATTGTGGCCGCTCTGCCAAAGAAAGATGCCTGGAGAATGCCAGTAGAGCTCTCCAATTCTCTGGATCTCGTTGCGCTCGACCCGATTGTGATGATTCTCATCGAGCTTGCCTGGACCGTAACCGCTCAGCAGAATGCCCGTGCCTCCCAGGCGCTCGAGCTGATTGGCCACCACTTGATTGTACTGACAACCCAGGTCCAGGCGAATCCCCCCGGCACCACTGTCGCGCAGATGGCAGGCCCGGATGGAGCAATGGTTGGCGTTGCGCAATCGGATCAGGGCGTTGTCCGCATCATACCGATCCCAATCGTGTTGCAAGGCCTGGTCATCGTTCTGCCAGGTCTCGCGCTCGCCGCCCCAAAAGGTCAAGCCCTCGATCTGGACGTTGCGCACGTCCTCCAACACCAGTAGTCCCAGCCAACGCGGTCGGCGGACGTCCGCCGGCGGACCGCCCCCAGCCGGCCACAAAATCAGACGACGAGACTTGCTATCCAGCATCCACGTTCCAGGACGGTCCAGGCCTTCCCAACAGTTCTCGACCCAGGCTCGCCCTTTGAGCGGATAACTGGCCCGCAGCCGCGTTCGAAAGCGCCCCCCGCGCGAGTCGGCCCTGGCCAGCCCAAGAATGTTGATGGCCCAGGGCTGAGCCCCGGTCTGAACCACCACTTCCAGGCTTTCCAGGGAATTGTCTTCACTCAACAGGCCGGGCTTCAGGAGAAAATCTCGCCTGGCATTCCCCTGGCTGTCCGGTTCGACGGAAAAGGGGCCGATCTGCGCTCTGCTCAACAGGCGGCCCCCCTGATAGAGACACTTGCAATCCGCAGGCGCCTCGGTCCACCAAAGCTGCCCGCGGGCCGCGGAGGGCAGGCCCCGGGGGTATTCTGCCAGGGGGCGCCAACCAGTCACCGCCTCAGAGCCGGTCAGGATCGGTTTCTCACCCTCAAAAGCCGCGTAGCTCACGCTGCCTTCCGTCTGCGGACCGTCCAGGCGGCCTAACTGAAAAGGACGGTCCAATGGATAGTTTCCGCCCCGAAGCTCGACCCTGACTTCCCCGGTCGGCCGCTGCTCCAACAACTCTCGCACCGAGCGACGAGCACGCTCCAGGGTTCGAAAAGGTCCGTCCTTTCCGCTACTATCGGGAGCGGCCAGACTTCCTGACCAGGCGTCGTTGCCCAGGGGAGACACATAGCGCCGAACCGGTTCAGCCGCCAGGCCTCCAGAAGCCAGCAAGAGCAACACGGCAGCAAGCCTATAGCTCATCCGCGAAGCCCGACTGCAAAGATGCGAAAAGCAAATATCCCGGAATCAGCATCAGCGACCACACCGCCAGCATCACCCAGACGGCCGGAGCAGGAAGCTTATGCAGGCAAAACAGGTCCCGGCAGAGCTCCAAAATCGGCACGGCCGGATTGACAACGAACAGGAGCTGCTGCCATTTGGCCGGGAAGCGAGTCGAAGCATAGAGTACCGGGCTCAACCAGAAACCGAGTCGAAGTCCAAACTCGACCAGATCCCGCAGGTCCCTCCAGTAGACCTGAACGGACGAAACGGCCAGCGCAGCGCCCGACAAAAAGAGGAGGTGCAAAGCCATGCCGACTGGATAGAGGCAGAGCCCCCACCAAAACCGACCACCGATCCACGGGTATAGAGCCAGTAGAAAGACCCCAAAGGTGAAAGCAAAGGTCACCAGCTCTTGGACCACGGCAACCATGGGCAAAAGCATTCGGGGAAAGGCTGCCCGATCGACCAGCCCCCCATTGCTGACAACCGCCTGGCAGGAGCTCAGCAGAACCGAAGAGAGCAGTTGCCAGTGCAGCAGGCCCACTCCCAGAAAAAGCGGATAGTGGTCGGCCTGGACCCGCAAAACTGAACGCAGCCCAAAAAGGTAGACCAGCACCACCAGCAGCGGTTTGATCAGGGAAAGCGCCAGTCCGAGCAACGTTCCCCCACGCGAGCCACCATAGCGTAACCGCAGATCGCGGTAGACCAGGTTGCGCGCCAACTCCCGATATCGCCACAAATGGCGAACCCCTTGAGACATGGCCTGAACGTTCGCCCGCTCCAGGAAGAAGGCCTGTGGCCGCTCAGGAAGCGGTGATCTTAAAACCTTCGGTGCTCTTCTTGGTCAGCACTTCGCCGGAATCCCAGCGGTAGGGGGCCTCGATGTGGTGGGTGACCTTCGATCCGTCTTCCCAAATCCACGACTTCAGAGTGACATTGCCGGCCTTGACCGCCAGCGTCTGATGCTCAAAACTCCAGGCTCCGTCGGGCAGCTTCTGCCAACCCTGATGAGGAGCCAGACCGGTGACCAGGAAATCCTGAACGCGCTTGTCCTCGACCGAGTGAATGAAGTCATCGCCGGCCTGACAGAAGTTGGCATCCACGCAGCCATCGGAGCGAATCTCGTTGACCGAGGGGTGTCCGGCGAAATTGCCGTTGAAGACGGTGCCGTAGGGAATGTTGCTCCAGCCGGATAGTTTCATAGGCCCACTCTAACCGCAAACCGGAGCCTGACGGATGAACGTGAAGTTACAACTTGCGAAACCAGGAACCTAACCACTGCCAGAACTCCCGAGGGACCTCCCCCGCCACCGGTTCGCGCACGGCCACATACTCGAGCAAAGCGCCTAACTCGCCATCGTCCAGCCACACCCCGTGCTGCGGACAGGCGTCCAGGTCCACTCCGCTGTCGCCATACTCATAGCGGAACATCACGCGGGCACAGCGCGGACAGGTGACCGAGGATTCCAGCACCACCCCGTGATCATCCCCGATCAGGGTGACCGCCAGCGGGGTTCCCACCACCTCGCCGTCGCTCAGGACCGCTTCCAGCTTGTCGCCCTCGAACCAGCAGCCCTCACAACCCCGACAGAGAAAGGCCGGACCCACCGGCCGCAACTCCCCCGGGCAGCGCGGGCAGTTCACCGCAAGAGGCGACCGGCCCGAGCCAACTCACTGATCTGAGCGGCGTCGGTGGGAATGTAGACCAGGTTACCCTGCACGTACTCGCACTCCAACTGGCGGCACAGGCTCAACTGAGCCGCATTCTCCACACCCACGGCAACCGGTCGCACGCGCAACACGCGGGCCAGTGCCATGGCCGCCGCCGTCACGTTCAGAGCGGCGGCATTGGAGGCCGAATGGAAGAGGAATTTTCGGTCGACCTTGATCAGCGTCGTCAGTTCGCTGTGGATGCGCTCCAGCGAGGAGAAACCGGAACCGAATCGGTCCAGAGCCACGCGAACACCGGCCTGACGCAGCGCCAGCAGAATGCCCTGCACGCGCTGGATGTCGAGCATCTGCACCGATTCGGGCACTTCCACCACGAAGTTGTGAGCGGGAGCACCGGTCGACTCGAGCGCCCGGCGAATCGTATCCACCAGATCGGCCTGCAGGAACTGACGCGTCGAGAGGTTGACGGTGACGAACAGGTCCAACCCCTGGCGAGACCATTCATACAGCTGCTGAGCCGCCTGCAGAATCACCCAACGTCCCAACGGAACCATCACGCCGGTTTCATCGGCCACTTCCAGGAAGTAGTCGGGAGTGAGCACGCCATAGGATGGGTGAGCCCAGCGCAGCAACGACTCCACACCCTTGATAGCGCCCGTAGCCAGGTGCACGATCGGCTGATACAGCAGCTGGAACTGACGAGCCTCCACGCCCTTGCGCAGTTCGGCTTCCAACGTCACCCGAGCTTCATGGCGTTTTTGCAGCTCATCGGTATAGAACTGAACCTGATTGCGGCCCAGCTCCTTGGCCCGGCGCATAGCCTCGTAGGCATGCGTCATCATCTTGTCGCCATCTTCGGCATCGCTGGGGAACTGGGAAACGCCGATGGAGGCGGTCACCAGCACCGGCTGGCCGCCGGCCATCATGGGCGGGGTCAGCATCTCCTGAATGCGCTTGAGCACGATAGAAATCGACTGCGGCGCATCGGCTTCCCCGGCCACTTCGGAGAGCAGAATGAGGAAGTCATCTTCGCCCTTGCGACACAAGACGTCGGAAGTGCGCACGACCTTCTGCAAACGCTCGCCCACCTGGCGCAGCACCTCGTCGCCGGCGTCCGGTCCCAGAGCTTCGTTGAGCGCCGTGAAGCGATCCAGGTCGACATGCACCAGGGCGCACTTGCGCTGGTAACGGTCCACCTGTTTGAGCGAGAAATCCAGATAGCGCCGCAGCAAATTCAGGTTGGGCAGCTTGGTCAGGCTATCTTCGAAAGCCAGCTGCTCGGTCTCGCGGTTGGTGCCGTCCCCAGTAGGCATGGCCACGGCTTGCTGCTGCAAGGAAGCCACCTGGGCCTGCAGCGCTTCCACCTCGGCGGAAGAATCACCGGATGCCCGCGACGCGTCCAGCTCCGCTCCCAGGCGGTGCACTTCGGCTTCCAGCTCCACCATGCGGGCTCCATCAGCGGAGGGAGCCGCGGCGGCCTGTTCCAGGCGCTGGATCTCGACCTGAGCGGCGGCCAGCTGGGCCACCACTTCGGCCCCGGAAGCCTCCAGCTCGGCCACCCGCGGATCGGGCCCGGCGCTCGCCTGAGCAGCCGCCAGCTCCCCTTTCAAGCGAGCCACTTCGGGTTCAAAGTTACTGGCCTGCTCCAGCAAATCTTCCAGTTCGGCCACGCGCGAATCGGCGTCCGCCTTGGCGGCTACCACGGCCGCTTCCAGCTCGGCCACGCGCGGGTCGGCCACCGGAGCGGCCGCGTCCAGCAGGGCCGCTTCCAATTCGTTCACCTTGGCTTCCAGCTCCGCCAGATGCGGATCCGGAGAGCTGCGGTCGGCCAGAGCCGCTTCCAGCTCGGTCACGCGGGCTTCGCCCGCGGTGCGAATCCGCTCCAGTTCGCTTTCCAGCTCGGCCAGACGACCGCGTTCCTCTTCCAACTCGCCGGCCAGGGTAGAGACCCGCTGGGTCTGCTCATCGGACTGACCGCGCAGCAAAAAGACTTCCGTCTCCAACTGATCGGCCAGCTCGGCGCGCCCTACCATTTCGTCGAGCTGCTCTTGCAGCTGACGAGCCCGCTCATCGCCGGCCTGCACATTGGCCTTGAGCGCCTCGGTCTCGGCCGAAGGGGTTCGGTTGGCCTCTTCCGCCGCATCCAGCTGGTTTTCCAGATCGCTGAGGGCCGCCGCCTGCGCTTCGGCTTCGGCGGTTTTGGCCTCCAGTCGAGAGAGCGCGTCAGCTGCCTCGGCGCGCAACTTCTCCAGCTCGCCCTCGGTCTCGTCCAGATGGACCAACAACTCGTCGCGCTCTTTCTCGACCGACAGCAAATGCTGCTGCACGTCGTCGAATTCACCGCTGACATGGGTGAGACTGTCCATCTGCTGGCGAGCCAGAGCCAACTCCTCGAGGGTGCTCTGCGCCTTGCTCTCGCTTTCGGCCAGCTTGTCTTGCAAATCAGCCGACTCCAACTGCAGTTCGGCCAACTGCTGCTCCAGCTGAGTCGACAGTGATCTTTCGGCCGCATCCGAATCCAGCAGACGGGCGTTGAGAGTTTCATTTTCGCCCTGCAGCTCGGTCACCAGCGCCTGACTGGTGCTGATCTGAGCCTGGGCCTCGGAAAACTGGGCCTGAATATCCTGAATCTGAGCCTGGGCCTGCAACAGGGCCGTCTGCGACTCGCTGACCTGGGACTGCGATTCGGCCCAATGTTCCTGAGCCGTGGCCAGCTCCACCTGGACGGCCGTGCACTCGTCCTGGGCGGCGCTCAACTGCGCGCTCAACTCGCTGACCTGCTCCTGAGCGGCCTGCAACTGGTCGCTGCCGCCGCTGCGCACGTCTTCCAGCTCGGAGGTCAACTGCTCCAGTCGGGCCAGCAACTCGGCCTGGGCCTCGCTCTGCTGCGACTGGGCCAACTGGGCCGAGGATTCCAGGTCGGATTTTTGCTGCTGAGCCTGCTCCAGCTCGGCCCGCGCCTCGACCCACTTCTCTTCCAACTCGGAACGCTCGACCTCGAGAAAATCCAGTTTTCCCTGCAGATCGCGAATCTGCTCCTGCAGCTTTTCCAGCTCGCCCGGTTCCAGGGCCTGGCTGGCCTGCGCGTCCTGCCAGTCCTGACGCTCCTCGCGCAACTGCTCAAGCTCGGTGATGACCTGCAGGTGAACACCTTCCAGTTCCTCGACTTCGCTTTCGCGAATTTTCCACTGAACTTCGCGCTCTTCCCAATCGGCCAGCTCGGCACCGGCCTTCTTGCTGGCCGCGCGCGCCGCTTCCAGCTCCTCGCGCAAAATCTCCACCTGCTCGGTGAGATCCTGGATCTTGGCCGCGCCGCCGTTCTGCTCGCGCTGCTTGCGCTCGGCGTTCAGCTCATTCTGAGCCGCTTCCAGCTGCTCTTCCACCTGGCGCACGCTGTCCTGGACGTCTTCGAGATGGCGTTCCGTCTCGCGGGCCTGGGATTCGGCCTCCTCCATGAGCTGCTCGGCCTCTTTGGCCCGCTCTTCCGCCGATTCGACCCGGCTCTCCACCGACCGTAACTCTTGCTCAACCTGCGAAGTACGGGCCTGAGCCGCTTCTAGCTCGGCCTTGAGCTCCGCTTCATGATCCCGTAGGGACTGCAGCTCGGCCGAACTGGCACCGGCTTCATCCAAAAGACTCTCGGCCGCCTGGGCGCGCTCCTCCGAGTCGGCCAGCGCCTGCTCCAGTTGGGTGGCCCGCTCCTGCACGCTGGCCAGCTGGGCCCGGGCGTCATCGTCGGCGGCCGCGGCCAGCAATTTTTCCAGCTCGGCCACGCGCGCTTCGGCTTTGGCCAGCTGGTCCTTCAGACCAGCGTCGCCGCCTCCGCCCGCCGCTTTGGCGGCCTTGCGGGCGTCGCTCAGCAAGCCTTGCAGTTGAGCGACCTGCTCCTCGGCCTCGCGGGCGCGCTCCTCGGCCGCCTCCAGGCGCCATTCGGTGGAAAACGAAGCGGAATTGGAGCTGATGGCGGTCAGCACCAGCAGACTGGCTTCCTGTCCCTGCCAGATCAAACTGGAGAGCTGACGATTGAGGTCGAGAGTCCGCATGGGACCCTCTTCCACTTCCTCCGGGAACGGCTCGGCCAGCAGCTTCTCACGTTTCTTCTTGAGCAGCTTCTCGGCACTGCGATTGGCCCACAAAACCTGACGCGACTCGGCCTCAACCACCAGCAATCCATTGGGATCGTGGTCTAAGACTGCCTCGAGATCGGTCAGCTCCTCTTCTTCCGCCGCGACGGCGATGTCGCCGCCCCCGTCGGTGGGATCGTTCGTCTTGCGCTTTTTGCGTGCCATGAGGCCGCGATTCTTCATCCAGACGAAGCGGGCCTTCTAAAAGTACGCAGAAGCAGTATTTATGAAGAGAGTGTTGGGCCTGATCTGGCTGTTTTCAACTGGCTGCTCCGCTCAGACCGGAGAGCAACAGAAAGAGATGCGCCAGATCCTGGGAAACCTGGCCAAGAACCGGCCCCAGGCGGAGCGCCAGATCGACTGGGACCACCTGAAAATCCCCAAAGCGCGGGACTTACCCGACTACGCCGGGCTGGACGCCAACCGCCAGGCCGCTTTCCGCAAAGCCGTGCTGGCCAGCCTGCGCCCCCACCTGGACGGACTGACGGCCGCCCGGGACGGCCAGGACCTGATTTTACAGCGGCAGGGAGTTCAGTTCCGCTTCCGCCCGTTTCCCCAGGGCCTGAAGCTCACCGAGATCCGCTGATTCGCCGGCGCTCCAACTGGACGCAGCCGAGCAGGGCGGCTTCCGCCTCCAGGCGCAGCAACCGCAGCCCCCAGCGCTCCTGAACTTCTTCGGCCGCAATCCAGCCGCGCTCGAACCACTCGCCAAAGTGGCCCCCCAGAGCCAGCACTTCGGGGCGAACCACTTCCAGGCGGCGCTCCACCAGAGCCCACAGAGCCTCCTGGTAAGCGCGCGGGCGCTCCGTGCGCCAGGCCCCGGCGCGCAGCCAGGCTTCCGCGTCTTTGCCCTTAAACTCCCAGTTGGCGGCGCGTCCGATCCTGGTCTGAAGCTCCTCTCGGGTCCAACTGCGGCCTTGCTCATAGTAGGCCTCGCCCAGGCCCGACCCGCTGATCAAGGCGTAGGCCGAAGAAAATTCGAACTGAATGGCCGCTCCTTCCAGAGCCGCCCGAGCATCACTGTGCAGACATGGAGTATCTTGAAGGGGAACCAGCGTTCCCAGACGCTCGACCAGGTCGGGGATGGCCGGACCGTAGCGGGCCGCGATCGTGCCCAGTCCGTCGGGCGAAGGCGCTCCCGCCCAGGCCAGGCCGATTCGAAAGGGCGGAGTCCAGCCGGCCGCTTCGGCCACGCTGCGGATCAACTGGGCCGCCTGGGCCACTCGCGAGGGACCCGAGGAAGAGTCGAAGTTCTCCACCGCCACCGGACCGCACAGTCGCATCCCGCCGGAAACGCAAACAGGCGCCACTCGGATTCGAGTGGCACCCGCATCGACGGCCAGCCAGTACTGGGGCTCTAACTTAGTTGACTCAACACCCATTGTCGATTGTGAAACGCAAACCACGCCTTACCCACCTCTTGAGTCCCGCGAAACAGTTCGCAGACCACGGCCGAGTTGCTCACCTCGTGCGCCTCACCCAACCGCAACCGTCCCCACGGACCCGATATAATCGGTTTCATCCTCTGGAAGAAGCGAGACGTTCCCTCCACCTGAAGCCGGCGTTGCATCATCGCACGCAGGCTCGGGTGAATCGTCTCCCACAGACACGTTGGCTGCTCTGTCAGAATCGCTCGACAGTACGTGTCCCAAGTAGAACGCGGCGTCCGTAAATCCACGATCGGGGCCAAACGGAACATTTCCGTCATCCCCAGGGCCATAGCCTGAGCCATCAAGCGATCTCCAATCCTTAGGGCAACTTGGTCGCCCTTTGTTGGACCGATATTATGACAACTTTGGTCTCAGCTTATTGCCAAATTGTTAACGCGCCGCCATGTCATTCACACCCCGTTTACAATTGCAACCTCCCGTTAACAAACTCAGGCCAACTCAGGAGCGGCGTGGCGCTCCTGGCGTAGCGGGATGGAAACCGGCTCGGGCTCGAAGTCGCCGGTCGCAAAGCAGGGCGGATCGCCCAGCCCCAGGTGGTCGTAAACCAATCGGCGCAGGTACTGACTCACTCCGCCGCCCCGCCCCCGCTCGGCCGGCTCGCTCAGTTCCTGGATCTTGTTCATCACATGAGGCTCGAGCCTCACCATCGCATACGGGTTTCCTCGTCTGGCCACCGCACCAATGCTCCTCTACTTGAGTAGGGGTTGAATTAGTTTCAAGAAAAAACTCTCCTCTCATTAGTCTGCAAAAGTCTTGACCTGCGAGGGAGAATTGACTAATATCACGGGGTCAACTCGTTGGCCAGTAGCCAAGTGGCAAGGCACCGCTCTTTGGAAGCGGCATTCGTTGGTTCGATCCCAACCTGGCCAGGTCTTTAAAAAGTTATAATGCCCAGTAGCCAAGTGGTAAGGCAACGGTCTCTGAATCCGTCATTCGTAGGTTCGATCCCTACCTGGGCAGCCAACACGCAAGACCTTACTCCGTAAGGACTTGCAAGGAATAGAAAGACCTCGTCAACGGGTCGAACGAAAAGAGCCTCCAGCGATGGAGGCTCTTCTCTTTTCCGGCACCAAAACGGACACCACACAAAAAAAGGGCCTCCCGAAGGAGGCCCTCTTTTTCTAGAAGCCCGACCCGATCAGCTACGCCGGCGACGGCCCAGACCGATCAACAGACTCAAACCGGCAATGGTCACCGGCATAGTTGCCAGACCCCCATCGAGCTCAGGCGCGTCCGCCGCCACGGCCAGGTCCCAGCCGATCACGTCCATGGCCAGCAGGTCCCGCGCCGTAATCGTCCCTCGTTCCCCGGTCCCCAGAGTCGGATCCATCAGGCCCAACCCTAGACCATCTTTCCAATGGCTCGGTTGCTGACCGTCTCCGTTGTATTCGCCGGTCGAGTAAGCACCCGAGTTGGTGGTTCCCCCGTCGATACTGAAGTAGGGAGTCCCACCGAAGGCCAGATCGCGAACCCCGGGCGCCCGATAGCGATACAAATCCATCAAGCGGTACCAGTAGTTGCCATCGATATCATACTGACCAGCTCCAGGCCCGACCCCGGTATAGTAATCGATGTCGGTCACACCGCTGGAGAAGCCCATCGTGTGAAGAATTTCGTGCATGGCCACGCCCACAAAGTCGTAGGAGCCAGCGGCGATCCCGTCGTCAGGATTGAAGTCCCAGTTGACGGCGTTGCTAAACGTTATTGAGGCGTCGGACGCCGCCCCGAAAACGTCGATACCCAGAGCACGCAGGTTCGCCTGCGTGACCGCCACACGGTTGTTGTTATAGGTATTGTTGTTGTCGAAGTATTCCGCGCCGTTCACGGCGTTCGTGAACATTTGAAGGGGTCCGCTGCCGAGGTTGGCGGCCGCGATGTTGTCCGCAAACGAGGTCTGGTCGATAACCAGGGCGCTTCGGACATCATCCACAAAGACATCGTATAAATTAGAGTTGGTCTCGCCCAAAACCCCGCCTGCCAGAGTCCCATAGCCAATATCGATATAAACCGTCACCGGATCCGTAAACAGCGCCCCCACTCGAGCGGCGGCCAACGCAAACGCATCACCCGCCTGAGTCCCGGGCGCCGCACCTCCTTGATCCCGCAAAACAATGGGAAGTGCGCCCGCTCCCACCGCGGAGATCCACATCCAGGTAACCAGAGATTTCCAAAACAAGTGTCGCATGGGGCCGGGACGTTCGAAACCCATCTAAAGACACCTTTATCTTTAGGTATCGAAAACCAGCGGTCGACCGGTGGCTGCTTCCACAGCGTTCCAGGCCAGCTGAGCGGACTGCAGCAGAGCGATGTACTCCTTGCGCACCGCCGCCAGGTTCTGCTGACTGCTCAACAACCTCAGGTAAGGCACCGCCCCGCTGCGAAACCCGTACTGAGTAATACGCGCCGACTGCTCCGACGGCAGCAGCACCTTCTCGCGAAACTCGGAGGCATTGCGAGCCGCCCCCTGATACAGCTCGAAAGCCGACTTCAATTGACTCGCCACCGACAGCCGGGTCGACTCCAGCGTCGCTTCCTGCTCGACCACTTGCTGCTCGCGGGCCCGCACCTCGTTGCGAATCTGACCCCAATCCAGAGGAAACTGCAGCCCGACCTGCAGCTGGTAAGTCTGCGTCGTCCAATCATGGATGGCCGTCAGCAGCGGAGTCGGATGCGCCTGCTGCGCGGCCAGAGACCTGGAGGCGCGATTGCGCTCCAGCGCGGATAGGGCCGACGACACCTGAGGATTTTCTTCAGCCCGGGCCAGCAACTGCGGAAAATCCAGCTCCAGGCGGGGAACCTCGAGAGCTCCCTCCCCCACCAGCAAATCCGAAGCCGGCAAGTTGAGCAACGGTGCCAGCGCAGCTTGCAGCTGACGCAGCGAGGACTGAGAGCGCACCACTTCCTGATGGGCCCGCGAGCGCTGCACCCCGGCGTCGATCAAGTCCAGTTGCGGTCCGGCCCCTGCCGAAAAACGCGATTCCGCCAGTTGATACACCTCTTCCGCCACCCGCAGGTTGCCCTCGGCCACCCCCAGCAAATCTTGCGCGGCCACCAGATTGAAGAAAGCGTCCTTGATTTGCTGACGCAAAACCGCCTGAGCCGCCTGATAGCCAGCCGCCACCTGACGATACTCTTCCCAGGCCACCCTGCGCGCCGACTCTCCACTACCCAAGGGAAGGAACGGCTGAGTCACCTGCACATAGGTATCGGTGCGGCCGTTGGCGGCAAAGGTCGCAAACCCCGCCCCCGCCCCGCTCGGATTGTTGCCGCCCGTCACGGAGCCGGGCACGTTGGAACCCGCGATGGTGCCGGCCGTCACCTGAGTCGACTGCAACGAAGCCGACTTCTGATAACTCCAGTAAGCCGACTGGACCCGGGCATCGGCCGCCCGCAAAGCGGCATTGCTTCCCAACCCCTGTTCGACCGCCGCCCGCAAAGTCAACCTGCGTTCCTCGGCTCCAGCCAGCCCAAACAACGCCAAAAAGAAGAGAATGCTCCTCATGAGCACCTCTTCTGGTTGACCTGCTCCGGACGCAGACCATGCACGCACAGTTGATGTTCCATCTCGGCCAGAAAAGGCTCGACGTGAATCGTCACGGCAGCTCCCGGCAGCGCCTCCCGGAAAGCATCTTCCAGATCCTCGGTGGTCTGGTGAGCCTGCAGCAGCGGAGTATCGTCGTCGAGTTGCACATGCACATCCACATGCCGCTGCGATCCGGACTTGCGAGTGCGCAGCTTGTGATAGCCCAACACCCGCTCATCCTCATCCAACAGATCGCGAATCAGCTGCTCCTCGCCGACCGGCAGGCGCGCGTCCAGCAAGGGCTGCAACGCCTCCACGCTCAGATTCCAGGCGCCGCGCAAAACCAGCACCGCCACTACCAGCGCGGTGGCCGGGTCCAGCCAGGCCTTGCCGGTCCACTGAGCCAACCCCAGACCCACCAGCACGCCGGCGGCCGTCAGCACGTCCACATTCAAATGCTCGGCATCGGCCAGCAGAGCCAGCGAATCCGTTTCTCGCCCGACCTTGCGAAGATGCCGGCAGATGAAAAAGTTCACCACCACCGACAACCCCATGACGGCCATCCCTAAATAGAGAGGCTCACTGGATAGCACCGGCCGCAGCAGCTTGTGCCCGGCCTCATAGATAATATAGAGAGCCGCGGCCACGATGAGCAGGGCTTCGGCCAGGCCGGAGATGCTCTCGATTTTCCCGTGACCGTACGGATGATCCTCATCCGCTGGAACGTCGGACATACGCACGGAGGCGTAAGCAATCACCGAAGCCAGTAAGTCAGAAGCCGAGTGAACGGCCTCGGAAAGCACCGCCACCGAATGGCAGACCAGGCCGACCACCAGCTTGCAGGCCACCAAAGTAGAATTGGAAACAATGGACAGAAGCGCAGCCCGTCGCTTGCGGCGACCGGCACACTGCAAAGAAGACATGAAAAACTCCTCAGTATGAAATTCGGGACCTGGGGTTCAGGCCGACTGAGGAGGGGGGCGTTTGGCTTCCGAGGTACTGCGTAGACGGATCGGCAGATAGGCGGGCGGCGTCTGTTCCGCCGCCTGCACCACCACTTCGCATTTGACCGGCTCGATCAGCAGAATCTCGGCCAGTATCACCGGCGGTCCGGTCCAGAGCGGACGGTCCGACTCCAACTGAGCGAAGCTGTTATCGTTGCTCTCGAAAAGCGACTGACAGTGGACAGGATCGTAAAGAGCGCAGTCCAGGTCGATCATCTTGCAGTAAACGCAGAGGACCAGACAGGCGATGGCCAGGTAACGCATCCAGCGAAGCAAATCCATTCCCACCAGTCTATCCCTTTCCGCACCTCCCTGGCAATCGAACTGGAGACCGGCTATGATTCCCGGTAATGAACGGTGCCGAGTTCGACCAACCTCCGACCACTCCGCGGATCCGATACCTCGTCTGCACCACTCCGTTTTCCGGCTCGACCCGACTCTGCCGTCATTTGTTCCAAGCCGGGCTGGGTGTGCCGCACGAGTATTACAACCCGAACCAGGTGAAATTCTTGAGCGAGCGCTGGGGCCTGACGCCCCAACAGATCGAGAAATACCCCCAGTGCCTCCGCGAGAGACGGACCACTCCCAACGGCCTTTGGGGCTGCGCCCTGCACTGGAGCCATTACGAACTCCACCGCTCTCTGCTGGACCCGCAATTCGCTTCCATCCAGCACTATATCTATCTGGTGCGCCGCGATACGATCGCTCAGGCGGTGTCCTTTCAGTATTCCTCCCCCGCCCGAGCCAGTGCTGCTTCCGCCAGCCTGGATCCGGTGGAACGTAGCTTCTATCTCCTGGAGCAACAAAATCAGGTCTGGCGTGCTTTCTTCGCCCAACGTGGATTGCAACCGCTGGTCCTGACCTACGAGTCTTTCCTGGAGAACCCATCGCTCACGCTGTCTCGCATCGCCGAGTATCTGTTCGGCGCGGCGCGCGAAATCCAGAAGCCGGAAGGACCGCTCCCCGAGGAGGCCTTCAGCCCGCCAATGGAGACCACGCGCAGCCTGTTGGCGCAGCGCTTGGGCGAGCGGTCCCACAGACTGGACCCCGGAGACCGCAAGTTCCTCTTCCTGGCCGGTCTGCACCGGAGCGGTACCACTCCGCTTTTCCAAATTCTTCGCGACCATCCGGACATCAGCGGTTTTCGTGACACGGGTGCCAGCAAGGACGAAGGGCAGCACCTGCAAAGCGTCATACCCAGTGGCAAAATCTACGGAGGTCCCGGTCGCTTCGGATTCTCTCCCGAAGCTCACCTGACCGAAACCTCCCCACTGGCCAGCCTCCAGGACGCTCGCAAACTCTTCACCCAATGGTCACGGCACTGGGATTTGGGCCGTAGCTATCTGCTGGAAAAAACCCCGCCCAGCTTGATTCGCACCCGGTTTCTGCAGGCGCTTTTCCCGCAAAGCCATTTTATCGTCTTGCTTCGTCATCCCATCGCGGTTTCACTGGCCACCAGGAAATGGGCCAAAGGCTCCAGCCTGGAACAACTTCTCGAGCACTGGCTTCACTGTCACCAAATCTTTGAAGAAGACAAGAAATCTCTGCAATACTTGCTGGTGGTTCGCTACGAAGATCTAATTCAAGAGCCCACGGCAAAATTGAAAGAAGTCTACCAGTTTCTGGGCCTGGAAGCGCGCACCTCATCACTGCTCGACCCGGGCGGAAACGACGGATATTTCGAGGAATGGGGAAACATAGCCCAGGCGGATCCGAAACTTGTGGAGCGCCTGCTGGACAGGTTCGAATCTCGCTTGCAGCCGTTCGGCTACAGTTTACGCCCGGGCTAAGAGCGCCAGGAATAGAGTCGGGCACAAGGAACTATTGCCACCTATGAAAAGAGCCTTCGTTTTGGCGTCTCTTTTCCTGGCGGGCTGTGGGGGGCCGCCCAAGCCGGTTCCCCTGGATGCAGTCGCAAGCGCGCAGGAAATTGTGGACGGGAAAAGCCTTCCCAGTGCTCATCTCCTTGCAGATTTCAACTATTATCACGCCCGCCGCCTTCTGGAAGACGAGCAATACGCCGAGCTCGACGCTTTCCTGGACCGGCTTGCCAAGACCGACCCCATCGAGAGTTTAAGCTCCCCGGTCGCGATCGTGCTACGCCTGACCGAGATCCAGAGGGAAGCGGACGCTCTCCCCTGGCTCCTCCACTATTCCGACCAATGGGTCAGGCAACAGCCTCGCGGCTGGGCCCAATTGGCGTGTATCGTGGCCCTTACCCATCGGGGCGACAGTCTTATGGACGTTTGCGGACAGAAGCATTACCCGGTGTGGGAACAGGGCCAGCAGTATTTTCAGCAAGGCACGCAATTTGCCAGTCAGCTCAATTCCAAGGCGAAGGGCTGGCCCTACCTGGATTTCCTGCAACGCTTGCGCAGAGACAAATCCGCCATCACCCAGGCAATCCGGGCCCACCCCCAAGAGGTTGGCCTCTACCAGGCGCTGGGAAATATCTGGATGTCACGCACACGAGAGCAGCGGCTGGAAATATTAAAAGACCTGAAATCCATCAGCCCCTCCAGCTACGCTCTATTCTTCACTTTTCACCTGCCTATCTCGACCAAGGGAAAAATTCTGGCCGAGGGCTGGGACTGGCCGGTTCTCGCATCGGGCTTCGAGCAATTGCTCAAAGAGCACCCTAAAGCGATGGGCGTGCGCAATGCTTACGCCGTGGCGGGAGACCTGTTTTCCGACTCCAAGGTGGTGCAGCAGCAACTGGCCGCGCTGGGGAATCAATGGGACACCTATTATTGGGAAACGCCAGCCAAATATCAGTCGGCGAGCGCTCAATTGCCCGACTATCACATGTCCCAACCTCACTGTCCAGTGCCGACTTCTGACCCGGAGACGGTGAAAAACCCGACGCCGGAAGCGAAGGCCGCGCTGAGTCAGGAGCTCTTCCAGAAGAGGCAATGGGGCATCATCGAGAATCTGGCGGCAAAATCCCCGGACAACTGGAAAGACTCCCTTTTTGAAGCCTGTGAACAGCCCTCACGGGAGCACCAATTCTACTATACCCAGCAAGAAAACAACCTTCGGGAATGGCAAAGCCAGTATCCCGATTCGCCCTTTATGATGGCCTGCATGGGGGCTTTCTACGTCAATTACGGCTCGTTCGCGCGAGGAACCGGCTACGCCAACACGGTGACCGCCGAAGGTTGGTCCAAGCTCGAAAGCCGACTCCAATCCGGGCAGAAGTTCATCCAGGACGCCTATCGTCAAGGGCCCCATCATCCGAAAGTTCTCAGCGCTCTGCTGGCGTTCTACCTCTTCAAGCCGCCGGGCCGCGAAGTCGTCGACAAACTGGCTCTGGAAGCGGCTCGCATGGGAAATTCCGGCTATTCCACCTTGTCGAGCTACGCCTACTATCTGCTGCCGCGTTGGCACGGCG
Source organism: Vulcanimicrobiota bacterium (assembly GCA_017307785.1). GTDB lineage: Bacteria > Vulcanimicrobiota > Xenobia > Xenobiales > JADMJV01 > JADMJV01. The sequence continues at coordinate 7,215 of JAFKGI010000017.1, read as the reverse complement.
AGCCTGGAGATGTGGCCCGAGCGGCCGACTGGCTGCGTTCCCAAACGGGAAATGACGACGCTTACGCGCCCTTGGCCGGAAGGGTCCTGGCTGCCGAGCGTCCCAAAGCCTTCGAGCCCGGAAATCCAGCCGGCATGAGTTGGGAACGATGGGCTCGCAGCCTGGAGACAGCGGGCAAAGCCGGTCGGCTGAATCCTCTGGCGGCCTACGAATTTATCGAATGTGCCATGTTCTTCAACCATCCTCAACTGGCCCAACGGGTAGCTCCCTATGTGCCGGTCACAGCGGAGGCCTGGAAGGGACGCTCTCGACTGGGCTTCTACGCCCTGCGCAATTGCGCTCTAAAGGGGTCTCGCTCGCCCTGGGCCCCCAATCCGGTCCGTTATAGCGCCAGCACCCCCCGCGTTCAAAGCCTCAAGAAGCAACCTCACATTGGATTTCTAGGCACCCTGGACCACTCGCCCCTACTCGGGGGGCATTACGTCATGGAAGTCGACTGTCCCGAGAAGCGCGCCGACGATGGCACGGTCTACAAGCGATTTACCTTGTTTCTGGATATGCTCCCTGGAGGCTCTACGGCACTACCCTGCTATCTGGAAGGGAGTGAACCCGGCGACCTGTTGCCTGGAGTCTACAACGTTGCTCTCCTCCAAGACCACAAAGTGCTCCACGAGGAGAAGTTCACCCTCACCCCCTGACGCCCCCGTGTGAGATTCGCCTACTGGGCCCTGGCCGCCGTTGAGAAGCCCCCGCTTCCCGAGAACCTGAATATCGATGCGCTGCGCTGCTATGACGGCGGCTGTCCGCATTGCGGAAAAATGTCGGTGTTCGGCGAAAACACCTGGCGCTATCGCGTGCTCAGCACCACCCGGGAACGCTGGGACAACACCACCACCTACCTGGCTCGCTGCAAAAGCTGCTCAGGCCTGATGAAATCGACCGTGGACCACAACGATTAGACCATGCCCATTCCCCAGTAGCCCTGGTCGGGCTCCAGCTCGCGTCGGACCGGACCGTCCGCCACCAGGGCCCCCTCTTGCAGGCGCAAACCCTTGGTCGCGTGGCTGTCCGCGAAGAGCCCCTGCAGAAATCCCGGCTGGCAAAGCTGCTCGGGAGTCACCGCCAGAGTCTTCCCAAATCCCTCGACCCTGGTCGCCTGCTGCTCCGGAGAGCCCTGCAGACATTGAATGGAAACATCTTTCTGCATTCCCACTTCCCAGCTGTTCTTGCGCATCCACTCAGGTGCCGCTTCCACCAGCAAATCCAGGTCGGAATTGGCTCCAAAGCGGCCCTTCACCAGACTGCCGGCCACGAAAAATCGGCACGGAAAGGAGCTGTTCTCTTCTAAAACCCGGCGAGTGGTCGATTGCACCGCCGCCTCCAGATGCTCCAGGCGCTGGTGCACGGCTGCGTCGTCGTAGGGATCCATGCGAATTTCCCGAGAAATCTTGGTAGCCAGCGTCAGCGGGCCCTTGCCGTAACAGCCCACCAGAGCCTCCAGGCGTTTCTCGGCAGGTACATCCTCGAGGCCGTGCACGAACTCGGCGTCGAAATGACTCAGAATGGTGGTCAGGTTCTCTTGCAAGATGGTGTGCCGGGCCGGCTCCCTGCCGGCCGCCGCCAGCAAACTGCGGGCCGCACTGCCGGCGCTGCGAGAAGTCACGTTCATGGCTGAAGTCTAAGCGCGAACCCCGAAATTTCTATGAATTCAGGGCGGCAAAAGCTGGTCGATGCCCACCCAGGCGGCCGCTTCCAGCTCGGCCGGCGTGGGCACAGAAACGGTGCGCCAGCGCGGCGGCAGCAGATCCGGCTCGGGGCGCACGCTGGTGGTGAAGCGAGCCAAAAACTCGTCCCAGGCGTAGCACCGGGGGTCCGGCTCACCGGTCTGCAGCACCACCCAATCGGCCCGAGGCAGCAGACACACACAGTCGTGAGCCCAGGTGGTCACGCGCGTACTGGCTCCGCCGCGGCTGATGGACTGCACCGACATCACGGCCACATCCTCCGTGAGGGTCCGCTGCAAATATTCGACCTGCTCGTTATAGAACATGGCCTCGGCCGAATCCAGCAGAGAGCGCCAGGCGGGCAGCCTCGGCTGGTAAGCACGCCACCCCTCCCCATCCCAGCGAAGCGGGCGCGGGGTCAACTGATAAGGCACGTCCAGCTGTCCGGTCAGCACCTGAAAAAGCATTTCCTCATCCTCGCTGCCGCCCACCAGCACGATGTCGCGATGAGGGGCCACCGCCAGGGCGTCACCGCGCACCGGCAAACCTTCCAACAGCCGGCCCAGCACCAGCCGACTGGCATCATTGGAATCCTGCCAGGGGGAAACAAAAAGCCCCGGAGCAGCCTGCTGGAAGCGTTCCTGAGATTGGGCCCAGAGATTGTCGCGAGCCACCCGCACCGCCTCGGTCGCGGGAATGTTCCATTCTTCGAGCTGTTTGGCCGGCAAATACATGCAACTTCCCGGCATATCCAACACCAGCACCGCCTGCAAATCAGGCCCCAGTTCGCAAGGATACTCCACCAGCCGTTCCTCAATATTCCAGAAAAAAGCCCGCTCCCGCACTTTCGGCAATACCTGCCCTCTGGCTTCAGCCCAGGTCTCGGCCTGAGAGTAATTCAGAAAACCCAGACCGAGAAATTCCTGCAGCACCGACCAGCGACGCCAACGCGGCGCGCGCAAATACATTTCATAGAAATTGCCCAGTTGAATGATGGTCGTTCCCTGCACCACCCGAAAGGCTTCGCCTTCGTAGATCGGCTCTGGCTGCGGCGCCTGGCGGCGCAACCGCTCCACAAACTTTCGGCCGAAAGCCTGCCTGGAAAGCGGCGGGAATAGCCCGTGCCAGAAACGTCTCATCGGTTTTCCTACACCGTGTAACAGGGCGCTCCTGCGCGGCCAGAAAATGGGTTGGCCCGATCAGGGGGGAAGCAAACCGGCAGTGAAAAGAGTGATCCGCTGGTTTCTCGGGAAAACGGGGTTTGGCAAACGCAAACCCGCGGTTCCCATGGATATCTACGACCTGGCCCGCGTCTGCGCCTACGAAGTCATGCCGCGACTGGTGCTGGGTATGCCAGAGCGATTGCAGGAGTGGCGCTCCAAAACCAGCCAGCCCGGAGTGATGCTCTATGCCATGACCTGCATGCTCTCGGGGGCGGAACCCGACAGCCGTCAGGTTTCCCAGTTTGTCTGGCACACGCTGCAACTGGAAGACGGACGTGAGTGCCTGATCATTCAGTACCCCACCCTTGAGCCTTGCTCGTCCACGCCCTACTTTTCCGCCGTGGTCAACCCCGCCGACCAGCCCGAAGTTTATGTGCTCAGCGCCTCCCCCGAGCCCGGTCAGACCAGCTTGCTGCGTCTCACCCTGGCCGGCCAGTACAATCTCGGTCCCGGACCGGTGGCCAGGCTCGAAGCGCTCCAAACGGCCCTGTCCGAAGCCCGCCACCTGGAAGCCGTGGACTGCACTCTAAAAAGCCCGGAACTGGCCACCTCCGTGGATGCAGGCCTGAGGCGATGAGCGAAATCTGGCGAAGCTTCGGAAAGGCGCGACTGTCCGCCCTCCGCAACGAGCAATGCGGCTGGTTGATGTGGCTGGCCGAAGAAGGCGATGCCGGCTTCTCCTCGCGGGGAGACTGCAGCGCCGAGGGAGAAACAGAGTTCCTGTTGAGCAACGGTCAACGGGACGTCTATCCAACGGCCTGGGTTCTCCCGTTGGAAACGGTGCAGCGAGCCATCGCTCACTTCGAGCAAAGCGGCGAACGCGCCCCCTTCGTCGACTGGCACGACGACGGAGCAATTTAGCAATGAGGAAATAAGAGGCTGCCACGAGAAGAGCCGGAGCATGGTCGTCAAACCCAATCAATCCTGGCTCAGTCAAATCTTCAGCTTCAAGTCCACCGCCCTGCGCGAATGCGGTCCGCGCATCTTTGCCGCCACCATGGTGGCCTGTCTGGTCACCTACATCGAGCACAACCATGGGGTCGGAAGCCTGGACCTGACTCCCCTACCTTTCAGCTTGAGCGGCGTGGCCATCGGTATCTTTCTGGGATTTCGCGGCAAGACGGCCTATGACCGTTTTTGGGAAGGCCGCACGCTTTGGGGCGGACTGGTCAACAACTGCCGCACGGCCACCCGCCAGATCCTGACTCTGCTGCACGCCCCGCCGGAAGAACAAGCCGCACTGCACGCCATGCAAAAACGTGCCGTCTACCTGCTGATCGCCTTTGCCAACGCCCTCCGCCATCATCTGCGCGACAGCAGCCCCTGGCAAGACCTCGAACCACTGGTTTCTCCGGAAGATCTGGAGCATCTGAAAACACAGAAGAACGTGCCGCTGGCCATACTCCAAAAGCTCGGCCAGGGCCTGGCCCAGGCTCGCCTCAATGGCTGGATCCACGAACTCTATGTCCCCGCCGCCGACAACGTGCTCAGCGACCTCACCAACATTCAGGGCGGTTGCGAACGCATCAAAAACACGCCCGTGCCCTACGCTTACGGCATCCTCAGCCATCGCATCGTGGCCGCCTTCTGCTTCTGCCTGCCCCTGGGCATCGTCGACGACGTCAAAGGCTACACCCCGCTGGTCACCGCTCTCGTCTCTTACGCCTTTTTCGGCCTGGACGCCCTGGGAGTGGAAATCGAAGAGCCCTTCGGAACCGATCCCCACGACCTGCCTCTCTCCGCCCTGTGTCGCACCATCGAAATCAACCTTCGACAATTGCTGGGAGAAGACAACCTGCCCGACCCGCTACCGGTCATCGACTGCATTCAGATTTAGGTGGTTCCCGGCGACCGCCGGGAGTGCTTCAGGGCCCTCAGCCCCCGGAAAATCCCCCGCCGCCTCCGCCGTTGCTCGGCATGGCCACCTGCTGCGCATTGAGCGCCGCCCGGCTGCTCACGAATTGGGAAAACATTTGCTGAACCTGTGCCTGGGGCGGCAGCTTTCCATTCCAGCGCCCCAGAACGCGACCGGACGGGTCGACCAACACCACATAAGGCATCGGAACCGCCGAGAAATACTTGTTCCATTGCTGCCAGAGCGGATGACTGGTGTCCTGAAAATCGATGGGCACCGGCTCCAAACCGCGAGTTTGGAACGACTCTCCGAAACTGGCCACCTGCTGGCCATTGGCCTCGGTCTTGTGAAACATCAAGAGATGGACGTTGTTGCAGGTCACTCCCTTGCTCAGCATCTTGCTGGGCGCATACAAATCCACCGAGCCCATGGCTTTGTTCTCGATATAGCGACCGCCCACTTCTTGCAAAAACGCCTGCACCGGCACGCGCATCTCCGCATCCACACAGGCCAGCTTTTTGCCGTTAAAGTAGACTCCGGCCTCGCCCGGCTCCTCCTCACCCGCTGCTCCCAGAATCCAGGCAGCACCCACCTGAGTCAGGGGCAGTTCCAGAGCCCTGGCCAGATCCGCCAGACCCGCCGTCCAAACCCCCTGCCGCTTCTCCACCGCCTTGAACGGCCGATTGCGCGCAAAAAACTCCTCCGCCGAAACTACCTGAGCCAACGCCAACAACAAAAGCAATCGTTTCATCGTTGCGCAATTCGATTCCCAGCCCCCGAATCCTTGGGCCCTAACGCCTCCCTGCTGAGGCTTGGGACCAGTCGGGCTCGTGGTGCTACTGGAAACGCTGACTCGTCAATTTCACCAGGGCAAGAACACCGAAAATGCGAATGCCGGTTAAATGGTCCGAATAGTTCGCCATCTCACAATTTTCTTGCTGCTAGGAATTTCAATCCTGGGAGTCATTTTCGGCCTGCGCGGCGGTAACCTGGACATCGATCCGCGATGGGGTTTGGCCGCGGTGACAATCCCGATAGCGCTCCTGGTCGCTTATGTTCTCCTGGTCCTGTTCCTGGGCTGGCTGCAGCAGCGCCTCTTCCGAACGCACCCGAAGTGGGCTGAGCATATTGCCAAAATCTCTGGCCTGATCACAGGCGGCCAAAGTCATCGGGCGACCCTGATAGGCCTCCAGGTCGACAATGCCGCCGAGTGCGACCGCATCTGGAAAGAAGCCGAGCCGAAATTGCCCAACCTGTCCTCCAGTGAAGCGATGACGGTGGGCCTGAACTACTCGGTTTCTCTTTCTCGCCGCGGCCAGCTCACCAAAGCCCGAGATATAGCTTTGCAGTATCCACCCCGGGAACATTTCAAGGCCTATCAGCATCACTACGCTCTTTACTGGCTGAATCTGGGTTGGTATCACCTGGAGTTAGGTGAGCATGAACAGGCCGAGTATTGCCTGCGCCGTGCCCTTCAGGAAACCCTGACCCAGGTCGACATCAAGACGCGCCAGGAAGGCCTGCAGGCCCTGCTGGCCCACGAAGCCGGCGAGCGCGATTCAGCCCTGAAAGCCCTGCGCGAAAACAAGCGCAGACAACCCTATCACGCCTGGCTACTGGCCGAAATTGGCGAAATGGAGGAGGCGGCCGAGCGGTTACCCGATCTTGTCAGCCTGGCCGACGCCAGCGACCGCACCTACTACCACCTGACTCAAGCCCTGATCCAAAAAAGTCCGGCCGAACTGGAGAAGGCCTCGCAAAACGATTTTTGCTCCGGAAAAGTCGCCTTTTACGCAGTGACCCTGTTCGGGGACGAAAGCTACCTGTCCAAAGCCCGGAAACAAGATCCCGAAAGCGTTTGGACCAGGCGTGCTGAAACCGCCGCTCAAGAGTCGGCACCGGGTTGAAGCAGACCCCCAACTAACGCGGCAGACGGGAATTCAGCGGTCCGGACCTTCGACCAACGGAACAGAAATCTCAGGCAGCGACATGCCCCGCTGTCTTGACGCAATACGGTGACTCCAGGACTCGATTTCCTGTTGTCCATAGAGAATCATTCGAATCGGGATATCCTTGGTGTCCATATCCCCGCAATAGCGACGGTTGTGGCGAGGGACTGCCTCGTAGGCCAGCCGCAAAGCTTCGCGATTTTCGTGATTGGGGTTCCCAAGGTAGACTTCGAGAGCCGCCAGGCAAAGGGAGACGACTCCACGCTTTCCGGACAGGCGTCCAACCAGGTCTCTGCCTTCCAGGATGCGGTCCTCCAAATCTACGTGCCAACAAGCATCGACCAATCGGTACTTGCCGAGATAATCCAAAAGAAGCCAACAATCAGCGGGCGGCTTGCAAGTGTAGGATCCGGAACGAAGATACTCGCATGAATCTTCAAAGGCTAGCAGAGGACCGTCCTCGA
>JAFKGI010000016.1 GCA_017307785.1 Vulcanimicrobiota bacterium | reverse complement strand
AACTTTGGCGATGATCATCGATTGGAAGTCTATCTGGGCCAAGACGACAGGGTCGAGTATATTCGCGGGGGAATTGCGCGCGTCAATGGCACCGAGATCAGCCTCCCACTAGTACCGGTCGAAGCGAAGAAGAAGCTACCTGGGAGTCAGTTACTTGATAAGGATCCAGGAAGAGTGGTTCTGTATTGGCCGACCTACCAATTGGGCGCCGTTTACTACGACATTGGAGACGGTTGGCTTGCTCGCTATTCCCTTGGCACGAAGCCTCGATTTCTGCAGATGTCTAATACGCGATAGCTTCCCGTCGTTAGGCAACGTCGTTCTGGCGCGAAGCGCCAGCCTCCCAGCTGGCAGCCGGCGCCCAGCCGCCCTCCGACCGCGCAGCCGCGGGGGCGGCTGGCCTCTCAACCCTCGGGGTAATTCTCCGCCCAAAGAAAAACTAGCGCTCGGCATCCAGTGTTTGTTTGGTTTGTGCCCTGGCTTTGGCGACAAGCCGGGCGCAAAGACCAAGTTCCTCCCAAGGTTGTTGGCCTGCGCTCCAGCCTGGTTCCGGCCGAAGGCCGGCCACCAAGCCCCAAATAAAACCAAATCTAAAAACGCGTCATAGCCGTCGAGCCTGTGGGAGGCACGGCACCTTCCACGGGCTTTGTCGATTTAGGACAACCGGCTTGCGAGTCCGCTCTCGCGCCGGCACCTGGCCTGTTCGGAAGGGGTCCCCTTTCCAAACAAGACATAGCCGTCCAGATAGGCTACACTCTGACTGGACACCCGTGCTGAAACTTTTTCTGTTTACTTGAAGTCCGTGCATGACCTTTTCGAAACCCGTCGTACAGCCCCCACTAGACCAGATCGACACTTTGGGAGGACGACCGTGGGGCAGCGAGTGGGCTATAAGCGGGTGAGCACTTTAGAGCAGAGGACGGACCGCCAGCTAGAGGGCGTGGAGGTGGATGAGGTTTTTGAGGACAAGTGCAGCGGCAAGGATCTGAAGCGGCCCGCTTGGGGAGCGGCCGAGAAGTATCTACGCAGAGGCGATGTGCTGCTGGTGCATTCGATGGACCGACTGTCTCGGAGCCTGGCTGACTTGCTGGAGACGGTCAAACACCTGGTGACCAAGGGGGTGGAAGTTCGCTTCGTGCGGGAGAACCTGGTTTTCGAGGCCGGCAGCGACGTGAATCCGATGAGCAAGTTGTTATTGTCCTTGCTGGGCGCGGTAGCCGAGTTCGAGCGCTCGCTGATTTTAGAGCGGCAGCGCGAGGGTGTCGCCCTGGCCAAGCTGCGCGGCGCATACAAAGGTCGGAAGCCGGCGCTGAAGGACGACCAGGTCGAGCAGGTTCGCCGACGGGTGGGTGCCGGCGAGAAAGTGGCTCAGGTGGCCCGAGAGCTGGGTGTTTGCCGGGCTACCGTTTACGCCTACTTGAAGACATGACCCCCTCACCACCCGGTTGGCCTGTCCCCTTCGGAGGTGATTTCAGTACCCTCACCCTCGTATTGCAACCCCTCGGTCGATCAGGTGGGGGAGCGCTAAACTCAGGTCAAGGGGTGGCGGGCTGAACCGCCACTAAAGGGATGGAGAAAACATTATGTTGAACTGGGCCATTACATTCTTTCTGATTGCTATCATCGCGGCGTTCCTCGGATTCGGTGGAGTCGCGGGTACGGCTGCCGGGGTAGGCAGCCTTCTGCTCAAGGTGTTCATCGTGCTGTTCATCGTCGGACTCTTGTTCCGCGCCACCAGAACCGCCTGAGCCAGACCATAGTCACATTCTAAAAAGCCGTCCCGATTCGCCGGGGCGGCTTTTTGCTCATGGCCGAAGCCAGGAAATCCTCTCGCCCTCACAAACCCCCACAAAGAATGAATCGGGGGGAAGTTACTTGGCTTTGAAAGATTCGAATCTCATGGCGGCCTACGCCACCGAAATGCTCCACCGTCTGGAGCGAATGGCCGTGGGAATGACGGATTCCGAGCACTATTATTTCGAGCTCCAGAGCACCACCGGTCTCGTCATGGACGTCACTGCCCTGATTCAGGCCCGGAAACGCCTGCTCGACTCCCTCAGCACCTACGAGGACTACTTGGAGCAAACGCTGCCGCACGGCTGGATGGACACCCTCCGTCCGGACCTCGCCCGCCTGCGCGCCGACCTCGAGGAGGGCGCGCGTCGTCTCAAAGTGACCGGCAGCCCCTTTCCCGAACCAGAGCCAGAACCAGACCCCGAGCCGGCGGCGCCCGCTCCCACCACCGCTCGGCCCAAGTGGCCCGCACAACATCACCCCACCCCGGCGGAAGTCGCCGCTCATCAGACCATGCTTTGGGACATCATGGAAATGGCCAACGAAAGCGCCCGCCGCCGGGCCCATCGCCGCGAAGAAATTCAGGAGCGGATCGCGCGGCTCCGCTACGAGAGCCTGTAAAATGCAAGCCAACACGCTGGTCGTCGCCTCGAACCCGCCTTGCTCTCCCCTGGAATTCTATGTTCAGGTCACCCTTCCGCAGGAGCTTCCCCTCGACGAAGTCGTGCACACCAGTCGCAACGCCGACAACTGGGGCAAGATCTTCTATTACGGGGTGGTGCAATCGCTGACCCGCAGCACGCCCGGCAGCTATCTGGCCCGCGTTCGCATACTCAGGATCGAGCCGGAGCTTTACGTGCCGCCTGAGCCAGGCGCGCCGGTCTACCGCTCCGATCCCAAGGTGCAGCAGTTGGCCCTGCGTTTTGACGGCATGAAGCGTCGCCTGGTGGCGGGCCTTATGGCGGACGGCCAACCGGCTTACGTCAACCTCGATTTCTTATCGGGCGTCAGCGGAGCCCACGTCAACATCGCCGGCATTTCGGGGGTGGCCACCAAGACCAGTTACGCACTCTTCTTGCTCTACAGTCTCTTTCAAAGCACCACCGTGGAGACCACTCGGGCCATCATCTTCAACGTCAAAAGCAACGACTTGCTACATCTACATCATCCCAACGCCCGCCTCAGCCACGAGGCACGCAGCACTTACCAGCGGTTGGGTCTGCCCTGTCAGCCTTTCTCCGACGTCGGTTACTCCGGCGGCTCGGCTCCCCTTTGGAGCATGAGAGAGTTTGCTGAAAAGGAATATTTCCGCTTTCTCTTCAGCGACGACGAGCAGACCGACACTCAGGAGTTCGCCATCGAGCACATCGTCGACGTCCTCAAAGAAGAAGCCGCCAAGACTTCCGGTCCGGAACTGGTGGTGCTGGGCCAGACTATCGCCAGCCTCAAACAACTATGCGCCCTGATTTCTGGCTCGATGGAGGAGAGCGACAGCCTCTGGTTCGGCAAGGCCGCCACCAATACGCGCCTGGCTATCGGCCGCCGTCTACGTGGGGCGGCCGCTCAGATCTCCAGTTTGCTCTCTCCTGTTCCTTGTCAGGGCTTCTCTTATAGCCATCAGCTCAACGTCGTCGACCTGCATCTCTACACCGACAAAGCTCGCGCCTTTGTGGTCGGCTGTATCCTCAAAAATCTCTTCGACGGGCGCGAAGCGCTGGGCGATGCCCATCCCACCGTGTATCTGGTGCTGGACGAGCTGAACAAGTACGCGCCGCGACAGGGCTACCATCGCATCCGCGACATGCTTTTGGACGTTGCGGAAAGGGGCCGTAGTCTCGGAATCGTGCTGATTGGGGCGGAGCAGACCGCCAGCGCGGTGGAAGAGCGAGTGGTGGGCAACTCCGCCCTGCGCGTGGTCGGCCGTCTCGAAGCCGCCGAGAGTCAGAAGGATTGCTACGGCTGGCTGACCGAGGGGCTGCGCGAACGAGCCGTGTTGCTGCAGCCCGGCGCCATGTTCCTTTCCCAACCGGAAGTACCGGTTCCGCTGGCCATCCGCTTTCCCTTTCCGGCCTGGGCGACGCGCAGCAGCGAAGTCGCGGCCGGATGATCGTTTTAGAAGATTTCCAGGGACTGGTTTTCCTGCCCCCGCGCCAGATCGCCACACTGACTCCCTTTTTGCGGGGCTGGTGGCGGGCCGTGACGCTCGACGGCGAGGTGTTGCACCTGCCCCAGAAACCAGAAGGCCCCTGGGTCCCGCTCGGCGAGAGTTGGGTATGGCCCCCCGCCCTGTCCGCCTCTGAAGGCGGCTGGAATGACCGAGCCGGCTTCTTCTACCCGGGGGACTCGTTGCCGCCTTTCACCAGCCAGCCAGAGGCGCCACCCGAGCGGATCTGGGGCATGCGCTCCGGCGGCGGAATCACTCTGCTGACCGATGATGGAGCCCAGCCCTCCGAGTGGACGGAGCAAGAAGCTCTGCAGCGACTTCCCCAGCTGGTTCAGGTCGGGCGCGGACTTTGGGGTAACCGCAATCGCTTCCATCGACTGCGCCCGGTGGGGGAGAAGTTCGAGCTTATTCTGGATAACGGGCAACGGCTTCACAGCCTCCACCCCGAGGCCGCTCGCCAGCTGGCCCAGCGCCTCGGTCTCCCCGATCACAATCGCCTTGAGCCGGTCGTGCCGGGGATGCGCCAGTACAAACTGCGCGACTGGCCCGAAGAACTCTACAATTCCGAAGCCGAACAGCTCAAAGCCTGGTTCGACGACGCCAATGTGCTCATCGCCAACTGCCTGCTCCAATGCGTCCGCTATCGCCGCTGGGGAATCTTCATCGAATATGGAGACGACCACCGAGGATTTTGGTACAAACCGGTTTCCTCCGTTCTCTATCGAGCCGGCTTCATCGACGCCGACGAAGTACGCTGGGTGGACGCGGAGGAAATCACTCGCGAGTCCAAGGATGCCGCCTGCCTGCGCTACCGCCGCGTGGTAGAGCGGGCGGTGGGGGAGCTCAAGTGGTTCCGCTACCAAGATTTGGGATTTCGCGACCCCGGGGGCCGAGTGCTCGGGAGTACTCGGCCTCAGCTACTCTTTCTGGTCGAGAAACGCTGCCTGGAGGGATATGCCCGCAAACTGGCCGACCATTTCGGCTTCACCTATCTGATCAGCGGCGGTGCTACCAAAATCGTCGATACCGAGTTCCTGGTTCACGACCTGGTGGGGCGGGGCGTCCAGGAAGTCGAAATCTATAGCTTTGCCGACTTCGACCCGGAAGGCAGCGCCCTGACCCTGGGTTTCGTGCCTCAATTGGAGGGCTACGGCATGAAAGTCAAGGGAGAGCCTAAGATGGTGGTCCATCCTTCTTGCTTTACCGACCGGGAACTTCGATTGTTCGCGCTACCTTGTCCTATGACCTCAGCAGCGGCCATCACCATGGCCAAACGCTGGGTGGAACGCACCGGCGGCATCCACGGCCAGGCCTTCGGCATTGGCTCCGACCATTTACAACCGATTGAGCGCGTCATACGCCGTTTGGAGGAGCTGGGATGTTAGAACTTGAGGATTCCGATAGCATTCTCTTTTGGAATGAATGGGACATTGCCTCGCTCGTGCCGGAACACGCCGGGCGCTGGCGAGCCGTCCACCGCGACGGGATGGTGGCCCATCGACCCACCGCCCCGCCTCCGGGCCCCTGGCTGCCGACCGGCCCCGGAATGGTGTTGCCCCAGCTGCTGCGAACCGGTCCTCTGGGCACTCAGGACCCGAACGGATTCCTCTTTCCCGACGCCCCTCTCGATCCGGTTCCCGAGCCGGAACCTCTGCCCGATATCGAGGGCATTCCTTGCCGCCGCCGAGAAATCTACGGTTTGATGAAGCACAAGCAGCTCGGCTGCCTTTGGAAGACGGACCGGGGCGACGTCATCTGGAAGCGGCCTCGTGCTCCCAAGGCCGCCGAGCTCATGCCCGAACTGGTGATGCTCAAAAGGGGCTTTTACGTCAATCGCAATCGCATCTGGCGCATTCGTCACGACTACTTCACCTATTTCGTGGTGCTCGACAACGGCGAGACTTATAAGGTCAGCAAACAGACCAAAGAACTGGCCGACCGGCTCGGCTACCCCAACCTCTTGCACCTGGAGCCCTACTGTCCGGCCTTCTACGGCAACTATGGGCTCAGGGATTGGCCTTTCGAGCTGGCCTCGGCCGGCCCCGAGATGTTACGCAAGCTTTTTGACAACCCTCGCCAGTTGATCGGCCACCTGATCTACCAAAGGCTGCGTTACCGTCAGCTCGGCATTCAGCAGGATTGGCCAGATAGTTATCGCGGCTTCTGGTATGCCTGGGTCAAACACACCCTGTATCATGCCGGCTTCATCGAGGGGGACCAGCTGGACTTGGAATTGCCCGAATTTGCCGAGCAAATCCGTGGACGCACTCCCAGTCCGACCGAAAAAATGTATAACCTCATGTTCCAGGTCTTCGACTTCTTCGTCCAGGAGAACCGGCTCTTTACCTACGAGGAGTTTGGCTTCGTGGAACCCCATCCCGAGTTTCGCCGCATCGGCACCGTCCGTCCGGAAGTCATTTTGCTCACCGAAAAGACCGCCTACCAGGAACGCGCCCTGAAACTCCACGACGAATTCGGCTGCAGTTTGCGCATGCTCTCCAGCCAGCCGCCTCTGGTCGCGACCGAGTTTTTCGCCCGAGCCCTCAAGCCGCACCTCAAAGGTTCCGTCCGGCTCATCGCCTACGTGGACTACGACGTGGGCGGTTGGATCATCGCCCGCGCCTTCGCCAAGCAACTGGAGTTCTGCGGCATCCCGGTGGCCAGCGTGGAGTTCCTCATCCGCGGAGAGACCTTCACCGCCGCGGAAAGACGCAAGCACGCCAAACCGCTGGCCATGTCCACCCCGGCCCATCGCACCAAAGCCGAGATGTGGTTCGCGGAAACCAACGGAGTCGACGGCAAAATGCTCGGCATCCAGGCTGACCACGTCCAGCCCTATGAGCGGCTGCGCGGGCTATTTGAAACGCTGGTGAACGCTCATTTGCCCGACAAGTAGTAAGGCTGCGAGCCCAACAAACGCTCGCCGTCGAAGTAGCGGGCCAGCAGTTTCTCGGGCTGACTCTCCGCATTCGAGCTCAGCTGAAAGTTGCGGCCGTCCTGGCTCTCGATCCGGTAGAAGCGGGAGGGAACGCCCTCCATGGTGCTCCAATCCACCCGGAAGTCGGGATGGGCGGCCAGCAGCGCGGCATTGGGCTGAAAATCCACCTTCAAAGGTTGGCCGGATTGAATGCGGTAGCGATGGATAGCCGAGGGGGGATAGCCGCTGACCTGTTGCTTCACCGCGAAGCTGGCGTCTTTCTCCAAAGCCTCCTTCAGGCGCGGCGATACCTCGGCCAGGGCTTCCAGGGTAAATTTCCCCGATTCCAGGAACTGGCGCACGTCCTTCAGCTCGACCTCTTCGCGCAACAGATGACCGGTCAGGGCATTTCCCTGCGCGTGGCCTCCCGGAGCCAGGCTGATGGTCATGTCCGTCTGATAGCGCCGTAAATAGTCCCTATCCTTCCGGTAGTTCTCGCCGAACAGCGGATCGGGATTCATCTTGTAGGCGAAGAAATCAGCCAGACCCTCGTGCAACCGCTGCCCTTCCAGGCTATCCAGTGCTTCCGGGGTATTGGCGGCGGGATAACGCTGAGCCACCAGCGCGTGGAAAATCTCGTGGTCGACCACATCCACCGACTCGATACCGCGCTCGATCAGGTTGCGCGACTCGGGAAAGGAGATGGTGTCGGTTTCGGAGTTGTAGCCGGTGGAGAACTTGGCCTCGGCCTCCAGGTCGATCTTCAACGGCTGGCTGACGGCTCCGAAGTTCTCTTGGAAAAAGTCCTGGGCCCGCTCGGCACGCTGACGCAGGCGCTGCAATTGCTCGCCCGGTATACGCTCGCCTCCGCGGATGCTGACCATCAGTGCATCGTCACCTTGTAGCGCGTGGAAATCCAGCCGGAGCCGCCGCACTGCTGACACTTGCCGCTGCCGCTGCAACGATACTCGGCCTCGCCCTTCCAGTCTTTGCCGGAACCCGGGCCGGGATAATCTTGCTGGCATTTGCCGCTGCCGTTGCAGTAGTAGCACTTGGTGGGCACGCGGCTGAGGTTGTCGAGCAGGCTGAACGGCCGGGCCTCTTCGGCCGCATGCTGGTGATCGCAGGCAATGAAAACATCTTGAAACTCGGGCAGCGGGGCGGGCGTGCGCAAAGTCTGGCTGGCCAGAGCACGCGTCAAAGCCAACGGGGACGCGGAATGCATAACGCTGCTGAGCATAAGTCGATCTCCTCCGAAACGCCGCGGCGGGCTACTTGCCTCTACCTGTATTCTGAGTATGGCAAGAATCCAGCCGCCGACGTGTAACGTTTTTGTGAACATGGACTCAATCCTCAATGATCTCTCCAGCGAAGGGACCCAGCTAGAATCCGGGGTTTTCACTCTCGATCCACGCGCTCAGGCCCTCAAATTCGGCATTTTTCTGCGCCGCCAGCCTTATCTGCCCATCGCCAAGATGGTTCAGGCCGGCGTGGCCCTGGGCGCCCGCGCCGTCTCCATCAGCTGGACCGCCGCCGAATGGAAAGTGGAGTTTCAACCCGAGAAAGGCAGCGCCAGCGACCTGGCCCAGACCCTGCAGGGCGTCAAACGGCCCCTGGCCCGAGGCCTGCAGCATCTGCGGCGCGCTCTGGAGCTCACCGAAGTCTCGGAAGGTACTGGCTTCCTCTTCGAGTTGTCCCTGCCCGACGCGCTGGTGACCGTGGCCGGGCTGCAAAAGGCCGGATCCGGCTGGAACGTCCAACTCTCCGAGGCCCGGACGGACACGACCTGTCGCCTGACTATGAAACGCCTCAAAGGCCCGCGCTGGAAGCCCGAAGCCCTGCGTTCCGGCCGCCCCCGCCTGCTCAAGTTTCTCAAAGACCGCTTTTGCCTCTGTCCCATCCCCGTTCTCCTCAACGGTCACCCCATCGACCGCGGCGACTTCGAAGCCCGCGCCTGGGGCCGGATCGGTCCGCATCAACCCGTCCACAACCTCTCCCACATGCTCTATCAGGTGAGCCGCTTTCTGCGCGCCTTTGAAGCCAGCCGCTCCGAACCCGGCCAGAACAGCATGGTGCGCGCTCACTTCCGCTGGATCTGCCAGGAACTCGAATTCTCGCCCTACCCAAAAGCTGGATTCGCCTCGCTCGCGCCCGTTCGCCAGCGCTGCAAATACCTCAACAACCTCCAGGTCAGCCACCCCGAAGAAGACACCCAGCCCAGCATCGGCCATCTCTATACCCCCGGACAGTCCCGGCGCAAAGGCCTGGCCGTGCTCCAGACCGGCCTGCTCGGCCGCCTGCAAAGCCGTGCCAAACACCTCGAAACCGAAATGCAAGAAAGAGGCTCGATTGCCCTCGGCTCCTGCGGCACCGTCCAGGAACCCATCGTGGAAACCCTGGCCCTGCCGCACGGCTGCCTGCTCCCCGAACTCGAAGCCCGCTACACCGTCACCGGCAGCTTCACCAACCGCCTCACCCTGCACCAGCCCGGCGTCCGCCTCGCCGCCGCCCTCGGCATCGCCTCCCACCCCTCCGGCCCCAGCCTCATCTTCCCGGTGCTCGACGGCCTCCTCCTCAACCCCTGCGAAATCCCCGGCGTCCCCGGATCCTTCGCCTTCCTGGTCGGAACCTGGCAAACCGACCTCAGCCAACTCGAAGCCGTCCAGGACGAAGCCTGCCACCAGAAATTCCAGACCGCCCAAACAAAGCTCCAAAAACTCGTCAAAAAAGGCGACTGGGACACCCCCCACATCCCCGAAAAATGGCGCCAAGCCTGGACCCACTGGACGCAGACCGAGGGAACGACCCATGACGCCTGAAACCACCCCCCAACTCCCACCCCCCGCAACGCACCCACCCGTCTCGGCGCACGCACCAGTCTCGGCACACCCACCCGTCCCGGCATTGCGCCCACCGGTCTCGGCGCACCCACCCGTCCCGGCATTGCACCCACCGGTACCGGCGCAACCACCGCTCTCGGCGCGCTCACCCGTCTCGGCGACGCGCCCATCGGCGCACTACCGGAGCCACTCATGAGCCTCGAGACAATCGCCGCCGAACTCTACGGGCTGCCCCTTGACGAGTTCGTGGCCGCCCGCGACCAACACTCCGCTAACGCCCGCAAAGAAAAGGACCGCACTCTGGCCAACGCCCTCAAAGCCCTGGCCAAGCCGTCGGTCGGAGCCTGGGCGGTGAACCAGATCGTGCGCAAATCCCGACACACCGTCGAGCGCCTGCTAGACGTCGGCGACTCCATGCGCGAAGCCCAACTCCACCTCGATGGCGACGCCATGCGCCAGCTTACCGCCGAACGCCGCCGCCTCCTGGCCGAACTCACCGAGGACCTGCGCGGATTGCAAATCTCCGACGCCGCCGAGAACGAAGCCCTCGAATCTCTCAACGCCGCCGTCGCCGAGGCCGATCTCGCCGCTCAGCTCCGCCTGGGCCAACTCACCCGTCCCCTCCACCACAGCGGCTTCGGCGGAATGGAAAGCATGCTCGCCTCCAGCCTCTTCGCCACCCCTCCGAACAAGTCCGAACCTGAGCCCGCAATCCAGCCCTCTGCGCCTGCGGAAGTCGGCAGTCCCCAACCCGATGACGAGCTTCCTTCACCCGAGCCCACTCCAGCCGCCGAATCCAAATCTCAGCCCGAGACCGCACCGCCGACCGAGCCCTTAGCTCCAGAACCCATCCAATCTAACGCTCCCAGACGCGACGAAAAATCGCCCCAGCTCAAGCGTCTCCAACGCCGACTCGAACTCGCCCAAGAAACGCTCGAGGAAGCCAAAAGCGACCGCGACCTCGCTGGCGAGCGCGTCGACTCCCTCCGCGAACGCCTCCAGGCAGCCAAAGACAAGCTGAAAGAAGCGGACCAGGCCGTCCGAACCGCCGAAGAAGAATGCGAAGACCTCCAAGAACAGATCGACGACCTCTGAAGAAGACCGCCAGAATCTACAGCCCCGGTAGAATCGGCCCCGAACTGCCCTCGAACCGCCGGAATCTACAGCCGGCCGCCGAAGATCTACAGCCCCCACGTAGAATCTGCCAGATTTCGACCCAGACCCGCCCGAATCTACACCTCGCTGTCGAGAATCTACAGCGCCGTGTAGAATCCGCCAGATTTCGCCTCAAAACCGCCAGAATCTACAGCCCGCCGCAGAGAATCTACAGCGCCGTGTAGAATCGGTCCCTAACGGCCCCCAAACCGCCGGAATCTACAGCCGGCCGCCGAAGATCTACAGCCCCCACGTAGAATCTGCCGGGTTTCGTCTCAGACCCGCCCGAATCTACGTCCCGCTGCCGAGAATCTACAGCCCCGCGTAGAATCCGCCAGATTTCGACCCAGACCCGCCCGAATCTACGTCCCGCTGTCGAGAATCTACAGCCCCACGTAGAATCTGCCAGATTTCGCCTAAGACCCGCCCGAATCTACGCCCCGCTGTCGAAGATCTACAGCCCCACGTAGAATCCGCCCGATTTCGCCCCGAATCTACACCTCGCTGTCGAGAATCGACAGCCCCGCGTAGAATCCGCCGGATTTCGCCTCAGAACCCCGGACTCACCCCCCAGCCGCGCGGTCCTGACGCCCGCGTTCGCCGTCCCGCCGCCCGCGCCCAACCCCCCCAACCAAAGCCCAACCACCAGCCCCCAACAAAGTGGCGCACTCTGCAAGTCCCCTGTCGCACTCTGCTAGTGACGCCCCCGCCGACACAACCTAAGATGCCAGACATGCAAACCAAACAAGCCAAAGCTTACGCGGCCGAAAGCTCGACCGCGCCCCTCGCCCCCCTCCAGATCGCGCGCCGACAGCCGGGTCCTACCGACGTCGAAATCGAAATCCTCTACTGCGGCGTGTGCCACTCCGACCTTCACCAGGTGCGCAACGAGTGGTCCGAAGCACTCCAGACCGTCTACCCCTGCGTCCCCGGCCACGAAATCGTCGGCAAAGTCAGCGCCGTCGGCGCCGACGTCAAGAAATTCAAAGTCGGCGACCACGCCGCCGTCGGCTGCATGGTCGACTCCTGCCGCACCTGCGAGCACTGCCAGTCCGGCCATGAACAATACTGCCTGTCCTTCGCCACCTTCACCTACAACAGCGAAGACAAGCACCTCCAGTCCCACACCCTGGGCGGCTACTCCAGCAGCATCGTGGTCGACGAAGCCTTCACCCTAAAAGTTCCCGAAGGTCTCGACCTGGCCGCCACCGCCCCGCTACTCTGCGCCGGCATCACCACCTACTCACCGCTGCACCACTGGAAAGTCGGCCCCGGCCAGAAAGTCGGCGTGGTCGGACTCGGCGGCCTCGGCCACATGGCCGTCAAATTCGCCCGCGCCCTGGGAGCCCACGTCGTCCTCTTCACCACCTCGCCCAGCAAAAAGGACGACGGCCTCAGACTCGGAGCCCACGAAGTGGTCGTCTCCCGCGACCCCGAAGCCATGGCCCAACAAACGGCCAGCTTCGATTTCATCCTGGACGCCGTCAGCGCCGACCACGACGTCAACGAATACCTGCGCCTGCTCAAACTCGACGGCAGCCTGGTGCTCGTAGGCGCTCCCGAAAAGCCCATGCCGGTAGCCGCCTTCAACCTGCTGCTGCCGCGTCGCAACTTCTCCGGCTCGGCCATCGGCGGCATCGCCGAAACCCAGGAAATGCTGGACTTCTGCGCCAAGCACAACATCGTGGCCGATATCGAACTCATCCCTATTCAGAAAATCAACGAAGCCTACGACCGCCTGCTCAAACAGGACGTCAAGTACCGCTTCGTCATCGACATGGCTACGCTGCAGGCATGAGCATGCGGTTCCGGGTCTGTGCTCTCTTGGAAGGCGCCCTCGAACAGCGGGGCATCTCCTCCGAAGCCGTCCTGCGTCAAGCCGGACTGCCCCGAGGCTTCTTCCAACAAGAAAAGCTGCTGGTCACCACCGAAGAGCTCTTCGCTCTCTGGCGTACCGTCGGCAGCCACAGCCCGGATCCGTCCATCGGTCTGCAACTGGGGGCCGAGATGTCGGTGGAGCGCTACGACCCCGCCGCCATCGCGGCCCTCTGCAGCCGCACCTATCGCGACGCCTTGACCCGCATCTCTCGCTACAAGAAGATCTCTTGTCCTGAAGAGGTGCGGGTCACCTCCAGCCCCGAGGAAGTCTCGGTGGAATTCACCTTTCTGCTGGGGCGGGCGGCCGAGCCCACCACCCTGGTCGACCTGTGCCTGGCCTGGATCTGGGCCATCGGCCGGCGCGGCACCGGTTTCCCCCTGAACCCGCTGCGTCTGGAAGTGACCCGGCCGGCCGCCGACACCCCCATCCTGGAGCAACACTTCGGCTGCCCAATCCACTACAACACCGGGCACAACCGCCTGATCCTGGCCGCTCACGATGTCGAGCGGGCCTTTGTCACCCACAACGCCGCTCTCTTCGAAATGCTCGGACCCCAGCTGGAAGCGGAACTGCGCATCCGCGAATCCAACCTGGGGGATCAGGTCAAAGGCGTGCTCAAAGCCCTGCTGGCCGGCCACCGGCCCAAGTTGCCGGAAGTGTCCGCCCAATTGGGAATGACGCCCCGCACCCTGCAGCGCCGCCTCACCGAGACCGGCCTCACTTTTCAGAGCCTGCTGGAAGAAGCGCGCCGTGACCTGGCCCGCCACTACCTCACCCACAGCGGCCTGGAACTCAACGAAACCGCCTACCTGCTCGGTTACGACGACGCCAACTCGTTCTTCCGCGCCTTCCACAATTGGGAAGGCACTACGCCTGGCCAATGGCGAAACGCTCACGCTCCAGCACACAATTAGGAGGAGCAGCATGGCAGGTATCACCGGCATCGGCGGAGTCTTTTTTAAGGCCAAAGACCCGGACGCACTCGGCAAATGGTATCAAGAGCATCTGGGCCTTCCCCTCAACCCCCAGTTCGGTTGTGCCATCTTGCCCTGGCAGAAAGACGCCCAGGCCGACGCCGCCTGGACCCTGGCCAAGCAGGACTCCGACTGGTTTCCAGGCCCGTTTATGATCAACTACCGGGTAGCCGACCTGACCACGCTGGTCCAGCAGCTGACCGCCGCCGGCATCGCCATTCAGCAGGGCCCGGAAGAGCATCCTCAGGGACTTTTCGCCTGGGTGATCGATCCCGAGGGCAACAAGGTCGAGCTTTGGGAGCCCAAGGCCGAAGCCTGAGCCAGCAGACGGCGGCTCAGCGACTCCGCGGGGTCGTAGCGCAGAGCCGTGCGAAAGTCGGCGGCGGCTTCCCCCAGCTTGCCCCAACGGGCCAGACAAAATCCGCGTTGCCGGTAGACGATGGCTTGAGAAGCGGGCAGGGGAGGGCAGCGACGCACGGCTTCGTCCACGGCCGCATAAGCCAGCTCCCATTCCTTTCGCTCGATGTGAATCTCGGCCATCTCCTGATAGATGTCCAGAAAGTCTGGGTAAGTCTGCCGTGCCAGCTCCAACCGTAGCAGCGCCTCCTCGGTCCTACCCTGATGATCCAGTTCGTCCGCCTCTTCCCGTAGTCCCAGAGCCAGACTGAAACGACGGTAGTCGTCGACGGCCGAGCAACAAAGAGGAACTGCTATCAGAGTGAGCACAAACAACAAAATCTTCTTACGCATCTCGCGATTTACGATAATGAATTATCAATACCTTCTGGAGGCTTCATGCACTACAGTTTAGATTTCACGCGGCGCCTGCTCCTGGAAGCGGGAACCCGCGATGCCAGGAAAATCCTGGACGTCGGCTGCGGGCTGGGCGACGTCGCCGCCCTGGCCCTCACTCTGGTCGGGGACGGAGCCCAGATCATCGGCATCGACCGCAATGAGGCCGCTCTGGAAAGGGCCCGCCAGCGTACCAGCCAGGCAACTTTCCGAATGGCGGACCTGACCGATCTACCCGATGATCTCAAAGACTTTGACGCAATCATCGGCCGTCGCGTCCTCATGTACCAAGCGGACCCCGCCCGGGCCCTGAGCCTGCTGGTCGAACGCCTCAAGCCCGGTGGGCTGGTCGTCTTCCAGGAAGCCGATCTCAGTATGGTGCCGGCTCGCCTCACACCTCTGCCGCTGCATGAGAAAACCCTCGGATGGATCCGGGAAATGGTCCGCCAGGAAGGCTGTGATCTGCAAATGGGCTTCCACCTTCACCAGACCTTCACGGCAGCCGGCCTCAGCGTTCAGGGGGTGCGCGCCGAAGCCATCGTGCAAACCCCTACCCAGCCCAGCCTGCTGGGCGACATCGTGCGCGCCGTTCTGCCGCGCTTGCTCGAGCAAGGCGTCACCACCGAGGCGGAAGTGGAAGCCGACACTCTCCAGGCTCGTCTCGACGCCGAGCGAATCGAGTCCGGCGCCACCTTCATCGGGGACATGATGTTCGGTGCCTGGGGACGAAGGGACGCCTGAGCCTCGCGCGAAATCGCTAGCAACTCAATTTCGGGAGGTCTTCGATGAAAACGTTTGCGTGTTGGATGCTGCTGGCGGGCGCCCTGGTGGCCGCCGATGCCCATCCCGGCTATAAGGTCTCGGCCGACTTCTCCGGCTCCCAGGTATCCGAAGCCCGCCCCCGCGTGGTCACCCGTGCCGGACAACCGGCCGAGATCTCCATCGGCCAGAAAGACAAGCCCGAACTGACTCTCAAAGTCACCCCCAGCGACGCCGGCGAAGCCGGTTTCGTCAACCTCGACTGCACCTTACAAATTCAGACCGCCAAAGGTCCGGAACGGGTTCAGATGCAAACCCGCGCCCAACTCGGCGAGCCCATCCAGATCGACATGGGGGAGCGCTGGTCCGCCCACCTCAAAGTGGAACTCGCCGACTAGGTGGACATCGCGCTGTCCCTGTTCCTCTTCCTGGGTCTACCCCCGCTCGCCCTCATCACCCTGGGCGCCGCCGGCCTGGCTCATTTCCTCAATCACAGCTGGGCACGTCCCCTCTTCATCCTGGGCGCCACCGAACTCGTCATATCGGCCCTCGTCTGGGCCAACGAAAAAGCCGTCACCCAGGCCCTCTTCCCGACGGGCCACCTGTAGCCCGATGATCGAAGCCCAGCTGCGCGACGTCGTCCCGGGCACGGTGGAAGTGGCGGCTTCTTCGCATCATCTGGTGGGAATCCATCAGGGAGCGCCTACGCCAGCGGTCTGCCGGGTACGCGATGTGGTCTACAAGCGGCTGCAGAAACATGGGGACACCGACATCGTGCCGGCCGGAATCGGCGGCAGCTGGCGAGACGAAGCTCCCTGCACCGTCTTGCTCTTGCGCGTCGAGCAGCAGCTGGTCTCCGCTCAGGCCCAAAGTCTGGGCCTGGAGACTCCTATGGAACCGTGCCTCCAGGTGCGCGACCGGCAGCTCGAGCATCTGGCCTGGGCCCTGCAGAGCGAGCAAGTCTCCCGGACCCCGGCCGGCCAGCTCTACCGCGACAGCCTCGACCTGGCCGTCGTGGCCCGCCTCTTGCAACACTACAGCGGCCACGCTCCGACTCCCCCAGGTCGCCTGACCCAGCAACAGCGACGCCATCTGGAAGAATACGTCGAGGTCCATCTCGACCAGGACCTCTCCTTAGAACAACTGGCCCAGGTGGCCGAGCTCAGCGCCACCCGCCTCAAGGAGCTCTTCAAAGAGTCCTTCGGCGTCACACCCCACCAGTACGTCCTCACCCAACGGGTACGCCGCGCCGAATTTCTGCTGCGCCATCGCCGCCTGCCGGTGGCCCAGGTGGCCCTGGAAGTAGGATTCGCCCATCAGAGCCATCTGGCCCAGTGGATGAAGCGCCTGCTCGGCCTCACTCCCTCGCAAGTCCGAATCTGCTCTTAAGCGTCCGAATGTGAGCGACCCGGCCTGCTACCCTGAAAAGCATGATCGCTCTATTAGGAACCACAGGTAAAATCGGCGGAGCCGCTCTCCGCTTTCTCCAGCAACAACAAGTGCCGGTCCGTGCCGTGACCCGAGCCCAGGCCGACATGCGAGACCCCGAAGCTCTGGGCAGCGCCCTGCAGGGAGCCGAAGCAATCCTGACCCTCCTGCCCTTCGACTTCAACAGCCTCCAGGCTCTCCAGGCTTCTCTGTTGCAAACCCTGGGCCAGCTACGCCCGGCCCACTTCCTCTTTATCTCCGACTACGGCGCCCACCACCCGGAGGGCACCGGCATTCCCGCAATCTTCCATCAAATCGAAAAGCAGCTTTTGGACCTCAAGCTGCCCTGCACCATCCTGCGCTCGGCGGAACACATGCAAAACTGGCTGCGCCCCGGCCAGGCCAACTTCTATCCACCGGATACCCCGCCCCGTCCCTTCGTATCCGCCTACGACGTCGGAGAAATCGCCGCTCGCCTCTTACTTGAGCCGCCCCCGCCCGGGTCGCGCATCCTCCACGCCGAAGGCCCTCGCCGCTACCCTCTCAGCGAACTGGCCCGCTTCCCCCAGGCCTCGCCCGAGGCCGCCGGCCTGCCCGAGGCTCTGGCCAGGGTCCTGAGCGAAACCTATCGCGCTCACGGTCAAGGCCTCATCGAGGTCGAGCCCGGCGGTAAAGTCCTGCGCGGCCCCACCGAACTATCCGAGGTGCTGCAAAACTTGTGAAACCTGCTGGTCCTGCCGCATCTTCTCCAGCTCCAGCCACTCCAGTCCGACCAGCATGCGCCGCTCTTCGGGCAGGTGGGCTTCCTCCGGGTCAAAGCCCACCACGGCCTCCACCTGCGACTCCTGGCGCATCAAAAAGCAGCGACAGAAACCATCGCGATACGGCTCATCAAAAAGCTGCCGCTCGACCGAGCAGGTCAGCCCCGTCTCCTCGAGCATCTCTCGCACCGCCCCCTCTTCGGGCGTCTCCCCGGCCTCCAGGCCACCACCCGGCAGCGTCCAGTAGATCCGCTCCCCTTCGCGGTGGCGAACCAGAAGAATCCGATTCTCCCGAAGCAAAGCACCACACACCCGTAAAATCATGCTACCCCCTAAAGACCTTCGCCCCACCGCCGATAGCAGCAATATGGCACCCAATCACCTGGAAATCCTCTGGCCTTGGACCGTGGCCAAGGCCGAAAGATTCTCGGTCTCCTGTCTCGAGTCGCTCACCGGCGGAGATAGCAGCTTTCTCGACGAGCTCTGTCAGGCGTTCTGCAGCGAAGTGGAAGACTGCCTGGTGCTGGTCCCCCAGGAAGAGCTGCGTTCTCGCATGCGTCACGTGTCCCACACCCTGAAAGCCTCGGCCCAGTACGTGGGCGCCTTCCGCCTCTCGCGCATGGCCGAGCAGATGGAGAAGGCCGTGCAGGAAGGTTCCTGGAGCCGCGTTCCGGTTCTCTGGAGTTCCTTTCAAGAGGAGGCCCGAGCCGCGGCCCGGGCCATCCAAGGTCTATTACACCAGCCGAAAGTCGCGTAGCACCCGCAGCACGTCCAGCGTCGAAACCAGGCCCATCAGCCGGCCTTCCTGAACCACCGGCAGGCGATGCACATGTTCGCGCAACATCAACTCGACCACCTCGTGCAAAGTGGCCTGCGGACCCACCGAGTGAACGGTAGGGGAGTAGATCTGCTCCACCGTGGCCCGGCTCAGCGCAGCCTCCGACCCGCTCAGAAAAGCGGCCACATCGCTCTGGGAAACCATTCCCAGCAGACCCCCCTCCGCATCCACCACCGGTAACCCGGAAATGCTGTGCACGCTCAACAACTCCAACAGCTCCAGCAGCGTCTGCTCCAGCAGGCAGGTCACCACCGGCTGCTGCATCCAGGCTCCCACCCGGTCGCGCGAGTAGGGGGCGTGTTTGCGCAGGTCGGCACCGATCGGTTCCAGCTCCGGAGTCGCCTGCACCGGCTGCAGCGGCGGAAAGGGCTCGTGACCGGGTAGGGGAGGAGTGGTGGGAATGTGATGCGGCCAGATCATGGGAAGCTCAGCACCACCCGACCGTCGATGGCATTCTTTTGCATCTCGTCGAAGATCTGGTTGATGTTCTCCAGACGGTCGCTGCGGAAATGCGCCTGCACCAAACCCCGGGCCGCGAAATCCAGCGCCTCCGCCAGGTCCCGACGCGTGCCCACAATCGAGCCGCGAATGGTCTTGCGGTGCAGCACCACGTCAAAAATCGGCAGCGGAAAATCCCCGGGCGGTAGACCCACCAGCGACATCGTACCGCCTGGCGCCAGCATGGCCACTCCGTTGCTGAAAGCCTGATTGGAAACGGCGGTGACCAGCACGCCCCGGGCCCCGCCCAGCTCCTCGATGCGGGCCAGCGTTTCGGTCCGGTCGCCGCGCAGACACAGTTCCGCTCCCAACTGCTTGGCCAGCTGCAACTTGGAATCGGCAATATCCACCGCCACCACCCGAAGGCCCATGGCTCGAGCATACTGCACCGCCATGTGGCCCAAACCGCCGATTCCAGAGACCACCACCCAATCGCCGGGACGGCAGTCCATCTCCTTCAGCCCCTTGTAGACGGTGACGCCGGCGCAAAGAATGGGGGCTGCTTCCGCGTATCCGAGGCCGTCGGGTAGATGGCCCACAAAGTTGGCGTCGGCCACCACGTACTCGGCAAATCCGCCGTTGACCGTGTAACCCGTCATCTGCTGCTGTCCGCACAGCGTCTCCCAGCCGGTCTGACAGTAGCGGCAACAACTGCAGGCGGTGTGCAGCCAGGGCACTCCCACCCGGTCTCCGACCCGGACCCCGCGTACCTCGCGACCAAGCTCCACCACTTCACCCACGCCCTCATGGCCGGGAATAAACGGAGGATTGGGCTTCACCGGCCAATCCCCGTGAGCCGCGTGCAAGTCGGTGTGACACACTCCGCAGGCGGCTACCTTCACCAAAACCTGACCCGGCCCGACCTCCGGCATCGGCACATCGCCCACTTCCAGAGGCGCACCAAACTTCGTGACTACGGCTGCTTTCATCGTCTCCACCTGCTTTCCCTAGCAGTCTAAAACGCGCGCAGGCGCCCCCCTATGATCTGGATCAGGCCACTTTTGCCATTTGCGCCAGGATGGCGTCTCGCAATCCCTCCACGGAAATCGAGCGGCGCAGGTAGATGTCCACCAATCGGCCTTCAAATCGGCTTTCGGGAGAGCGAGCGTCGCCTTCGATGACGACCACCTTCAGGCCCGGCATCTGACCTCGCAAGTGCTCCAGGAATTCGAAGGTGAGGTCATCGGCATTGCCGACCAGCGCTTGAGGCCGGTGTGCCTGGACCGATTGGAGAGCGCCGGCCAGACTCGCGGCCTCGCTCACGATGGAAACCCCGCCGAGCTGGCTCAAGGTACGCAAGCCGATCAACCAGATGGAGGACTTGCTATAAGTAACGATAGAAACTTCAGGCATAACAAGACCAAGTTAGCAAACATCGAGATAGCCGCACACCGCAAAAGATACCGGGATAGAAGAACCATAACCAATGTTATGGCCCTACCCCCCGGCCGAATGCTACACTGGTTCCCATGGATTTTCCCCTCTGCTTCGCCATCGTGGCCTGGCTGTTCTGGTGCCAGCACCTCTATCGTTGGGCCCATCGCAAGGGATTCACCGTCCTCCACCGCCTCGACCAACTGGCCAAACAGGGCCAACACGCCCGCCTCGAAGTGTTGGCCGACCGACTGCAGCGCCATCCTCAGGCGCACCCGAATGTCCGGGCCGCGGCCCTGCGCTGCCGAGCGTTGGCCCGTCTGTGTCTGGGCCGCCCCAAAGAAGCCCAGAACGATGCCTATCTGGCCCTGGAGTGGAACCCGAAAGCCGGCCGCTCCTATCTGGTCCTGGCTATGACTTGCTGGGAACGCGAACCGCAAAAGGCGCTCGACGCGCTGGAGCAGGCGAGCAAACATCGCCAGCGCCTCGGCTGGAAGAACATTGCTCAGGCCATCTCCACTTTCCGGGGCCTGGCCCTCACCTGTCTCCACCGCGGCCCCGAAGCCCTGGCCTGCCTGGATGCCTCGCCGCTTTCCCAGCGGCCGCCCTTTCAGCGCTACCGAGCCCGCGCGCTGGCGCTCTGCGGTCGCTACCAGGAAGCGCTCACCATCCTGCGCACCCTCAAAGAGCCGGACGAGTACCTGACCCTGTCCAACTTTCTCATCTGCGGCCAGCGCCCGGAAGAATCGCTCTTCTGGGTCAATCGTTCGCTCCAGGAACGCCTCAGCCTGGAAGGGCTGACTCTCAAAGGCGCCTCGCTGGCCAGCCTGGGGAGAGACCGGGAGTTCGACGCTTGCATGCAACAGTGGCTGGGAGTGGTCACGCGCCCGGCCGACTTTGCGCTTCGTCCCGCCATCACCCAATTCGGCCGCCGGCACCTGATCGCCAAACCTTCCCAGCCCACCCACTGGAATTGAAGACAGCACAGTCCTGCGCTAAATCCCCTTGACTCCAAAATGATAATCGTATATCAATATCAAAGGCTCCCCCAGAGCTTAGTTTTCCTCCAAGGTTGTGAGTCATGGAATATCAAGGTCAAGTCAAGTTTTACGATCCCACCAAAGCTTACGGTTTCATCTCGGGTGCTCCCGAGGGAGACGTCTTCATCCATCGCAGCAATCTCGCCCCCGGCCGAGACGAGCTGATCGAAGGACAGGAAGTTCTTTTCAAGACTCGCTCCTCCCAGCGCGGAGCCGAAGCCTATGACGTCAGCGTGACCAAAGAGTCTCACCTGCCGCCCCGTCCCCGAAGCCCCCGCCAGGAAGCACCCCGACGCCAGAATGTTCGGGTCCCCTCGGGTCCGGTAGCTGCCGAGGTTTGTTCGGTCGACGCCCAGGGTCGCTTCATGTTCGTCAAAAGCGAGCGCGAAGCTCTGGAGATCTTCGTCCACAGCTCTCACTTCGCTCGCCTGGGCTTGCGTCGTGGTGACCGCGTTTACGTCACCGTCGAGCAAGGGCCCAAGGGTCTGCGCGCCAGCTCTCTGGAGCCGGCGTGATCACCAGTTCGCACTGGTCGCTTCGACAGGCGGAAGACCTGCTCGGATTCCGCGCCAGTTCTGAGAATCTGGCCTTTTGGCGGCGCTCGCCTTACCCGGGAGCGGCTGCCCTGTGGGACTCGGTCTTGCCTGAGGTGACCCCGTTCAAGCAGCATCTCGCGCCCGACCAGCTGGCCGAGGCCTTTCAGCCGGTGTTTCCGGCCCGCTTCTGGCGCAATCCGCTGGGGGCCGAGTGGCTGGCCGACGTCACCGCTCTGACCGACGCCTTCTGCCGCGAAATGCAGGTTTCGCAGTGCCAGGTGCAGCTGGACCGGGACCGGCCCTGCGTACGCTATCATGCGGACAATGTCGTGATGCGGCTGATTTGCACTTATCGCGGCCCCGGCACCCTGTGGCTGGACGAGGATAACCTCAACCTGGCGGCCGCCGAAGCCAAAGGCACCAGCAATGAGGAAATCGCCCTTCGGCCCGAGGACGTGCGCCAAGCCCATGAATGGGAGGTGCTGGTCATGAAGGGCAAGCAGGCCAACACCCCACCCCTCTATCACAAGAGCCCGCCGTCCCGGCCCGGCGATCCCGCCAGCCTGGTGCTCAAGTTGGATCTCGTATGAATTCCTTGCGCGTCTACTTTTGGATGCTCGGTCAGGACGTGCGCCTGGGCCTGCTCACCCAGGGCGGCTTCCAGCGCCTGGGCCGCTCGCTCTATCGTCGCGGTTCTCTGTGGCTGCACCAGTTGGGACTGTCTCTGGAAGAGGAAGGCCTGGTTTACCTGCGCGCCCAGGGGCAGTTCTACCGCGTCCCCCCCGGCACCGTCCCTCCCGAACTTCCGCCCGAGGCCAGGCCGCTGCCCTTCAAACATGGCTGGCAGCAGTTGCGCCCGCACCTCGAGGACTATGAGAGCTGGGTGGGCAGTTCGCGACCCACTTATCGGCAGAAGCTCTTGCGCATCTGCCCGCCGGCCCTACGCCCGCTGCGTCGCAAATGGCGGGAGGCTTTCCTATGAGCGAGCTACCCGTCACCGTGCTGAGCGGCTTCCTGGGAGCCGGCAAGACCACCCTGCTGACCCACCTGCTGAACCACTGTCGCGACAAGAAGATCGCGCTGATCGTCAACGACATGAGTGAGCTCAACGTGGACGCGCAGCTGGTCAAAGACTTGCGCCTGGAGCAGACCGAAGCCAAACTGGTGGAGATGAGCAACGGCTGCATCTGCTGTACCCTGCGGGAAGACCTGTGGGATCAGGTGGGAAAGCTGGCCGCCGAAAAGGCCTACGACTATCTGATCATCGAGTCGACCGGGGTTTCTGAACCTCTGCCGGTGGCCGCCACCTTTTCCTTTGTGGACGAAACCGGCTTTTCGCTTTCCCAGGTGGCCCGCCTCGACACCATGGTCACCCTGGTCGACTGCCTCAACTTCTTCCAGAATTATTACAGCTCCGAAGATCTCTCCGAAGAGCGCTGCCTGGTGGACCTGCTGGTCGACCAGGTGGAGTTCGCCGACGTCATCCTGCTCAATAAAACCGACCTGGTGGGGGAGGCCGAACTGCAAGACATCCGCAACCTGCTGGGCAAGCTCAACCCTCGAGCCGAGCTGGTCGAGTGCCGTTTCTCGCAAATCCAGCCGGAACGGGTGTTGAACACCGGCAAATACGACCCCACTCAGGCGGAAGGGCCGGAGTGGATTCGTGAGCTGACCTCGCTGACGCCGGCCGAACACGTTCCCGAGAGCGAAGAATACGGCATTTCCAGTTTCGTCTACCGAGCCCGGCGACCGTTCCACCCCGAACGGCTCTGGCAGGTGGTGCAAGAATCCATGGAGGGGATTTTGCGCATCAAGGGCTTCTTCTGGCTGGCCAGTCAGCCGGAATTTATGGGCTACTGGTCGCAGGCCGGCAGCTCTTTGCGCCTGGAAAACAAGGGCCGGTGGGCCGATCCGAGCCAGCAGCTGGTGGTCATCGGCCTGGATCTCCACGCGGCCACGGTCTCGCAAGCTCTGGATGCTTGTCTGCTCAACGACCAGGAATGGGCGGCCGGTCCCACCACCTGGAAACAGTTGCCCGATCCTTTTCCCGCCTGGTGATCAGGAATCTGCGAACCTGTAGCGAAGTTCATAATTGACTCGGGTGAGTTAACAATTCTATTCGATGATTTTAGAATTGCTTCTTCTGACATGGTAAAATCCTTAGAGACGAGGGAGGAGCGTGGCAGATGGGTAAGGGGAGCAGACGCGGTCTAACTCTGCTGGAAATTACGTTTACAGCAGGGCTGGTTGGCATGTCGGTGGGGCTGTTCGTGGTGAGCGGCGCCGGCAAAGTGCGTGGTCGAGCCGGAGTGGACTCTCTGGCCCAGGCCCTGGCCAACGACCTCGGTCAGGCGCGCTTGCTGGCGGTTCGTCAGCAAAGCCCGGTGGCCATCATGTTTCCCAACGACAATCGGCCCCACAGCGCCTCTCTGTATCAGCTCGAAGGCCTGACCAATCCGCACGTTTCGCGCGCCCAGAACTTTATCGGCGACTTTCCCGACAGCTGTTTCTTTATCGGCACCTGGACCGGCAGCGAGACGCGCGATCCGCTGGTGACCGGCACCAAGTGGTCGACTCTGCCGCTCGAAGATTGGCTTCCCAACGCCAACAAGAAAGACTACGCCCTGGTCTTCATGCCCGACGGGACGGTTCGTTCCAACGACCTGCCTCAGTTCGACCGCGAATACCACGTGGCCGTGTGCTCGGGCATCGGCGGCTATTCTGGCTCCGGGGCCTCAGGCGGCTCGCTGCCCTCCGGAGACCAGCCCCAACTTTACCGGGCCACCAGCCTGGGAGAGACTCGCACCGTCTGCATCAACGCCGGCGGCGGCATCCACGTAGAAAGCGGACTGGTGGGAGTCACCAGCGTCCCGGCCGTAGGCACCATGCACGGGGCCGGACCGGTCTCCAGTCCTCGCCCGCTCACCTACGTGGGCGAGGCCAAAGGCAATCCCAAAGGCACCAGCTCTCTGCCGGCTCCGGTCGACGACGAGCCGACCACCATTCCTCCCGATGGATTCGTGACTCTCACCACCTTCGCTCAGGACGCCGCCAAGTCCGGTCAACGGCTTTTCTGCTCCTGGCGAGTGATTCTCACCAAGACGGATTCCGTCAAGACAGGCGCCTACTCGATTCCCGTCGATGCCAACACGGGAGCGGCCATGGACTTCAACCCGGCCGCCAAGTTGGGAGCCGCCGGCGTGGGGCCGGCCTACGAATCCAGCTGGCAGTGGCGTCCCCCGGACGATGCCAAGCCCGGCGACATCTTCACCATGGCCCTGCTGCTGCAGAACGAGCAGAAGCAGCTGGTGGACGTTCACATCAAAAAAGATCTGAAGGTGCTGCCTTACGGCTCGGTTCTTTACGAACATGAAGAAGCCGGCGACCGCAACCTCTGGCGCATGAACACCGACGGAACGGGCAAGCGTCGCTTTCACATCGAGCCTTCCAAGCCGACGGCGCCCACCAACTATCGGGAGTTCAGCCCGACCACTTCGGCCAACGGCCAGCGCCTGGCCTTCCTCTCCGACAACCGTCCCGGCGTCAACGCCAATGAACAGGACATCTTCATCACCGACCGCAACGGGGATTCCTGTTCGCGAATCACTATGCATCAGTTCTGCGAAGCTCCCGGCCTCAGTCCGGCCGGTGACCGGGTGGCTTTCAAGCGCTGGAACAACGGCACCAATACCTACGATTTGTGTACCTGTTCGGTGGTGCAGGGCAGCCCCATCGTCACTCTGCGCACCAACGTCACCGGTATTCGCAACGGCGACGCCACCAACGACCTGCATCGCCATTTCAAGGAAGACCGGGTCACCTGGACTTCCAGCAACAGCATCCTGTGCACCGACAAAGATTCGACCTTCGTGCAGATCGTTTCGATTCAGGTGGACAATAGCGGCCACCTGGATAGCACCAGCACCCCCGTCGCGCCCCCCCACGCCAACGCCGGCACCTGGAGCCCTTACTGGTCTCCGCGCACCCGCGACGTCTACTACACTCGAGATGATCCGCCGGCGGGCGATCCCTGGATCGGCCGAGGCGCGGTCGGTTATAGCTGGAGCGTAGGCTGGAATGAAACCGAGCCTTCGGCCCTGCAGTGGGGCTCCGAGGAATGGCTGCTGACCGTGCGCTCGCCTCTGGCCGACATTACCGACGAACAAATCTTTCTGATCAGACCGGTGGCTGGGACCTCTCCCTCGGATATCAGGCAGTTGACCAGCGGAACGGGTAAATCGCGGTGGCCAATCTACCTACCCTGAAACGCCCTCGCGGCCTGAGCATGGCCGAGGCAATTGTGGCAATGTTCGTGATTTTGGGCGGATTCACCGTGATTTTTCGCCTCTTTCATACGGCCATGCGCTACTCGACCCTCATTCAGGCTCAGCAAGAAAAAGTGCGCGTGGCCCAAAACAAGCTCGAGGAGATCCGGGCCTGGAGTCGCGTTCATCATCAGCCCATCGGCGCGACCGCCTTCAGCGATTGGACCCACTGGGACAATACCAGCGGTTCCGACCCGGACTACCCGGCCATTCAGTGGAAGGTGAAGGTCGATGCCATCAGCCTGGCCTCTCCTTGCAGCCTTTTCGAAATGGCTGAAAGCGACGTGAATCGGCGTCGCCTGATGCCGTCGAGCTGCAAGCAGATCACGGTCACCGCCTTCACCGGCTCGGAAACTCCCGTGGTCGGGATGGGGCAGCGGCCCGTCGTTTTGACCACCTACATCGGCCAGGCCTCCCAGGACCCGACCACCGTTCCCTGCGAGGTGATCGTGTCGGGTTCCCCGGTCACCCTGGCTCGAGACGCCACCGCCGACTACAGCGTGCTCTTGCGCACGCAAGCGGACCGCTACGAGATTCTGGACGTTTTCTTTCGCTGGGCCATGGATCCCACCGTCGGGCCGGCGGTGGGCAACTTCTCGGGCCCGCGCAGCGGGCGCCAGACCACCATCATCAATCGCATCCGCATTCCTCAGAACAGCGGACCTCCGCTGGACGTCTACTGTGCTCCCTCCAGCGGCGCCGGCCGAGCCCTCTGCAAGTATCGCGGTAAGGTACTCACCGGTCAGACGCCCCTCATCGATATGGTAGGACCCTGACATGCACAAACGCGCATTTACTCTGGTGGAAACCCTGATTACGGTGGCTCTCGTGTCGCTGGTCTTCGGCCTGTTCATGATGCTGCTGCGGGACTCGTTCCGTCTGACCCGGCGCATGTCGTCCAAAGACGAAGCTCGACGCGCCACCCAGGTGGCCCTGGACCGTATGCTCACCGAAGCCCGCGAGTCCGCCCGCTGGACCGCGCCCAATCGGGGCACCAACGTCAGCGAAGCGACCGCCATCGACCACCTGGAGCTGACCAAAGTCAACGCCAACGACGCCACTCGCTGTCCGCTGGCTCCCGACTCCTATCCATCGCCCCAGGCGCTGCTGCCCGGCGCTCTGGGCTGGCTGTTGCAGGCGCGTCCGGCTTATGCCGATCCCTGGGACCCGCAGCAGAACGCTCACTCTCAGCACGTCCTCTATCATCTGGTGGGTGCCGATCTGGTGCGCGAAGTCGGTCCCGGCGGGGGCACGACCCTGGGCAGTCCTATGGTTTTGAGCACCGGACTGCGGGGGCTGCAGTGTTGGGCTGAACCGGGGGATCTGCTGGTGGTCGTGCTTTCCTATCCGGAGAGCCAGGTCATTCAGCGAATCACCGGACGAGCGGTTTGCCCCGGTCTGGAGCGAAATTGATGCGCCGCCGCGGAATGTTGCTGGTGGTGGCGCTGCTGGTCCTGGGCGTGGCCCTGGTGGCCGGTATGGGTCTGATGGCCTCTCAGGTTTCCAACTATCGAGGCATCAATTCGGTGGAGGATTCGGCTCTGGCCCTGTGCCTGGCTCAGGCCGGCCTGGAGGACGCGCGCCTGAAGTTGGAACGCGACCTGGATTTTCCGCCCACCGGCAACCCGGACCAGATTCTCTTCACCTACAGCGAGGACGTGATGGTGGCCGGAAAGCGGGTTGGCTCCTACCGGATCGGCATCGACACCGCTTTTCGCAGCACCGATTACGACATGATTCGCGTGACCTCGACCGGCCTGGTTGGCTCCCAGTCCAACCCGACCGCCCAGCGCACCATCAAGGTCGACCTCGACACCAGTCCTCTGCGGCCCACCACCAATTTCATGCCGGTCAAAATCGAGGACCTGTCGGGACTCTAAAGAAGCCCCCCCGATGGCGCCCACCAGACTGCAAGGCTATCGCACGGCTTTGCTTGCCATGGGGCTCTTCGCCACCTCCGTCTCGGCGCTGGCCGCCTTCGATCTGGTGGATCATCCCAAGACCGGCTATCTCTTCATCCCCATCGTGCTCTCGTTTGTCGGTCTGGCCGTGCGCTTCTGGCACGAAGCCGGCGTGGTCAACGCCTCCCGCCTGGAAACCCATCGTCTGCTGGAAGCGGAACGGGCCGCCCGAGGCGAAGCCGAGCGCTCGGCCCGCTTGAAGGACGAGTTCCTGGCCACCCTCTCGCACGAGTTGCGCACTCCGCTCAACGCCATCTTAGGTTGGAGCCACCTGCTGCGGGCCGGGGATTTGGAACCCGAAGAAGTCGAGCAAGCCCACGAAGCCATCGAGCGCAACGCCCAGGCCCAGACCCGCATCATCGAAGACTTGCTGGATATGAGCAAGATCACCCAGGGCAAGTTCCACATCGACATTCAGGACATCGACCTGGCTCAAGTGGTGGGCAGCGCCGTGCAGGCCGTTCAGCCTTCCTGTAAATCCAAAGGGGTCCAGCTGGAATGCCTGCTGCCGCCCGCCGTGCCCACTCGTGGCGACGGGGTACGCCTGCAGCAAGTGGTGTGGAACCTGCTTTCCAACGCCATCAAGTTCTCCGAGCCTGAGGGGCGCATTGAAGTCAAGCTGTCCATCGAAGAAGAGCAATTGGTTCTGTCAGTGCGGGACTACGGGGCCGGCATTGACCCCAAGTTTCTGCCGCACCTCTTCGAGAAATTTCGCCAGCAGGATGGTTCTTCTACCCGAGGTGCCCGCGGAATGGGATTGGGCCTGTCCATCGTGCGCCAGATCCTGGAGTTTCACGCCGGTAGCGTTCGGGCCCATAGCGACGGTCTGGGCCAGGGCAGTCTGTTCACCGTGCAGCTACCCAATCTTTCCAGCGCGCCCGAGGGAGACCGCGTGGTCAAGCTGCCCGGCGTGAAGATCCTGGTGGTGGAAGACGACCCCGACGCCCGCGACTTTCTGGTTCGCCTGCTGCGCGACCGCGACGCCGATGTCACCGGAACTGGCTCCGTCGACGAGGCGCTCTCCTCGATCGAACGGCAGGTGCCCGACCTGCTCATCAGCGACATCGGTATGCCCGGCAAAGACGGCTACCAGTTGATTCGCGAAGTGCGCACTCGTCCCGACTGCGCGGCTCTGCCCGCCATCGCGGTCACCGCCTTCACCCGCAAGGAAGACCGGGAAGCCGCCCTCTCGGCCGGCTACCAGCGCCATATCACCAAGCCGATCAACGCCGGACGCCTGCTCATGGCCGCCCACAATCTCACCAGCAAGGGTCAAAGCTGATAACGCGTCTTTAGTCTTATTTGACTGATCTTTGAGCTTAGTTGCAGGGTTTTTGTTGTTCGTTTGTCCAAGCCTGAGGCTGTGCTGAAGTTATTTGGTCCGGAGATCGTCCAGTTCTTTTCCATGAGTGGCTCCACACTGATCTTCTACTCGGCCAAGGCCAAGAAGTCGGAAGGCGAACTCAAAGTCCGGATTTCCCTGGTCGACTATAAAGTCAACCGCGTCGACATTCCCCTCAGTCTGCTCAGCCGTGAAGCGGTCGGGAAGGGCTTCCTGTGCGTCGGCCTGCTGGATATGGCCGAGGAGCATCTGCGCCAACTGGAAGACTTGCTCTACAGCTATGCCGTGCGCGCCGACCTGGGTGAAGCGGCCCGCCGCAGCCCCCGCGTCACCACCGGTCTGAAGGCCGTCAGCCGCGAAATCTCCGGTTATAACTGCGTGACCATCGACATTTCCAGTCACGGCGTGCTGCTCAATTGTCATGGCTCTCTGGAGCCAGGCCAGATTCTCAACTTGACCCTCGAGACCGATATGGCCAGCACTCCGACCCTATCTGTGCGCGGTCGCGTGCTGACCTGCCGCGAGAATGGGCGCAATCGGGGCTACCAGGTCGCAGTCGACTACGCCGGCATGTCCACCGAACAGACGGAAGCGATCGAGCAGTATCTGCGCACGCTGGCCGGCCGCGCTCAGGGCAACCTCATGCAGCGCCAGATCGCCGACGGCGAGGTCACCGCCCTGGAAGAGTAATCGAACTGTTTTTCGTGAAACACTTGTTCGAAATGGATGTCCTCGGAACGACCAAAAGACGTGGGCAGGCCCCACCCACGGATTCCAGAAGGGGATCTCATGCGCACACTTCTCTTTCTACTGCTGGCCGCTACCGCCTCGGCTCAACCCTGGCTGACTCAGAAGCTGCTGGTGGTTCCCGGCAAAAGCATCGGTCTGATTCGGCTAGGCAAGCCGGTTCCCCGGGCTGCCTATCAACAATTGGGCAAGCCGTCGAGCGCCAGCGACGTGAGCAAAAACACAAGCACGGACGGAGCCGCCATCGAGTGGCTCGGCTCCAAGGGCCCCTACATCCGAGTCAAGTGTCACGACGGCAATCGCCCGGAAAACGTTTTTCAAGTATTCTGGACGGCGCCCGGCCCGCGCACCGCCGAAGGGATTGGCATTGGCAGCACGGCTGCGCAGGTCCGGGCCAAATACCCCAAAGGCAAGTCGGGCGAGCCCTATCTGGACGCGGACGAAACCTGGAGCATTCCCGGACTGACCATGGTCTTGGACGGCAAGAACGGCAAAGTCGTGGAAATGAACCTGCACAACCCTTAAGCGGTGCGTTTGGGCAACAAAGCCTGGACGTGATGGACCAGTTGGCGGGGGCGGATGGGTTTACCCAGCGAGCGATAGCGGGCCGGCACCTTGGAGCTGGCCGAGACCACCAGATAGGGGGTTTCCGCCACCTCGGAGAGCAGTTGCTCGCCTCCCATGCCCGGCATATCCCAGTCGGTGATGATCAAATCGTAGTCTTGCGATTCCATGCTTTCCAGGGCTTCGACTCCGTCCGCGGCTTCGGTTACGGTGTAACCGGCCGACTCGAGCACACGTCGATACAGGAAGCGGATCTGGGAGTGGTCGTCGACCACCAGGATGTGGCAATTCTGGTCCATGGTTCCCTCTAGGTGAAAGGATTCGGTATCGCCACCAGCTCGCAACGCTAACCACCTCCGGTTGCGTTGTCGACTTCCCCTCATTTTAGGAGCAGGGGAGGTGCGAGAACCGGTACTTGCATAACATGTCGGCAGTATAGTTTGGCCCTTTACTACCGGACTTGACCACCGTGGAGTACCCAAATACCCCGGGGGGATTATCCTGGAGAGGTTCGATCAGGACGAAGAAAGCCGTAGGTTTCTTGCATGCCGATTCTTAGCCCCCCGCCCACCATGAGCGACCTGGATGTGCAGTTGTGGACCAGTAGCCGCCACTACCGCAGCTACCGGAAGCTGGGCGCCCACCTGTGTCGGCACCAGGATCGGGAAGGTGTCCACTTTGCGGTCTGGGCCCCCAACGCCAACGGTATGACCGTGATGGGGGAGTTCAACGGTTGGGACCGCAGCGCCCATCCTCTCGAGAACTTTGACCATCAGACCGGCATCTGGTCCGGATTCTTGCCCGGCCTTCAGGCCGGCGACTCCTACAAGTATTGCGTTTATTCGGGGGATGGCTGGGGCGAGCGCTGCGACCCCTACGGCTTCTGGTCGGAACTCAGACCCAGCAACGCCTCGCGCGTCTGGGATTTGCGCCAGTATGCCTGGGGCGACGAGGCCTGGATGCAGGCTCGCAAAACTCGAGACGTCAAAACCTCGGCCATGTCCATCTACGAGGTGCACCTCGGCTCCTGGATGCGTCGCCTGGACAACAGTTGGATGACCTACCGCGAACTGGCCGACCGCCTGGTCGACTATGTGGCCGAGCTCGGGTCTACCCACGTGGAACTGCTGCCCATTACCGAGCACCCCTTCGACGGTTCCTGGGGATACCAGACCACCGGTTATTTTTGTGCCAGCAGCCGTTTTGGCAGCCCGGACGATCTGCGCTACCTGATCGACCAGTTCCACCAGCGCGACATCGGCGTCATCCTGGACTGGGTGCCGGCTCACTTTCCCAGTGACGGTCACGGACTGGCCTATTTCGACGGCACGCACTTGTTCGAGCACCAGGACCGGAGGTTGGGCTTTCATCTGCACTGGAACACCCTTATTTTCAACTACGGTCGCAACGAAGTTCGCAATTTCCTCATCTCCAGCGCCCTCTTCTGGCTGGAGGAATTTCATATCGACGGCCTGCGCGTCGATGCCGTCACCTCGATGCTTTACCGCGATTTCGGCCGGGAGAACGCCGAATGGCTGCCCAACGAACATGGTGGCCGTGAGAACCTGGAAGCCATTCGCTTCCTGCAAGAGATGAACCAGGCCGTCCAGCAAGAACATCCTGATGCTTTCACGGTCGCAGAAGAATCCGCGTCCTTTCCGGGAGTGACTCATCCGGTGGAAAGCGGTGGTCTGGGCTTTACCTTCAAATGGAACATGGGTTGGATGCACGACACGCTTGCTTACTTCCAGGAAGATCCCTTGCACCGGAAGTGGCACCAGAACAAGCTGACGTTCGGCATCACCTATCAAAATTCGGAAAGCTTCATGCTGGCCTTCTCGCATGACGAAGTGGTCCACCTGAAAAAGTCCATGCTTTCCAAGATGCCCGGCGACGACTGGCAAATGCGCGCCAACCTGCGAGCTCTGCTGGGTTATCAGTTCGGCTACCCGGGCAAGAAGCTGCTTTTCATGGGCACCGAACTGGGCCAGCGGACCGAATGGAATCACGATACCGCGCTGGATTGGGAGCTGATGGGCAACCAGGAACACCGCGCTATGCTAGCCTATTCCCAACAGCTGCATCGTCTCTACCGGGACCACCCGTCCCTCTATGAGCTCGACCACGACCCCGAAGGGTTCCACTGGCTCGACTGCGATGACGCCGACCACAACCTGCTCGTCTTCCGGCGCCAGGCCAAAAGCGATTCGGAGGTGCTGGTGTTCGTGTGCAATTTCAGCCCCAGCGTGCGCCAGACGCGCCTGCAACTGCCCTTTGCGGGCCCCTGGAAGCTCCTGCTGAACTCAGACGATCAGCAGTATGGTGGCAGTGGTCTGCTTCCCTTTGAGGGTGGACAACAGGAGGCAGAAGAAACCCCCTACCGCGGTCAGACCCATTCCCTCGAGGTGCAGTTTCCGCCGCTCTGCGTTTTTGTGCTCAGCGGCCAGCAGATCCTAAAGGGACTTTCAGCAAAGCTTTAGCCTTAGATTATCTAACGCAACCTTCCGCTCATAGCAAAAGCCTATTCTGGTGTTGGGCAAAAGAGCTACACACACACACTAGGAGTAAACACACAAATGGCTTTCTCTATCGGTGGTTTCGGCAACAACATCGGCAATAACTACAGCCAGGGCCAGTTCCCGCCTCCTCCTCCTCCGGGTGGGATGCAAGGAATGCAGGGGATGCAAGGCCTCCAGGGACTCCAGGGCCAGGCTCCTCCACCGCCCCCGCCGCCCCCTTCCGAGGGCCAATATGGTTCTTCCGGACTGGACGGAACCAGCTTCAGCAATGACGCGCTCAGCTCGCTCACCAGCGGCGGCATCAACGAGCAGCTCAGCCAAATTTTACAAAGCCTCATGCAAGGCGGCGGCAGCTCCGCCTTCTAACCTCCTCGGCCACCAGGGCGCGGTTCACCCCGCGCCCTTTTTTCTTGGTGCGTATCGGCAGGGATGTGCTGGTTCGTAGCACATCCCAAGAGGATGTTACTGGATACACGAATCCCTCCCAGCTATATCTTGGGCAAGATCCGCTTCGGCCTCGTTTCGGTCACGCTGGTCTCGGTCTCGGTGCACCTGATCAGCACCGAATACCAGGATTTCTTGCCGGTGATGCCGCCCACCATCCCTGGTTTTATCGGAACCGCCATCTCGATTCTGCTCTCGTTCAAGATGGGTCAGTCCTATGACCGCTGGTGGGAAGCTCGCAAGGTCTGGGGGGCCATCGTCAACGATTCGCGCACCCTGGTGGTGCAGCTCCAGTCGTTTGTCTCGGAAGGAAACGAGGCAATCATTCGCAAGATGGGTCTTCGCCAGATCGCCTGGTGCTACTCGCTGGGTCAGTCTCTGCGCAAGCTGAACCCCACCGAGAACCTGGAGCGGCTGCTCTCGGAACAAGACCTGGACGAGATCTCTCGGCATACCAACAAGCCGCTAGCACTGATCGGACTCCACGCCGCCGACCTGCGCAGTCTACGCTCCCGGGAGCAGCTCGAGCTCTTCGCCCACATGCAGATGGACAGCACCCTGGTGCGCCTGGTGGAAGCCCAGGGACAGGCCGAACGCATCAAGTCTACGGTATTCCCTGTGACCTA
Organism: Vulcanimicrobiota bacterium; assembly: GCA_017307785.1. Taxonomy (GTDB): domain Bacteria; phylum Vulcanimicrobiota; class Xenobia; order Xenobiales; family JADMJV01; genus JADMJV01. Next base: position 122,075 of record JAFKGI010000016.1, on the reverse strand, counting down.
TCGAATCTTTCTCCACGGCATTATCTATCTCTTCGTGGTCACCCTGTCGCTCTCTCTGAAAGATGTTCCGTTTCGCTTCGAGTTGCCTCTGCTGTTGGCCATCTCGATGCCTTTCTTTCTGCTCGAGAAGTCGGCCACTCACATGCAGGACCCCTTCGAAAACCGTCCCACCGACACCGCCATGACCACCCTCGCCACCACCATCGAGATCAACCTCAAGCAACTGCTTAACGAACCCGACGTTCCCCAGCCCTACCCACCCGGCGACTTCTACATTTCTTGAGCCGAACACAAAAAAGCCCCCGTCAAAACGGGGGCTTTTTCTTAATTTTAGGGATTGGCGTGGGGCCGGAAGAAGTTGTCGATGTGCGTCTCCGCGTCCTGCTTGGCCCAGCCGTAGCTCTCTTGCAGCTTGCCCGAGAGCTTTTCGCGATCGCCGTGGAACTTATCCCAGTCGTCGTCGGTCAGATTGCCCCACTGCTTGCGGGCCTCGCCTTTCAGCTGTCCCCATTTGCCTTTGATGATATCCCAATTCATATCAGCATTTCTCCTCGTGTTGGTAGGCCAAGGCTAACCCCTTCCCAGAAAACCGGCTTCGGCCCACCGTCCCGACTTACCGGGATCGACATACTCGCACTGGCTGATGAGGATCCGTGAACCCTCGAAGGCGACCGCGTATAATCAAGCCACTTTGAAATCCCGACGCTACTTGCACGCCCTCAACTTCTTCATGGCCGACATGCAGGCTGGCATGGGACCGTTTCTGGGCGTCTTTCTGCAGGGCAAGGGCTGGCAGACCGGCCAGATCGGTCAAGTCATGACTCTGGGCGGTCTGGCCGGTATGCTCTTTGGTGCTCCGGCCGGTGCGCTGGTGGATGCCACCCGACGCAAGCGAGAGTGCATCGTGGTCTCCGGCCTGCTCACTCTGCTGGCCTCCGGTCTGCTCTTTCTTTCTCAGTCCTACTGGGTGGTGGTGGGATCGCAGATGGCCACCGCCATCGTGGGGGCCGCCATCGGGCCGGCGGTGGCGGGAATCACCCTGGGGATGTTCCGCCAGAGCGGATTTACTCATCAGAATGGCGTCAACCAGGCCTACAATCATGCGGGCAACGTGGTGGGCGCCGCCCTCTCCGGCTATCTGGGCTGGAAGTATGGATTCGTAGCGGTTTTCTGGCTGGCCGCCGCCTTCGGCGCACTGTCCGTCTGGTCCGTGCTCCAGATCCCGGAAGCCGAGATCGATCACCAGGCCGCGCGCGGACTGGAAGGCGAAGATCTTTCCGACGGCCAATCGCTGCGCCAGCTTTGGGACAACTTGCCGTTGCGAATGCTGGGCCTGGCGCTGGCCTTTTTTCACCTGGGCAATGCCGCCATGCTGCCGCTCTACGGACTGTCGCTGGTCGCCGCCCACCAGGGAGATCCGGCCGCCCTGACCGCCAAAACCATCGTGGTGGCCCAGCTGGTGATGGTGGCTGTGAGTCTGGTGGCCACCGGAGTGGCCGAAAAGCGCGGCTACTGGCTGGTCCTGCTGGTGAGTTTCCTGGCCTTGCCTCTGCGCGGCTTGATCGCAGCCCTGTTCATCCAACATTGGGGCATCTATCCGGTGCAGATTCTCGATGGGGTAGGGGCGGGATTGCAGTCCGTGGCCGTGCCCGGCCTGGTGGCGCGCATCCTGGCCGGCACCGGCAGGGTCAACCTGGGCCAGGGGGCCGTGGCCACCATCCAGGCCATCGGCGGTTGTCTGAGCCCGCTGCTCGGCTACTGGGTGGCTGAGCATCTGGGCTACCCTACGGCTTTTCTCAGCCTGGGCTCGCTGGCTCTCGGCTCGCTCTTCATCTGGTTCTACTGGGCCGGGTTGCTGCGGGGGGCCGAGCGTGAGAACGGGTCCGCGGTACCGGGATCCTGAAGAGCTGTACAAATGGTCGGTGAAGTCCCGGGCCCGAGCTTGTAGACTGGAACCACACTTCTTCCAGGAGGCCCCATGGCAAACGCAAGATCCATGCACGTCACCCCGCACAAGGAGGGCTGGGCCCTGAAAGCCCCCAGCGGCCAGGCTCCGGTCTCCGTCCATCCGACCCAGCGACAGGCCATCGAGGCGGGCCATCGGGCCATCCACGACGCCGGCGGGGGAGAACTACTGGTCCACGCCCGCAGCGGCGAAATCCGCGACAAGATTACGGTTCAACCGCCCCGGGGTTAAAGTCGCAGCCGATAGCGACATTTCTGCCGCAGTCCCACCGCGTAAAGAGCGTGGCCTCGGGGCAGAGTGACCACTTCTTGAAAAACCGCTCCCGCCAGTTCGCAGGTTCGCCGCGAAGCCAGGTTGTGCGGATCGCAGGTGATCCAAAGTTCGCGCAGCTGATGGCGCCTGGCCAGAGGCTTCAACAGTTTCAAGCTGCGGGCGGCCAGGTGCTGCCCCTGATAGTCCGGTTCCACCGAGTAGCCCACCTGACCCAGATAAAGGAGCGTGTCGCGATCGTCGCGTAGCCGCAGCTCGATCTCACCCACCATCTCCTCGATTCCCTCGAGAAACATCCCAAAGTAATAGCAGCGCAGATGAAGCCGAGCGTCATGGGGGTCGGTTCCGACCAGCTCCAGGCGCAACGTCCCGTCGCGCATCGGGTCTGGAGAGAGCCTGGCCTGGAGCATGCCGGAGAGCTTTCGCAGCCCGAGGTAGCTCGCCTTTCTCGGCCTCGGCGAAGGTCTTGGCGCCGGTTTTCGGAAATGATTGATTCCTATGTATAAGATGCGTAATTTCGTTTCGCTGACGGGATTTTCGGCGACTCTACTGCGAGCTTGGGAACGTCGTTTCGATCTGTTTTCCCCCCGTCGCACCGATAGCGGTCACCGTGCCTACAGTGCCGAAGACTTGCGCCGTGCCCAGCAGATCAAGTTGCTGCTGGCTCAGGGCCGCAACATCAGCGAAATCGTCGATGTGGTCAAATCCTCCGCTCCCCATCCCGCCAACTGGTTGGAGAAGATGCTGGAACAGATCTGGTTCGAGTCCGTCAACCTCGACTCCCAGGCCGTCCACTCGCTGCTCGACGCATTGCTCGCACGCTTCTCTTATCGGGAGCAACTGCAGCGGGTCATTCTGCCGTTACTGCACGAACAACGCGACGCTCCCCGCGAGCGGGTGGCTCGCCGCTTGCTCAAGCAGTGCCTGGCCAGCCGCCTGGAAATGATGCTGAGTTCGCGGGCAGGAAACCCCGGTGGCCGGTTGGCGATGTGCTGTTCCCTGGCCGGTGGACTTCCCTGGTTTCCTTTGAGTCTGGTTGATTTGTGGCTGCTGGACCGGGGATTTCACGTCATCAACCTGGGCGTTGACGTGGCCCCGGAGGCGGTGCTGGCGGCCGCCATCCGGCTGCGGCCGAGCATGCTGACCCTGGCCGTGCCGGACGCTCCCGCCTGGGAGCGGGCCCGCCCGGAGCTGCTGCGGCTGGCCAGCGAGCTTCCCGATAGCGAGGTCCTGCTGATGGGGGAGAAGTGCCTGGCGGAGTCGCCCTGGCGCGTTTACGATGGGCCCGCTTTTTAGCTATTTTTCAGGGTCGATGGTCAGAATCACCCAATGCTGCGACTGCTCCTGCTGATCCTTTGGATTTGCTGTTGTCCCGCCCTGGTTTGGGCTCAGGACGACTTCTGCGGTCACGCATGTCCCAAGCACGTCGATCAGGTTTGCCACTGCGACGAACACGAGCTGTGTTATCGCCTGGCCCTGGAGAAACCCGGCCCTCAGGCGCCGGCTCCGCCGCGCTTCGAGGTGCTCTGTCCCCCCGCCATGCAGCCCCTGCTGGCTCCCGTACACACCCAGCTGGCGGCCGGCCATCGGCCCCCCGCCCCACGCCCTCTCTGTCCCGCTCTCGCTCCTGAACCTCCGCCGCCGCGAATCTGACCGTCGTTTCCACACGGTCCGATTTTTTCAATTTCAGGAGAACCCATGCAGATTCAAAAAGCCCCTCAGGGCGGCGTTTCGCGCCGCCTGCAGAAAAACACGCCCGAAAATCCCACCCCTCCGCCTCCCGGAGGGGGCGAGCATCACCACCACGGCTTGACCGGAGCGCTGCTTCACGTCGGCCACGACGCGGCCATGCTGGCCATGACTCCCCCCGCTGGCGGGCATCATCAGCACTCCGCTCCTCCCATGGACATGGGGCCGATTTGCGGCGGCAGCACACCCGCGGATCCACACGCAGGTCACCACATGTCCATGGACCACTCGAAAATGGATCACTCGCAGATGGGCCATTCCATGCCCGCCGCCTCCAGTTCCGCTACGGACTGGCTGGCAACTGGCTCCGGGCTGCTCAGTGGCGTTGTGGCGGTGGGGGCGGCCGTCCACGGCGCCCAGATGATCACCTCCAAAGACAACTTGACCCGACTGGAGGGCGCCAATCACCTGTTGATGAGCGCCAGTTGCGGCGTGATGGCCGGGGCCATGCTGGCTCCCCAGAGCGGACTGGGCGCCTACTCTTCCGGGCTCATGGCCGCTCACGGCCTGGGCGAAGTGGCTCTGGGAGCCTATCAACTGGTGCGCGGCAGTCAGCAAGACTGCCGCCACGATCGAGTCGCCGGTGCCCTCAAGATGGCCCACGGCGGTTGTCTGGCCGCTGCCCAGCTCTTCCCCGGCGCGGCCTTCCCTCTCTACCTCGGCATGGCGGCCGTGACCGCCAGTCAGATTTCCCTGCAGCAAGCAGGCTTGAGCCACTAGGAGTTTTCATGCACATTCAAAGAAATCAACCGCCCGTTCCCACCAAGGGATTGATCCCGTTCTCGTTTGACAAGAAGCAGAAAGACGACGAAGAGCAGGATTGGGGAATGAATCCCAATCCCGATGGCTGGGAACCCAACTACAAGCTGATGGGAGTGTGTGCCGCCGGCGGCGTGTGCAGCGGGGTCAGTCTGGGCTTTTTGGGCGGAGCCTACTTCGGCATCCACCCGCTCCCTCTGATTCTGGCCGGCAGTCTGGCCGGCGCCTACGTCGGCGGTGCCATCGGCCTGGCCTTCGCCCAGCGCAATCCCGATTAAGTTAGCGGCACCTTGGGTTCGCTCAGGCGGAACCAGGTGCCGATCGGGGGCTCTGTGGCTTCGTCGCCCAGAGCCTCCTGAATGGCTTTCCCCACGCAAAGTTGCAAGTCTACTCTCAGTAGCTTGCGCATCTTTGGACTCTTTACCAGCATCGCACCATCCTCCACTAACACTCTAATGGATGCGATGGATCTGCAGGCCGGGCTGCGCTCCTGTCGTGCCCGTTACGCTCGTACTTTTTTGGCGCGACCGTGTCCTTTGGCTTCTAGTAAATTCGTCTCGAGGAAACTAGATCCCGAGCCGGAACGCTGCAACCAGTGAAAGAAAGCCCCGAGCAGTCCGAGCAACTGCACTATCAGCGTAAGTTTCAAGCGCTCGAAGCCCGCTTTGCCGCCGTTCTCAATCAGGCTCCCGTGGCGATTGCCGTAACCAGCGGTCCCGATCATCGTTTTGAGTTTTACAACGCCGATTACTACGAACTGGCCGGCAGGCGAAAGCTCACGGGATTGACCGTTCGGGAGGCTTTCCCCGAGCTGGAAGGTCTGGGTTTCTACGAGGCTCTAGACTCGGTCTACCAGACCGGCGTGGAGCATCGCGAGCAAGAGGCCATGGTCACCCTGCGCCGCGACGGAGTGCTGGTGGATACCTACCAGGCCTACACCTATCACCCTCTGCGCGACATGCAGGGCGCCGTCGAAGGAGTGATCGTGGTGGCCCACGACGTGGCCGCCATCGTGCAGGCCCGCAAGACCGTGGAAAGCCAGGAGCTCTGGCTGCGCGCCGTGCTCGACGCGCTGCCGGTGGGATTGCTGATGGTGGAGCCCCAGAGCGGGCGCTATCTCTTCGCCAATCGCCAGGTGGAAAAAGTCTTGGGACGCCCGCTTCCCATCGGTTCGCCCGATCTGGATTACGCCCAGGAGATGTCGGTCCAAGATCTGCAGGGCCGGCGCGTAGAAAGCGACCAGCTGCCCTCGCGCCGCGCCGCCCAGGGCGAGCAGTTGGTCAACCACCAGGTTATCTGGAACACTCCCGACGGGGCTCACTGTTTGAGCATCAACAGCGAAACTATCCCCGCTCTGCACGGCCACGAGAGCACGGTGCTGGTGGCCTTCACCGACATCACCGATCTCAAGCAAATCGAGCGTGCTCTTCAGGAAAATGAAACCGGACTCTCGGTGGCCCTCGATGTTTCGCGCATCGGCTACTGGTCCTATGACCCGCTTACCGGCAAGATCCGTGTTAGCCAGCAACTGCGGGAAGACTGGGGTATACCTGCGTCGGCGGAGGCCGATCAGCTGCAGGACGCTCTGGCCCTGATCGATGCGCGCGATCGTCTCGGCGTGGAGAAAGCCATCGGGGACGCCATCGAGCGCCAGCAGCCCTATCGGGTCGAGTACCGCGTGCGCCACGGCCAGACCGGCGAGATCGTCTGGATCGAAGCGCGTGGCCGGCCGGTTCTGGACCAGAGCGGCCGATCGGTCGGCCTGGTCGGCACTTCCCAGAACATCACCGAAGTCAAGCGCACGCAGCTGATGCTGGAAAGCAATCTGAATCAAATGCGCCGCCTGGCCGACAGTATGCCCCAGATCGTCTGGACGGCTCGTCCCGACGGGCGGCTCGACTACACCAACCAGCGCTGGACCGAGTATTCGGGCAGCTCGAGCCCGGATGGCTGGCTGGACTTCGTCCATCCCGACGACCGCAGTTCCGCCCTGGAAGCCTGGGCGCGTTCGGTCGCGAGCGGCCAACTCTACACCACCGAGTTTCGCATTCGCCGGGTCGACGACAGCTACCGCTGGCATCTGGTGCGCGCCGAAGCGGTGCGCGAGCGTGGCCAACTGGTGGCCTGGTCCGGCACCTGTACCGACATTCACGAAGGCAAGCAGCTGACCGAGGACCTCAAGATCGCTCGCGAGCAGGCGGAACACGCCAACCGCGCCAAAAGCGCTTTTTTGGCCACCATGAGCCATGAGATTCGCACGCCGCTGGCGGCCATTCTAGGCTACTCGGAAATCCTCAAGGACGAGACTCTGGAGCCGGAAGAACGACTGGAGTTCTTGACCACCATCACCCGCAACGGTGTGGCTTTGACGCGATTGATCGACGACATCCTGGATTTGTCCAAAGTGGAGGCCGGCCAGATCGAACCGGAACTGATGGATTTCTCTCTGGCCGAGGTGCTGGCCGAGATCCGCGGCCTTTTCGAAGAGCAGGCGCGTTCCAAGGGCTTGAGATTCGAACTCGAAGCCAGCGACCTTCCCGAGCGGCTGCGCACCGACCCGACTCGCTTGCGGCAGATTCTGGTCAACCTCATCGGCAACGCCCTCAAGTTCACTTCCGTCGGCTCGGTGCACGTTTCCGCCCAGTTGCAATCGGGGCTGCTCCACTTTCAGGTGCGCGACACCGGCATCGGGCTCACCGAACAACAGGCGGCCCGGCTCTTTCAGCCGTTTTCTCAGGGCGACGGCAGCACCACCCGGCGCTTCGGCGGCACCGGCCTGGGGCTGGCCCTGTCGCGCAAACTGGCTCGGGCGCTGGGCGGCGACGTCTGGCTGGATACCGCTCAGGCCGGTGCCGGCTGCTGTTTCCACGCCACCGTGAGGGCCGAGAGCTGCGAAGCACTGCCCGCCAGCGCCGACGTTCCCGAGCAAAACCCTCAGTTGCGAGGATTGCGCGTGCTGCTGGTAGAGGACTTGCCGGACAATCAGCGCCTCATCAGCCACCTGTTGGAGCGTGCCGGGGTGCTGGTGGAGCTGGCTCAAGATGGTCAAGAGGGCCTGGAAATGGCGCTTGCCGGGGCCTACGACGTCGTCCTCATGGACATGCAGATGCCGCGACTGGACGGGTTCACCGCCACCCGGATGCTGCGCGAGCGCGGCTATCGCGGTCCCGTCGTAGCCCTGACCGCTCATGCCATGCTGGAAGACCGTGAGCGCATCGCCGAATGTGGCTGCGACGCCCACCTGACCAAGCCCATCGATGTGAATGCGATTTATCAGACCCTGCAACGTCTGACCCCCGGCTGACCTCTGTCCAGTTCTTGTCCAGCGGGCCATTTCAGATGCGTTGCGAAGGCACCGCGGTGCAGGAAAAACCTATCCTCGAGCTGGTGACCGCCAGCCGCAATCCGCTCCTCCTGGAGGGCTTGCGCTCCTTGAGCGCCCTGGGCGGTTTTCGCATCGTAGGCGAGGCGGACGAGGCGCGGGAGATTCTGCGCCTGGTAGTCGAGCATCAGCCCCGGGTGCTGCTGGCGGAAGACGAGATGGTCGTTCATGCGGCCAATCTGGTGCCCGATTGCCGCCGCTCCTGTCCCGGACTGAAGGTGGTTCTCCTGGAGGGTCCCGTGGATTTTGTCTACACTCTGCCGCCTTCCGTGCATCCGGACGCCTTGATTCGGCGCACCAGCTCTATGGCTGCTCTAGCGAGGGCTATCGAGTCTCTTTGTTGACGCCCTCGCGCGGCTCATGCTACAGTTTCTCAAATTTTTGACTGGGGTGGGCATAGCGTGCGTACAAGAGTTGTCGTTTCCGTGGTTTTGACCGGGCTGGCGATTTTGAGTGGATGCGGCGGTTCCGGCGTCACTTCGGGCGGCTCCAGCGGCAGCCTGAGTCAATCCAACACCAGCACTAGCGGCTCGGTTACCCCCCGCCTGCTGCCGCCGGCTCCCCCCGGTCAACCTCCCAGCGCCGGCTCGACGCGCATTCAGACCGAGCTTCCCGCCGGCTACGCGGTGGACCTGCGCCCGCGTGTCAACCCGCTGGTCGTCAACTTGCGTAGCGGCTGGAACATGTTCTCGATGCCCTTTGTCAGCCTCAGTCAGTTCAACGTCAGCCAACCGGGTAACGTGCTGGCCTGCTACCGTTACGACGCCACCACCGGCAACTACGTGGAGCTGAACTTCAACAACGGCGCCTTCAATTCCAACCCCTTCACTGGATACTGGGTTTACTGCAGCTCACCGACCCAGGTCACCATGAACGGTGACGAGCAGACCCAGACCACCATCTCGACCAATCTTGCCATGGGCTGGAACCTGGTGGGAACTCCTTTCAGCGTCAATACCCCCACCTCGCAGTTTCAGTGGCAAAGCGGCACTTTGCCGGCCGCCTTCGCCAGCTTCTTGCTGTGGCCGGGCGTGCTGACCTACAACGGCTCGGCCTACACGGAATTGGGCCATCCGCCCACCGCGCTGCCGGCCGCCGAGTCCCAGTGGATTTACGCCTACGCTCCCGGAGTGCTGAGCCGCACGGTGACCAGCCTGGCCGCCAATCGCAGCTTCGAGCTTCCCACCGTCAACAGCGGCGGCTTCATCAACGCCAGCCCCGGCGACAGCACCACCATTCCCGGTTGGACCGTGGTCGGAAACGGCGGCGGCAACGTGGCCGTCATCCAGCAGGATTTCGTCTTTCGCGGCACCACCATCCGCGCCCAGGACGGGACTCAATCGCTGGATTTGACGGGGTTCTCCGACCTCACCGGGATCGCCGATGTGGGGGTCTCCCAGCAACTGACCACCGAGACCGGCAAAACCTATCGCGTCAGCTTCTACATCGGCAACCAGGTGGATCCTGGAGGACCGGGCGGCACCACCAGCACCGTCAACGTGGAGATCAACAGCGTTCTTGCCTTCACCGGCACCAACAGCGACGGAGCCGGCAGCAACGTCATGAACTGGAGACAGTTCAGCTTCACCTTCACCGCCGCTGGTCCGGCCACGGTCATCACCTTCCGAAACGGTGATGTTGCCGCCGACACCTCCAATGGCCTCGACAATATCGTCATCACCGAAGAACCGGGACCGGGCGCCTGATCTAAGGGCAACATTTCGGCAAAGTCATCTTCGCCGCCAGCGGCTATAAATGGGGGATGTGCAAGATCCATTCGCAAACGGCCGTTTTGCCCCGGCCCCGCCAACAACCGCCGGCCGCTCGTCCCGCCGACCTCGACATCGACCAGTCCTGGAAAGAGCAAGTCTACGATTTCACTCGAGACAACCTGGAGCACACCGCCTGGGGCCTGCAGCACTCGGAGCGGGATTATCTGCTGTCCAAGGACATCGCCCGCCAGAGCCGGCTCCAGGTCGATCAGGACGTGCTTTTCGCGGCCGCCTTCTTGCACGATATGGGCGGCTTCCCCGGCTTTCAGAAAGAGGGCGTCGACCACGCCATCCGTTCGGCCGAAGTTTGCGACCAGATTCTGCGACCCGCCGGTTTTCCTGAAGAAAAGATTGAGGACGTGCGCTCGGCCATTCGCACCCACTCCTACTACTCCAAGGAAGCCCCCGAGACACCCGAAGGCGCAGCCTTGCACGATGCTGACTGCCTCGACTTCCTGGGCGCCGTCGGAGTGGCCCGCATCCTCTCGCTGACTCAGCGCGAGCCCTTCACCCCCACGCTGGAATCCGCCGTCAAGCTGGCCGAGAACCTCAAGTCCACTGCGGGTAAAACTCTCTACAGTGGCGACTATGCCCGCCAGCTGGCCGACTCGCGGATTCAGGAAATGGACCTCTTCCTGACCCGGCTGGATGCCGAAAGTTTCGGTCGCAAACACCTTTAGCCCGGTCGGGATCTCGATCCCGGAGGCCCGGGATTGGGCGAGCTATCTACCTGTTGGACAAAAGTTGTACGGTTGCTGGACACTTTGCAAAGGCGGTCTAACACCATGGCAACTCAAACGGAATCGAGCCTGCGCGGCCACATCAGCGATATGAAGGCGGCCACCGATCATCTGGTAGAAGCTTTCACCCACCAACTGGCAGACCAGGGAGTTCAAAAGAACGCGACCCTTTCGGCACTGGTGCAGCGACTCCAGACCACGGCCAAATCGCAGTCCCAGCGACTGGAGGCGGAACTCGATCGGTTTGGCGCGCCCGCCTCCGACGGCGTCAAAGGTCTGGTGGCGGCTGTGGCCGGCACCGTGGCAGGCCTCTACGACCGCATGCGCAGCAACACCGTTTCTCGCATGTTGCGGGATGACTACACGGCTATGAGCCTGGCCGTGGTCAGCAATTCCATGCTGCACGTGACCGCCCTGGCCGCCGACGATCCGGCTCTGGCCGCCACTGCCTTGCGCAATATGGAGGAACTGGCTCCCTTGATTATCGAGGTGGGCGAGGCCATTCTACCGGTGGTCGAATTGGAGCTGAGCGAAGAATTTACGCCGCGCGCCGGAGCGGCCAGCACCGCTCTGGAGAACGTGCGCAGCGTCTGGAAGAAATAGTCAGTTCTCCAGAATCCGCACCAGGGTGGAGAGCAACTCGCCGGCGTCGATGGGCTTGGTCAGGTGACCGGCACAACCGGCCCGGCGAGTGCGCTCGCGCTCTTCGGTCATGGCATGAGCGGTCAAGGCAATGATGGGTCGCGCATAGCCGGCCGCCTGCAGTTGGCGCAGGGCCTCGTAGCCGTCCACCACCGGCATTTGCAGGTCCAACAAGACGGCATCGTAGTCTCCGGACAAAGCGGCTGCCACCGCCTCCTGGCCGTTGACGGCCAGGTCGACGGCGGCCCCTTCCGCGGTGAGCAGACGGGTCACCAATACCCGGTTGTCGGGAGTGTCGTCGGCCACCAGCAGCCGCCGACCGCGCAGCGCTGAGGAACCCGAGATATCGCGGTCGTTGTCCTCGGCGGCCGGCCCGGCGGCCTGCAGGGGATGAGAGCGGAAATGAAAGCGGAAGACGCTGCCCGGTTCCGAACCATCGCCTTCCAGCACCACGTCGCCACCGAGCAGGCGGGCCAGTCGCTGCGACAGGATCAGTCCCAGTCCAGTGCCGCCGTAGCGCCGGGTGATGGTGCCGTCGGCCTGCACGAAAGCCTGGAAAAGGCGACCGCGCTGCTCCGCCGGGATGCCCGGACCGGTGTCGCGCACGGTCACCGTCAGCTCTTCACCGATTCCGCTCAGGCGCACCGTCACCGCTCCTTGGGCGGTAAACTTGATGGCGTTGCCCACCAGGTTCATCAAGACCTGGCGTGCACGAGCCGGGTCCGAGCAGGCTCGCGCGGGCGTTCCCGGAGCCACTTCTACCAGGAAGTCCAGGCCTTTCAGCCGGGCACTCTCGGCCAGCAGTTCCCGCACTTCTTCCAGCAGTTCCTGCGGGCAGAACTCCAGGTGCTCGGTTTCCAGCTTTCCGGACTCGACCTTGGCCAGGTCCAGGATGTCATCAATGATTCGCGTCAAGCTTCGTCCGTTGCGGGAAATGATCGAGAGAAATTCGGCCCGTTCTTCCTCGTCCAGATCGTCCCGCTTCAACAGGTCGGTAAAGCCCAGGATGGCCCCAAGCGGCGTGCGGATCTCGTGGGACATATTGGCCAGGAAGAGGGACTTGGTCTGGTTGGCCTGCTCCGCTTCCAGGCGGGCCGCCTCCAGTTCGAACTGGCGCCGCTTGCGCTCGGAAATGTCGATGGCCGTGCCCACGAAGCGAATGGCCTTACCCGTTTCCTCGTAGATGGCCTCACCCTGGGCCTCCACCCAGACCAGCGCTCCGTCGGGTAGCAGCAGCCGATACTCGCAGTGGTACTTCTGCCGGGTCTCCAGGGCCCTCCCCACCTCGCCCTCAACCAGCGCCCGATCATCTGGATGAATCCGAGCGCTCACTTCTTGCAAACTGCTCGAGGGGGTGACCTGCCAGTCTTTCTGCATTTGTTCGCTCAGGGTCAGCGTTTCGGCCACCAGGTCCCAGTCGAAGAACCCGATGTTGGCTACATGAATGGCGCGCGACAACTGACTCTGGCTTTCCTCCAGAGCCAGTCGGGACATGACGCGGTCGGTTACGTCGACGGCGTGATCGAAAACTCCGTAGGGTCGCCCTTCCGGGTCGTGGATGCGGAAGTAGGTAAAATCGTAGTAGCGGTCCTCCAACACCCCCTCTTCGCGCCCCAATCGGGCCAGCATTTCCCGGCCGACATAAGGGACGCCGGTTCTCAGCACGTCCTGCAGAAGTTCGGCGAAGCCCTGACCCTTGAGCTCGGGTAGAGCGTCCAGGATCGGTCTGCCGACCAGCTTTCGTTCCCCAAAAATCTCTTGATATTCCGGATTGACCTTTTCAAAGATCAGCTCCGGCCCTTGCCAGAGCGCCAGAGCCGCCGGGCTATCGCGAAAGATTTCCTCCAGCTTGTGCCTTTCCAGGGCCAGCGCCTGGCGTTGTCTCATTTCTTCGGTGTGATCCGTAATGACGGCGATGATTCCCTCGATCTGGCCGGCGGAATCGCGCACAGGCTCATACACGAAGTTCAGGTAAAATTCCCGGGGAGGCCCGTCCTGCGCGGAAATCGTGAAGTGGATGTCGCGGCCCTCAAAACGCTCGCCGCTCTGGTAGACGCGGTCCAGAATGGCCACATAACCTTGCTCGGCCGCATCGGGCAGCAACTCTCCGATGGTCCGTCCCAGGTAGTCACCCGGCGGCAAGAAGAGCTGCCGGTAAACGGCGTTGGCGAAGACCACCTCGTGGGAGGCACCCGAGAGAATGATCATCGGTGCCGGTGCTTGCTCGAACATCGTTCCCAGGGTGGAGCCGGGGTTGGCGCGACGTCCGGTCACCACAAAGCCATCGTTGGTCGAGTTGCAGTGGAAACTGACCCCATCCTCGCGCCAGGCTCCAGGTCCGGGAAAGTGGGTAAGTCGGGGAAATTCCGCCCCTACTTCGGACCCCGGCAAGAGCTGCCGGGCCAGTCGATTGCAGAAAAGAATCCGCCCTTCGGCCGTCAGACTCCAAAGGGCGTCCGGACTGGCCTCCAGCAAGTCCAGCATTTGCGAAACCTCGAGAGTCATGGGCAGAGCTTATATTTACGGGCCCGGGACCGGCTCCTGCCCAGGTTCAGACATCGAACTACCGAGAGTTTCGGTCCATTGTGTACGTCAGACCTTACTGGGCCGCCAGCAGCAGGGCTTCGACCTGTTTTTCCAACTCCGGCAGCGCCGCCGGCTTGCGCACGAAAGCGTCGGCTCCCAACGAGGCTGCTCGTTGTTTCAGGTCGTCCCAGCCCGACATGATGACCACCTTGATGGCGGAGCGCTGGGGATCTTGACGGATTTTCTGCAGCACGTCCTCGCCGCTGATTCCGGGCAGGGTCAGATCCAGTAGCACCAGAGCGATGTCGGCCTCGCGCTCCAGCAGTTCCAGCGCTTCCTCCCCGCTGGCCGCCAGATGCACCCCGTAAGGCTTGCGGCGGAACAGCATCTTGTAGAGGTTGCGGACATCGGCGGCGTCTTCGACGACCAAAATGGACTGACTCATCCGCCCGCCTTCTGGCTTGAGCAAATTCTACCTGGCATGCTTTCCATCAGTTTCTCCGCGATCCGCTTCGAGGCTTCTTCACAAAAGTCCAGACCGGAGTAGTCGGGGTTGTGCCCTCCCATGAAAGGGACGGTCATTACGTAAACTCGAGGATGAGCCCGACCCCCCTGATCCACCGGCTGGAAATGGTCGGATATGGCCATTCCGGGAACCACCAGATAGCAGCTGCCGTCTTCGCCCCGCTGCACCTTGTCGCTCTCCACTTCGCGCGCATTCTCGGCCCGGCGGAAGGCCACTCGGGCCTGGCTGATCACTCCCTGGTTCACCAGACCCCGAAAGGGAAACGAGTCCAGCTCCAAGGTCGGCTGACCGACGCAGTCCACGAAAGTCTCGTAGCTCTGCTGACCACTCTCGAAGTAGTAGGTGATGCCACCCTCGTCACGCGGTTCCACCCGGCTCTGAGTGCCGACCTCCAACAACTCCAGCCGGCCGGCCGCGTGCAGGGCCAGCAGCTCCTCGGCCGAGCTGCGGGGGATGAAGGCGATCACGATGGAGATCAGTGGTGACAGGGTCTGGCGCAGTCTGAGCATGTCCTCGGCGCTGAAGTACTTGGCCGGATAGTTGAGGGCGAAGCTCAGGATGGCCAGAACTTCTTTCCAGGCCACCGTGCGTTGGCGGGCCTCCGACTCCAGGGCCTCGGCGTATTCTTTCTTGAAATAGTCAAACGGATCGCTGGCTTCGCGCGGCCGGGTGGCCGCCTCCACCACCTGCTCCATGTTCATGGTGCGGATGCGTTCGTAGGCTTCGGGATCTTTCTCGCGCAGAAGCTGCTTGAAGTAGGCATCAAAAACCCAGTCCAAGGGCACGAATCCGTCATTCTCCCGGCGGATTTCGGCCAGCTGTTCTTCGTCCGGCAGCTCCACCCCGTGCACCTCCGGGTCCTCCAGGTGAAAGCGCAGGCACGGCAACAGGCCGTTGCGGGTATGCAGCACCAGCTTGAAGTGGGGATAGCGAGCATCCGGCCGGAAGGCCAGTCCCGCCTCGCTCCTTTGGAAGTGTCCGTGCTGGCGAGAAAGGGTGCGCACCGCGTCCACCGCTGTCAAGGAGCTGCCGCGCAGGGCCACCGGGTGGTCAAAGGGTCCCACCAGCTTGGCGGGCGGGTAGGGGGAGTCGTAGTAACCCGCCACCTTGCCCTCGTTCTTGAGAGGCCAGTGGTGGCCGGTGCAAAGCACGACGCGGTCGTAATGCAGCAGCTGGCCGTTGACCAGCAGCTCCACCTGTTTCTCCCGGGGCAGGTCCCGGATGTCCTCCACCGTAGCCTCGAAGTGGACGCGCACGCGCACCCCCTGCTGCTCGGCTCGCGCCAGCAGTTGCTCGAACTGCTCTTGCAGGTAGCGTCCAAACAGCAGCCGGGGCAGCACGCGGTCCTCATGGAATCGCTGCGGGTCCACCCCGTACAGCTGCATCTCTTCCGGTTGCTGGCGCTGCACCCAGTCCACCAGCGATTCCGGCAGTGGCGGCAATTCACTGGAAGAAACGTTGGTGATGTGTTCCGGTTGGGCGCCCTCGGCACTGTAAGGCATCCCCTGTCCCAGCCGGCTCTTCCTTTCAAAGATCACCACCCGCAAATCCGAAGGTCCGAACTCCAGCAACTGTTTCAAGACAAACAGGGCGCTCGGTCCACCGCCGACCAGGGCTATCCGCATCTTCCCGCTCCTTCCAACCGTGAGCGCCAGCGTTCCAGATCGATACGAGCCCGCCAGGCGACCGGACTGGCCAGGGCCCGCCGAATCAACTCGAGACTCTTCTCTTTCTGGTGCCAGAGCGCAAAAAGCTCATGAATTTTCGGGTTTTCCTCGCCTGCCTGCACGACTTCGACCGCCGCTCCCGCCCACACCGTTCCCGGATGAAGCACGCGCGCGTAAGCGCCCCCGCGGTTGGCCTGGGCGAAACGCTTCACCAGGGTAGGGATGCCCATGCGGGCCGCCAGGGTGGCGCAGGGAATGCGCGGTCCGGAGAGCTCCAGGCGCAGACCGTCGATTTCCCAGAGGTCGCCCACTCGGGCGGCGACTGGATCCCAGCCGGACACGGTCAGGTTCTCACCGAAAATGCCGGGCTCCAAGCGGCGCTGCAGACTCTCTTCCCACCAGGCGTAGTCTTCGCTGGAGAACACGTAGACAGCCTGGTCGGGCCCCCCGTGGTCGCGCACGCTGCCGATGTGGTCGCCTTCCAGCCCGTCCCGGTCCACCCGCACCGGCCCGGCCACCGGCCGCTTCACAATTCCGGTCGGCTGGGCGTTGCGAACCCCTGGCAGGACACAGAGTACTCCTACGTTGACCGATTCGATTCTGGGGACTGAGTGAGTCATCTGGCTCAATCTAGCACGAGCGGCCTCCCCGGCGGCGGGACATCTGTAATATCCGACCCCTTAAGATCTGCGCGCCCCTTCCGATGAGCCTTCTATGCTTCGATTTGATCGTTGGGTTCGCCAGAAATTCCAGGCCCCGCTTTCCCCAGACCAGGATCTCAGCCGACTCGTGGAAACTAGCCTGCGCCTGGCTCGAATGAACACCATGCTGATGGAAGCCCAACAGCTTTCGGGTTTGGGCACCTGGAGCTACGACCTGGTCAGCCTGGAGGTTACCTGGTCGCGCGAACTCTACCTGATTCTCGGACTGGACCCGGCCAGTCAGCCGTTGCCTTTTGAAGAACAGCACAAGCTGTACAGCCAGTCGAGCTGGCAGCAACTGTGCCAGGCGGTGAAGCTCGCCATCCGCGATGGCTGCCCCTACGAAGTGGACCTGGAAGTCCGCCGACCCGACGGGCGCCCGTGCTGGGTGCGCGCCCGCGGCGAGCGGTCGCGCACCAGTCGTCAAGGCAACTACCTGATCGGAACGCTGCAGGACATCACCGAATTCAAGCGCTGGACCTGAGGTCGAGAATTGTTTTATTTCGGTAACAATTTGGGCCGGATTCCGGCAACCTGAGGTCGCTATCCTCAGGCTATGCGTTGGTTACCTTTTCTCGCTCTGGTCCTTACGCTCTCCCTTCCGGCTCCGGCCATGTTCGACTTCCGCCACACTTCGCCCAACGGGCGCTACACCATCGACCACCAGGGGGACTTTCTGGTCCTCAAGAGCGGCCCGCGGGTGGTCTGGAAGCGTCCCTGCCCCCAGCAGGAACAGGTCAGCGTTCAGGCTTCTGACCGGGGTCAGGTGTGCCTGCGACGAGAGGGCCAGGCGCTTTTTCTCGACGCCCGGGGAGCTGAACTGGCGAGGGTTGGGGAGATCTCCTGGGGCTGGTTCAGTGCGGAAGGTTCCCGCTACTTCGCCTACCGCAGCGGCACGGATGGCTTGCAGCAGCTGAAGTTTGGGCCCGGTGCCCGCTATCAACCGGTGGACGACGCCACTCTGCCGGAGGCCCTGGCGGCCGGCGTGCCTTCGGCCAACGTGCTCTGCGAACTGGCCGGTCGCGGCCTGAAGCTTCCCGTGCCCAGAAAAGCGGAGGATTCCGCCCTCTATGGCTCGGAACAGAACTACTGGAAGCTGGCTCGCACGGCCTCCGTGGAAGAGCTCGAACGCACGCTGCCCATCTTCTTGAAGGCGCGGGGACTGGCCAACCGTAGGGCGATGGCCCAACAGCTGGAAAGCCTGTCGGAAGAGCAGCTTGAGTGCGTCCTGAACACGCTGCATCGCGAGCCGCCTCCCTCGCTGGGGCCTCTGAGCCCGCCGTTGCGCCGCCTGGCCGCCCGGCATTCCTCAGCCGTGGCCATCCTGCTCAAGGTGGAAGGCCTGGAAGCGGCCTTGGCCTACCTGCCCACTCCCCAGGGACAGATGGTGGTGCTGCCCCAGCTGCTGACACAGAGACAACCTGCCTCGGTTCCCATCCTGCTCCAGCTCTTGCAGGCCAATCCCCGCCACGATTGGGTTCTGCAGGCCCTGCGCTTTCAGTGTCGGGTCGGCCTGGACGCCGACCCGGTAGGCTGGCGGGCCTGGTGTTCGAGTCCTACCCATTCTCTGGAGGAGCGCCTGCAGGCTCAGTCTCGACACCGGTTGCCGGGCTTTCTGCTGGCCTCCTGGAACGGCCATCTCACCCGCGCCGATTTCGCCTACACTCCCCGGCTGGTGCGCATCGCCCAACCCGAGTTTCCCTCTCTGCAAGCCCTTCCGGTCGACCCGGGCGGGTGGTCGTATCGCTGTTTGACGCCCGACCGCAAAAACAGCCTGGCCTCCCGTTCTCCCGGCCAGATCTGCCTGCTCGACCCCAAGGGAGAGCGCCTCACGCCCGACCGATTCGTGGCCATGCCGGGCAAAGTGAGTTTTTCCGGCCGTTACCTGCAGATCCACAGTCGCCCGCAGGTGGAAGTGCTGGAGATGATCACGGGCCGCACGCTCCGGCTGCCCGAGAGTGGACCGCGCTCCCTGGCCTTCTCGAGCGCCGAAGACGAGGTGGCGGTGGCCGGACCCGATTCCCTGCGCACCTACAGCCTGCCAGAGGGCCGTCTGCTGCGTGAAGTCCCCTTCGCGCGCGTGCCTCAAATGGAAGGAACCTCCAGTGCGCTCCGCGTTCAGGATTCTCAGCACGAATACGTCTATCAGACGGACGCCCTGCCCACCCGGGCCGCTCTTCAGCCCCAAAACCAGAGGCTGTTGGCCGAACTGTGGACGGGACATCGCCTCCAGGGCGGCCTGGCCGTGCGCCTGACTGCCGCCCAATGGAACGCTCGACGCCTTCGTTGGGAGGGCCTCTTCGGGCCGCTCCCTCCTGGTTAGCCCAGAGCCAACTCCTGGACGTCGAAGGCTCCATATTCCATCAACATCAACTCCAGGCCCTCAGGGGCCGACAATCCGGCGCGCGTAGAGACCGCCAGCACGGCACCATAGGTCTTGAGGATCAGGGCGCATCGCTCGGCCTGCTTGCGCGACAGTCCCAGAGCGGACAGCAGGTCGGCCCGGTCTACGGCGATGCGACCGTCCCCGGAAATGCCGGCCACGGCCGCGATCGATAGGGCTAACTGACCCAGGCCCCAAACGCAACCGAATCCTTCGATGTCCAGGGGGAGCAAAGGCTCTCTCTCGGAGATCTGCTGCAGGCTGCTGCCGGACATCAGGGTCACCTGATCCAGGCGTAGGCGCTGGTCCAGCAGTTTTTGCAGCGCGCTGATAGCGACGCGCGGGTCTTTAAACGTGGCGATGAAGTCCATACAATCCTCCAAGGTTGGCGTTGTCCAAGTATCCGTTGGGGAGCGCCTGGAGTACTCTGGGACGATGGTCCTATTTCGGAAGGTTTGCGTGAGGCGTACTGCTGGAAGTGGACCGTCGTCCTTTGCCGGAGCCGTGCACAGCAGGCTAAAATGCAGAGACCATCCGTGTGTTCCAGGGGGAGTGGAGGGAGACTTCCGCTCCCCCTTTTCCCCCGGAGGTCAATTGAGGATCTGGGCTCCGTAGGCCGCCAGCAGGGCACCCAGGAGGGTCTCGTCCAGCCCGCCGGCGACCGATACTTCCATCACCGCCGCGCCGATCTCCAGACGCTGTTGAATTTGGGCCGCCAGACCTGCCGGCAGATCGACCAGCACGGCTTCCATTCCGGGTCGGCCGTCTTGGGAAAGGGCGGCCGCTACCGCCGAAGCTTGAGAGAGCCGGCCCAGTCCCCAGACCTGGCCGAAGTGGGGAATCACCAGCGAGTCCTTGCGTTCTCCCAGCGCTCGAGGCGAGAGCAGGCTCATCTGGTCCAGGTTCAGGTTCTGTCCCAGCAGTTGGTCGAAAATCTCCAGTGCGTTGGAGACATCAGGATGGGTGGCGTAGACGGTCAAGGTCAGCTCCTCGGATAAGTTCCCTGCATATCTTACCCAGCCGCAGCCGTAAGCTCTGCGGTACCGTCGTACTACGCCTCTTGCAACAGAGTGCGCAACTGCACCAGCAGAGTGCTGGGAGTCAACGGCTTTTTCAGCACGTAGGAGCCGTCCAGCTCAACTCCCAACTCTCGCAGATGCTCCTCGCCATAGCCGCTCATAAACAGCACCTTCAGGCCAGGATGACGATCGCGCAGAATTTTGGCCAGTTGGGCGCCGCCCATTCCCGGCATGACCAGGTCGGTCAGCACCGCCTGGATGTCCGCTTGTCCCGCCAGTTCCAGTGCCGCGCTGCCGGAGTCGGCCTGCAGTACGGTGTAGCCGGAACGCTCCAGCGCCAGGGTGGCCATACGGCGCACTCCGTCATCGTCCTCGACCAGCAAAATGGTTTCCGTGCCCAGACGAGCGGTGGGCTGGGGGCGCGGTTCGCTTTCTTCCGGCTGGGTGGTCAGCGGAAACAACATTTGCAGCGTGGTTCCCTGGTCCGGCTCGCTTTCCAGGGTAATCCGACCCCCCCAGCGCTCCACCAGCGCGTGGACCACCGCCAGCCCCAACCCCGGTCCCTGACCGAACTCGTGGGTGGTGAAGAACGGCTCGAAAGCTCGCTGCCTCACTTCGGGCGACATCCCGGCGCCGGTATCGCGGAAACGAAACTGCACCCAGGTGAGCGACTCCACTTCGGTTGTCAGTGAGAGCACGCCCACCTGTCCCATGGCATGTTTGGCGTTGACCGCCAGGTTCATCAGGATCTGATGGAAATGATTGGGATCAATTCGAATGAAGACCGGTTGCTCGCAAAGGCTCAGCTGGAGCTCGATGGTCTCTCCCAAAAGGGGCCCGAAGATGCGGGCCGAGTCGGCGATCATCTTGTTGAGTTCGACCACCTTGGGATCTGCCTGACTTTTGCGGCTGAAGGCCAGCAACTGGGCCGTCAGACTGGCCGCCCGATTGCCCGCCTCGCGAATGGCGTCTCCCGCCTCCTGCGTCAAACTGCCGGATTCCGCCCCTTCCAGCAACAGCTCGGCATAGCCATTGATGACGCTGAGCATGTTGTTGAAGTCATGGGCCACTCCGGCCGCCAGGCGGCCAATGGCCGTCATCTTTTGCGACTCGCGCAACTGCTCTTCCAGGTGGTGATGATCGGTCACTTCCTGGGTCGTGCCCGCCAGTCCCTGGACCGCGCCGTTGCGATCCAGCAGGGGCTCGGTTCGTGTGCGCACCCAGTGCTTGTCCCGCAAGCGGTACTCCAGCTCGCGACTGTAGCCGGCCAGCGACTCCTGCCAGAAATACTCCACCTGGGGCCGATCCTCAGGATGGACACGAGCGATCCAGTCGTCAAAGCTCTCCGAGTCCACGTCGCGGTTAGTCCAGTCGGAAGGGTAGCGAAATTCGCCCGTGCGGGCGTTGAAGGTCCAGCCTTCCAATTCGGCAATGCGGTGAGCGCGTTTCAGAGCGGCGGTGGCCGAACGTACGGCCAGTTCCGCCGTTCTGCGGTCGGTCACATCCTGGCACACGCCCAGGAAGCGAATGGGCTTGCCGGCCTCGTTGCGAAAAACCTGACCTCGGCTGTCCAGAATGCGCACCTCGCCATCGGGCCGGAGAATGCGCGCCTCGACCTGGAAAGGACGCAGCCCGGTGATGGCTTCTCCCACGGCCGCTTCCAGAGCGGCCACTTCTTCCGGCACGCAGCGATCGTAGAAAGCTTCGACTCCGGGTTGGAAGGTCTCGGGGCTCACCCCAAAGATTTCGTAAACGACTTCCGACCACCACAGGTCGTTGCTGACCAGATCCCAATCGTAGCAACCGAGTCCGGCCATCTTCTGGGCCTGGATGAGCAGGCGTCGCTCGCGCTCCAACAATTCCTCGTGATGGCGACGCTCGCTGATGTCGCTGACCAGCGCCAATGCCAGAACTCGACCCTCCGACTGGAAAGGACGCAGGCGAATCTCCACCGGAAACTCGTGACCGTCGCGTCGGCGATGAATGGATTCCACCACCACCGTTTCCCCCTGCTGGAGCCGTTGGAGCATGGACGCCATGACCGCTTCGCTGACGAAGGGGTCGAACTGGCTGGGATGCATTCCGACCAGCTCACGCTCGCTGTACTGCAGGCTCTCGCAGGCCTGACGATTGACTTCCAGGACGCGACCTTCGTGGTCGTGCAAGAACATGGCGTCCGAGGCGTTTTCCACGAAGGCCTGGTATTTGGCATAGCGCTTGCGGGCCAGTTGGCGCACACCCTCGACCTGTAGGGCGAGGCCAGCCAGACGCGTCAGGCGCTCGGCCTCGCGCCCTTCGAAAAAGACCCGTCCCAGCACGGTGCCATCGGCGCTGACCAGTTGGCGTGCGCAATTCGAAACTTCCGGCGAGTGGCTGGCCCAGCGGCCGCCTCCTTCGCTTTCCACGAAGTAGCCGGTGCCGGGCTCGGCTTGGGCCAGCAGCTCCGCGAGCGTCGTCTCCAGAGTTTGGCCGGCGACGATAGCACCCGTCGTCTGCTCTTCCCAGTCGGAGTATGAAAAGGTGGAACTTCCCACGGAACCGAGTCTTCTAAGTGCGTGCCGGGCCGCCTGCTGCTGGCGACATCAGATTCACACAAGAAACCAAGAGGTCACGAACGTTCTGTTCGGTCTTATTCCGGCAGTCTCCAGTAGCTGGAAGCACGCACCCATTCTTCGGGATGATTGCGCTCTTCCACAAAGTGATGGCGCAAACCGCGCACCAGGCCGTGTTCGCCCGCCAGCCACACCAGCCCGTCTCCCGCCGGTAGGGGAGGGCGCCGCACGGCATCCAGCAACGACTCGCCTTCCGAGCGGAAAATCCAGTTGGCTCGCCAGGTTGCCCTGGTCTCGATCATCTGTCGGTTTTTCAGGCCTTCCACCAGCACAAAAGTGCGGAACAAAGTGCCCTCCGTCGCTTCTTCCAGGCGCCTGCCAATGGCCGGCAGCGCCGTTTCGTCGCCGATCAGCCAGTACCAGTCGAAGTCCTCGGCCACCACCGTCGACCCACGCGGGCCGCCGATCTGGAGCGTGTCACCTACGGCCGCGTTCTCCGCCCATTCCGAGGCCACTCCGCCCGGATGGAGCGCGAAGTCCAGGGTCAAGATGCCGTTCTCTCCATCAAAGCGGCGCGGAGTGAAGTCTCGATTGCAATCGGGTGTGAAAAACAACTTCACGTGGTCATCAAAGGCCGGGCTTTGAAAACCTCGCAAGGAATCGTCCTGGAAGGTCAGGCGGCGCATTCGGGGAGTCACCCATTCCGCCTGGCTTACAGTGATCTCCCGCCGCACCAGCTCGTGCTGGACTCGAGAAATGGTATGCTTGCTCATCAGGGTAGCCTTTCGATTTTCTTGGCGGCTTCGTCGATGATTTCCGTCACCGCCAGGAGCTGGTCCGCATTCCACTTTCCGCTGCCCATGCGCAGCACCGTTTTCAGGTTCTCCATGGCGCGCAGAATCTGCGGCGGCCGTTCCCGCATGAAGCGTTCACTGGCCGCCTGAAGTCGTCCCAGAATTGAATCGACCGAATTCTTCTTTTCCTGAAGCTCTTGGCGACCCAGTTCGGTGGCTACATACAGTTTGCGCGACCCCTCGCTGCTCACACTGGCCAATCCCATTTCTTCCAGCAGCGTAAGGGTTGGGTAGATAATGCCGGGGCTGGGAGTATGGGCACCCTGCGAAAGATTTTCGATTTGTTTGATGATGTCGTAGCCGTGACGAGGCGTGTCGCGGATCAAATGGAGCAGCACGTAGCGCAGCTCGCCGCTCTCGAAAAAACGCCCGGGCCCTCCTCGGCCGCGCTCGGAACGCTCGTGCAGGTCGCGATGATGGTGGCGATGGTCGGGTGAATGGCGGAAGCGAGGTCCGCCTCCTCTGTGATGATGGTTTCTCATAGGAAAGATATTATTAGATATATCGGAAATATTCTAGAGACTTTAGGCTGGTATTGCTGTTGCTTCCCCTGACCCGTCCGCCCGGCTAACCTGTCCTTTATGAAGAGATTGGTGCGACACGCGATCTTCGCCCGGCCCGTGAACTTCAGACGGTCGGTTAACACTTCGGCAACCTTCCCCCCCAGACGGTAACATAGAGTCTGGCCGATGATGATTCTTCCCTACGTGGCCGGGCCGCCCACTTACACCAATCCTGTCCTGCGCGAGGATGCACCCGACCCGGGTGTGCTCAAGGCCGGCAGCGACTATTTTATGGCCACCACCGGCGGTGACCGCCAGCACGGTGCTTTCCCCATTTACCACTCCAAGGATCTGGTGAACTGGGAAGACGCCGGCAGCATCTTTGCCAAACGCAAGACCCCCGGCTGGGCCAGCGGCGATTTCTGGGCTCCCGAGATCCACAAAGTCGGGGAGGGGTTCGTTGCCTATTTCACGGCTCGCGACCGCTCCGGCATGCTGCGCATCGGCGCCGCCACCTCCGACAAGGTCGATGGCCCTTATCAGGATATCGGCCAGCCTCTGGTGGCCGAACCCAACGTGGGCGTCATCGACGCGACCTTCTTCGAAGACGAAGACGGAACCAAGTATCTTTATTGGAAAGAAGACGGCAACGCCTTCAACCCACCCCAGCCGACTCGCATCATGGGACAACGACTGGAAGCCGACGGACTGACCCGCAGCGGTGAGGCGGTGGAAGTGCTGCGCAACGATCCCGAGAGCTGGGAAGGCGATATCGTCGAGGCTCCCGAGCTGGTGAAACGCGGCGACTATTACTTCGTGCTCTACTCCGGTAACGGCTACTGGGGCGAGGACTACGCCGAGGGCGCCGCCCGCTCCAAATCTCCCCTGGGCCCCTTTGAAAAGGCGGGAGAGCCTTTCCTGACCAGCAACCAGCGCTGGGAAGGTCCGGGCCACGCTTTCTTGACCCAGGACCGCAAAGGCAAGGACTGGCTGGTCTACCACGCCTGGGACGAGAAGCACGAAGGACGCCAGGTTCTGATCGATCCGGTCACCTGGGGCGCGGACGGCTGGCCCCACATGAAGGGCCCTTCGTCGGGAGGCGTGGCACCTAAAATCTAACGGGCGACTTTGGTCTCCTTTTAGGGCGGGCTCGAGGAAATTTGCCTTAGAATCAGGTAGTCAGTCACTCGACTAACAAAGCGCTAACAGTTAATCGACGCGGTTCTAACACTTTTTGGATAGTCTGAAGAGGATCTTTCTCTTGGACGGAGCGTTGCTATGAACTTTGTTTCGCCGGTCCGCGTTTTGATCGCGGATGACCACCCCCTGGTTCGGGCGGGCGTAGCCGCCACCCTGAACGACCCCGAAGCCTACCAGATCGTCGGCCAGGCCAAGAACACGGCCGAGACTCTGGCGATGGTCCTCGAACACCGACCGCATTTGCTGATTCTGGACCTGCAGATGGAGGACTTTCGGCCTGCTTCGCTGATCCAGCAATGCCTGGAATTTGACGCCCTGCTTAAGGTCCTTATTCTGTCTTCTCGATCCAACCCGGACGATCTGGCTCCTCTGCAGCATCTGGGTATCCACGGATTTCTGGTCAAAGAGGAAGGTCCCGACTGCCTGCTTCAGGCCGTGCGCGTGGTCTTGTCCGGCCAGCAATGGTTCAGCCAGCAGGTCAGTCAAAACCTCAAGATCATGCGGGAAGAAAATCGCAATTCCGCGCTTCCGGCCTTCTCCACTCGGGAGATGCAGGTCGTCCGCGAACTGGTCCGCGGCAAAGACAACCAGGCCATCGCCGACGCCCTGCAGCTGAGCAAGAACTCCATTCGGCGCTATGTCACCCAGATTTTCCAGAAGCTCGACGTCAAGAATCGCATGGAGGCGGTCGTACGCCTCAACGAACGCGGCATCTCCTGACCCAAAACGTGCGCGTTCGTGGGTTCTGCCAAGTTCGCTTACTCACATACTGCCGAGACTCTCTCGTCTTCGTGTAAACTGGTATGGTGAAACCTCCTGACAAAAAGGATCGCCTGGTTCAGGCCGCCAAACTTTTGTTCTATCGCCGTGGCTTCGCCGGCACCAGTCTGGCGGACGTGGCCGAGGCCGCTGGTGTCCCCGCGGGCAATGTTTACTATTACTTCAAGACCAAGGAGCAGTTGGCCGAGGCGGTGGTGAGCTCTTATCACGCCAACATCCAGGGCTGGAACCAGGCCGCCGCTGCCGGTGACACCCCCCAGCAGCGGCTGAAGCTCTGGCTGGACGGCTACTACCAGATGAGCGTGGACGGCGATGACTGGAATTGTCCTTTTGGACGTCTGTTGATCGACTTGCGCCAGCAGTCCAAGAGGCTCGGAGAACTGGCGGCCACGCTCTACGAGAGCATGATGGAATGGACCGAGGGTCAGTTTTCCCGCATGTCCCAGCCTCCCGAGCAGGCTCGCGCCAACGCTCAGACGCTGGTGGCTCGGGCCCAGGGCCTGGGCGTGCTGGCGGTGGTGCTCCAGGATCGCCAGGAGTTGCGGGCCCACTTTCAGGAAATTGCGGATTGGGTGGATTCACAAAAAGGCTCTCAGAGATGACAAGAGCTGTCACGGCCAGAGAAAAGTTCGACTACAAGCGCGACTACGCCAGGCTAGATTTTCGCGCCCACCCGGAGCTCTACCAGGTGGGCGTCGGCGAACAGGGCGTGTTGCTGGTGCAGCCTTATAAATCAGAGATTTTGCCTCATTGGCGCTTTGCCACCGAGGAGGCGGCCGAGGAATCGGCCGCTCGCATTTATCGGTTGTTCGAGGAATACCGCGAGGCCGGTGACTTTCCCGGCATGGACATGGCCCGCAAATTCTTGCAGATGGGAGTGACCCGCTCGCGGCGTTACGCCAACCATCGCAGCGGCAAAAAATACCGGGGCCCCGTGCCCGACGACCAGAAAGGACGCAGCGGAGCCCATGGGCGCAGCCAGCTTCCTCTCGACCCCGACCCGGTGAAAGCCCGCTGTGCCGAGATCTTCCGAGAGAAACTGCTGCTCGCTAAAAACGACCCCGTCTACCAGCAGGCCCTGCATCAGGCCGTCTCGCCGGCTTCAAGGGAAAGCCAGGCCGCGTCGCCGAAGCGCGCCCGCAGTGAAAGCCATTCTCTTCGCCAACGACGAGCCTGAACAGAGCGACCGGCGCATGCCGCCCCTCGGCCTGCTGGAGTTGCCTCTCTATGACCAGCCGGCCCTGCAATATCCCATTGCAAACTTGATGAGCTGGGGAATTCGCCAGATTCTGGTGCTCGGTCCGGCGCCCAAGCTGAAGCGGGTTTTGGGCGACGGTTCCGACTACGGGTTGTCCCTCTCTTATGTCAGCCCGGCCAAGAAATTCGACCTGTTCTCCCTGCTGCAAAAACACGAAGAGTGGATTCAGGGGGAAAGCCTTTGCCTCATGGCCGCTCACAACTTCTTTTGGGGAGACGGTCTGAGCGTGGCGGAACAAATGCCGGGCGCCGCCACGATCGTGGCCAAGCGTATGCCTGGCTACGAAGATTACAGCTGGCTGGAGCTTGACGGACAACCCTGGCGCGTGCCCGACCTGGGTTTCTATCACCCCTCCGTAGTCGAGGTCTCCCGCAACTTCAAAGGCACGGGCTCGCTGAGTCTGGATCTGGAGATCCTCAATCGCCACTACGCGGGTCAGGAACGGCTGGAAGTGGTGCGTTGGGGAGGAGAAGTCAGCTGGTGTGACCTTCGGAACCTCGACTCGCTTTGGCAAATCGCTCACCAGGCGGCCGCCTGGGAAGAGATGACGGAGACCAAGGCCGCCTGCCTGGAAGAATTTGCTCTGCACATGGGTTTGATCGACGCCCACCGGGCCGTGCAATTGTACGATGAGTATCCCCCCGGTAGATATCGGGACTACCTGGCCCGCGTCTTCGTGGCCGGCGGGATCTGGCCGGAGGAGCAGCGCGGCCTGCGACTGGTGGAAGCTCTCGATGAGCCTTCAGTCGAGCAGCCAGAGCACTGAGCGAAAGCGCCCGCTGTTGTCGGGGATCAGGCTTTTCAGCTGGTCAGAATTGAAGGTGAAATCGGCGGCCGAGATATTGCGAATGGTCAGACTGCCGGTGGCGGCCGCGATGGCGCCTTCCACCGTAAAGCGATGATTGCCCACCGCGTGAAAGAAATCACCCGCGTAAACCAGACCCCGTAACTTGATGTCTCGCCAGTTCTGGCCGCCGTAGAGAGCAAAGGCCTGAGGTGAGTTCCACCAGTCCTTCATGTCGGTGAATCCGTGGTGTTTGGCATCGCGATCGAGCATGGTGTAGAGATTGACCAGCCGGTCGGTCACTTCATCGTTCTTTTCGTGGAGGTTCAGCCAGTTGGCGTCCGGATGTCCGGCGTCGACGCTCTTGATGTATTCCCGCAGGCGCAGATGCCTGCCAATCGACATCCCGGTGGTGTCGTTGTAGGGCGGAGAACTCGTATGCGTGGAAGACAACAGGTCCGAAATGTAGTTGGAGGCGGCCGACGGCAGCGGGTGGCCCCCCGGAGTGGTGCTGGGCCAACCGGGAATCTGGGAGGCAATCGTACTCGTGTAGTTGGGCAGGCTGCTGTCGCGAATCGAAGAGGACAGGCTGGAGTCGCTTGAGCCCACGTATTCGCGACGCTTGGACGGAGTGGTGAGACCCCACTCATGCAGATGGGTAAAGGGCTCGTAGTCGACATCCACCTGGCGCAACACTCGGAAATCGATGGGCAGAAACGCGTCCGGGGCCGAATTGGCCGAGGCCGGAACCGGCTCAAGCTTGATGGCCCCTTCCGCAAACAGGGTGGTGGCCTGATCGGGGGCCGCCGAGAGCTCGCTGCGCCCGTTGATGGTCAGGTCTCCGTGGCCGGTGGTCAGCAGCGACCCGTTGCCGGCCACATCTCCCGCCACCGTCAAATTGCCCTTCACTTCCAGACTGCTGGCTCCAGGAGCGGCTTCGTCCAAGGTGCCCTCCCGACTGTATCCCAGAGCCATCTGCGGCGGCACTCCGCTGGTCGACCCCACCACCATGTCGGCCGAGGCCTCCACGCGCCCGCTGGGAATGAAGCGTCCATCCTTGAGGTAGACGGCTTCCTGGTCGGGCGTGCCGCTGTCACTGGCGCCGTTGTAAATCACTCCGTGAAAGACTCGGGTCGGAGTGGCTGTGTCCGGATCCGCGTGAGGGTCGGAGAAAAAGCTCACGGTGTTGGCGTCGCTGAAAGCGTAGAGGCCGCCGGGCAAAGAATGGGTGCCGCCGCTGCCGCGCTTCACGTCTCCGGCCGAGAGTTTCGGCACCGTCTGGGACTGGCCGATGCCGACCAGGGATTTACTCTCGTTCTCCGTCGTCTCTTTGAGGGTGGCGTTGTCCTTGAGCCAGCTGCCTCCGGTGACGCCGGTCATGCGGCCCTGGCTGTCCATGATCGGCTGGCCGCCCACGTTGACGTCGTCCCGTCCATTGATTCGACCCGACGCCTCGGTCGCTCCAAATTCCATCTGGCTGCCCAGCGGCAGCAACAGGTCGCCGTTCGCCCGCACCGCGTTCAGCAGGGGCTCGTTGGAGTGGAAGCGGACTTTGTCCAGGTCGGGCGCGGAAGGGTTGAGGCGCAGAGCCAGGCTGCCGTTGGCGTTGAGCGGCCCGCGAAAAGACTGGCCTCGTTGCAGAACCACCTCCAGGCGACGCCGGGCCTGGCCACAGCGTCCTTGCAGCACCACCAGGCAGCTGTGCGAGGGCAGGTTGAGGCGCCGCCAGGAAGCCTCCACCGATTCCATGGCGCTGTTGCCGGCCAGGTTGTTGACCACGCGGGCTTCGAAATGGGACTCGGCGGTCAGGTCATCCCCCTCGATCCGGTCCGGCTTTTCGCGGATCTCCAGCTTACCCGGCAGCAGCATGGTGGTGGCCGGGGCGAAGGCCACCGTGCCATAGGTGGCATCGCTGGCCAGACGCCCGCGCACGTAGTCCAGGCCGGTCAGGCACACCTGATAGCCGTTTTGCCGTTCCCGCGAGGTGGCCATGAGATTCAGACTGGATCGGTTGATGTTCAGCAAGGCCCCGCACAGCAGCGCCATCAGCGTGGCCATGGAGAGGGTGAGCACCAGGGCGATACCTTTCCGAAAGTGCCTCATAGCGTGTTCTCCGGATGGATCTGAAATTCGACCTGTAGGCTTTCGTCCATTTGCTGTCCTCCCGCTGGTCGCCGGCCCCCCAGGCCGCGAAATTGGATCAAGACTCGGATGGAATCGCCGGATCCGGACGGATCGATGCGAAATTCCTCAACCTGGTCGGCCAGTGTGCTGAGCGCCACCCCGGCCGCATTGGTGGCCGGATTCTCGCGCAGATTGGTGGCCTCGCTGAAATCCACCCAGGGTCCCGTGTAAGGAGCACCGGGCGGAGCCACCAGCTGGCGTATCAGGCGGCCGTCGCCGGTGGCGTAGATCACCAGGTAACCGTCCCAACGCGGGCGTCCACTGGTGGAGTCAAAGCTGGCGGCGGTGGACCAGGAGCGCAGCGTGGGTAGGCACAGGCCGTCTCGATGGCGGCCGTTGGGACTGCGGGAAACAAAGCTCATCATTCCATAGTCGGCTCGGCGCAGATCGCCCTCCAGGCTCAGGGCCGCCCGTCGTGCCTGAGCCTGCAGGCCGTTGCGCAGGTTGCCCAGACGAAAGACGGCACTGCCGAACTCGAACAGGCCGAAGGCGGCCAGCACGCAACCGAGCAGCAGCGAGCAAGAAATAACCGCTTCCAGTAAGCTGAAGCCGCGTCTCATGGAGGGGTTACCAATCGCGAGAGGCGGGTGGAGAGGTTGCCCACCCCGGACCGTCGCCCGTCCCACCAGGAGACCGTCACCTCGACGAAATAGGCGCTCTGGGTGGAGGGCGGTGGTAGCGGAACCTCGGTGGAGGTGAGACTGTAGGTGAAAAGCGTCTGAGTGTGGCTGTCGTGGCTGTAGGCTTGTCCGCTCAGGTTGGCGGCGCTGTTGGCGTAGGTCCCGTTGAGAACGGCTCGATCCATTTGCATCTGGGCAAAGGCGGTGCCGGCGGTCAGGTCGTCCTGCTTGCTGGTCGCTCTCCAGATTCCCAGAAAGAAAGCAGTCAGGCAAAGCAGCAGAGCGGCCAGAATCCCCAAGGCGATGACAAGCTCCAGCACCGATAAAGCGCGCAGCGAACGACCCACCTTCTCTAATTTGGCGTATTCGGCAAGTTCCCTGTCAAAGGTTTGTCAAGCCTCTGTCAAGGGCCACCCGTCCGGCCTTCCTGGTAGCTAAGCCGCTTCCTCATTGGTGTTGTCGCGTATAGTCTGGCCCAACCTATGAATTTCTTTGATGCTCTGCCGGCCTCGAGCCGGCAATTGATACTGTTGTGGGGTCCTGGCTTGCTGCAACTTCTGGGCAAGCTCGTCTATGCCGTTCTGATCTTTCTGGTGGGCCGCTGGTTGTCGGCTCGTCTCGGTTCCTTCACCCGGACACTGTTGCTTAAATCCCGAGTAGACGCGGCGCTCAGCGACTTCCTGAGCTCGCTGGTGCGTTACGCGGCGATGGCGGCCACCATCATCGCCGCCCTGGAAAAGCTGGACGTCAAGACGGCCAGTCTGCTGGCCATCTTCGCTTCGGCCGGCCTGGCGGTGGGACTGGCGCTGCAGGGAAGTCTTTCCAACTTTGCCGCCGGCACCATGATTTTGTTTTTCCGGCCCTTCACCAAGGGCGATCGCATTGAGGTGGCGGGCAAGCAGGGAGTGGTTGACGAAATCGGCATCTTCACCACCCGACTGGTCAGTGGCGAGAACGAGACCATCATCATTCCCAACTCCAGCATCACCAATGGAACGATCATCAACTACTCCATGCGCGGTGAGCGTCGCGGAAGCGTGCCGGTGGACCTCAAGGACGGCGATGATCTGGCGTCCCTGACCACGGTGCTGCAGCAGGCCGGCGCCAAGAACAGTCTGCGCAGTCCCGGCTTTGAGCCCGAGGTGTTCTTCCAGGATCAGAGCAAGCTGGCGGTGCGAATCGCCATGCCTCCGGCCCAGCACGAGGCGGCCGTGGCCGAACTGCGACGCCAAATCTTCGAGGATGTACACGCCTATCGGGCCGCTCGGGCTTCCGCATGATTTTATGGAGCGCCTAAAAATATTTCCAGGCAGGCAGGAAAACCCTGGGCGAGCGGGCAAGAGCGGCATTGTTCAGGCGGGACAGAAGACTCGTCTGGTTTGAAAGGCTTGCCTGATGATGAAGTTGTCCCGCGAGCAAAGCGAAGACGTCGCCGAGGCGCGCTCCGCTCTCACTCTCATTTTTTCGGTGGTGGCGCTGTTGTTGAGCTTATCCGCTCTAGATCTCCCGCCCCTGGAGGCCCAATGCCAAACTCCGGTTGCGATCCTGTCCGCTGGGCAAACGCCATAGTTCGCCTGGCCAAAATCCACGAATGCTGCCAGTTTTCTATCAACGAAGGCAACCTGCACGTCGATTTCTTTCGCGAGCCGTGTTGCGCCTGCTGTGCCAAGCCTATCGGGCGGATGCGCTGGTTGCAGAAAGTGTCGCGTGGTTTCGAGTCCGAAATCGCCGACCTGATCTGGCAAAAGCTCTACTGCTGAGCTAGCGCTTTCTGCACCGGCGGCACGACCTGCGATTGGAACCGCTCCTGATTTTTGAGCACCTGCCGGGTGTTCAGTCCGGGCGTCCGACCCCAGTAGCAAAAGTGCACGTAAGGGATGTCTTTGTGCAGGTCCACCATAGCCTGAGCCACCTCCTCGGGATGTCCGATGAAGGGGAAGTTCTCGCGCTGCAGATCTTTGGCCGTTAGTTTCTTCGGGCGTGGCTGATCTCGGTCGGTTCCCCAGTCCGCATAGCGGTTGAGCTGGTAGGCGACGCCTTCGGCGACCTCGTTCCAGGCGGCTTCCGAGCTATCCCCCAGATGCATCCAGGTGGAGAACGTATACGGGAAGGTCTCGGGGGTTTTCCCCTGGGCCTGCATTTCGTCTTGAAGAACCGCATACTGCTCGCGCACGGCTTTGAGTCCGGCGGCGCTGCTGCCGGTCACGAAGCCATCGCCCAGGCGCACGGCCCGGCGCAAGGCGGAGGGCGCGTTGGCCCCAAAGAGGATGGGAATGTGGCGCTCCGGCTGCGGGCTGAAGGGCAGCTCCGGCAATTGCCAGCGCTCACCCTGAAATCCGATGTTGCCCCGGTCCCAGGCCTGGCGAATGATTTTCACGCCTTCTTCCATCAGCGAGGGCCGCTGTTTGCGGTTCACCCCCAGCGCCTCGAACTCGAATTCCACGTAACCGGCTCCCACGCCCAGCGTGAAGCGTCCGCCCGAAACCAGGTCGAGCACGGCCGCGTCCTCCGCCACCCGCAGCGGATGATAAAGCGGCAACAGCAGCACATTGGTGCCCAGTTGCATTTTCTGGGTGCGACCGGCGATGGCGGCCAGTGCCACCAGTTGGGACGGCTGATAGCCATCGTCCACAAAGTGGTGCTCGGAAGTCCAGCAATGAGTGAAGCCCAACTGCTCGGCGTGGACCACTTCGTCCAGCACCTCTCGGTAGAACTGGCGATAGGGGATGTCAAAAGGCAGGGACTGGCGGAAGTCGTACCAGACTCCAAAAGTAGGCAAGTTGCTCATCCTGACGACTTTGCGCCCGGCCATGAGCTCCCTTCTAGCTGGTTGGCAGCGCGACCGGCAGTTCGGGAGAAGAGAACGGCTCCAGGGCCAACTTCTCCGGGATCAACAGATAGCGCAGGTAAGAGCGCAAAAAGACGGTGGTGGCCGCCGGGTCGCCGTCGGCGCGCAGCCGCCAAACCGTCTGGGCCCAGTCAAACAGCCCTGAGTCCTCGTTGTGCTCGAAGCGATCGTTCTCTTTGCGGCTTTTCAGATACTGGCGGATACCCTGGCGGGCCTGCCAGCGAATCTGGGCGGTCAACGGTATCTTGCCCGCCAGTTGGGCCCACATTCGGCCATACCAAAGTTTGTACATTGCGGGGCTGACCTTGGACAACGCCTGGAACCAGAACCCCTCGGCCGCCCGATAGTCGCGGCGATGCAGCGCGAACCAGCCCAGCCACAGCCCCAGAAACGGCGTCAGGGTGGCCTCCTCCAGCGAGCCGGCCGTTTCCACGGCGGCGCCGATCTGACCCTTCTGGATGGCGCGTTCCATCTCGAAGAACCGGCTCAGCGCCGACTGGGTGGGTGGCGAGGCCGACCAGCCCCAGATGTAGCGCAACAGCAGCCGGGCGGGGGAGGGAGGCTCGGCGCAACCTTCGTCGAGGCGGCGTGCGGAGTCCAGATCCTCGGCAAAAAAGCAGAGCAGCATGCGGAAATCCACCCGCGGGGCCTGACCCAGCCGCTCGGCCAGGCCCAGGTAGCGGTCGGCCGCGGCCCAGCGTTTGTGCTCCAGGCACTGCAGGATGCGGGTCTTGAGCAGTCCCAACATCTGGCTGCGGAAGTGGGAGGCCGCTTTCTGCTCGTCGGAACTCAAGCTCAGGTAGAAGTTGATCTGCTCTTCGGTGCTTTCCGGGGTCACGAAAGAATGGTTCATTTGCTGCAGTCGAAAGAACAGCTCCACCGCCGGCGGTCGTGGTTCGGCCGGATAGCGGCTTTCCAGCAGGGTCTGCAGGGCTCTGGCCTGGTCTTGTTTCCAGAGCGGCGGATTGGAGCAGACTTCTTCCACCAGCACCTCCACCAGGCGGCGAGCTTCGGCCACCAGAGCGTGGAAATCGTCGTTCTCGATGACGTCGGTCTGCGAGAGGTTCTTCTCCAGGTGATCGGCACTGACCACCGCGCAGGCCAGTTCATTGCCCAGCAGCGAGGAGGGACGGCGGAAGGCCACCCCGCGAGAGATGAAAAGCAGCCCCTCCCGCTCCGCCACCTGCGGGGTGGCCAGCCCCACCAGAAGGGAGCTGGCCACCGCCGAACTCCGGTTGGGGGCGAAGTAAACGTCGTTGCGCCGCGTTCCCGGGCGACTGATGCGCAGATTCTGGGTGCCCTGGGCATAGAGACGGGCGAACGGCCCCTGATCCTGGTGCAGGCCCATCGGCACGTAGCTGCCCTTGGGTTGGCCGTTGACTTTGAGGTCGAGCGGCGCATAGCGGCAGAAGTGAAAGAGCTGCTCGAGAATCTTCTGTCCGGAACTGGACTGGCCCATCCCCAAAAGCCGCTGCCAGGGAGAAGCGGCGGTGTGTTGGACGGTCACCTTGACGCCCAGTCGTTCGAGGGCGACCGGCTGAACTTCCAAGCGAGCGCCCTGAACCTGCCCTTGCCAGCCGCCCGCTTTGGTGCCGACCTCGAGGCGGATGCGCGGGTCGTTGGGCAAGCTGCGGGCTCCGTGCAAGGCCAGCGCCAGTTCGCGCAGGGCCGGGTGAGGCCCGGCCTTGAGAATGAAGTTGAACAATTCTCCCAACCGTTCCGGCTCTGGCAGAAGGCCGTTGAAGAAGACGCGAGTCTCGGCCCGTTCCGTTTCCACCACGAATTCGTGGGCTTCGCACAAGACGGCCGCGGCCACCAGATTGAGGATGAAGAGAGCCGGATCGGGCAATCGGTAGTCATCCAACTTTCGCTCGGCGAATTCGAAGTCGAGAGTGAAGACGCCGGAGGATTCGACGGTGCCCTCGGAAGCCATGGATTGGAGAAGATTGTTCAGTTCCATCTTGCTCCAGCCTTAGAGCTGGAACCAAAAATCCTTCAGAAGCTGAGGGAGCCGCTGACCGTGTAGGTGGTGAAGTTCTCCACGTTGCGCCCGCACAGCGTCTTTTGCACGCCCAGGCTGATGGCCGAGGTGGAGTTGGGCTTGAGCACCAATCCTACGGTGGCGGCCAGGCTGTCCACGGTGGTGTCTCCATAGGGGAGGACCTTGATGTAGTTGAGTTCGGCCACCGGCAGCAGCCATTCATTGGCATTCCAGCCCACCCCCAGGTTGGCGCCGAACTGCTGAAAGGTGTTGGGTCCGGAAGCCAGAGGAAAGCCGTAAAACAATTCCAGACAGGTGCTGAACGGGTCCAGGTCCTGGCGCAGCACCACCGACTGCTGCCAGCCTACAAAACCCGCGTTGGCGTGGTAAAGGGTGTCCTCGTCGTCGGTGATCAGCGACTGCTGCAGCGCGGGACCGCCGATGACGGCCAGACTGAATCCGTCCCCCTCGTCCTCCACCAGTCGCCAGCGCAGCTGCATGGCCACGTTGGTCAGGCCCGCGCCCTGCACCGAACCCAGACCCGAGGCCGGCAAATTGTCCTCTTGGAACTGATCGTTCAGACGATTGGCCGCCCCCAGAATGGTCAGGTCACAATTGTCGCTCAGACCCGTGCTGGCCGAAAGAACCCACAGGTCGGAGCGGCGCGTCTCTCCCAGGGCGTTCTGGGCTCCCCGGTCGTCGAACTGCTTGTCGGCCAGCGACAGAAAGTAGCCGACGTTGACGCTCCACAGCCCGGCCGGCATGGTTTCGGTGTCGGCCGTGAACAGCTTGGAGCCGTCCATATCGCCCCCCTCCACCTCATCCTCCCCTTGGTTCTCCGGCAGCGCGATGCGGCTAGGGTGAATCACCGGGGCCCGGGCCTTGCCTCCACGCGATTTTCCCCCGGAGGAGCGGCCCGAGCGAGCGGGCTCGGCGGCCCCCGCGGGCAGGCCCAGGCTGATCAGGAGCGAGAGGGCGAAGAGGCGGCGCAACATACGAGCCCAACCTACCCTATGGAAATCCCGCTCAGACCTTCAGGGCGTCTAGATCTCTTGATCAGGGCTTCTGTAAGCGAGCCAGACCGGCTTTGGCCAACCGGTTGTCCGGGTCGAGCTTCAGGGCTTCCTGATAATCGGCCAGGGCCCCGGCCGGGTTCTTGGTGTCCTCGCGTAGCGCACCGCGCATCACGAAGCTGGGAGCGGCTTTGGGGTTGAGAAGAATCGCCTGGTCGAGTTCCAGAATGGCCTTCGGGTAGTCTTTCTTATAGACGTAGAGAATGCCGCGATCGCGCCAGGCCTTGGCGTAGGTGGGCGAGATTTCGATGGCCTTGTTGAAATCGGCCAGGGCCAGGTCGAGCTGCGGCGGCTGGCTGTTAATGTAGGCCAGGCCGCGATTGTCGAACGCTTCCGGCCAGCTGGAATCCAGTTCGATGCATTTGCTGTAGTCGGCGATGGCGGCCACGTAGTCTTTTTTGGCTGCATAGACATTGCCGCGGTTGCAGAAGGCCTTGGCATAGTTGGGCCGCAGAGCAATCGCCTGGTTGTAGTCGCTCAGGGCCTCCTCGTGAGCCCCCTTCGCCTCCTGGCTGATGCCGCGGTTGTAGAAGAGTTCGGGATCGGAAGGAGTCAGCTTCAGGCCTTCGCTGTAGTCGCTGATGGCCGCGTCGAAACTGCCCTTTTGGTGCAGGCACAGACCACGCTGAAAGAAGGCGTTGACGCTCGCTTTCAATTTCAAGCTGGCCGTGTAGTCGGCAATGGCTTCGTCGTAGCGACTGACAAAATAATAACACTGGCCCCGATTGTAATAGGCACCGTCCGGCTGTTCCCCGGCCGTAATGGCCTGGGTAAAATAGGGAATCGCCGCCTCATACTGGCGATTCTTGTAGTTGTCCACCCCCGACTGGTAAGCGCTCTGGGCCCACACCGGGGCCACCAGCAACCAGCACAGCAACAAGAAGCGCTTTTTCATCGGGCGAAGGCCTTGAGGCCGTGAATGCCCCCGTTGGGGTAGTGCATGTAAAGCAGGTGCGTTACCGGACCCACCGGCTGCAGATCACGAAAGCGATGATAGCGGTCGGCGGCCAGTTCCCCGTGGGCCAGGATCGGTAACCAGCGCGGATTGTCGTTGTGCAGGCGGATGTCAAAGCTGGTCACGCCTTCCTCCAAATATTTCTGGCCCAGCATGTAGGCCTGAAAGTCGTCGGGCAAAATCTCCCGGCCATCGTCCAGCACCAGCTTCCAGCGCGGCGCCTCCTTCATGGCCTCGTCGATGTCCGAGCCGTTCCAACCGAAGAGGTGAGAGGAAAGGGGCGGGTTGAGTCGGTGCAGGTAGGTGTCCACCACCAGCTCTCCGATTTCCGCCGGCTTCTCCAGCTGAAAGAGGGCCCGTTCTCCAAAGCCGGTGCGGGCCGATTCCCAGCCCACCATGTGGGTTTCCTTGCGAGTGCCGGCCACGGCCATGGCCGGGTTGCCGTAGTGGTCGTTGGAAATGTGGGAGATCTGCGCCGTTTCCAGCAAATTGGGGCGCTCTTTGAGTTGTTCGGCAGCGGCGCCGCCGAACAATTGAATACGCGCGATGCCCCCCTCGTAGTAGCATTTGACGCGGCATTCGGTGGCGGCCACTCCGGCCACCGGGAATTCATGGTCGGCGTCCGGGTTGAGGGACTGGCGGTCCAACACCCGCTGGGTTTTGCCGGTCAATTCGTCGATCAGGTCGACGGTGACGGCTCGCACCTGGTTGCCCGTAAACCATTTGGTGCTGATCTTGAGCGTGTGCACCAGCGAACGTTTGCTGAGGCCGATGTGCAGCCAGTGATGGGCGTTGTGGTCGTAACGAAAGCCGTTCTTCTGGGGAGTGGTGGCCTTGTGGCGCAGGGTTTCGTAACCGGAATAGCGCGCTCCCATGTGGGTGAACTGCAGGCGGCAGTCGGGGGCCTCGTCAGGCAGCACCACTTCGTGGGGTTGAGTAAAATCCGAGTTGGAATAGCCGATCAAAAAGGCCGGCAGAAATTCAGTAGTCAATGACGATCTCCTCATCCAGGAACACTTCCAGGCAGTTGTTTCCGGGTCCGTCCCGGTCGATCACTAAAAAGTCGGACGCCTCATCCAGGGCCAGGCTGTAGTGGTGCCAGCAGCCCTTGTGATAGTTGACGCCTTGCTCGGGTCCGGCCAGAAAAACGCGCAGGTTTTCCGTCTGAAATTCGCCCTGCCCGGCCACCACCACCAGATAGGGGCGGCCGTTCAGCGGCATGAAGGCCTGTGAGCCCAGCGGATGCACTTCCATCACCTTGAGGGGAATGGGGCGGGGCAGGGGAGAGGAGCGAAAAATGCTCACCAGCGCCCGCCCTTCTCCCATATCTAGACCGGCCAGGTCGTGGAAGCGCCGGGTGTTTCCGTAGTTGATTTCCCGAATCTCTTTGGCGCCGCCCACCTCGATCACCTCGCCGTAGGGGGCGAAGGCCTCGCGGGTCAAGGGTTCGGGCTTGAGTTTCCTCACGAAAGATCGGCCAGGCGGAAGCCGGCGATGCGATGCACCTGCTCCAGAGCGGTGCGGAATTCGGCTTCCTGGGAGTTGTGGATGCGCTGGCGGAAGCGCTCCAGAATGTCGTGGCGGTTCAATCCCTTGACGGCCACGATGAAGGGGAAGCCAAATTTCTCTTTGTAGGCGTTGTTGAGCTGGTGGAACTCCTGGAATTCCTCGGGGCTGCACAGGTTGAGACCGGCTCCCTGCTGTTCGGCCGTCGAGTCCGGCGTCAGGGTGTCCAACTTCTCCCCCAGGTCCGGGTGAGCCCGCAGCAGCGCCAGTTGACTCTCGTGGCCGGCTGCCTCCACAGCCGCCCGCATGGCGGCGGGGATGTCGCTGGCGCCGTGAGCCTGTTCGGCCACCCAGGCCGAATGCTCGTAGATACCGCCGTATTTTTGAACGAACTCGGCTTTGCTCATTTCGTCTCCTGATAAGGATGATGTTCGTGCCAGTGGCGGGCGATGTCCACCCGGCGGCAGATCCAGACGTCCGGGAACGAGGTGATGTGCTGGAAAAATCTCTCCAGACCACGGATGCGGCCCGGTCGACCCACCAGCCGGCAATGCAGACCCACCGACATCATTTTGGGAGCGCTGGCCCCTTCTTCGTAGAGGGTGTCGAAGGCGTCCTTCAGATAGCTGAAAAAATGGTCGCCGGTGTTGAAACCCTGAAAGGATGCGAAGCGCATGTCGTTGGTGTCGAGCGTGTAGGGCACGATCAGTTGCGGCTTGCCGGCGGTGTGGGTCCAGAACGGCAGGTCGTCGCTGTAGTCGTCGGCGTCATAAAGGAAGGAGCCGTTTTCGGCCACCAGTCGGCGCGTGTTGGGACTGGTGCGGCCGGTGTACCAGCCGTCCGGCGGCGCTCCGGTCAGGCGCTCGATGATTTCGATGGCCTTGTTCATGTGCTCGCGCTCGGTGGCTTCGTCCACGTCCTGGTAATTGATCCAGCGGTATCCGTGGGAGCAAATCTCATAACCCTCATCCACAAAGGCCCGGGCCATCTCGGGATACTTTTCCAGGGCCATGGCCACCGCGAAAATGGTGACCGGGATTTTGTATTTGCGGAACAAGCGCATGAGGCGCCAGACGCCGGCCCGCGTGCCGTATTCGTAGATCTGCTCCATGCTCATATGGCGCCCTTCCACCCGGGGCGCGTTGATGATCTCGGAAAGGAAGGTCTCGGCGGCGGGGTCACCGTTGAGGACGCAGTTTTCACCGCCCTCCTCGTAGTTGAGCACCACCTGCACGGCCACGCGGGCGTTGTTGGGCCACCTGGGATGTGGGGGGTGCTGGCCGTAGCCGACATAGTCACGGGGATCTGAACTCATGATTTGCCCTTTCTTGCCGATTGATCGTAGTATCCTGGTCTATGGGAAAATTGACGACTCACGTTCTTGATACCGCACATGGCTGCCCGGCGGCGGGCCTGGCCATCCGACTTTTTGACAGCTCGCACAAGCTCTTGGTGGAGACGGTCACCAACTCCGACGGGCGTGTGGATGGCCCGCTGCTGGAAGGCGAAGCTTTCAAAAGAGGTCGCTACACTCTGGAGTTCGAGGCCGGTGCCTATTTCCGAGCCCGAGGCGTCCAGTTGGCCGAGGTGCCGTTCCTGGACATGGTGCCGCTGGCTTTCGGCATCGAAGATGCCGGGGCGCACTACCATGTGCCGCTGCTGGTCTCGCCCTACGCTTACAGTACCTACCGAGGAAGTTAACTTCACGCCATGCGGTTCTAGATGTTCCCCTGGAACTCTTTTTGGCGCAGGGGAGCGAGTCGGGGTCTGCGAAACTGGCGCATCCCATGTTAGGTCCTTTTGAAGAATGGCTCGGTATATTGCTGCGCTGGATCCACGTCATCACCGCGATTATGTGGATCGGCGACTCGCTTTTGTTCATGTGGCTCGACAACCACATGTACGAAGACCCCGAGAAGCGCCCCCACGTCTCCGGCATCACCTGGCTGATCCACGGCGGCAGCTATTACACGGTGGAGAAACGCCCGCTGCTGGCCGGCAAGCTTCCCCCCAAGCTGCGCTGGTTCTGGATGGAAGCCACCGGTACCTGGATCAGCGGCTTTCTGCTGCTGATCGTGGTCTACTGGCTGAGCGCCAAGTCCTACATGGTCGACCCCGACGTGCGCAACCTCACCGGCTTGCAGGCCGTCGGCCTCAGCTTCGGTTCCATCGTCGGATCTTGGATTCTGTATGACGGTCTGTGGCGCACCCCGCTGCGTCACCGCACTCTGCTGTGCGGCTCGCTGACG
Source organism: Vulcanimicrobiota bacterium (assembly GCA_017307785.1). Classification (GTDB taxonomy): domain Bacteria; phylum Vulcanimicrobiota; class Xenobia; order Xenobiales; family JADMJV01; genus JADMJV01. Next base: position 80,626 of record JAFKGI010000016.1, on the reverse strand, counting down.
CTGGCCTACCTCTTCGGGCTGGACTGGTGGCTGACCCACACCCTCTCGGGCCGCGCCGCCTTCTTGCAAATGGGCGCCATCATGGCCTCGCTGATGGCTTTCAACGTGTGGATTCACATCATCCCGCCCCAGCGCAAGATGTACTCGATGGCCGCCGGCGGCGAAGAAGTGAACTACGGCCTGAGTAAGCACGCCAAGTTCCGCTCCACCCACAACACTTACTTCACTTTCCCGGTCATTTTCCTGATGCTGAGCAACCACTTTGCCGGCATCTTCGGACACCACCTGAACTGGGCGCTGATGGCCCTCTTCATCGTCTTTGGCGCCGGTATGCGCCATTTGTTCCTGGTCGGTTTCACCACCGCCGGACGCATTGCCGCCGCCATCGCCGCCTCCGCCACGGCCGGCATCTTCTGGGTTCTCTGGCCCGCTCCCAAACCGCCGGTGGCGCCTACCGCCGCCGATGCCCCGCCCTTCGCCGAAGTGCGCGTGGTCATCGCGCAACGCTGCGCCGTCTGCCACTCAGAGTCGCCCGGTATGGGCTTCGTGGAAGCGCCCAAGGGACTGAAGCTCGATTCACCCAGCCAGATGGTGGAAGCCGCCGATCGCATCAAGATGCAGGCGGTGGATCGCCAGGTCATGCCGCTCGGCAACGCCACCAAGATGACCCCTGAGGAACGGGCCCTTTTGGGACGCTGGATCGCCGCCGGCTGCCCCCTAAAGTAACTCGGCAGGACCCCGAGGGGGGCGTAACTAAAAGAGTGGTCCTTTGAGTACCCACTTCGAATTCACGTTGAACGGGCGCACCGTTCAAGTCACCGACGAATCGACCAACAAGTCGCTTCTGTCCTACCTGCGCGGCACCGGTTGCACCGGCAGCAAAGAAGGCTGCGCGGAGGGAGACTGCGGGGCCTGCACGGTGGCCGTGGTCGATCGCACCGCTTCGGGCAAGACCACCTACCGGGCCATCAACAGCTGCATTGCGCTGCTGCCCAGCCTGGCCGGTCGGGAGGTCATAACCGTCGAAGGCATCGGCACTCCCGAGGCTCTGCATCCCGTGCAGGCGGCCATGGTGCGCAAATATGGTTCGCAGTGCGGCTACTGTACTCCCGGATTCATCGCCTCCATGTTCGAAGGCTACTATCGCGAGAACCTGGAGGAAGGCTGGCAGGTCAACGATCAGTTGAACGGCAACCTGTGCCGCTGCACCGGTTACCGCCCCATCCGCGAAGCCTTTCTGGACGCCCAGCAGAATCGTGCCTCCGAAGATCCCTTCCGCGAGCGCCTGGCTCAGGCTCCGCCCGCCCTCGACGAGGTCGAGTACACCACCGCTTCGCAACGCTGGCTGCGTCCCACCACCCTGGCGGCCTTGCTGGAACTGCGCTCGCAGCATCCCGAGGCGGTGCTGGTGTGCGGCGCCACCGAACTGGGCGTCTACATCAACAAGGCCAACAAGCGCTACCCGCTGCTGATTTCCACCGAAGCGGTGCCCGAACTCTCGCGCATTTCTCGCAGCGATGAAGCACTGGTGGTGGGCGCTTCGGCTTCGCTCACGGCTCTCGAAGAATCGCTTGCGGGCGACTTCCCGCAACTGCAAAAAATGCTGCTGGTCTTCGCCTCGCGGCCCATCCGCAACCGCGCCAGCCTGGGTGGGAACCTGGTCACGGCTTCGCCCATCGGCGACATGGCGCCGGTTCTGCTCTCGCTGGGGGCTACCGTGCAGCTGGCCAGCCAGCGCGGCACGCGCACCGTGGAGCTGGCCGATTTCTTCGTGGGCTACCGCAAGACCGTGCTGGCCGCCGACGAGATCATGGTGTCGGTGACCATCCCGCGGGCAGCGGCTCGTCTGGCCGCCTCCTACAAAGTCTCCAAGCGCCGCGAACTGGACATCGCCATTGTCTCGGCGGGCTTTTGGCTGGATCTGGAGGGTGATAAGGTTTCTGGGGCCCGTCTGGCCTATGGTGGCGTGGCCGCCATGCCCTCACGAGCTCTCAAAACGGAGGCCTTCTTGCTGGGCAAGCCCTGGAACGCCGATACGGTGGCGTCGGCGTGCGAGGTGCTGGCGGGTGAGTTTGCGCCCATCGACGACGTGCGTGCCGGAGCGGCTTTCCGCCGCGGCCTGATCGTCAGTCTTTTCGAGAAATTCTGGCTCGGCGAAGAGAGTGCCGCCCAGGATGGACCGCTGGATTTCTGCGTCGGCCCCGGCTATGCCGAAGCCGAAGCCAGTCGCGCTCTCAAGCACGAAAGCGCAATCGGTCACGTCACCGGCACGGCCATCTATGTGGACGACCAGGCTTCGCTGCGACCCATGCTGGAAATCTGGCCGGTGCTCTCCACCCAGGGGCATGCTCGTATTTTGAAGCTGGACACCTCGCTGGCCGAGAAAATGCCCGGCATCGTGCGCGTGCTCACCGCCCAGGACGTGCCCGGCATCAACGACATCGGAGCCCTGCGTCAGGATGAAGCTCTGTTTGCCGACGGGGAAGTTTTCTTCCACGGCCAGATCGTGGCCGCGGTGGTGGGCCGCACTTTGGAGGAATGCAAAACGGCGGCCGCCGCCGTGGTGGTCGAGTATGAGGCGCTGCCCCAGATCCGCAGCGCCCGCCAGGCCTGGGAGCAGAGTTCTTATCACACCGAGCCCCACATCATCCGTCGGGGCGACGTGGAAGCGGCCCTGCAGGCCAGTCCCCACCTTCTCTCGGGAGAATTTGACCTGGGCGGTCAGGAACACTTTTATCTGGAGTCGCAGGCCGCCTGGGCCGAGCGCGGCGACGACGGCGATATGTTCGTCTGCTCCTCGACCCAGCATCCCTCGGAAATCCAGGCCGTGGTCTCGCACGTGCTGCATGTGCCGCGCAACAAGGTAGTGGTGGAAGCCCCGCGCATGGGCGGCGGTTTCGGCGGCAAGGAAACCCAGGGTAACGGTTTCGCCGCCCTGGTGGCGCTGGCCGCCTGGAAGACGGGTAAACCGGCGCGCATCCAGTTGGACCGCGACATCGACATGGTGGTCACCGGCAAACGCCATCCTTTCTGGGGCAAGTACGAAGTCGGTTTTGATGGCGAAGGCCGCCTGCGCGGTGTGCGCGCTACCCTGATTTCCGACGGCGGCTGGGCTCTGGACCTGTCCGAGTCGATCAACGACCGGGCCCTCTTCCACATCGACAACTCCTACTATTTGCCGGCCGCCGAAGTGACCGGGCGAGTGGGCAAGACCAACAACTGTTCCTTTACCGCGTATCGCGGCTTCGGCGGCCCCCAGGGCATGATTTACATCGAGGAAATGCTCGACCGCATCGCCCGTCACCTGGGACTGCCCCCGGAAGTGGTGCGCGAACGCAACCTCTACCACGGCAGCGGCGAGAGCAATACCACCCACTACGGCCAGCCGCTGGAAGACAACCGCATTCCCGAGATCTGGGTCAGTCTCTGCAAGCAAGCTCGCTTCAGCGAGCGCCGGCGCGAGATCGCCGCCTGGAACAGCGCCCATCCGCAGCGCAAGCGCGGCCTGGCCATCACCCCCGTCAAGTTTGGCATTTCTTTCACGGCTTCGTTCTTGAATCAGGCCGGCGCGCTGGTGCTGATCTACCGGGACGGAACGGTACAGGTCAATCACGGCGGCACCGAGATGGGCCAGGGCCTCTACACCAAGATCCGGGGCGTGGCCATGCGCGAGCTGGGCATTTCCGCCGACCACGTGCGCGTCATGAAGACCCGCACCGATAAGGTTCCCAACACCTCGCCCACGGCCGCCTCCAGCGGTGCCGACCTCAACGGCGCCGCCGTCAAGGCCGCCTGTGAAACGCTGCGCGGCCGCCTGGCCGAAGTGGCCGCCGGTATGATGGCCGAGCAAGGCAAGCCGACCGACGCGGCCTCGCTGGTCTTCGCCGACGACCGGGTCGGGGAACTGTCCTTTGCGGCCGTGGTCGACCGGGCTTACCTGCAGCAGGTGCAGCTCTCGACCACCGGCTACTATCGGACCCCCGGTCTGGCCTACGACAAGAAAAAGGGCCACGGCATTCCCTTCTACTACTTTGCTTACGGCGCCGCCGTCAGCGAAGTGGAAGTGGACGGCCTGACCGGAATGAAGCGCGTGCTGCGCGTGGACATCCTCCACGACGTGGGCGACTCGCTCAACCCCAACGTGGACCGCGGCCAGATCGAAGGAGCTTTCGTCCAGGGTATGGGCTGGCTGACCGGCGAGGAGCTGAAGTGGACCGCCGACGGTCGCCTGCTCTCGCACTCGGCCAGCACCTACCAGATCCCCTCGATCGGCGACGCCCCGGCCGAGCTCAACGTGACTCTGCTGCCCAAAGCCACTCAGGAAGGCGTCATCCACGGCTCCAAAGCCGTGGGCGAGCCCCCCTTCATGCTGGCCATGTCGGTGCGCGAAGCCCTGCGCGACGCCGTCGCCGCCTTTGCCAGCGGCTCACCCCAGCAAGTCGACCTGCCCGCCCCCGCCACCCACGAAGCCATCTACGCCGCCATCCAGGCGGTACGAGGAGTGCCCGTCCGGGAAGGCGCCCCTAGCTAGGGTCCCGCTCCAGGCTAACTTGGGTTAAGCTCCACCGGGACCTGGGGTCCGGTCCCGCTCCAGGTTAACCCAGGTTAAGCTCCACGGGGACCTGGGGTCTGGTTCCGCTCCGGGTTAACCCAGGTTAAGCTCCACCGGGACTTGGGGTCCGGTCCCGCTCCAGGCTAACCTGGGTTAAGTTCCACGGGGACCTGGAGGACGGTCCCGCTCCAGCCTAACCTGGGTTAAGCTCCACGGGGACCTGGGGTCCGGTCCCGCTCCAGCCTAACCTGGGTTAAGCTCCACGGGGACCCGGAGGACGGTCCCGCCCCAGGTTAACCCAGGTTAAGCTCCACCGGGACCCCGAAGGGGCCCGGCCCAGGCCAAGCCCTACCGGGACCCCCATCCGATCGGGCCCTTAGACCGATCTTTGGAACCCATCTGTGGGTTACTCTGGGGATTCGCAAAAAAATTTAGGAGGCTCCCATGGACAAGGCAACACTGGACGAAATGAATGCCAAGGTGCTGGCGGAATTCCGCGCCAACCACGGTAAGGTCGGCGGCATGTTCGAAGGCTTTCCCATGATTCTGGTCCATCACAAAGGCGCCAAGAGCGGAACTGAACGCATCGCCCCGCTGGTCTACACCGAAGACGCCGGCCGCTACGTCATCGTCGCCTCCAAAGGCGGGGCCCCCAGCCACCCGGACTGGTATCACAACCTGGTGGCCCACCCGGACATCACCATCGAAATCGGCGACGACAGCATTCCCGTGCGCGCCTCCCTGGCCCAGGGTGAAGAACGCCAGCGCCTTTTCGACGCCCAGGCCGAACTCATGCCCAACTTCAAAGACTACGAAAAGGCCACCGCCGGCGTGCGCGAAATTCCGGTCTTTCTCTTAACCCGCCGCTAGGGCCCGACCGCTACCTGCCGGGCCAGGCTTTCGACTCCATCGCGACTGACCGAGGCGATAGCCCAGAGCCCGGGCTCCAGCTCCACCTCGTGAGAACGCACGATCTGGTGCAGAGTCCAGTTCGATCCATCCCGGCGGTAGACGGTAAAAGCGCGCCAGGGAATCTCATCCGTGTAGGTGAGACGCAGCCTGTCTCCCCGCCTGGAAACTTCCGGTGGCGGCACCACGCGTCCCCGGCGGCGCGCCAACGGCGGGGTCAGCACCTCGGCCGAGTCAAACAATTCGGTGCGCACGTTCTGCCGGTTTTCCAGAATCGGAGTGACGTTCCAGATGATGAAGCCCTGCTCCGGTTTGGCCAGAGCCAGTTCGCGACGATACTCGGCCAGGTCCCACTCGGGCTTGCTCCCCAGCGCGGCCAGATTGAGACCTGGAAAGATGTAGCGCCCGTCGCGCGCATGTTCGCGCCACCACTTGAGTAAGGGTTCGTAGGCTTGAGCCTGGCGGGTGGTGGGCCAGTAGAGCTGAGGGGCCAGATAGTCCACCCAACCCTCGTCCATCCAGAGCTGGGTGTCGGCGAAAAGCTTGTCGTATTGGTCGAGCCCACTGATTCCCTCCGGTCTTTCCGGAGCGGGCAGGCCAAAGGGAGAAATACCGAAGCGAACCCACGGCTTCTCCTCGGCGACGGCCGCGGACACTTCCTGAATGGCCTGGTTGACCTGGCCGCGTCTCCAATCGCCGACACTCAAGGAGGTCCCAGAGGCCGCGTAGCTTTCCTGGTCGGGAAAGGGCAATTCTCCCTCGGGATAGGGATAAAAGTAGTCGTCGAAGTGCAGTCCATCCAGGTCGTAGCGATGGGTCAGATCGCGGCAGACGTTGACCAGCCGTGCCCGCACGGGTGCAGAACTCGGCTCCATCCAGCGCAAGGCTCCATAGCCCACCACACTCTGGGGCTCGACCACGGCCAGGTGGGGAGCTACCGGTCGATCTCCGGCGGGTGGGGGAGGAGTGGCCTGGGCCCGATAAGGGTTGAGCCAGGCGTGCACTTCCAGCCCGCGCCGATGGGCCTGCTCCACCAGGTACTTCAGGGGGTCGTATCCCGGATCCCCTCCCTGACGTCCGCTCAGAAAGCGGCTCCAGGGCTCCAGTTCGGAGCGGTAGAGGGCGTCACCCTCGGGCCGGACCTGGAAGAAGACGGCGTTGAATCGGGCCTCGGCCAGGCGGTCCAGCATCTGGTCCAGGTCGGCCCGCTGTTTCGCGCCCGACAGACCGGCCTGAGCCGGCCAATGCATGTTGGAGACGCTGGCCACCCAGGCGCCCCGAAGTTGTCTTGTGTGACCGACTTGGACCAACTCTTGCGCCCCCGCCGAAAGAGTCAGACCGATCAGCAGCCAGAGCGCTCTTTTCAGGGTTCCTCAGCCGAGGTGGGCATACCGAATTTGCGCTTCTTGGGCTTCACCAGCTCCAGATCGGTGCCGGTCTGATCCTTCAACTCCTTGTTGTTGGCGTTGACCCGGGCCTTCTGCTTGCCCTTGATCTTGTTGGCGTTCAAATCGATCTTGGGAGTTGCGCAGCCGGCCAGCAAGGCCAGAATCAGGAAGCCGATGGCGTTTCTCATGCAGCTCCTTTCGGCAAACCGTAGACCAAATCATCTCAGACGAACTTCAGCAAAGCCCGCTGCCGGGCTTCAGCCGGCCAGCTTACCTTGAAAGGGTACCTGGACAGTACACACCCTGGGGGCGCTTCACTGGGATGGAGCGTCTCCAGGGCCTTTCCCCGCCGACCGGCGAAGTCTCACCCAATGGATTTCATCGACGAACATCAGGTTCGCATTTGCGCTCCCCCGGACCAAGTCTGGCAGGCCCTGTTGCAAGAGTGGCAGCGAGCTCTGGTGATCGGCTCGCCGGCTCATCGGCTGGCCGTCTTCTGGATGTTGTGGTGGATTCGGAGAGGTTGCGAGAAAACGTACGCAAATCGTACGCAAACCGATCGCCTTCGCGTACGTTAGAGCCCCTAGGCTGGTCGTATGACCAGTCTGATTCGACGGGCGACCAGTCAGGAGCCGCAGGTCATGCGGTCCGTCAAAATTACCGAGAGCGAGCTGCCCGGGTTGCTGCCTCGGGGGTCTCGTTGCGACTTCTACTGCACTCCCATCGCCCAGCTGCGTGCGGGCGATGTGGTGGTTTTGCCCGATGGCCAGTTTCGGCGCTGCCTGCTGCGCCACGGGGACAATCTCTGGGTTACCGACCAGTCCGGACTCAAGGTCGAGCGGCATGCCCTGACCGGTTCCCTCTATCGAGCCGACGTCAAGGGGCAGCGCCTCGGTTGGCTGGCCGCCAGTTGCCTGGGCCTGATCGCCAGCCTGCCCCAGGTTCGCGAAGAGCGCGTTCCTCAGTTTGTGGATGCCGATCCTCGATTGCTGTGGCGGGCTCCCAAGAGGAAGTAGGCGGACGGGACGAGATATAGTCCTGATGAACGAGCGGCCGGCGGTGCGACTGGAGAAGGTGATAAAGCGTTTTCCTGGCTCTCAGGAGACGATTCTCAACCTCCCCGGTCTGACGCTGAAGAGGGGTCAGCAGGTGGCTCTGCGCGGACGCAGCGGTTCGGGTAAGAGCACCCTGCTCAATCTCATCGCCGGCCTGCTGGTGGCCGATTCGGGTGTGGTCGAAGTGGACGGCCGGGACATGGGCCAGCTCAGAGAGAGCGCCCGCGATCAGTGGCGCGGGCAGCGCATCGGCTACGTGCATCAGTCGTTTCATTTGCTTCCCGGAATGACGGTGAGGGAGAACCTGTGGCTGGCCGCCGCCCTGAGCGGTAGCCAGGATCCCCAGCGAATCGATCGGTATCTGGAGCGGCTGGACTTGCAAAAGCGCAGGAACTACCGACCCGCTCAGCTGTCCCAAGGGCAGCAGCAGCGGGTGGCCGTAGCTCGGGCGCTGGTTCACCAACCGGTGCTGGTGCTGGCCGATGAGCCCACCGGAAACCTGGACGCCGAGCTAGCTCAGACCGCCCTGCAACTGTTGCGCGAAATGTGCCGGGAAAGTGGAGCCGCCCTGCTGCTGGTGAGCCACGATCAGCGCATCTATGAAGCCTTTGAAGACCGCTTCGACCTGGCCGAGCTGAATCAGCCATGCTCTTAAAAGCTCTCTGGCTGGTGGTCCGGCGCAGCCTCCAGCAGCACAAACTGGCCGGCTCGATCACGGCTTTCAGCATCGCCCTGGCCTGCGCCCTGATCCTCACCATCACTTCGCTGCAGTTGCAGGCGGTCCGCGTCTTCACGGGTCAGACCGGAGGATTTGATGCCGTGCTGGGCGCTCGCGGCAGCGCGCTGCAACTGGTCTTGTGCACCCTCTACCATCTGGAGAATTCGCCGGGCAACCTTGCCTTCGAGCAGTACCTGGCCGTCAAAAAAGATCCGCTGGTGGCCCGGGCCGTCCCCATCGCGCTGGGCGACAATTACCTGGGCTATCGCCTGGTGGGCACGCTCCCGGACTTTTTCAGCGCCTGGGGTCGCAACGGACTGCGTTTTCAGACGGGCGCCGCCTTCACCGGTGCCGGCCAGGCCGTGGTCGGCAGCTGGGTGGCCCAGAAGACCGGACTCAAGCTCGGAGACCATTTTCATCCCTATCATGGGTTGAACTACGATCCCTCGGCCGAGCACGACGAGGACTATGAGGTGGTGGGGGTGCTGCAACCGACCAATACCCCGCAGGATCGGGTGGTGCTCATTCCCCTCGAAGGCGTCTACCGCATGTCCGGTCACGTTCTGCGTGGTCGCGGCCATGACTTTACGCCCCAGCCCGGCCAGGCGATTCCCGAAGCAGACCAGGAGCTGAGCGGCGTGCTGCTCAAGTTGAAAAGCGCCCAGGCGGGCATGCTGCTGGACGAGCGCATCAATCGGCAAGGGAAAACGGCCACCCTGGCCTGGCCGGTGGCCCGCCTGGTCTATGAACTCTTCTCCAAGCTCGGCTGGGCGATTCAGTTGATGCAGGTGCTGACCGTGCTGGTGCTGGTGGTGGCCGCCGCTTCGATCACGGCCAGTCTGTGCAACAGCCTCCAGGAACGCCGCCGTGAGTTCGCCATTCTGCGAGCGTTGGGCGCGCGCCGCTGGTTCGTGGCCGGGGTGGTGACGCTCGAGTCCTTATGGCTGTGTCTTTTGGGGACCGTCTGGGGCATCGGTTTGCATCTGGCGTTGATGGCCGCGGTCGGCGCCTGGCTCCGATCGCATACGGGGGTTCAGTTTGAAATCCTGGTTCTGCATCCGCTGCTGCTGGCCATTCCCCTGGCGACTTCAGCTCTGGGCCTGTTGGCCGGGCTGCTCCCGTCCTGGCTGGTCTATCGCAGCAACGTCAATCTCCACCTATAAAGGTCATCATCCGCCATTTGCCGTTCTTCTTTTCGAAGATGGCGCGGAAATCCAGTCCACCCCGCACGACGTTGTTGCGGATGTATCCGGTTTTCTTGTTGCCGGCTTCGACTTCGGTCCAGCCCACATGCTCTTTCTCGTTGAGGCGACTGAGCTTCAGCATGGTATTGCCCACCTCGGCCACCACCGGGCTCTTGGCGTCCGGTCGGGCATGCACGGGAGCTTTGGGAACGAGCACGGCCACGTAATCGAGCGAGTCATACTTTTCGGGCCATTTGGCGTAGATCCAGGGGGCGACGAATTCGCCGTTCGGGCCGAAAGCGCCGCCATGTACGAGCACGTCTTCCATCTCTTTCCAAAGACTGGGGTCGCCCTTCTTCACTTTCCAGGCGGCAAAGAAGCCTTCGCGCCCGGGCTTCTGAATGCCGTAGCTGTAGCGAATTTGCGGGTCCAGGGCAGCGCTGACGGCGGCCAGGTCGTGCCGTTTGACGGCGGCCAGCAAATTCTGGCGGTAGGTCAGAAAGCTCGGGTCCTTGGCCCCCTCGTCCCCGGCGGTCACCACCTGGGGCTGAGCCCAACACATGGCGGAAAGTAGCAAAAATAGCGGCAAAAGTTTCATAAAGTGTGACTTAACTGCCCCGAGAAAACATCCTTTTGAGAATTCAGAATCATGTCTTGCCATGATGGGATCGGTCGTGTAGAATGCCGCGATTATGATAAAGATAAATCAATACTTGTTGGTCACCTTAATAGTTTTTCTCACCGGGTTGGCGACCTGGGGCGTGGAAATCCATGGCGAATTGTTGGTCACGGTGCTGCGCGCCGACAACGACAAACCCATTGTGGGAGCCATCGTGCGCGTTCAGGATAAAGCCGCCCGCGCCGCCGTCAGTGAAGCCAAGACGGACGAAGCCGGTCAAGCTCGCTTCAACGATCTCCAGTTGGGTGACTACTATGTAGAGATTTCTCACGCGGAGTACGAGGGTGATCGCGCCCTGGTGAAACTCAACCCGGGCGTTCAGACCGCCTACAAGACTTTGCTGGACGTCAAAGGTCAGGCCGAAAAGGTCATCAAATTCAAAGAAGACAAGTTGCTGGTCAACGGCAAGGACCCTAACGACGGAGCCGTGGTGCGCCGCGACCGCCAGTTCGTTCAGGAACAATTGACCGACCGCAGCCTGCAGGGCGTGCTGGCCACGGTGGCCGGCACCAACATCAACTCGGTGGGTCAGGTGCACGTGCGCGGTGACCACAAAAGCGTCAACTTCCAGCTGGACGGCGTCTCTCTGCCGATTCCGCCCGCCAGTTCCACCACGCCCCCCATCGACCTGGACTTCCTCGACAATCTGGAAGCCCGCACCGGCGGCTACAATGGCTCCCAGTCGGGTATGGGGGGTCTGGTCCTCAACGGTCTGACCGATTGGGGCACCCGCGAACCCTACTTCGAGTTGCGCCCCACGGTGGGCACCCAGGGAACGGCTCAGATCATGATGCGTCTGGGCGGCAGTTCCGAAGACGGCAACTTCAGCTACATGGTAGGCGGCAAGACCGGAACCACCGACATGCAGTTTCAGGCTCCCAATCCGGATCATCAGACGCTCAACAACAAAGGGCAGAACACCAACGTGGTGGCTCGCTTCCGCTGGCGCGACGACATGGACGAATGGGGAACCACCATTTCCCACCAGGCCGGCCTCTACGGCATCGCCCAGACTCCTCAGAACTACGCGGCTGGCGTGCGTCAGGAGCAGCAGGATACCAACACCATCGGTTTGTTCTCCTGGAAGCGCAAAGTGGATGAAGACAGCGACCTGCAGATGGCCGTGGCCTACCTGCGTTCCAACCAGACCGTGCACAACAACGGCGTCTGGACTCCCTTCACCGCTTTCGACCCCAACCGCAGCGAAGAACTGGCTGAGGAAGGCTTCCCGGCCGACCCCACCAATCCGGGCGCTCCCTATCTGCCCACCACCAACACCTTGATCACCCAGATTCAGCCGAGCGTTCAGTTCGTACACCGGATGGGCGACGGCGAGCGCATCGTGGCCGGCGCCGACGCCAACTTCATCCGCTCCCAGCAGGATATCGACATCCTCGACCTGGGTGGCGGCGGTGGTCTGCCCTCGGGAGCCCTGCGCTTTCAGTCCAACGTGGCCCGCGCCGGTTTCTCGGGCGGCATGTACTTCAGCCACACGTTGCCCCTCACCGACGAATTCACGGCCAACTATGGCGTGCGCCTGGACCGTTTCAGCAACGGTATCAACGTCAACACCGGCCAGATCAGCCCCTTTGCCAACCTGGCTTTCGCGCCCACCAGCGAGGACGCCATCCGCTTCTCCTACCACCGCCTCTTCCAGGCCCCGCCGCTCGAGCTGGACCTGAGCTTCGGCACCGAAACTTTGCCGCAACGCGTGCATCTCTTCGAGCTCAGCTATGAGCACCAGTTCGACAATGGAATCACCGGTAAGCTGGCGCTGGTGCGCAAAGACTATCGCGACCAGATCGACATCGGTCAGCTGGTGCCCATCGCCAACATTCCGGTCTACGCCCCGGTCAACTTTGCCCGCGCCGTCTACGAAGGCCTGGAGCTCTCCATCGCCTCGCACAACAAGACCGGCTTCAACGGCTTCCTGACCGGCACTTTGAGCCGCGCCAAACCGACCCAGCAGGGCTCGGCCCCGGAATTCCCCACCTTCAACGACCACGACCAGCGCGTGCAGGTCACGGCCGGTCTCTCCCACACTTGGGAAAACGGCTTTTCGGCCGCCGGCGACATCTACTACGGCAGCGGTTTCCCCCAGGAAGCCCTGCAACTCTATAACGCCGCCGGGGTCTTCCCTTACGGCTACAACTCTCAGCGCGTGCCCCGCTTCCTGGCCAATATGTCCCTCAACTACTGGCCCAAGCGCGAACCCCAGAGCGTGGAATACGGCGGCAGTCTGCAGATCCTCAACCTCTTTGACAACCGCCCGCTGCTCAACTTTTTCAGTGACTTCTCCGGCACCCGCTTCATCCAGCAGCGCCGCATTCTACTCAACGGTATGATCCGTTTCTAAAGGACTCGAACATGAAACTTGCTTCTCTCTTGATGGTGCTCTTGCTGCTGGCCGGCTGCGGTCAGAAACTGGAGCAAACCCAAACCCTGACGCTGCCCCCGGAAGAAGCCGAGGAGGAAGCTCCCACCGACCGCTCTTTCGTGGTCAGCAACGGAGTCATCAGCTCGCTGGTCTTCACCCCCGGCGGCACCTACAACGGCACCAATCCTCCCGTCACCACCGCCAGTGCGGTCGGCGGTTCGGTCCATGTGGATTCGGCCGATAACAACCACCTGGATTTAACGCTGAGCGAAGGCAACCGCGCTCTGCACCTGGGCGTGTTGAGCGGTGCCGAGCCTCTCACCACCGCGCTGCTCTACGATCTGGGTCTGGGAGCTTTCCTGAATCTGCAGGATCTGAGCGTGGGCACCCGCACCTGGGGCGTCACCGCTCTGAGCAGCGGAGGCATCACCATCGTGCATCTGGACGACACCAGCCTGGAAGTGGACTTCAGTTACACGGCCGTACAACCGGATTCGGGGACGGGAACTTTCGACATCAGCGGCCACCTGACGGCCGACCTGACCCCCCTGTAAAAAAACTTCGGCAAAGGTTCGGAAACCGGATCGCGCTATCTTTCGGCTGCGGAGCCCGCTATACTTTTCCAAATTCCACTGGGAGGTCAGCGTGTCCGACATCGAGCAAGCGTTGGTTCCGGTTTTTTCGTTTCTGGAGAGTTTCCGAAGCGAGGTTCGGGAGGGGTTCCAGGGGGTTGCCGTTCGCCTGGATTCCCTGGAGCAGCGGGTGGCCTCCCCAGACCGTTCTCGCAACTGATGTTGCAGCGCCCGCTTCCCATCTGGCAGGCTCCCATGGCCGGCGTCTCCACTCCCGAGATGGCGGCGGCCGTCAGCCAGGCCGGCGGCCTGGGCGGGATTTCCATCGGACACCTCGACCCGCTCAAAGCCCGAGTAGTGGTTCAACAAGTAAGGGATTTGACCGAACTTCCCTTCAACGTCAATCTTTTCTGCCACCGCGCGCCTGTTGCGGACCCTCGCCAGGAGGTTGCCTGGCTGGAGACGCTTCGCCCCCACTTCCAACGCTATGGAACCCAACCGCCCGCAGCTCTCGAGCCCGCCTACGCCACTCCGGGTCCGGAAGTGCTGCAACTGCTGCTCGATCTCAAGCCCGCGGTGGTGAGCCTGCACTTCGGACTCCCAGAAGGTTTCGTCGCCCCTCTCCGAGCGGCCGGGATTTACGTGGTGGCCACCGCCACCAACCTCCAGGAAGCCCACCTTTGCCGGCAGGCCGGAGTCGACGCCCTGGTGGCCCAGGGCATCGAAGCCGGGGGGCATCGCGGTTGCTTTGACCCCTCGGCCGCTGACGAGGGACTGTCCACCCTGGTGCTGGTGCAGTTGCTGAAGAATCTGGGTTTACCGGTGATCGCCGCCGGGGGCATCATGAACGCATCCGGCGTGCGCGCCGCTCTCCAGGCCGGTGCCTCGGCCTGCCAACTGGGTACAGCCTACATCGCCTGTCCCGAATCTTCGGCCGAACCGGCCCACGTGCAACGCCTCTTGCACGATCCGCCGCCCACGGTCATGACTCGAGCCATCTCGGGACGTCCCGCCCGCTGCCTGCAAAACCTCTTTACCGCCATCGAAGGTCCGGTTCCCGACTATCCCACCGCTTACACCGCGGGCAAGGCGCTCTACGCCGCCGCCAAGGCTCAAGGGGAGTTCGGCTATGGAGCCCATTGGGCCGGGCAGGGAGCTCCCCTGGCGCGTTCTCTCCCGGCCGCTGAGTTGACGCGCGAACTGGCCCCCTGATACCTGTTCAGAAAGTATGACCAACTCTGCCCCAATGAGTTCTCAAGCTCTACCATAGAGAAAAACAGGAGGACCCCAAGATGGACAAGCAAGACGACGACAAACGCATTCTTCGCGACTACGAACGCCCGGAAGACCGAATCCCTCACGAAGGGCAAATGGAAACCGAGCCGGGCGACCCCAGAGGCGCATCCAACCAGCAACTCGATATGGGCTCCACCCGCAAAAAGGATTGATCCACCGCCCGCTCCCCCCCGGGAGCGGGCTTTTTTTATGCCTTCTTGAATTCCCCGGGGTGCGCAAAGGAAAGCTCTTCTGCCTGACGGCCAGCCTGCTGATGCTTTTCGCTTGCTGGAGGTCGCAATTCGACCCCTCGATACCGGCTGGCGAGGTCGTGCCGGTCACGGCCATGATGGTGGCCATCACTCACGCCGTCTGGCGCGGACCCTACCGCCCTCTGCGCTGGTGGCACGCCCCCGGCCTGCTGACCTCGCTGCTGCTGGCCGGTTGGGGAGCCTGGACCTTCCAGCCCCAAGAGGAAACGGGTCTGCGCGCCTTCTTTACCGCTTTCATCGTGCTGGCCCTGAGCTACGGCATCGCCTGCACCGCCACTCTTCCCGACACCCCCTGGCGCCGCCACGTCCTCGAACCCACCCGTCGCTTCGCCGGCTATTCCATCCCCTTCGTCGATTTCGGACTGGTTTTCGCGCCCTTTCTCTTTCCCATCCTGGCCCTGCGCTATTTCATAAGGAGCCCCCGTGATTAACCCCATCCAACTCGATCCCGACGGAACTCTGCTGGTGTTGACCGGGGCCGGCATTTCCGTGGCCTCCAGCGTTCGCCCTTTCCGCGGTCAAGGCGGAGTCTGGACCGACGACCCGGAAGCCGAGCGCAGGGCCACCTCGCCCGAACTACTGCATCGGCCCGACCTGATCTGGGAGCTCTATGGACCGCTGCGACCTCTGATGCGTAAGGCCACGCCCAATCCGGCCCACCTGGCGCTGGCCCGCTTTCAGAAAGAGTCTGGTTGTGACGTGCGTTTGGTCACGCAAAATGTCGACGGGTTGCATCATCGTGCCGGCTTCGAGAACGTGATCGAGCTGCACGGAAACCTGCTTCGCAGCCGCTGCTCGCAGTGCGACCTGCCGCCCTTCGAAGATGCCGAAGACCGTCCGCGACCCTGTCCCGTTTGCGGAGCCCTGCTGCGTCCGGATATCGTCCTGTTCGGCGAGCAGATACCAGAAAAGGCGGGGGAGGCGGCTTTCTCGGCCGTTATGCGCTGTGACCACTTCCTGGCCGTGGGCACCTCCGGCATCGTCTTCCCCGCCGCCCTGCTGGTGCAGTCCGCCTTCAACTATGGGGCCGCCACCACCATCGTCAACCTGGAGCCCATGGACCCGCCCAGCCCGTTCTTCCAACGCGAAATCCTCGGACGCGCCGAAGAAATTCTTCCCCTCCTCCTGGAGCCCCCAACGCTCAAGCCATCGGCGCTCTTGTAGGGCAACCTGTGGAGTGCATCACAAATGAGTCCAGGTCCGAAAGGCTAGCGTTGTCTTTAGAGGCGACTCGGGAGCCTCACGAGCGGGCACCCAGCACTTAGGCCTTCGGCACACTTGTAGTGCAACTTATGGAGTGCATCACAAATTGACCAAGGGCCGAAAGGTTCGCGGGTCTCCAGAGGCGGCTCGGGAGCCCTCGCGAGCAGGCGCCCAGCACTTCGGCCATCGGCGCACTTGTAGTGCAATTCGTGGAGTGCATCACAAATAAGTCCAGGGCCGAAAGGTTCGCCGGTCCCCAGGGGCGATTCGGTGCCTCGCGAGCAGGTGCCCAGCACTTCGGCCATTAGCGCCCTTGTAGTACAACTTATGAAGTGCATCACAAATTGACCAAGGGCCGAAAGGTTCGCCGGTCTCCAGAGGCACTTCGGGAACCCCTTGCGAGCACGCGTCCAGCACTTCGGCCTTCGGCTCACTTGTAGTGCAAGTTATGGAGTGCATCACAAACAGGCCCAAGCCCGAAAGGTTCGCCGGTCTCCAGAGGCGGCTCGGGAGCCCTAGCGAGCAGACGCTCAGCACTTCCGCCATTAGCTCACCTGTAGTGCAACTCATGGATTGCATCACAAACAGGCCCAAGGCCAAAAGGCTAGCGTTGTCTCCAGGGGCGACTCGTGAGCCGTCGCGAGCCGTCGCGAACAGTTTGGGCATCGGCGCACTTGTAGTGCAATCCGTGGGATGCATCACAAATGAGCCCAGGGCCGAAAGGTTCGGGGGTCTCCACGGGGGACTCGGAGCCTTGCGAGCAGGCGCCCAGCGGTTTGGCCATTAGCGCCCTTGTAGTACAACTTATGAAGTGCATCACAAATTGACCAAGGGCCGAAAGGTTCGCCGGTCCCCAGAGGCAACTCGGGACCCCTCGCGAGCACGCGCCCAGCACTTCGGCCCTCGGCACACTTGTAGTGCAATCCGTGGAGTGCATCACAAATGAGCCCAAGGCCGAGAAGATCGTCAGGCTCCCGAAAGCACAGAGAGGTCCTAAACTGAGGCGCAGAATCCGATTTCTCTCGCGGCTTCCACCGCGTTGCGGAAGAAGGCCAGGCCGCTGCCCTCACTCGGGAAGGCGGTTCCGAAACGAGAAGCCAGGTCCTTGTGGCGGGTCCACTCGGGGTGTTGGGTCGAGCGCAGGAAGGCTTCGGGGTGAGGCATGAGTCCGAAGACTCGGCCCGTTTCGTTGCACAAGGCGGCCCCGGCCAGCACGCTGCCGTTGGGGTTTTCCGGGTAGGACTGGGTCGGCCCCTGACTGTCGCAGTACTGCAGAGGCACCAGCGCGGCTGACGGTTCGCCCACCAACTGCCCCTCACCGTGACGCACCGGCAGTTCCAAGACGTCCATGCCCCGAGTGAAGACGCAGGGAGAAGCCGGATTGGCCTTCAGACGCACCCAGCGACACTCGAAACGGCCGGACGCATTGGGAGCCAACGTCGTCCCTGCGGGCAGCAGACCCATCTGAACCAGCGTTTGAAAGCCATTGCACACACCCCACACCAGCTTGCCTTCGGCCACGAAGCGTTCGATGGTCTGGCCCAGCGGGGCTCGGCGCAGGCGCATGGCCAGGGCCCGCCCCGAACCCAGGTGGTCGCCAAAAGAAAAGCCGCCGGGCAGAACCAGGATTTGGTAATCGTCCAGGGCCACCTCGGACAGATCGTTGAGGTGGCAGACCAGCGACTCCGCCCCGGCCAGACCAAAGCCCTGGGCCATTTCGCGGGCACAGTTGATCCCGTGCCCCGTAAGAATCAAAGCGCGAACGGTCATAACGAAAGCTCTCCCTGCCAGGCTTGCACCAGTTGATCGAGGGGCAATGACGCTCCCTGGAATTCTAAAGTTGGCTCGACCAACACAGTCCCCAGCAGAGCAAAGGGTAGGCCGGCCAGAGCCTTTTCCACCGTCAGACGATGGCGCGGGTCCACCGCCAGCAACAGCCGCGAAGGCGCCTCGCCGAAGAGACGGTCATCCAGCGCCAGCTCGGATTCGGGCAGCTCCAGGCGCAGGCCCAGACGACCGGCCACGCACATCTCGGCCAGCGCCACCAGCAATCCACCCTCAGAGCAGTCGTGACAGGCCGCCACCAGGTCATTGCGGATCAACCCGTGCACGGCTCCGTAGAGGCTCCGCGCCAGGGAAAAGTCGACTCGACCCAACTGACCGCCTGCAAAACCGCGGAGACGGGCCAGTTGCGAACAACCCAGAGCCGACTGCTCGGCTCCGACCAGATACACCAGGTCGCCCGGCTGCTTGAAGTCCATGGTCTGGCTGGACTTGATGTCGGGAACATTGGCGATAGCCGAAACCAGCAGAGTCGGCAGAATGCTCAACTTACCGTCCGGTCCGTGGTAATCGTTCTTCATCGAGTCCTTGCCCGAGATGAGCGGAGTCTGGAACGCGCGCACGGCTCGATCCAGACCGCGGCAGCAGCGCACCAACTGAGCCATCTTGTGCGGCTCCTGGGTGGGGTCGGGCCAGCAGAAGTTGTCCAACATGGCGGTGTGTTCCGGATCTCCACCCACGGCCACCAGGTTGCGCAGCGCTTCGTCCACCAGCAACTCGGCCATCACCTCAGTGTCGTGCACGCCGTAGTGAGGATTGATAGCGCAGCTCACGGCAAAGCCCTGGTCGCTCTCATGGTCGGGACGTAAAACCGCCGCATCGGATGGGCCGTCGCGGGCCACGCCCACCAGCGGCTTGATCACCGAGGTGCCCTGCACTTCATGATCATACTGACGAATCAGGCCCTGGCGCGAGCAAATGTTGGGGCTGCTCAGCAGCTCACAAACGGTCCCCCGCCAATCTTTCTCGGCAACCCAATTGGCCGTGACCACC
Organism: Vulcanimicrobiota bacterium; assembly: GCA_017307785.1. GTDB lineage: Bacteria > Vulcanimicrobiota > Xenobia > Xenobiales > JADMJV01 > JADMJV01. The sequence goes on along the minus strand of JAFKGI010000016.1, from coordinate 61,607 downwards.
TGGGGCTTCCATTCGGCTTCCAGCACTCGCCGGGGGAAGCCGCCGTGGAGAAACTCGATGGAAAGATCCATGACCTGCTCATCGGCATAGCTGGCCGAAAAGCGGCCGGAATTGTTGAACGTGCCGACGACCGTGACTTCCACCTGGCGCCGCTGAGCCAGTTCCAGCAGAGCCGACCAGTGTTCCGGCGGAACGGCCAACGTCATGCGCTCCTGCGATTCGGAGACGAGAATTTCCCAAGGAGCCAGGCCGGGATACTTGAGCGGCACCGTCTCCAGAGTGAGGTGAGCGCCGTTGCTCATCTCGCACATTTCGCCCACCGAACTGCAGATGCCGCCGGCTCCATTGTCGGTGATGGCCCGATAGAGTCCGGCCTGACGGGCTTCGTCGATCATCTCCAGCAGGCGCTTCTGGGTGATCGGGTCACCGATTTGCACCACGCCCACCGGGGCCTCGCCGCCGATGGCCTGACTGGAAAAAGTGGCGCCGTGAATGCCGTCTTTGCCCACGCGGCCGCCGGCCATCACGATCAAGTCGCCGTCATTCACCGACTTCTCGTGACCGGTCTTTACTTCCATCAGCGCTCCGGTGCCACAGAACACCAGCGGCCGACCCAGATAGCTTTCATCGAAGAAGAGCCCGCCGTTAACGGTGGGAATGCCCGACTGGTTGCCGCCATCTTCCACCCCCTGACGCACACCCTCGTAGAGACGGCGCGGATGGTGGAGTCCGGGGGGCAGAACCCCGCCGTAGTTCAGCGGACCAAAGCAAAAGACGTCGGTATTGAAAAGCAGCTGACAGCCCAGGCCGGTGCCGGCCGGATCGCGGTTCACGCCCACAATGCCGGTCAGGGCGCCGCCATAAGGCTCCAGAGCCGAAGGAGCGTTGTGAGTTTCCACCTTGAAGACCAGATGATAACGATCGCTCCAGCGGATCACGCCGGCGTTGTCGACAAAGACGGAGACCAACCAGTCGCGCTCACAGGCCTCGGTGGCGCCCGCGATATAGGTGGGGAAAAGACCCTTGACCATTTCTTCCTGATCGCCCTCGCGGTAGCGAATGGTGTCGCGGAAGATCTTGTGTTTGCAGTGCTCGGACCAGGTCTGAGCCAACGCCTCCAGCTCCACTTCGGTGGGCGGGCGCTCAGAAAAATGCTCACGGATGGCCCGCATCTCGGGCACGCTCAGGGCCAGCAGGCGCGAACGGCTCAGCTCGGCCAGCTCTTCATCGCTGTCAGGTAGAACCACTGTGGCCGTAGGAGGCACCGGCGTCAGCACCAGCGGTGGGGGAGCGGGCAGGGTTTCGCCGCCGGCCACCACCTCGATGCGCTGCACCAACTGATTGGCCCAATGGCGGGCGGCCAGGTCCAGCATGGCCGAGCGTTCGGCCGGACCGTCCCAGACATAAAAACGGCGAGCGCTGCGCGCCACCAGTTCGGGAGTTTCCAGCACTTCTTCCACCACGCGGGCTTCATTGTCGGTCACTCCGTTGCGGAAGGCCACTTCCACCAGCCACTGATAGTCGTCCTGGCGGCGCCCATCGACCTGCAGCTTCTCGCGCACCGGATCGGCCAGGGCTCGCGAGTCCTTTTCCAGTTCGGCCAGCACTCCGGTGAGATCGGGAGCTTCCAGGTAGTAGACCCGGCTCTGAGCCACCCGTCCCAACCCCAGCTCGGCCTTGCTTTCCTCGTTCGAAACTTCTACCCAGCGCATGTTAGACGACCTTCCCTAGTTGAACGGCGGTGGGCAGACAGGCCTGCAGGCGAGCCGCCTGATCGGGAGCCACAAAGATGGCCATGCCGAAACCGCAGTTGAAAGTGCGGCGCATTTCCGCCTCACTGACCTGACCCACCCTCTGGAGATGCAGGAAAAGGTCCGGAAGCTTCCAGGCCTCCCAGTCCAGATCCAGACTCATACCGGCAGGCAGCACGCGTTGCAAGTTCTCCCAGCCGCCGCCGGTGATGTGTGCCATGGCCTTCACGTCCACGCCCACATCCAGCAAGCCCATCACCGGTTTTACGTAAAGTTCCGTAGGTTTCAGAAAATCGGCGATCTGCTCCGGACTGAACTCCTGCGGTGCCGAATCCAGAATGCGCCTCAGGAGAGAAAATCCGTTGCTGTGCGGACCGCTGGAGGGCAGTCCGAAAATCAGGTCGCCGGACTCGAGGCGCTTGCCGTCGATCAGCTTGTCTTCGTCCACCAGACCCACCGAGAAACCGGCCAGGTCGAAGACGTTCTCGCCATAAAAGCCGGGCATTTCCGCGGTCTCCCCTCCCAGCAGCAGACAGTTGCTGGCGGCGCAGGCCTGCTGGATGGAGCGGATGACCACCTCGGCCTGATCCACGTTCAGCTTGCCGCAGGCGTAATAGTCCAGGAAAAAGAGCGGTCGGGCGCCGATGGTGATCAGGTCATTGACGCACATGCCCACCAGGTCCTGACCCAGACCCGCGAGTTGACCGGTGCGTTGGGCCAGCTCCAGCTTGGTGCCCACGCCATCGGTGGTGGCCGCCAGCAGGCGCCCATCGCCCAGGGGATAGGTGCCGGCGAAACCGCCGATTCCTTTCGTGAAAGACTGAATGCGCTGGACCAGTTCGTTACCGGCTTCGATGTCGACGCCGGCGTCGCGGTAACTAAGTTGCATGGCTCAAAACTCCCGATGATAATGCATCGACCGCTTCCGGACTGTCGGCCACCAACGTCAGGTGACCCACTTTCCGGCCGGGGCGAGGCTCTTTTCCGTAGTAAGTCGCGTAAGTTCCCGTGGGGGGTACCTCGGGCACCGAGCCCAGCAGATTGATCAGTCGGCAGTGCCCGACGGTCTCAGTGCTGCCCAGAGGCCAGCCCAGCAGGGCCCGCCAGTGGTTCTCAAACTGACTGGTGCGGCAGCCGCGGTCGGTCCAGTGACCCGAGTTGTGGACGCGCGGAGCCATCTCGTTGGCCAACAGGCGTCCGTCCACTTCGAACAGTTCCAGGGCCAGCACGCCCACATAGTCCAGGCTCTGCAAAATCTTGCCCACCCATTCGCGGGCCTGGGCCTGGAGGGCCTCGGGAACGTCGCGAGCGGGCGCAATGGCTTCGCACAGAATTCCGTTGCGCTGCACCGTCTCCACCAGCGGATAAAAGGCGATCTCGCCCGTGCGCGAACGCACCCCGATCTGCGAAAGCTCCCGCTGGAAAGCGAGCTTTTCTTCCCAGAGACAGGCCACCTCCGGCTGCGGTCGAGTGCGGCTCAGGTCCCACTGACCTTTGCCGTCGTAGCCGAAGCGACGGGTCTTGAGGATGCCTTGTTCCGGCAACTCCTCACCGGGAATCCAGGGCCGGAATTCAGGCGAATCGATCTCCAGAGTGCGCAGGAAATTCTTCTCGTGCAGGCGGTCCTGACTGACGGCCAGCGCCGCCATGCCGGGAGAAACCAGCGTTTGCCGTGAGACGATCTGGACCGCCTGCACGGGCACATTCTCGAACTCGAAGGTGCACAAATCCACCGAGCGCGCAAAACGCTCCAGGCTATCCTGGTCCTCGTAGCTGAAAGGCCAGGAGCGGCCGGCGCTGTGTCCGCAGGCCTGGGTCTCTGGGTCGTAAAGGTGAGGCTCCAGACCGAGCTGCAGAGCCGCTCCGGCCAGCATGCGGCCCAGTTGGCCGGCTCCCAGGATGCCGACTTTCATAGACTCAACTCCCCAGCCAGCACGGCCTCGGTCTGCTGCTTGCGAAACTCGTCCAGCCGCATCTGCAGGGTGGGGTCGGACACCGAGAGGATGGAAACGGCCAGCAGACCGGCGTTGGTGGCGCCGGCCACCCCGATGGCCAGTGTGGCCACGGGAATGCCGGCCGGCATCTGGACGATCGAAAGCAAAGAGTCCAGTCCATTGAGAGCCTTCGACTGAATGGGCACTCCCAGCACCGGCAGGGTGGTCTGAGCGGCCAGCATTCCCGGCAGGTGAGCGGCTCCCCCGGCTCCGGCGATGATGATGCGCAGGCCGCGACCGCGAGCTTCCCGGGCATACTCGGTGAGCAGGTCGGGAGTGCGATGGGCCGAGACCACCCGGAACTCGTGAGGCACGTCGAATTTTTGCAGAATCTCCACCGCCTTGCGCATGGTTTCCCAGTCGCTCTGCGAGCCCATCACCACGCCGACCAGCGGGCTCATACCGACACCTTGGCGCGGGCCTCCCCGATGTGGGCGAGCTCTTCCTCGTTCACGTCGGTGGGGTATTCTCCGGAGAAACAGGCGGTGCAAAGCGGCAGTCCCGGCAGGCAGCTTTCCATGTCGGCCTGGCTCTGGTATTGCAAATGCTCGACTCCGATGTCCTGAGCCATCTGCTCGGCCGTGCGTTGCGAGGCGGCCAACTGGCTGCTCACGGCCATATCGATGCCGTAAACGCAGGGATAGCGCACCGGCGGCGAGGCCGAGAAGAAGAACACCTGATAGGCTCCCTGCTTGCGCAGCGATTCCACCAGCCGGCGGGCGGTGGTGCCGCGCACGATCGAATCGTCGATGACGGCCAGACGCTTGCCGGTGATCACGCGCTTTTCGAAGAGAAACTTGGTGCCTACCATGCCGGCTCGCAGCGCCTGATTGGCGGCGATGAAGCTACGCTGCGAGTAGGGATTCTTGCGAATCCCCTTGCGATACGGCAGGTCCGAGGCAGACGCGAAAGTGATGGCCGCGTCTTCCGCGCTGGAAGGCACGTCCAGCACCACGTCGATCTCCTGACGGCGGGTGCAGCGCTTGGCCAGACATTGACCCAGACGCTCGCGCACTTCCGAGACGCTGTGACCGTCGACCACCGACTCGGGCCGAGCCAGATAGATGTATTCAAAAACGCAGTGGGCCGGCTTGGGATTGATCAGTTGCCGGCAATGCAGCTTGCCTTCCATGTCCACGAAGACGGCTTCGCCGGGCTGCAGGTCGCGCTCCAGTTCCAAACCGATGACGTCCAGCGCCACCGACTCGGAAGCGAAGGCAAAGCGCCCGGGTGCCGTTCCCAGACACAAGGGGCGAATACCGTGCGGATCGCGGAAGGCCAGCAGACCGCGATCGGCCACCAGCATCACCACCGAATAGGCGCCCTGGCAGGTCATCATGGTCATGCGGGCGGCTTCGAAAAGGTCTTCGTTGTCGCTGCTGCGCTGGATGGGCACGGGCAGTCCCGTCAACTCCAGGGCGCGATTGCGGGTGAGGGCATCCGCAAAAACGTGCAGCAGGGTCTCGGAATCGGAAAGCGAGTTGACGCGCCGATAGCCCCGCTGTCCCAGCAACTTGCGCAGAGCCGGATCGTTGGTCAGGTTGCCGTTGTGCACCAGCGCCAGGCCCTGCGGGAAGGTCAGGGTGAAAGGCTGCACTTCCTCGACCGAGCCCTCGCCGGCGGTGGCGTAGCGCAGTTGCACCAGGCCCAGGCTACCCGGGAATTTTTCCAGGTTCTGGAAGCGGAAGATTTCATTGAGCAAGCCCAGTCCGGTGTGGCGATGGAAGCGCTCGTCGAAGGTGATCAGGCCGGCCCCATCCTGACCGCGATGCTGCAGGGCCAGCCCGCCGCGATACAGGTCGGTGGCTACCGGTTGGTTCAGGTCTAGAAGACCTAGAATGCCGCACACAGTTGCTCAAGCTCCTCGATGACTTTTTGGGTGGCCTGCGGAAACAGCTGATGCTCCAGCGCCAGACCGCGTTCTTGTAAGCTTTCCAGGGTATCGTCGGCGTACATCGGCAGGGGAGCCTGGGCCACGATTTTGCCCGTGTCCATCCCCTCGTCCACAAAGTGAACGGTCACGGCCGTCTCGTTCAGACCCTCCTTGAGGGCCCAGGCGTAGCCATTCAGCCCCTGATAGCGCCGGGTGTCGGCCGGATGGATGTTGAGGATGCGGCTCTGTCCCAGCCGCGGCTCGTAGAGAAAACCGACCAGGAAGGGACTGAGCAGGCGCTGGTAGCCGGCCAGAATCACCAGGTCGATGCCGTGCTTGTCCAGCTCGCGAGCAATGGCTCGCTCGTGTTCGGAGCGGCTCTGGAAGTCGTGAGAATTGATGAGCAGATGGGGCACATCGGCATCGGCCGCCACCTGCAGGGCGCCCGCCTGGGGACGGTCGGAGATGACCAGGGCGGGTTCGGCTTTCACCTGGCCCGAGCGGCAGGCGCTGAGGAGAGCCTTGAGGTTGCTGCCTCGTCCGGAGGCCAGAAAAGCCAGTTTCATCGCTGCCTCGCCAAAGTCCGGCCGATGTCCGTGCGATAGTGCGCGGGCCGGCCGTCAAACGTGATTTGCGAGGCGACTGCGTAGACTTTCTCGCAAGCCTCTTCGTAGGTTTTACCGTGAGCCACCAGGTGCAGCACGCGGCCACCGGCCGTCCACAACTGTCCCTGCTCATCGCGCCGCGTGCCGGCGTGCAGCACGGTCGCCTCCTCGGGAATTCCCTCGATACGCATCGAGGGAGAGGAAGCCTCGGGATATCCCGGATGAGCCAGCACTACGTCCAGGCAACAGCCCTGCCATTCTCCCAGCGCTTCCCCGTGCAGAGCCTGCAGAAAGTCCCCCGGCATCGACTCCAGCAAAACCTCGGTTTCCGGGTCCCCCAGGCGGCAGTTGAATTCCAGAATCTGCGGGCCCTCAGCGGTAAAGAGCAGGCCCACGAACAGCGAACCGAAGTAGTTGAGTTGTTCTTGCTCCAGAGCGGCGAACAGGTCGCGACCCAGCTTGTCGAGCGCGAAAGGCGACCCTACGGGAGTGACCGTGCCCATTCCGCCGGTGTTGGGACCCTGGTCGCCATCGCGCAGCCGCTTGTGATCGCGGGCCAGCGGCAGCGCCTGAAAGCCGTCGGGGCGCAGCAACAGAATCCAGGAAGCCTCTTCGCCCAGCAGGCGCCGTTCGATCACCAGGCGCCCATATTTCTCCAGCAGTTCTTGGGCGGCGGCTACGGCCGAGCCCTCGTCGTCGGCTACCACCACGCCTTTGCCGGCAGCCAGACCGTCGGCTTTGACGACCACCCCCTGATGGTCGCACAGACGGCGGATAGCGGCCTGCGCTTCCTCGAGGGTGTCGGCCACGGCAAAGTCGGCGGTGGGCAGACCGTGACGGCGCATGAACTGCTTGGACCAGGCCTTGGAAGACTCGAGTCGAGCCTGGTCGGCGGTGGGTCCCCAGGCTTTGAGGCCCCGTTGCTGGAGCTTGTCCACCAGACCGTCGGCCAGCGGATCCTCCGGTCCCACCAGAACCAGTTCCGGACTCAAAGCTTGAATGCGGTCCAGGTTGAAAGCGTCGGGAAAAACCTGCCAGTCGCCCCGGGCGCCGTTACCCGGACCCCAATGCACTTCGTGACCACCGCGCAGGAGTGCACGCACCATAGCGTGCTCTCGCCCTCCCGAACCCAGCACTAGGAGACGCATAGCTTGCCTTTCAGCCGGTCGTAAATACGGCTCTGGGCGTCCCGTTCCTCGGGAGCCGGAAGGTCTCGGCCCAGCAGACGCTGGTGCAGATCCAGGTAGCGCTCGGAAATGGCCAGCGACACGTCGGGCGGGATGTCGATCACTCGATCGGCGCCCTGCTCCAGCAACCATTCGCGGAAGAATTCCTTGGAAAGTTGCACCGGTTCGCCCGGCTGGTCCACCCAGTAGCGGCTGGAATCGGGGGTGTGAAGTTCGTCGATGAGCACCAACTGGTCGTCGATCAGACCCAGTTCGTATTTGCAGTCCACCAGCAGCAGGCCGCGGCTGGCGGCGTGGGCCACGCCCTGGGCGTAAAGCTGCTGCACGATGGCTTCGATTTCCAACCAGCGTCCGGTAATGTGGGCCGCTTGCTCGCAGGTGATCGGCTGATCGTGACCGGCCGCTTCCTTGGTGGTGGGGGTGATCACCGGAGCTTCCAGCTTCTGGTGCTGTTGCATTCCCGGGGGAAGGCTGAGACCGTACTTGCTCTCCAGCACGCCCGCCTGGTAATCGCGCCAGGCCGAACCGGTCAGGTAGCCGCGGATGACCAGTTCCACCGGCAGGGCTTGAGCTTTGCGCACCAGCATGGCGTTGGGGTCGATGACTTCCTTGAGGTGGGTGGGCACAATCTGCTCGGCCATCCCCAGAAAGTGAGTGGCCAGCGACTGCAGCACTTCGCCTTTGCGCTCGATGGCCTGAGGAAAGACGGCGTCGAAAGCCGAGATGCGGTCGCTGGTGACGATGGCGCCCCAGTCCGGACCCCACAGGCAGTCGCGCACTTTGCCCCGGTAGGTCTCGCCCAGTTGGGCCAGGTCGCACCAGTCGAAGGCGCGCAGCGTTTTCTTAAAAGTGACCAAAGCAGCGTTCTCCCGAGAAGACCATCACGATCCCGTGTTCCTGGCAGGCTTCGAAAACTTCCGCGTCTTTGACCGAACCACCGGGCTGAACGATCGCCTGGATGCCGGCGGCGGCGATGCGGTCGATGGAGTCGCGGAAAGGAAAGAATCCGTCCGAGGCCAGCACCGCGCCCTGCAGCTGGTGGCCTTTTTCCTGAGCCTTTTGAATGGCCTGTTCCACCGCGCCCACGCGCTCTTGCTGGCCCGTGCCCACGGCCAGAGTGGCGCCGTCACGCACGATGACCACTCCGTTGGAGCGCACTCCGGTGGTGACGTGCCAGGCGAAAAGCAGGTCCTGGAGCTGCTGAGCGCTCGGCTCACCGACTTTGACTTCCAGGTCGTCCTGGCCGCGCACCTGACTCAGGAAGCCTTCCTGCACCAGACAGCCGCCATCGGCCAGCACGCGCAGCTCCAGCGGAGCGGTGTCGCCGGCGAAGCGGGGGAGGGTGTTGGGAGCCTGGATGCGGGCCACCCGCAGATCTTTCTTGGTGTTGAGGAGTTCCAGAGCCTCAGGTTCGAAGTCGGGAGCGGCCACCACTTCGAGAAAGCCTTCCTGCATGGCTTCGACGGTTTTCACGTCCAGCTTGCGGTTGACCACGGCCACGCCGCCGAAAGCGGAGCGGGCGTCGCAATCGCGAGCGGCCCGGTAAACGTCGGCCAGATGGGCACCCTGGGCCACGCCCGAGGGATTCAGGTGCTTCATCACCAGCGCCGCCGGCTGCTCCATGAAGCGCAGCACTTTGCTGGCCTGGTCCAGGTCGGCCAGATTGGTCCAGGAGGATCCGCCCTTGCCGTCTTTGACCCACTCCAGGGTGGCCCGCTGGTTGTAGTAAGCGGCCGACTGGTGGGGATTTTCTCCATACCGCAGCGAGCCTTGCTTTTGCAGCACCAACTGCTGATCCCCGATCTTGATTTCAATCTGTTCCGGCAGGCTCTCGGCACGCGCGGTGCGATAGGCGGTTTTTAGCACGGGACTTCCTCCAGGGCGTCAAAGTATTGCGAGATGGCTTGATCGTAGGCGAGCACCTGCTGGAAGGCGATTCGAGCCAGGTTCAAGCGGGTGGTGGCCCCGAGAGTTCCCTCGTGGGCCAGTTCTTGAAGAGTGGTGGCATAATCTTGGGGGCGGCTGAGCACGGCCACGCGACCGAAATTCTTGGCCCCCGCGCGCAGCATGGCCACGCCGCCGATGTCGATTTGCTGGCGACAGGCCTCGAGTCCGCCGCCCTTGGCTACGGTCTCTTCAAAGGGGTAGAGGTTGACGGCCAGCAGGTCGAATTCGACCATTCCCTGTTCTTGCATATGTTCGAGCTGCGCTTGATTGCCGGCCTCAGCCAGCAGTCCGCCGTGCACTCGGGGATGCAGCGTCTTGACCAGACCTCCCGGCATCTCCGGATAGTTCAGATAGTCTTCCAGGCGAATCAGCGTCAGTTGGGAGGGATGCTGTTCCAGCCACTTCTGGATGGCGACGTAGGTGCCTCCGGTCGAATAAACCTCGATGGCGAAGGCCGCCAAACCCTGGAGCAGTTGCTCAAGTCCGCTTTTGTCTGCCAGGCTGATGAGCACCCGGCGAATGGTTATCTGGCTCATGTTTGCGCAGCCCTGATGCCCATTTACGGGGGGACGAAACCTACCTCGTTCATAAATGCGGACTTTAGAATTAACTTCCCGGACACAACCGGGGCCAGTTGGTAGAGATTTGGGAGAGATGCGTAAGGCAAGCTGGCCTCAGAACTTGAGAGGAATTTTTCCGATGCAGAACTCGCTCTTTCTTCACACCGCCATGGGCGGTACTCCGGTGGTGATCGTGGTCAGTCCGCCCCCCAGACGTTAGAGTATCTGGATCCCGGCCCCCCGGGTATGTAAATGAGGCGTCCGCCACGATGCGCGGCTTTACACTGAGGATGTCCTAAGGAGTGAAGCATGAGCATTTTTATCGAGTACACGCGTCCGCCGCGGAAAACCGTCTTTGTGACCGAGGTCTTGTTCCGCATCGCGCTTTTCTATAGCGTCAGCACCATGATTTTCGGGCTCACCTCGCTGTTCGAAGCTCCCTGGGCGGCTGCCTACGACGAGCACCTGTGCCTGGTTCTGGCCCAGGACGGGACCTTGTTTATGCTGATGAGCACCTGGTTCGCGGCTCTGGCCGGCTTCTTCCAGGAACACCACTTCGGCGCCACCTTCTCCGCCGGCTGGGCCCGCATGTTCTTGTTCCTGCAGTTCGCCATCTTCGGCTGGGCCATGTGGCCCCTGGCCAACGCCTGGTCGTAAAGAAAGAGCCGGTCGTTCGACCGGCTCTTTTCTCCGCTTCAGTTTCTCTCGAGGGCTCGGGCGAAACCGAATTCGATGGCTTCCTTCATATTGATCCAGGTGAAAGGGAACTTTCCGGGCCAGGTCTGATGGGCGTAATCGTCCACCTCGTCCAGGTCCCCGCTGGCGAAGCGCGGATCGCGAGCTAACTCGACCCCGAACAAGTAGGCCGGCCGGAAGTCCTGATAGGTGAATTCCTCCCAGAGCGGTCCCTGGAAGCGCTCGCGAGCGTCGTTCTCCAAAGCCGTTTCCAGCATATAAGGAAGGCCGTCGGTCGATTGCATGAGCTTGGTTTCCTCTCCACAGGCTATCTCCAGTGTCCATCAAGCCAGCCCCCCGCGAGCCCTCCCCCCATAACCGCCCCCCAGGATCGCAATACGGTAACATCCTGGGCCTTTGGTAGTACTTTGGTAGAAAGCCCCGCTCTAAGCTGAGGGCATGAGTTACTTGAAAGCAGCAAGAGAAAAAGAAGATCACAAGCTATCCGATGCCTCGACCAGGCTCGGTTGCTCCAGACAACACTTGAGTCGACTCGAGCAAGGCAAAGCTCTGGCGACTCCCGAGCAGGCACGAGCTATCCGGGAAGTCTACGGGGTTCCGGTTCTGGAGGTCGGACATCAAGCTAAGTTCGCGGCCTTACACCGTGAACTCGGTCTAAGCCCTTTCCAGCTCGAGACGGTGAATCCAGACCCCTGGAGAGTCGCCTACGGTTGCTGGGGTGAGAAACTTAGAACGGGCGGCCTGAGTCTGGCCAGGTTCGACTGGATGTCCCATTTTTTACCCGGCGAGTCCAGTCACGAGTGCTACGCTCTTCTGCAAGTGGCGCTGGCTGGCGCGGAGGAGTTCCTGGGGAATCCTCATGAGTGGGGTTTCGACCTGCATCCCATCATCGACCGCACGGGGCGACTTCTGGCCGAACGAATGCTCCCGGGGCTGATCTATCAAGATTCTGAAGTCGACATCGTCCTCTGGCCCCAGGTCAGCATGCGTATCGATTCGAAGCACGCCTTTCGGTTGGACTGTCTTATGCTATTCCGTATCGCCAGGAAGGTCTATTGGATAGCGCTCGAGTTTGACGCGGGCGGCCACGATTCCACCAAGGACCTGTATCGAACCCAGAAGCTGGGCATGCCAATCGTGCGCATCACCGGCGAGGAGATTCGTCAGGGTAGGGTCTTCGAACTGCTCCGGCAACGCGCCGAGGAAGTGGTTCGTGCGCCGCGCGAGCCGGGTCCGGGGAAATCGGTTCTGCGAATGGTGGTTCCTGGCCGAGGCGCCAGCTGGCGCCCACAACCCCCGACCGGGCCCCGGTAAACTGGGCCGGAGCCATACGCATGTCCCGTTGGAGCTTAACCCAGGTTAACCTGGACCGGAACCTCGAGGACGTCCCGGTGGAGCCTAACCCTGGTTAACCTGGACCGGAACCCCCTGAATGTCCCGGTGGAGCCTAACTCCGGTTAACCTGGACCGGAACCCCACGCATGTCCCGGTGGAGCCTAACCCCGGTTAACCTGGACCGGAACTCCCCGAAACCCCGCAGACCCTACCGGTACAACCAGATCCGCAGCATGGTCAGCAGGTGGTCGGTCTGGACCGGCTTGGCGATGTAGTCCGAGGCCCCCGCGTCCATACAGCGCTCCCGGTCCCCCTTCATGGCCTTGGCCGTCAGCGCGATAATGGGAAGCGACTGAAGATCCGGCACCTTTCGAAGCTCCGTCATGGTCTCGTAGCCGTCCATCTCCGGCAGCATGATGTCCATCAGCACCAGGTCCACGTCCCGATCGGTCTTGAGAATCTCGATGGCCTCGATGCCGCTCTCGGCCGTCAGCACCACCATCTGATGCCGCTCCAACACGCTGGTCAGAGCGAACAAGTTGCGGGCATCGTCGTCCACGATCAGAATCCGCTTGTTCTCCAAAGGCGCATCGCTCTGCAGCACCGGGTGCTGCGTCACTTCGGCCGGTAGCTTGTGCAGATACACCGAGGCTTCCTGAACCAGCTGGTTCATCGAGTCGCCGCCTTTGACCACCACGCTCTGCGCCAGCTTCTTCAGACGGGTGGCTTCCTTCTTGTTCAGCTCCCGCCCCGTATACACGATCACCGGGATGTTCTTGAGATTCTCCTGGGTCTGCAGCTCCTGCAGCACTTCAAAGCCGGAAATGTCCGGCAGCTTCAGGTCCAGCACCATACACTCGAAAGGCTGGCTCTGCAGGGCCTCCAGGGCGGCCGCGCCGCTCTCCACCGCCACCACCTCGACGTCCCCCTTGGAAAGCATCTGAGTGATGTTCTCGCGCTCCACCGGCTGGTCTTCACAGACCAGCACGCGGCGCACGCGCATCTTCAGAAAGTCGGCCAGACGCTGGAAGCACTGGCGCAGCTGCTCGCGCCCGATCGGCTTGATCAAGTGAGCCAGCGCGCCGCGCTGCAACCCACGCAGGCGCTCGTCCTGACCGCTGATGATAATCACCGGAATGTGCCGGGTTTTGGGGTCGGCCTTGAGGCGATCCAGCACCGTCCACCCGTCCGCGTCCGGTAGATAGATGTCCAAGCTGACGGCGTCGGGCTGCAGCTCGCGGGCCATGACCACGGCTTCCTCGGCACTGCGCGAAATCACCGCCTTGAAGTGGAACTCGCGAGCCGTCTCCTGCAGAACCTCCGAGAACTCGGCGTTGTCTTCCACGATCAAAATCAGGCGGTCGCCCGGGTTCAGAGCACGCGGGGCGAACAGGGTCGGCGCCGGCACTTCCACCGGCAAAGCTCGCGCCGAAATCGGAACAAAGCCCGAGAAGATTCGAGGCACGAAGACGGTAAAGGTGCTGCCCCGGGCAGAGGACTCGGTCAGTTGCAGCTCGCCGCCCAAAAGCACGGCCAGCTCCCGGCTGATGGCCAGTCCCAGACCGGCGCCGCCGTATTTGCGACTGGTGCTGGCGTCGGCCTGCTGGAAAGCCTCGAAAATCACCTTTTGGCGCTCCGGGGCAATGCCGATGCCGGTATCCGTCACCGACACCGCGATCACCTCGCCGCTGCGTTTCACCAGCTCGGCGTCGGAACTCCAATCCTGGCCGGCTCGATAAAAGTGCACGGAGACCCGGCCCTTGTCGGTGAACTTGAACGAGTTGGCCAGCAGGTTCTTGAGCACTTGCAAGAGCCTGGGGCCGTCGGTGGTGAGAGTGGCCGGCAGATCCTCGGAACGACTCAACACCAATTCCAGGTTGCGCGACTCGGCCACGTGGCGGAAGGTGCTCTCCAGATGTTGGGTGAGAGTATGGACGGTGACTTCCTCGGGGTCGATCACCACCGTGCCCGACTCAATTTTGGACAGATCGAGAATGTCGTTGATCAGGGTCAGCAGATCCTGGCCGGCGCCGCGAATGGTGCGGGCCATGTCCTGCTGCTTGCCGGTCAGATTGCCGTCGTAGTTGGCCACCAGCTGCTCGGCCAACAACAGCAAACTGTTGAGCGGCGTCCGCAACTCGTGCGACATATTGGCCAGGAATTCCGACTTGTATTTCGAGGTCAAGGCCAGTTGCTCGGCCTTCTCCTCGATGGCCCGGCGGGTTTCCTCGATTTCCTGATTCTTGCGCTCCACCTCGGCGTTCTGAGTGGCCAGCAGACTGGCTTTCTCTTCCAGTTCCTCGTTGGTCTGGCGCAGCTCGAACTGACCGCTTTTCAGCTCCTGAGCCAGCGCCTGGGACTGCTTGAGCAGTTCTTCCGTGCGACTGGAAGCCTCGATGGTGTTCAATACGATACCGATGCCTTCGGTCAGTTGTTCCAGAAACTGCTGGTCGATCGGGGTAAACAGCTTGAAGCTGGCCAGCTCCATGACGGCTTTGACTTCGCCTTCAAAGAGAATGGGCAGCACGATGATGTTCAAAGGCGTGCCCTGACCCAGACCGGAGGTGATCTGCACGTAGTTCTCCGGTACATTGGTCAACAAGATACGCTGCTTCTCGAAGGCACAGGTGCCGATCAGGCCTTCGCCCACGGCCCACTCGGTGGAAATATTCTTGCGCTCCATAAAGCCGTAGCTGGTGAGAAGCTTGTAAGTCTCGGTTTCGCCCGTGCGCACGTAGAAGACGGCATGTTGGGCCGAAACCACCGGCGCCAATTCCGAGAGCAGCGAACGAGCCACCCGCACCAGATCGCGCTCGCCCTGCAGAATGCGGGTGAAGCGGGCCAGGTTGGTCTTGAGCCAGTCCTGTTCGGCGTTGCGATGGGTGGTCTCACGCAGATTGCGGATCATCTCGTTGATCAGGTCTTTCAGCGCCGACACCTCGCCCAGCGCCTCCACCTGAATGCTTCGGGTCAAATCGCCCTTGGTCACGGCCGTGACCACTTCGGCGATGGAGCGCACCTGGGTGGTCAGGTTGGCGGCCAGCTGGTTCACGTTGTCCACCAGGTCTTTCCAGGTGCCGGCCGCGCCGGGCACCAGCGCCTGGCCGCCCAGGCGGCCGTCCACACCCACCTCGCGGGCCACCGTGGTCACCTGGTCGCCGAAGGTGGCCAGCGTGTCGGTCATAGAGTTGATGGTGTCGGCCAGTTCGGCGATTTCGCCCTTGGCCTGGAAGGTCATGCGTTGCCGCAAATTGCCGTTGGCCACCGCGGTTACGACCTTGGCGATGCCACGCACCTGGTCGGTCAGGTTGGCGGCCATCAGGTTTACGTTGTTGGTCAGATCCTGCCAGGTGCCGGCCACCCCGGTCACCTTGGCCTGTCCCCCCAGCTTACCCTCGGTGCCCACTTCGCGGGCCACGCGAGTCACCTCGGAGGCAAAACCATTGAGTTGATCCACCATGGTATTGATGGTGTTTTTTAGCTCGAGAATCTCGCCTTTGACGTCCACGGTGATCTTCTTGGAAAGGTCGCCGTAGGCCACCGCGGTCGTAACCGCCGCGATGTTGCGCACCTGAGAAGTCAGGTTCGAGGCCATAAAGTTCACCGAGTCGGTGAGATCTTTCCAGGTGCCGGCCACACCCGGCACTTGCGCCTGACCGCCCAGGCGGCCTTCGGTGCCCACCTCGCGAGCCACGCGGGTCACCTCGGCGGCGAAGGCGCGCAGCTGGTCCACCATGGTGTTCATGGTGTCCTTGAGCTGCAGGAACTCCCCGCGCACGTCCACCGTGATCTTGCGCGACAGGTCGCCGGTGGCCACGGCCGTGGTCACGTCGGCGATGTTGCGTACCTGGTCGGTCAGGTTGGCGGCCATGCGGTTCACCGAGTCGGTCAGGTCTTTCCAGACGCCGCCCACGCCGGGCACGCCGGCCTGGCCGCCCAGCTTGCCTTCGGTGCCGACTTCGCGGGCCACGCGGGTTACCTCAGCCGCGAATCCCTGCAGCTGCTCCACCATGGTGTTGATGGTGATCTTCAGCTCCAGAATCTCGCCTTTGACGTCCACCGTAATCTTCTTGGAAAGGTCACCGTTGGCCACCGCCGTGGTCACGTCGGCGATATTGCGCACCTGGTCGGTTAGATTGGTGGCCATGCGATTGACCGAATCGGTCAGGTCTTTCCACACGCCGGAGACGCCGCGCACCTCGGCCTGGCCGCCCAGTCGACCCTCGGTGCCCACCTCGCGGGCCACGCGGGTCACCTCGGCGGCGAAGCCCTGCAGCTGGTCCACCATGGTGTTCATGGTGCCCTTCAGCTCGGCGATTTCGCCGCGCACCTCGACGGTAATCTTTCTGGAAAAGTCGCCATTGGCCACGGCCGTGGTCACTTCGGCGATGTTGCGCACCTGGCCGGTCAGATTGTCGGCCATGGCGTTGACGTTGTCGGTCAGGTCTTTCCACACGCCCGACACGCCCTTCACGTCGGCCTGACCGCCCAGCTTGCCTTCCGTGCCCACTTCGCGGGCCACGCGGGTCACCTCGGCCGCGAATCCGTTCAGCTGATCCACCATGATGTTGATGGTCTCTTTGAGTTCTGCAATCTCCCCGCGCACGTCCACGGTGATCTTCTTGGAGAGGTCGCCGCCGGCTACGGCCGTGGTCACGGCCGCGATGTTACGCACCTGGCCGGTCAGGTTGCTGGCCATCAGGTTCACGTTGTCGGTCAGGTCTTTCCAGACGCCGGCCACGCCGGTCACGCCGGCCTGGCCGCCCAGCTTGCCCTCGGTGCCCACTTCGCGGGCCACGCGGGTCACCTCGGAGGCGAAACCGTTGAGCTGTTCCACCATGATGTTGATGGTGTTTTTCAGCTCCAGAATCTCGCCCTTGACGTCCACGGTGATGGTGCGCGAAAGGTCGCCGCGGGCCACGGCGGTGGTTACTTCGGCGATGTTACGCACCTGGCCGGTCAGATTGCTGGCCATCAAATTCACGTTATCGGTCAGGTCTTTCCAGACGCCGGCGATGCCCGGCACCACCGCCTGGCCGCCGAGTTTGCCTTCGGTGCCCACTTCGCGGGCCACGCGCGTCACCTCGGAGCCGAACGAACGCAGCTGATCCACCATGGTGTTGATGGTGTCTTTGAGCTGCAAGAACTCACCGCGCACGTCCACGGTAATCTTTTTGGACAGGTCGCCTTCGGCCACGGCCGTGGTCACTTCGGCCACGTTACGCACCTGGCCGGTCAGATTGCTGGCCATCAGGTTCACGTTGTCGGTCAAGTCTTTCCAGACGCCGGCCACTCCGGGCACGGTCGCTTGACCGCCCAGCTTGCCCTCGGTGCCCACTTCGCGGGCCACGCGGGTCACCTCGGAGCCAAACGAGTTGAGCTGGTCCACCATGGTGTTGATGGTTTCTTTGAGCTCCAAAATCTCGCCCTTGGCGTCCACGTTGATTTTGCGACTCAGGTCGCCGCGAGCTACCGCCACCGTCACTTCGGCAATCGATCGCACCTGATCGGTCAGATTCGAGCCCATACCGTTGACGTTGTCGGTCAGGTCCTTCCAAACGCCGGCCACACCCGGCACCAGCGCCTGACCACCCAGTTTGCCCTCGGTGCCTACCTCGCGGGCCACACGGGTTACCTCCGAGGCGAAAGAGCGCAGCTGGTCCACCATGGTGTTGATGGTGTCCTTGAGCTGCAGCAGCTCGCCGCGCACGTCCACCATAATCTTCTCGGAAAGGTCGCCCTGGGCCACGGCCGTGGTCACGGCCGCGATGTTGCGCACCTGGTCGGTCAGATTGGTGGCCATGCCGTTGACGTTGTCGGTCAGGTCTTTCCAGACGCCGGCCACGCCCGGCACCACCGCCTGGCCGCCCAGTTTGCCCTCGGTGCCCACTTCGCGGGCCACACGGGTCACCTCGGAGCCGAAGGCGTTGAGCTGGTCCACCATGGTGTTGATGGTGTCCTTGAGCTGCAAAATCTCGCCCTTCACGTCCACCGTAATCTTGCGAGACAGGTCGCCGCGGGCCACGGCCGTGGTCACTTCGGCGATGTTGCGCACCTGGTCGGTCAGGTTGCTGGCCATCAAGTTCACGCTGTCGGTCAGGTCGGCCCACACCCCGGCCGAACCCGGCACCAGCGCCTGGCCACCCAGCTTGCCCTCGGTGCCCACCTCACGGGCCACGCGGGTCACCTCCGAGGTAAAGGAACGTAACTGATCCACCATGGTGTTGATGGTGTCTTTCAGCTGATGCAACTCACCACGCACGTCCACGGTGATTTTCTTGGAAAGATCGCCGAGCGCCACGGCGGTGGTCACGGCCGCGATGTTGCGCACCTGGTCGGTCAGGTTGGCGGCCATCAAGTTGACGCTGGCCGACAGATCTTTCCAGGTTCCCGACAGACCTTTGACGCGCGCCTGACCGCCCAACTTGCCTTCCGTTCCTACTTCGCGGGCCACGCGCGTCACCTCGGAGGCAAAACCGTTGAGCTGTTCCACCATGATGTTGACGGTGCGGGCGGTGCGCAAGAACTCGCCCTTCAAAACGCGTCCCTGGACTTCCAGCTCCATGGTCTGGGTCAGGTCACCGCGGGCCACGCCGCCGATGACGCGGGCGATTTCCGAAGTGGGCCAGACCAGGTCGTCGACCAGGTCATTGACGCAGCTCACGCAGCTGGCCCAGCCGCCGTCGGCGCCGGCCAGGGTAATGCGGTGGCCGGTTTTGCCTTCGCCGCCCACGGCCCGGCTGACCGTCTCCAACTGGGTTTTGAGACCGGCGTTGAGCTCCACCATGGCGTTGAAGGCATCGGCGATCTTGCCATCCAGACCGGTCCAATTGTTGGGGAGACGGGTTTCGAACTCGCCTCGCTTGACCGCCATCAGGGCGTTCAAAAGGACGGTTTTGTCGAGTTCGGACTCTTCCAATACGGGCATTCTCGGGTCTCCTCAAGTTAGATTCGGAAGTAAAAGATGGCTCCTGACTGGGGTTTGCCCTCGGCCCAGATCGAGCCTCCGTGGCGGGAAAGGGCGCGGTGGGCGATGGCCAGACCGATTTTGGCTCCGCCCGCATCGCCGATCAGGCGTTGGCGCTGGAACGGCAAGAAGATGCGATCGGCGTAATCGGCCGGAAAGCCGCTGCCATTGTCGCGCACGAAGTAAGTCCCGTCCTCGAGAACGCCAATCTCGACCTCGGGTTTGGGGACCTTGCTGGTGAACTTGATGGCGTTGGACAGTAGCTGCGACAGGGCCGTTCCCAACAGGGCCGGGTCGGCGGCCAGGGGCAGACTCTCGGGCAGGATCCAGTGGACCCGCTGATGGTCGGGGAGAGAGGGGATCAGGCTTTGGGCCAGTTCCACCAGGTCGACTTCGCGCGGCAGAAAGGGGGCCCGCGCCACCTGCGTCAGATCCAGAAATCCTTGGATCAGCTTGTCGGCTCGCTCCAGCCCGGTCTCGACAAAGTCCAGATATTTCTTGCCCTTGCCGCTCAACTGCTCGCCAAATTCCTCGCGCACCAGACCCACGTAGTTGGACACCGACCCGAGCGGGGCGCGCAGGTCAAAGGACACGGAATAGGTCAGCCCTTCCAGCTCGCGGTTGCTCAAAGACAACTGATGATTGAGAGATTCGATGTGCTGCAGCTGGCTGTTCAGCTGATGGTTCAAGTGCTTGAGTTGCTCCGCCTGGATCTCCACCTCGCGAGTCTTGCGATATAAATCCACCAGAGCCATGACCTTGGCGCGCAGAACCTCCGGCACCACCGGCAGAAAGATGTAGTCGACCGCGCCCATTCCGTAGCCGCGAGCGCGTTCCGCCTCGGAGGTGCTGATGCTGGTCACGAAAATCAGCGGGGTATACTCGAAGCGCGGGCGCTGGCGGATCATCTCGGCCAACTCGAAGCCGTTCATGTCGGGCATGTTGACGTCGAGCAGAATGACGGCGAAATCTTGGACGCGCAGCAATAACTTGAGGGCTTCTTTGGCCGAAGCGGCGGTGAGTACCTCAATGGGCAGATCGCTGACCACCGATTCCATGGAATGCAGCTTGTGCGGGTTGTCATCCACCAGCAGCACGGTCGGTTTCGGCAGAACCTCGGATGCGCCGTGGGCTATTTCGGGTAGTTGCTCCATCATCACACGGAGTCTAAGAGTAGCAAGCGGGACGGGTGGCGAGAGAGTACTCGGGTACTATAGTGCGGCCCATTCTTCCGGAGTCAGGGGGCGCAGTCGGCACACTCCCTGTTCCACCTCGATGCGCATTCCCGTGCGTTTCTCCACTCCCTTGCGGAACGACTCGCCGGAATCGACGGGGGGAGGGGTCAAATCCCGCTGCTGCAGGCTTCCGTCCACCGAGCAGGTGGTCAGTTGCCCGCTATCCGGACGAAAAGCGGCGCTGTAAATGAAGTCGCTGTGCTCGATGGGGCTGACCACCAGTCGGCCCTCTCGGTCCCAAATCAGCGAGGTGCCGGTCTTGGTACAGGTCACCAGCTTGCTGCCATCGGGCGAAAAACGCAGCTTGGAGATGGGGCCGGGGTGGCGCAATCCGGCCATCAGAGGCGCGCCCGTGCGGCTGTCCCAGAGTCGCGCCATTCCGTCTACCGAAGCGGTAGCCAGCGCCACCCCATCTGGTGCGAAGGCCACGTCGCAGACGCCGAGCTCGTGGCGAATGGGTGGTTCGAGCATCGGTTGCATCGTCTCGACCTGGAAGACCTGGGCCGTTTTGTCCGAGGAAGCGATCGCCAGCCGACCGCCGTCCGGTGAGAAAGCCACCTGACGAATCAGGTCTTGAGCTACCGTTCCGGCGCATAGCGTGCCGTCTGCTTTATAGACGTCGGCGCGGTTGGCGGAGGCGATGGCCAGGCGGGAACCGTCCGGACTGAAGTGGAGGGCGTTGACCTTGCGCCCGCCCTGCACTTCAAAATGGGCTCCCTGATAGAGGTGCACGCTGCCATCCTCGCATCCGGCCGCCAGCTGCCCTTGGGAGGAATACTCCAGTGCGGTGACCGTGGCCGGCAGTTCCCAGCGGCCCGCCGGCTCGCCCTGGGCGTTGACCAGCGTCACCGTCCGCTCGGCAGCCACCGCCAGGCGGTCGCCTTTGGGGGCCCAGCTCAAGTAGTGAGAGGGGCCAGATAGAGGGACCACTTTCTGACGACGGCCGTCCCTCCACAGCTCCAGCCAACCCTGTTGGTCGAGGTTCTCGCAGGCCACCGCCAGACTTTTGCCGTCGGGACTGTATTCCAACTGATAGCCGCGACCCCCCGGGGCCAGCGCCAGGGGGCGATTCTTCAAATCGATGCGGAAGACGCGCAGCGTGCCGTCTTCACAGCCGGTGGCCAGGTCCAGCGCGTTTTCCAGGCTGGAGCCGGGTCGGAAGGCCACCGACTTGACCGGGCTGGAGTGTTCCAGGTAGGGCGAAGCCGGCCGCCCGCTTTCGCATTCGTAAACGCGGGCGGTGCCGTCCAGCGCAAAGGTGACCAGCAACTGGCTATCGGGGGAAAAGACCGAGTTGTAGGTCAGCCACTTGTGGCGGAAGAGCCGGGCCGGCTGCATCTGTTGATCCACCGAGGGGGGCAACTGGTAAAGGTGGGTCACGCCGTTCCAGCAGCTGACCGCCATGCGCTGGGAATCGGGGGAAAAGCTCAAGCCCGTGACCGGATAATGGCCGTCTTTCAGCTCCAGAGTCTGCGAGGAAGCCAGACAGTGCAGGCGGAACGGCTGATTTTCCGCGCTCACGAACAGCCATTTGCCGTCCGGTGAGAAACCCAGCGAGTCGATGGCTCGGCCCAGCTTCAAGAGGCGCACCGGTTTGGCATCCTGGCCGCATAGCCAGACGTCGCCTCGCTTGTCGCCGCAGGCCTGCCAGGCGCCTTCCGGGCTCACGGCCACAGTGGTTACGCCCGCTACCGGTAGTTTCTCCGTGCTCACGGCTCCATCCGGCGCTACGCCCAGTCGATAGACACCCTGAGGAGTCAGCAGGGCACCGCTGGAGCCGTCCTGGCTCATGGCCGCCTGGTAAGCCTCGGGTAAATTCTTGGAGAGCTGGCGGCCGCTGTCCAGGTCGTAGAGAGCGGTGTTCTGAGAGAGCAGCAGCAGGCGCTGGGGACCGGCGGCGAGGGCCGCCGACGGCAGATTGTGGTAACCATTGCTGTCCAGACTGGGTCGCGCGGCCGGGCCACCCAGGCGTAGCCCACGGGCCTGTCCAGTGCGCAGATCATAGACGCGCGTGCCGTTCTCTCCGGCCGCATAGAGTAGATTGCCGTCGCGAGAGAAGCCGACCTGATTGAGAGACATTCCCGTCTGCTGGTAGAACTGCAGGTGAGCCGGATCTTCCTGCAACAGCCAGCGAGGGGCGTTCTGGCCGGGGCGAATCGAGAGCGAGCGGCTGAACCAGTGAGCGGCCGACAACTTGCGCCCCTCGTTGAGGGCCAGCATGCCGCGTTCCAGGTCGCTGGTGGCCTGCATGGTCTGCTGATCCAGGTAACGCTTGCCGGCCACACCGCCTCCCAGAGCCAGCAGACTGCCGGCCGCCAGCAGTGGCACCAGATAGCGGCGAGCCAGGCGCGAAGCCTGATATCCGCGGCTCCAGGGCCGATGGCACAAGAGCGGTCGCCGATCCTGGCTGCGCTGGAAGTCCTCCAGCAATTCGGCCGCGCTCTGCGGGCGCGAGCGCGGGTCCAGATGCAGACAGGCTTCCAGCATCTCGGCCAGGTCCGGGCTCAACTCGGGCACATAGGTGCGAATCGGAACCAGGGCGTTCTCGTGGAGACTGCGCCGATAGCGCGACAGCTTCTCGGCCGTGCCGGCCACCGACCCGAGTTCCTGAAGCAACCCGTCGGACAGACGGGGGAGTTTCTTGCTGAACAGATAGTAGAAGGTCGCGCCCAGTCCGTAGAGGTCCCAGGTGACGTCGGGGCTGGTCTGGCCTTCTTCCAGCTGGCTGGCCTGCTCCGGCGCCATAAAGCCCAGGCTGCCCAGATGCGAACTGCCGCGCTCTTTGCCCAGAGCCGCCTGGCCGAAGTCGGAAAGCAGGGCGCGGTTTTCTTCGTCCAGCAGCAGGTTGGAAGGCTTGAGATCGCAGTGGAGCAGACCCTTGGAATGTGTGTAGCGGAGCGCCTCGGCGATTTCTTTCCACCACTCGATCAGCAATTTTAGAGGAGGTCTGGGATTCTTTTGCCGCCAGTCGTACAGCGAACCCTGGTAACGACGCATGACGAAGTAGGCGGGTTGGTGGTCAAAGTCCGCGTCCAGCAGGCTGGCCACGTGGGGATGCTCGGCCACTTTGCCAAGCCGCTCCACTTCCTGACGTAGATAGGTCCAATGGGCCGCCGAAGGTTGGCTGAGGAAGATCTTGACGGCGACTTCCAGGCCGGTGCGTTGCGAGACGCCGCCCCAGACCTGGCCGAAAGAGCCACTCCCCAACAGTTCCTGCAACTGATAGTGGGGCACCACTGGCTTCTGGGATCCAGGGGCTTCCTGCGAGCGTACCTGAGCCTGCTGACGGTCGAGGTGACTCTGGTCGAGAGTTGGCGCTTCCACCCGGTGAAAATTTTGCTTGCGGTTCAAATTCCCTGGTGTTTGTCAGAGAGTGTCAGGCAGACACCAACCACCAGGAGTAAATTGGGGGAGTCCAAGACATCCAAATCGGGAGGCTCAAACCAATGTCTGACTTCAAGAACTTCGTCACCAAGAACGCCGAGCGCATCGCCCAGGTCGCCGTCTGCACGACCATCGCCGCCAGCTTCTTAGGCTAGGCGCCCCTGTTGCTTGTTTTAGCAAACCATAACTTCTGTGGCAGCCGGGCCGACGGGTGAGCTCGCGCAGGTGGCCAATAACCAGGGATGAGAATTTCACTGCGACTGACACTGTGCTTCCTGGTTCTACTGATTCTGGCGGGATGTGGAAATAGCGGAAGCTCTGGCTCCAGCTCTTTTGCAGGCGGCGGCAGCAATCCGGCCGGCTCCAGCAACCCCAACCCTTCGAGCTCGCCAACGGGAACAAACACCACCACCAGCACCGCGACCATTATAACGAACGGGGCCATTCGCAAGTTCATCTTGCCAAGCCTCCCAGCAGGTCCGTTCGGTGTTTGCCTGGGTCCCGACGGTCGCGTCTGGTTTACCCGCCAAAACGCGGGCCTGGTCAGCGCGCTGGATACCTCCGGCAACCTCCAGGACTTCAGCGGCTTCGGCTCGCAGCCGTCCGGCATTTGTTCCGGCCCCGACGGCAACCTCTGGATTGTCACCGGCACCACCATTGCCCGATTGACGCCTTCCGGCAGCCTCACCCATTTCCCGAAGGCGGGCATCGCCAGCTTCGGAAAAATTTGCCCGGGTCCAGATGGCAACCTCTGGTACACCGACCCGCTCAGCTTGCGCGTCAGCCGCATCACCCCCGCCGGTGTCATCACGGACTTTCCGGTACCCAACTCCGGCACCGGTCAGGGACCTTTGGGAATCTGCGTGGGACCGGACAACAACCTCTGGTTCACCTGCGGCAATCCACGTCTGGGACGGCTGACAACGGCGGGAACCTTCACCATGTTTGACTATCCCCTGGCGGCCGGGGGCGAGGGGGGGTCCATCTGCCAGGGACGAGACGGAAACCTCTGGTTCACCCATACCTCCGGTCGGATTTTCCGAGCAACCACAGGCGGTGCGGTCACGGCCTTCACCTCCGGCATCAGCTCCGGGGCCTTTCCCGTCGGCATCTGCTCCGGCCTGGACGGAAACTTGTATTTCACCGAGATACAAGGCCGCGGCGTGGGCCGCATCACCACCGCCGGGGTGATCACGGAATTGGGAGACACCACCACGGGAGCGAACTGCCTGGATATTTGCGTCGGCAGCGATAGCAATCTATGGTTCTCCGATTTCCTGGGCAACGCGCTCGGAGTCCTGACGCCTTGAAAGGCCGCAAGCTTCTCAGGCCAGTCCGTAGGCCGCCAGAATACTCGACTTGAGCGATTCCTGTTGGGCGCCCACGTCGGCCATCTGCCGGGGCTTGCACAGGAAATGAGTGGCCCCGGCCTGACGGGCCCGCAAAGCCAGCGGACTCTCCGGAGCAACCGCCGAGAAGACGATGATGGGTATGCGCCGACGACCCATCTGCTGAGAAACAAACTCGGCCCCGTCCATGACCGGCATTTCCAGGTCGGTGACGACCACGTCGGGCCGAAACTGCTCGACGTAGAGCAAAGCCTGCTGGCCATTTTCCGCCGCCGCCACCACTTGAATCCGATGGTCGCTGCCCAAAAGCCCGGTCAGGGCGGTGCGCAGAAACCGGCAGTCGTCCACCAGTAGAACGCGCACGGGATTTTGCAGGGTCTCGGATACATTCAACACTTTGCACAGGATACCGCAGTATCCAGCCTTCAGACAGAAACGGAACTACCGATTTCCCCTCGCACCAATCTACTATCCGGGTCGCTGGCCGAATAGGATGTGTAGCAGGGTCTCCCGATTGACCGGCTTCTGCACCACCTCGTCAAAGTGATGTCCGGCCCGGTTGCCGGCCAGGTCACGCGGGTCCTGACCGGTATGGGCGACAATCCGCGTGTGGTCCAGCTGCTCGAGATTGCGCAGCAGTCCCAGCAGTTCCCAGCCGTCCATATCCGGCAGCCCCAGGTCCAGCAAGATAAAGTCCGGGACGGCGCCATTCTCCACCAACTCCAGAGCCTGCGTTCCATCTCGGGCCACGGAAGTCTCGCAGCCCATGGTGTTGAGCATCAAAACCACCGAGAGTGCGGCCATCGGGTTGTCCTCCACCACCAGCACGCGGACCCCCGCTCCGCGTCGCAGCAGTAGCTCCACCTGACTGAGCAGCGCCGCTCGGTCCACCGGCTTGGTCAAATAGGCTGTACAGCCGGCCTCCAGACAGGCGTCGCGGTCTCCTTGCATGGCCGAGGCCGTCAGCGCCAGCACCGGTAGATTGCAGCCCCGCCGGCGCAGTTCTCGAGTGGCCGCGTAGCCATCCAGGCGAGGCATCTGCATGTCCATGACGATCACTTCCACCTCGGTGGTCTCGAGGTAGTCCAAAGCCGCCTGCCCGTCCTCGACGGTGGCCACTTCGGCCTGGGCTTCGCGGAAGTAGTTTTCCATCAGGTCGCGCAGGTCCGGCTGATCTTCCACCACCAGCACTTTGCGGCCGGGCAGCGGTAGCAGTTTGCTGGGGCGAGGGTTCCCTCCGCTGCGTTCCCCCCAGGTGCGGGGCTCCACCAGGGTGACCCGATCGAGGGCTCCGGTCGAGACGCTGAAGCGAAAAAGACTGCCGGACCCTTCCGTGCTTTGGACATCGAGTTCGCCGCCCAGCAGTTTGACCAGGTTGTAGCTGATGGCCAGGCCCAGGCCGGTGCCGCCAAACCGTCGCGTTACCGAAGAATCGGCTTGACTGAAGGGTTTGAAGAGCTTTTCCAGAGCCTGTCCGGCAATACCCACACCGGTGTCGCTGACGCAGAACTCCAGCCGCTCCTGTTCAGCGTAGAGCGTCAGGGCCAGCGTTACCTCGCCTTGCTGGGTGAATTTGATGGCGTTGCCCAACAGATTCATGAGCACCTGGCGCAGACGCGTGGGGTCGCTGGAGATCGTCTCCGGCATCAGTCCGTTGAATTCCACCGCCAGGCGGAGTTCTTTTTCCACGGCCCGCACATCCATCAACGAAATGACTTCGTCAAGAATGTTGCGCACCGGAACCGGCACGTGTTCCACCTGCAGGCTGCCGGCCTCGATCTTGGAGATGTCCAGCACGTCGTTGATGATTTCCAGCAGGTGCAGGCCGTTGCGCTGAATGACCTGGAGTCCCTCCAGGTGAGAAGGGTCGGTCACCTGGCGCGACAGGATGTCCACATAGCCGATGATGGCGGCCATCGGTGTGCGAATTTCGTGGGACATGTTGGCCAGAAAGTGGCTTTTGGCGCGGTTGGCCGCTTCCGCCTCGGATTTGGCGCGGGCCAGTTCCTCGTCCGCCAGCAGGCGATTGGTAATATCCAGGAAGGTGACCACACAGCCCTTCAGGTTGCCGCGACCGAGACTGGGGTGAGACCAGCATTCGGCCCAGAAAGTGGAGCCGTCCTTGCGCTGTAGCAGTACCCGCGGAACGTGCAGCGCCTGGGAGGTGCGAAAGGAAGGCGTGATGGGGCACTCCTCGGCAAACCACTGACTCACTTCTTGACCGAGCATCGCGTGATCGGAAACGAAGCGCAGCTCCTGCACGCAGGACAGGTTGGCGAAGGTACAGCGCCCGCTGGTGTCCACGCCGAAGATGCTCTCAGCGGCCGAGTCGAGCAAAACGCGGAAGCGTTCGCGGGCTTCATCCACGTCTTTCTCGGCTCGCTTGCGCTCGGTGATGTCGCGACCCGAGGGAACCAGGTGGGTGATTTGACCGGCTGCGTCGCGCATCGGCACCACCTGGAAGTCCAGGGTGACGGTGCTGCCACCGGAGCCCCGCATTTCCAGGTCGTAGCGACTGGTTTTCCCAGCGGCTGCCCGCGAGATGGCGCCGCGCAACTGTTCCTGGGTGGCCAGCAGGCCGTGCCAGCCGCGGTTGACCGGTTCGCCGCCCTGCTCCAGCCCGGCCAGTAATTCCAGGGCCGCTTGATTGATCTGCACCAGACTGCCGTCCGGCCGGCAGACGGCTACAAACAGGTTGAGTGCGTCGAGAGTGCGGCGCAGGAAGGCGGCGGCTTCGTGGAGGGCCTTCTCTCGCTCCATACGGTCGCTCAAGTCGACGGCCATCACCACCCCGTAGCGGCGGCCGTCTTCGAGCACTCCCGTGCCGGTGCGCGTAAAGGCCCAGAACAGCTGGCGTCCGTTGCGCGCCCAGACGGTCGCCTGAAAATCGCGCACGGGTCGGTCGCTGAGCAGCTCCGTCCAGCCTTCCAGCGCTCTGTCGGCGTCCTCTCGATGGGCGGTCAGCAGCCACTTGGACAGACGCGGCAGCTCGCTGGCGGCGTAGCCGGTCAGTTCCGTCAAGGAGCGGCTGGTGGCCAGAATTTCGCCGTCTTCGGTCACGATCAGGGCGGGAATGGGAGACTCTAAAACCGACCTGCGAAACCGGAATTCACTTTCGCGCAATTCGTGTTCGCGTCGCTGACTCTGCGAGTTGTTCCGGGCGATCGTGGAATAGCCTTTGAGCAAACCATCGTCGTCGAACAGCGGATGAATGCTCTGAAAGGTCGGAATTTCCTCACGGCTGGGGCCGAGCAGGGCGCTTTCCCCCTCCCAGCGCCCGGAGCTGCCGGCTTCTTCCAGAGCCAGCGTCAGGCGATGCACGGCCCAGGACGGGTGCACATCCGCAAGGGGGAGCCGGCTGGCCGGGTCCATCCGCCGTCCCAGCGCCCGCAGACCGGAGGGATTGATATAGGTGTAGTTCAGATCCAGATCGCAAATGCCCATGAAGTCGGGCGAACTGGCCACCAGTCCGGCCAGCTGCAAATTGCGCTCGGGCTCTTTGCGGACCATCTCGGCCAGCACCGTGGCCCCGTCGCCGAGGCGGGGCAAAAAGCGCAGCTCCCAGGGCGGCAGCAGGCGATGCAGTAACTTGTCGCGCTGAACCTGCGCCAGGATGTGGCGGACGTCCTTGCTCTCGCCCAGGTCCGGGAATACGTCCAGCAGGCGCCCGCCTGGCTGGCATGCCGATAGCCTGCGTGCGGCGGAACTCGCGGAAACGATCGTTCCCTGAGCGTCCACCTCAATCAGTATGGAGTCCTTGACTTCCAGTCGCAGCTCTACCACGTTGGCTGCTTCTTGTCGGGACTGGCCAGTTCCGCTTTCAGTCGGCGGGTTGGTACAGCCGTACTGGAGTTTCGGTATCCTTAAGCGGGTGCTCTTCTTGCTCGTCCCACAGGAATTCCGGGCCGGCTTTCTCGACGGTGCTGGGGCTGGCCAGCACGGGGACCCCCAGCTTCTGGGCGACGCGCGCGATCGTGGCGGCCTTGCGAGCTTCTTCTCCCACCAGGCCCGGCTTGGAGCCTCCGCCCAGACTGACGTCGCCCAACAACAGGGCTCCGGTGTGCAGTCCCAGGTGAACCGGCAGCGCGTTCAGCGACTGCAGACCATGCTGCAGCACCTGGGCGGCGCGACAAGCCTCGGCGGCGGACCTGGCGGCGGTGCCCACGGCGAAGATCGCCACGGCCGTGTCCTCGGAGTAGCTGTCGATCTGGCCGCCGTGGCTGCTGATAATGGGCTCGAAAGTTTCCTGGAACTGGAGAATCTGAGCGGTCAGCTCCTCCAGGGGAGTGGTGTCGAAGGTCGACTCATCCCCGAGCAGGGCGAAGAGCACCGTCGCTTCCCGCGTTTCCAGCTGACCGCTGTGCAAGGCGGGCGCCTGCCACTGACTCCAGCGGCGCAGTTGAGCGCGCACGCGAGCTACCAGTTCCTTGGGATTGCAGGGCTTGCCGACGTAATCATCGGCCCCGAACTCCATGCCGACCACTTTGTCCAATTCCTGGTCCTTGGCGCTTAGCATAATGATCGGAATTTTAGATTCTTTGCGAATTTTTTTGCAGACCACCAGACCCGTCATGTCCGGCAGATCGATATCCAGCACGACCAGGTCGGGGCGAAGTTCTTGCAGGGCCTGTAAGCCCTCGGTGCCTGAGGTCGCGCTATGCACCAGGTAGCCTTCGTCGCCCAACAAGGTGCTGACCAGATCGCGGATCAAGGGGTCGTCGTCGATGACCAATACGGATTGATTCATACCTGCAACTTCCAGCGAGAATTGCCCCATCCTTCATGGGAGGAGCTCGCCCGGAATTGGGCACAATAAACTCTATGCGAGGCTATTTTGAGCTGGTTTATCACAAGCAAACCTGGCGCGGCGAAGACGGCCGGGTTTCGCGCGATGGTCGGGAATTTCCCGAAGATCCTGTGCGCTGGAGCTTTCTCTGGCAGGCCTTTCGCCAATGCGAAGCCTGGAACCGTTGGGAGCCCGGTAGCGGCCACGACTGGTCTCTGGAGGCCCGCAAAGGGGGCTACAAGCTGGCTTGCCGCGGCGGCATCGAACCGGACTGGCTGCCCATGCTGCTGCGCCTGCTGATCGGCTACGACCCGGATATTTTGGAGCCTTCCGATGCGCTGGAACTCTCGTTGGCTCTGGGGCGGATCAAGCTGGGGGAGTATCGCGAACTGGCCTGGCCCTTGCCCTTTCGGCGCAAAGCGCTGCGAGAATTGGCCGAACAGGCGCGCGGCGGCGGCTGGGAAGAAGCTCGCGAAATGGTGGATCGGCTGGATGTGGCCTACGCCAGCCAGCGCCTTCTGCTGCAGGCGCGCGACGGACAGGAGTTGGCGCGGCGGGCGGAAGAGCTGGCGGACGGCATGACCGACGTCGACCTGGTCCTGGAGGCCTTTGCCGAAGCACCCTATCCGGCTCTTCACGAACTCCTGGAAATGGGGGAGGAGGCGCGAGCGGCCGTTCCTCTGGCGGGGCGTTACCTGCAGGGAGTGGGCTGGGAGAATTCGGGCGCCGAAGATGGCGAGGAAAGGGCATTGCTGAAGGATGGTTGGCGACTTTACCGGCGCTGGGCCACCATCGAGGAGCTCCGAACCGCCTTGCATTGGGGCAATGGCCGGGCGGTGGTCGAGGCCTGCGAAGAACTCTGGGAACGCGGAGAGAGTCCGGCCGACCTGGCGCTGCCGCTGGTTTGGGCAGTGGGCGGAGCTTCCGGTCAGCTGGCCGGCAGCTTGTTGCGAAAAATGGGGGATCTCGGCCAGGACGAGGCATTGTGGTTGTGGCTGGAGAGCGAAGGCGGGGGCGGAGCCTCGGCGGCCCTCGGGGCTCGCCATCCGTTCCGGCTGGTCAACCGTGTGCTGCAGAAGAGTCGAGATCTCGAGACCTTGCTCTGGCTGGCGGGCCCTGAGGCGATCCCCGCGATCCTTCAGGGGCTTTATCATCGAGAAGCGGACATCCGCGGAGTTTGTCAACAGGTTTTGCTGCGCTATGGTCGAGAGGATCTGGCGCCCTGGGTTCCTCGCCACGGCGGATTGCTGCCTGCCTATGGTCTCGGTGGCAAACTGGCATGCTTGCTCTGGGACTGGAATCCTAGCGCTCTGGGGGTGTGGGCGGAAACCGCCGGTCTGGAAGCTCTTCAACAGGCTCTGGAGCATGTGCGACTGGAATTGCGGGCACCGAGTTTCGGCTACGGACGCAGTCATTTCTTCTTGCAGGCAGCCGGTCAGGGTCCGGTCAGCGCGCGGGATCTGCAGCGCGGTTTGCGCGACGCGGATATCGGCACCGTCTACTGTGCGTTACGAGCGGCCCATCGCCTGGCGCCCGAGCAGCAGGCCGAACTGGAGCCGCCCCTGGCCCGGTTGGGCGAAAGTGGTGAACCGGAAATCTTGGCGGAAATCGCGTCTCTGCGCGACCACTGGCGCCGGCAGAGCTTAGCGGGCCTGGGGATAGATCGTCTGAGCGAAGTTCAGGGTGTACTTTGAGTTGTACATGGGCCCCGACGTATTGACCTCGCGTTCCGCCCGGGCCAGGGCCACGGCTCGGACATCCACGTCGACGGCACCTTGACCGAGGCGGGCTTCGAAGTCGAGCAGCAGTTGGCCGAGCACTCGAGCTTCTCTCATCCCCGCTTCGCTGGACATGCCGCTGACCTTATATTCATTGGGCCTGCTTAAATAGGTGGTAATCGAGCCCGCCGGGATGAGGGTTTCGGCCGTCGCCTCATTGGCGTAGTTGGTGGCCGCTCCAAAATCGATCTCCTTGCGAATCATCACCTTGTGGGGACAATGCTCGTCGTGTCCACTGGGTCCGGGTGCGACTGGACAGCTGCGGCCAAAAAGGCCGTCGTGACCGTTGGGTCGGACCATATAATAGAGCACGTTGCGAGTCCAGAAGGGCGAACCATCCAACTTAAAGCGCGGCTTGTGATCCCCGGGGTCGAGGTTGCTGAGAAACCAGACCGCCCCTCCTTCCGCGCCGGGCGTATTGGTGACGGCGCAGAATTTGAGGTTGGTCTGCAACAGGTCTCGCTGCATTTCTTGGCCGACCTTGCGCAGCAGGGCAGAAGTGTCGGTATTGCCCGAGGTGGCGCGAAAGACCCACTGACTCTGGCGCAGGGCCACACTCAGGACCAGCAGCAGCACCGACATCAAGGCGCAGGCGAAGACGACCTCGATCAGCGAAAGGCCTTTATTGCTCCTCATGTACGAGCCTCGTCACATCGCGGCTAAGCTTACCGTAGCCGGCCCGATTGCCGCCGCTGGCACCGTCCCACCAGGTGAGATGGAGAGTCACCAGCTTCAGGCGGTTGTTGGTCATGGTGGTACCTCCCACGGGGGCGGTTCCGCCGGTATTGTCGTTCATAACCGTGACCGCATCGACCTGGTAGGCGAATTCGGTTCGATTGCTGACGAGTGTTCCGGTTTTATAAGCAGGCGGCGACTGAATCGCCCAGAAAGCCGTATGGTCAAAATACTGCCCGTTGTAAATGACGCGGCTGATAATTTGCTCGGCGGCCAACTCGGAAGCGGATACATCGACGGTTTTGCGCGAGGAGCGCAAGAGTTGGAGCAAAAGCACGCAGAGAGTGAGAATGCAAATCACGATCGTGCCGGCCGCCAACAGGACCTCGGCCAGACTAAAGGCGTTGCTACGCGTGTGTTTCAACCGGAATACCCTCTCTTGCGGTGAGTAGCAGCGTCACAACCGGCGCGCCCAACACCGAGCTTAATCCCCAGGGATATATTAGCGTATGGATCGCCAGAAATCCCGCTGCCGTGCCCAGCGATTCGTAAAACAAAATTCTCGCAAGCTCTCGACGGGAACGATGGCACAGCCAGTAGCTGCCGGCCGCGCCTCCCAGGCCGGCGGCCCACATCCAGCTTCCCCAATAGATTCCGTGCAGCAACAACCAGGTATTGGCCCCGTGGATCAGGGCGGCCAGCCCGAAGAGCCAGCGTGGTCCGAAACGAGGGGGAATCCAGCAGCCGACAGCGCCACCCAGCAACCAGCCCAACAGCACCGCCAGGTAGGCCGGTGCGGTGGCGCTGTAGAGGAAACCCAGCGAGTAGACGAGCGAGGCTTGCAGCAGCCCACAACTCAAGCCAACCGCAAAAGCTGCTAATCTCTCCACAGGTTCCAGTTGAGACGGGCGCACGGACTCAGGTCCCAGAGAGAGAGGGGGGCCGTGTTCCGGCTCAAGGCATCTTGCTGGCCCGGGAGCACGAAATGGAAGCGCCGATAACCGTCGGCCAAACAAGTGCGCGCCAGCAGGTCTTTGTCCAGCGGCTGGTCGGCGCGGCAGAGCAGGACGGTGTTGTACATTTCCTGACTGGAGATGCCCAACGTGTGTGGAAAAACCTCCCTGACACCACGCAGAATGGAACATGCCATCGGGTCCAGCTGATCTCGGCGCGAGCGCGGGGCTCCCAGAAAGACGGTGAGGATTCCTCCAGGGGCCAGTTTGGAGCGGAGCTGAGCGAAGCTCTCTCGAGAGAAAAGGCTGGCTACGTTGAGGGCGTAGGGGTAGGGGAGACTGAAGACGATCAAGCCGTACTTTCTAGGAGCTCGAAGGCTCCAGCGCGCGTCATTGCAGATCAGGTGAAGTTGGGGGTCCTGCGGATTCAGGCCGAACTGGGGCGCAAAGTATTCCTGGCTGATGCGCAGAACCTCTGGGTCCAGTTCCAGAACCGTCGTATCCAAACCGGCCTTGCGGGTTTCGGCAGCGCTCAGGAGAGCCCCTCCGCCCAGCACCAGCGCTCCCTGGCTGCGGGCGGATTCGGGTAAAACTCGACTGGGCAGGACGCTCAAGTAATAGTTCAGGGCCTGCAGCACCCCGGGGTTGTGATGGCACAGCCCGTTCAAATAGAGGAAGCGCTGACCGTCCATTTCCACCGCTTCGACCAGTTGGTAAGGAGAGAAGCTGGCTTCCAGCACCCGCCCCGGTCGGTGGACCCGGGCGGCATTCTCCAGCATCCAACGAGGGATCCACAGGCTCTGGGCCAGCGCCCCCAGGGCGCAGAGGCCGGCCAGCCTGGGCCGCGAGGCAAACGCCCAGACGCACAGCCAGGCGAAGAAGCGCAGATTTCCCAAAGGCCCCAACAGGGCGGCCAGACACAACCCCAGGGCGGAACCAGCCAGTTCCAGGCTGTAGAGGCGCACCAGCTCTTCCCGCCGACCGTTCAGTTGCTGCCACCAGTAGACGGTCATGCGGGCCAGAGCGGCGGTGGCCAGGATAGCCAACAGCAGGCCGAGGAGCAACAGGGGGAGGGAGTTGCGCTCGGGGTCCTCCGGGCCCGCTCCTCGCAAGAAGAGGAGCGCGGCCGGGGTCCAGCTACACAACAACGCAAGGGGCGCAAGCGCCCGCAGGGGCAGGCGGTATCCCAGCGCATGGCCCAGCAGCAGGGCCACTCCCAGCAATTGGTAAGGAAGTTCTCCCGAGTGAAAGATAGGGCCGAGTCCGGTCAGGAGCACAACCTGCAGAGAGGCCAGCACCGCGCCGAGCCCAAGAAGGCTCCACCAGACTCTCAGGGGATTATGTTCCAGCCCACTTGCTCCAGAAGGATGCCGTTGGCTCCTCCGCCTCCCTGAAGCTGTTCGAGATAGCTAGGATCGAAGTAAAATTCGGCGTTGGCGGCTCGAATGTTGACGTGACCTTTGCCGTTGGCCCCGGGCAGGTCACCGGCATCCGGGTTTCCACCGAAGGCGGTCAGCACACCTTCCATATAGAAGTTGCCGTGGTTGGCGGGCAGCAGGCTGGTGGAAAGATTGACGTTGAAATCGCCCAGGGCGTAGATGATGCCGCTCATGCTGACGTCGGCGGGATTGGCCGCGAAGGCCGTGGTGGTCACCGGAGTGGCCATTCCCATCGACATTCCGCCCATTCCCTGGTAACCGACCTTTTTGCCCATACCCATACCGATGCCACCCCCCACCAGCGAAGTCAGGCTGCTGATGACGGTATCAGGAATGGCGTTGATGTTGACGTCTTCGCCGGCGTAGACGCAGATGGAGTTCTCCGGATCGGTTTCAAAAGCGCTGGCGCCTTGA
Source organism: Vulcanimicrobiota bacterium (assembly GCA_017307785.1). GTDB lineage: Bacteria > Vulcanimicrobiota > Xenobia > Xenobiales > JADMJV01 > JADMJV01. Next base: position 26,679 of record JAFKGI010000016.1, on the reverse strand, counting down.
AAAGTAATGCTGCGGTCCGAGGTCACCCCGCCGAAGCCGTCCAGTGAGCCCTGCACCGTGATGTTGCCCGGCGAGGAAAGAATCGAAGAGTTGCCGGCGTCGACGAAAGTCAAGGTGGGCCGTTGGCCTAGCGCCGCCTGGACACTGGGCTCGATAACAATCGCCATGTCGGTGACAGAGCCTTGAGGATTGACGTAGACTTTGTCGGTCAGCGAGCCGGCCATCTGAGAGAAGTCGAAAGAGATCGCGCTGCCGTTGGAGATGAACCGGCTGTAGTCGCCGGGCCCGTTGAAGGTGTCGCTGGGAGCACCCGTCGGCACCGTTCCGTTGAAATTCTGTTCGTAGTAGTCGAGTTTGTAGCCGCTACCCGCCTGGCGCCAGACGTAGGTGCCCGCCTTGATGCGGGTATCGGCTGCGGTCGCTTTCTGGACCTGAGCGGTTTTGACCCTTAAGAAATGGGAGTCTTGCAGGTTGGCGTCTTCCTGGACCGGGGTGGTACCCGGCATGCTCGAGCCCGACTCATCATCGACTCGAACCTCACCGGTGGTGTTGTACATTCCGCTGGTGAGATTGGCGGTGGCTCGGCTGCGGAGTTTGGGGAGGCTGGTATTGGGCGCCTCCACCACCTTGAACTCTCCACCCACCAGGGCGGTGGCGGCCCCGGCGAAGCTGCTGGCGGCAGAAACGACCGAGTCAATTTGACTGGAACCAGAGACGTTGTAGCGCCCGCCCAGGTGTTGGGTGTAGATGCGGGAGCGAGTCGCTGGCGAGGACATCAGCGCGTCGATGTTGTCGACGGTGGCCGTAGCCAGCCCCGGTCCACCCAGCCCTTCCACCTGAATGGAAGCATTGAACTTGGCCAGATCACCGGTCGGTGTGTTGACCACCACACCGGTGGAGGAATTGGCCTGGTAGGTGGGGATGGTGACCGACTGGGGAATGTTGTTAAAGCATAGATAGGAATTGGTGATTTTGTGAGTGGCTGCCGGATCGTTGGCGAAACCGTCGTCGGGAGAAGTGCTGCCACCGTTCTGGTAGTTGAACTTCATGCGGAAGGCCGAGCGAGTCCCGTCCAGGTGGACCAGCACTCCGATCACGTTGCCTTCGTCCTCGACCACCTGGAGTTGGGGGGTGTTGACGATCTGGCGGGCGCCCGGCGGCGGCGTGGCGCCATCCCCGTTGCCCATCCACATGCGGTTCTCCTGGAGTCGAGAGAAGGCGTAGTCCATGCCGGAACGGGCGGCCAGCAGCGCCGCCTGCGTTTCTCCGCCGTGCACCGCGGCAAAAAGCTGCACCGGCATGGCCGTGGCCACCGCTCCCACCATCATGGTGATCACCAACAGAGTGAGCAGCGCGATCACCATCACGATGCCCCTGACTTTTCTTCTCGCTTTACGCACCATGGGCCGGCCCTCCCTCGAGCATATCGCCTTTACTATAACACAAAAGACCCGAGATCTCAGGTCAGCAGCGCGAACTGGTCGCCGTTGACGGCGGTGGCCGTTTGCAGATCGGGGAATTCCCGCTTCCACAGGGATTTGCCGCTGCGCAACTGGCGCGCTTCCACCTCCAGAGTCATCTTGCCGCCTGCGGCCCCTTTGCCTCGCCGGATCAACGCTACATCCCGGCAAATGCTGATGCGCGTGCACAAGGAATCGGACCACAGGGTGCCGCCGGTGACCACGTCCATGGCCACCGTCGAATCATGCAGCTCGATCAGCGCGATGCGGTTGGCGTAGCCGAGCAGCAGCGCCTGGTGGTCCTGTCCGGTGATTTCCTGCACCCAGGCTGGTTTGAGCTGGTCCGGACGGAAAGCGGCCACCGCAATTCGGCGAGTGACAGTGACGGTGTATTCGTCGTCGCCGGCCAGCATGATGACGCGATTCATGGTCGTGGTGGTGATGACGGTTCGCAGAATCTTGCCGGTCTTCAGATCCAACCAGCAGACTTTGCCCGCGTTGCCCAGTCCCACCACCAGGCTGGAAGGCAGCACCCGCCAGCTCTTGAGTTCGGCCAGGTCCCCACTGGAATTGGCCCAGCGCTGTTTGCCGCTCTCCAACTCAAAGCAGCTGATGCCTTTGGGATGTCCCACGTAAATGCACTCTTGATCAAAGCCCAGCAGAACTCCGTATCCCAGGTCCTGGCGCCACAACTCCTGGCCATCCGGAAAGCGCCGACCGCAGACACGGTAAATATCCGAACTGGTTTTTTCGGCCGTCACCAGCAAATCGGGACGCACCCAGCGGGCGTCATCAGGCCCCTCGATGAGCCGGCTCGAGCCGGCGAAGTTGGCTGCGAAAACCGAGCGGCCGTTGGCCAGCAAAAAACCCTGCCCGTTGGAGTCGAGCGCAGAATGAGTGCCCTTGGGAATACTCAGTTTTTCAGTCTTCAGGGTGGCGCCTGTCAAAGGGTCGACCGTCAGCACATCCTTGGACACGAAAGGGGGCGGTCCGGCACATCCGGTCGCCAGGGCGACCAGCCCGAAACCGGCCAGACCTAAAAACTCACGTCGTTCCACTGCCTACCTCTTGCCCTGGAGCTGGGAAGCAGGTAAGCTGCACCAGCTGTGATAAAGATAAATCAATACGCTTTAGCAATACCCGAGGTTCAATGAATTTATTCCAATTCGCCCAACAGGGCGGCATCTTCATGGTCCCGCTGATCTTGCTTTCCCTTCTCTCCATGGCGGTGGGCCTGGAGCGCACCTTCTACTTTGCGAATCTGCACTGGGGAGGAGATGTTTTTCGCAATCGGCTGGTCGGCCTGCTGCGGGAGGGGAAAGAAGCCGAAGCAATCCAATGGCTGCAGGGTTTGCGGGGCGCGGTGGCCGGCACGGCGCTGGCCGGTGCCCGGCGCTGGTCGCGCGGCCGAGCCTCGATGGAGAGCGCCATGGTGGCTCAATCGCATCGGGACCAGGCAGCTCTCCATCGTTTCCTGGTGGTGCTGGAAACGACCGTCACAGCTTCGCCCCTGATCGGCCTGCTGGGCACCATCACCGGTATGATGGGAGTCTTTCGTGCGGTCTCTTCCAAAATTGCCGAGAATCCCCAGGCCGACACATCCAGCATTCTGGCCGGCATCGGTGAGGCGCTGGTGGCTACCGCGGCGGGCATCCTGATCGCCGTGGTCAGTCTGTTCATCCACAACCTGTTCCAGCGGCTGGCCGAGCGCCAGATGGACGAGGCCCAGGACGTGGCTAACGAACTGGTCGATCTGATCGACGAAAAGTCCCGTGCCTAAGCTGTTTCCTGCCCGCAAGAAGAAACGCACGCCGCGGATCGAGATCATCCCGATGGTGGACGTTATGTTCCTGTTGCTGGTGTTTTACATCTTGTCGAGCCTGGCCCTCAAGCACCCCATGGGGATCCCGGTCAACTTACCGGCGGCCGAGACTTCTGAAAGCGAGTCCAATCACCAGCCGATCGTGCTGACCGTCAAACCGGACGGCCGCTATTTCCTGAACAAGGACGTGGTCAAACTGGACGAGTTGGCCGGAGCCATCGAGGCCCTTCCGGGCGGCCTGGAAGCGGCCCGCAAAACCAATATCGTGCTCAACGCCGACCTTAGTTCCCAGCATCGCTACGTCATGGCCGCTCTGGATGAACTGCGCAAGCTGGGTCTCAACGACTTTCTGATCGCCACTGAGGAGAAGTAGTGCGGCATCTGGTCGGGCCCCTGGTATTGGCCCTATTCTTTCACTGGGTCGGTTTCGTGCCGTTCTTCGAGCTGCTGTTCACGCGCACGGCCTCCGAGACCGAGCCTCCCAAAGTTCGCGTTCACCTGGTCTCTCGCGCCAAGCGAAAGGCTCCGGTCAAGCCGCCGCCTCCCAAACCGGTGATCAAGCGCTCGGTTCCCAAGAAACCCGAGCCTCCTAAGCCCAAGCCCCGGCCTGTGGTCAAGCCCAAACCGGTGGTCAAACCAATGGTCCGTCCTCCAGTGACGCCCCCGCCGGCTGCCCAACCCCGGACTCCGGATCGCCCCAGCGCGCCCCCGTCTCGGCCTTCCCTTCCCCACAGCGGGCCCAGCTACCGGCCGGCCACTTCGCCGGGTGGTCGATCGGGCCGCACGGTGCACGTTCCCAGCGGGCCCGCGGCCACTCCCGGGCAAATGCCGGGACCGGCTCCCGGACCCGCGCCTGGACCCGCACCGTCTTTTCCAGGGCCCGCGCCGGGTCCTGGACCCGGAGGCCCCCCACCCGGGCCGGCCCCCGGTCCGGAGCCAGGACCGGCTCCGGCTCCGGCGCCCGCTCCAGCTCCGCCGCCGGCCCCGCCGCCAGCGCCTCCGCCGGCTCCGCCCCCCGCGCCGCCGCCCAGCGTGCCGGACCGCGAGGCCACCCCGGTGGGACGTCCGAACATCAAAATGCCCGATGATTTGCGCCGCAACGGCGGCAAGACTTTCGTGCGCGTGGAGATCGAGGTCTCGGCCGAGGGACGCACGACCATCCAGTTGCTGACCAGTTCCGGGAGCAGCGATTTTGACGCGCAAATCCAGCAGCGCCTCGCTGACTGGCAGTGGGAACCGGCCGTGCAGAACGGCCGGCCGGTCGCCAGCAAGCAGCGCTACAAGCTGGAGTTTGAAGTCGAGTAGGCTTTGAGCACGGACACGGCGATGGGGGCGGCCAGCGCGCCTCCATAGCCGCCAGAGCGCTCCAGGAAGACGGCGATGGCCAGTCCCTGACCGTAGCCGACAAACCAGGCATGGTTATATCCTCGCGGATTGTCGCTGGAGGGGGAGTTCTCCACGGTGCCCGTCTTGCCGGCCAGCCCCAGTCCCTGGCCGCCCGCCCCCGCCGCGGTGCCCTGACTGACGGCGCCGTCCAGACCGGCTCGAATTCGAGCCCATTCCAGCTCGGAAAGCTGGATCTCGCCCAGCCTGACTGGTTTTTCGTAGAACAGGGTGGGCCTGGGGATGGCCCCGCGATTGTTGACGCCCGCGGCCACGCAGGCCATTTGTAGCGGCGTTACCAGCAGGTCGCCCTGGCCGATGGAGAGATTGGCCCGCTCCCCCTGGCTGGCTTTCGAGAGATCGGGTAAGAAGCCGGGCTGCTCGCCGGGCAGCGGCACGCCAGTGGTCTTGCCCAGGCCCCAGAGGCGAGCCCAATCGGTCAACTGCGTGCCGGCCAGTTCCAGGCCCAGATCGTAGTAGGCGCAGTCGCAAGAGTAGGCCAGCGTTTGTTCAAAGCTCAGGTTGCCGTGGCCGCGGCGCACAAAGCAGTGGAAAGGTACCCCTCCAATCCAGCGCACGCCGGGACAGTAGAACTGGCGCAACGGTGGGATGAGGCCGTGGTGCATGGCGGCGCTGGCGGTGATGATCTTGAAGGTCGAGGCAGCCGGAACCTGACCGGCGATGGCGCGATTGAGCAGCGGGGCTCGGGGATCCTTGAGCAGGTTGCGAATTTCCTGGTCGTGACCGGTATGCACGAAAAGATTCGGATCAAAAGTGGGGAGGCTGACCATGGCCAGCACACGGCCGGTCTCGGCCTCCATCACCACCACCGCTCCGGCCGGCTGATCGTTGGCTGCGCGCACGCTGCCTAACTGGTGCAGGACCGATTCGAGGGCCGAGGCAGCCGTTTGCTGGAGGGGAAGATCGAGCGTTAGACGGACGTCCTGGCCGGGATGGGCCGGTTTTTCCTGTAAGAGTCGGAGCTTTTCCCCTTGGGAGGTGACCAGCCAGCGTCGCCAACCGTCTGTCCCCGCCAGTTTGGGCTGCAGGCGAGCCTCCAGGCCTTCTTTCCCCAGCCAGTCCGCTTGACCCGCGTGGCGCTCGCTGACATAGCCGAGCAGGTGACCGCAGATCGAGCCGCCAGGATAGACGCGTTGAGCTTTGATTTCATAATGCCGACCACGCTCGGCCAGCCGCGCCTGTCTTTGAGGAGTGAGAGGCTGACCTTCGACCCAGGGTTGGTTGTCGGCCAGTTCTCGGCCGCTCCGATCCAGCAGCCGGCCGCGGCGGGCCGCCAGCGGCTCGTCCCAGACCCGGATCTGCTCGCCCCGCTTTTTCCAGTAGGCGTGGTCCCAAGCTTGTAGCTGAATCAGGCGGCCCCAAAGGACCAGGGCGCACAGGCCCAGGGCCCATTGCAGCAGGCGGATTCGCCTCACGCGCGATGCCAGCCCCAACTTTTGAGCTGGCGCTGGGGGGCGGGTAACCACAGCCAGATCAGCAGTCCGCACTCTATGGCCACAGCCACCCCTCCCAACGGGCTGAAGGCCGGTCCCAGGGCCCAGTACCAGAAGAATCCCAGGGCGGCGGCCCCGCTGACTTTGACGGCCGGCTGCTCGAGCCAGTCCGTTTGTCCGAGCAGCAGCCAGGTCCACAAGCACCACAGAGGCCAGCGCCACCAGACCCCCGGTTGGCCCAGCAATACGTCGATCCAGACCATCAGCGGCAACTGGCGCCGCCAGTTGCCACAGGCCGCCAGCAGCAGCAGAAAGTCCAGAGGAGGGACGGGCCAGGCCAGGGGCAGACTGGGAACCAGCAAGGCGTAGAAGAAATAGATCAAGGCTGCACTTCCACCAGCAGCACTTCCAGCACCTGGTCGAGAAAGACCGAGGGTTCCACCTCGTAGCGAGCAAACATCGGCTCGGAGCTGGGCAGACTGCGCCGCACCCGGCCCACCAGCACCGAGGCCGGAAAAACCTCTCCCAGGCCCGAGGTGGTCACCAGTGTGCCGGCTTCCAGTTGGGGACGGGAGCGTACTTCTTCCACCTCCAGCAGCCAGCCCTGGCCGTGGGCCACGCCCTGGAGTTGACCGAGCAGGACCGGAACGCGGCTGTCCGGATGCAGCACCGGTCGCACTCGGCACTGGTGAGGTTGCACCTCGACAACTCTGCCGACCAGACCGCCGCTGTGCAGGGCGACGGTACGAAGCGTGACTCCGTCGGCACTGCCACGGTTCATCCAGAGGTCCAATTGACTCCGATAGAGGGTGGAGGCGGTCACCGAAAGCTTCCATCCTTGACGGGGAAGTTTCAGCACGGCCCGCAGGCGCTCGTTTTCCGCCTGCAGGCTTTGGATCTGAGCCTGTAAATCGTCCAGGCGGGGCTGACCGTGACTCAGGCCGTAAATTCCGGCCCGCACGCGAGCCACTTGATCATACCAGCGGCCACCCTGCAGCCAGGCATAGGCCACCACAGCCAGGCAAAGGGCCAGCAGCAGCCGGCCCTTCATCCCAGCCGGCCCGCCAGTACCTGTGATTGCACCAGGGCTTCCAGGGTGTCCTCATCCTTGAGCAGGGCGGCCAAACCTCGCGCCACCGCCAGGTCCGGCTCGGGTAAAATGTGGATCGGCAGGGAAAGCTGCGCGCTGAGAGCGGTCTGCAAACCTTGTAGCCCGCTCAGCCCCCCGCCCACGAAAATGCCCTGACTGAGAATGACTTGCAGCAGATCGGGCGGGGTTTCTTCCAAAAGCTGCGTGATCATCCGAATCACGGACTGGAGAGACAGTTCGACCCAACGATCCAGTTCCCAGGCCGCAACCATCAGGCGACGCGGCAGACCGGACTGCAGATCTTTACCGCGCACTTCCAGCCAGTCTTCGCGGCCGCTTTGCGCACTGACGAAGCCCAGCAGTCTCTCCACTTCGCTGTGTCCGACCTCTAACCAGTGACGGCGCAGCAGGTGCTCGCGCAGCCGCAGAGCCAGCTCCTCCGAACCTCCCCGCTGCTGAAGTTGATGCACGGCGGTGCCTCGACTGAAGACGGTTGCCTGCATCAACTGATGGCCCAGTTCCAATACGGCCACCGCCGGATACTGTGGTGGAGGATGGCCGGCGGCGACCGCCACGCATGCGGCGGAGGGCAGCAGGCAGATGGAAGTGCAGCCGGCCTCCCGCAGCATTTCGGCGAAGACCTGGAGTTCGATTTCGCCGGCCATGGCGGGAGCGCTGGCCAGCACCGAGAGCTTGCCCTTCTGGCCTTCCAGTAAGTGACGGACCAGTTCTTCGGCCGCGTCGAAATCGGCCAACAACCCGTGTCGAAAGGGTCGCACAAAGGTCCAGTGGGAAGGGTGCCGTCCCTGCAGAGCCTGAGCTCGGTCACCGATTTCCACCGGCCCGTTGCTGGATAGATCCCAGAGCACCGCGCTGTTGCAACTGGTTTCCAGGCCACGGCTGGAAAGGCGGCGACTGCGCCAGCTACCCAGATCCAGTCCCAGGGTGGGGCTGGCGCCCTCGCGCCGCAGCCAGTTAAACACGAGCGAAGTCGTAGAGGCTGCGACCGAAGATTTTCAGGACTTCTTCGAGGGTGCCGAGCGGGAAGCCGACCACGTTGTCCTGACGGCCTTTGATGCTTTCCACCAGCAGTCCACCCCAGCCTTGAATGCCATAGGAGCCAGCTTTATCGAGGGGTTCGCCGCTGGCCACATAGCGGTCGATCTCGCGCTGGGTCAATTTACGAAAGCGCACTTCCGTCACTTCCACCGCGCTTTGAATCAGTCCCGTCTGGGTGTCCTGCACGGTCACGGCGGAAAGGACCCGATGGGCACGGCCGCTCAGCTTCTCCAGGTAGCGGCGGGCCACCAGCGCTCCGCCCGGTTTTCCCAACACCTGGCCCTGGCAGTAGACGACCGTGTCGGCCGCCACCACCAGCGAGTTTTGTTGGCAGCGTTCGGCCACGTCGCGGGCCTTGCCCTCCGACACTTCCGGCATCAACTGTTGAAGCCGAGCCAGTGGGAGGTGGCGGGGCAAAGGCTTTTCGGCGTCAGGATGTGGGGCGACTACGGTGAACTGAAGACCCAGGGCCTCCAACATTTGTTGACGGCGAGGGGAGGTACTGGCCAGAACGAGCTGCATGCCAGCCTGTTTGGCCCTGGCTCAGGGTCTTCCTCTACGGATGGTCGAGCAGGCCGCTTTCGCCGTTGTACTGAGGGAAGCCGGCGCTGGCGGTGGAGAAGCCGGTGTAGGCTTTGGGATGGTTGTTGCCGTTGCAATAAAAGCTAAATCCGTCGGGCGCCATAGTGGAGGTATATGCGACCGAGTAAGTGTCGCGACCCGCGCTCGGGCAGTTCGGAATCGTCTTCAGGTAGCTGCCCGAGATCAGCTGTGAGCCGAAGGCGCCGGACGGCGGGTAGTGACCCAGGTTGTCGGCGGCATAGAGTTCCAGGGAGGTCGCGATGTTCTTGCAGTTGGACTTGCAGGCCACTAGATGTCCCTGAGAGCGGGCTTTGAGGAAGTTGGGAACGAGGATTCCCGCTAAGATCGCAATAATAGTGATCACGATCATCAACTCGATCAGCGTAAAACCATTTCTCCGCTGCACTCTCGACACAGTCTTTACCCTCGCAATTTCAATCTTTCTGCGTTCAGGGTAACACGCTGTGCGGAAACGACCTTGGTAAGTCCGTTCTCAAAGCTCTTGGTCTATTCTACCGGCCCCAAAAGAGGACTCCTTTTTTATATCTTGCCGACGTCGTCCAGGCGGAAGATCAGGAATTTACTACCATCCCAGTAGAAACCGACTTCCGCCGGCTCTTTGCCCAGCCCGTAGCACTGGTCCGGGGGGACCTTGGCGCGCTCGGTCCAGCGAAGGCCTTTGTCGCCGAAGACCTCTTTGAGAGGCCCCCACTTGCCTTCTTTGGCGAGTTTCTCGACTCCCTGACTGGAAATTTCTCGTTTCTCAACCAGTTTCGCAAGCTCTTTGGCGACCACGTCGGCTGGAGCGCCGTCCGGCAACTTGAAATAGGTGGCCGCCTCAGCATAATTCTTTGCTTCCAAGGCGCTGGCCGCTTTACGCAAATGGGCCACGGCTGCCTCTCGGTCCGCGGCGCCCGCACTGGGAGCCGCTGTGGCGCTAACGCTGCTTGGGGCGGGCGTAGCTGTGTTCGAGGGAGCAGGTTGGGAGCAACCAGCGAGAGCAAGCGTGGCAAGAGCGGGAACTACGAGTTTTCTCATGGGCCCTGCTTCGCGGAGAACGAGTACCCTCCTACGAACTCTGAGCGCTTACCGCACCTGCAGAGAGGTGATGGCATTCTGAATGCCGGCGGTTTCGGCGTGTTGCAACACCCCCGTAAGGTCACTGCGCCATTCCTCCGGTGGCGAGACGGTGTAGCGCGCGACGTCCCGGCCATCCTTCGCCAGCACCAGCAGGTTTTTTCGGCTGCTCAAAGTCAGGGTCGAGTTTGAGGCTGCGTTCATCTTGGGGCCAAGCACCTGCAACTCCGGCATCTGGAGCTTGCGCGAAGGTTTCAAGCGTACCAGTTCCGCCTGATGAATTCTCCCGTTGGGTACCAGGTGCAGTCCATAAGGCCCGGAAAAAACCAGTAGCTCGGATTTTCCTTTGCCAGCCTTGAACTGAAAAGTCAGCTCGTGGACGAGCATGCTTTCGGCCCGGCTGAAAAGAGCGCCGCCATCGCCGGAGATTCCGGTAGGCAGGAGGTTTCGGCCCTCGAGCACCTTCCAGGTCGATCCGGGCAAAAAGGCGGTTGCCTGGGCCTTCTGCAGTTTATTTTGGTAGGCGGACCAGGCCAAGACGACGACCGCCAGCAGGGCCACCAACGTCAGGAACTGGCGGATGCGTCGCATGAGCGGGCTGAGGTACAGTAGTCTTCGGCGGGCCCGCTCAACGGCCGCCCGTACTTCGGGTCGGCCTCCCCAGGGGACGGGACCCGAACCGCGCGCGAGCGAGGCCTGGGCGGGGCCCCTGCCCTGGCCCCACTGACGAACCAGTTCGGCGATGGTGTCATCGCGGTCCACGAAGCTGTATTGAGGCGAGGCATTGGGATTGTTCATGGCTTTCAGGGCCGATTCCAGGTCGTGGCGCAGCAGAATCGCCTCCGGGTAGCGCTGGGTGACCTCGGCCCGGGTGCAGCGGTCGATGACCTGGGCCAGTTCCTCGTTCAGAAAAGGCATGAGTTTGCGGGCGGAAGGCACGGCCAGGGCGGCCGGAACTTCTCCGCTCAGCAGTTCCAGCATGGTGACTCCCAGGGAATAAAAGTCCGAGCGTGGTTCGACCCAGCCTCGGATCTGCTCGATGGGAGCGTAATTCCAGGTGCCGACCTGGGTCTTGGCCGAGCTTTTGCTGTGCACCTCGCGGGCTAGACCAAAATCGACCAGAAATATCTTCTGGTCGCTCTCGCGAATGATCAGGTTGGACGGTTTGATGTCTCGGTGAACCAGCGGGGGAGTCTGGGAGTGGAGGTATTCCAGCACGCGGCTGACCTCCAGGGCCACGGTGGCCACCTGCTCCGGGCTCAACCCTTCGTTTTCCAGGCGGCTGACTCGCAGCAGCCGGTCCATGCTATATCCCTGGATGAACTCCATAACCAGAAAGGAATGGCCATCTTCCGAGAATGCTTCCACAAAACGGGGGATTCCCGAGCATTGCAGGCGGCGCAGAATATTGACTTCTTCGCGGAACCTGCGGTCGAAGAGTTCCTTGTCCATCTGCTCTTGCTCGATCAGCATGCGCTTGATGGCCACATTCTGATGGAATTCCAGGTCTTCGCCCAGATAGACCTCACCCATACCGCCAGCACCAAGATGCTTGAGCACCTTGAAGCGGTTGTTCAGTATGAGCCCCGCATCAATCATGGGCCTGATTTGCACGTTTGGGGGCATTCCCCTGGTCGAGAAAAAGGAATGCTAGCTATCCTTGGCCAGTTTGCGCAAGAACTTGCCGGCCGCTTTGGCTTCGTGCAGTTTGGCGTATTCCAGGGCTCTTCTTCCCTCCAGGTCGCGCGCCTGGGAATCGGCTCCCAGGCGGATGAGCAATTCCAGATTGTCGGCGATGTCGGATTCCGCGGCAACCATCAAAGGTGTAGCTTCCGTAAATTCGTTGCGAGCGTCCACCGGTAAGACCGTGACCAGCAATTCGATCATTTCCGGCACGGCCTCGCCAGCCGCCAGATGAAGGGCGGTATTGCCGTCGGAATCACAGTAGTTGACGTCGATGCCGAGCTCGAGCAGCACACGAGCGGTTTCCAGGTGGTTTTGCCAGGCCGCCACGTGCAGGCTGGTCTGGTCCAGATCGTTGGTGGCTTCCAGGTCCGCCTTCCAGCGTGCCAGCAGGCTTACCATCTCGGCGTGATCGTGGTCGGCCGCCAGCAGCAGCGGGCTCCAGCCGTCGCTGGCGATCAAGTTGGGATGGGCGTTGCGCTCCAGCAACCATTCCGCCAGTTCCAGGTCGTTGGACACGACCGCTCCCATCAACGCGTTGCGGCCGCTGCGACCCAGTTGATTGACCTTGCCCAGGCGGACCAGGCCGCGCCGGTCCCCGCGGCGCGCCAGATTGTAGGGGTCGACCGCGTCGGCTCGGAGATTCTCGATGCGTTCCTTCCACTCGGCCATAGCAGCTTCGTCGTTCTGGCGCCGGGCCCAGACAAAAGCACCCTCGGCTTCTTCGACGGCGTCCTCGAACTCCAGCAGTTCACTCAGGCCCTCGATCAGGAGCAGGCGTATGAACGGCAGCAGGCCGCGCTGCTCCCATTCCAGTCGGATTTCGTCCAGCCAGTCCACCGCTTCGTCTACGTCGTGCTCGGCCATGGCCTGGTAGGTCTCGGCGGTGAGCTCCTCAAAGCGCGGCCACAAGTTCCAGTCGGGGTAGCTGGTAGCCATCTGGTGCCAGAAATGCAAGAGTTGGGCCGCTTCCGGACCCTGATTGCAGTGAGCGGCCGTGACCATGGCGGTTTGCAGCCAGTCGACCACGATCTCCAGGGTGGTGAACCACTCACCTCCCGGCTGCAGCAGGTCGGTCAGTCCCTCCCAGGATTCTTCGTAACGTTCTAGATTTTGCAGAGCCTGGGCGCGCCCGCGAGCGGCCATCTGGGCCAGCAGCACTTCCTTGGGGTCGACGGTTTCGAGGATCTCCTCGTAAAGACTCAGGCCGGATTCCCACTCGCCCTCGGCGCCCAGGTCAACCGCTTGGCGATAGGCCTCGAGACGAGGGGACTCGACCACCGCGTGCTCCTGGGGCACGAACTTCAAAGAGAGGCCGGCTGCACTCCACTGAAGCTGGACTCCGGGGCTATCGTTTTGGTCGGACACGCGTCGCAGGTTCTCCGCCCGTCACGCCTCGCCCTGGCGACTCCCGCGGGATCAAAAAAAGGGCCTTGCGGCCCTTATTTTACTTGCCCACTTTTACTTTGGGAGTGCTTTTGACTTTGGAGCTGCTGCCCGCTTTCTTGGCGGTAGATTTGGCGGTGCTTTTCTTAGCGGTGCTCTTCTTGGAGGAACTTTTCGAGCCGCCGGCCGGGCTGGCCGCACTGGTGGGCTGCGCTCCACCCGAGTTGTTGGCGCCACCGGCGTCGCCGGCTCCGCCGCCCTTGCCCAGGTTGTCGGCCAGGCCTTTGACCATATCCATAATCTGGCTGGGGTCGAAACCGCCACCACCACCGCCGCCGCCTTCAGCTCCGCCGGCTTCCTGGGCCTGCTGCTGAGCTTCGGGGCTGGTCTGAGCTGCATCCTGCGGGTTCTGCTGCTGCATCAGCTGCTGGAGCAGCTGCATCATCTGCTCGGGGGTCATCTCGCCCATACCGCCGCCGCCGGTTCCGGGAGTGCCACCGGGGAAAGTTCCGCCGCCGCCCTGCATACCGGGCACGCCGCCGGGGAAGGTTCCGCCACCACCCTGCATCATAGGGTTCTGTCCGAAAGTGTTGATTCCCATCGCCATTTGCTTGTCCTCCAAGTTTTCTTCTTGAACTCATAGTAACCCGGGGACAGGGGTCTTGGAATGGGTAAAAACTGACAGAACGTGAACTTTGTGAACAGAGGGTTAACAGATTTTAGAAAAGTGTAAACGGCCGGACAGGCAGTGGGCTTACCTCTTCTTTCCCACCTTGTCCGGCAAAGTAAAGGGGGGTTGGAAAAGTTTCCTGGAGGGTTCTCCAACCCAGGAGCCAAGCGGTTTTGGATGTCTCGCCGACCCTGGCTGGCTTCTTACGTAGCCTGTCTGTTCTTTTCCATGATGGCCATTTGCGTGCGCAAACTGCAGGCTTTGCCCACGGCCGAAATTATGTTCTTCCGCTGCATCCTGCCAGTCGCTCTCTATCTACCGTTGGTCCTGCGGTCCCGCTCCAGCCTGGGTCTGGCCTGGGCTCATCGGGGCGCCCTGCTCTCGCGAGGTCTGTGCGGGACCTTTTCTCTCTACTTCTATCTAGTAGCGGTCCGCCTGATTCCCCTGGCCGACGTGGCCGTCACCACCAATACCAGTCCGCTTTGGACCGCCCTGGCCGCCTGGCTGACTTTGGGCGAACGTCTGGGAGCCAATTTGCTCTGGGCTTTTCCGCTCTCTTTTTTGGGAGTGGCCATGGTGGCCGGCAGCCACGTTGGCGGCGAGCCCTGGGGGTATCTGGCCGGACTGGCTTCCGCCGCTCTGGCCGGAAGCGCTTACGCCTTGCTGCGTAAATTGCGCGATCTACCGCCGGAGATTACTGCCATGGCTTTTCTGGGACTGGCCGGATTGTGCGCCTTCCCTTTCATGTTGCAAGCCTATCAGCAGCCCGACGCCGAACAAGTCGGCTTGATTCTCGGCATGGGAGTTTCGGGAGCGGCCGGTCAGTGGTTTATGACTCTGGGATACCGCTACAATACGGCCGCGACCGCCGCCAGTCTGGGTCTGGCCACGGTGGCTCTGACGGCGGGCCTGGCCTACTGCCTGTTGCACGAGCCGCTGGGGGCCTGGCAGATATTCGGTATGCTCTTGATTGTGGCAGGTACGCTGGGCGCTTCGCGTTGAAATCAGGCAGGGGATGGCCTCGAAAATGCGGAAATTCCTGGGAGCTTGATGAATTTTCACCAAGTTTTCGATAGACTGTTTGGGAGGAAACAGTGTAAGAGAGGTCATATCTCGTTCGATGCGCCGGAGCGGTGCACTCTTCACCAAAAAGAAAATTTTGCAAGAAAGTAGGGGACGCGTCCTATGGACCCCACCAGAAACTTCAAACCCGAGGGCAATTCGTTGGAACCCTCTCTCGAGCCCAGCCTGGAGCCCATGGCTCCTTCGGCCTCGGGTCAGCGTCCGGCCGTGCCCCCGCCGCCGCCTCCCGCGCCCGCAGCCTCCCCGCTGGCCGCGCCTCTGGCGGCCCCGCCGGCCGCGCCTCCCTCTCGCCCGGCTGCGGCTCAGCCCGGCGGTTCGGGTGTTCGCCCGGCCCTCTCGTCCACGCCTTCGAATCCGCCGGCCTCCAAGCTGGCTCCTCCGCCCCAGGCCAATGTGCCGGGCCTGGCTTCTCTGCCGGCCTCGCCCAAGCAGCCGCAGCGTGCGGACGGTCGCGGTCAACTCGAGCACTTCGCCGGCATCAAGGTGGTTGGCGTCGGCGGCGCCGGTTGTAACGCCGTCAGCCGAATGATTCAAGAAGGTCTTGGCGGCGTCGAATTCATCGCCATCAACACCGACGCCCAGGCGCTTTTCCTGTGCGACGCGGATCAGCGCATTCACATCGGGTCGGCGGCGACCCGCGGTCTGGGTGCCGGCAGTAACCCCGAAGTGGGCCGCAAGGCGGTGGAAGAGAATCAGGAAGAAGTGTTGCGTGCTATCGAAGGCGCCGACATGGTCTTCATCACCGCCGGTATGGGCGGCGGCACCGGCACCGGCGCTGCTCCTGTGGTGGCTGAACTGGCCCGCAAGGCCGGTGCCCTGACCGTGGCTGTGGTCACCAAGCCCTTCGGCTTCGAAGGCCGCCGTCGTATGCAGATTGCCGAAGAGGGCATCGTCCAGCTGAAGAGCAAGGTCGATACCATCATCACGATTCCTAACGACCGCTTGCTCAAGATCGTGTCCGATAAGGAGTTTATCGCCGACGCCTTCCGCCTGGCGGACGACGTGCTGCGCAACGGTGTGCAGGGTATCTCCGAAATCATTACCGTACCGGGCCGCATCAACGTGGACTTCGCCGACGTGCAGGCCATTATGGCCGACGCCGGCTCGGCTCTGCTGGGTATCGGTATCGCTTCCGGCGAGAATCGGGCCGTGGAAGCCGCTCGCGCGGCTATCTCCAGCCCGCTGCTGGAGGCTTCCATCGACGGTGCCACCGGTGTGCTTTTCAACATCACCGGCGGTCCCGACCTGACTTTGCTGGAGCTCAACGAAGCCGCCAAGATTATCTACGAGGCCGTCGATCCCGACGCTCAGATCATCTTTGGTTCGGTGATCGACGAGCGTATGGAAGGCGAAGTGCGCATCACCGTGGTGGCTACCGGCTTCACTTCCACTCCTTCGTCCTCGCTGGAGTCGGAAGAAGGCGGTTTCTCGCTGGGCGCCCTCAAGGAAGAGATTTCCTTCGGCAGTCCGCTGCGGGACATGGACCTGGAACCGGCCATCTTCCGCCGCAAGCACTCTTCCAGCGAGCGCAACTTCTAGAAAATCGCCTCTCGGCGTCTGAGGGCTCCACCTCCTTTGAGGTAGGGGCCCTCTTTTTTATTGGCTGCCGAGGTCGGTGACGAGATCTTGCAGGGCCTGGCGGTCCAGGATGGACAGTTTGCCGCGGCCGGTTTTGACCCAGCCGCTTCGCCCCATGGAGCTGAGGGCTTTGGAGACGCTCTCGCGGGTAGCGGCCAGATATTCGGCCAGTTGCTGTTGGGTGATGGTGAGGTCAAGACTTGCCTGGGAAAGCAGGAAGCGGGCCAGGCGAAGCTGGACCGGGTCGAAGCTCACCTCGGCCAGGCGCGCGCTCAGATTGCGGATGCGCTGGGACTGGCGATGAAAGAGTTTTTCCAGGCGGTCGGGATGCTCGCGCAGCCAGTCTAAAAACGCCTGGCGGTCCATGACGCGGACGGCCACCGGGCCGGCGGCGCGCAGGGTGGCCGAGTGAGGATTGCCGTCGATGCAGGACATTTCGCCCGCCAATTCTCCCACTCCCAATCGGTTCAGCACGGCGTCTTCGCCTTGCAGGGAGTGTTGCACCACTTCCAGGATGCCTTCTTCGACCCAGACCACAAAGTGACTGGCTTCGCCGGCTTCCCAAAGAATGTCGCCGGAGTTGAACTTGCGGATCGTCCCTGTCATGGGCGATGGACTTCCCTAGCGGCGGAGTTGTTCCTCGATTTGCCGCTGATGCTCCCGCACGTCGGAATTCAGCCAGCGAGATACTCCCATTCCCAGCACCAGGCCCAAGGGTACGCCGATCAGGCCGGCCATCAGACCGGACTGTTGACCACTGGCCAGCAGCGCGGTGGTGCAGACCAGGGCGGAGCCGGTCAGGGCCAACAGCGTGTTGCGGGTGATCATGCGCTCGCTCTGGCGCAGTTCTCCGATCAGCACCACATCTCGAGGCAAAGAGTTGGGAGTTTGGGTAGGACGCTGGGGGAGGGGAGCGGAGCGCTGGCCGAGTCGGGTGATTTGCACCTGTTCTGTATACAGCAGCAGGCGTACTCGACCGTTAATCGGGCGGGCCGACTTGTAAAACTTCGACCCAGCAGGGGCGGGGCCGGGGAGTTCGGAACTGTGGCCCATGGCCTTTGAAGACAACCAGCAACTGACGCGGATTTTTGAGGAAATCGCCGATTTTCTTGAGTTGCAGGGCGAGAATATCTTCAAGGTCAAGGCCTATCAGAAGGCGGCTCGGGGGCTGGAAGGCCTGGAGCGATCGGTCACCGAGCTGTATCGCAGCGGAGCGTTGGCCTCCATGCCCGGCTTTGGCAAGGCGCTGGTGGAGAAGGTGAGCCAGTTCGTGGACACGGGCGAGGTGGAGCTGCACCAGGAGCTCAAGTCGTCCTTTCCTCCCGAGATTTTGCATCTCATGGACGTGCCCGGTCTGGGTGCCAAAAAAGCCGCCTTGCTCTACAAAGAGCTGGCCATCGGTAGTGTCGATGCCCTGGAAAAGGCGTTGCGCGAGGGTCTGGTCACCGACATCAAGGGTTTCGGCAAGAAGACCGTGGACAAACTCCTGGAGGGCATCGCGCTTTTGCGTCAGGGTGAACAGCGCTGGTTGCTCGGTCGAGTCTCGCAACTGGCCGAAGACCTGCTGGGCCGCCTGCGCGCCCTGCCGATGGTGGAACGGGCCGAGGCGGCCGGTTCCTTGCGACGCGGCAAAGAGACGGTCGGTGATTTAGACCTGCTGGTCATTACCTCGTCGGCCGAGGAAGTGATGAAGTTCTTCTCCGGTCTGGGGGAAGTGATCGGAAGTGGTCCCACCAAGACCAGCATTCGCTGGGAGGGCACCTTCCAGGTCGACCTGCGCTGTGTTCCTGCCGAATCGTTCGGGGCCGCCATGCAGTATTTCACCGGCTCTCTGGACCACAACGTGGCTTTGCGCGGACGCGCCAAGCGTATGAGTTGCGAGTTGAACGAGTACGGCTTGTTTGATGCCCTGGGCCAGTGCATCGCCAGTGAGACCGAGGAAGAGATCTACGCCAAATTGGGCCTGCCCTGGATCGCGCCCGAGTTGCGCGAGAGTGGAGCGGAGCTGGAGTGGGAGAAGCAGCCGCAGCGGCTGGAGCTCTCGCAGTTGCGCGGCAATCTGCATACTCATTCGCTCTGGTCGGATGGAACCGATACTCTGGAGCAGTTGGCCGAGGAAGCCCAGCGACGCGGCTACCAGTACCTGGCCATTACCGATCACTCCAGGTCGATGGTGGTGGCCAACGGCCTCTCGATCGACCGGCTGCTGGCTCAGGGCGAGGAGATCGCCCGTTTGAACCGTGGCTTTCAGAACGATTTTCGCTTGCTTTGGGGCAGCGAAGTGGACATCCTGGGTGATGGTTCACTGGACTTCCCCGAGGAGATTCTGGCCCGACTCGACTTTGTGGTGGTGGCCGTTCACAGCCAGTTCTCCATGTCGCCTGAAGCCATGACGGAACGGATTTGTCGAGGCATCTCCCGCCCCCATGTCGACGTGCTGGCGCATCCCACCGGGCGCAAGATCAATCGGCGAGTGGGCTACCAGGCCGACTGGGAGAAGGTGTATCAAGTCGCCCGAGAGCACGGAGTTGCCCTCGAGATCAACTGCTCCCCGCGCCGTCTGGACCTGAACGATAAGGCCGCCCGTCGCGCCCGAGACTGCGGCTGCATGATTTCTCTGGGCACCGACGCCCACTCCCTGCCGGAATTTGAGTACCTGCCCCTGGGAGTGCTTCAGGCTCGCCGAGCCGGAATCGAGGCCACTTCCCTGCTCAATCATCTGAGCTGGGAGCAACTGCGCACCCGAAGGCCGCACCTTGCTGACGTTTAGCCTGGCCCTGCGCAACGTCATTCGCAATCGCGAGCGTTCCTTGCTCACCTTGATTGGCGTGTTGCTGGCCATCGGGTCATTCGTGGCGCTCGTCTCGCTGGCCGAGGGGTTGAGTAAGCGCATCGAGATGGAGCTGGATAGCCGGGCTGTGGATATCTACGTGATGCCTGAACAAGCGTTGGCGTTGCCATCCGGTCCTATCGGAACGATCGGCTTCAGTCAGGATACCGTCAGCGGCGAGATCTTGAGCAAGATCAAAGAGAATCGGAACGTCGTCGAGGCCGTCGGCGTCAACCGGGATTCCTGGAAGGGTCGCCACGCGATTCTTCCGGTGATCTACCTGGAGCGCGCTTCCATTGCGGTCTTCTTTCCCAACCTCGGGGGCCTGCCCGAAGATCTGGGGGAGGGCCAGGTCATCCTGGGCCAGGGCCTGGCTCGTCAGGAGTTCGGCAGCGGTCCGGCCGACGCCGTCCAGCACGGGCAACAGAAGCTGAGCGTGGTCGGAATCGTGCGTGGGGGAGGATTTCAAGACTTTTTCGCTTTCGTCAAGCCTCCGGTTCAGAATAACGGATTCCAGGAAATCTGGCTGCGGCTGAACGACAACAATCTGGCCACGGGGGACGCGGAGGCTCTGCGCACTCAGTTTCCCGGCCTGAAGGTGCTGACTCGTCGAGAATATCTGGCCAGCAGCAACGTCTTCGTTCGCTACGCCTGGTTGCTTCAGGCCTCCATCGCCTCCATCGGAGTGCTGATCGCCATCACCGCCTCGATGAACACGATGCTGATGTCGACCTACGAGCGACTGCGGGAGTTTGCCGTGCTTCGAGCCATCGGCGCCTCGCGCGCCACGGTGGGGATGATGTTGCTCTGGGAGTCTTTGATGTTGAGCGGAATGGGCGGGGCTCTGGGCTGTCTGTTCGGGGTGCTGGTTTCCGGCGTGCTCGATGAGGCGGTGGTGGTTCTGCTCCAGTTGCCGTTCCCGCTGGCCCAAATTACACCGTTCCTGTTGCTGCAGGGCATGCTCTTGTCGATGCTGGTGGGGGCGGCGGGCGCGCTGATTCCGCTGGTCTTGATCTGGCGCCAACAGATCATGGACGGACTGAGGACGGAATAATGCGCATCTCCTTGACCGGTGTGCACAAGATTTACGGAAAGACCCGCCCTACCAAGGTGCTCGACGATCTTTCCATGACCATCGAGAGCGGCGACTTTGTGGCCATTACCGGGCCGTCAGGTTCAGGTAAAAGCAGTCTGCTGAATCTTCTGGGGTGCCTGGACCTTCCCACCTTCGGACAGATTTTTTTCGATCAGCGCGACGTCTCCCGGGCACCCGAGTCGGTGCGCGAAAGGATTCGCCTGCAGCACATCGGCTTCGTCTTTCAGAACTACCAGCTGCTGCCGGGACTGACGGTTCTGGAGAACGTTTCGCTGCCCATGCAGCTGGCCGGCGTGCGTCGAGGGGAACGCATGGCGCGGGTGCAGGGTTTGCTGACCATGATCGGCCTGCAGAAGCAGGCCGATCAGCGAATTGGCACGTTGTCGGGTGGGCAGCAGCAGAAGGTGGCGGTGGCTCGGGCCCTGGCCAATCTGCCCGGCTTGCTGCTGGCCGATGAACCCACCGGGAGTCTGGATGGGCAGTCCACCCTGCAGGTGATGGAAGTAATTCGCGAGGTCAATCGTAGCCGTAGCGTGACGACCATCCTGGTCACTCACGACCCGCAGGTGGCTGCTTACGCCCAGAAGGTTTATCGGCTAGAAAGTGGCACATTGCATGGCTGAAAAGCAGGTGCATTCAAGGGTCTTGATGGAAGGGCTGGCTACGAGGATGAAGAACCCTTCCGCGAGGAGTAACCACCAGTGATCATTTGTCATATCTGTGGGCACAGTAACAGTCCCGACTTCAACCACTGTGAGAAGTGTGGTGCTCGTCTCCCCAAGCTTGATCCCCGGGCCGCCCATTCGGCCGGTCAGAGTCGGCAGACGGTGAAATACGAGCGTCTGCGCACGGCGGTCATGAAGCTCAAGACCGGCGAGCAGAGCTGGATTGATTTTCAAGACTGGTTCCAGGGTTTTTATGAAGACATCATGGGACGAATCACGGGTCTGGTCGACTCCATTCATCAGTCGCACGGTCCGGGCTGGAACTATTACGAAGAATTTACCGAAGAAGTGGAAGCCACGTTCTCCGGAGTGGAAGACTACGAGACTTCCTTGAACCAGATGTGGCAGGCCATCGAGACCAGCGACCTGGTGCTGGCTCAGGCCGCCGTCAAACTGTTCTTGCGCGGCGCTGAAAAGCTGAATGACGCGCTGGTGCTCAACGGCGAAACGCAGCGCAAATTGGAAGAAAACTGGGGCTACATGTAGGCTGGTTGAGCTCAGTCAGGTCTCCTTCGCCTACGCCTCCCAAGATGTCTTAGTCGATGTTTCCCTGCGTCTGGAGGCAGGTCAGGTCTTCGCTCTACTGGGCGCCAACGGTGCCGGCAAAAGCACGCTGCAGAAACTGATTCGGGGCAGCCTGCGACCTCGGCAGGGCACGGTGCGGGTCTTCGGCTCCGACCCTTGTGAGGGCTCCTCCTGGCGCGCACGCCTGGCCTGGATTACCGACCAGCCCGCCCTGCATCCGCGCTTGACCGTTCTGGAAACGCTCCGCTTTTACGGTGGTCTTTACGGAGTCAGCGCCGATTTTGCGGATTTGCTTCATTCGGTCGGTCTGAAGGGCCTGGAAAAACGCTACGGCTCTCAGCTTTCGCGGGGTCAACAGCAGCGCCTGGCCTGGGCCCGCGCCTTGCTGGTCAAGGCCGAGTTGCTGCTGCTGGATGAACCCACCAATGGCCTGGACGTTCTCGGTCGTGAAGAGATCTATCGGTTGGTTCGCCAATTTCCCGGCGCCATACTGCTCTCCACTCACGACATGCGGGAGGCTCAGGAGTTGGCCGACCGGGTGGGCATTCTGCATCAGGGTCGGCTGCTGGCGGAGGGAACGCCCGCCGATTTGTGTCGTCAATATCTCGGCCAGGAGTTGGGAGATCTGGCTCAGCAACCCAGTCTGGAAGGGGTTTACCGGGTGTTGGCGGGCAGGAGTCTCTATGGGGCGTGCGAAGAATAAACAATGCGTCGTCTGCTGCTGATTGTTGTTGCTGTCCTCTGGGTTACCAACGGAGCCCTGCTGGCCTGGGTTAAAATGACCCCGCCCCCGCCGCCTCCGGCCGAGAAGAAGTTGTTGATGGTCTACTGCGATAAGAAAGACCAGCCCAAGAAGGTCAGCAAAGCTCTCGAGGCTCTGAGTTTGAAGCCCGAAATTCGCGCCAACCAGGCCTGGAAGCACGACGTCCAGGAAGGCTTCATCGTCGTCAACCGGGTCAATGACCCGGATGTGCGCAAGGGAATCTTCGCTGGTATGAAGGGCCTGCTGCCCGTCAAAATCGTGGGCGACGACATCCGCCTGGGCGGTGTCTATAAGAATAAGGCCGAAGCGGGCAAAGCTGTCGCCGGCGCGGGCAAGAAGGGCTTCACCTTCCAGGTCGTCGACAACATCGTGACCAAGACCAGCAAGGTTCAGATGGTGCGTGTGGCTTCGGTGGAAGAAGATAAGGTCAGCCAGGTCGAGGACGCTCTCAAGAAGCTGAATGTGGACGAGAACCAGATCGTTGTCGAGTCCATCGAGTCGGGCCCTTCCGCTACTCCCGCTCCCTAAATGCTGCGCAGGCTGAAGTGGCTGGTCTGGAAAGACCTGCTCGACGCCGCGCGCAGCCAGGTCGCCCTGCTCATCCTGATCTCGCCGCTGCTTTTGGCCGGGGTCATGCGCCAGACCGAGAAAAAGGGCGATCTGGCCCACGTCTCCGTGGCTGTGGTTGCACCTGAAGATTCAGGCCTGGTGCAGGCCATGCGCAACTACGAGGAGATTGTGATCTCCCGCTACTCCAGTCGAGCCGAAGGCCTGGCGCAGTTGCGCCCCGGGGGCGCAGTGTTGTTGGTCGAAGTCGGAGACGAATACGACGACCAACTTTTGAACGGTGGCCGCCCGACCGTGCTGGTCTGGGAAGGCAAGAGTCGGCCGACTCAGGTAACGCTGGCGCGGATGCTCTTGCGCGACGCGGTCAATCGCCAGTCGGGACAGAAACTGCCGGCAAGAATCGAGGCGCAGACCGAGCACAACGGTTCGAACGACATGATGTTCCTGCCCCTGGTGGTGATGGCGGCCCTTTCGGCGATGGTGATCGCGGCCCAGAATCTGGTGGAGGAGAAGGAGGCCGGCACTCTGCAGCAAATGCTGCTCTCGCCGGCCGGTTCCACCGAAATGTGGGCTGGAAAACTCGTTGTCAGCAGTGCCCTCGGCACTTTGGCGGCGATGTCGGTGGTCGCTCTACGAGGAACTACGCTTTCCTCATTCGGGAGCGCCCTCGGGTTGACACTGGCGGCAAGTTTCGTGTTTGCTGCTTTAGGAGGAGTCATTGGCCTGCTGGCCAAAGGCCCCACCGCAGCCAGTTCCTGGACTGGGTTGGCGTTTTTCGGCTTGTTTGTTCCCGTAGCCCTTTCGGAAACGAGTCAAACTCTCGGTCGTTGGGCCAAGTTCTCTCCAGCTTATCCTCTCTACGATGGTTTGCAACGAACTGTGCTCGCTCAGGAATCAGCGGCCACCCTGGTCGTTCATTTCGGAGCGCTTCTGGCTCTAGGAGCCATCCTGACTCTGGTCGGGAGTCGCCTCCTGAGCCGTCTCCGTTAACTCCGGGTCCAACCCCTGGACCCCCCACTTTACCCAAGGAGTAACCTGAATGTCTGATGATCACGCTGCCGAGCTGCGGCGTATGTCCCGCGTCGAGCTGTTTGAAGTAGCTCGCGAACGTGGCCTGACCGGCTACCAGAAGCTGAAGAAAGACGAGATTATCTCTCGCCTTCTCGAACTGGGCGGCGCACCCTCAGCGCCCGAGCCGGAGCCCGAGGTCGTTGAGGCCCCGGCACCTTCCCGCGGACGCTCGCGTCGCGGACGACGCAATGAACCCGAGCCCGTGGAAGAAGAAGCTCCCGAGCCCGTGGCCGAGGAAGAAGAAGCCCCTCCGGCCGAAGAAGAATCTCGCGGTGAAGAAGAGTCTCGTGGCGGACGCCGCGGACGCCAGCGCCGTGGACGTCGCGATCGCTATCGCGACGAACAAGCCCAGGAGGGTGGCGAGGAAGAAGCCGCCGCTGGGTCCGACGAGGAAGGCGAAGAGGGCGAAGAGCGCTCCGAGCGTCAGCACGGTGGCCGCCGGGACCGTTATCGGGACCGCGACCGCGAAGACGGTTTCCAGCGCCCTCAGGAAGACCCGCTGGGCCTGCTGTACGCCTCCGGCATCCTGGAAGTGTTGCCCGAGGGCTACGGCTTCCTGCGCGGACGTTCCTATCTGCCGGGTCCGGCCGATATCTACGTCTCGATGTCTCAGGTTCGTCGCTTCGGCCTGCGCATGGGCGACATGGTCTTGGGTCAGGTTCGTCCTCCCAAGCCGGGCGAGAAATACTACGGCCTGCTTCAGGTGGCCTCGGTCAACGGCATGGACCCGGATACGGCCCGCCGTCGCCCGCACTTCGAGCAGCTGACGCCCATCTTCCCCAATGAGCGCTACACCATGGAGGGTGCCGATAAGGACTTCTCCAAGCGCATCATCGACCTGTTCTGCCCCATCGGGAAAGGTCAGCGCGGCCTGTTGGTCGCCCCGCCCAAAGCCGGTAAGACCATTCTTCTCAAGCAGATCGCCAACGGTATCGCCCAGAATTACCCGGAAGTGGTGATGATGGCGCTGTTGATCGACGAGCGTCCGGAAGAAGTCACCGATATGGAGCGCTCCATCCAGGGCGAGGTGATTTCCTCGACCTTCGACGAACCGCCCGAGCAGCATGCTCACGTCTCCGAACTGGTGCTGGCCAAGGCCATGCGCATGGTGGAGATGGGCAAAGACGTGGTGATCCTGTTGGACTCGCTGACCCGTATGGGTCGCGCCTACAACCAGATCACCCCGCCCTCCGGACGCACCCTCACCGGTGGTCTGGACACGGCCGCTCTGCGTATGCCCAAGCGCTTCTTCGGCGCCGCCCGCAACATCGAGAACGGCGGTTCGTTGACCATCATCGCCACCGCGCTGATGGACACCGGCTCCAAGATGGACGAAGTCATCTTCGAGGAGTTCAAGGGCACCGGCAACATGGAACTCGACCTGTCGCGCCGACTGGCCGAGCGCCGTATCTTCCCCGCCATCGACATCAAGAAGTCGGGCACTCGCCACGAAGAGCTGCTGCTCTCCGAGGAAGAGCTGCGGAAAGTGTGGCTCATGCGCCGCGCCCTCGACCTCCTGGGCGACGGCCAGGATCCCACCGAAGCCGTCCTGGAGCGCATGCGCCGCTCCAAGACCAATCAGGAATTCCTGGACTCGCTCGGCAAAGAAGGAACCTACGTAGCCTCCAGCCGCTAACCCGGTTCGAGGCAAAGAAAAGCCCTGGCTTCGGCCGGGGCTTTTTTGCTTTCTGCGGGTGCTTTCGTCCGAAGGGTAAGGTGGGAAATCGGGAAGACGGAGAGAGCCCGGACCTGGCAGCGAGCCCGCGTCCGGAAGGGGACCCGGGGCCTGCGTGTTCTGCGGGTGCCTTCGTCCGAAGGGTAAGGTGGGAAATCGGGAAGACGGAGAGAGCCCGTGCCTGGCGCGAGCCCGCGTCCGGAAGGGGGACCCGGGAGACTTTGGGGACCTGGAGACGGCTACCGCGGCAA
This sequence comes from Vulcanimicrobiota bacterium, assembly GCA_017307785.1. GTDB lineage: Bacteria > Vulcanimicrobiota > Xenobia > Xenobiales > JADMJV01 > JADMJV01. The sequence goes on along the minus strand of JAFKGI010000016.1, from coordinate 849 downwards.
GGCCAACTTTAGCTTGTGTCTTTTTTTAGGTTGAGTCCAGCGTACTGATCAGCCCAACCATAAAAAGCTACCTAAGGAAATGGTGGCCGAGGCACCCGAAACAATCGCCCACGGGCCCGCTGTCTCCAAAAATCCCCAAATCCCCCCTGTCCCCTTTTTCGAGCGAAGAGCCGCGCCGCACCGCTCTTGTCTGAATTTAGAACTGAGCTCTCTCCCGCTTTCCCCGCTTCCCATCTCCCCTTCGGACCAGACCCGCGTCTCGAGCCGCGTCCGGAATGGGGACCCGGGAGATTTTGGGGATGTGGAGACGGCCTGCGCGGCAAGGCTCAACTCCGGGCTTGTGTATTTTTCAGAGGTTGAGTCCAGCGTACCGCTCAGCCCAGCCCCAAAAAGCTACCTAAGGCGATGTCGACCGAGGCGCTGAGAGCAATCCCCGCCGGCTGGCGCGGCAAGGCCAACTTTAGCTTGTTTATTTTTATGGTTGAGTCCAGCCTACCGCTCGGCCCAACCATAAAAAGCTGCCTAAGGAAATGTCGGCCGAAGGCACTGAAAACAATCGCCAGCGGCCCGCTGTCTCCAAAATCCCCCAATCCCCTTTGTCCCCCTTCTGACCCAAACCCGCGCCGCGCCGCTCTTGTCTGAATTTAGAACTAAGCTCTCTCCCGCTTTCCCTGCTTCCCATCTCCCCCTTCGGACCAGACCCGCGTCTCGAGCCGCGTCCGGAATGGGGACCCGGGAGATTTTGGGGACGTGGAGACGGCCTGCGCGGCAAGGCTCAGCTCTGGGCTTGTGTATTTTTCAGAGGTTGAGTCCAGCCTACCGCTCAGCCCAGCCATAAAAAAGCTACCT
>JAFKGI010000015.1 GCA_017307785.1 Vulcanimicrobiota bacterium | reverse complement strand
TCTGCATGTCCTGCAGGTTGCTGAAGTTCTCCTGAGGGTATTCGGGCAGACCGGTCTGAATTTCCAGCATGTTGTTGAATGGTGTGTCATTCATCGACTGCTGCTGAGAGGTCATGCTCTTCATCATTTTTTGCATCTCAGCCTGTTGCGACTGCTGCATTTCGCGAGCCTGCGCGGCCTGAGAGTTCTGTTGGATGGCGTTGAACAGCATTCCAACGCCCATAACGGCCCACATCATGGTTTTTTATCCTCCTAGTGACCGGCTACTCAGGCCGGCCCTTACCGTGCTGTTAGATAAATTCGCAGCCGAATGCCTGAACCCTGCCCGAAGGGAATACCCCGCGCAGGGCACGAAACGTCCACAGTGACCAATCCACGCGCTGAAGTTGCCCGCCAGAAATCTCCTTCTGGAGGCGGGTTGTGGGCCACGCGCATCAAGCCGCGACTGGCCATGGCCTGGCGGCTTTTTCCCGTCAAGCCGGCCGGTATCGTCATTCTCGGCGGCGCCACGCTGTTGCTCGTCTATTTTGGCCTGATGCAGCAGGACCTGATCCTGCTGATGACCTCGGTGGTGGTGGCCGTGGTAGCCGTGCTCGACATCCTGTTGGTTTGCCTGACGGCCCTGCTGACCCACTGGTGGTGGCGTGAAACGGAGTCCGGATTGCCCGGGGAGCTCACTCCGCTGCTGGTCCATGCTCCCGGTCGCCTCCGCTTGTTGCGCCGACCGCCCTGGCTGCCGCTGGTGGAAGTCAGCTGGCGCTGGCTGGCTCCCAAAGGAGTGGAGGTCAAATGGGCGACCGACGCCGAGGGGGCTTATGAGGAGTTTGTCTTTCGCCAGCGCTGTTTGATCAACGGGATTGAGCGAGAATTCGAGATTTCCGACGTGCTCGGCTTCGCCTCTATCCGTTTGCGTCGGAAGCAGTCCATCCAGCTGCAGGTTCTGCCCGCTCCGATGCCCCTGGACCGACGCACTTTCGTGACCGCTTTCCACGGCGGCGATGATGTCTCCGATCCGCGGGGGGAAGCTATCGGCGACCGCGTGGACATGCGCCAGTACGCGGCCGGCGATCCGCCCAAGTTGCTGCTCTGGAAGCTTTACGCCCGCACCGGTCGCCTCATGGTTCGTCAACCGGAACGGGCCATCGCCCCGACTCCGCGCACCTGTGCTTACATGGTGGCGGGCAAATTGGATGAGACCTCGGCCGGCCTGATGCGCACCATTCTCGAGAGCGGGCTGCTGGGCACGGGCTGGCGCTTCGGTGCCGACGGCAATCAGGGGTTTTGCTCCAAAGCCGAGGAAGCTCTGCTCTTTCTGGCCCGTTCCGGCAACCTGGCCCAGGAAGGCCGGGTGGAGCTGGGCCTGAGGGCCTACCTGCAGCAGGCGGCGCGCGACGGCTACAGCGGTTGCCTGGTGGCGTTGCCCAGCATGCCCGGCAAGTGGATCGACGAAATCCGCAACGCCGCGCGCGTTTCCGGAATTCAGATCACTTTTGTGGCTTCACCTGCCGGTCTTCTCGGCAGTCAGAAGCCCCGACCGATGCCCGACTGGTGGAAGAAAGTTTCGCCGATGGTGTTCTCGGTTCCCATTCAGCTGCAATCTGGGGAACCAGAAGAGGTGCTGAAACAGTTGGCGGGGGTGGGCAAAGAGCGCTGGATTTACCTGCCGGCGCAACACGGGTTTGTCCGCTATGGAGGCAAGGCGAGTGCTTAGATCGATCCGCTGGCGCGAGCTAGGCTGTGCCCTGGTGTGGGCCTGCGCTACGTTTGTTGCGACCTGGTTCGTCAGTTTGCCCACCGCCGCCATCGTGGCCGCCTGGGGCGGATTCCTCGGCTACCTGCTAGGCTGCCTTCTCAGCGGCACCAACCTGCGGCTGGCTCCGGCGGTTGCGCTTTCCTTCGCTCTGTGGGGCTTCTCCCAATTTCTCTCGGGCCTGGTTTCCGACAACTACGCGCTGGCCTCAATGCTGGGGGCCGAGAACTCCTTCATTGCCGCCCAATGGCTGTGCTGGGGAGGGCAGGCGTTGGGCAGCGTCTTTTTGCTACGCTTTCTCAGCGGCCGTCAGCCGGCTCTAATCACCGCCGAAATTCTCAGCGTGACCCTGCTGCTGGCCAGTCCGCTGGCGGCTCACCGTCAGGGCTATATCAACCGTCCCTATTTCCTGGTCGACCCTCTCTGGTCCCAGAACCTCGACCCCATCCCGGTGCTTTTCGGCCTGGGCGCTCTGGCCGCCGGTCTGCTGGTGATCTTGCAGAACGGGCGCCGCACTCGCCGGGCTTCCTGGTTGGATCTGGTGCTGCTGTTCTTGCTGATCGCCGTGCTCTACGCGATTTTGCCCAACCGTCAGTTGCTGGACTTCGACATCCGCGATCCGCTCGGCCTGGGCAAGAAGAAGCAAGAGCAGAAAGCCAAAGAGGACGCCGAGAAGAAGGCCAAAGAGGCGGCCGAGGCGGCCAAAAAAGACAAGGGCAAGGGCGGCGGACGCTCCGAGGCCGAGGAGATGGAGCTCGACAAGCCTCAGAATAAGGACCAGAAGCAAAAGCAGAAGCCGGTCGCCATCGTGTTGCTGACCGACGATTACAAGCCGACTTTCGGGTACTACTACTTTCGCCAGACGGCTTTCAGTCAGTACAACGGCAAGCGTCTGGTCGAGGACACCACCGGCACCACCGATCGAGACTTGCTGCGCACTTACCCGACCTCGGGCGAGACGTTGACCATCGAAACCAGCGTGCCCGTGAATTCGCCTTACCACAGTTTGCTGCGCACCACCGTGGCCATGATCGAAGGCCACACCAAGCCTTTCACCCTGGTGGACGGGCGCAGCGCCACCTCCACCGAGAATCCCAATCCGCAGCAGTTCGTGCGCGCCTATGAGGCCGAGTCGCAGGTGCTGAAGGTCGACTACAAGGCCTTGTTCGGCCTCAAGGCGGGCGACCCGAACTGGGATGAGAAGACCTGGAAGCATTATACGGAGCTGCCGGACGATCCGCGGTATAAGGATCTGGCCGAGAAGTGTCTGAAAGACCTGCCGCCCCAATATCGGGATTCGGATTTCGCCCGGGCCTTGATCGTCAAGCTTTGGATGGACAAGACCGTCACCTATACCATGAAAGCCAGCCACGAGGGCGTGCCGGACCCGGTGGCTGACTATTTGTTCGTCAATCCGCGCGGCTACTGCGTGCATCAGGCTCACGCCGCCGTCTACCTGTGGCGTTCGCTGGGCATTCCCAGCCGGGTCGGCGCAGGTTATGCCACCGATGCCCGCAACCGCGGTAACGGTTCGGCGGTTCTGTTGCGCAGCGGCGAGGCTCACGCCTGGCCGGAAGTCTATCTGGACGGCGCCGGCTGGGTGACTCTGGACATCAGTCCCGAGAAGCACGAGGGCGGTGAGGTCGAGGAGCCGGACCCGAACTTGCAGCGTTTGCTAGGCGAGTTGGCCCGCGCCAAAGAAAAGAAGCCGGCGGCTGAGGAAAAGGCCTTCCGCAAAATCAACCTGCAGGAAGTGATGCGCTTCCTGCTCTTGATGGGGTGGAGAGTTTTCAAGTGGACCTTCCTCTTTGGCTTCATCGGTAACTACCTTTACAAATTCTATCGCCGCTTCGAGCCGCTCTGGGCGGGTCCGAAGAGACTGCCGGTGGCGGCCCTGCGCTCCGGGCAGGACCAGTTGGCCGAGGTGGGGGTGGTGCGTGCCTATGGGGAAGGTCGCCTGGCGTTCGCTCGCCGCACCGAGCTGGAGGCGCTGGAGGGTTTGACCCACTGGCATCTGGCCGCCGTGCTCGGCGGCAAGACTCCCAATGCAAAAGAGCTTTTGCAGCTGCGTGAACAGTTGCACCAACAGATTGCCCGCCGTTACCCGGCCTGGCGCCGCCTGCTTGGATTTATCAACCCGCTTTCCTGGTGGAGTTCCAGGTGAGGCATCAGGAAGGACCGATCGAGTGAGTTCAGCCATTTCCGCCAGCGCCCGTCAGGAGTTGCTTGGCCAAGCCAAGTCCGTAGTTCAGCAGTTGAAGGCGCGTCTGACCTTTGCGGTACGCGGCCGAGACGAGGTGATCGATTTGATTTTGATCGCTCTGCTGGCCGACGGTCACGTGCTGTTGGAAGATCATCCGGGGTCGGGCAAGACGACTCTGGCCAAAGCCCTGGGCGAATCGATTGAGGACCGGAAAAACTCCGAACACATCGAGCCTTTTCGCCGCGTCCAGTTCACCCCGGACCTGCTGCCTTCGGACGTGACCGGTGTTTCGGTTTTTGACCCGGAGAGCCAGCAGTTTCACTTCCGGCCCGGCCCCATTTTCGCTCACGTGTTGCTGGCCGACGAAATCAACCGCACCTCTCCCAAGGTGCAGTCGGCGCTGTTGGAGGCTATGGCCGAAAAACAGGTGACGGTGGACAACCACACCTATCGCCTGGATGACCTGTTTTTCGTGATCGCTACCCAGAACCCGCGTGACCAGGTGGGTACTTATCCGCTACCGGTGGCTCAGTTGGATCGTTTCCTCTTCAAAATTCGCATGGATTACATCGACCAGGGCGCCGAGCGCGATGTGCTGCGCTCTTACCGCGATCGGCGCGCCACCGCCCCCGTCAACGCACCCCGGGTGACCCGCGATGCGCTGGTTCAGGCTCGTCAGATCATCGACGAGCACGTCTACCTCGATCCCCGTTTGAGCGATTCGTTGGTCGAGGTGGCGACTTCGCTGCGGCGCTCGTCCGAAGTCGTACAGGGCGTATCCACTCGCAGCCTGGTGCTGTTGCTGCCGGCACTGCAGGCGCTGGCTTTCATGAAGGGTCGCGATTTCGTCATTCCCGAGGATGTCTCGACGCTGGCCCCCCACGTCTTTGGCCATCGTCTGGAGCTGGCGCCCGGTGTGGAGGATGTGCACGAAGTGGTCAAGCGCTGTCTGAAGGGCCCGATGGAAACGTTGGCTCGGTCCACCATGAAATGATGCGCCGTGTCCTGGCAGCAATCGGTCTCACCCTGATGCTGGGCGTGGCGGCGGTAGCCCAGGATCTGGGCTCGTTGTCCATCAACGAGCAGTTGGCTTTGACCAACATTGATGAAAACAAATGGGTGGCACTGCGCGAGCTGGCCCAGAAAATGTTGGAGGACCCCAAGACCAAGGACAAGGTCTCCACCTATTTCTTTATGGGCACGGTTTTGCACAACGGCGAGGGCGATCTGCCCAGGGCTCACTGGTATCTGGATCAGTGCATCAAGAAGTTCGCTCAGGAATATGGTAATCCGCCCAGCCGTAGCGCTCCTTGGGGCTGGCTGCAGAAGGCTTTGCTGGAGCAGGGCGCCGTCTCTGGCGAAATGGACCAGTACGAGGAGCAGATCAAGACCTGGGATAAGCTCGACGAGCTGCTGTTCAACCGCTACGGCAGTCATCTGCCCCTGATCAAGGCTTTTTACAGCTGGCCACTGATGAAGCTCGGTCGCGAGTCGGAAGCCCGAGAGAAGCTGAAGGAGGCTCTGGAAGAAGCTCCTTTTGATGAGTCGACGGTGGTCAATGCCTTGAATTCGCTGGGCGCCCTGGAGATGGAGACCGACCATCTGGCCAAAGGTAGCGAGGCCTTCCAGACTTTGCTCAGGCAAGTGCGCGATCACAACTGGAAGCAGAGCGTGGTCTACCTGCGCAATGCCGGCGAGGCTTCGGCCTGTCTGCTGCAGTTCGATCAGGCCGAGAAGCTATTTCTGGAGTCGACCGACTACTTCGACCCCAAGTCTTTTTCCAATCCCTGGTGGGATCTGGCCACTCTGTATCTGGGTCAGGCTCGCTACGCCGAGGCCGCCTCGGCTCTCAAGAAGTGCAACCAGTGGACCCATGACTCGGAAGCCTACCTGGCCCAGCAAACCTGGGCCGCCAATCAGCAACTTGCCTGTGAATTGATGCTCCAGCTGGGCATGACCGAGCGCGCTTTTGAGCTGGCCACCGCCTTCGTGGACCGCCCCGATCGCAAGGGCGGAGACTCGGTGCAGCGGGACCAGTGGGAAGCCGCCAACATGATTATCTTCCGAGAGGCAGCCAACGCGCAGCGCAACGCCATGCGCGAGCAAATGTGCTGGACCAAGGGTCTGAAATGGTGGGAGTTGCTCTGGAAGCAGCGCGACCTGGCCTGGCAGGCCTACGTGAAGGGGCAGCAGGCCGCCTCCACCATCGTGTCCCATGGGCGCTTGCTCAGCTGCCTGCGCTATACCTACGCTCCCGGCACGGTGCTGATTCCCAATTATGCCCGTCTGGAGTTGCCCACTCTGCTCGGTCCGGGCACCACTCTGGCGGCTCTCGACCAGTTGGAGTCCAAGAACTTCGAGACGCTGGAATTAGAGCGCCCTTATCTGAACGCCATTCGCTTTGAGGCCATGGCCCGGGCCGGTCGCACCGAAGAAGCGTTAGCCAGCATGGATCAGGTGCTCAAGGAGCTGCCCGCTTCCGAGCGTTTGATGGCCACTCGAGTCCAGGCCCGGGCCGCCAAGATTTACTTGAATCGGGGCGACCTGGCCAAGGCTTTGCCGCTGTTACAGCATGTGATGGAAGACGGTCCGGGCTTCATGCGAAATCTGGAGATCGAATTGCCGGTCACCTACGCCAGCGACGGCTCGGCCGTGGCCGAGGAGGTCATCGGGATGTGCCGCCGCTCGCCTCGTTTCCGCGAGATAGAGGGAGCCTTCAAGATCGAGGTCAAGGCCGGCAGCTCGCGTTTGCTGGGTCCGGACAATAGCGTGCTGCGCATGACCGAGTTGGGTCCGGTTCAGAAGGGGGTGACGCCGGCCGCTCAGTTGTGCGCCGCTCTGCATGAGCGCTTCTTCGCCGTCAAAATCGACCTTTCTCAAGAAGACATCGGCAGTCTGGATGGTGTCGTGACCGGCACGGTGCAGAGCAAACAGATGCAGGAGATGTTCTTCCCGGGTTCAACCAAACCCGACGATCACCCGAGGGAGCCCTGAAGTTGCGTTTTAAACTCGAATGCCGCGGCGTAGAACTACTGGCCTGCGATAGTAAATGGTTGGATGACGCCGTCCAGCAAGAAACCCCCGAGAGCAAGCTGGTGGTCGACCTGCGCAAGGTCAACGAGATCGAAAAGCTGCCCGAGAACCTCAAAGATAAGGGCATCTCCCGCGTTTCCATCCCGGTCACGGCCAGGAGCTGGTCGGAGCAAGATATGGACATGTTGCGCCGCGAGTTCTTGCGCGGCCAGTCACCGGTAGTGGTTCTGTCCGCCGGTGGAGAGCGCGCCGCCCTCATGATTTTGCAACACGTCGCCCGTGTCGAGCAGTGGCCAGCCGAAAAGGCACTGGAGAAATGCCCTGAAGTGGCCAATCGCCCCGAACTCAAAGAACTCCTCACCGCCTACCTGGCCCGCCACACCCGCTAGTTCTTTCTACGAGGGTCTCCGTCGTGAAGGGGGACCTCGGGGACTAAGAGATCTTGGAGATGGCTTACGAGGCGAGGCCGACCCTTTCCTGAGTTGTTTTCAGAGGTTGGGGTTTTGCTTGGGATCGACCATTTTTCAAAAGCCGCCTGGGTCTCAGGTCGGCCTTTGCGGCTCCGCCGTCTCCACGTCCCCTTTTCCCCCGGGTCCCCTCTCCGGGATCAGCTGAGCGGTTGTCGGCGGGTGTAGACTCGGAATTCGTAGTCGTATTCTTCGCCGGCCGGGCCTGGCGTCGATTCGTCCAATTTCCACTCGGAGTCGGGGAATTCCGGGTAGAGGGTGTCTCCGTCGAGGTCGGCGTCGACGAAGGTGAGGGACTGCTTCTGGCAGTGGGGGAGGAAGAGGCGGTAGATTTGTTCGCCGCCAATGATCCAGACGGGTTTGGAGGCGGGAACGGCGGCCAGCACTTCTTCCAGCGAGTGAAAGAGGCGGACCCCTGCTGGGAGGGTGGGGTTGCCTCGGCTGAGCACCCAGTTGTCGCGCCCCGGCAGGGGACGGCCGATGGATTCGAAGGTGGTTCGTCCCATCACCACGACGCCGCCCGAGGTGCTTTCCCGGAAATGCTTCATGTCTCCCGGCAGGTTCCAGGGGATCTGGCCCTGGTCGCCGATGACGCGGTTGCGGCTGAGGGCCGCGATGGTGATCAGCATCAGACCGCCACCGGGGCCTTGATGGCCGGGTGGTGCTGGTAGTTGACCAGTTCAAAGTCCTCGTAGACGAAGTCTTCCAGTCGCCGACGTTCCGGATTGAGCTTCAGGGTAGGGGGCGGGTTGGGGGTCCGGCTCAGCTGCAGATCCACCTGTTCCAGATGGTTGCTGTAGATGTGGGCATCGCCCAGAGTGTGCACGAAATCGCCCAACTGCAGGTCACACACCTGGGCGATCATCATGGTCAAAGCCGCGTAGGAAGCGATGTTGAAAGGCACCCCTAAGAACATGTCGGCGCTGCGCTGGTAGAGCTGGCACGAGAGGCGGCCCTGGGCCACGTAGAACTGGAAGAATGCATGGCAAGGCGGCAAGGCCATTTCTTCGAGTTCGCCGGGATTCCAGGCGCTCACGATGTGACGGCGCGAATCCGGGTTGGTTTTCAGGGATTCGACGACCTGATGAATTTGATCCAGAGTTGTGCCGTCGGGCCGACGCCAGGAACGCCACTGCACTCCGTAGACGCGGCCCAAATTGCCTTCACCGTCGGCCCATTCGTCCCAGATGGTGACGCCATGTTCTTGCAGCCAGCGCACGTTGGTGTCGCCGCGCAAGAACCAGAGCAACTCATAGAGGATCGATTTCATGTGCAGCTTCTTGGTGGTGACTGCCGGGAAGCCGGCGCTCAGGTCGAAGCGCATCTGCGCTCCGAACAGACTGTAGGTGCCGGTGCCAGTGCGGTCTTCCTTGAACACCCCGCGCTCGCGAACCTCGCGCAGAACCCTCAGATACTCTTGCATGTTATCCCTCCCGACGGGCAGCCCGGACGGTCACGGTACCGCCGTCTTCACGCACCAGTTCGGTGCCCGGCTCCCAGAATTCGCGACGGAGAAAGGCCAGAGCCGCAAAGCCCTCGGCGTCTCCCGCCACACTGGAGATCCAGCCTATGTCTTTGTCCTCGGACTTCAACTTGAGACCGGGAGCGGGCAGGCTACCACTGCCGCCCACCACCCCGATGTGGCGGTTGATGTGACCGCGATGGAGAGTGCGGGCCACCACTTCTTGACCTGGATAGCAGCCTTTGCCGTCTACGTAGTCGGTGTTATCGGCGATCTCCAGCAGCATCGTCTTTTCGCCCCAGTCCGACGGCCAGGCGCGGGCGGCCTGAATCCGTTCCGCGTCCCACTGCGAACTGACATCGCGCAGGTCGTCAAAGAGTGGACGTTTGCTCCAGACCAGATCGCTTCCCGAAGCCAGAAAAGGAAAGCGGCAAAGCATCCAGTCGGCCTCGGCCTGAAAGCCCCAGGGACCGGCCACGGGCGCCTGTCCCAGCCTTTGCTCCAGCCAGGCTTCGCGCTCCGGCCCCACCAGCAGGGTGGACTGCCAGTCGCGGGTGCGGTCGTGCATCCGCAGCTTTTCGCCGAAATGCATTTTGTCCAGTTCCTGCAAGGCCGTTTCCACTTGATGCTTAGGGCAGACCAACCAGGTGCTCTCATACCATTGAAAGACCCAGAACTGAGCCAACGGACGGCCCTGCACATTCAAGTAGTAGGCGGCCGTGGCCTGGCCGGGCTTGAGCAGCATCTCGTTGCTGAGTAACCGCTGTAAAAAATCGTTGCGCTCGACTCCGCTGAACTCGATGAGAGCGAAGGGCGGAGCGGGAATGACACCTTGAATATTCACCAAATCGGGTTCGCCGCCTAGAATCGGGAGACCCCCTCCAGCGGCGGGGACGCCTGCGGTTGGCCTATGGCCTCCAGCGCTTCGTCCACCTGCACCGAACCCTTGGGTCCGAGGAAAAGGGCTTTCACCAGCGAGTCCGCCACCATCTGTTCGCCCAGGTAGAAGCGCTGCTGAATCCAGAACCATTTGCCCTCCCAGCCCACCACCCGCGTTTCCATGCGAAAGATCTGGCCCGGTCCGATGGGCTTGAGGTAGCGAATTTGCGCGGCCCCCAGCACCGGACGCCAGCGCCGCTTCAGCATCGTGCGCAGCAGTCCGCTGCGGGCCACCAGGTCGAGCCGCCCCAGATCCATCAGGGTGAGGTAGCGCCCGTTGTTCATGTGCAGATTGACGTCCAGGTCGGTGGGCCAGCAGCGCATTTCCAAACTGGAGCTTTCCAAAACGCCAATGCGAGTGCGCCAGGGCGCGAGCAATAACCGGTAGAGCATACGGAACCAGAGATTCATAACAAAGAATGCACTTGGGGGCCCCGTGCAGGATCCCTTCGGTCTTTCGGCCGAACCATGGGACATGCGCGTCTGGGCCGAGGCTCGTCGGGAGGCCTGGTTGGAAATGGCCGACACCGCCGTTCCCGCCTCGCTTGCCTATCCAGTCTGCATTCTGGTCGCTTCGGTAAGCGGTCCGGTCTTCCATGAGCATCGGTTTTGGGTGTTGGGGCTGGTGCTGGTTTCGCTTCTGCTCGGTCTGGGCCGCATCGCCTGGACCTGGCGCGTGCTCTCTCCGCGCCAGATGCCCCGCGATTGGCCGCGCGGTTTCGCCGTTCTGACGCTGGCTCAGGCGCTCTGCTGGTGCACGTACTCCACCTTGACCGTGCATTTTTACGGCAGCGAGGGTCCTTCTCAACTGGCCGCACTCATGTCCGGCGGCCTGGCTACAGGCGCTCTCATTTCGCTGTCCGGCGACACCCGGCTTTATCTGGCCTACGCCGGCCTGATGATGCTAACCCCCTGCGCGGTTTTGCTGGCGGAAGGCAAGAGCTTTAGCGGTACCGGGCCGGCGCTTTTGATTTATCTCGGCTTTCTGGCGCTGACGGCCCGCAGCCTGGCGCGTCGTCAGATGGGCACTATTCGGTTTCGACTGGCTTCGGCGCAACGGTCGACGGCTCTGGAGGATGCCAGCCGGGCCAAAAGTCGCTTTCTGGCCACCATGAGCCACGAGATACGCACGCCTATGAACGCCATTTTTGGCATGTCCACCCTGCTGCTCGACACCCCTTTGTCGGAACAGCAGAAGGAGTGGGTTTCGGGGTTGCGCGAGAGTTGTGAGTCCTTGCTGGAAATCATCAGCGACGTGCTCGATTTGTCCAAGATCGAATCGGGCCAATTTCACATCGAATCCTCGCCTTTTGATGTGGTGGACTGCTTGAAGGCGGTGGTCACCTTGTTCCAGCCGTTGGCCCGCCAGCGGGAGTTGGACCTCAGCTTCGAGTTTTTAGGGGTGGGGGAGAACTACTGGTTGCGCGGCGACCGAACTCGGTTTCGTCAGGTGGTCAGCAACCTGATCAGCAACGCTATCAAGTTTACCTCCGAAGGTCACATCCGGCTGACCGGCCTGGTTCTCGAAGAGGAGGACAAAACCACCCTGGAGGTCAGGGTTTCGGATACGGGGATCGGCGTTCCGGCGCATCAACTCACGGCCATTTTCGACCCCTTTGTGCAGGCCGACGCGTCCAGCACTCGCGAGTATCGCGGCACCGGTCTGGGGTTGGCGATTTGCAAGCAGTTGGCCGAGATGATGGGGGGAGTCTGCTGGGTGGCCAGCCGCGGTCTGGTCAGCGCCACGGCCCCCACCGATTGGATCGCGCCCAGCCATCCCAAGGGCAGTATTTTCTGTTTGCGGATGCCGGTGGTGCGCACCAGCGCACCCGGTCGCTCGGGCGAGGTGAGCACCGAGGAAGCCGCGTTGCCACCCAAAGATACGCGCGTCTTGATCGCCGAGGACAATCCCGTCAATCAAAAGGTGGCCGCGGCCCTGCTCAAGCGTCTGGGTTATGCCAGCCATTGCGTGGTCAACGGACTGCAAGCCCTGGAATACTGCCGTGAGCATCCGGTGGACCTGTTGTTCATGGACCTGCAGATGCCGGTGATGGATGGCCTGGAGTCCACCATGCGTCTGCGTCGCGAGGATCTATCCGTGCGCCCCTGGATCGTGGCCCTGACGGCCAACGCTTTTCCCGAGGACCGTGAGCGCTGCCTGGCTTCCGGGATGGACGACTACATCAGCAAGCCGATCCAGGAAAATCGCCTGGTAAAAGCCCTGGCGCGTTTCGCCCGAGAGCGTTAGAGCGGCTTGACCTGAGAACCCAGACCCAGAAGAGCGTAGAGAACCTGGTCGGAAAGACCGCTTTCCAGACCCTCTTCCAGGCGATCCAGCTGACTGAGTAGCAGCGGGTCCTCAACGTCCTCGGGCAGGCCTGACTCGAACTCATCGGCCCGAGCTTTGAGTTCGGAGTTGCTGAGATTGCCCTGCAGCCAGTTGTGACCCGCTCGCAGCAGGCTGGAGGCGGGCCCCGCCTGGGAGCTCATCGCCTGCAGCTGCTCGAGCAGAAGGTTCCGGTCCTCCGCCAGATTGTCGTCTTCCTCTTGCTGAGGGAGAACCTCTTCCTCGTCCATGTTACTTGGGCAGGAAGACGCGGTGCTGGGAGCCGTAACCGGTGATCTGGTTGCGGATCACGTCACTGGCTTCCCGGCCGTTGCCGAGCGCGATGGAAATATGACCGTGGGGATGGCCCGCCTTGCGGTCCCACACCACGATGGCGCCGGGGGGCAGGCTGCGCAGCTGGTTGGCCGGGACCTGCACTTCGCGGAAGCGCGGGTTACGGGCCAACTGGTCAGCGCCCTGGTAAGCCGACAGGCCGTCGAGGTTCACCCCCTGGCGGTTGAGGGCCATGCGCACGCCGCGTTTACAGTTGCCACCGCGCCCGGCCACGCCGCTGGATGCGATTTGCTGGGCGTCCGAGGCGAGACGGTTACCGAAAGCGGAAGGTCCGCCAAAATTGCCGGGGCCGGCCGCGGGAGCGTTGCCGGGACCGAAAGCGCCGCCAGGACCACCGAAGTTGCCGGGGTTGCCGCCGTAGTTCCCATAGTTGCCGCCTCCGGGGGTAAAGCCGCCGCCGAAGGGCACACCGGGCGGCGAGAATCCGCCGGGGAAGCCACCGCCTCCGCCAGGGAAGCCGAAGCCGTTGCCCATCTGATTTCCAAAGCCGCCGAACGGGTCACCGCCCATGCCAGGCATACCGCCCATCATGCCGGGGTTCATTCCGCCCATACCGCCCATGGCGCCCATCATTTGCATCATCTGCTGCATCATCGACATCATGGTCATCATCATCTGCATCATCTGCATCTGACCGCCCATTTGCTGCATGCCGCCGAAGCCGGGGTTGAAGCCTGCGCCCATCATGGGGGAACCGAACTGCGCTTGGAACATCCTGCACCTCATCATCCTGAGTTATTGCAATTAGAATAGAACAAGATTGGCTGGCAGTCTCCGGTTCGATATTAGCGCCCTGTAACAATCGTAACGAAATTGTTAAAGGTTCTCTTCGACCCGAAGCAAAGCTTGGCGCCGATGATCTCTTTAGGCACTCTGGGCTTCCCCGCCCTGACCCCTTTGTCCAGCTTCAACAGTTGGGCTATGTCGATGTCCGCCTGGCGGACCGGTGAGATGGACGGCGAGGCGCTGGCTCGAGAATACTCGAGGTTTCAGTTGGAAATGGGCCAGATTTCGGCAGTCTTTCGCAGCGAAGTGCGCTTTCAGGACCCTCGAGAAGAAGGGCTGGCGCCCTTGATCGAGGAGGCTTTGCAGCGGCTGGCGGTGTGCGAAGACCAGACCGACGTCCTTAGAGAGTGGGAGGGCGACTGGGAGGGCATTTCCGAGCCCCGAGTGCAGGCCCTGGCAGCCGCTCTCAGCTCGCTATTCGAGATTTTCGGGCAGATTCGCGAGCTGGAGGAGAAGCGTCCGCGATTGGCCGTTTCTCCCTATATCCACGAGATTTTGCGCTGTCTTCAGCTGTATGAGGACGGGGTTCTTGCTCCCGAGCTGGTGCAGGAACGCCTGGCCGGGGTTTCCCAGCATTTTTCCTTGTTGGCCGAGCAGATGCGTCAGTCGCCGATTCGACTCGCCGCCGTCGAGCAGTTGTTGGACCTGTTGGAGGTCCAGGAAGGCGCCTTGCAGCAGGTGGCGGAGCAAGTCGCCCAGGGCGATTCGGTGGCGGCCGAACCCCAGCGCGTGCTGCGCGACTGCGCCCAACAAGCTCTGACCATTCACGAGGAGATTCAGGCCCTAAGTGGGACTCCGGCCGTCTGGTGCGATGGCTGTCTGGGTCTGGTGCGTTTGACCGAGAACCGCATTTGTCCGGAATGCGGGCAACGGGTAGGAGAGAGCGATTCTGCGGGCAGCGACGGGCTGTTGTCTGTGGCCGAGCGGGCCTGTGCCGAGAATCGCCGAGAGGACTGGGAGCTTCTACAAGGTCTGAGCCAGCAGTCGGAAGCCCAGGCTCAGGAGATGGTCAAGAAAGTCAAGCAATTGCCCGTCAAACAACCCGAGCTGGAAGCAGCGCTCTTGCAGTTGGCCGGCACGGTCGCTGAGATTCGTGACTACCTGCCGGCCCGGGATGGAGTGGGGCTGGAGCGGCTCTTGCCCCGGTTGCGCGACGCTCTCGAGAGCGCCGCCGAGATTCAGCAAGAAGTGCTGGAAGAAGTCAAGGGAGGCCACTGATGGCGCTGAGCACCGCTGATCTTTACGATCAGCACGAGGGAAAGGTCTCGGTCGGTCTGCCCGGTTTGCGGGATTTCGGCGGCCGGTCGAACTTCTACGGCGAGGTCTTTACGCTCAAGGTCTTTGAGGACAATTCGCTGGTGCGCCGAGCCTTGGAGCAGCCCGGTCGGGGCCGGGTGCTGGTGGTCGACGGGGGCGGGTCTTTGAATTGCGCCCTGGTGGGCGACATGCTGGCCGAGTTGGCCGTCACCAGCGGTTGGGCCGGCCTGATCGTGCACGGCTGCGTGCGCGACAGTCGCGCTCTGGGCTCGATTGTGCTGGGGATCAAGGCCCTGGCCACCAACCCGCGCAAGAGCGTGAAAAAGGGCCAGGGCGAGGAGGGCGTGGAGGTCACTTTTGGCGGCCTCACCTACCGCCCCGGTCTCTGGGTCTACGGTGACGAAGACGGCATTTTGCTGAGCGAATCTCCTTTGCACTAGAAGTCCCCCAAAAGAAAAAAGGCCCTCCGAGGAGGGCCACTACAGGCTTAGATAACTTTTAAGGGTCGGAGGGGCTTATTTGCCGCCGGCGATGACGGCGTTGGCGAAGCTGAAACCGTCGCCCGACACCGAGCCGTCGGAGGTGAGACGGAAGCGGAACTGGATGTTCTTTCCGTCATACTTGCCGAGGTCGACCGACTGTTGTTTCCAGTCGCTGCTGCCGGAGTAAGTGGCTTCCGCGTTCCAGGTCTTGCCGCCGTCGCTGCTGACTTCGGCTTTGACCGTGTCATACTTGGCTTCGGTAGCATACTTGGCGTCGAAGATGAGCTTGGCGCCGGACAGTCCGGCCAGCGAGACGGACTTGCTGGTGACGGCGGTGTCGGAACTGTTGGCGTAGTCGCCGTTGGGGCTGTCGGTCCAGACCTTGCGGCCATTGTCGTCGACCTGAGCCCAGCTCGAGGAGGTGAAGCTGCCTTCAGCGTTGCCGTCAAAGGCTAGCTGAGCGGCGGGAACGACGGCCGAGGTGGTCACCACTTCGGAGGCCTTGCCCACTTTGTCGGTGGAGCGCAGAGCGAAGTAGTAGGTCTTCTCGGAACCGCTCAGGGGCACGTCGACGGCGACGCTTTCCTGCGTTCCGGGAGCGCCGGGGCGAGCTCCGTTGGCCACGCTGGCCTGGTCGAAGCTGACTTCGCCTTCGGCCGGCTCACCGACCGCGATGGGGCGGTCGCTGTAGCGGATTTCGTAGCGGGCGGCGGCACCACCCTCGGCTCCGTCATCGCCGGAAGCTACCCAGCCGAGCTGGACGCGGCCGGCTTTGGCTTCGCTGACGCCGAAGGAACCGGGAGTTCCGGGAGCGCCGAAGTCAGGGGCCAGAGCCTTGGCGGCGTTCAGGCGGCCACCGGTGATCATCTTGCCGTGGAAGCTGGGCACGTCGTCGACGGCGTTCATCAGGCGGGCTTTGATTTCTTCGTTGGTGATGCCGGGATACTGGGCCACAATCAGGCCGGCCACGCCGGAGACGTGGGGAGTGGCCATCGAGGTGCCGTCGAGGTTCTTATACTTGCCACCGGTGACGGTGGAGTAGATGGCAACGCCCGGGGCCGACAGGTCGACCGAGGTTTTGCCGTAGTTGGAGAACGAGGCCAGGCGGTCGTTGCGGTCGCTGGCGGCCACGGCCACGATGTTGCCGAGGTCATAGCTGCCGGGGTAGGTGGGCGAGGCGTCGTTGTCCTTGCCGTCGTTGCCGGCGGCGATCAGGTGCAGGGCCGGCGAAGAAGCGAAAGCGTCTTTCAGAGCCTGGTTGAAGGGTCCACCACCCCAGGAGTTGGAGGTCAGGCGGGCTCCGTGGTCGGTGGCGAAGACGATGCCTTTGATGGCGTCAGCCAGGGTGCCGCCACCGTTGTTGCTCAGGAACTTGATGGGCATGACCGAGGCGGTGTGGTTGACGCCGTAGACGCCGTCGGTGCCGTTGCCGGCGATGGTGCCCCAGCAGTGGGTGCCGTGGTAGTGGTCGTCCATCGGGTCATTCTTGCCGGTGATGGCGTTGAATCCGTGGGTGCCGTCTTCGGGGTTGGTCCAGACGTTGCTGGCCAGAGTCTTGTGGTTGTAGTCACCACCGGTGTCGATGACGGCGATGATGTTGTTGCGGTTGCCGGTGGTGATGGCCCAGGCTTCGGGAGCGTCGATGTCGCTGTCGACTTTGCCGCCTTCCTGACCGGTGTTGTGCAGACCCCAGAGCTTCGGGCTCAGGTCTTTGGGCAGGTTCTGGGGACCTTCGTTGGGCTGGTTGCCCTGCTGGCCGGCTTCGCCCATCTGCTCAGGGGAGAGGGGCACTTCGCGGGTTTCGGGGATGGAAATGCGGTCGTTGGTGACGGCGTATTCGACGCGCTCGTCTTTGCCCATAGCCACGATGGCTTCGGCGGTGGTCATTCCCTCGGGGAGGGTGATGCGCATCAGGTCGCCGTTGAAGTTCTGCAACATGGTGCCGTTCATCTTGATGCGTTCGGCGACTTCGCCGCCGTAATCACCCGCGAAGTCGCTCTGGCCGCTGAAGTTCATGCCGGGCTTGAGCTTGACGAGGACTTCGCCTTCGACGTGGTCGGCCAGCTTGGGGGCCAGAGATTTGGCTTCAGCGGCGGTGGCCGAAAGTACGTCGGCGAGACGGAATTCTTGGGCGGGGCGAGACTGAGTCTCGACGCGGTCGCTGGCGACCTGCTGCTGCTTGGGGGCGGTCGCTACGGAAGATTTCGGGGCGGCGCTGGCGCCAGCAAAACGGATATCACTAATCATCTAAGCCTCCTGGGGTGTGGGACGCTCCTCGTTCTGGGAGCTGTTCTCTCACCGACAGGTTAACGGCTCAGACAATGGTCATGTGTGATGAAAATGTGAACGCCCTGAAAGATTTCAGATTCGTTTAAGGGACCTTAAGGGAGTTTGATCGAGCGGGGGGCTTCCTTGGTGGTGGCCGGGGCGGGAGCTTCCACCTCCACGGGCACGGCCGTGCGGCGCTGGGCGGCGGCGGCAGCTTCGGCCCTGGCGGCGGCCTCGGCGTGCTGGTGGATGATCGAAAGGTAAACGAGACGCACCAGGTTGACCTGTTCATCGCCGCGCATTTTGTTCCCGAAGAACTGCTTGAGACCGGAGACGGTGCCCAATACGCGCTGCCAACCGGACTTGGGGGCGTGCTCCTCGGCCGCGTCGGCGCGACCGACCACTTTGTCGCAGGCTTCCAGGCACAGGCCTTCGAGAGTTCCCGCGCTTTCCAGGGTCAGTTGAGCGGCCTGCATGGCCACCCGCTTGTCGCCTTCGGCCGTCTCCACCTGACGTTTGGGGGTGACCTCCACCTGGTGGCCCCAGTAAATGGCGTTGACGTGACGGATCTTCTCGTTGCACTCTTCGGGCGAGAGGCCGCAGGCCTGGCCCAGGTCTTTGACCAGGCGGTCTTCTTCAAACGACAGACGGCCGTCGGCCAGGCTGATGACCAAGGCCAGCGTCAGGGCCTGATCGGCTTTGTCCGGAGCTTTCTTGAGCTGTTCCACGGCCTGCTGGATCTCGGGTTGCTTGAGACTGTCAAAGCCCCACTCGGCGGCTTTGGCCTTCCAGTTTTCGCTCAGCTTTTGGCGGGCCGACCGAGAGGGGACGACCAGACTGGCGGCTTTGTCCAGCAGGCGAACCTTGGGTCCGATGGCATCGGCCGGTCCGGCTGCAATCAGGGCACAGGAGATCCACCAGACCGGTCCCAGGTACTGCGAGGCTTCGTCGGCGATGCGGATGCGCAGAGCTCTTTCCAGTTCGTCGGTGTCGTCGAGTTCGCTGGTGTTGACGCCCCAGTGTCCGGCCAACCAGAGCAGACACTCTTTTTCGATGACGTTGGGATCCTGCGAGGAGCAGCCGACGATTTTGCCGGCCCAGCTCAGAATGTGGCGGCGCTTCTGGTCCTCGTTCAAGTTCTCGCTTCCCTTGGCGTGGGTCAATTTGACCAACTCGCCCAGTTCCGCTTCGCCCATGAGATGTAAACCTTGCAGCATAGAATGCCTCCGCCAAAAATTATCAGAGGGCAGGTTCGCTACGACCGTTTGCGGGCCTTTTTCTGAGAGAAGTCGGCCAGCGTTTCCGGCTGATTTTGGCGCTTATTGACCACGCGCGCCAGCACGAAGAGAAAATCGCTCAAGCGGTTCAGGTAGATGATGGCCTGTTCGTTAACCCACTCGTGGGAAGCCAGCGCCACGGCCGCCCGCTCGGCGCGTCGTGCCACCGTGCGAGCCAGGTGCAGAGTGGCCCCGGCCGCACCGCCGCCCGGCAAGATGAACTCCTCCAGGGGAGGTAACTCTTCCATCAGAGGCTCCATGGAGGCTTCCAGTTCGTCCACATGGGCCGCCTCCACGCGGGGCACGGCCACGCCCTCCGGAGAGGCCAGGTCGGCACCCACTGTAAACAAGCGGTGCTGAATGATGTGTAAGAGTTCGCTTGCGCCTTCATCCTGGAGGTGAGCCACGGCCAGCCCTAAACAGGAATTTAGTTCGTCCACTTCGCCGTAGCTGTCGACGCGCAGGCTGCCCTTGGAGACGCGTTCCCCGCCGATAAGAGCCGTCTGTCCGCCGTCACCGGTGCGGGTGACGACTCGATTGATTCTCATTGTGTTTCCTCAAGCTAAAGCAGAACGCTTAATATTGAACAGCAGGTTTCGTCCTGGTATGTGCCAACTATTCCCACGTGTCGCAGTCTACCCTTTTAGCAGGGGCCGATTTCCACGAACGCTACCAGATTGTTCGGGCTATTCGGAGCGGGGGAATGGGGGAGGTCTATCGGGCCGTCGACCGTTCTAACGGTATGACTGTGGCGATCAAGCGCATGCTGGTGGCTTCGCCCAGCGATGGGTCCAACGAAAGCGCGGCCTATCAGGCCAACCGCTTCGAAGAAGAGTGCAAACTGCTGCAGAACCTGCGCGTACCCGGCATCCCCGCCTTTGTGGACAGCTTTCTGGATGGCGAGCGCCGCGTCATCGTTATGGAATTCATCGAGGGAGTGGACCTGGAGAAGCAGGTTATGGATCAACTGGCTCTGGCCGGGACCGATCTTCCCCCCCTGCTGGCCGTGGAATACACCATTCAGGTCGCCAAGATCTTGGAATTCTTGCACGCTCATCGTCCTCGGCCCATCATTCACCGGGACGTCAAGCCCGCCAATATTATCGTGCGCCATCAGGACAATCGCATCTACCTGGTGGACTTCGGGTTGGCCCGCGAAGTGGGTGGCGGAGCTTCGACCAAGACGGCCGTCGGAACTGTGGGTTACGCGCCCATCGAGCAGTATCGCGGTCGACCCACCACCCGCACCGACCAGTATTCACTGGGCGTCACTCTCCACTTCATGTTGACCGGCCAGCAACCGTTACCCCTTCAGATCGAGCCGCTGGATAAGATTCGCAAGGATTTGCCCCATGAGCTGTGCTGGGTCGTGCGCAAATCCACTCAGTCCGAGCAGGAAGACCGGTTTGATTCGATTTACGAGTTTCGGCGCCAGCTGGAGAACTTGCTTCCTTCGTTGCAGCAGCTGCAAAAGAACCAGGACCTCCAGGATCAGGCCAAGGACAGGCTTCAGCTGATGGGGCCCACCGAAGAGCTGGCCCATGAGGAGCGGCCGACTCAACGCGTCAAGATCGAGGGGATTCACGTAGAAGCCGAGGAGCCGCTCAAGGACTTCGGTCTCTATCACCCGCTGCAGAACAGCATCTCCACCCAGCAGGACTTCCAGCGTCAGGCCATCCAGGCCGAACACCAGCAGCGCATGGGGAGCGCCGCCCTGGATGACTCGGCCCATCGACCGCGTGGCCAGAGGACGATGTTCACCCTTCTCCTGCTGTTGCTGGTGGCCGGAGTGGTCTCGCTTTACTTCCTCAACCAGAAGCAGCAGGTGCAGTTAGCGACTCGGGTGGCTACCGGTGGGCCCATCGACGAGGCCCACGGCTTTTTTCGTCAGGGTGATCGCATAGGACTGGGGCGCAGCGGCATGGGCGCGGTCGAGAACATGCTCAGTTTCCCTCACCCCGCTCACGACGGCTATCTGATGCGCATTCCCAAAGGTCTGCGCTCGATCAACTTTGCCCGCGTCTCCGAGGAGATGCCGTTCCTGGCTGCTTCTGTCGATAGCCATGGCCTGGTTAAGAATTCCAGATGGTATCTTTTTCAGAAGGGAGCCTGGAAGGAAACGGGTTCTCCTTTCAAGGGAGTGCATCTAGATTTCAACGCCAAACTGGCCGTGCCGCCTGGTGGCTGGGGTCGGAGCAACGGCACCCTGGAGTCCAAAGGCGGCAGCCACCTGCTGCTGCTGACTCCCGGGGAGCCCGACAGCGCTCCGCTCTACTTTTTCTGAATCGATCCGGGTGGCAGGGGTCGGCGGGGTCTTCACCTAACAATCTGGCGTGGACCTTGACGAAGAAATGAAGCTTCCCGCGATTCGGGAAGCCGGAGCCCTGGCCGAGTATGTCGAGACCCCCGGCTCCGAGCTTC
Organism: Vulcanimicrobiota bacterium; assembly: GCA_017307785.1. Classification (GTDB taxonomy): domain Bacteria; phylum Vulcanimicrobiota; class Xenobia; order Xenobiales; family JADMJV01; genus JADMJV01. Next base: position 146,746 of record JAFKGI010000015.1, on the reverse strand, counting down.
GCGGTTTCCTGGTTTTCCTGCGTTCGGAGTTGCTCAAAGCCATCGAAATCTATCGAGAAGAAACGACTGAAGCTCTTGAGGACGGCGATCCTTTTGAGCGCATCCAGGTGGTGAACCGCTTGCGCTTGCGCAAGAACAAGCTGGAAGCCCATCTGGTCAAAGAATGCCGGGAAGTCAAAGAACTGACCCGAGCCATGGTGGGGAGCGCCGACAAGTCCGTGATCGACGCGCTACAGAACGAGACGCGTTCTGTCTATAACGAAATTAGCGCCGGTCTCAAGGAGTTGATTCAGGAGTTCGGAGTCGAGTGATCCAGGTCTAGCTGACGGGCCTGGTCCATCTTTTCCTCGGCCGCCCGCACCTGCTCCAGGACCTCATCTAGTTCCAGGTTTTCCGTGACCGCGCGTTTCAGGCTGGCCATCGCCGCCTCGCTGGCCTCGGTGGCCTCGAGAATGGCTTCCTTCAGGCGTTTGTCCAGCTGGTTGTCGGCCTGCATCTGACGCTTGCCCTGTAGCAAGCGTTGGCGAAACTGGTCGATCCAGCTCACCAGGGCGGCGGCCTCGAGCTTCCCGTTGCTCCACTGGTCCAATTTGCCGTCGAGTTCCGCGAAAGCTTGAAAGCGCGCTCTGGCTTCAGGAGTGGGTGGGGGAGGAAGTTGAGAGTTGGCCGGCAGAGGTAGGCGGGCCGAGCAACTGGCGCACACTGGCCGGTCGCCCGGCTGTTCCGCGCCGCAGCGAGGGCAGCTGACGGGCGGATAAAGGGCAGCCATCAACTGAGTGTGGGCTGTAGTCAGGCTCTCGGCCGCTTCCAGCAGATCGCTGAGTCGTTCCTCGATTTCCCAGCTGTGCTGCATGCGCAGGCTCTGACTGGCGCGCTGCAGTGCTCGAATCAGACTGGCGAGAGCCACCGTGCACACGTCCAGCATTTCGGAAACCTGGTCGTTTTCCGGCCTGGCTTTCCCGATGGCCTGCTCCATCTGGCGAGAGGCTTCCAGGCTTCGGTCCAAGATCTGGGCGCATTGTTGGTAAGGAATTCGGCCCTGGATGGTCTGGGTCACAAAGAATTTGAGCTCGCCGCCCAGGCCGGTGCCGTACTCTTGACGCCAGGCTTCTTCCTGAGCGCGCAGTTTGCCGGAGAGGGTGTTCAATTCCAGGATGGCCTGGTGAACGCGTTCGCAGCCGAGGGTCAGGTCTTCCGGCTGCGAGCTGGCCAGGTAACTCTCCAGACGCCGCCCGCCGCCGCGAAAGCGCTCGAACTCCTGGTCCAACTGGGACTCCAGCTGCTGGAACAGTTCCGTGCGTGGATAGAAACGCAGCGACTCGCGGAACTGCTTTTCCAGGGAACGACGGAAAGCCTGAAGTTCCTCGACATGGCGATGAAACTCCAGGCTCTCTTTGAGTTCTGGTTCTTTGAGAATCGATTGAGCAGTGCGCAGTAGCGCATCCACCCCCGGGGAACCGGTGGGACTGAGATCAATCAAGCTTTAGAAATACCAGGAGCGACCGCCGAGGCTGGAACCCAGGCCCCAGCCTGCAAAAGAACCGAGCGCATTGCCCAGCATCGCGCCACCCATGGCGCCCCACGGACCGCCGAGTCCGAAACCGGCCAGACCGCCCACCAGGGTACCGAGGCCGCCGCCGATGCTGCTACCGGTGTAGCCGCCCATCATGGCTCCATAGGGATTGTAGTAGCCGTAGCCGCCACACATGCTGCCCATGTAGCCGCCGCCGAAGCCGCCGAAGCCACCCAGGCCTCCGAAGCCGCCCAGGCCACCAAAGCCCATGCCGTAGCTTCCGAAACCGCCGAATCCTAAACCACCACAGAACATGCGAAATCTCCTAGTGCTCTATCTATATCCTTCCAATATCCCACACCCGCAGGAACATGAAAAGGGGCGAATGTTTCCAAAGTGTTAACGTAGCGACGATTCGAGTTCCATGATCCAGCCTTCGGCCGGATCCTTGAAGTAGTAGAGCATCATCTCGGGCTCCTTGATCTCGTTGGCGTTGAGAATCTTGATGACGGTCTTCAGCTTGACGCGGCCCCGATTGCCGGTACTGTCCACGTCTACGCGCTGAATTTCGTAGCGCATGATGTCGAGCGTCTCCGGCTTGACCGCGAACCACTGCTCGATCAGTTGGGGAATGTTGACCTTTTTGCGGTCTTCGGTGGAGTGATAGCTGGCTGCGTGCTGGAAGTCCTTGAAGCGCAGATCTTCCATAAACTTCAGGGAGATCTGCTCGAGCTGGCGGCGGTCGGCGCTGGAACCGGTCCCTACACCCTCCCCGCCGCGTGCCCTGCCGCTGATGACAAAAGCGCCAAAGGCACACGCTATAAGTAGCAGAAAGAGAACAAGGATTTTTTTCACGCCCGGGCCTTTCGAGTTCGTAGAGTCAGTAAGAACAGACAGCCCAACAGCAGGCCAACCGTCAGCACAGCCAGCATGGAGGCGGCCTGCGCCAGGCTGATATAAGACCAATCGCTGTTGGTGACCTGCTTCATTCCTTGAAAAGCCCAGGTGAGAAAAGTGAAATCTTCGGCCCAGCGGATCAGGGGACTGGCGTGCTCGTGCGAGAGCACCATCTCCGAAAAGAGCATTTGGGGAATTAACACCAGCACGACGGAACCCACGGCTTTGTCCGAATTGGACATCAGGCACGAGATCAGCAGGCCCAGGGCGATGCCGCCCAACGATGTGAGCCAGAGGAAGAGGAAGTGAAAAATCGGCGGGCCGCCCAGCACGATGTAGTGGTTAACCAGGAAGCACAGGGCCAGGCATTGCACAAAGCTGAGGAGAGCCAGCACCAACATCTTGGAAAGCAGGTAGGGTCCGGGCTGAAGGCCGAGTCGGGCTTCGCGATCCAGAATCGGACCTTCCTTGACCACTTCGCGACAGGCGTTGAAGGTGCCGAACCAGAGGGCGGTTAGAGAGAGAACGTAGTAGAGCGAATTGGTGGGAGTATCCACGTCGCGCCAGGTCAGAATCACGAAGAGCGCGATCAGCGGGGCCTGGAGAAGCAAAAGCAAGGTGTTGCCGCGATCGCTGAAGACGATTTCCAGATAGCGTTCACACAGCACGTTGAGCTGTTCGCCTTGGGATGCCGCCATACTCAGAGCAATTCGACTCTCAAGGAGTGCGGCCTGCTACGTAAGTTTGATAGAGGGGGCTGGCGGCAAAGCGTTGCTGGGCCTGGAGCGGATCCTGTTGGGCCAGCCCCTTATAGATCATGGTCAGGGAGGGAACCTGAAAATAACGAAGGCCCTCTTGCGGCGGGCCCAGGAAGATCAGGTGTCCCTTGAGCAGCACCAGCACCAGGTCCAGGCAGTCCAGGCTTTGCATGACGTGGGTACTCATCAGCAGTGTGCGCCCACCCCGACAAAGCTTCTGGCAGCTGCTCATAAAGCTATCTTCCAGGGCTGGATCCAGTCCGGCGGTGGGCTCGTCCAGAAACAGCACCTGGGGCTCGCCCAGCAACTCCATGGCGATGCTGACTCGTTTGCGCTGACCGCCGGAAAGCCGGTCGGTGCGCACGGTGCGCCGTTCCTGCAGTTCCAGCAGGTCGATGACCTGGGTGACGCGGTTGGTCAATTCGTCGCCCTGCAGACCCATGAGTCGACCGGTGTAGGTGAGCGCCCGATCCACTCGGAGGCTACCGTGAACGACGTCGTCCTGGGGCACAAAGCCGATCTTGCGCCGTTCCTCGGAGCTCAGTTGCTCCAGGGGGCGTTGACCCAGCAGCACTTGACCTTGACTGGCGGACTGCAGACCGGCCAGGCAGCGTAAGAGCGTGCTCTTGCCGCAACCGCTGGGACCTAACACCCCTACGAATTCCCCGCTGGAGAAACTGAGGTTCAGCGGCTGTAAAATGACAGTGCGCCCGGCCTTGACGGCCAGTCCTTTGGCGCTGATTGCCGGCGTGCCCATAGACCCGCTCTTTCTCGCAGCGGACCGGGGGGAACCTGCTGCCGCCTAGAGAACCCCTGGCCATGCAAAAACCCTGGATTGCGTCCTGGTTGTTGGTTGCGCTGGCGGTGTCCGCTCAAGCCGGCGACATCACCGGAAAAGTTACCCTGGAAAGCACCCCCGGCGCCCGCAAGGTTGGCGAGACCAGAGGTTCCGCCGGCTATGAGAAAGGGGACGTGCCCGCCCCCTCGGAGAGCGAAATCGAGGATGTGGTCATCTACCTGGAGGGCGACAAACTGGCCTGCACGCCTCAGACCAGAATGTCCACCAAGAACACCATCGTGCAGAAGAACAAAGAGTTTCTGCCCCACGTGTTGCCCGTCCCCAAGGGTTCTAAAGTCTATTTTCGCAACCAGGATCCCTTTCCCCATCACGTCTACTCGGTTTCCCAGCCAGGCAGCTTCGAGATCGTCAAGCACGGCAGCACCGTGCGCAGCCAGCTGTTTGACGGCGCCGGCGAGGTGGAGATTTTCTGCGGTATTCACACCAAAATGAATGCCTACATCATGGTGGTCGACAGCGACTACTTTTGCAGTCCCTCAAAGGCCGGGAGCTATCGCCTGACGGGCGTGCCGGCCGGGCAATACAGCCTTTGGATCTGGCATCCGCGTCTGCCCAAACCGTCTAAGAAGACCATAACCGTCCCGGCTACCGGCAGTGTGAACCTGGACCTCAAGCTGTAACCCGATGCGGCTGAGCTCGTGGCTGTTGATCCTGTTTGGCTCCCTGCTGGTTTTTACCGGCCTGGCCACCAGCACCTTGGCTCGCCATCAGGCTCTGGTCAACCTCACCGGGCGGGTCAAGGCTCAGCTACAGCGCGGAGCCCGTGCCACCTACGAGCCCGAACTGCTTTCTTCGCTGCGGCTGCTGGGCTATCGCATCATCGACAGTCCCACGCTTCACGAGTACCGGGCTTTGTTCGTGACCCTCAACGGGCCTTATCAGATGTTGCAAAAGAAGGTGGCCACCGACGAGCTTCTACGGCAACTGGGCACGGCGGTGCCGGAAGACGGCAAAAGCTGGACAGCCTCCGACTTCAACCCGGAAAAGGGAGGCAGTGAGGCGGACTACTTCGCCTGCTGGCAGGCCATGCAAGGTCTGCTGCGCGATATTGGGGTCACTCTCTTCGCAGAATCGGATGACTCCTTGCAGTTGCTCATCCTGACCGACAAACAAGGGGCGCCTTTTTTGGAGATGCGCACCGGTGCCGACGGCAAGAAGCCGGAGGCGGAAACCCCCTGGAGCGCCCCGCAGGTGACTCCGGAACTGCTGGCCCTCTTGAAAAACAGTGGAGAGGAAGCGGTTGAGGGTTATTTGCGCCACGGCGACGGTCTGCTTTATCTGGTGCGCATTCAACCCTTCACCAGCGGCGGTCATATGGTGCTGGGTCATCGGCTGGACGCCAACTTCGAGACCAGTTTGCAGCGCCACATCCCTGGTGCCGAGTTTCGCCTGGGGGACAAAGACCCGCTGTCCTCCCCGGGCAGTGGCTTGAGCGATGTGCCGTACCTGGAGCACGCGGAAGCGCTACCGCAGGTGGGTGACGCGCGCAAATCCGTCTCCACCCTTTGGGAACTCCGATCGCTGAATGGGGTCGAATCCTATCTACGCAGCGTCACTCAGGGTATCGCTGGCCTGGGTCTGGGAGCGATGGCTTTCGGACTTTTGGGAATTTTGCTGGCCACTCGCTCGGTGACTCGCCAGATCCAGCTGCTCTCGGGCCGCATGCATGCGGTGGGTCAAGGCGAATTGGGCGAGGATCTGCCGCCGGCGGGCCCGCTGGAAGTGCGCGCCGCCACCGAGAGTTTCAACCAGATGGTGCATCAGCTGCGCCACAAGGAAATGTTGGCCAAGATGGTGCCCAAGCAGGCACGCGAAGCCATCGAGCAGGATCAGACCCGGGGCGGCCGCGTGCTGGCCCGGCGTATCCGCACCACGGTACTCTTCTCCGACATTCGCGGCTTCACCATGTTGTCGGAGCGATTGCCTGCTCCGGAAGTCATGAAATTGCTGGATATTTACCTGGCCCGCATGACCGAAGTGGTGGAGTCTCACGGGGGTGACGTCAACGAGTATATCGGCGACGCCATTCTGGCCGACTTCGAGGACCGTCCCGATACTCCGGGCGCGCAGCGGGCGGTACGGGCTTGCTGGCAAATGCGTCAGACGCTGGAAGATTTACGCGGTCAGAATCTGCATCCCGAGTTCGCCACCCTGCATCAGGGATTGGGTCTGCACACGGGAGAACTGGTCAAGGGGGAGGTCGGCGCTGAGCATCGCTCCAAGTTCGCCTTGATCGGCGACACCGTCAACCTGGCGGCGCGCATTCAGGATCGCTCTCGAGACGGTAAGCACACCGGCATTCTGCTCAGCGCCGAGGCGCGCAAAGACGTCTCGGATTTTGTGCTGGAAGTCTTTGGAGATGAGTCGTTTAAGGGGAAGTCGGGTCTGATTCGAGTTTACGAGGTTGTCCGCCCATACGACGGTCCTGAAGCAAGCGACGCAAAACCCGCTGACGAAACGGACCCCATTGTTCAGCACTGAGCTGACCTTTGGCCTCGAAGAGCTGGTCCACGAACAACTGCTGACGCTCCCGCTCCAGGTTGATGATTTCGTCCAGCTTGGCTTTGACGGTCGCCTTGTCGGCCGAATCGGAGCGAATCATCTGGGCCAGTTCCAGCCGGCGGCCCTGCAGACGCAGCTGAACGTCCTGAATGCGCCCTTCGTACTGAGAGCGAATGCGCTTGAGGGCGCGAGCCTGGGGTGGGCTCAGTTGTAGCGGCTCGTCCTCCGGAGGAATGGCCTGGGCCGAGGTGAGACAGCACAGGATGGTGGCGACCATCGCGATCTTCCAGCGGTTTTTCAAATGGGGGGCTCCTCCAGCGTATCGTCCATAGCGAAGTAATCGTGGCTCAGGTCGCCCAGCGGCAGCGTGGCCACCGGAGAATCGTCGGCGGCTACCGCTTCCAGGCTGGGCACGAAGTCGAGACTTGCGTCCCACTCCTGAAGTTCCCCTGCCGCCAGATTCTGGGCCAGCTCTTTTTGCACGGGAGGGGGCAAGGTGGGGGTCGCCAAAGGCGTGCCGGCCGAGAAGTTCAGGCACACGACCAGGCCCGTCAGAGCCAGACCCAGTCCGCCCAACCAACGCTTGAAGTTCCAGGTGGCCGTTTTGGGTTCGAGTCGAATCTTCTCCCAGACTCGCGCCCGGAAAAGGGGAGAAGGCTCCAGCTCGGGCAGAGCGCCCAGAAGCTCCCAGCTGCGGCGCATTTCGCGGCATTCCCGACAGTCTTTCAGGTGGGCCTCCAGCTGAGGAGTGCCTCCCCGCTCGTAGATTTGCTCCTGAGCGTCCGCGCACTTCATCCTACAGGGTCCTTTCCGAGCAGAGGCTCCAGCTTCTTTTTGAGGGCCAGACGGGCGCGGTGTAACTTGGCTTTGACGGCTGAAACGGTCTGGGCGGTGACTTCGGCCAGTTCTTCGTAACCCAGCTCTTGGAAACGCTGCAAAATGAGGAGCTGGCGTTGCTCCTGGGGCAGTTCCTGGATGGCGGCCTGCACCTGTGCGGCCGTTTCCTGACGCTGTATCAGGGCTTCGGCGCCAACCTCCGGGTCGGGTAGATCCCAGGCCTTCTCACCGGCATCCAGGCTCGATGCTTTGCGCCTGGTGCTGCGCTCGCGCTCGTTGCGGCACAGGTTGAGGGTGACCTGATAGAGGTAGGTGAAGAACTTGGCTTTGGGTTCGTAGCGGGGAGCGGCGCGGTAGATGCGCAGAAAAACTTCCTGGGCCAGGTCTTCAGCGTTCTCGGCGTCGCCGGTGAAGCGGAAAACCAGATTGACTACAGTGCGCTGGTATTTGTCCATCAACTGATTGAAGGCTTCCGCATCTCCCGCTTTGACCCGCAGCATCAGGTCGACGTCGTCTTCCACTCGACCTGCCTCCCGCTGTTGAGTCCTCGCTTTACCGGCCGGCAGTCGTTGTCCGAACGGTAGCGCCACAACCCAGTTCATAAGCCCAACCTCCAATCCTGTTACATCGTTCAACCGGTCGGATTCAGAAAAGTTGCGCTGCCGCTGATTCAGTTCATGCGTAGTCGATCGAGAGTATCGCGGAGGGGCCCACTCAGGCTAGCGCGGGCGGCTTTGAGGCCGGGCCACGCGTCTGGTCGGCGGCCTGACTCAAGCTGTGCCAGCATCTGTGCGATCAGGCCGGACAGTGGTTGCAGTCCGGCCGCCTGTTGTTGGGCGCGTTGGAGTACTCCGACGTTGAAGGCCACGTCCATCAAATAAGCGCTCAGATCTACGTCGTCCTTAAAATGCTGCTGGGAAGCGCCGTAAGCCAGTAGCTGGTTGTCGTCGGTGACCAGCTTACCGTCGCCATAGGTGGTGTAGCGATCCAGGGCCCCGTTGTCCATCCAGGCGGCCTGGCGGATGGCTTCCGGCGACATGTTGCGTCCGGCCGACTGGCGCGCCAGTCCCGGCCATTCCTGACCGAGGGGAGGCCCCCCGGTGGCCAGGCGACCTATCATCAGACGGTCGCCGTTGGGGTCGGACCAGACGATCGAATCGCGAAAGACGGAGCGGAAGGTGGCGGCCATGGAGATACTGATGGGCGGCCGTTGCAGATGCAGAGGCAGCCACTGGGCGGTGATGCCGCCCGGTTTAAGTCGGCTGGCCACCAGTTGATAAAACTCTCGGGTATAGAGGGCGTTGACACCAGCGAAAGTGGGCGGCATGGGCTCAAGCGTGATAACGTCGTAGCGGCGGTCAGTGCGTCGTAACCAGGCGCGCCCGTCCATGATCACCGGGTGAACTCTTGGATCCTCCAGGACCTTCTGGTTGACGGGAAAGAGCCCGGCGCTTTGAAGCACGCGTGGATTCACGTCCACCACGTCCATCCATTCGGCCCCTTCCTGACGAACGGCGTTGATGGTTTGTCCGGTTCCGAAGCAGATGACCAGAGCGGTCTTGGGGTCGGGATGGAGCAGCATGGGAGCTCGGCCCATCCAGGCCATGTAGTGAGCCGTCCAGCCTTCGTGGGCAGCGCAGAATCCGTCGATGAAAAGATTGCGCTCTCCGTTGGGTCGCTCCCAGACAACGGTCTGACAGTCGGGTCCCTCGTAGAATTTGACGATCTTACCTTCCAAGGGTGTGCGGGTGGGGAGACGCAGAGTGCCGATTCCGGTTTGAAAGTAGGCGGCCACAGCCCAGCCGGCCAAAACCGCCAGCAGGGCCAGTGGACGTTTCCAGACTGCCACGCCCAGAGATCCCACCAGTAAGCCGATGATCCAGGCGGTGGTCACGAAGCCCAGGCCGGGCAGCAGCAACCAGGCCGCCAGTAGAGAGCCAAAGATGGCTCCCAGGGTGTTGAGGGAATAGAGCCGGGCCCAGACTTTCAGATTGCCACGGCCCTCCAGCAGTGTGGGCAGGGCCGTACCCAACAAGGCCATGGGAGGTCCCAGTACCACTACACACATCAGCAGGCGGCGAGCCACCCCCGGCCAGTAGAGCTGTGGAGTATCCCAGATGTCGAATCGTTCCACCAAGGGAGTGGCCACGAGGATTGCCACGCCGGCGGCGCACAGCACCGGACCGAGCGGAGGCCGGCGACGGGCGAAACGCGCTCCCAACGCCAGGGCTACCAGCACGGCCGTAAGCATGATGGCGAAGCTCTCGGTGGTGGCCGAGAATGCTCCACGCAGGCAGCGGAACCATGCGATTTCCAGGCTGAAGGTGGCCACTCCGGTGAGCAAGGCGATGACCATTTCTTGGGGCAGCAGTCGATCTTCGAGGTCGGGCCCGCGCTGCTCGAGGGGCATCTCTCCCTGCGAGGAAAGCATGACGGCGGTCAGGCTGATGAGGAAATTGGCCGCGGCCACCAGCCAGATGCTGGCCTGGATGCCGATTTGCGGGACGGTCACGAAGGCCAGTAGCAGGCAGCCAACAGCGGCGCCGGCTGTATTGAGACTGTAGAGCATGGAGATCTGGGCGCGGTAGCGCCTGCCCAGCAGGCCGTAGATGGGAATGGTGGCTCCCATGGCCGCGCTGGGCGGACCCAGAACCAAGGCGATTCCCAGGCCGTTGAGCCAGGGGGCGAGTTGCGGAGAGAGATGATAGAAGCGAACGTCGAGTGCCTCGAGGTAGGCGAATCCCGGGCCTAGCAGCAGTCCAGAGATTCCGATGACCAGTTCCAGAGCCGCATAGACCTTGAGTGGATTGAGGCGCTGCCGGCGCGATAGTAGCAGGGTGGTCAGGATCGAGCCCAGCGACATTCCTCCCATAGTGGTGGCCAGCGTTATGGCCGTGCCCAGTGCTGAAATTCCCAGTGCCAGCGTGGCTTTCATCTGCCAGAGCACTTCCCAGGAAAGAGCTGCCAGTCCCGACAGAATCGCAAAGGCGTAGAGGTAGAAACGGTTCATCTCAGCTCGGATTTTCCCGGGAGGCCTGGTTCCCCTTCAGGCGAGGGAATCATGGTAGCGAACGTTCGTCCTGGCCCATGGGTAGCTTCCAGTTCTTGAAGTGGGTCATGCGGTCGTCCAGGTGGCTGGTCAGAAAATGCAGGCGGCGCGTGGCTGGACCTTGGGCCTGGGTGAAGCGGTCTTTCAAATAGCGCGGCGGGATAGCCTGGTAGTAGACGGTGGCCCGCACCTGGAGAGGGCGGGCCACGCCGGCCGGCAGTTGAGCCAGGTATTCGATGGTGTCGGAGCCGGTTCCGTCGGTGAAATCCGGGTCGCTCAGGGCGTTGCCGTGGGGGGCGGTGGCTGCGGCGAATTCGGGCTTGAAGCCGGCCGGGCCCTGGAGACTCCAGCCCACCGGCAGCAGTCGATTGTCTTTGACGTCGACCACTCGGCCCAGGAAGCTGGTGGCAAAATGGCCTTCGCTGTCCTGGGTCAGCTCTTCATAGAGCTGTACCTGGTTTTGGGCGGTGACCTGCTGATAGTGCGGTTCGGAGGAGCCATTCTGGTGAAATTCCGACGGCAAGGCCTGGCCATTCTGGTCGACCACGATGCCCAACTGGTTGGTGCGCCCAGAGCCCCAGACGACGTTCCCGTTGGCGTCCAGCACCAGCAACTCCAGAATCAGGCGGCGGAACCCCACGCCGGAAGGCACGCGATGACCGGTCTGATTGGTGGAACGCACGCGCGCGCTCAGCTGATTGCCGGTCTGGGTGAGTTGCATGATCTCCACTTTCACGCTGCGGTTCAGGGCACCGTCGGCGGCGTTGCGGATGGCTTGGGGTAGACCGTTGCTGAAGCCGGTCATGAAACTCTTGAGGCGGACCCCCAGAATGTCGGGGAACTGGTGGAACATTTCCAGGCCAAAGACGTTGGCTCCCTGCAGCATGTGTCGCCGATAGTGAGGGCGGCGCGGGACTTGCACCCGGGCGGCGTTGAGAGCCGGCGGGAAGTCCTGATCCTGGACGTTAGCTATTTTCTGGTCGGTCAGGGGCTGGCCCGCGAAGGTGTCGGGCATGTGACATTGTTGGCAGGACTGGGCTTGCGGACGACCGTCGTTGAAATCGGAATTGACCCATTCCAGGTAGGTGGCTTGCTCGTATTTATATTCCAGAATTTTGCCCTGGGTATCGAGTACCGGCAGATAGACGGTATGGCAACTGGCGCACAGCTTGGAGTCCTGGAGGTAGGCCGCCTCTTTGGGGACGGCCGCCAGCGATTCGATCATGGGGAAAGTAGCCGGATTGGCCAGCGGACCGTGGATCTGGAGATTGCCGTTTTCGCGCGGGGAAAGCCGGAAATCCCCGGTGCGCGTCCGGGTTAAATCGTCGCCGGTCGGGTCGGCCATCTGGTGGCAGACGGTGCAAGAAATGCCGTCCAGCTGGAGCGAGTGGTATTGCTTGTTTTCCGCCAGGCCGGCTTGGGCCAGCGAGAAGAGTTGGCCGGGATGGTCGGCCGTGAACTGGCGCTGGCCCATGACTCCATGGCAATGGAGGCAGAGATTTTGGATCTGCTCGGGACTGAGCTGGCTGCCGGGTTTGGCGTAGAGAACCGATTCGGTTTCGATCTGGGAGTAGAAAATGGGATCGCGACCGGCCAGGCCCATCATCGACCACTGCCATTCTCCGTGCGGCGATACGTCCACATCCTGGCTGATCAGGTTGGGGCCGAAGGGCGAGTTGTCCCCGGCATGACAGGACATGCACTGATCGGAGGTCATGAACTGATTGTGCTTGTGGGCGGGCACGCGGCTGTCGGAGGTCGGGGCGAGGTGCTGGACGTCGGCCGTCTGGCCGGCCGGGAACTGCGGGTATTGGGCCAGCCAGGCGGCGTTGACGAAATCGTGGTCAGGAGGGCTGAGCTTTCCCAGGAATTGGCGCAATTGGAGCAGTTGTCGTTGGCTGACGTTCGGATGGGTGGGCGGGCCGGGACCGTCCGTATCGGTGCGCCAGGAATTGTCGACTTCGTAGGTTTCCGGGTGGCCGGGAAAGCCCTCCACGTTGTCCAGGCTGACGAAGGTCAGGCTGCGTTCAGCCGAGCCGTGACAGCGCACACAATAACTGCCGAATCCGGACTCTGGGTAGAGGAACGGATATTCCTGATTCTGATCGACCGGGTCGCCGGTGCCGTGATAAGCCCAGTACCAACCATCCACGGCCCCCGCTTTGTCGCGCACCATGACGGTCCACTGCTTGGGAACCAGTTGGGCTTTCGGGTCGCCGTCCGGGTAGCGGGCGGCCGGGGGCGGATACATTTCCTTGATGATGATGGACCCGTCCGGGATTTCCCCCTGGCGACCGCCCTGGAGCCAGCCCATCATGTCTGGCGAATAGTAAATGCGCACGGCGGGATGGGTGCCATAGTAGATCCCGTTCTTGTAAGGGCCTGTATCGCGGATCGACTTGTCTTTGATCCAGCCGGCGGTGCGGTAATCCAGGCCCTCCAGAAAGGCGAAGAGTCGGGCCTGGTAGACCGGCTCCGGCACCTGGGAGGGCAGGGGCAGGCCTGTCGCGGGCATGGAATTTGGCACGTTGGCCGTGGGAGTGGAGTCGGAACTGCCGCCGCAACCCGGGGCCAGAAGGGCCAGTAGCAGGAGCGGGACTCCCCACCATTTGCGATGCATCGCGTGCAATGTTCGTCGGCGCGGACGCCCGGTTCCTCCAGTTAGCGGAGGTTCCATGGGGCACCTCGCGAATCTTTCCGTTGTGGATGCTCTGTGGCCTTATCGAGGGGCGGTGATGATGGTGCTCAGTTGCTACCTCATCTTTTCCGGTGGTGGTCACCTGCCTTACGTCGGCCTGGAGCTGGAAGCGCCGTTTGCCCCCGGAAAGCCATCACGGCATCACTCGCTAAGGGGGCGTGAGGATGCAGCTACAGCCCAGTTGGCGCACGTAGGTTTCGTTTCCGGTCAGGTCGGCGCTCTGGAGGGCCTTGCGCAGGGCCCGGGTGTGCGCTGCTTCCAGTCGAGTGGGGGAGGGGAACCAGTGGGTGCCGTTCCATTCGACCAAGGCGCAGTCGTCGGCCCAGTAAATTTGGCGCACGGCCGGGTGGAGCCGGGGCTGGAAGTCGCCCGGCCAGGGCTCGTGCCAGGCTTGTAGCGCCGCCAGCCAGTCACCCAGAAAGGCGCTCTGGTCCGTGTAGGGCGGGGGATAGTCGCGTTCCCAGCTCCAGCCGGGGCTGCCCTCGGGCAGGCGCAGCGCGTAGAACTGGGCGCTGGTCATGCTGGTGATTTTTTCTTGCCGGTAGGTGTCCAACCAGCGTTCGAATTCGTCCGCGCGGTCGGCTTCTACCACGTCGCTGCCGAGAATGTGGCCGAGAATATATTCTTCGATCGAGAAGTCTTGCTTGTAGAGGCCGACGATGCCCCAACCCGGGCCTAACCATTCCTTCATGCGGTCGACAGGGCTTTCTCCGGGGCGTCGGGGGGCTTCGGTGGACATGGAAAAGAGGCCGCCAGTTCGCAAAAACAGCGGCAGCCCCTCGATGATCCGTCGGGTGACCGATTCGCCGCTGTCGCCGCCGGTGCGGTAGAGCTCCGGCACCTGGTTGGGGGTGGGCACGAAGGGTGGGTTCAGGGTGATCAGATCGAACTGCTGCCCTGTGACGGCCTGGTAGCAGTCGCTGGGGTGAAATTCGGCTTCCAGACCGTTGAGGCGGGTGTTGAGACGACTGAATTCCAGGGCGCGGGGATTGATGTCCAGGCCGATGCTGTGTTCGCAATGAGCGGCGGCCAGGACGGCATGTACCCCCGATCCGGTGCAGATGTCGAGGGCTCGGGCGCGCGGTTGGCGGGGCGTGCAGTAGGCCAGCGTGTAGCTGTCATAGCCCAGCCAGTAGACCTGCTCGGGCCAGGGAAACGCGTTGTTGGCCGAGTCGGTGAAGAAATAGCGCCCGCAGCAAGGATAGAGGTCGACGCGGGAACGCAGTCCCGCCGAGGTGACGTGCAACCAACCCATCTGGTTGAGCACCGAGATGGCGTGGTCGCCGAGGCCCTGGCGGGCCTCTTCCAGGCTGAGGAACTCTTGCAGAAGCCAAAAGCGAATGGCGATTCCCAGCGCGCCGTGGGCCATGAGTCGGGCGCGGTAGGGCAGGATGCTGCTGAGCCGTCTATAGGCGAGAGGGCGCAGGCCCAGGGCCCCTTCCACGCTAGCCTCGGTGAAACCGAGGTCGGCCATTCGGCGCATGACGATGCGAAGATCGCTGAGCATGGCCGGCGTGACGGCCGGCACCTGGGAGCGGAATTCGGTATCCACGGAACTCGGGTTCCGGGTCAGGCCGGCCAGTCCTATCCACGGGATTCCTTGCCGAGGTCCACTCTGGTGGGATAGACTCGGGCCTTATGAAAAAACTTCTTTTTTGGGCCAGCCTGCTGTGTTTGGGCTGCAACAACGACTCTCTGCCGCAGGCGCCGGCCAGTCCCACCGCCAGCGGTCAGGTCGCCACCTTAGAGGGAACGGTGGCCGAGCGCATGGACGTGGAGGGCTACACCTATCTGCGCTTGAGCACCGCCAAGGGGGACACCTGGACGGCCGTGCCCAGCGACCCGGTGAAGGTGGGAGCCACGGTGGCCATTGCCAATCCGATGCCTATGGAGCATTTCCACAGCAAGACCCTGAATCGCGACTTTGACGTGATCTATTTTGGCAGCATCGCCGGGGCTGCGGCTACGGAAGGACCGCCTGCCGCCGCGGAAGCGCCGGTTCAGGCGGTACCCAAGGCCACTGGGGCGGATGCGCGCACGGTAGCCGAGGTATACGGTGAGCGTGCCAAACTGAAGGGAAAAACGGTGTCGGTCCGGGGTCAGGCAGTCAAGGTCTCTTCCGGGATTCTGGATCGCAACTGGGTTCATTTGCGCGACGGCTCGGGCAGTGCCGCCGCTCACGATCACGACCTGGTGGTGACCACCACCGAAGACGTGAAGGTGGGCCAGCAAGTGGTCGCTCAGGGCAAAGTGGTCGTGGACAAGGACCTGGGCAGCGGTTACCGCTTTGAGGTGCTGGTCGAGGACGCCAAAATCACCGCTCCGTAGGGAAGCTCCAGAGATAGAAGAATCTTCAATGTATGGCGCGCAGAATCATTGTGGCCGGTTTGTTGGTTCTCACTTTGCTGGTGGGGGCAGCCCTCTTGAGTTTGCGCCCGGACGCTCGCGAAAGAACCATCGTGACGGCGGCGCGCACCTGTTTAGGAGATCGCTACGACGCCAATCGCTATGAGGGCGGGCCTCCGCCGCGCGGTCGAGGGGCCTGCACCGATGTCATCTATTGGGGGTATAAGCCTCTGCTGGACCTGCAGCGGGCGGTCAATCGAGACGTGGCGGCCCATCCCGGTGCCTATTCGGGGCGGCCCGACTCGGACCTGGACTACCGCTGGTGCCCCAAGCTGATTGTCTGGTTTCGCCGTCACGCGCTCTCGCTGCCGCTGGAGGTGAATTGGTCGACTCTGGCGACTTTTCGCCCCGGCGACGTGGTGTTTTTCGACGACGGGGATGGAGTGGCCGGCCACGTGGGCATCGTTTCGGAGCGCTGGTCATTGGACGGACTACCGATGCTGATTCACAATCCGGGCCCGCTGGGAGTGGAGGAGGATGCTTTGCGCAGCAACCGCCTGCTCGGTCACTTTCGTCTGCGGCCCTAGGATTCGCACAATTCGTTAACATCTTTCGGCGCCTGCTCGGCCAGCGGGTGGTGTAATGAGTCCATCAACCGCTGGAGGACTGAACGAATGAGCGACCACTACCTGACCTACGTGCAAGTTGCTTGTGTGCTCTGCCTGCTGAGCGTGATTCTGGTGCTGGGCGGCAGTCCGCTGCTGGCCTCGGTGCCGCTCTATCTGGGTCTGGCCGGATTGGTGGTGGCCGTTCGTATGTTCACCCAGTCCTGTAGGTCCTAAGTCCCGGAGGAGTCGCGCTCTCGGGCTGGGAAATCTGGGCGGCGCCTTCGGCGACTCTCTCTCTTCAGGAGCACTCTCTTTATGAAACTCTATGCTCTGCTGCCTTCTCCCAATACCTTCAAAGTCGTGGCTCTGGCCCATCATCTCGGTCTCGACCTGGAAGTGGTCGACGTCGACGTGGCCAGCGGCGGGAACCGAGCCCTCGATTATCTGGCCAAGAACCCCAACGGTCTGATGCCGACCCTGGAGGACGGTGATTTTACGCTTTGGGAATCCAACGCTATCCTGATGTACCTGGCCCAGAAGAAGCCGGAGAGCGGTCTGTGGCCGGCCGATGCTCACGGTCAGGCCAAGGTCCAGCAGTGGTTGAATTGGGCCGCCATTCACTTTGGCCCGGCCATTCGTCCCTTTTTCTTCGAGCGCATCGTCAAGGCGCGCTTTGGTCTGGGCGCTCCGGACGAGGCCGAGCTGAAGAAGGCCACCGATGCCTTCCCCAAGGTGGGCGACGTGCTTGAGGCTCAGCTGAAGAACCAGCCGTACCTGCTGGGCGAACAGGTGACCATCGCCGATTTCGCGCTGGCTTCGTTCGCGCCTTACGCCAAAATGGCCGGCATGCCGCTGGAAAACTATCCCAACATTCAGGCTTACTGCGGCCGTGTGACCGGCACCGAGGCCTGGAAAAAGGCCCTCAGCTTCATGGCGGCTATGAAATAAGCTACGGGCAGCTCTCGACCGGCCCCAGCGGGCTGACTCCGCTTTCGTTGAAGGCTTCGACGGCAAAGGAGTAGCCCTGGGGCAGGTTGAGGGCGCGGATCTCCAGGGGACCCTGGTGATCGGCCCAGACCTGGTAGGTCTGGTAGAGCTTGTTGGGGGCAATGCCCCAGCGCACGTTGTAACCAGTGGCTCCAGCTACGCGGGGCCAGTTTACGAAGGCATTGCGTCGATCTTGATCGCGCCGCACCTCCACCGTCGCGGGAGGGAGCGGCGCTTTGCCTTTTACCGAGCCGAAGACGCGTAAATCGGCGATGGCCAGTCGAGGGGCGGCCACATGGCCGTGGACGTAGCGCAGGTAGCGGATGTTCGCCGGTTTCGCCAGTTGGATGTAGGCACAGGGACGGTCGCGATGGGCTTCTTGGGCGAGGTCGTGGAGAGTCACCCACTTCTTTCCGTCCAGCGAGCCGAGCAACTGGAACTCGGTGTAAACGCGGGGACCGTTGTCGAAGACGTCGGACTTGTAGTCGGCATAGTTCACCTGCACGGCGCGCACAGTGCAGTTTTTTTGCAGATCCATGGTCAGGGTTTCTCCCTTGCGGGCGCTGGCGGCCGCCCAGAAAGTGCGCAGGCTCTCGTCGCTGGCGCAACTGGCCGGATGTTCTTTCTCGAGAGTTGAGGAAGCGGTCAGAGGTTTCTTGTGCGAGAGCAACATCCATCCTCGGAATTTGCCGTCCAGATCGTGGGGCCAATCGCCGAAGCGGGTGTCGCAGAACATGTCGCCGCTCGCATCAAAACCAGCGGGATGCATCACGATGCGCCGCTCCATGCCCCAGTTGAAGCCGATCCAGCAGGTGCCGGTCAGCCAGTAGCGCCCTTTGAGATCCTGGAAGAAATTGCCGTGTCCGGTGCCGCAGGCAAAGCCGCCGGGTCGATAGGCTACCGGGTTGTAAGGCGCGTAGCGAAACGGGCCCATGGGGCCGTCCCCTTCGTAGGTTCCGGTGGCGTAGACGTTGTATTCGGTGCCGGGGGCGCCGTACTGCAGGTAATACTTGCCTTTGTGCTTGGTCATCCAGGCGCCCTCGGTGAAGGGCTTGATGTCGCCTTTGTGATCCTGGCCGAAACGCTCCCAGCCGTGCTGCTCGGGATCGAGGAGAATCAGGCCTTTGGGATCGCCTTTGTAGGTCAGCTGGCGCTTGGGGTCGAGCTCGATGCCGTAAAGTGGAAAGACATTGGACGAGCCGAAATACATGAACCAGCGACCGGTGTCCTCATCGTGGAAGATCGAGGGATCCCAGGGGCCATCGGCGCCTTTCATCAAGGGCAGCCAGCGATTGAAGAACTCCACTTTGCCCTGGTCGGGATCGGTCAGCTCCAGAATGGGGCGTTGGGCGAAGGTGGACTGGAACAGGTAGAGCTTGTTCTTCACCGACAGTGCGGCCGGCGCGCACATGTCTTCGAACGGCCATTTGTCGGGTTTGACGAAGGCCCAGTGGAGCAGGTCCTTGGACTTCCACCAGCCGCCCTGAATGGTCACGAACAGGTAGTAGGAGCCTTTGTGGGGGACGATCACGGGGTCGGCGCCGGAGCGATAGGAGATGCGCTCGGGCAGCTGCTCGAAGTTGTATTTGTAGTCGAGATCGACGGGATTGCAGTAGGTGGGCTGGGCCCAGGCCATTCCGGACAAACACAGGGAGAGCAGCGCTTTTTTCATGTGCGGTGAATGCAAGAGGGAGGCGGGAATTCCTGGAGTAAACGAGGGCTGTGGAACTCTCTTACTCAACCGACCCCAATTGGTGCTCCAAGTGCAAGCATCTACCCTGTCGCTGCGGCGCCCTCAAAAAGAAACCGGCTACTGCTGGCGGTGCCGGCCCCATCAAGCTGCGCCTGGAAAAGAAGCGCGGCAAAGCCCAGATCATCGTTTGCGAAACGGGTATGAACGACGCTCAGCTGAAGGAGTTGCTCAAGCAAATTCAGGGGGCCTGCGGCACCGGCGGCTGCATCAAAGATGGCAATCTGGAAATCCAGGGAGACCACCGCGAGAAAATTGAACAAATACTGACCGCCCGCGGCCTGAAGAGCAAACGCTCTGGAGGTTAGCGCCGCCTTGTGCCAGAAAGCCTCTGCGTGAGTCAATGGGCTAAAATACTCCGCGACAAAAACCTGCGAGCGACCCCGCAGCGTTTGGTGATTCTGAAGGCTTTGGAAGAGCTGCATTCCCGGTCGGAGCACCGCCATGTAACGGCTCGCGACGTCTTCGAACACGTTCAGGAAACTTTACCCGGCCTCAATGTCACCACCGTCTATCGCACCCTGGAGGGGCTGAACCAGGTGGGAATCGTCGATCTGATGACGGGCACCAAAGACCAGGTGCGTTTCTCCCTGCGCGAGCCCGAGCATCGTCACGGACATCTGGTGTGCAAAGCTTGCGGCCAGGTGGAAACGATCGATCTGCAGCCGGTTCATCTGTTGGCTCACGCCATTTTTGAGAGTCACGCCTTCGCCGTCGACGAGGAGCATTTTACCTTATCGGGCCGCTGCAAGAACTGCCAGACTGAAGACTGGCACCACGACCACGGTCATCATCATGAACACGGGCACAGCCACAGCCACTAGCCGGCGGCTTGTTCCAGGCGCCGGCAGATTTCCGGCAACCACTCCAGGTGCTCGGGTTTCATAAGGCAGCTGCGCAGGCAGGCCAACCGCGGTTGGTCCCAGTTCAGTTCCGGCCAGATGGACCCTTGCGACACTTGAGTTACGGCCAAATGCAAATCCAGTTCGGCCGCTCTCTCGAAAATCTCTTGAGAGCGAGCGGAAATCTGGCTGGCGGACGCGCCCTGAGGGGCCCACACCACCAGGTCCAGTTCGGGTTCGTAGAGCAGCTTCCACTCTTGCGGGCGGGCCTTGAGCCAGGCAGCCAGGTCGCGGGCCGCCTGCAGCGACTGATCCAGGCGTTGGCCCAGCTCTCCGCCGCGCTCCAGGGGCAGCAGGCGCTGAGTGGCCCAGAGGGCGACGGCGGCGGCGCCGGGCCGGGAGCACTCGAGGCTGATTTCGCCCAGGTGGAGTTCGTGCGAACTGAAGTAAGTGTAGGGGGAGTCATGCTTGTAAAAGCGGCCCACCGAGGGGTCGCGGAACACGATACAGCCGCAGCCATAGGGCTGCATCCCGTGTTTGTGGGGGTCGATGGCCAGCGAATCGACCCCGGGCACGGCCGCGAAGGCCTCGGCCGCCTGCCCGTTCAGCCCCTCGCTGAGTCGGAAATATCCGCCGTAAGCCGCGTCCACGTGAACGCGCACGCCGTAACGCTGAGCCAGCGGCAAGATTTGGTGTAGCGGATCGACGGCGCCGACGGACGAGGTGCCCAGGGTGGCCACCACTGTGCCCACGTCTCCTTTGGCCAGTTCGGCTTCCAGGGCGGTGACGTCGATACGCGCGGCCGCGTCCACGGTGAGCGCGTCGTAAGGGATCTGCAGCACTCCGCAGATTCGTTGATGGGTATAGTGTGCTTGTGAAGAAGCCAGAATGCGCTTGCCGGGATGCAGGCAACCCGCGATCCAGAGCGCTTCCAGGTTGGCGAGAGTGCCGCCGCTGGTCAAATGGCCCAGATGTTCCTTCCAGCCGAGCATGACCGCGATTTCGGCCACCGCTTCTTTCTCCAGAGCGGAACTGGCTCTGCCGCCGTCCAGGGCATGGTTGTTAGGATTGATGAACTGGGCCAGGGCGTAGGCAAGACGGGCCAGGGGATGGGGGGGCTTGAGCATCTGACCGGCATAAAGCGGATGATGGTAAGGGTAGTTGTCGCGCATGCGCTCGGCCACTTCCAGCAGCACGGGCCGCAGTCGCTCGAGGTCCAGCCGCGCTTCAGCGGGGGGCAGCTGAGAGAATCCATTGCCCAGGTGATGGAGGGCTTCTTGTAAGAGGTCGAGACCGGCTTGAGAAATGAACATAGGCCGGCACTTCCCGCCTAGGCGTTGCCCTCCTTTGGAAGGAAAGGCCGAAGAAGGCAAGGAATGGCTGGGCAAACTGGAAGGCGGTTGTGATCGTGGCGAATAGACAGGCTGTTGGAATGATTGAGACGATGGGCTTTGTGGGAGCAGTGGAAGCTGCCGACGCGGCCGTCAAAACGGCCAACGTGAAAATCGTCAAGTACGCATCGGTCGATGGTGGACTGGTCTCCATCCACGTGCGCGGCGACATCGGCTCGGTTCAGGTGGCGGTAGACGCGGCTGCCGAAGCAGCCCGTCGGGTCGGCTCGGTCTTCGCGGCTCACGTCATTCCCGCTCCTCACGAGGATGTGGACGAGGCCGTCTACAGCCAATAAGCGTGGACGTGGTTGTGGCCGCGGCTGTGGAGGATGAAACAGCTTGTTCACAACCTTGGAGCGCGCCTCGCTTATAACCAGTCCAGAAATGGAGGACCTGCATGCAAAACAACGCATCGGTTTTCACCAACGGACTGGGTAGCGCACAAAGCTTTAGCGGTGTCTACCGGCCCTGAAGAAGAAGCCTCTCGTAAGAGAGGCTTCTTCTTTTTGGGGCGCCTGCAGGTCGGGATTGCGGAAAACAGAAATGGTTCTCAGCGTTTAAGGAGGACCTACCCATGTTTACCCGCCGTATTCTGCCCCTGGGCCTGTTCGTGGCCCTGATCTTACCGGCCGCAGCGGACCAACTCTACGTGCGCAACCGCCCTTTCAAGGGGGCGATCGTGCGCGAAGGAAAGGTTACCTGGGTCGAATTGCAGACGCTGGCTAACGTGCTCGAGGCCAAATTGGTGCCCGCCGAAGGAGGCGGTTTTCAACTCTCTCGAGAGTCGGTGGAAGCGGCCCCGGTTCAGGCCGGCAAGGTGGCTATCGGCGAAAAGTTGGTGGAAGCTCGCGATGTGAATGGTCAGGCCATGGTGGCGCTGGAGGAAGTGTCCCCGTTGCTCGGGTTGAAAATCACGCCCAACCGTTCCATGGGAACGGTGGACGTAAACTTTGTCTCCGGAGCCCAGACTGCTCCCGGCCCTGTCGCCGAGCAAGGCATCCGACCGCGTCCCACCCCCGCGCCGGCGGCTGCAGGCGGATGGCTCACATCCTACAACGACGCCGTGGCACAGTCCAAGGCGAGCGGCAAGCCCATCCTGATGGACTTTACCGGCAGCGACTGGTGCGGCTGGTGCAAAAAGCTCAAGGCCGAGGTGTTCGAGACCAACGAGTTCAAGCAGTGGGCCGGTAGCAACGTCGTCTTGCTGGAACTGGATTTCCCCCGACGGACCGCCCAGAGTCCGGCCATCAAGAAGCAGAACGAGGAATTGGCCCAGAAGTTCGGGGTCAGCGGCTATCCCACGATCATCTTCGCGACCTCCGCCGGCAAGGTGCTCGGCCAGTATGGCTACGATGAGGGCGGGCCCGCCAATTGGACCCGAAAAGCGTCCGGTTACCTGAAGAAACGCTGACCCTAGTCGGGGTTGCGAATCAGGCGCAGTTCCTGCCAGGGCATGCCCAGGGCGCCGGGATGCGTCACCAGATGCGCTTCGTCGGCATCTTCCAGCAGTAACGGGCTGATGCCCAGATTCTCTTTTTTGCCGCTGACCGGATCGATGTAATCGGCCGAATAACTGCAAACCAGGCCCTGATAGGTGGTCTGGGTCACGCCCGTGACCCGGACCGCTTCTTCTTTGGGGGCCCGGAAGTCGAGGGCTCCGTTCAGCCAGAGCACTCCTCCAAAGCCTCCGAATAGCCCGGCAATCAGGCCCAGGAAGAGCATTCCAATGCGCTTGGGACGGGTAAAGGTTTGGCCTAGCAAGGCATCACCCGAGGCCAGCGCCCGCTGGTGTTCCTCTTCCAGGTTGCGCACATTCTTGTCGTGCTGACGCCAGCTGAGAACCAGAGCCACCAGCACGATCGGGACCACCAGCCAGAGACCATGGGCTTCGCTGGCGGAACGCAACGGATAGCAGGCCAATCCCCAGCAGAAGGCGATAAAGCCGGCCAGTCCGCCCATCACCACCGGCCAGGGAGCTTTTTGGCTTTCCCGGTGCAAGAGATCGCGGTCCGGATTGATGCCGCTAAAGCCGTAGAGGATCAGGCTGGATTCGGCCATGCCCGGCAGATAAAGGGCCGTCAGGTAATCGCCGATACGGCAGCGTAAGCGCGCGGCGCCTTTGGCGATGGCCTCGGAGCGCAACACGGAATAGGACATCTCTCCGCTGCGGGGGTCGGGAAAGTCTACGTACACGTCGTAGGCAAAGGTGGCGTCAGCACCGTTGACGCGAGTGGCCACCTCCAGCTTCAAGTCCACCACGCGCACCGTCAGGGGCACGCCGTGACGAAGATAAGCAAAGGGATCTTTTTTGCCGGGGCGCCAGAAATGCGTCATGCCCCAGATGCTGAAGGCCAGGCCTACCCAGCCGACCCACCAGAAGTAGGCGAAAGGGGTGAAATAGAGGCCCAGAATGTGCATAAAGGTGCTTTTCTGAAAAATCAGGCCGAGAGCGAAGAGCAGCGTGAAGACGGTGGAGACTCGCCAACTGGTTCGGCGTCGGGCCACGCGTTGAGGATGGTGCCGCAGCGAGTCCGGTAGCGGACGAGGGAGTGGAGCGGTGAGTTCCGATTCCAGGCGATAAGTAGGCGGAACGTTGAATTCTGGCAATTCTTGCTGCATGGACTGCGTCTTCTCGACCTAGGAAGGCGCCCCTTTTTCCGCGAAAAGCGCGGCCGTGAGCGACGAGCTGCAAATGTCCGAACTGCTGGATCGACTGCAGGCCGCCGCCGACTTCGATTCTAGCGGTAGTTTTCAATTTGATACCAATCGCGCCGCCGCGCTCATGGAAAAATACCGCCTTCCTTCGGCCGGTTATTTCATGCTCCACGCAGTAGGCGCAGCCGTTGCTTCGGCCTCCAGTCTGGTGGAAATTCAGTTGCGCAGCGACAATTTTCAGGTGCAATTCGACGGCGCGCCGTTCACACCGGAAGAAGCGGAAAACTGTTTCGCCACACTCTGGACTCGGGAACGCGAGGCAAAGCTGATTCGGCAACGCGAACTGGCTCTGGCCCGAGGGGGGGCTTCGGAATGGACGCGCTCGCCTTTTCAGATTAGCAATCGAGGCAACGGCCAGCAAATTCGCGTGCAGCGCCCGCAGCTACAAGCCCGATTGTTGCGCTTCCTGGGAGCCTGGGGACGCAGCGAAGAAGAGGAATTGCTGCATCAACATCTGGTGCCCACTCCGGAGTGCTCGATTGTGCTCAACGGTAAGAAGCTGTCGGGCTTGACCCACCCGCGCCAGTGGCGCCAGAGCTGGAGTCTGGGTGGCCACAATCCCAATCTCCCGGAGATTGAGTGGGGAAGCGTGAGCGACGACCAGAGGGTGCTGCTGGGGGGCAGCCGCGGTTTGATTTACCTGCTCCAAGACGGGGAAAATTCGCCGGCCCAGTTTCAAGGAGCGGGAGCCACCCGGTCCTACTGGCCAGGCTATCTGGATTTTGTTCTCAATGCCCGCCTGTACCGCTGTCCCTTGCCGGGTCCGCTGAGCAACTGGTGGGGCGTTGTCTGGCTTAGCGGTTTGCGCCGAGACCTCAGTCACACTCACATTGCGGCCGAGGATTTGCAGCTTTTCCAGGGGCTGATTCGTCAATGCCAGGAGCAATTGGGCGGCTGATTCCGAAAGGTAGAGCTATGATATATCAGGACCTGACCCCCGCCGAACTGGCCCGCTACGACCGCCACCTGAATTTGCCGGAAGTCGGCCTGGAAGGGCAACGCAAGCTCAAGACCGCTCGCGTCTTGCTCATCGGCGCTGGCGGTCTGGGTAGTCCGCTGTCCCTGTATTTGGCCGCCGCCGGTGTAGGCACACTGGGCCTGGTGGACTTCGACCGGGTGGACGAAAGCAATCTGCAGCGCCAGATTCTCCACGGCACCAAGGACGTGGGACGCCCCAAAGTCGACTCGGCGTGCGACCGCCTGCAAGACCTCAATCCGCATGTGGCTCTTCAAGTTCACGCGACCGCCCTGACCTCGCAGAATGCTTTGGAGATTCTGGCTGACTATGACGTGATCGTAGATGGCACGGACAATTTCCCCACTCGATACCTGGTCAATGACGCCTGCGTACTGCTCGGTAAGCCCCATGTCTATGGCTCGATCTTCCGTTTCGAGGGTCAGGTTTCGGTTTTTCACCCGGCCGCGGGCGCCCCCTGTTATCGCTGCCTTTTTCCTGAGGCTCCACCGCCCGGCATGGTGCCCTCCTGCGCCGAAGGGGGCGTGTTGGGCGTGCTGCCGGGGGTGATCGGAACGCTGCAGGCTACCGAGATTCTCAAATTGATTCTGGGGAGCGGCCAGCCCTTGCTGGGCCGGCTTTTGCTTTTCGACGCCCTGGCCATGAATTTTCGCGAGCTAAAAATCGCCCGCGACCCGGAATGTCGGATGTGTGGACCCAATGCCACCATTCGGGAACTGGTCGACACCCAAGACTTCTGCGCTCTCCACGAGGTCTCGCCGGCAGAGTTCGCGGCCGCCTGGCAGGCGGGTGAGCGTCCTCTGTTGCTGGACGTGCGCGAGCCGGATGAGTGGGAGATGGCCAACCTGGAGGAGTATGGTGCGCGACTCTTGCCACTGGGCCATTTGGGCGACCACCTCGACGGTCTGGAAAAGGGAGCGGACATTGTGGTTCACTGCAAGTCCGGCGGTCGCAGCGCCAGGGCTCAGGCCTTGTTGCAGCAGGCCGGCTTTACGCGAGTGCGTAACCTGACCGGAGGGATTGTGGCCTGGGCGAGTCAGGTCAAGTCCTGAGCAATCGGGAGACTCGCCAGGCAGGCTTCTCTCAGGCGCGTTCGGCAAGCGCCAGCCGGGTCTGGCGAATCAGGTTGGTGGCAGACATCGGTTTTTCCACGAAGCGGTGCGGTACCTGTTGGGTATTGGGCAGCGCGCAAAAGTCACGCCCATAGCCCGAGGTAAAGATGACGGAGAGGTCCGGGGTTTCCAGGCGGAGGTGATCGACCAGCTCGGGACCCATCATGCCGGGCATGACCACATCGGAAATGACCAGATCGATCTTGCCGGGAAAGGCTCTGGCCTGCTCGAGGGCTTCGCGTCCCGAGCCTGCTTCCAGCAATTGATAGGGCTCTTCTTCCAGAGCCGCCCTTGCCATTTCGCGGGTCAAGGCGCAGTCGTCGACCAGCAGAACCACGTGTTCCCCGCTGCAGCGCGGGATCTCGGGAAGGATGGTCGGCGATCGCTGCTCCAGCAGTGGCAGGTAGATCTTGAAACTGGTCCCGTTGCCTTTCTCGCTGTAGACCCAGATGTTTCCGCCATATTGGGCTACGCTGGCATAGACGCTGGAAAGCCCCAGGCCGGTTCCGCCGCAGTCTCCCTTGGTGGTGAAGTAGGGCTCGAAAACATGGGCCCGCACTTCCTCGTCCATGCCGGCGCCATTGTCGCTGACGCACAGAACCACATAGGCTCCGGCCTTGAGCAGGTGACTCTGACCATCTTCTTCGCCTACCAGCAGGTCCTGAGTGGAAATCAAGATTTTCCTGGGTTCCATTGCGCCGTTCAGTTGACCAATGGCATCTTTGGCGTTGAGGGTGAGATTGACCAGCACCTGCAGCAGCAGGTCACCATCGAATCGAACGGCATCTTGTTCGGCGCTGCAGAGAATCCGAAATTCCACTTCCGCTCCGGCCGCTTTTTGTAGGATCGGCTGATAGTTCTGCAAGACTTCGCGCAAGCGGATTTCGTGCCCGCCGGAATCGTTGGGTTTGTTGATTTTTCCGACCGACATCATCTGATTGCACAGCGAGGTCCCCCGGCGAATGGTCTGGTGCATGGTGTTGAGCAGAGAAAGTTGGTCCCTATCGTCGGTTTCCTCCTTGAGAATGTCGCAGAAGCCCGAGATGATCGAAAGAGTATTGTTGAAATCGTGGGCTACCGTGCCCGCCAGGCGGCCGATGGCTTCCATCTTGGATGCCAGCGCGAGGCGCTTTTCGAGGAGCCTGGGACCGGAAAGATCGGTAACTTTCAGCACCAAACCGGAACCCTTGAGCGGACGCACGCTGAGACTGACGTCACTTTTGTCCTGGCGCGCATGGGTCAGTTTGGCGGGCACTGATTTCAGGTTCTGATGTGGCTGGGTCAGATAGGGCAGCCAGTCGGGCTGCAGCTCGCCGATGCTGGCCAGCGGCTGGCCGGTCAGCCAGTCCGCCTCGATTTCCAGCAAATCCGCAAACCGGCCGTTGACGAACAAAATTCGGTCGTCCGGCCCGGCACAGCAGATTCCGTCGTCGGAATCCTCCACAATGCTGCGGTAGCGCGCCTGGTCTTCGCGCTCCTGGCGCCGTTGTTCGGCGTCCTTCAACTCCCTTGAAAGAGCCGGAATCAGACGCGAGTTGCCCTTGAGAATGAAGTCGTGGGCCCCCAGGCGCATGCACTCCACCAGGAGTTCTTCGCCCAGGTGACCGCTGTAGAAGAGAAACGGAATGTCACGGCCGTCCTTCTGAAAGATCTCCAGGGCGCCCTTGCCGGAGAAGCCGGGCAGCCAGTAGTCGCAGATGATGGCGTCCCAATCACTGCGTTCCAATGCCTGATGCATCTCCAGGGCGGTTTGGACCCGATCGGCCCGGACTTTCAGGCCCGCCGATTCCAGTTTCACCAGCAGGAGGTCATAGTCGACTTCCTGATCTTCCACGACCAGAATGTTGAGAATCTTCACGACGTTGCCTCGTTAAGTATTCCTAAGGGTAATTTCAGGATATCCTCGGGCTTCTACTCCCGGCAATCAACACTAGTACTATGGCTTGCTATGGAGTTGGCCGGGACAGTGTCTGAAGCCTTTGGTATGGCCGTCCTTCGGCCTCTGGGACGACCGAATCTACGGCTTTGGCGGGACGAGAACTAAGCTGAGCCTATGAACAGCAAAACTTCGCACCGCATCCTCAAAATCAGCCTCTTTCTGGCAATGTTCGGAATGGTGGCCTTCCTCACCAAGGGCCTGTTGGCTTTTGTCTTCTTTAGTAGCCTGATCCTGATGGTTACCCAGGACCGGGCGGTTCCGCTGGGAGTGATCTGCGCCATTCTGTTCGGCGCATGTTTCCCTAAGGCGGCCGCTCTGGCCGCCATCGCTATGGCCTTCTATGTTCTGACCCATCCTTCTCCGTCCGCCTCAGTTCAGCACTGAGCCACTGAAAGGTTCCGGTGCTCAAGGCGGGCAGGTCGCGTAGCGATACCTCCCACGCGGCGGCGCTAAGGCTGAGCACGCGCACGGGCCCTGCGGTCACAAGCGCAGAGCGCGCCGTCATCTGGCCGGCCAGTTCCACTCCTCCCCAAAAGCCTCTGGTAAGTTCTCCCTCGAGGGGCACCAGAGCCCGCTCGAGGGACTGACCCGCCTGCCAAAAGACTCGGCCTGTTGCGAATCTTTCCTCGATCATCCGCAGTCGCAGGATCTCCAACTGTGCCAAATCCATACGGTGAAATGGATGGGTCCGACGCAGAGTCAGCAACTGCTCCATCCTGGCCAATTCCCAGGCGGGCGGAGAACCGGCCCGGGTGGCGGCCCAGCGCACCCAGCGGTCCTCGCTCAGCGTTCCATCGGTTTCCGGGCCGCTTAGAAGCCGGGCGCGCTCCTCATCGGAGTTGGGTTCCAGCAGATTCACAAAAAGCTGGGTGGGCTGTCGTTCCCCCAGGTTGGAGAGGACCTCCAGCGCGTTGGCGCTGCGCCCCCCTTGGGAGAGCAGCGAGAGGCGCACCGTTTCCACCAACTCTTCCCCCTCCAGCCAGCGCAGCGCGCAAAAAGCCAGGCGTTGATGGCGTAGCGATTCCTGGTGCCTGGCTTCCTTCAGAAAGCGGCTGCGTAAGCTCTCGGCTGGTTGCTTGTGGGCGGCCACCCAGGCTTGAGCCGCCGCCCGACTGCGCGAAGCGAACTGGTCCTGCAAAAGAGAGCGGGCCCAGGGGGTAGGACTCTGGCCCAATACGCGCAAGGCCGCTTCAACCGTGGAGCACTGATCGGAGAAGAGGTAAGGCAGGGCGGCGCGCACTCCGTCGGCCCCTCGGCCCGCTAGCTGAGCAGCCGCCTCCAATCGAAGCTTTGCGTCCGCCGAGGCCAGGCTTTGGGCCCGGCTCTGGAGAGCCAGCGGGTCGCCTGGCTGGGCGCCATCCTGGAAGGAAGCGGTGGTCCGGGCTTTCAGGACCAGTCCTTCGCTTTGCAGTTCTCCCAGAAGGGTGCGCAGGTAGTTGCGGCTGGCTCCCCGGGCTCCAGCCGCGTAGACGAGCGCCAGACCAATTCCGGCGTAGGCGATCTGGACCGGCTGCAGGCGATGCTGGAGGAAGAGCAGCAGCAGTGCCACGCAGGCCTGAGCGCAAGAGACCACCACCCCGTCCAAAAAGGCTCGCAGGGCAGGCCTGACCCGGGCCGGTATGGCGTTGTAGAGCAGATTGCGCACGGGTGTGGCCAGGCTGTCTTGCATGGTGCGGCGGCAGATCCAGAGCCAGATGGCTGGACCCAGCTGGAACCGCAGGCTGATGCCCAGCAGGCCGCTGAGCATCAGGGTGGGGTGCAGCCAGCCGGCGCGAGCCACTCCCAACCAGCCGACCAGGCGAGGAGTCAGCTGAGTAGCGATAACCAGTTCGGCCAGGTTGGTAAGCGAGATCAGCAGTCCCAGAAAGCGGGCCAGATCGCGTGGCTGAGGATAGGCCGCGGCGAAGATCTGGGAAAAAAGGTACTGGGACGTGCCCTGACAGAGCACCATTCCCAGCAGAAGCAGCACCAGCGAACGAACCAATGGATCCCGGCGCAGATAGGGTACGGGCGCCGGCTTTTGCCGGCGGGTCTGACGCCACTGCTGGAGAGGCTGGCGGTGGGCCCAGAGCCAGGCCAGCGCCAGGAAGTTGGTGAGCCCCCAAACGAGCACCCAGCCCGATGGATCCACTCGACGGGCTCCTCCGGCCACCAACAGACCGCCCAGAAGTTCGCCGCAGGTGGCCCCTACTGTGAGTACCGGGAAGAGCCGTTTGCTTGAGTAGGTGTCGATGCATTCGCTGGCCAGGCCGAAACTCTGGGTGGCGATCAGGGAGAAGCTGGTGCCGTAGAGCGCCAGCAGCGGCAGGCACAACCAGCTGGCTCCCGCTTTGAGTCCGCAGAAGCCGGCCAGCAGCAACCCGCCCACCATCAGAAAGGTGGCCTGCAGCAGTTGCAGACTGTGATAACGGCTCAACAGGGCGGTATAGCCGAGCGAGCTGCTGAGCGTCAGTCCCGAGGTGAGCAACAGGGCGATGGGAAGGTAATGGACGCCCAGGCTGGAGAGCAGCAGGGTATCGGTCACCACCATGGCGATCGAGAGCCCGGTCCAACCGATCAAGATCAGTCCCAGCAGGAACCGAACCTTGGGCCATTCGTGAGGGCGAATCAAGACCGTGGCAGCCAGATGCGCAGCTGCCCACCCTCCTCGAAGAACCTCCCCTGGAGTTCCTCGAGCAGTCCGAGCAGAACTTCGCGTTCCCAAGCGCCCGGTGGGTCCGGGTTGCGCACGCTCAGCCAGCTACCGCCGGCCTCGGGCTCGAGGAGCAAATGGTGACAGGGCCAGAGGTTGAGCAGCAGCAGTCGCAGAGGCTCTCGCTCCAGGCTGAGGCCTGGTAGCGATAGGGGGACCCCCAGGCGGGTCAGCTCGCTCTCCCAGTTGCCCGGCTCCGGAGCGGAGCGACGGCCGCTGAGCCAGAGAAAGTTGGCGCGATTTCTCTCAAAGCGGATCCAGTCATCCTCGTTGACCGGTCGGGCGTCGTCCAGGAGTTCCAACGGGTTGCGGGCGCTCTCGCCGATTTCTCGGGTGAGCAGAATGGAGCCGACCTCTCGATGGCGACTGGCCACGAAGGTTCGGGTGAGCTGAAAAGTATGGCCTTCCCGGCGGTAGAGGCAGCGTTGCACCAACTGTCCATCATGGGGCGAGGCGGCCACCAACTGGGCAAACACCTCCTGCGGTAGAATTTGCTGCAGGAAGGTCCCGGGCAGTTTTTCTGCAGCCAGGCCCAGACAGACCCCGGCGGCCGGATTGGCGTTGACCACTCGACCGGCCTGATCGAGGGCCACCAGTCCGTCCAGGTTGGCCTGAAAGACTGCGTCCATTTCGGCCTGGGCTTTTTCCAGTTGCAGCACCGGGTTGGTCATGCGACCGACCAGGGGGATGGAGAAGAGGAATGCCAGGGCTACGGCTCCGGCTCCCAGCCACCAGAGCTGCCCGCGCACGCTGTCCATATAGGCCAGAGCTACGTCCAGGTCGCGTCCCAGCACCAGAGTGCCGAGCGATTGGCCGGTGTAGTCGGGCACGGGATAGGTGCGCTGGTGACGGTTGGTTGGGACGGGAGCCGTTTCTTCCACCGCCACCTGGAGGTTGGTGTCTCGAGCCAGGTCCTTCAGATACTCTGCGTCCAGCCGGGTGGCCAGCAGCAGCACGCCTTCCGTGATTCCACCCTGCCTTTGGATGGGCGCGACGCCGGCGATGTAAAGCCCGTCCGGGCCGCGCCAGAAACTGGCCCCGACCTGGCCGTCCAGCGCGGATTCGACGAGAGCATCGGGAGTCGTGGGCAGGCCGGCTTGGGTGGCCAGGCGCAGGTGGCCCTGATCGTCGTAAACGGCCAACAGGTCCAGCGAGGCGTTGTTTTTCTGGCGTTGGTGGAGGTCGTCCAGCAAAGTGGCTGCATCGGTCCCGCGTAGAATCCGGAGAAAGCCGGCTTCCGCGGCCGTGCCTGAGGTGGTGGTTGCCAGGTTCTCGGCGCGAGCCCGGCTGAGGCTGTCCCAGACGTGGTGTCCCGCTTCCAGGGAGCGATCCAGGTCGGCCAGTGCCTGGTTGCGCACGGCCCGAAAGATGAGGGCGAAGGAAGTTGCCAGAGCCAGGCTCAGCAGCACCCCGATCAGGGCCAGAAGCTGGAGACGAAGGCGCACTAAAGGGCGAGATCGATGTGCAGGCTACCGCTGGGCGGGACGTCGATGATCTTGGTGACGGGATTTCTTAGACGCGGATGCCAGGCTTTCAGCACCCGGCGTCCGGCCGGCACGTCTTCGAGCTTGAATTTGTGGTTTTCGTCCGGCGTGACGAAGAAGCCGGTGTCCAGCACCAGGATGTGCGCGTTCATCTCGGGATGGATGGCGCAGAACAATTCGACGTCTCCGGGCTGGGGAAAATGGATGGAACGGGACTCGCCCTGGGGGAACTCGGGGAGATGGAAGGGGGCGCATTCGCACTGAGAGTAGACCGAGTGAAAAATGCCGTCTCCGTTGACGAAGTCCACCGTCGAGTCTCGTACGATGGGCAGCACATAGGGGGAAAACTGGCGGTTCTTCTGGTTCATCTTGGTGTGGACCGGCTTGTTGGGACCGCCCGGGGTGTCGAGCAAGAAGATCACGACGTTGCTGACTTCGTCGACCGCCGCGCTCACTTTGGCCGGGGCCTGGTAGAGCGGGCCATTGTTCTGGCCGGGGTGGCGCTGCAATTTGCCGATGGGGCGGCGGCCCAGGCGGGAGTGAATTTCGACGGTGCCTTCCAGGTCGCCGGCCGAGACACCGGTGACCATCAACAGCGAGAACAGAGCCCCCAGTAGCTTACGCACCTTCTTGGCTACGAGGAAGTGTTTGCCTCTTCCTGTCATCTGTGCAGGCACGCGGGGGTGGAAGGAGAACCTTGCGCGCGTGATGGGACTGAGGGGGACGCTTCTGGCTTTGGGGTTGTGCGCACTGGCTGTGGCTGCTCCACTGTTCCCGGGCAATGACGATGCTTACCGCTGGCTGCGCGAGATGGGGTTGAGCGACGCCGGACGCGCCAGCACTCGCTGGGAAGTAGCCCTACAGTTGGCCCGAGCCCAGGAACGTATTCAGGCCGGACTGGCACCATTGCTGAGCAAGGCGGAGCTGCAACATCTGCAGGCTCTGTTAGCCGCCTATAAAGACGAGCTGGAAGCTCTGGGCGTGCGAGTGGACAGCCTGGAGAACCGGGTCGCCAATCTGGACGAGCGCGTCGAGGAATTGGGCCGCATTCGCTTCTCGGGTCAGTTCCGCTCCAGCTTCGTGAGCATGGGCGTGCACAACAACGGCCAGGAACGCAGCGGTTTCGGTGGGAGCGCGCTCAACTATGGTGATCTGGTGGGGGCGGTCGAGGCTGCCAATTTGAGCCCGCTCAATGCGTTTGGCACCCAGCCGGTGCTCGACTATTCGAATGGGCGCCCACTGGTCAACGGCAGCGGCTTCAGCAACGTGCTGTCTTTGAACGTGGAGGCCGATCTGAGCGAGGATTTGCTGGCCGAACTGCGGGTCTACGCCTACAGTTCGCAGGGCAATCCGCTGGTCGATTCGGTGTGGGGCGTGCAGCCGCCCATTCCGGCCAATCCTTTCGGTCTGGCCAACGCACCCTTTACCAGTATGGGTCTGGAGCGGTTGGCCGTGACTCATACTCCTACCGCCACCAGCCTGGTGATCGGTAGCTTCGCCCCGCGCTTCATGTCGCCTCAGATTTATATGGGTACGGTCAATCCCCGGGTGGGCAATCCGCGCATCCTGGAAAGCTACGGACTGCAGATCAGCGGCGAGCTGGACAATGGACGCTGGGGCTGGGAGGGTTTCGGGACTCGCCTTTACGACGGCAATCCTGGCGTGACGGCGCCGTATCGCAGCTATGCGCTGGGCGGGGCCGTGAACTACCACAATGCGGAATGGACGGGAACGCTCAGTTTCTTGCGGGCTTTTGACGACAATGGTGGGCAGGTGCCGGGGCTGACCACCGGTCAGATTACCAACGCCAATCAACTGGCCGGGCTGGGAACGCTGAACTGGGTCAATCCTCCCGGCTTTTTCGTGAACCAGCTGGGCGGGCCGTTGGTGGCCGGAACCGGTTTGAGCACCGATGCCCGGCCCCTGGGGGGTTTTCCCGGCAGCGATTTGGGCGGGCCGCGGGCCAGTTTCGGTCCTCAGGCGGTGACCATGGGCGGGCTGCACCTGGAATACGCGCCGAAGGGCTATCTATTCCAGGGGGACTATAGCGTCTCCAGCTATCGTCCCAGTCGCAATTCCGGCTACTCCACCGCCGGGACTCTGTGGCGACTGGGTGGCGCGGCCGATTGGTTCGAGGACAAGCTCCACCTGGAAGTCGACTATCGTCACACCGACGCTCGCTATGACCCGATGATTTTGCAGTTTGGCAATCCCCTGCAGGGTTCGGTTTCGCCTCTCCGGGTCTATCATCGGTTTCCCGATGCAGATCAGTTCTGGCTTTACTGGTCTTTGCACAATACCGATTCGTTTCCGCACAATCGCCAGGGCCTGTGGCTGACCACCAGGGTACAGTACGATCCTGACGGTTCGGTGACGCTCAACTATCGGAATCTGAGTCAGGTCAGCACCTCTCTGCAGGATGTGCGCATTCGGGGCGGCAGCCTGGGGACCGGGCTTCCCGGCAACGACGTGCTGGGCTTCTCTCCGGGTTTCATCGACGTGGTTTTTCGTGAGTTTTCTCCGCTCTCGTTTGACGCCAGCTACAACCCATTGGAGAATCCGCGCGGCCACGTCTCCAGCGCCGGGATCAAGGTGTCTCAGGTGTTCACAGGCACTCCCTGGAAGGTGGCGGGAAGTTACGACAGCTGGACCTTTCGCCGTTCCACCGCGCTGCCGGCTCAGTTGGGCGGTTCGCAGAATCGTGTGGACTTGACCCAGGCACTGGCCAATCTGGAGGTCGGCTACAAGTTTAACGAAGACTTTCTGTTCTCGTTGGGCGTCTATCGAGCCACCAGTCAGGGACACTACGACCCGGGCGGGGTCTACAATGCCTACGCTTTCGCCAACAACAACGTGGATTTTCGCACCCGTGACCTGGTGCAGACGATGCCTTATCTCAAGGCCGATTGGAATGTGTCCAGCGGCGTGCGCTTCAATAGCGAGTTGATGTTCTATCAGACACGCGATCACGTGCCCGCCTCGATTCAGGCCGGTGCTTATGGTGGCGCCGGTGCCACCAGTCACCCGTTCAACTGGGACGGCTATCGTCTCTCCACCGCGCTCGAAGTCGACTTCTAAAGGGGTCCCGCTGGGGATAACTGTGGAAAACCTGGGGAAAGGTTGAATAAATTTCAGATACCGCGCTCGAAGGAGAGACGACCGGCTCGGGGAATGCGGCGGCGTGCGGAAAATCGCTTTGCGTCTGGTCTTGCTGGTGGGGAGCCTGGTGTTTGCTCTGGTTGCGGCCGAATTTGGTCTGCGTTTCCTGTCCCCGCGTTTGAGCAAGGGCGGGGAGCAGATGAACTTCGCGGCCGGAACGTTGGCAAGCTTCGAGCCGGACGAGGAAGCCGGCTACTTACCCAAGACCAACTCTCAGGAATACGACGCCAACGGTTGTCTGCATAACGACTACAAGTTGGAGAAGCCGGCCGGCGTCAAGCGTATCCTTTTTATCGGTGACTCGGTCACGCACCGCGCGCGCATCGTCAATGGTTTGCGCAAACTTTACGGCGAGCAGGGCTACGAGTATTGGAACGCCGGCGTGGAGAGCTTCAATACGCTGCAGGAACTGGTGCTCTACCGGCGCTACAATTCGAAGATCAAGCCCGACCAGGTGGTCCTGACGTTCCACAACAACGACTTCATGCAGACGCCGATCGTCTACGAGAAGAACGGCAAAATGGAGATCATGTCGCCTCTGCGCGATCGTCGCAAGATGAACATGTGGTTGTTCGACAACAGCTACTTTTATCGTTTCTGGTTGGGCATGTCGTGGCGCGAGGACAATCAGGAGAAGGTGGGGGAGGTGCGCTCGAACCTGGCCGAGTTGCAGAAACTGACCGGCGAGCAGAAGGTCGACCTGAGGGTCGTGCTCCTACCCCTGATGAAGCCCGTCAGCGAGTGGAGCAAGGGTGAGAACTGGTCCCGCGAGCAGTCGCTCAAGATCTTCAAAGACTTGAACATCCAGGTCTACGATCTGCTTCCCACCATGGAAAAAGCTGCCGCCAACCACGAGAAGATGGTCGAAGCCCCCGGCGACTTCTGGCACCCCGACGACCAGATGGCCGACCAGTTCGCCAAACAACTCCACGACGAGAAGCTCCTCATCCGCTAACCGGCGGTTCCGAAATAGTCGCCTAAATCTCGCCCTAACGAAAAAAGAGGCAGGTTCTTGCTTGAACCCGCCTCTTTTTGATGGAGCCTGAAGTGGTTACTTCTTGCGGACCAGGAACTTGTCCAGCACCAGCAGGTCGAGATCGCTCTCGCCGAAGGTGAAGAAGGCGTTCTCGGGGGAGGTCACCAGCGGCTCACCACGGAGGTTCAAACTGGTGTTCATGAGCACCGGGGTGCCGGTGGCTTCACCGAACTGCTTGACGATCTCGTAGTAGAGCGGGTTGGACTCCTTGTCCACCGTTTGCAGACGGCCCGTTCCGTTGTGACACACAGCCGGAATTTCGGCGTGCTTCTCTTCGGGAATGGGAGCCACTGCCAGCATGAAGCGCTGCGGATACTGATTGACCGACTTGCCCAGGCTGAAGTATTCGTTGGAGCGCTCCTCGGTGACCACCGGCGCGAACGGACGGAAGGCCTCGCGGAACTTGATCTTGAGATTCACGACCTCTTGCATCTCGGCCTTGCGGGGATCCGCCATGATCGAGCGGTTGCCCAGAGCGCGCGGCCCCCATTCGAAGCGTCCCTGGAAGAGAGCAATCACCTGACCCTTGAGGATGGCGTCCACGCAGCGCTCGGCGATCTTTTCGGTCTCCTCCAGCTGTTCGTAGGGAAGGCCGGTCTTTTCGATGGCGGCCTTCTCTTCGGCCAGGCTGTACTGCTTACCGTAGTAAGAGTGCTTCATCACATACTTGCGCGGTTTCTTGAGCAAGACGTGATAAGCGTAGAGGGCTGCGCCCAGCGCGCCACCGGCGTCGCCGGCGTTGGGCTGGATATAGACCTCGTCGAAGTTCGATTCGCGCATCACGCGACCGTTGGCGACCGAGTTGAGCGCCACACCACCGGCCATGACCAGCTTCTTCAAACCGGTCTTGGCCTGCAGATGATTGGCCATCTTCAGCACCGACTCTTCCACCATCAGCTGCAGCGAAGCAGCGATGTCGGCGTAGTACTGATTGGCAGCCGCTTCCTTCTCGCGTCCGCGGATGTCGTCGCCGGTAGAGGCCGTGAAGAACGGACTCTCGGGCTCGCGGGGCGGTCCGAAGAAATTGATGAACTTGGCGTTGTAGGCGTCGGTCAGGCTCTCGTGGAAGCTGAAATAGTCCATATCCAGCGAGAAGCTGCCGTCGTTGTGCAACTTGAACACCTTGGCCAGTTTGTCCATATACTTGGGCATGCCGTAGGGCGCCATACCCATGACCTTGTATTCGCCGGAGTTGACCTTGAAGCCCAACCAGGCGGTAAACACCGAGTAGAGCAAGCCGAGCGAGTGGGGGAAGCGGATCTCTTCGGTCAGTTCCAGCATGTTGGTCTGACCGGTGTCCCAGTCGCCCTTGGCGATGCCCATGCCGGTGGTGGTCCACTCGCCCACGCCATCCAGCGTCAGCACGGCCATCTCCTCGAAAGGCGAGCAGAAAGCCGCACTGGCGGCGTGGCTGACGTGGTGGTCGACGAAAAGCACCTTCTCTTCGGGATAATCCGGGAACTGAGCCAGGATATCCCCCTTCACCCACAGCTTGTTGCCAAACCAGGCCAGCATGGCTTCACGGAAGTGACGCCAGGACTTGGGGAACGTGTGCAGGTGGGTGAGCAAAATGCGCTGGAACTTGGGCAACGGCTTCTCGTAGAAGACGATGTAGTCCAGGTCTTTCTGCTGAATGCCGGCTTCCTTGAGGCAAAATTCCACCGACATGGTGGGGAAGCGATGGTCGAACTTGATGCGCGAGAAGCGCTCTTCTTGCGCGGCCGCGACCAGTTCGCCGTCCACAATGAGGGCGGCGGCCGAGTCGTGGTAGTAGGCGGAGATTCCGAGGATATTCATCAGTACTGCCTCTGAGCTTCCGCCAGGGTGTGTTCGCCCTTGCTCCTCGTGAGCCAGGAAGAAGATTGGGTTTTGCCTTTAAAGCCAAGAGCGTCGCCGCTCATTCGCGCCAGCACGGAGAAGACCGGCACGATCAGGAAGTAAAAGCCGGTCAAGATGAGGCGCGACTGGAATTCACCAATGGCCTTAAAAGACTCTTTCAAGTAGCCGAACATAAGGGGTTTCCTTAGAGATTAGAATAGGGTGTAGAGGAACGGTCCAAGGCCAGTCGAGTTGCCAAAGACGATGATGAAGATGAAGACGAGCATGATCAGCATCATGGGGATCAGCCACCACATCTTCTCTTTCCAAAGCATGCCCATCAATTCTTTGACGGTGCGCATCGCGGATTTCATAAAGGTTCAGTCCTTCGGTGCAGTTTTCTGCTCAGGAGCCCCTTGAATAAAACTAAACAAGATGGCGGTCAGGGCGAGGGTCTCGCCAAAACCAAAGCAGTGTTTCCAGCTGGTGTGATGTTCTACGGCCAGGGGCCAGTTCTCGTCGAGATGGAAGGCTCTCACCAGACTTGTCAAGATGCCACAGTTTATACCCATAAAAACGCCGACCAAAAGGTATCCCAGTAGAGTTGTGCGGTTGGCACACAGGGAGAAGAAAAGGCCGAGAATGGCAAATCCAAGGATGGCGGGGATCCCGCTCGTCAGCGGATGACCCGCTGAATGGATAAAATATGCGCCGGTAGCGGCGCCGACCAAGGTGCCGGCCCACGCGGGGACGACCAGTTGGCCTACGGATGAGTTAGTATCTGCAACCACGAGCGGCCCATTCTATGTCATTTCGGGCGTTCCTGTTGTATAGTGAGGTCATGCGATTGAATTTGCTTCTCTGCCTTTGTTTATTGACTTCAACGGCTCTGGCTCATCCGCTGGCCGGCGAGGCGAAAGCTATCGAGGAACAAGCTCTCGTGCTGCGCCAGAAGATGGGCCCCGACAATCCCAACTTGACCTGGGGCCAGAAGATGGCTGTGGACGATATGGGACGTTTGGCTACCGCTGCCTCCAGCGCTCGTCAGGCCCTGGAACCGGAGGACGTCGATTGGGAGAGCACTCGCGGCGCCTTCATGGAGCTCCAGGTGGCCAGCAACCGTGTCCGTATGAGTCTGCCGGTTTCCACCCTGGACGAGGAAGGTCAGAAACTTGGCCAGCAGATGGTCGCTTCTGTCGAGGAAGTGGACAAAGCGGCGCGCGGCGAGCGCGACCAGAACTTCAACCGACAGGTGGCCGGTTCGCGACCGAGCGTTGGTTTTGGGATCGGCTTCGGTAACTACTGGGGGCGCCCATGGTACGGAGGCTACGGCCTGAACTATCCGCTCTTCTTTGGCGGGGGCGGAGTCCGCTGGGGCGGGCGCTGCCGCTAAATAAAAAAGGCCCGGCTGATGCCGGGCCTTTTTTAGTTGTTCGCGACCAGCTCGATGTCGAGCGGCAAGTCGCCCAGGCGAGTCACCTCGCCGGCCTCCGCGTCGAGAGCTTCCGACCAGACCACTTTGCCGCCGACGATGGCGACGCTGACCTGGTAGCTGCGAGACTCGTGGGGTAATCGCAGATCGAAGCCGCCGTCATCTCGCGTGAACGTCCAGTAGCGCTCCTTGCCGAATCGTGCCTCGACGGCCAGTCCCGGAGCGGGGCGATCGCCACCTTCGGTGGAGATGCTGCCTTTGAGTCCCGTATCGGTTTCCTGCGGAATCTCCCAACCGAACTCGAGGTCGGCGTGGTCACCAAGGGCTTTGGTCAAGAGCAGGTGGCCGTCGGGGGAGAGGCCGGCCTGCGAAAGCAGTTCGAGCGCGCTGTCCTGGATGTAGTAGTCCACATCGCTTTCGCTCTCTTCTTCGAGGATCTCCTGAATGACGGTCAGGTCCGCTTTAGAGATCTGGCCGAGCACCTGGCCAGTGGTTCGATCACACAGTGTCACCAACATTGGGCTATCTTATCCCCCGGAAGGCCAAGTTAAACAGAGGCGGTCTCGATTTCCACGTCGACATTCAGCTCGTCGCCCACTTCCTGGATTTTTCGGCGTAAAGCCGAGAGCGAAACCGAGGCGGGCGCACTGATGCGCATCTGCATCTCGAAAAGCGGCACGCCACTGTAGGGCGCATTGACCAGCTGAGATTCCAGGTTGTCGACGGAAACGCCCTGTTCCACCAGATGATGCACCAGCTCGTGCACGATGCCCTCGTGGTCGGCTCCTCGCACGGCCAGCTGCAGGGGCAACATGCCGATGTGGCTTTTGCGCAGGCTGGTTTGCTTGCACTGGATCAGCAGTTCCAGTTCTTTGGCAACCGCTTCCAGGGCTGATTGCAGAGCTTCTTGCTGAGCCGAGTCGACCGAGCAGAGGAACATCATGGCGAACTCGCCGCCCAGCACCGACATGCGAGAATCTTCCAAATTGGCCCGATGTTTGCTCAGGGTTTGGGTGACACGGTCAACCAGACCGGTACGGTCCGGACCGAGCAGAGAGAAAACGAGGTGATGTTTCATTCGGACCTCTTTGGGGACGGGGTTCAGCCTCCCTGCAGAACGCGAAAGTACTCGACCGTCGAGAGTTCGCGCAGACAGTAGGCCTGGTGCCGGGTCAGAGGCTGTTCGGCCTGTTCAGGGCCGGGCAACTGACTGCGCAGGTAGCGTTCCCACCATCCGCCCCAGTTGGCCAGATTGGCCAGGGCCAGTCGAGGGGGGTGGGCCCCGGTGGAAAAGCGCGAGCGCAGGCGGGCGTGCTTTTCGATGTAGATGCGGGCCGAGCGGGCTTTGGCGGCCGCCTGAGCCAGCGCCCCCGCGATGTTTCCACGAGTAGGCGGCTTCTTGATGTGAAAGCCGATGGCTTTGTAGTTGTTGCGTTTCTTCAGGCCAATGGCCATCAGCCGCAATCCTAGCTCCTGGTCCTCCCAGCCATATTCCTTAAAGTCCTCATCAAATCGCCCCGCTTCTTTCAAATGGGCCAGCTTGACCGAAACGTTGCTGGTCCAGAAGAAAGACGTGGAGATGTCGGCGGCGGTGAACTTGGGGTTGTCGGGGCGGACCGCCTCGGTGACATGATTGACCCAACCGTTGCAGACGCAACGGTCGAACTGGCGATGGATGACCATGTGCTCTTCCAGCAGGCGAGGGTGGGCCATCACGTCGTCGTCGATATACAGCATCACCTGGCCGCGGGCGGCGCGGATACCGGTGTTGCGAGCCGTGGCCAGAGCGCCGTGGGGCTGCCACAAGTAGCACAAGGCGTAGGGCACTTGCGAGCGAACCCGTCGAACCATCTCGGCCGTTTCATCGGTGGAGCCGTCGTCCACCAGCACCACCTCGAACCGCTCGTTTCCCAGAGTTTGGTCGCACAACGAAAGCAGCACTTGCTCGAGGGTGGCCGAGCGGTTGCGGCTGCAGATACCGATACTGATGTCGATCATTTCCGTAACTCCTGGATTCCCGCCCGTAGGTAGGCTCGTTCCACTTCCACCGCTCGTCGCCAGGGACCGGGCAAGGGAAGCCGGGTCAAGAAGTCGTTCTTCCAGCGATTGACTCGATGAAGTCCGGAGCGCATCCACATGCGCAAAGTCGGATAACGTTTCCAAAGTTGAGCCGCCGCCTGACCGTCGAGTTCGGCGACGCGCACCCGCTGCTGATGGTCGAGCGGGGGCTTCCAATGATACACAAAGGTCTCGTTCTCGAAGACCCGCCGCACACCCAGGCGCTTGAGGCGGACGCCCAGTTCGGCGTCTTCCCAACGGGCGAAGGAGGCGTCGAAGAGACCCGCCTTGAGCAGAAGATCTCGCTCGATCGAGGCATTGCTGGTGCACAGGTAGTTCTTGGAAAAGTGCCGCCAGGGCCGAGCCAGGGCGGGAAGGGGAGGGTAGAGTGGCCGGGGCACGTTCACAACCGGTCCACGCACCAGGTGGCCGGGATGGTCCGCTTGCAGGCGAGCGTGCCGGCGCAAGAAGTCGGGCGGTACCAGAACGTCATCGTCGACGAACATGATGTGGCGGCCTCGAGCTTCCTGAATCGCACGATTGCGGGCCCGGCTGGTGCCTCCGTGGTCCTGCTGAAAGGCGCGTAGAGGCAGCTTGGACGACCATTCCTGGAGCACGGCGGAAGTCTCGTCCGTGCTTCCGTCGTCCACCACCAGCACTTCGAAGTCGTCAAACGGATAGTCGCACAAGCTCAGATGCTGCAGAGTCAGGCGCAGAGCTTGGGCGCGATTGCGCGTAGGAATCACCAGGCTGAAATTCATCGTCCGGAGGCTACGGTCACCGCAGCCAGGCTCCCTTCCGGAGTGAAGAGGTAGCTTTGCGGCGGTTCTGCGCTGAGGCTGGCCAGGGCGGCGCTGGTCTCCGGAAAGGGACAGAGGGGACGGCTCAGATGCCACTTCAGGGGACGGCCCTGCAGGTCAAAAAGACCCCACTGCTGGTCATAGTAGGTCAGGAACTGGTCTAGAGGATGGCTCAGGCCATCGCCCAGGGCTTTGATGTAGGCCTCTTTGGCGGTCCAGACTTCGAAGAAGAAGCGACGCGGATCGTCTGCTCGCTCCAGTTCCGCCGTTTCGGGAGCCGCAAAAAAGCGTCGGCCCAGGGCTAGATATTCCACCCGGCGAGTCCGGTCTTCTACATCCAGTCCCAACTCGAAGGGGGAGACCGCCAGGGCGGCCAGATTCTCGGAGTGAGTCAGATTGAAGTGGCAGCTGCCGTCGGCCAGAAAAGGTTTGCCGTGCGCCGCTTTCTCCCAACGCAGTTCGCTGGCGGGCCGTTGGAGATGAATGGAAAGCAGTTGGCGCAACAGGGCACAGGCCACCATCTGGCGGCGGCGATGATGCTCGAAAATCAAACGACGACAGCGGTCTCGTTCTTCGGGAATCAACCATGGGTCCAGGCGTTCCTCGTCCCACCCGGAATCGTCGAGGCGAAACCAGTAGACCTTCAGGCTCAGCGGTCCACCACCAGTTGCAGGGCGGTATTGCCGATGTAGAGCAGGTCGTAGGGACGAATGCGAACCACCGCGTCGTGGGGCATCTCGGCGATCCACTCGGTCCCGTCGACTCGGCGTTCCACCGTGATCGGCATGCTCAGGCCGCGCAGCAGCTGCACCTCGAAGGCTTTGTCCAGTTCGCGCCATTTCCAGGCCATGCAGCGATAGGGTAGGGCTGATTCATTGAGGGCCAGGTCCTGATCCCACCACTGAGGCCCGTCCGGAAGATCCTCGGCCCGGTTTCCGCCTACTTGAATCTGGAAACCCGTCATCGGCAGTTTGGTGCCCTGCTGGTTGCCGCCCAGGATTTCCAGGCTCAGTTTGGGCCGGGTCGACAAGGCGATTTTACGGCTGGCCGATTTGGTGTTGCCGCGTGCTTCGCCCTCCCGCACGGGGTCGCGATAGGCCAGCTCATGGTTGATGCCGGTATTGCCGCTGCGACGGGCTTCATGAATTCTGGCGATGTTTTCTGGAGCCACGCCACCAAAGCGAAAGTCAGCTTGTTGGATGTCGAGGATGGTGGCGCCCACTCGGACGTGGTCGCCGATCTTCAAGACCACCGCTTCCTGAATCTGGGTTCCGTTGACTTCGGTCGGATTGGTGTCGGAGCGGTGAATCAGCAGGTAGTGCTGGCCCTCGTAGTTCCACTGCAGGTCGGCGTGGATGCGCGAGGTCTGGGGGTCGTTGAGCAGGACCCAGCCGGGAGCACGGTCGCCCGGAGTGCGGGCGCGTCCAATGGTAATTTCGGCACTGTCGAGCGGAAAGGTGCGCCCCTTGTCGGGACCCTGACTGACGCGAACTTGAAGACCACAACTGAACACGGAAACGGACTCCTCTGGAAAACCTTCAAGCGTTGCTTTGCTAGCGAGAACCCAATTACCTACTTCCTTGCTTGCTTCGTAGATAAGGTGTTCAAGGCTTTTTCAGGCCGGTTCGGTAGGATGGTGCGAATGCGCATCCAGGCTCAGACCCAGCCACTCAAATCCGCTCCGCACGCCCTGAGCTTGCAGCCGGCGCGCCAGCGGCTGCTGACTCCGGAAGGAGAGGCTCTGACCTTCCCCACCGACGGCACCAGCTTCTTTTTGGGCAGTGACGTGAACCGCCTGGTCGGGCCCGAAGATGCGAGTCCCGGTCAAGCGGAGGCACACTGGAGGGATGGAACGCTCTGGCTTCGCGGGGAAAACGCGTTGGCCAACGGTCTGCCCTGCGCAGATTGGACTCCGCTCGGGGACGGCGGACGGATCCAGTTGGGCGACAGCGAGCAACCCGCTCTTTCGCTGGCGGTGCTCGGTGACCAACCGGCGGGGGCCTCCAAGCAAACGGTCGCCTTGACCTACTTTGGCGACGCGACTGAGCCTAAGATCTCTCGAGGTGTCTCCAATCAGCCAGGTCGTCTGGCGAAACTCCTGGCCGACAGCCCGGCACCCGTCCAGGTGCAGGGCGTACTTCTGCGGGGAGGCCGTATCCACCACCTGGCCCAGGCTGCTCTGCCCGCTTCGATGGCCGCGGTCGGAGTGGCGGGACTCGGGGCCTGCGTGGCCGGTCTGGTGCAGGGAGTCAATACCCCGCTGCTGGTCCTGGGTGGGCTGACGGCCCTGGGTGGGGGTCTCGCCGCCGCCGCCAACTGGAAGTCGATGCCCGCGCACTGGAAGGCCGCCACCCAGAAATTGGATCTATCCGGAATTCCCTCGCAGCGGGTCCAGGTCCGCAGCTTGAACTCGGCTCCCTCGGCCCAGAAGTTTGACGAGGCCTGGAAAACCAGCCTGAGCAGTTGGCCTCAGGCGCGTCAGGTGCTCTTTCTGTCCGGCCACGGCTATCAGAACCGGGCTGCCGGCATCCACTTTGAACACATCGGCAAAACCGTGCGAGGGGCCGAGGCCATCGTGCTGGACGCCTGCAACGGAGGACAGGTGGAGGCTCTGCTAAAACTGGCGGATTCAGCTCGAGTGGCCGTCTGCTCCGAGCATACCGTTCGCTCTTCGGGTTTCCCGCTGGAGGCGATGTTCGGCCAAACCGAGTTTCCT
Source organism: Vulcanimicrobiota bacterium (assembly GCA_017307785.1). Classification (GTDB taxonomy): domain Bacteria; phylum Vulcanimicrobiota; class Xenobia; order Xenobiales; family JADMJV01; genus JADMJV01. Next base: position 101,772 of record JAFKGI010000015.1, on the reverse strand, counting down.
CAGGATTCTCGTGCGCTGGCGACTTCTCTAGTACAGTCGGCGTCCGGCGCCTGTCCGGCGGAGTCTCTGGTCGCGGTCGACCTGGAGGCCCTCAAGGGCAAACTACTGCCCAGTATGGAAAAACTCGCCCGCCACCTCAAGGCCGCCGACAAGGGCGAGATTAAAGAAGCTTTGAGCCATAGCGAAACCACCGATACCGCCGGTAAGACCACCGTCGACCTCGGCAGCTTCCTGGCTCAGCTTCCCCAGACCGCTGAGGTGGAGGCCACCCAGCAGGCGCTCAACGATACCGTGCTGGCCATGGTAGGCCACGGCACCCTCTCCTTCGACCGCTATTCTCCACCGCACATGCCCGAGTCGTGGCGCTCTCTGATGAACCATCTGAGGGGCTAAAGGCTGCTTCCAGGGGCGAAGGAAAGCCGCCGCTATTGAGGTAGTTTCAAGAATGACATTGACGACCGTTCTTGAGGATCTGCTGGAAATCGAGGGCAAGCGCGATACGCTCACCCGCATCGAAAAGTTTCCGGCCAGGGACGCCCACTGGGGACCATGGCCCGAGGTCCTGCGCGGCGAGATTCGGGATGCACTGCAGCAGAAAGGCATCGACAAGCTCTACAGTCATCAAAGCGAGGCCATTGAAGCGGCCCTTGCCAAGAAGAATCTGGTCATCGTCACGCCCACCGCTTCCGGCAAGACGCTTTGCTATAACTTGCCGGTCATTCAGTCGGTGCTGGAAGACCCGAATTCACGGGGACTCTACCTCTTTCCAACCAAGGCTCTGGCGCAGGACCAGATGGCGGAACTCCAGGATGTGTGTAAGCGACTCGAGGGAGTCAACCTCAACCTGGGGGCCTTTACCTACGACGGGGACACGCCCGCCGACGCGCGCCGAGCGGTGCGCTCCAAGGCTCACGTGGTGATCACCAATCCCGACATGCTGCACACCGGGGTATTGCCCCATCACACCAAGTGGAGCCGTTTCTTCGGCAATCTCAAGTACGTGGTGGTGGACGAACTCCACACTTATCGCGGTATTTTCGGCAGTCACCTGGCCAACGTCTTCCGTAGACTGCGCCGGATTTGCCAGTTTCACGGTTCCGACCCGGTCTTTATTTGCTGTAGTGCCACCATTGCCAACCCTCGTCAGCTGGCCGAAGGTCTGCTGGAATCCGAAGTCCACGCGATCACTGAAAGTGGTGCTCCACAGGGCGCGAAGACCTTTCTCTTCTACAACCCTCCGATGCTCAACAAAGAGTTGGGAATCCGACGGTCCTACGTGACCTCGGCGCGACGACTGGCGGGAAAGTTCATCGAGAAGGGCCATAAGACCATTCTCTTTACCGGCTCGCGCCTGAACGTCGAGGTGCTGACCCGCTACCTGAAAGACAAATTCGAGCGCACGGAAGCCGAGGAGGGGCGCATCCGCGGCTATCGGGGCGGCTATCTTCCGGGCTTACGCCGTGAGATCGAAAGCGGTCTGCGTCAGGGCAAAGTGCTGGCCGTGGTCAGTACCAACGCTCTGGAACTGGGCATCGACGTGGGTGGCCTGGATGTGGCCGTGCTGGCCGGATATCCCGGCACCGTAGCCAGCACCTGGCAGCAGGCTGGCCGGGCCGGTCGGCGTCAGACCGAATCGGTGGTGGTGATGATTGCTCGCAGCGATCCGTTGGATCAGTTTCTGATGCAGCATCCCGAGTACTTCTTTGAGGCCTCGCCCGAACATGCCCGAATCAACCCCAACAATCCCGCCATTCTGCTAAGCCACGTCAAATGCGCGGCCTTCGAGCTACCGTTGGAGCGAGGCGAGCAGCTGGGTCAGGCCAATGTGGACGAAATCGCCCGCTACCTGGTAGAGAAGCAGGTGATCCACGAGTCCGGCGGCCAGCTGCACTGGGCCCAGGAAGTTTATCCCGCCGACCATATCAGTCTGCGCAGCAGCGGTCCGGAAAATTTCGTGATCATGGACATGGACCGCGACAATAAGGTAATCGCGGAAGTCGACTGGAATGCCGCTCGCTCGACCGTCTACGAAGACGCGATTTACATGTGCGAAGCCAGGACCTACAACGTCAAGCGGCTTGACTATCCCCAGCGGCGTGCCTATGTCCGAGCGGTGGAAGTCGACTATTACACCGACGCCATCACTTCGACAGCGGTCAAGGTGCTCGATAGCTTCCAGCGCGAGTCGCTGCCCGAGGAGGAGCGCGTGGTTCGGGAGCACGGGGAGGTGCACGTGGCCTGGCGCGTCTCCGGCTTCAAGAAGATCAAGTTCTACAGCCGCGAGAACGTGGGCTACGGCCAGGTCCATCTGCCCGACCACGAAATGCACACGACTTCGTTCTGGCTGACTTTTCGCGAAGAGTTTTTCCATGATTTGAAGTTGGGGCGCGCCGATGCGCTGGAGGGAGTGGTGGGGCTGGCTCACTGTCTGCACCATCTGGCTCCGCTTTACTTAATGTGTGACGGCCGCGACCTGGACCATTGTGTGGGCGAGCGTGCCGGACGCTGGTTCGTGCGCCCGGAGGCTTCCAGTCAGGGGCGCTACGAGTTCGCCCTGGCTGGCAACGACGACAGCGATACCCAGGGAGAAAACTGGTTGCGCATCGGCGCGGACGAGGGGGCCAAACTGGACGAGCTGCCTACAGAGGTGCTGGGTCGATTTGATCCGACGCTCTATCTTTATGACAGCATCCCCGGCGGCATGGGTCTGGCTTCCCAGCTCTACGACCTGTTTCCGGAACTGCTCGAGCAGGCTTGCCAGATGCTGGAGAACTGTCCCTGCGAAGACGGCTGCCCCAGTTGCGTGGGTCCGCCCCTGGAGGTGGGCGGCCGGGCCCGAGCTTGCGCTCTGGCCATCGCCCGCTCCCTTCAGCAACTTACTCGTGCATGACGTCTTTCCAGGCCCGGGCCGCTTCCGTGCGATGATGCTCTCCCAGGCCTTCTTCCGCCAGCCAGTCGGCCAGTAGCGAGTGGCAGCGGAAACGCTCCCAGGGCACTCCGGCCTGCTCGGCGCGACGGGTGCATTCGCCCAGAATTTCAAAAGCGCGGCCGCGCTTGTCCTCCGCCATCAGGGCGGTGGCTTGTAAGCGCTTGTAGATCGGCCGGTAGAGCCGCTGACCGCGGGTGGGCGCGTTCAACTCTTCCAGCAATCCGGTGGAGGCGGCAGGATCGAGCAGAATCTGGCCTTCCAGAGCCAGCACCCCGAAGTGCAGCGTCTGATGGGGAAGTTCCTGGATGGCCTTGCAGGCTTCATAGTTCTTGGTGGCGCGTTGCACCAGGTCGGCGTAGCGCTTCTTGGCCCACAGGAAATAGCAGTGCGCCAGTTCCGCGATCAGCTCCATGTAGCTGGCCTGAAATTGCTCGCGCAAGGGCTCCAACTGACTCAGGTAGGTTTCAGCCGCTTCCAGGTTGCCCAGAGCCGAACTGGACTGAGTAATGGTGCTCAAGGCCAGCGCCTCTTCAAAGCGATTACCCAGGCGTCGCGCCAGTTGCAGGGCCTGGCAGCCGTGCTGATAGGCTTCGCCCACACAGCCTTGATGGAAGCAGACGGCATGCAACTGCAGCAAATTTTTGCACAACCCGGTGGCCAGCCCCAATCGGTTGAGCATGTCGCGCGTATCTTCCAATACCCGTTTGGCTTTCCGGGTCGAGCCGGCCAACAGCATCAGATAACCGGAGTCGCCCATCAACTGCGCCTTGGCCTCGCTGTCGGGCAGGCTTTTCATGCGGGTCAAGGCGTTGCTGATGCTGAGCAGGGCGCCTCCCGACCACTTGAGTCGACGCAACGACCAGAAACCGCCGTAGATAAAGGCCTGAGCCCAGCTTTCCTGGCGATTCTGGCTGCGTTTGATGGCCAGGCGCATTTGGGCGATCACCAGATGGGTGAAATCGTCCAACCAGCCCGGTGGCCGGAGCAAGAAAAGCACCCGCGACTGCCGTTCGCAAAGACGCAAGCCTTCCTCCAGGATCGACTGGGCGCGGTCCGGATTCTTGGACTTCAACTTGCTTTGGCGCTCCAGACCGAGCTGGTTGGCCTCGTAGGACTCGCGCAGGCGACCCAGGTGTTCGTAGGCGCCACCCAACTTGCGCAGTCGCCGCAGCGAGTTGATGGGTTCGGGGTCGGCGGCCTGAGAGAGGGGAATCAGCTTTTCCAGAGCCTGTTGCGAGAAGCCGGCGCCCAGCATAGCGTCGGCCCACAGCTCCTCCAGCTCCCAATGGGTGAGAGGCTGGGTCAGTGGGGGCAACTGAGAAATTTCCTGCAGGCAGCGGCAGGCCTCTTCATAGGCATAGCTACGCAGGGCCGCCTGAGCGGCCGCCAGGAAGCTGTCGCCGGCTTTCTCCGGTTCACCCGCCAGCGCCCAGTGTTGTCCCACTTCCCAATGAGAAGCTTTTTCGGTTCGCTCCAGATAGGCGGCGGCCCGGGCATGATAGCCGCGGCGCACTCCCCAGGACATGGATTCCAGCACCACGTCGGCCGTGCCCTGACTGGCCAGTTCGAAGTCGCTGCCTTCTTGCAGCAATCGCCTCTGCACCAACTGAGCGCAGATTTCGTAGAGAGGCCGGTCGGCCAGGCCGCACAGGGCCTGCAAGTGACGAAAAGCCAGCAGGGGGCCGAGCACGGCCGACATGCGCAGCACCTCGAGCTCCATCTCGCCCAGGCCCTCCAGTCGTTTGCGCAGGGCCGCCTGCAGGCGAGCGGGCAAGCGCAGGGTGCCGCTACCCCAGGACGTGGCTCCGCTGGGGGTGCGGAAATGCCAGTTGCCCTCGCGCCACTGCCAGGCTCCGTCCTCCACTCCCAGCCGCGCCAGTTCCTGAAGATAGAGCGGCTTGCCTTCGGTTTCATGGTGCAGAAACCGGAGTGTCTCGGGATGAACGACTTGATGGTCCAGCAAACTTTCCAGGAACTGTTGGGCTTCGTTGAGCTGGAAGCCGGTCAGGGGCAGCAGTGTGGCACTGCTCTGCTGTTCTGCCAGCCGGCGTAGCACGTCCAGTTCGTTGCTGTGCTCTTCGCCGTTCAGGGCCAAAACGATCAGCGGCAATTTGAGCGCATCGCTACTGTAGTAGCGCGTTTCCAGAAAGTAGTGGAGAAACTCCAGGCTGGCGGGATCGGCTTCGTGGATCTGGTCGAGCAGCAGCACGCTGGGCTTTTGGGCTCGGTGCAGTATCAGCCGGGCCATCCCCTCATACAGGTGGTAGCGTTGCAGCGGGTCGTCCAGGGGAGCATAGCCTTCGGAACCGGGGGTGGCGAGTTCGGGCAGCAGCAAGCTGAGAGCGGGAACGAAGGGTAGCACCGATTGGGGAACGACCTGTTCGTGAAGCGCCCAGCGCAGGGTCGGCGTCCACAGCTGATAGGGAATGTGGGAACCGGAGACGGGCTGGACTTTGACGGCGGTGACTGCGTGGCTCTTGGCTGAGGCCGCCCAGTGTTGCAGCAAGTAGCTCTTGCCCACACCGGCGGGTCCGGTGAGTGCTCCCCAGCCACCGCGGCCTTCCACCACTTCGGTCAGGCGTTTTTCGAACCAGGCTTCTTCCTGGCGGCGGCCGATAAAGCGAGGAGTGACCAGTTTTCGCACCGGTTCGGGCGTCGCCACCGGCACTGCCCGAACCTCCACTTCGCCATTCCAACCTCCCGCCAGCGCTTCCAGGCGTTGCTTGACTTCACCGGCGTCGCGAGGGCGGGCATGAGGCTCCTTGCTGAGCATCTGAGTGACCAGATCGCCCAGGCCTTCAGGAGCGGGAATCTCGGGCTTAAAAGGGGGAACCGGCTGGTTGAGAATTTGATAGAGCACGGCCATGGGGTCGGGAGCTTCAAAGGGGAGACGCTGGCAGAAGATCTGGTAGATCATCACTCCCAGGCTGTAAATGTCGCTGCGCACGTCGGCTCCGTCGCCGATGATCTGCTCGGGTGCCATGGCGTACGGTGTGCCCAGCACCATGCCGGGGCTGGTGATGCGATTGGCCTTGCTGGCAACCTTGTGAAAGCAAGCCAATCCGAAGTCGAGCAGCCGAACCTGGTTGCCGCTGTCCACCAACACGTTCTCGGTTTTGAGGTCGCGATGGATGATGTTGTGCTGATGGAGGTAGTTGAGGGCGTCAGCCAGTTGCACGAAGTAAGTGAGGGCTTCCTGACCGACCTGTCGGGAGAAGCTGTGACCGGGGGCGGCCTGGAACCGCCGTCCCAGATCGCCTCCCTGGACGAATTCCATGCTGTAGTAGCACAGGTCGTTTTCGAAGGATCGCTCGTAAACGCTGACCAGACAGGGGTGGTCCATCTGTGAGGCGATGTCGAATTCGCGCTCGAAACGCAGCCGGTCCAGGGTGGCCGCGGTCAGTTCCGGCAGCAGAACCTTGAGTGCGACCTGTTTCCCCTGGCTATCGCGAGCCAGGTAGACCTTGCCCATGCCGCCCACGCCGAGTAGCGCCAGAATGGAGAAGGCGCCAATTTGCGTCGGGTGGGGTGAGGCCATGGCGGCTCGTTTCGTAAGAGCGCCGGTCCGGCCCTCTTGGGTTGCAGGTCCATTGCAATTTGGCCGGCTGGAGACGGCGGAAACAAATCGTTCATACCTGGGCAGCCGCTCGTTCGTTAGTATGAAAGTCCGGGGAACAAAACTTCGGGATTTTGCCAGGGGGCTGATAGCGATGAGCGTAATCGATCTGCGGAGACTGACCAGCACGGCGCGTCAACAAGCGCTACGAGTCGTTTTGATCGGACCGCCGGGAGCGGGCAAAGGCACACAGGCCGCGACGCTCAAGGAACGCTACGGACTGGCCCATATTTCCACCGGAGACATGCTGCGCGAAGAAGTGCGCCGCCAGAGCCCGTTGGGTAGCCAGGCCAAAGCTCTGATGGCGGCCGGGAAACTGGTCCCCGACGTCCTGATTCTGCAGATGATGGCTCAGCGGTTTCAGCAGCCAGACGTCTCGCGCGGCTTTCTGCTCGACGGTTTCCCGCGCAGTCGCGCCCAGGGTGAAGCTCTGGTAGCGATGCTGGCCGCCCACAACCAGCCTTTACACACCGTCGTTCAGCTCGACTTGCAGGATGAGGAGATTGTGCGCCGCCTGTGCTTGCGCCGCAGTTGCCCGGCTTGCGGTCGTGTCTATCATCTGCAGAGCAATCCCCCGGCCCAGGCCGGCCTGTGCGATGCCGACGGCTCCGCTCTGGTGCATCGTGAAGACGACAATGAAGCCACCATCCGCACTCGCCTGGCCGTCTTTCACGAGCAGACCGAGCCGGTCATCGAGTATTTCCGCTCGATCGGATTGCTGCAGCGCGTGGACGCCAGCCGCCCCATCGCCCACGTCGAGCATCTGGTGGAGAGAATGGTTCAGGGAGCGCTCACCAGGACTTCCCCCTTGCGCTCCAGTCGCCGCCTGACCATCAGCAAATTCCGCAGTCTGGGCCGAGCCGCCCGCGGATAGCTAAGTTAGTGTGGCCACCATTTGGGGTGGTTGATGCTGCGGACCAGGCCGGTAATCAAAACGTGCCAGCCATCCAATGAGGTAAAAAGCACCAGCTTAAACGGCAAGGAAATCGTGGTCGGGCTGATCATGAACATGCCCATGGACATCAGCACCGAGGCCACCACCATATCCACGACCAGGAACGGCAAGTAGATCAAAAAGCCGATAAAGAAGCCGGTTTTGATTTCGGACATGATGTAGGACGGAAAAATCACCCGAAAGGGGATATCGTCGTACCCTTTGGGCTTGGGTAGTTGTCCCAGCCTGGTAAAGAGGATGAGGTCGTCATCTCGAGTCTGGGCCAGCATGTAGTCTCGCACGGGTTGCGCGAAGGCCTGGATGAAAGCGGGCTGATCGATGGCTCCCTGTTGATAGGGCACGACCGCGGTGTCTTTGATGCGCTGACCCACCGGCCACATGATGAAAAAAGTGATGAACATGGTGATGCCCATCATCAACTGATTGCTGAGTGCCTGGGTGGAGCCCAGAGCGCTCTTCAAGTAGGACAGCATGATGGTGGTGCGGATGAACGAAGTGCAGCAGACGATGGTGTAGGGGATCAGCGAAAGGCTGATGATGAAGAACGAAATCTGCAGATTCCCCGGCAGGCTCGAGCCCTTGGCCGGTTCGAGTTTGATGTCCGGCAGGTTGAAGTCTTTGAGGTTGAAAAAATCTTGGGCGTGGGCCGGTACGGCGGCCAGGAACAGCAAAGCCAGGAGTATGAGTGCGTGTGAACCTACTTTGGCACGGTGTTCCACTGATTATTTCCCTTCGGGTCAGTTGGTGCCGGGTTTTTCATATCTCTCTTGGGGCCTTCATTTCGCTTTAAGCCCAAAGGATCCTCGTTGTCCGGCGTCTCGGTTGCCTGCAGGGGGTCTCTTTCTTTGGTAGGAGTCTCGACCACTTTCGCCTCCGGGTAGGGAACCTTGGAAGCGATGGATCGGACATAGGTGAAATCGAGCGCGTCCAGCAACGGATTGCGCGGCATTTTTATGAACAGGCCCACCGGCCCGTTGTCGAAGACAACGCCGTGAACCAGGTAGGGATGGCGAGCCAGATCTTCCCCTTCTTGACGCACAATGACGTAGTGGGAGCCGGGAAACTTGGTGTATTTTTTGCGGCCCAACAAAACCTTGCTCTCGCCGGCCTCGCTTTCGATGTCGTAGGCCACACCGCCGGATTTCTTGTGCATCTTGTAGGCGCCTTCGTTGCCCAGCGCGCTGCGTACTTCGCCCTCGCGGAGTCCGAAGAAGACTCGGTCGCCGGGGAAGATCCAGCTGTAGTCGTTGGCCTTGGTTTCGAACACATAGCTGGCCGAGTTGAAGGTCACCAGAATTCGGTCACTGCCGTCGAGGTTGGCCTGGCGTCGAATTCTCAAGTTCTGGTTGGGAGCCTGGACCAACCAGCCGTCCACGGTCTGGCTTAAAGAAATACTGCCCTGAGGGCTGGTCACATAGTGACGTTTGCCGAAAGCGTCGCTGCGGGTCGTGCAAGACTCGTTGCAGTAGACCGTCCCCCAGGGCTCATTGACCAGAGTCTTGCGACCCGGGCCCGAGAGTTCATCGGCGTGAGCCAGTTGAAAAGCGGCCGCGCAGGCCACCAGCAGCGTGATTTTCTTCATCAACCTCTGTTCTCCGAGGTTCTGATGTCTCATTCTTCTTCCAGGGGAAATCCACCCGGCTGACAAACGCGAGATCTGGCTGTAGCTGTGCTAGAGCAACTCGGAAGCGATGACAAGGAGCGTCTAATCATGGATTTCAAGCGGAAACATCTGGGCTTTTGCGCCATGTTCGAGCAGTTTCACCCTAACGACATGCTGGACTGGTGCGTTCAGGCCGAGAAGCGAGGGTTTGGTGGCATTATGGCTTCCGACCACTTCGCTCCTTGGGTGCCCAGTCAGGGCCACAGCGCCTTCGTCTGGACCTGGTTGGGAGCTTACGGCCAACGCTGCGGATTGCCGGTCGGCACCGCCGTCACTCCGCCGGGCTATCGTTTTCATCCGGCTGTCGTGGCACATATGGCGGCCACCGTGGAAGCCATGTATCCCGGTCGCTTCTGGCTGGGGCTGGGCGCCGGCGAAGCGTTGAACGAGCACATTCTCGGCAACTACTGGCCCGAAGCGCACGAGCGCGTCGAGCGTCTGCTAGAGGGTCTGGAAATCATCCGCAAACTCTTTACCGGTAAAGACGTGCGCCACGAAGGCAAGCACTTCAAAATGGAGACCTGCCGACTCTGGACCATGCCGGAAGCTCCGCCGCCCATCTTCATCGCCAGCTCGGGGCCGGTGATGAGCAAAAACACGGGCAAGCTGGCCGATGGCTTTATCACCGTGGGCGCCGCCGACGAGAAGCTCAAAATGCTCTCGGGTAAATTTGAAGAGGGCGCGCGCGGGGCCGGTAAAGACCCAGACAAGATGCCGCGATTCATTCAGTTGCATGTTTCTTGGGACAAAACCATGGAGCAGGCCGAAGAAAACGCGGTCAAAGAGTGGCCCAACGGCGGCATGAACTTCGCCAAGGCCGACTTCCGCTACCCGGACGTTTTCGAAGCCGTGGCCAAGATGGTTCGGCCTGAGCACTTCAAGGGCCGCGTCTTTATTCACAACGACCTGAGCGAACACGCCAAGTTCATTCAGCACTTCTACGACCTGGGCTTCGACGCCGTTTACGTGCACAACTGCGGGCGTGACCAGGGGACCTTTATCGACGAATACTCTCGTGAGGTTCTGCCCGCTCTGAAGATGGGCTAGTTAAAGCAGGGCCGTGGCTGCCGATCCGGCGGCCACGGCCAGTGCTCGGTTCTGGACTGCCAGCGAAAGGTTCAGCTCGTTGAAGAAGCGTGTATTGTCCAGCTGGCGGATCACGTTGCCCGGCATGAAGGTTGCGCAGGCGCAACCTCCTTCGCTTCCGCAGCCGGCCTGCTTGGCCCGAGCCCGAGCTTTCAAGGTTTTGACTTTCGTCTCATCCACACCGGTTTTCACGTGGCCCAGGTGGAGTGGCTCCCGCTGGTCGGTCCCCACCAGACGGGCACAAGGATAAAGAGCGCCGGTGGGGGAGACGGCCACGTCGTCGCTGCCGAATCCGCAGGCTTTCAGGCGAGGCTGTTCCAGCTCCATGTCGATCAGAGGGCTGACCATGAGCTCCCGCTGCTCAGCCTGAAGCTCGGATACGGAATGGTAGACTTCGCGGGCCAGCGCCCGGCTGGCCGCATCCCAGACCGCATCCATGTTGGGCAGCAGAGTAATATCCCGATAGTTCAGCTCATGCAGGCGCTGTATGGTGGCGGTCAAGCCGTTCAAGGTGTCGGGGTTGACCACGATGTGGATATGAGCTCCAAGCTTGCCTGCAGCCTGTTCGAGATTCTTCCAGACCACCGGCGAGGAAGCGCGCCCGGAAACGAAGGGGCGATGGCGGTCGTGGTCGGTGTTCAGGCCATCTACCGAGAACGCGATCCGAAAAGGGTAGCGTTGGAAGAAATCCAAAATTTTCTGACTCATGATGGTGGCGTTGGTGGTAACTTGAAATTCAATCGGCCTCTGATGACGCAGGGCCCACTGGTGGGCTTTTCGGGTGTAGCGTGCCATAGCCGCGAATTCCAGCAGCGGCTCGCCACCAAAGTAGGAGACGCAGAGTCTTTCGCTCTGGGTGCGGGATTGGCGAAAGGCTAACCGTAAAGCCTCCCAGGCCACCTTCTCGGGCATCGACCTGGCAAACTTCTCGCCGGTATAGCAATAGTCGCAGGCCAGGTTGCAATCGTGAGTGAGTACGAGTGTTACGCGCAAGGAAACCTCCTGGTGAAAACCAAGTCGTCCGGGCTGGCTACTTTATTCCGTGAGCTGCCGAGAAATCCCCGGGCCAGGAGATTTGCGCGTCAAGCCTAACCAATACTGGTTATGAGTCAATCCGAGCGCAAAGTCCGAGTCACTCACTATGAAATCGATCCGACCAACGGTCCGGGTCAAATGGTGACTCGACCCTACAATCGCCAGGGCGATCCCTTCGTCGTTTTCTGCAGCAGCGAAACTTGCTCGCACTTCATTGACGGGGAGCACGCTTTCCCGCACTGGTCAGAAGACTGCGGTGAGCTGCTGGGCGTTCTGCGTTGCCCCGCCTGCAATGCGCCGGTCCTGAGGCCTCGAGGCGTCGGCCGAGAATGATGGAGGAAGTGCTGCTCGACCTCGAGGCACGCGTTCGAGAGATCGCGCAGCAGGGCGGCGAGTTTCAAGGTCAGGTGGAAGCGCTGCGCAAGTCTGAGACTGGAAGCGCGGCCGCCGATGTCGTCACACAGGCGGACTATTGGGTTCAGCGCGAGCTGCTTCAATGTTTCGCCAACACTCCGCTGCTCGGTTGCCAGTTGGTGGCCGAAGAATCCTCGGCAGAGCTGAATCCGCTCATGGAGCGCTTTGCCAGCGAATCCGAGTTCCAGCTGCTCATCGATCCGATCGATGGCACCAAACGCTTTGTGGAGGGTTTGCCTTACTTCTCCACCATCGTTTCTCTGCGTCATCAGCAACGCTGTCTCTATACCTTCTGCTACTATCCTAAGCTGAACTGGTGGATCCGACTTCTTGGAGAGGAAAGCTGGGAGGTCTCCGGACGGATTCCCCTTTCTCTACCGGTCACTCCGCGTAGTGTCGTCTATACCGCTGGTCAACCTGAAGTGGACTTTGCCGATTGGCAAGAACAGTTGGGAGACTGGCGTTGGGTCAAGGGAGATAGCCTGCATCCTTGCGGTTCCAAGCTGCTTTACCTGTCGGGCAGCGTGGCAGGATATGCATCTTCAAAACCTAACCTGTACGATGGCCTTATGATTTACCACTACGCCAAAGTTCGACGCCAATCTTTGCGTGAGCAAGATTCCCGCGGACACGCCAGTCTGGACCTGGACGACTGGGAGAACACTTCCCGTGGTGCCCTGGTGCGCGGACGCTACCTGTGCTTGCAGGGAGGCGCGAACTAAGTGAATCCGGCGCTGGAAGGGGTCGTGAAGCCGTTCATTTTGATGCTCAGCTTTTGCTGCGTCACGGCGACCCTTTTGATCAGCTTCGGACCGGCGCCCTCTAGTGGATTCCGCCGTTTCAAGGAGCGGGTTGCCGCCTGGTTGGCCCGGCTGCCTTTTCTGCGCCGAAAAGCTCGGGCCACTCAAGGTTTCCCGGCCGCTGCCGGGCCCGCCGTTCAGCTCCAGGGCCGGCTGGCACTCGGTCTCTACCTGGCCAGTTATTTCGAGACCCACGCCTCCCTGGACCAGACTTTGCTGAATCAGATTACCTGGCTGCGTCGCGAACTCTACTTGGACACAGGCATGGTCTTGCCCAGTATCACGGTCGTTCAGGAGCGAAGCCTGCAGCCGTTCGAGTATTCTCTCACCTTCGGCAGTAAGGAACTGGCTCGCGGCAGTATTTTGCCGGCTCACTGGCTGGTTTCCGTGGAAGGGCGGCCGGAATGGGTTGGGGAGAGGGAGCTCTCGCGTCACCCCATCACCGGCACCTCGACCCTTTGGGTGACCGCCAATGAGTTGCCCCAGGCTCTGGCCAACAAGGCTCGCTGCGAAGATGGCCTGGAGGTGTTCGCGCACCATCTGCGCCACGCCGTCTGGCAGAACACCACCAGTTTTGTGACCGTGGAATTTTGCCAACAGTATCTCAACCAGGGCCTGGAGCGTTCTTCCCAGGTACGCGCGATTCGCCGCGTGCTGGAGAGCAATCAGGGACGCCTGGCTTCGCTGATGCAGCTGGTGCTGGCGATGGGAGGTTCACTGCGAGATCCGGCCCGAGTGCTCTTTCTGGCCGGTAACGGAATGCTCCGCGGAGACAGTATCGAGGCCATTGCGCGCCGCGTAGTAGACAGTAGCCCTCGCGGCCCGCAGCGCGAGCCACAGCAGCCTCCCACCGTGGTCTCTTCCGCGTTGCTCTATAGTTACTTCTGGAACGAGCATCTTTCCGGAGATCTCATGTCTCGTAGCGACCCACAGAGCCTGGAGAATCTGGCTCTGGGTATGCTGGAAGTGCAGAATCTGCCGCCGGCCGTGCTCGAGCAGATGTGGTTCGATACCTTGTCCAGTTCCGAGATGTTCTTGTTGGGCCGTTCGGCCGAACTGGCCGATCAGCTTCACCAGATGCTTCAGTATCAACAAGGCCGGCCTTCTCGGCTGGGCAAATCGGAACAGGCCGCCATTTTGCTGCTCAGCTTGCCCAAAGAACTGGGCCAGTTGATGGCCTCGAATCTTTTCAAGGAACTGACTCGCAACAAGGTCGAGGAAGTGGTCCAGGCCATGGGTCGCTTTGGCTATCTGCTGTTGCAGGCGCCTCCCGGCCAGGGCATGCGCCAATTGACCGATCTGGGGTTCCGTGAGCGCATCATCAGCGACTTTCTGGATTTCGTGAACTATCAGAGCCTGAATCAACCTCAGCCTCCCGGGGACTGGTTGTCCAGCTGGTTGAAAGAGCAGCGCCAACTACCGGTCGATGACCTGGCCTACGCCGTCGAAAAATACTACTTCCCGTCCCTGGAGCCGGTCACGCGCTTGCGTCGAGCCGTCGAACAAGACCCGCTCCGCATCTGCCGTGGTCTGGTCGCCTACTCCCTGGGAGATTCGGCTCCCCTGGCCGCCACCAGTCGCGCTCCGCTGGCGCTGCAGTCGCTGCATCCGGAGGTCGGCAACGGCATCATGGGGCGTTTGCGTGGCCGGGGCTGCAATGTCCCTTGCTCCATTCACGGAGGCGCGAAAGAACGAGGCCTGTGCGAGTGGGAGTTCTTCCTGCGCGTCGCCCAGCCTTACTCCAATCCCCGCTGGAACAACCGCTAGCCAGTTCTCCCGACCCCTCTCCCCAGGTCGCTGCTTCCGACTTGAATTATTCTAAATAAGCTGCAGTAGGAAATTCAAGCAAACCGAACACTAGCTCTATGACCCGCCCGGGAAAAGTGAAACTGGTTCACCGTTAAAGCATGGCGACGCGATATCGGGGTGAAGTTAAAGAAGTCGCCAGCCTGGATGTCTACATCAAGCTGATGCGGGCCAGCACATCGGTGCTGAATCAGGTCGTGCCCAGGCTCCAGAAGGCCGGCCTGACCTTCAGTCAGTTTGGGGTTCTCGAAGCCCTCTATCATGTGGGCCCCCTTTGCCAAAAGGAACTCGGCGATAAGCTGCTCCAAAGCGGCGGCAACATCACCATGGTCGTCAATAACCTGGAGCGTCAGGGTCTGGTGGTCCGCCTGCGTGACGAGGTGGATAAGCGCTACATCGTCGTTCATCTGACCTGGCGTGGCACTCAACGCATCGAGGAATTGTTTCCCCTTCATCTCCAGGATCTTGTCCAATCCTTTGAGGTATTGTCTGCGGAGGAGCTTGAGACCCTCAATGGTTTACTCCGAAAGATAGGCAAAGGCTAGCTATCTTTTCCAGATAGATTCAAGATTGAATCAATTGGTTTAGCTATCGATTCAGTATTGACCTTATATCGACCGTTCTCGCTGTTTCGGAAGGAGCCCGACGGCTGGCTTGGAAAGACCGTCGTGTCGTGCCCTTGGCTTCTCCAAACCTCATTCCACGCCGTGCCTGGCGAGAGATTCTTACTCAGATTCGCGTTCATCGTTTTGCGCCCGGAGAGATGCTCTTTGAGCAGGAAGCCGCCGCTGAAAGCCTGTGGTTGGTCCGGCGAGGCACCGTAGAACTCTCCAAGAGCTTTTTCGGCGAGAAGCACCGATTACTTTACGTAAGCCGAGGCGCCGTTTTGGGCGAGGTTGAACTTTTCGGCAAGTCCCCGCGCTTCGCCAATGCCCGAGCCGCCACCGAGGTCCTCGCTTACGAAATGCCCTCCCGCCAGGCGCGCGAATACCTGGCGCGTTTTCCCGCCGCTGCTTTATCTCTGTTGCGGGCCACCACACATCGCTCACGAGAGATCGCCGAAGCTCTGGTCGAACAGCTGGTGCAGCGGAATCTGGAGCTGCAAATGCACCAGGCCCGGCTCGATCCCCAGATCCGCCGCCGTGTCAAAGACCTCGAGCAAACCAACGAGCATTTACAGCAGCTGGCCTGGGTCGATGCTCTGACCGGCTGTCACAATCGGCGCTCCCTGGAGAAAGTTCTGCATATGGCCTGCGAGGGAGAAGAGCCTTTTGCCGTGGCGATGTTCGATGTGGATCATTTTAAGCACTACAACGACACGAACGGCCATCCCGAGGGGGACCGGGCGCTGCAGACGCTGGCCCGCCTGCTGCAGCGGCGATTGCGCGCCAACGACGTGTTGGCTCGTTACGGCGGAGAAGAATTCTGTCTGATTCTCCGGGAGGTCGGGCCGGAGGTGGCTCCCGTCGTCCTGGAACGACTGCGCAATGCCATCACCGAATACAACTTCCCCTTTGAAGAGAAGCAGCCGCTCGGGGATTTTACGGTGAGCATGGGATTGGCCATGTTTCCTCGGGACGCAAGCACACCCGAAGACTTGATCAAGTCGGCTGACGAAAGGCTCTACGCGGCCAAGCGCCAGGGACGAAATCGGTTGGTTGGAGGTCCAGGCGGTGCCGGCCTGTGACCACTGCGGCCGGGTGGTGGCCAGAATTCAGGAAAACAACAACGGGCGCACCAAGCTGAGACTGTGCCCGATGTGCCAGGCTGAGTTTGACCTCAAGCACAGTCCCGAATTGCGTCCGGACGATTTGGCCCGGGCCTCCGAGCCCTGGTATCGCCGCTGGTGGCGCAAGCTGACCGGCGGCTAAAAGGGAACCGTGGCCCGAGCGCCAAGGGCTCCAGACCAACAAGGAGGCTTTGCCGTGGCGTCAGCAATCGAGAAAAACCAGGTAGTGACTTTCCACTACACCCTGAAAGACAAGGACGGCAACGTGCTCGACAAGTCGGTAGGGGGCGATCCGCTTTCCTATCTGCACGGTCACAGCAATATCATTCCGGGCCTGGAAGTCCACATGGAGTCCAAGAAAGTCGGAGACAAGCTGCAGGTTCACGTAACTCCGGAAAATGGCTACGGCCAGTATGACCCCGAGAAGCGCTTTCTGATCGCGCGGGATCAACTGCCGGGAGACGTCGAGCTGGAGCCGGGCATGGCGCTCGAGCTGCACGCTGACGACGGTGACACGTTGATTGCCGCCGTTGTGGCCGTGGACAAGAAAGCCATCGAAGTGGATGCCAACCATCCTATGGCGGGCGTCGACCTGTATTTTGAAGTCGAAGTGATGGAGATTCGGGATGCCAGTGCGGAAGAAATCCAGCACGGCCACGTTCACGGACCGGGCGGACATCATCACTAAAGAGGCACGCCTGCACTTCCCGGCTACCGCCCAAAATCATGCGGCGATCTGGGAAGTGCTGGGGCCGCTAGCGGTTGCCGCCAAGGGGCCCGTTCTGGAAGTTGCCAGTGGCTCAGGCGAGCACCTGGCCCGTTTCAGTGCTCTGAGTCCTCGGGTCCATTGGCAGGGGAGTGACCCCGATCCAGGTCACCGGGCCTCGATTCTGGCCTACAACCCCGGTTTGCCCGAGCCGCTCGACTTGGATGTCAGCGCCGATTGGACGACCAGCGTTCGATGGAGCGGCATTGTGGCCATCAACTTACTACACATCGCTCCTTGGGAAGCCACCACCGGACTGCTGCGCGGAGCGGCGGCCCAACTCTCTGCCGATGGCTGGCTCTACCTGTATGGCGCTTACTTTTTCAGGGACCGGGTCAACGCTCCCAGCAATCTGGCCTTCGACCAGGGCCTGCGGAGTCAGAACCCCGCCTGGGGAGTGCGTTGGCTGGAGGAAGTCGTGAAGGAAGCGGAGCTGCAAAACCTGGCGTTGGAACGGGTAGTCGACATGCCCGCCAACAATTTTTCCCTGATTTTTCGCCGTCTCGCAGTCTAAAAAGTAGTAGAACGATGTCCAACGAACGATATTTCGCGAGGAGCGCCTCGTGGCTGCGCGGAAACGACGCCCATGTCCAACTCTACCCTCGACCCCATGCATCCTGTGTCTGACTGGAACCCCGAAGACATTCTCGAGACCTTTACGGCCGGAATGAACCCGGCACAAGCCCGTGCCGTCAGCATCACGGAAGGCCCCCTGCTGATCCTGGCCGGCGCCGGCAGCGGCAAGACGCGCGTGCTCACCCACCGGATCGCCTATATCCTGGCCAGCAAAAGGGCACGTCGCAATCAAATCATGGCCGTGACCTTCACCAACAAAGCCGCCAAAGAGATGTCGGAGCGCATTGCTCATCTGTGCGGCAAAGGACGCTTTCCGGATCTGGGAACTTTCCACTCGGTGTGTGCGCGTTGGCTTCGCAAAGAGTCGGAGGCCCTGGGACTCAACCCTCAGTTCGCCATCTACGCCACTGCCGAACAATTGGTGGTCATGAAGGAAACGATTCGCGAGCGCGGCCTCGATGACAAAAAGTTCACCCCCCGCGGCATGCTCAGCATGGTATCGAGCTGGAAAAACCAGATGGTCAACGTGGACGAAGTCAAGCGCCGGGCGCGCAACGCTTTCGAACGGGACCTGGGCGAAATTTACGATCTCTACCAGCGTAAGCTGAAGCAGAATCAGGCGTTGGACTTCGACGATATCCTGCTCAAAACGGTGGAGATGCTGCGCGACCACGCTGAGATTCGCCAGCGCTATCAGGAGCGCATCCGCTATGTCATGGTGGACGAGTATCAGGATGTCAACGCGGTTCAGTATGAACTGTTGCGCCTGCTGGCGGCGGCCCATCGCAACCTCTGCGCGGTGGGCGACGATGACCAGAGCATCTATGCTTTCCGCGGAGCGGACGTGTCGATTCTGCTGCGCTTTGAAAGCGAGTTCAAGGACGCTCAGGTGGTCAAACTCGAGCAGAACTATCGTTCCACTCAGATGATTCTCGACGCGGCCAACGCCGTCGTCGCCAACAACAGTTCTCGCAAGGCCAAACGGCTCTTCACGGACCGAGTGGGCGGAGAGAAGCTGCATCTCTTCCTGGCTGGCGACGGTCGCGATGAAGGTCGCTTTATCACTCGAGAGATCAAGCGCCTGGTCCCCACCCGAGAAGGCTACCGGGATTTCGTGCTGCTTTATCGGACCAATTCTCAGTCGCGTATTCTGGAAGAGGCCATGATTCAGGCCAGCATTCCCTATAAGATCGTCGGCGGACTCCGCTTCTTTGAACGCAAAGAGATCAAGGACGTGCTCGGCTACCTGCAGGTGCTGATCAATCCCGCGGACAGCCTGGCCCTGCGGCGCATCATCAACACGCCCACCCGCGGCGTGGGTGCCACCACGATGGAGAAGCTGCTGCTGGCTGCCGCCGAGCGAGAAATGGCCCTCTGGGACGTGGTCTGCGATCCGGCTCGCTTCGACATCTCGGGCAAGGCGCGGAGCGCTATCGAGAGCCTGGTCGGTTGGATGACCGAGCTGCGGGCTCAGGTCAGTGGCTTGAAGGTGACCGAGTTGGTGGAGAAGGTTCTGGAGAACAGCGGCTATCGGAAGTGGCTGCACGAAGACGACAAGGTCGAGGCTCAGGTGCGCCTGGAAAACCTGGACGAACTGATCAACGTGACCAGTGAGTATGACCGCAACGCCGAAGATGGTTCGCTGGACGGCTTTCTGGCGGAAGTCAGCCTGCTTTCTGACCAGGACACCTATGCCGAGGACGCCCAGGCGGTTACCTTGATGACGCTGCACGCGGCCAAGGGTCTGGAATTCCCCGTCGTGTTCCTGGCCGGCCTGGAGGAGGAAACCTTCCCCCACGTCCGCTCGATGGACGACCCGGACCAGATGGAGGAGGAGCGTCGTCTCTGCTACGTGGGCATCACCCGAGCCAAAGACCAGCTTTTCATCACGTCGGCCCAGTCCAGAGAGGTTCACGGGGCACGGATTCCGCGCCGACCCTCGCGCTTTCTGGCGGAAATCCCCAAACAACTGACCAACATGGTCATTCCCGAGCGTCCTTCGTTCAAAGAGCCGACCGCCGCCATTGGCTCCGGCAACTGGAAAGGCTGGGGTAGCCAGCAGTCTTCCGCCAAGCCCGTATCCAAAGGGTACGCTGCGCCGGCGCCGGCAGCCCCTCAGTTCAAAGTGGGAGATACCGTCACTCACTCGGTCTTCGGCCCGGGCCAGGTCGATGCCGTCG
This sequence comes from Vulcanimicrobiota bacterium, assembly GCA_017307785.1. Classification (GTDB taxonomy): domain Bacteria; phylum Vulcanimicrobiota; class Xenobia; order Xenobiales; family JADMJV01; genus JADMJV01. Next base: position 82,217 of record JAFKGI010000015.1, on the reverse strand, counting down.
ACAAAGACGTGGTCACCGTTACTTTCGAAAAGGGCCAGAAAAAGCTCAAGCAGGAGTTCCTCAAGCCTGCCGGCGGTGCTGGTGGGGGAGGGGGCGGGGCTCTCAAGGTCGGGGATCGACTTTCTCACCCTCGCTACGGGAACGGCGTGGTCAAATACGTCGATGGCAGCGGGGTGACCACCATCTTTGGCAACCTTACCCTGCTTTTGCCCGCCGCCGAAGCCAGTCGTCTGCAGAAACTGTAATTAGCCACAGGCTAAATTTCCAGGAGGCGGAGGCCTAGCTTTCGAAAGGCTGCGGCCTATGAAAACGATTGCCATGCTTTTAGCCGGGGGCGAAGGAAGTCGCCTCACCGTCCTGTCCGAAAAGCGCGCCAAGCCGGCCGTTCCTTTCGGGGGGAAATACCGCATTATTGACTTTACCTTGAGTAACTGCGTCAACAGCGGCATCTACACGGTGGGCGTGCTCACCCAGTACCGACCGCACAGTCTCAATGAACACATCGGTATCGGTAAACCCTGGAACCTGGATCGTAGCCGCGGCGGCGTGCGTCTGCTGGCTCCCTATCAGGAGCGCGGCGGTCAGCGTTGGTACGGCGGAACCGCCGACGCCATCTATCAGAACTGGGGCTTTGTGGAAGACCAGGCCGCCGATGCCGTGCTGATTCTCTCGGGTGACCATATCTACAAAATGGATTACGCCAAGATGATCGACTATCACGTGCAACGCAAGGCCGACTTCACCGTGGCGGTCATGCCGGTTCCCCTCGAAGAAACCGACCGATTTGGCATCATGACGATCAACGACGAGTCCAACATCGTCGAGTTCACCGAGAAGCCCAAAAAGCGCGACAAAGGCAATCTAGCCTCTCTGGGCATCTACATCTTCAGTCGGCGCGTGCTCCAGGAACGTCTGGAAATCGAGCGCCAGAAGAATCCCGACCTCGATTTTGGCAAGCACGTCATTCCCGCGCTCATCACCGAAGGGTATCGCTGTGTCGCCTACCGTTACGAAAGCTACTGGGTGGATGTCGGGACTCTGGATTCGTACTGGGCCACCAACCTGGAACTGACCCGGCCCAGTCCGGCCCTGGACCTGTTCACCGACCACTGGCCGGTGCTGACCCGCTCGGAGGAACGTCCGGCTGCCCGCATCGGTCCTCAGGCCAAGGTTCAGTCGAGCTTGATTTCCAACGGCTGCGTCATTCGCGGTCTGGTACACAACAGCGTGCTCAGCCCCGGCGTCCAGGTCTCGCCCGGCGCAGTAGTGGAAAACTGCGTCATCATGAACGACTGCTGGATCGGGCCTGGCGCCAAGTTGGACCGGGTCATCATCGACAAACAGGTGGTGGTGGGCTCCGGCGTGACCATCGGTCCGGGCGACGATTCTGTGCAGAACAAGCTGCTCACCGACAAGATGACCACCGGATTGACCGTGATCGGCAAAGGAGCCGTGATTCCCGTGGGCTGCCGCCTGGGACGGAACGTCCTGATCAACAGTGACCGGGAAGAACATCACTTCCCGAAAAGCAACGTCGTCGAAGACGGCGAGACGGTTTAAGGAGCCTTTATGTCAAGAGCATTGGCAATGATCATGGCTGGCGGTCCCAGCCCTAACCTCAGCGTCATGAGCGAGATCCGCGTGGCTCCCGCCATCCCCTTTGGTGGCAAATATCGTCTGATCGACTTTAGCCTGTCCAACTGCGTGAACAGCGACATCTTCAATGTCGCCGTCATCACGCAATATCTGCCCCAGAGCCTGAACGAGCACCTGGGGACGGGAGCCCCCTGGGACCTCGACTTGATGTCGGGCGGACTGCGAGTCGTCCATCCCTACCGGGGCGGACGCTTCGGTGACTGGCAGAGGGGCACCGCCGACGCGGTGCGTCGTAACCTCGACTATCTCAAGGAGCAACCGGAAGAAACCGTCATGGTCCTCTCCGGCGACCACATCTACCTGATGGACTACCGGCCTCTGCTGCGCCAGCATCAACAGACCGGGGCCGACCTGACCCTGGCGGTGCGCCGCGTGAGTCCGCACGATGTGCACCGCTACGGTATCGTGGCCCTCGGTCAAGACGACGTTGTGGAAGGCTTCGAAGAAAAACCCCGTCGCGCGCGCGAGGCGCTGGCCAACATGGGCGTCTACGCTTTCAAAAAGGACGTGCTCATCTCGTTGCTGGAAAACAACGACTACGTGGACTTCGGTCGTCACCTGGTGCCGGCGATGGTCGAGGGCAACATGAATGTGCGCGCTCATCATTTTCCCGGATACTGGGCCGACATCGGAACGGTGCAGTCTTACTGGGAGGCGAACATGAGCCTGCTGGCCGAGAACCCCGCTCTGGATCTTTACGACCCGCACTGGACCGTGCTGACGCGCAGTATGGAGCGGGCACCTGTGAAGTGCGGCACCGCCGCCAAGGTGGATGGCAACATCCTCTCCAACGGTTGCCGCATCGATGGAGTCGTTGAGCATAGTGTGCTCTCCCCGGGCGTGGTAGTGGCCGAAGGGGCGGTTGTGCGCAACAGCATTATCTTGCACGACACGGTCATCGAAGCCGGGGCTGTGGTCGACCGTTGCATCATCGACAAAAAAGTGCGAATCGGCAAGGGTTGCCTGCTCGGCGTGGGCGATGACAACACCGCCAACAAAGAACTGCCCGACTGGCTGAACACTGGACTGACTCTGGTTGGTAAGGACGCCGTTCTGCCCGACAAGCTGGAGGTCGGCCGCAATGTGGTGATTCACTCGACCACACGCGCCGAGGATTTCGCCAAGAAGAAGAAGATCCCGAGCGGCAGCTTCGTGGGTGAGAAGCCCTGAGCGTTTTCGACCTTCTCAAAGAAGCCTGGCAACGTCGTCAGGCGGAAACGGCCAGCTGGCGCCAGCAAAAAACCGATTGTTATCGCCTTTTTCACGGTACCAGCGAGGGGGTCCCGGGGCTAACCCTGGATCGTTACGGATCCCTTGTCTTGCTGCAGCTTTTCCGTCCTTTGGTTCTGGACCTGGACTGGGAGATTTTGGAGCGCTGGTGTCAGGAAGAAGTGGGGGTGAGTCAACTGGTCGTCTGGCAAAGACGTGCCGGACGCTCCCCTCAGCTGCTCTACCCGGAGCAGCCTCCGGAACCGGTGTGGGTTCAGGAAATGGGCCAGACCTTCAAGATCGAGGCTCACCATCGCGGCCAGGACCCGCACCTGTTTCTTGACCTGCGTTGCGCTCGTCGCTACTTGCGCCACCATTGCGAAAAAGCTCGGGTGCTCAACCTCTTCAGCTATACCTGCGCGGCCGGCATCGCCGCCGAAGCGGGCGGAGCCAGCCAGGTGATGAACGTAGACTTCTCTCAAGCTGCGCTGCGGCGTGGCGAAGAGAATGCCGAGGCGAACGGTTGCAGGCGCCAGCATTTTTGCTGCGAGGAAGTTTATCCGATTCTATGGCAGCTGGCCGGCCGTCCGCTGCCGGCGCGCGCCCGCAAACGCCCGCAAACGCGGAGGGTGCCGGCTCGTCAGTATGATCTGGTCTTTCTGGATCCGCCCGCTCTGGCCAAGGGTTTCTTTGGTTCCGTCGACGTGAAGAACGACTATCAGGGCCTTTTTAAGCCTTGTCTGGAGTTACTCGCCCCGGGTGGACGCATCGTGGCCTGCAACAATCTGGCCGGAGTCAGCGAAGAAGAATTTCGCACTGTGCTCGAGCGCTGCGCCGCCAAGGCGGGTCGGCCTACGGAGCGTATTCGTCGTCTGCTTCCGGAATCGGACTTCCCAGCCCTGGACTCGGACCCTCCGTTGAAGGTGTTGGTATGTGAGTTCGCTGCGGCAAATCGGGCAGGGGGCGGCCGACCTGCCGGCCCAGCTCCGACATCGTAACGAAGTCAAAGCCTTTGGCCTTCAGCGCGTTGATGTAACCCGGCAGCGCCCGAACGATTCCCAGGGCGCCGCTATGCATCAGCGTGACTCCTTCGCGACTGCGGCCGCGGTAGCTCGAGCGGATCAGCATGTCCGGGTCGCGCTGCCACCAGTCGCCCGGGTTGACGGTGGCGTTGCAAGAAGAGTAGCCAAGATTTTGCACCGTAAGAATGCCTTCTTCGGTGAGGAAGCCACCGGCGGGTCGGAAGCATCGGGGCCTTTCCCCGGTGACATCGAAGATGGCCTGCTCGCAGCCCAGGATCTCTCCACGCAGTTCTTCCTGGCTGAGATCGCGCTCGCGTCGATGGCGGTTGGTGTGGTTGGCAATTTCGTGGCCCTCGGCCACGATCTTGCGAGCCAGGGCGGGGAACTCGCGCACATGGATTCCTACCACAAAGAAAGTCGCCTTGACTTTGTAGTGCTTGAGGATGTCCAGCAGCAGCGGCGTGTAGAGAGGGTAGGGGCCGTCGTCAAAAGTCATGGCGATCAGCTTTTTCCGGCTTCGGTCCGAGTCTTTGTACTGGAGGAAATCGAAGAGCGCCTGCGGCGCCCTCTCCAGGCCGTCCGCTCGCCAGCTCCACAGGCTTTGATTCGGCGGCAGCCAGGGGAGCAGCTCGCGCTTATAGAAATAACGGAACGAGACAGCCAGGACCAGGGCGCTCACCAGCACCAGCAGAGAGACAATTGACATCAGCCATCTTCGTTTGCGTTTCATACCCGGTCGCTTTCCCATATCTCTGACCCATACTCCTTTTCGTTCCAGGAACAGAAGGCCTGGGGATGAGAATTAACAAATTTGAAACAAAGATTCAACCTTCCCGTAACCTAGTCTTAGCGGTTTTACCGCATACTGTTAGCAAGACATACAGAGATGAAAGGGTTTCGCCGTGAGCTTACCTCGTGCCAGTGATATTGCAGCTAATACAGGCATAGCACAGTCCTATATCCAGCCGAAGGCCCCAAAAACCGATAAGAAGGCGGAAGAGGCCAGAACCAAAACCCTCCAAGGCGAAGATGAAGAGGGCGATAAAGGCCCCCAGGCCGGGGGTAAAGGAGCTGGCAAGTCGGGAGGCGCCGCCGCCGCCAACTTTGATCAGGGCGACAAGCAGAAGGTTAAGCGTAAGCGCGTCAAGCTCAGTGAGCTGACCTCGAAGAAGACTGAAGGCACCAAGGCCAAAGGCGAGACCGCCGCTCAGCAAGAGACTAAAGAAGCCAAGCTGAACAAGACTACGCCCGAAGACATCGGCCGTAAGGTTGCTCAGCAGAAGCTGAATGAGCAGGGCAAGCTGGCCGAGACTCGCTTCCTCTATCAGCAGAAGATGCAGCAGTCCAATGCGGACCCCAACAATGCGCTCAGCCCTCAGGCTCGTCAGAAGCGCATGCTCAACAGTCTGATTTCTTACCAGCAGAACAATTACATGCAGCACACCGGCGACAAAGCTGGTGAAATCTACAACCGTCCGGCTACCCGCCAGATCCTTCAGGCACTGCAGGGTCTTAAGGCCGGTTCGTCGGGGCAGGCCAGCACGACCGAAAAGTCGGGCACCACGACCACCGCGTCCAACATGTCGCCGGCCGCTTTCAAGGCCAAGACCGAGCAGGCCAACAAGATGTTGGAAGTCTTTATGCGCGAAGACATCGCTCCTCCGCCGGGTTACGAGCCCACCGAGATGGTCGCCTGATTTCGTCCTGGCGAATCAAAAAAAAAACTCCGCCCCTCGGCGGAGTTTTTTTGTTTGGCACAGGCTCCAAATGCTTTGGGGAACGAGGGGGCGGGTCCAAACCTCTCGATTCTCTGATGCCAAGATTCTAAAAAATACGTAGTTTGTTCTACTCGACTAGGAGGTAAATGCCACACGTGGCAGAATCGCCCCCGAGTTCGCGGCCGTGCAGTCAACCGGCCGTCGGGGGCCAAGAGCCCACCATCTATGAAAGTCCAGGTAATCTTTATGAAAAAGAACTTGTCCACCCTCTGCTTCGCCGGCCTCGTCGCCCTGACGGGCCTGGTCGCCACTGGTTGCGGCTCTGATGACACCAACGTCGTCCCCTTCACCCCCACCACCAGCATTCATGAGTATGGCATCATCGCCAACCGCGGCAACAACACGTTCACCATCAAGAACGTGAACATCGGCAACGGCACCAGCAGCGTGTTGAACAGCCAGTTCGCCACCGGCGTCGGCACCAACCCCACTCTGGTCAAGACTCACCCGAACATCAACGTGTTCTACGTGCTGAACGTCGGCTCGGCCACCATCAGCCAGTACACCATGGACGCCAACGGCGGCGCAGCCTTCTTGGGCACCGTAGCCACCCCGGCCAACCCCCAGTACATGGTAATTCACCCCTCCGGCGGCTTCGTCTACGTGGGCGCAGCCAGTGGTGGTAACGGCGCCGTCGGCTCCATCCGTCGCTTCACCGTTGCTAACAACGGCACCCTGACGGCTGCTGGCGCTGACGTGGCTTCGACCTCGTTCTTCACCAACGACACCACCCGCATCAAGGACGCTGACTTCAGCTTCGGTGGCGGCGTGCTTCACTCGCCGGAAGTCGGCAAGATCGAGTCCTTCAACATCGCTGCTGACGGTTCGCTGTCGACCACCGGTGCAGGCCCGACCTTGAGCGGCACCACTCCCGAAGCTCTGGACGTCGACGTTCGTCCCGGCCAGGCTTCGCTGGTTTCGATTGTGCGCGTGGCTGAAGCCACCGACCGCATCGAGTCTTTCCCGGTGAACAACGGCGTGGTCGGTGCAATCACCACCAACCTGTCGTCCACCTCGACCTTCCTCAATATGGCCGACTTCGCCGTCAATGGTCAGTACTATGTCGGTAGCGCCAGCTCCCCGCAGATGTACGGCTTCAACGTCGACAACGCCACCGGCGCTCTGACCGCTCTGGCCACCAACCCGATGGCGGTTGCCGCCGGTAACGCCGTTTTCGTGGCGCTTGACCCCAGCAACAACTTCATCCTGTCCACCTCGGCTGCTGCAGACAGCATCCTGACCGCCCGTTTCCGCGGCACCAACGGTGAGTTCACTGGCTCCACCTCGGACACCCAGTCGCTCAACAATCCCGCCGGCTTCGACTTCTTCACCTTCAACTTCTAAGGTCAAGCTGTCTGGCTGAAAAGACCCCGGGTTCGCCCGGGGTCTTTTTTTATTGTGCCGACCGGCCAGTCGGGGCTTGAAAAAACTTCTATTTAAGTGACTGGAGGTCGGCGCCGGGTGACGAACCTGTCCGCTTATGAAACGAAACCTCGCGGCACTTTTTCTTTTGACCAATCTGGCCGGATGCGGCGCACTGAGCGACACCCAGGCCTCCGCGCAGTCTTCGCAACGCACCACGGAGATGGTGATGGTGCCCAACTTTGCGGCCAACTCCATCGCCGTCAAGCAGGTCCATCTGGAGGACGGCACCACCAGTGCCCTGGGAGATCCGATTCCCAGTGCCGGCACGCATCCGGTCATCGTCAAGGCCCATCCGCACGTGAAGGTCTTCTACGTGGTCAACCGTGACTCCAACGTGATCACTCAGTTCTCGCTGGAGGAAAGCGGCAAGGCGAGTCTCCTCAGCAGTATCGCTTGCCCCGACCAGACCCAGCTTTTTCTGGTCCATCCCTCAGGAGGCTGGGCCTATGCCGCCGGTAGCAGCAGGCTCCGCACCTACTCGATTTCCAGCACCGGTGTCTTGAACGTGCAGGGGGCGGACAGCGAGCTGGCCGCCGAGCCGGGCTGGGGGGCGGATTTCTCGCACGGTGGTAAGATGCTGCATGTTCCGGAGCTAGGACAGATTCAGTCCTTTCCGCTGATTGGGGGAGCTCTCGGCCCGGACGTCACGACCCCGCTGGCCAGCAGCACCGACCGGGCGGTGGACCTGGATCTGAAACCGGGATCGGCCTGTTTGGAGGTGGCGGTCCAGGGCAACGACTCCATCTGCGCCTACACGTTGGGAAGCGACGGTTTCCCCAACGGTGTCACGGTGCAGCATTTGAAATTTCGTCCCGCCACTGCTGACTTCGCCCAGAACGGGCAATATTATCTGGGAGAAAACGGTTCGCCCGCCGTGCACGTCTATCAGGTGAGCGCCGGTGGTCTGCTCAGCGAGATGAGCGGCAGCCCTTTGGCTCTGGCCGGCTCCGGAGGGGCTTTTTTCACGGCCCTGGACCCGAGCGAGAACTTCGTCATGTCCACGGATGCCAACGCCAACAATCGTTTAGATGTTCGTTTACGCGTCGGCGACGGCAAGTTGGCCGGAAGCCAGAGCGATCGTCAGTCGCTGAACATCCCGGGCCAGTTCGATTTCATGCTGTTTCTCCAGCCTTGACCAAAGAGGGGCCTCCGAAGCGCTTGGCAAAGTGCGGGGCGAATGCCGGGAACTCTCCTGTTTACGAACGCCACCATCGTCACCCTGGGTGAAACTCCAGAAGTCATCCACGATGGAGCGCTTTGGATCGAGCGGGGTAAGATTCGAGCCTTTGGTCCGGCCGCCGAGGTTCTGGCTCAGGCTCCGCCTCTGTCGAAGCTGGATCTACAGGGCCGCGTACTCATGCCCGGCCAGATCAATGCTCACAATCACCTTTATAGTGCCTTTGCGCGGGGGATCTCCCTGAAAGAGGAAGCGCCCGCCAATTTTTTGCAGATTTTGCAGAGATTGTGGTGGCGCCTCGATCAGGCATTGTCCAGTGAGGATGTCTACCTGAGCGGTCTGCTCGGTTTCTCGGAAGGGGTTCAGCGTGGGGTGACCACCGTGATCGACCACCACGCCAGCCCCGCCTGCATCGACGGTAGTCTGGATCGGTTGGCGGAGGCCAGCCTGCAGGTTGGTTTGCGAGCCTGCCTGTGCTACGAAACGAGCGACCGTCACGGCCCGGCTGGAGCCCGCCAGGGAGTAGAAGAGAACGCGCGTTTCGCGCGTCAGTGTGAGTCCGACCGGGAGGGACGGCTGGCGGCCGCGTTGGGCCTGCACGCCTCGATGACGGTGGACCCGGCCACTCTGCAGTATGCTCTGCGCCAATGGCCTGCCGATGTGCCGGTGCACGTGCACGTGGCAGAAGACCTGTGCGACGTAGAGCATAGCCTGAAAACCTACTCGCGACCCCCTCTACAGCGGCTCCTGGAAGATGGTCTTCAAGACCGTCCGGTGTGGGCCGCTCATTGTATCCATCTGCAGCCCCAAGAAAAGGAACTACTGGCTCGTCACGGAGTGACCGTGCTGCACAATCCGCGCTCGAACATGAACAACGCGGTGGGATGTGCTCCGGTGCAGGAGCTTCTCGAGCTGGGAGTGCCGGTCGCCCTGGGGACTGACGGAATGAGCCAGGATCCCTCTGAGGATGCACGAGTCCTGGCCGTCCTACACAAGCATCAGGCGGCGGACCCGCGCGCCTTCGAGTGGAAGAACATTTATCGGGTCGCCTTCTTGGAGCCGGCTCGCCTGGCCAGTCAAAGGTTCGGCCGCCAGCTAGGGCAAATTGTCGTCGGGGCGGAAGCGGACCTGATGGTGGTGGACTACGATCCGCCCACTCCGCTCAGCGGTCAGAACTTTCTCGGTCACTGGCTCTTTGGAATGGGGACTGCCCCCGTTTGGGGCACCTGGGTGGCGGGGGAGTGCGTCTTTTGGCAAGGTCAGGTGTCCGGGATCGACGCCTCCGACCTGCGTTCGCGCTGCCGGGTGGCAGCGCAAAAATTGTGGGAGCGTTGGTAACGCGCCCCGGATGAAAGAAGAGGAAGCAAAATGTTAGAGCACGTGGTAGCCAGTGACCCGGAAGTGGCCCGGGCGATTCAAGCGGAGACCCTCCGTCAGACCGGCACACTGGAAATGATCGCTTCCGAGAATTTCGTCAGCGAAGCCGTGCTGGAAGCAGTCGGTAGCGTGCTCACCAACAAGTACGCCGAAGGCTATCCCGGTAAACGCTATTACGGTGGCTGCGAACACGTGGACGTGGTGGAAGAGTTGGCGCGGCAGCGGGCCTGCAAGCTGTTTGGCGCGGAACACGCCAACGTGCAACCGCACTCCGGTTCCAGCGCGAACATTGCAGCCTACTACGGCATCATGCAGCACGGCGACAAGCTTATGGGTCTCTCGTTGGCTCACGGTGGCCACTTGACCCACGGCCACAAAGTAAACTTCTCCGGCAGCCACTTTGAGATTATTCAATACCAGGTGAGGCCGGACACGGAGCTGATCGACTACGACCAGGTGGCCGAACTGGCCAAACAACATCGCCCAAAGGTTCTGCTGGCCGGCTACTCCGCCTACCCGCGCACCCTGGATTTCGACTTCTTCCGCAAGCTGGCCGACGAAGTAGGCGCCATTTTCATGGTGGACATGGCCCACTTTGCCGGACTGGCCGCGGTCGGTCTGCATCCCAATCCAGTCCAATATGCCGACGTGGTCACGACCACCACCCACAAGACCCTGCGTGGCCCCCGGGGCGGCATGATTCTTTGCAAGGAAGCCTTCGCCAAGGCCATCGACAAGAATATTTTCCCCGGATATCAGGGCGGACCGCTGATGCACGTGATCGCCGGCAAAGCGGTTGCTTTCCAAGAAGCGTTGCAACCGGACTTCCGCGTTTATCAGGAGCAGGTAGTCAAGAACGCCAAGCAACTGGCCGCGACCCTGAGCGAAGGTGGTGCTCGTCTGGTCACGGGCGGAACCGACAATCACCTGATGCTGGTCGATGTCACTCCTCTGGGATTGACCGGTCGGGATGCCGAAGCGGCTTTGGAGCATGCCGGCATCACCTGCAACAAGAATGCGATTCCTTTCGATAAGAATCCACCTGCCGTGTGCAGCGGCGTACGCCTGGGAACCCCCGCCCTGACCACCCGTGGCATGAAGGAAGACCAGATGCAGCAAATCGGTCTGTGGATCGTGGAAGCGCTACAACACGCTCAGGATTCTTCGCGGCTGGAAAAAATTCGTGGCCAGGTCGGCGAATTGTGCCGCCAGTTTCCCCTCTATACCAGTCGGGAGCAGGCAGCGCTGGCTTCCGCCAGGACTTAGAAACGAAAGGGACGAACAGGCCAGCTTATGTCGGGCGAAAACACTTCTCAGGATGATTCTGTCGCAGTAGCGGCTGAAGTCGAAGCACCTTCCTCTTCCGCGGATACGGATCCGGTTGAACCTGCCACCGAGGAGGTGGAAGCGGCAACCGCTGAGGTCGTCGAGGAAGAGCTCGACCCCCAGGCGGTCTGGGGCTCGGAAACCGACGCCCAGAAGAAGGCGGCTGAAAATTCCAAGTCGGAGCGACGCGTAGCCCAGCGTAAAGGGGTCCGCCTCAACAAGCTGATCATGGCTCAGTTGCTCCACGCCGGCGAAAGCACCGGACTTTATCTTCATCTGGTGGATATTTCTTCGGGCGGTATCCGAGTCAATGGAGACGTGGAGTTTCCCCAGAGCGAGCAGTTTACGCTAAAGCTGCAAACCGAATCGTTCGGCGGCGAGGTCAGCTCGGAGTTCCCTGAGCTCGAGGTCAAGGCTCGCGTGGTCTGGAGCAAGCGCCTGCTGGGCGGCATGTTCGTCTCGGGTCTGCAGTTCCTCGACATGACCCCGGAAGCGGTCGCCTGCGTCACCAAAATCTTGGAGATCTGCTCACCGGAAGGCAAGCGTCTGCGCTTTCGCCTCAACCGTGTTTTAGGCGTTGGTATCGGCCTGGAAGAGCAAACCCGCTGGTTGTATCCGTTGGCTCTCGACCTTTCGGTTGAAGGCATGCGGGTTCGCCTGGATGAGTCGCTGGAGATTGGAAGCACTTTCCCGCTGCAAATCTTCTTGGAATTTGACCTGCCTACCGTGCACATGAATGCCGAGGTGGTCTGGCGCGACGAAGTGGGGACCGGCCGCTACCAGGTCGGCCTGCGCTTCCACGACCTGAACGAAGACAGCGCTAAAGCGATTCAAGACTACATCGACCGCTGCCTGGCCAAAGAAGTCCAGCCGTAGTGCGCGACCACTAGCCGGTATGCCGGTGGCTGTCATCGCTCTGGGGGGAAACTCCCTGATTCGCGACGCACGGGCACGCCAGCGCCTGACCGATCAGGCGCAAATTATCTCCGAGGTCAGTTCTCAAGTCGTCGAGCTACTCGCTGAAGGCTGGGCCGTTGTGCTCGTCCACGGGAATGGACCGCAACTGGGACAGACCCTGCAGAGAGCCGAGTTAAGTCGCGAGCTGGTGGAAGATCTGCCGCTCGATCTCGCCGTGGCCGACACTCAGGCCAGCCTGGGCTATCAATTCCAGCAGAGCATTGGCAACGCCATGCGTCAGCGCCAGCTAAGTGGCCAGGCGGTGGCTTTGGTTACTCAAGTAGAGGTCGACGCCGAGGACCCGGCCTTCGGCAATCCAATCAAGGCGGTGGGCTACTTTATGGATGAGTCCACCGCCACCTATCGACGCGAGGAGGATGGCTGGCAGGTTGCGGAAGATGCCGGTCGGGGCTGGCGTCGGCTGGTCCCCTTTCCCAAGCCCAAAGCGGTGGTGGAACTGGGAATCATTCGCCAACTGCTGGCCCCTGGTTGCTGCGTGATTTGTGCCGGCGGGGGAGGGATCCCGGTGCTGGCCAGTGAGTCGGGGTACCTGTCGACCACGGCCGTGGTCGACAAGGATTTGACGGCGATTTTGCTGGCCGAGCAGCTTCAGGCCCAGCTTCTGCTCTTCTGTGCCGTGGCCGAGCGGCTATCGCTGAACCCGAACACCGAGAACGCCAGGCCGTTGACTCGACTGACCGTGGAGGAAGCTCGTCGCTACCTGGCCGAGGGTCATTTCCGTTCGGGTTCGCTGCGCCCCAAGGTGGAGTCTGGTCTGCACTTCGTCGAGTCCACCGGAGGCCGGGTGGTGATCACCAACCCGGCCCATTTACTCCGCGGCGCTCGCTCCCTGGCCGGCACCGAGATCGTCGCAGTAGAGGGCGCGTAGTTCCTCAAAACGGTCTTCTTCCAGAGCACGACGCATCGCCGCCATCAAGCGCAGCAGGAAGTGAATGTTGTGCATGGTGCACAGCGTGTAGGCGAGAATTTCATCCGCCTTGTGGAGATGGCGCAAGTAGGCCAGCGAAAAGTTTCGGCAGCAGTAGCAACTACAGTCTTTCTGGATGGGAACGTCCAGGTCGAAAAAGCGCGCGTTCAGCAGATTCCAGGTCCCTCTCGGGGAGCGGCCTGGCGTCCCCGGGGGGACGAAAACGCGACCATTTCGGGCGAAGCGGGTAGGGATAACGCAGTCGAAAGTATCGATTCCGCGCGCCACTCCCTCAAACAGGTCGGAGAATTCCCCGATGCCCAGCAAGTGACGAGGTTTGTCATCGGGCAGTCCGGGCACGGTCCAGTCCAGCACCTTATGCATTTCTTCTTTGGTTTTGCCCAAAGATCCGCCGACAGCATAGCCCTGCCAGGGCCACTTAAGCATGAAATCTAACGTTCGTTCTCGCAGGTCTTGATAGGCGCCGCCCTGCAGAATTCCGTAGAGAGCCTGCGGCGTGTCGCGGCGAGCTTCCAGGCAGCGGACGGCCCAGCGATGGGTCCGCTCCAGAGCGGTCTCCGTGTAGGCTTTGTCGGCCAGGGGAGAAGTGCACTCATCAAAGGCCAGAATCATATCGGCACCCAGCTCTTCCTGAATGCGGATCGAGGATTCAGGAGTCAGCAGATGGGTGGAGCCGTCCAGGTGGGAGCGAAAACGCACGCCCTCTTCGTTGATCTTGACCATATTCGGCATGATCGAGGAACGGGGTTTTTTGGCCGAGCTACCGGGAAAGACACCGCCAATTTTGCCGACACCGTGCTCTCGCCCGGCGCCCAGGGAGAAAGCCTGAAAGCCACCAGAATCGGTCATGATTGGGCGCGGCCAGTTCATCATCTTGTGCAGACCGCCCAGCTGCTCCACTAGCTTGGAGCCGGGTCGTAGATACAAATGGTAGGTGTTGGCCAGCACTCCCTGGACATTCAACTCTAACAACTGTTGAGGCGTCATGGCTTTGACGGTGGCCTGGGTGCCGACCGGCAGAAATTCGGGCGTCTCGATGACACCGTGGGGGGTATGAATGCGACCACGTCGGGCCTGGCCCCGTTTTTGCAGCAGTTCGTAGCGGAAAGACATAGGCCAGCCTTTGGGCCGATCGCAGGAAGCCCTGCATACTCTGGGAATGAGGCCGCATATGCAACACTCGCCGATGCGCCTGTTGGATTTTGGCGAATGTCCGTATCTGCCCGATCGTCGCTGGCATTCGCTGGCTTTGCACGTTCTCGACGCCAACGCGGACGACATCCAGGGACTGCTGTTTTCCGGCTTTCGCCGTCTGGGGCACCTTTTTTACACTCCGATGTGCGAAGGCTGCCAGGCCTGCATTTCTTTGCGCATTACCGCCGCCACTTTTCGTCCCAACAAGAACCAGCGCCAGATCTGGAAGCGCAACCAGGACCTGACGCTGACGGTAGAACCAAGCGTCTTCAGTCAAGAAAAGTATGAGCTCTATCAGCGCTATCAAACCAGGCGCTGGGACAAGCAACAGCCGATCAGTGCCGAGGAGTTCTCGGCCATCTACCTGGAGCAACCGGGCAAAGGTCTGGACTTCGTCTATCGCTTGAACGGAGAACTGGTGGGGGTGGACTGGATGGATGTGACTCCGGGTGGCATCTCGTCCGTCTATTTTGTCTGGGATTGCGAGCCCCGGCGCAGCCTGGGGATCTATTCGGTGATGCGCTCCTTGCAATGGTGCTCTGAAAATGGGCGGGAACATCTCTATCTAGGACTTTACGTGGAAGGCAACGACTCCATGCGCTACAAAGCATCTTTTCATCCTCACCAAAGGCGTTACCGCGGCGGACCCTGGATGGACGAGCCTGAGCAGGGGTGGCCCCAGTGATTCGCGAGCGCCTGCTCAGCGAGGGTCTGCGACCCGAACAGGTCGAGAATTTTCAGCAAGCAACGCTGCGGACTCGAGAGCTTCGCGAACAGATCCGCGAGCGAGCCCATCGTCTTCAATGGAGAGTTCTGGACGCTCTGCAGGCCCGTGGCTTGAGCGAAGTTCACCTGTTGGGTTCCACCGGTTATGGCTACGGCGACACGGGTCGAGAACTGCTGGACGAAGTCTACGCCGATCTCTTTGGCTGCGAAGCCGCTCTCGTTCGTTTGCAGTTTGTGTCGGGAACGCACGCGATTGCTTGCGGTCTTTTTGGAAACTTGCGAGCGGGCGACGAGCTGGTGAGCGTGAGCGGTGAGCCCTATGATACCCTCTCCACGGTGATCGGTCAGAAGGCGCCCACGCCCGGCTCCTTGATCGACTGGGGCGTAAGCTACCGTCAGTTAGAGCTTGTCGATGGCTCCCTCGACTATCAGGGCATGCGTAGCTTTTTACGGCCCGACACCAAAATGGTCTTTTTGCAACGCTCTCGTGGTTATGCCTGGCGCAAGAGTCTCTCCATCGAGCAGATTGGGAAGGCTATCGAAGTGATCCGAGAGATTGCTCCGCAGTGTGTGGTGATGGTCGACAATTGCTACGGAGAACTGGTCGAAGAGCGAGAGCCGACTCACGTGGGCGCCGACCTGGTAGCCGGCTCCCTGATCAAGAATCTGGGTGGAACGCTGGCCGCTACCGGTGGGTATCTGGCAGGCACACGGGCGGCCGTGGATGCGGCCGCTTATCGCTTGACGGCTCCCGGCATCGGTGGCGAACAAGGAGCGAGCCTGGGCTTCTCCCGCTCGATGCTGCAGGGTCTGTTTCAGGCGCCCATCGTGGTGGGCCACGCCCTGGAAGGTGCCTGTTGGGCGGCTTGCTTCATGGAGCTGGAAGGCCTGGAGGTAAGCCCCCGCTGGGAAGACCATCGCAGCGATATCGTCCAGGCGATCCGCCTGGGAAGTCCGGAAGCGCAGGCGGCCTTCTGCCGGGGCGTGCAGCGGAGTGGACCGGTGGATTCGAAGGCTACGCCAGAGGCCTGGGTGCAACCGGGGTATCGGGACCCTATCCTGATGGCGGGCGGTACCTTCATCGCCGGCTCTTCGCTAGAGATGTCGGCGGACTGCCCGGTGCGACCGCCCTTTATCGCTTATCTCCAGGGAGGCGTCAGCCTGGGACATGTGCAGTTAGGCGTGGTTCGAGGTCTGGTAAGCCTGCAAAACCTCACGAAATAATTCTTGCTAACGCAGGGTACCCTTATAGCTTGAAGAACTTTCAATTCGGGTTTAGGTGGAAGTGTGAACATCGCGACGATGCCCACACAAATCGGAACATTTTCGCAGTCTGACACAGTACAGACACGAAAGTGTGGTGTCTATAAGGGACATCAAGTAGTTGATGGCCAGTTGGGATCCAGTCTCAGTAGTCAGGTCACTTTCTAGAGTATTTTTGGACTTTGTAGGAGTCCGGAAGACTCGTTACCCTGGATGGAGGGGGTGGCTGATCGACTGCGAAGGGCCGCTGTGATTTTAGGGTCTGGTCGATTTTGGGAGGTAAAGCCGAAATGAGTTCGGGACGTATAGGGGTTTTTGATTCGGGAGTTGGCGGATTGAGTATCGCCGGGCGCCTGATGTCTGAGGCACCCCATCTTGCCATCCATTATTATGGCGACACCGCTCACGTCCCCTACGGAGACCGGCCTGCGTCGGAAGTCACGCATCTGGTCGAGACGATTGTGGAACACCTGGTAGAATCTGGTGCCTCCGCCGTGGTGATGGCTTGCAACACCTCGAACGCACTGGCTCTCGACCGCGTTCGCTCCTGGTGTCCGGTGCCCGTAGTCGGCATCATCGATCCGGCCGCTGAGGCGGCCGTGCTGCGCACCCGCAACGGACGAATCGGTCTGATTGCCAACCCGATCACCGCTCGCAGCGGAGCCTACGAGAAATCTTGCCGCACCGCCCTGGGTCGACTCAACTTTGGCGTAAACGTGCTGCCGATGGGTTGTCCCAAACTGGTGCCCATCATCGAATCGGGCCAGGTCAACACTCGCGAAGCCCGCGAGACTCTCTGGGAATACCTGGCTCCCTTACAGATGGAGCAGGTGGATACTCTAATCCTGGGCTGCACGCACTACCCATTCCTGCGCCCGCTTATCCAGGAGCTGCTCGGTCCAGACGTGGAGATCATCGACCCCGCCAGTTATGTTTTGCAAGAATTGATTCGTCTCGGCGTCACCAGTACGCCTGCCGTGCCGCATCTCATCGAAGTCAGCGGCGACCCCGAAGAGTTTGGTCGGGTGGGCTCGCGTTTGCTCTCGCGCAATCTCAACGGCGTCCGCCACACCCACTTGAAGCATTTTGCCAAGCTGGCTGTCTGACGCCACCAGGAAAGAAAAAAGCCCGGTTTTGCACCGGGCTTTTTTTATTGGCTATTCGCCGGTCAAGGCTTCCAGTGCCTCTTCCAGGCACTCCATGACGCTTTCGAGCTTTTCCAACTCGGTCACGGCCTTCTCGTGATCTTTCTCGTCCAGGTCCTCTTCATTCTCGTCCAGCCACTTCTCTTGCTGGCTCAGGCGCTCGCCGAGATCCTTGAGATGGGATTTCAACTGGCCCTGTAACTTCGTAATCCATTCTTCAGGCAACGGAACCTCCGGGGTCGACTTTGAGCTTGCCCACCGCGGAAACCCAGCCGGGGTCCACCAGTAGGGCTTTGACGGGGGAGGTGGTGATTTCAATCTCCGTCCCTTCGTCGATTTGATAATCTTTCTGGCCATCCGCGATCACATAGGGGCGGACGCCCCGGGAGCGGTTGGCCAGCCGCAAATTGACCGTGCTGGGCAAGACCACGGGAGTAGCGATGCTCGAGTAAATGTGATTCGAGGCCACCAGAACCAGCGCTTCCATCAACAAGATGGGGCCGCCGGCAGAATAGGCATAGGCCGAGGAGCCGGTTCTTGTTGAGATGATGACTCCGTCACCGCGCACCGTTCCCAGAGCTTCGCCATTGGCCCAGAGCTCCAAGGTAAGGGTGCGGGTGCTGCCGCCCACCAGCACTTCATTGAGGGCGTCCACTTGCCAGACTTCCTCGCGACGGTTGAAGACTCGGGTCCGCACCATATCGCGAGCATCGACCTCGTAGGCATGGCCACACAGCATATCGACCGCATCGTCCAGCTGGCTCTCCTGAGCGCTGCAGAGATAGCCCAGGCGCCCGAAGTTGACTCCCAGCACCGGTACCGAACGAGGCGCCATCAGGCGGGCGGCGTGGAGCAGAGTGCCGTCTCCGCCGAGGGAGAGCAGGGCGTCGACCTGTTGGCCGGCCAATACTTGCTCCAGGGAATAAACCTCGGCTCCCGCTTTGAGAAAGCGTTCACGCGAATGTTCCGCGGCCTTTTGGGCGCTTTCTCGCGATTCGGAGGCGACGATCGCGAAACGACCCGGAGCCGAAGCGGGGGGTTCAGTCATTCTGGCCTGTTCCTTTTGCTCAAAGGCATTTCCTCTTGGGGAGGGCTTTGCGGGGCGCTTGAAAAAAGGGCCGACGTGAAAGTCCCCGAGATCCCCGTGCGCAGCCTGGCCGAAATTGAAGCCCAGGTGGAGGCGGAAAAACGCTCCTCCGATGCCGCGGCCTATGATTCCAGCCGTTTTTACCATCCCGCCGTGACCGTCGACCTGGTCGTGTTTACTCTCAGCGAGCGAGACCTGCAAGTTCTGCTGATCCACCGCGACCATTGGCCCTTTAAGGGTCAGTGGGCGTTACCCGGTGGTTTTGTCCACGAGAACGAGGCCATCAGCCAGGCAGCCCATCGTCAACTGATGGAAAAAACCGGTGTCTCGGACGTTTTCCTGGAGCAGTTGCATACCTTTGGTCACCCGCATCGTGACCCGCGCATGCGGGTGGTCACAGTGGCCTACTACGCGCTGGTGCCGGCCGACAAGTTGCCCAAGGCCACCGAAGGAGAGCACGTGCGCTGGTGGTCGATTTACCAATTGCCCGAGCTGGCCTTCGATCATGATCGCATCCTGGAGAGGGCCCTCAGCCGTCTGCGCCGCAAGATCATGGACACCAACGTAGCCTTCCAATTCATGCCGGACAAATTCACCCTGACTCAGTTGCAGCGCACCTATGAGATCGTGCTGGGCCGTACCCTGGACAAACGCAACTTTCGCAAGAAAGTGCTCTCTTCGGGCGGGGTCAAGGAAACCGACGAATTGCACCTGCAGGGGCGCCATCGCCCCGCTCGCCTCTACGAGTTCGACCTGGACGCGCGAGACTTCTAGTCGGCTTTGTGGCCGGTGAAACCGTGGTAAACGGTGGCGCTGGCGGCGCCCGCCGTGCCCAGGGCCAGGGCTCCGGCTGCATATCCGACCGGTTCGCCAATCTTGCGCCCGATCAGGGCACCGGCAATGGCGCCGGGAATGAGGACGGCGGGGTGGGCGACCAGGCCCATCAAAGGTAGGGCGGCCACGCTGCCGAGAGCGGCTCCCAGCACCAGGCCCTGCAGTTTGCCGGCGGCGGCACCGGCCGGTCCGCCCAGCGAGGCACCGGCCCGAAAGCCCGCGGCGGCAGCGCCTTTGTAGCTTTGGGCCGAGGCCACCGAACCCAGATGCTGACGCAGTTCCGCGCCACTCTGCTCGGTGAGCTTCTTGCCCTTCACGTCGTTGGAATTGGCGGTCATGTCCGGCTTGGCAGCTCCGGTAGCGGCCGCGTTGGCGACCTTGGCGCCGGCCACGCTCCCGGCCAGCACGGCGGCGGCGGTGCCAATCAGAGCTCCGGCGGCCACCTGAATCATCAGGCCGCTGGTGCCTGGGGCCAGTTGATTGACGGTAGGGGCGGTCGCGTGAATGACGCGACCCAGTTGGCCGGTCAAGAAGAAGGTGGCAGCGCCGCTGGCAACACCGGCCGCGGCACCGGCCAGAACTCCACCGGTGCCGGCCAGCAGGCTCGGGCCCTTGACCTCGACCTGATCTCCGGTCGGCGGGGTAGGCGGCGTGGGAGGAGCGGGGTCAGGGCTCTGCGGAGCCTTGAAGGACCGCACCGGGGCTTGATGGGAGTTGAATTGTTGAACCTGCATGACCATGCTCCTTGAGTTGTTGCATGAACACTATAGGAGCATGGCCGGTTAGAGATGTGGACTGACTATGAACATTCATCCACGAGCTGCAGGATCTCCTGAGTCTTTGCTTCCATCAGAGCCTGGTCGCCGCGGGACTCCACGTTGAGGCGAATTAGCGGCTCGGTATTCGAAGAGCGCAGATTGAAGCGCCACTTCTCAAAATCGAAGCTAACACCATCGAGGTCCCAGCTTTGCACCACGTCTTTCTCGTAGCGCTGGCGAATGGTCTGCAAGACCTTCTTCTGATCGGCCACCGAGCGGTTGATTTCGCCGCTGGCCGGAAAGCGCCGTGCGCGCTCCTGGATATAGGCGGAAATCGGTTGTTCTTGAGCAGCCTGAATCTGCAGCCAGAGCAGCCAGGGGAGCACGCCGCTATCGCAGCAGCCAAACTGCTGGAAGTAGTGGTGGCCGGACATCTCGCCCCCGTAGACGGCGTTGTTGCCGCGCAGATTTTGCTTGAAGAAAACATGGCCGGTGGGGCAGAGGAGGGGAGTTCCGCCGGCTTCCTCCACCACCTCGATGGTGTTCCAGGTCAAGCGCGGATCGTAGCAGATGGCGGCCGGACCAGATTTGAGGAAATGACGAGCAAACATGCCCACCAGGTAGTAGCTTTCCAAGAACTCGCCGCGGTCATCCCAGAAGAAACAGCGGTCAAAATCGCCGTCCCAGGCAACCCCCAGCTGAGCCCCCTGGTCACGCACGGCCTGGCTGGTCAGCTCGCGCTTCTCGGGTAGCAGTGGATTGGGAATTCCGTTGGGGAACGTGCCGTCCGGATCGCCCAGCAGAATATGGGCGTCCAGTTCGAAGCGTTGCACAATCCCCTGTAGCAGGGGGCCGATGGAGCCGTTGCCGGCGTTGGCCACGGTTTTAACTTTGGCCAGAGTTTCGGGTGGGAACATGGCCGCCAGGAAATCCAGATATTGAGCCCGCCAGTCCCGGTGCAGCTTGGCCCCGCGCCGCTTGCTGCCGCGAATGTGTCCCAGGCTCTGATGAATCAATCCCAGCTGGTCGGCGGTGAGGGGAGCGCCATGCTTGGCCACAAACTTCATCCCGTTGTATTCCGACGGATTGTGGCTGGCGGTGATCATGATGCCGCCATCCAGCTGGCCCGCGAAAGCGGCGTGGTAGACTTCCTCGGTTCCGCCCATTCCCAACTCGTAGACGTCTACGCCCTGCTTCACCAGTCCCTCGACCACGGCGGCCGCCAGTTCAGGACTGGTCAGGCGCACATCGTAGCCGACGGCCACGCGGCCGGGCTCGAGCACCTGAGCGTAGGCCGCGGCGATGTTCTCGGCCAGTTCGGCGTTAAGTTCGTGGGGGACTTTGCCGCGCACGTCATAGGTTTTAAAGGCGGGTTGTTTCATTTCAATTCCTCGGCCGGCATGGTGGCCAGCAACTGTTTGATTTCTTCGGTGCGACTCTTGGGCACGACCAGCGTCTTCTTCCCCACGCGCACCACCACCAGGTCGGAAACTCCCAGAAGGGCCACCGTTTCCTCGGGGTCTTCACAGACCACCAGGTTGCGTTGCCCTTCGTAGCTATAGACCTGACCACGACCATAGTTCTGGTCACCGACGTCCTGGAGGAACGGCTGCAAGGCAAGCCATCCTCCCAGGTCGCTCCATTCGAAATCCGGCACCACGCAGCGGACGTCTGGCGCTTTTTCCAGAATGGCGAAGTCGATGGAGATTTTTTCCAGCTTGCTGAAGGCGTCGGCCAGGCTGGTTCGCCCCTCGACGGCAGGTCTGAGAGTGGTCAGATGGGCCGGCAGATGACGATAGAACTGCTCTAGAATTACGTCGGTTTGCCAGGCAAACATACCGCTGTTCCAGAGATAGTTGCCGCTGGAGATGTAGCCCTCGGCCACCTGGCGTGCGGGCTTTTCGCGAAACTGCATCAACTTGCGGTGGGGAAGGGGGCGTTCGGAGTTCAGATGCTCTCCGAGCTGCAAGTAGCCGTAGCCGGTGGCCGGATAGGTCGGCCGGATGCCCAGAGTATAAAGAGCCTGGCTGTTGGCAGCACCCCAGGCTACTTCTCGGATCGCTTGCTGATACTGCTCGACCGTTTCGATCCAATGGTCCGAGGTCAGCAGCACCGTAACCGGATTGCCGTAGAGCTTCTGCACCGAGAGGGCCCCGTAGGCCACCGCCGCCGCCGTATCTCGACGACTGGGCTCACAGAGAATCTGCTCGGGTTTCAGCTCAGGCAGTTGCTCGGCTACCAGCGTTCGATAGTTCTCGTGGGTCAGCACCAGGATGTTCTCCACCGGGCAGAGGCCGCGAGAACGCTCGTAGGTTTCCTGCAGCAAGCTGCGTTGTCCAACGAATTGGAGGAATTGTTTGGGGAGACTGTCCGTGCTCCAAGGCCAAAACCTGGTGCCGGCACCACCCGCCATAATTAAAAGAACAAGCCCGTCGCTCATAAGCGGCGGGCTTTGCTCTTAAGATCCGATTTCCTGGGAACTCAACTAGGGATTTGCGGCCACCGTCTCCGTGCCGCCACTTTCCAGGCGGTCGGCGTAGAAGATGAAGTTGCCCTGCGGATGGCTAGGGGCATTGTTCATATTCTGCTTGGTGGTGGTGCGCATGGTCCCGGTGGCGGGGTCGGCGAAGGTCACCTTGTCACCGTCGATTTTGGTGATGGTGACGATATGACCGCGACCGGATACGGAAAATTCAGGGCCGTTCAGGGCCACAACCACGGGAGTCTTCTCGTTGTTGACCTTGTGCTCGAGCAGTTCCCAGCAGTTGGAGTTGATCTCGCCGCCGTCTTTCCAGGTGTAGCCGGCTTCGGCCGTTTCGTCTTTGAGAGCGCGGAGCAGCTCGTAGCCGTACTTCGAGTTGATATCGTTGTCGTTAAGATTCTTGCCGGTGAGCGCATTGATCGACATGGCCACGCTGGTCTGACCGCATGAATCGCCGGTTTGCTGAGCGATGGGGGTCACGTTCAGGCTGCCGGTGCGCGAGGCGCCGAAGGCGGAGGGGTCGGAGGTAAATCCGCGAGCGGTGAGCAGATGATTCTGCACCGCGTTGGCGGTTGGGGCGGCTTTCTTGGCGGCCGGCTTGGCCTGCTCACCCATAAACTGATTGAAAGCGGCCGAGTCTACCATCGGGCCACCGTTCAGCTGTGTTTCCAGCTGCTGCATCCGAGACGTGATGCGATCTACATTTTCAAGCATTCTTTATACCTCCGCGACTACAGCATACAACAGTTGGGCCACGCTTGACGTGGGGGATTTGTTAAATTCCTGTGAACGACTTCGACGATTGGCCTGGGCGCCCCTGGGGGAGGCCAATGCTGGAGCGGGACAGAAGGCCGTGCGCCATGAAACCATGGTATCGCCGGCCCGACAATCCGATCAAGCGTGGCTTTGATATTAGCCTGGGCGTCTTTGGATTGCTTCTCGGGGCTCCCGTTTTTTTTCTCATCGCTCTCTTGATCAAGCTGGAAGACGGCGGCCCGATTTTCTATATCCATCCGCGCATCGGTAGAGATGGCAAGGCCTTCCCCTTTTTCAAGTTCCGCACCATGAAGGTCGATTCGGATAAATCCGGCTTCGAAATCGAGGCCGGAGATAGTCGAATCCTCAAGATAGGCCACTTTCTACGGCGCTGGTCGGTGGACGAAGTCCCGCAGTTGCTGAACATCTTGCGTGGAGAGATGAGCTTCATCGGCCCCCGTCCTACCCTGGGCTATCAGGTGGACACTTACGACCAGCGCCAGCGAGGGCGATTGGCGGTGTTGCCCGGCGTGACCGGCTTGGCCCAGGTCAGTGGACGCAATTCTTTGACCTGGCCGGAGCGAATCGAACTCGACCTGCAGTATATCGAGAACTACAGTCTAGGACTGGATCTTTGGATCCTGATGAAAACTTTCGGCACCGTGATCAACCCGGATGGGATTTATGGCCACGGGTGGGAAAAAAAGACGTAAAGGAAGGTACCTCGTGATCACTAGCAAAACCCCCGCCCTCCTCGGAGGCCCGCCCACATTTCAACCCCCCCTGGCCTTTACGCGACCGGCCGTTCCCGAATACTCCGAGCTGGCTCCCGAATTCGAAGAGATTTTGAGCACCGGTATGCTGACCAAGGGTCCGCGTCTGGCTCGCCTGGAAGCATCGCTGCGCGAACATCTGCAAAGCCCGCACGTCATCTGCGTCAATTCATGCACCAGTGGTCTGATCTTAGGAATCCAGTCGCTGAAGCTAACTGGCGAGGTCATCGTTCCCAGCTTTTCGTTTATGGCGACTTTCCACGCCCTGCGCTGGAACAACCTCACTCCCGTCTTCGTAGACTGTAACCCTTACTCTCTGACTATCGACGTGGAGGCTATCAAGGCGGCCATTACCCCGCGTACCTGCGCGGTGATGTCGGCTTACGTTTTCGGCAATCCCCCCGACCTGGACGCCATTGATGCGCTCTGCAAAGAGAAGGGCCTGGCTCATTTTTGCGATTCCGCCCATGGGATCGGGACTTTGATCGACGGAGTGCCGGCCGGCAATCACGCCGATTTTGAAGTCTTCTCCTGCAGTCCGACCAAGTTGCTGACAGCAGCCGAAGGCGGAGTGGTCAGCACTCGCCGGCCGGAAATCGAGCAGTGGGTCCGCAATGGTCGGGATTACGGCAATCCCGGAAGCTACGACTGCGATTTCGCCGGTCTGAACGCTCGTATGTCGGAGTTCCACGCGGCCATTATGCAGGCTGGTTTGCCCCGTCTGGAGAGCTACGTGCAGGCGCGCGCTCGATTGGTGGAGGTCTACAAGAAGCAACTGGCGGACGTGCCGGGTATTCGGTTCCAGGACATCCGTGACGGGGTCCGCAGTTCCAACAAAGATTTTCCCATCTTTGTCGAGGCGGCCGCTTTCGGCTTGAGCCGAGACCTGTTGCAGAAAGCCTTGCTGGCCGAGGGGATTCCGACTCGCGCCTACTTCGATCCGCCCGGCCACGAACTGACCGCCTACAAGCAGAACCTGCACCTGCCGGTCACCGCCCGTATGTGCGCCGAGGTGCTGTGCCTGCCGATGTCTTCGCTGATGGCCGATGAGGAGGCCGTACGTGTGAGCCAGTGTCTGCTGGAACTACACCGACAGGCTCCGGCCCTTGCCAGCGCGTAAAAGGTGAAGCCACTCCAGAAACTCGCGCTGGCCGCGGCCGACTTCTGTCTGGTTCTGGCGGCCATCGTCATCGCGCTGGGCTTGCGCAAGGACTTCGACTGGAACGACATGGTGCCGCAGTTTCTGTGGTCGAAGGGCCAGTTGACCTTTGTGCTGGGCCTGGCAGCGGCCACGGTCGTCAGCTTCTACCTGCACGGGCTCTATGAGAAGGTCTGGCGCTATGCCGGAACCCACGAACTGGTCGGTGTGGTGCGGGCCTGTATTCTGAGTTTCATCCCTTTCCAGGCGATCGTGATGGTCTACCAAGGCCATCTTTTCCCGCGCAGCGCCCTGGCACTCACCTTGTTAGTCACCGTCAACATCTGCGGCGGCATCCGCTTGTTGCTGCGCCTGGCCAGCGAAACCATGGGGAGACCGATCACCAGCACCCGAGTGATTATCGTGGGAGCCAACGACGCCGGCGAGGCGGTGGTGCGCGACCGCTCTCGCAAGTACATCCCTGTCGGGTTCGTCGACGATCGACCGGACCGGGCCGGGATTCGCATTCATGGCATTCAAGTGCAGGGGCAGTTGGACGATTTGCCCCGCTTGGTCGACTCTCAGCTGGTCACCGAGGTGGTCCTGGCTGCACCGCCGGCCGCGGAAGTCCGGCGGGTTATGGAGTTGCTGGCCGGCAAAGAGGTCAAGTTGCGCGTGATCCCGGCCATGCAGGATCTGGTGGCGGGCAAAGTCGAGTTGGCGCGTCTGAGGCAGCTCTCCATTGAGGACTTGTTGGAGCGCGAGCCCATCAAGGTGGACCCGGAGTTGATCCGGCCCCTGCTGGCCGGCAAACGGATTTTGATTACGGGAGCGGGGGGCTCGATCGGGTCGGAAATCGCTCGTCAGGTCTCCCGCTTTGGCCCCGAGAAGCTTTTGCTGGTGGGACGAGGCGAGAACAGCCTTTACGAAATCGGCCTGGAGCTGCCCCAGGCCACCCTGCTGGTCTGCGACGTCTGTCGCGAGCGCATTTTGGAGCGCATCTTCGAGGAGCATCGGCCTCATTTTGTGTTCCACGCGGCCGCCCACAAGCACGTGCCGCTGATGGAGGCGGCTCCCGCTGAAGCCGTTTATACCAACGTTTTCGGGACCCGAGCGGTGCTGGATGCCTGCCGGAAGTACGGGGTAGAGCGCTTCATCCTGTTGTCCACCGACAAGGCCGTCAACCCCAACAACGTCATGGGCGCCACCAAAAGGATGGCCGAAAAACTGGTGGCCCAGCTCGGCCATCCCGGTTATGCCGCCGTGCGCTTCGGCAACGTCCTGGGTTCGCGAGGCAGCGTGGTGCCGACCATGCAAAAGCAGATTTTACAGGGAGGCCCGGTCACCGTCACCGACCCCGCCATGACCCGTTATTTTATGACGATTCCGGAAGCGGTCACGTTGGTGTTGCAAGCTTCCGGGTTGGCTCAGGGGGGCGAGATTTACCTCCTGGACATGGGGAAACCGGTTCGCATCCTGGACCTGGCCCACAACCTGATCCGCCTTTGCGGATTTGAACCGGATAAGGACATTCCCATCAAGATTACCGGCTGCCGCCCGGGCGAGAAGCTGGAAGAACAGCTGGTCGGAGTGGGGGAGAGCACGGAGCCGACCCGCCTGAGCAAGGTCTCCAAGGTCATCACCAGAGTGCCCGGCCCGGCCTGGCCCGGAGAACTGCTTGAAGAGCTTCGTCAGCACTGTCTGAACGGCGACCAACGCCAATGCCGCGCCCTTCTGCTGAAGCTTTTGGAGCGGGCCGAGGCGCAGGGGGAAAGCTCACCGCGAAGCGAAGCATCGTAAATCGCAACCCACTCAAGGAGATTCATGAAGCATCCATCCTATCGCTCATTGCTGGCTTCGGGTCTGCTGGCGGCCGGATTGTTGGCCACCTGGCAGGGAGTTCAGCACTTCCAGCCCGCCAAAGACGGCGCTCCCGTACCCGGACCCGAGTTAAACTTGACTTACGCCGACCCCGACGGCCCCGGCCCTCGACAGGCTGGTGAGGCGCGTGTCTCCGGCGAGTTGGTGCTCGACCTGAAGGACGAGGCCACCCCTGAACAGATTGCCGAACTGCAGCAGCGCTACGGCATCGAGGCCAAATTGAACTCCATCCATGCCGGCGGCGCTCAGTTGCGCCTGGTGGACGTGGACGAGTCGCGGGTTCCCGAGTTGTTGGAAAAGCTCTCCGCCGATCCGCTGGTTGAAAGCTGCTGCCCGAACTATTACTACGAGTTGCCCGCTGAAGAGCAGGCCGCCGCGGCCATCTTCCGCGCCAAGCCGGAAAACGGCTTCCCCAACGACCCGATGGCCAAATACCAGTGGCACATGAATCAAATCAACGCCCAGAAAGCCTGGCCGATCTCCACCGGCGCGGACGTGGTTGTCTCCGTGATCGACACCGGCGTAGCTTACCGTGACTTCAAGGACTTCAAGATGCTTGAAGACCTGGAGAATACCAAAATGGTGGCCGGTTACGACTTCGTCAACAAGCGCCCGGAAGCCATCGACGATCACGCTCACGGCAGCCACGTGGCCGGGACGGTGGCCCAGTCCACCAACAACGGCAAAGGCGTGATGGGCGTGGCCTTCTCGGCCGCGATCATGCCGATCAAAGTGCTCTCGGCCCGCGGCGGCGGCACTCTCTCGAATATTGCCGACGGAATCTATTTCTCCGCCGACCACGGCGCCAAGGTCATCAACATGTCGCTGGGCGGAGGGTTCGCTGAGGCCACCCTGCGCACGGCCGTGGCCAAGGCTCACGCCAAAGGCGTGATTGTGGTCTGCGCTGCCGGCAATGAAAGCAAGGGACGGCCCAGCTATCCGGCCGCCTACGATGGTGCCGTTTCCGTTTCGGCCACCGACTTCAACGAGAACCTGACTTTCTACAGCAATTATGGCCCCGCCATCGACATCGCCGCCCCCGGTGGAGACACCCGTAGCGACAAAAACGGCGACGGCTTTCCGGACGGTGTGCTGCAGAATGCTCCGGTTCCCGGCCAGGCCACCCGCCACGACTACCTCTGGTTTATGGGCACCTCGATGGCCTGTCCTCACGTCGCCGGCGTTTCCGCGCTGGTCGAGTCCCTGGGCGTCACCAACCCGGCCGCCGTGGAGCGCCTGCTCAAGGCGACCGCCCGCAGCAAAGGCAAAGAAGGTCAGGAGAAGGGCTACGGCGCCGGCATCCTGGATGCTCAGCGTGCTGTCTGGAAAGCCGGTATCGAGTTCGGGGCCTGGCGCCTCGGCCTCGGTCTGGTGCTTTTCGCCCTGCCCGCGCTGGCGATGCTGCGCCGCGGTTACTTCCTGGGTCTGATTGCGGCCCTGCCGGCGGCGGTGATGGCTTCCAGTGGACTGTTCTTCCTGCCGCTGATGTCTTCGTCGCCGACGCCGCCCTGCTGGATGCTGACCACTGGCCTTCCCAGTTGGGGTCTGCACCTGCTGGGTGCACCCATGCACGGCAATCCACTGCTCTTCTCGGCCCTGGTGCCGGTGGTTCTGTCGCTGATCGTGGTGGACATTCGCCCGCTGCGCTCGCTGGTGGCGGGACTGTCGGCCGGTTGGGCCGCGCACCTGGCCTTTGCCGGCCTGACGGGAACCGTCTCGGTACTCTTCATCCCCGGCGTGATCGGGACGCTCTGGTTGTTGTCCAACTCGCTGTTCTTGATTTTCCTGGCCACCGTGCTGGGCGAGGAACAGCCTTAGACCGGTCGATTCGTTTCGACCCTTAAGGAGGCCCGGCCCAACAGCCGGGCCTCTTTTTTTTCAGCATTCTTTCAGACAGCCGGCATAGAGTGAGGACCTATACGTCCTTTGGAGGTAGTCCCGTGATCGATCCGATTCGCTCCCCTCAGTTCCCGCTGCTGAATGCCCCTGCGCGGCCTCAGGCGCCCGCGCCAGCACCGGCCAACCCGACCGACGGGTTCTCGCCTTCGCAGGGTCAGAGCGGCGTCACCAAGGTGCAGCAACAGCCTCCTCAGGACAATGGCTATCCCCGGCCCATGACCGAGGCCGAGAAGAATGACTTCAAATCCTGGTTTCCCGCCCTGGACGTCGAGACGTCTCAGGTGACCCATGAGGCCACTCCCCAATACAACTGCATTTCCTGGACCACGGGGAACACCAAAAGCTGGGACTGGCCGCCCTCCATGTACGGAGGCGACCCCAAGGAAGCCTTTGTGCAGTATTATACCGACCGCGGTTTCACCCCGGTGTCGTCCGAAGAAGCCGGGGCCATCGGCAAAGACAAAGAGTTGGTGGCCTATTGGGAAGACCCCAACGGCCCCACTCACGGCTCCGTTTCGGGACCGAGTCACGGCGAACGTTGGGAATCGAAATGCGGTCAGGCCGCTCAGATCACTCACGGCCGCGACGAGTTGGAGTCGGACGTGTATGGCAAGATCGCCGGTTACTGGTTGAAGACCGGTGAGGGGACAAAGATTGTGCGTGAAATTCCCTTAGAAGCGCAGCAGCGCATCGACACCAAGCTGGCCATGCGCGTGCTGACCGTCAACCCCAAAGTGGCCCGTTCGTTTCAGGAGGCTTATGGGGAGTGGCAGGCGGAGCGCAGTTCTCCCAAGATGGCCATGTCCTCCAATCCCGCTGACTATCTGAAAGGGGAGGGCTACGAGAAAATGATGGCCCTGGGCAAAGACGCCCTGCCGCTGTGGATGGAGAAGATGCGCGCGGGAGACTTCTTCTGCCAGTATGGCGTGCAACAACTGACCAGGCCCGAGGAAGACGCCTTCCAAATCAAAGGCCCCAACCCTCAACCCGAGCTCAAGCCAAAGGAAGTGCGCTGCAGCGAGCAGGACAAGGCCAACCAGGTGATGGTCCAGTGGCTGGAGAGTCAGTGGTAGTTCCATCGAGCTAAGAAAAAAGGCCCGGGAAACCGGGCCTTTTTCTTTTCATCACAGCTTGCGGGTTTAGTGGTCGAGACCGAACTCTTCCTGAATGGAGTTCCACAACTGCATGATCAGGGTGGGTGACGTATTGCGAGGGAGCTTGATCAGCAGGTAGACGAAGGCTGCCAACGCGGCCAGACCGGTCAAGAATTGAATCACGGCGCGGAAGGGGCTGCGTTTCTTGCGCTGCTTGGCGGCTTCTTCTTTTTCCACGCGCTTTTGCTCGGCCTCGCGTTCAGCGGCCCGCTTGCTCTGGTCGCCCTTTTGCTTCCACTGGTCGATGCGGACCTTGGCCTGGTCGATGGAGCCCGACAGAAAGGCTAATTCTCCACGCAGCGAGCCGGATTTGGCTTCACCCGGTTCCGGCTTTTTGGCGGCCGGCGTGCCAAGCTTATGACCGCATGCCTCACAAAAGGTAGCGTCAGGCAATACCTGCCCCTGGCAATTTTCACAAACTGGCATACGGCCTCCCATGGACTGATGAGACAGGCTTCCACAACAGAAAACGCGCCCCTCCCAGCACCCCTGATCGACATTTTGCTCACCCCTGATCAAGTAGATGTGTTTAGGGGTGTGCGTATTGCTAAATACAGGGTTGGTGTGCAGTGTTGATCGGTGTGCTGCTGGAGGATGATCATGGGTTCTGTTGAATATTCTTCAGCATGAGCAAGATGTTGAGTGTGACCGAAGCAGCCGAGCATTTCAAAGTGTCTACGGCGACCATACGACGTTGGATTCGCAGTGGAAGGGTGCGCAGTCAGTTGACGCTAGGCCCCTTCGGTGAGCAATGGATGATTGAGCCTGATGGCTTGACGGTAGAGGACCGTGCTCACGGTCCCTATGTGCCGGTTGAGCAGTTGATGGAGAAGCCTGATCTGGTTCCCACGATTCGGCCGAAGCAAGCGGATCAACCCCCTGATCAAGGTGTAGATCAAGGGTTGCTGCGCGAGGCTCAGGAGGCTTTGGAAGAGGCCTGGCAGGCCAAAGAGAAGGCCGAGCAAGAGCTGGAGGAGTTGCGGAAGCACGCCGACCTGACCGCGCTGCGGCAGGACCTGGAGGGCAGCGAGCGCCAACGCGCCCGCCTCCAGTTAGAAGTGACTCAGCTGCGCCAGAGCGAGCAGCAAGCCTGGGAAGAGACGCGCACGGCCCTGCGGGCTTTGGGCGGGGCCTACAGCGAGAGTGAGCGTCTGACCAGGCGACTGCACGGTCTGGAGACCGAGTCGGACTGCTTCCGTCGCAGCCTGGCTCAGCGTTTAGGTCTGGACTGGCGTGATTATTCGGTGCTGGAGCTCTTTCTGCGCTGGGACTCGATGGGCGACTTTATGCCCAGTTCCGAGCGTGCGGACTGGAGCCAGATGCGCCGCCGTCACGTCACCGAAGAAATGGAAGTAGGTTAATCGAAGCTCAGGGACAGCTGGGAAGAGAGTTGTTCCTTGACCGGTCGGTAATTGCGACGATGGTGGGGGGTGGCGCCCAGGCGGCGCAGGGCTTCCTGATGGTCGCCGGTGCAGTAGCCCACGTTCTGATCCCAGCCGTAGCCGGGGAACTGAGTGGACAGGTCTTTCATGATGCGGTCGCGGGTCACTTTGGCCACGATCGAGGCGGCCGCGATCAAGGCGCTGTTGCGATCGCCGCCGATGATGGCGCGCTGCTTGAGCTTCTTGTCGGGCAGGGGGTATTTGCCGTCCACTAGCACCAGTTTGGGCTTTACCTTGAGTCGTTTGAGGGCGGCCTGCATGGCTCCCAGCGACAGATGATGTAGATTTCCCTCGCTGATGACGTCCACTGAGACGATCTCGACCTCGACTTTGATATCGCTGGCGAGAATCAGTTCGACCAGTACCTCGCGTTCATCGGCGCTCAATTTCTTGGAGTCGTTGAGCCCGGGGATGAAGACCGGGCCTTGGGCGGTGGCGGCGGCCGCCACCAGGGGGCCCGCCATCGGGCCGCGACCGACCTCGTCGGTGCCCACCACCCAACCGGGAAAGCCGCTGTGTTCGTGCTGCCACAGGTTGTCCAGGCGGGTGCGCTCCTTGGCCCACCAGGCGTCTTCCTCGACCTGTTGGCGCGAATAAGCTTGTAAACGACTAAGTCTGCTCGGGTTCATGCAGTGGCTCCCAGGTAATCGTGCCCAACTTGCCGTCGAAGCACTGGTTGAACAACCAGCCGGCGGCCCGCTCTTCGTCCACAATTCCGCCTTTCAGTAGAAAGCCCAGCTTGCGCCCGAGTTCTTCCAGGCTCAGGCAGGGCGCGGGCAGGCGGTCCTGTAGGCCCAGTTCTTGGAGGCGACGCAGTAGAATCGTGGCCACTTCAAAGCGAGGGATAACGTCGGCCTTGACGTTGCCGCAGGCGGTCAGGTGGGAGAGTTGCGGCCAGGTCTCGATGCGTGGGTAGAGGATCCCCGGCGTGTCGCGCACCAGAATGCCGTCCGGTCCTGCCACCCAGTTGGACTTGCCTCGAGTCAGGCCGGGCTTCTTGCCGGTCTTGGCCGAAGCGCGGCCGACCAGGCGATTGAGCATGGAGGACTTGCCCACATTGGGCAGCCCTACCACCATCAGGCGTAGAGGGCGCTCCAGTAGCGAGCGCCCGCTGCGCTTCTCGGCCAGACGGTCCTTGATGGCGCTGAGGGGTTGCTTGAGGGCTCCCAGGCCCGATCCGGACTTGGACTGCATCTCGACCACGTGGTGCAACTTGCGGAGCTCGGCGGCCCATTCACGAGTCTGCTGAGGATTGGCCAGATCGACCTTGTTTAAGACCCAAATCTGCTCGACGGGACGCTTGCGCAGGCTGTCGAGCAGTTGGGGGTGCTGGCAGCTCCGCGGAATGCGAGCGTCGAGCAGGAAGAGTACCACGTCGATCTCTTTGAGTTGCTCCTCCAGCATGCGCCAGGCGCTCTTCATGTGGCCCGGAAACCAGGAAAAGGCGGCCTTGGGTGGTTCTTTCAGGGAGTCCATAGTTTGTTCCTTAAAGAAGAAAAAGGCCCGCCCCTGCTGGGACGAGCCTTTTCTCGGGGCTTGAAAGCCTCAGGATTTTGCCTGGTGACGACGCTCTTTAACGCGAGCATCCTTACCGACTTTGTCACGCAGATAGAAGAGGCGGGCGCGACGGACGATACCGCGGCGAACCACTTCCAGCTTGTCTACGCGGGGGCTGTGAATCAGTACCGTGCGTTCGACGCCAACACCGTGGGAGATCTTGCGCAGAGTGATGGTCTCGCGCAGGCCGCCACGGCGATTGCGGGTGATGCAAACCCCTTCAAAAGCCTGAAGACGTTCTTTGCCACCTTCAACGACCTTGAGCCAGGCGCGAACGGTGTCGCCAGGTCCGAACTCGGGGAGTTCTTTCTTCATCTGCTCGGCTTCAAGAGTTTGAATGATTTGCATGTCAGTGACGTCCTTTCCCTATAGGAAGTCGAGATAATAACACCATGTTCCAAGGCTGACAAGCGTTTGTTCCAAATTCTCTTGTAGGGGTCGAGGCTGTGGCTCATGGTGTGCTTGCAAAGGTGGTTTTTGCAACGACCTCAGAGCTTGAAAAAGACTAAATCGGTCGTGAATTTGCTTCAAGCAGGCTAAGGAAGGTCCGCGAAACTCCACATCATCCCCGTTTGGGGTTGCGGTTCCGGCTGACGTTGTGGGTAATCGAACCGACGAATCTCCCAGTTTGGTAGCAGCTGCAGGCCCTTGTTGCTCAGGCCCTGCGAGTAGATCTCCAGGAGAGATTGGCCGGGCTCCACCTGGCGAGCCTCCATAAAAGACTTGAGCATGAAGTCTTCGCCCTTGTCGTCGGTCAACTGCCAGGAGACGGCCCCATGTTCGCTGGGGCGGTATCCGTTCTTGGATACGCCAATCGCGTCCAGATCGGAATGGGCTCCAAAGCGTCCTTTGACCAGGCTACCGGTGACGTAGACTTTGGCGGGGAAGGCTCCCTGGTTTTCGGCCACCAGGCGCTGGCTCTCGCTGGAGAATCGGCCCTGCAGTTCTTCAAAGCGCTGTTGCACCTGGCTGTCGCTGTAAGGCTTGCTCAGATCGCGCCGAATCTTGTCCACCCAGCGGTGCTCTCCCTGAGCCCAGCCGGTCTGCATGCGTTGCAGCAATTCCGGCCCCTGCATTCCGTCGAGTTCCTCTTGAAAGCCAGGCTTGTAGTTGCTCACGTAGCAGGCCAGATTCTCAGTCAGCAGCTGGTGTTGCTCGGGCGGCAACTGCATCTGCTGGACGGCCCGGGCGGCGATGCGGTCGGGTAAGCGCGGCTGGATGTGCATGATCGGAGCATAGGCGGTCGGACTGAAATCGCTGTGAAAAGAAAGGAGCGTCGCGGCCAGCCCGCAAAGCCAGGGGGACATTCTCGAGGACGGTTTTTGAAAGCATGAGTAACGCACCCTGGGTACGCATCGACAAAGTCGGAGAGCACGCCGGCGAAATCGTGGAGATTCGCGGCTGGCTGGGGCGCATCCGTTCCTCCGGCAAGATCAGCTTCTTGCAGCTGCGCGACGGCTCGGGCAACATCCAGGGCGTCATGGCCAAGGCCGATGTGGGCGAGGAGATCTTCGCCAAGTCCAAGAGCGTCGGCCAGGAATCGTCCCTGCGCGCCTGGGGCAAAGTCAACCCCGATGAGCGCGCTCCCGGCGGATACGAGCTGCACCTCACCGACATCGAGGTGTTGCACAACGCCGAGGGCTATCCGATCACGCCCAAGGAACACGGCACCGACTTTTTGATGGACCACCGTCATCTCTGGCTGCGCTCCAATCGCCAGCATGCCATCCTCAAGATTCGCGCCGAGATCATGAAAGGCATCATCGACTGGCTGGACGATCACGACTTCCTGCGCGTGGACACGCCCATCCTGACGCCCAGCGCTTGCGAAGGCACCACCACCTTGTTCGAGACCGACTACTTCGAGTCCAAAGCCTATCTGGCTCAGTCCGGACAGCTTTATAACGAGGCCACCGCCATGGCCTTTGGCAAGGTCTACACCTTCGGTCCCACTTTCCGCGCCGAAAAGTCCAAAACGCGCCGTCACTTGATGGAGTTCTGGATGGTGGAGCCGGAAATGGCCTTCTGCGACTTCGAAGAGAACATGAAAATCCAGGAGCAGATGCTGGAATACGTGGCCCAGCGCGTCCTGGAGCGCCGGGGCCGCGAGCTGAAAGTGCTCGAGCGCGACACCACCAAGTTGGAGAACATCAAGGCGCCCTTTGTGCGCCTGTCCTATGACGACGCCGTCAAGTTGCTCAACGAAAAAGGCGTCGAGTTCGCCTGGGGCGGCGACTTCGGCGGCGGCGACGAGACGATTATCGCCGAGTCTTTCGACCGGCCCGTGTTCGTGCATCGCTTCCCGACGGCCATCAAAGCCTTCTACATGAAACCCGACCCGGAACGACCTGAAGTGGTGCTGGGAGCCGACCTGTTGGCCCCCGAGGGCTACGGCGAAGTCATCGGCGGCGGTCAGCGTCTCGACGACCTGGCTTTGCTGGAGCAGCGCATCAAGGACCACGACCTGCCCGCGGAAGCCTACGCCTGGTACGTGGACCTGCGCCGTTACGGCTCGGTGCCTCACTCCGGCTTCGGGCTGGGACTGGAAAGAACGGTGGCCTGGTTCTGCGGCCTCGAGCACGTGCGCGAGACCATTCCCTTCCCGCGCATGCTCTCGCGCCTCTACCCATAGAGCAAGGATTCCAGCCGAGGCTGCTTGAACGAGCGCCCCATGGCTGGGCATTCAAAATGGAAAAATATTCGACTCAAAAAAGGCCGGGTGGACGCCCAAAAGGGTAAGATCTTCACCAAGCTTTCACGCGACATTCTCATGGCTTGCCGCCAGGGCGGCGGCCCTGATCCGGAAGCCAACTATCGTCTCAAAGATGCTATCGTGCGCGCCCGCGAGGCCAGTATGCCGCGCGAGAACATTGAGCGCGCCATCGAAAAGGCGCGGGGAGGCGGCGAGGGGGCCGAGCTGGACGAGGTAGCCTACGAGGGCTACGGTCCGGCCAACATCGCCATCATCGTGGAAGCGGCCACCAACAACCGCAATCGTACGGCCGCCGAAGTGCGCCTGATCTTTTCCAAGAATCAAGGCAACTTCGGCGAGAGTGGCTCGGTAGGCTGGCTCTTCGAACGCAAAGGTCAGATCACCGGACCGAGCGCCGGACTGAGCGAAGACGCGTTGATGGAGCAGGCCATCGAGGCGGGGGCCGACGATCTGGAGATGGATGATGAGAACTTCATCATTACCTGCGAACCGACCATGCTTCACGAAGTGCGCACCGCCCTGGTAGCGGCCAAGGTTCCGGTCAAGAACAGCGAGTTGACCATGATCGCCAAGACTTCGGTGGAAGTCTCGGCGGCCGATGCGCCGGCGGTGCTCAAATTTATGGACCTTCTCGAGGATCACGACGACGTGACCAACGTCTATACCAACTTCGAACTTTCGGCCGAAGCCCTCGAAGCGATGGACTCGTGAGCGGGCGCGTCATCCTGGGCCTGGACCCGGGAAATGGACGAACCGGCTATGGCGTGGTGCGCAAAACCGGCGACGAGGTCGAGTTCATGGAGTGTGGCTGCATCTCCACCAATCCTAAGCATTCGCGGGAAGACCGTCTGCTCGATCTGCACCGCCAGTTGAGCGCCCTCTTTGAGAGGATTCGTCCCGAGGCGGCCGCCGTCGAGGAGCTGTTTTTCAGTCGCAATGTGACGACCGCCATCACGGTCGGGGAAGCCCGGGGCGTGATCCTGTTGGCGGCCGCCCAAAACCGGGTGACCGTCAGCAGTTACAATCCGATGACCGTCAAGGAAACGGTGGCGGGCGCCGGCAAGGCCGGCAAGCCGGAAATGACCCAGGCCGTCATGTTCACCCTGAATCTGGAAGAGAAGCCGAAACCGGACGACGCGGCCGATGGGTTGGCGCTGGCCTTGTGCCACTTGTTCTGGGAAGGCCTGGACGGGTGATCGCGCAACTGCGCGGCACCGTCGACCAGGTCAACCTGGATTCGCTGGTTATCGATTGTCACGGGGTCGGCTATCTGGTGCACGTACCCAGCAGTCTGGCTTCCCACTGCAGCGTCGGGGAGCAGCGCATGGTGCCGACCGAGTTCATCATTTCCCAGGATGCCATGAATCTTTACGGCTTCGCCCACGGCTTTGAGCGCGAGTTGTTTCGCCTGCTCACCTCCATCAGCGGAGTCGGTCCCAAGCTGGCCTTGCGCATCCTGAGCAACGTCAGCCCGCCCGACCTGGCGCGAGCCATCGGCGAAGAAGACCTGACCTTTCTGGTGCGCATCCCCGGCGTTGGCCCCAAGACCGGCAGGCGCATTGTCATTGAGCTTTCGGAGAAAATCACCAAACTGGTGGACGAGAGCCGCTCCGAGGTCGGTTCCACCAGCGCCTTCCGCGAAGCCGAACAGGTGCTGTGCAGTCTGGGCTGCTCTCCCGAAGAAGCTCGCGCCGCGTTGGAAAACTGCATGCTGGCCTCGGGCGAGTCCGAGTGGACGGTGGACCAACTGGTCATCGAAGCCATGAAACACCTGGGTGGTCACCTTGACTGAACCCCGGCCCGGTCACAGCTTGTCCGGCCAGAAAGGCCGGGAAGATGAGCAAGAACTCACGCTGCGACCGCAGCACCTGGACGAGTATATCGGCCAGGAAGAAATCGTGGCCAACTTGCGCGTCTTCTTGCAGGCTGCCCGCGAGCGCAATGAGCCGGTCGACCACGTTCTTTTGAGCGGACCGCCCGGTCTGGGCAAAACCACGCTGGCCTCGCTGGTGGCCCGCGAGATGGGAACCCAGCTGCGCACCACTTCGGGTCCAGCCATTGAGCGTCCCATCGACTTGCTGGTTCTGCTCAACAGTCTGCGCGCCAAGGATGTCCTTTTCATCGACGAGATCCATCGCCTCTCTAAGACGGTGGAAGAGATCCTCTACCCGGTGATGGAGGATCTGGCCTTCGACCGGGTCATCAGCAAGGGCATGAAAAAGGGCGCCGTCAAACACAAGATTCAGCCGTTCACGCTGGTGGGAGCCACCACTCGCGGCGGTTCGCTGTCGGCCCCGCTGCGCTCGCGCTTCGGGATTCTTTTCCACCTGGATTACTACAACGCGTCGGCTTTGCAAAAGATTGTGACCCGTTCGGCCGGCCTGATGGGTCTTTCCATCGACGATGGGGGAGCCCACGAAATCGCCTGTCGCTGCCGCGGCACCCCGCGTATCGCCAACCGCCTGCTGCGCCGCGTGCGCGACTTTGCCCAGGTGGAGTCGGCTCCGGTCATTATCGAAGAACTGGCGCGGGCCGCTCTGGACAAAATGGGCATCGACCGGGCCGGATTGGATCGCGTCGACCAGCGAATCCTGGAAGCGCTCATTCATCGCTTTGACGGCAAGCCGGTGGGTATCGCCACGCTGGCCGCGGCCGTCCATGAGGATGCCTCCAATCTGGAGGAAATCTACGAGCCCTTCCTGCTGGCCAACGGCTTTCTGCTGAAAACGCCGCGCGGGCGAGTGGCCGGCCCGCAGGCTTACAAGCATCTGGGACTGAGCATCCAGCCGGAACTGTTCTAGGCAGGCAGTCGGGGCGGCTGCGTAAAAGCCTGGAAAATGAAACACCCGAACTACCCCGGAGTTTTCAGCGACAACTCCCAAACGATTGGTCGCTCGCCCCTCGTCCACCTGGCCCGTCTGGGCAAAGACTGTCAGGCCACCATTCTGGCCAAGATCGAAGGTCGCAATCCGGCCTACTCGGTGAAATGTCGCGTGGGGGCGGCCCTGGTCTGGGATGCGGAAGAAAAGGGGCAATTGGGTCCAGGGAAGGCGGTGCTCGAGGCCACCAGTGGCAACACCGGTATCGCGCTGGCCTTCGCCTGCGCTTCGCGGGGAATCGAGTGCGTGTTGACCATGCCAGAAACGATGAGCATGGAGCGACGCAAAGTTCTGATCGCTTTAGGCGCCAGGCTGATTCTGACGCCGGGAGCTCAGGGTATGAAGGGCGCCATCCAGCGCAGTCTGGATATGGCCGCCGCTGAGCCCGATAAGTACGTGCTGGTCAAGCAATTCGACAATCCGGCCAACCCCAAGATTCATCAGACCACTACCGGTCCGGAGATCTGGGAAGACACCGACGGCAAGGTGGACGTGCTGGTGAGCGGAGTGGGCACGGGCGGAACTCTCACGGGCGTCTCTCGCTACTTCGAGCTGGATAAGAACCAGCCGCTGCATTCGGTGGCGGTGGAACCGGTGCACAGCCCGGTCATCATGCAGACGCTCCAAAACGAACCGCTGCAGCCGGCGCCGCACAAGATCCAGGGCATCGGGGCCGGGTTCGTGCCGGCCAATTTGGACCTGAGTCTGGTGGACCAGGTCGAACACGTCAGCAATGACGAGGCCATCGAGATGGCCCGCCGTCTGGCCAAAGAGGAGGGCATCCTGGCCGGCATTTCCTGCGGAGCGGCTCTGGTGGCGGCCGTGCGCCTGGCCAAGCAGCCCGAGTGGGCCGGTAAGACCATTGTGGTGGTGTTGCCCGACGCGGCCGAGCGCTATCTGAGCGGTCCGCTCTTCGAGGGCATGTTCGCCGAGGTGGAACAGGCCGTCGGCAAGTGACGCGTCTGCTGGATGCCCGCGAAGCTCTGATCCGGAGCTACCAGGACCAGACGGCCGGCCAGCGCATCGACGAGCGCGCGGTGCCTTCCGTCAGCGAATGTCTGGCCATCCTGAGACTCTGTCAGGAAGCGCTGTTTCCCGGCTACTTTGGGCACCGCGACGTCACCTCGGAGAACCTGAACGGTCTGCTGGCCGGCATTCTCGAGGCATTGCAGCACAAACTGCAAGATCAGATCGTGCTCTGCGGTGGGGGAGCCGAGCTGAGCTGGACCTTTGTGGAGTCGCTGCCCAGTTTGCGCGCCAGATTGCTCTTGGATGCCCAGGCCGCGCTGGACGGCGATCCGGCGGCCACCAGCATCGAGGAGGTCATCCTGGCCTATCCGGGCTTTCTGGCCGTGACCGTCTACCGCCTGGCCCACCGCCTGGTGGAGTTAGGTTTGCCGTTGCTGGCGCGCATCCTCAGCGAATGGGCTCACGCCCAGACAGGGGCCGACATTCATCCCGCCGCCCGCATTGGGGAGCGGTTCTTCATCGACCACGCCAGCGGTGTGGTGATCGGAGCCACCACCGTCATCGGCCGGGGGGTGCGACTCTACCAGGGAGTGACTCTGGGGGCCATGTCGTTGCCGCGAGACGAGCACGGGAAGGTCGTAGGCGGCAGTAAGCGCCATCCCACCCTCGAGGACAACGTCACCGTCTACGCCAACGCGGTCGTGCTGGGAGGCACCACGGTGGTCGGGGAGGGCTCGGTGATTGGTGGAGGGGTGCTGCTGACGCGCAGCGTACCGGCTGGACATCGCGTCATTCTGGACCCGCCTTCGCTACGCATCCAGGGCCCCAAGCCCGTAACCCCCGAAGGAGAAGTGCTGATCTGTCCGATCGACTTCGAGATCTGATCAGTGAGGTGTGACCAGCGTCTCCAGCTTGTCACACCAGAACAGCTCGCAGGCTCCGGCTCCGGTGTCGCTGCGCACCAGCGAACTGGACCAGTTCCAGCCGTCGGGAGCCTCCACGTTGACCAGGTAGCCGTGAGCGCGAACCAGGTCATGGACGCGGACGGCTTTGAGAATGGCGGCTACTCCATCGCTGGCGGGAATGAAGTGAGTGTTGGCCGAGTGGTTGACGATGGTGTCTTTGTCGGGCACCTCGCCTTTGATTTCCCACTGGTAGTAGCGCTCCACGTGCTGCATGCCGATTTGTCCCAGGTATGCGCTATTGGACATCTCACCCCAGCCCAGACTCAAGTCCTCGGGCGATAGATCGGCTTCGCGGCCGCTCGAGAATTTT
Source organism: Vulcanimicrobiota bacterium (assembly GCA_017307785.1). Classification (GTDB taxonomy): domain Bacteria; phylum Vulcanimicrobiota; class Xenobia; order Xenobiales; family JADMJV01; genus JADMJV01. The sequence continues at coordinate 41,416 of JAFKGI010000015.1, read as the reverse complement.
TCCAGCAGCAGCACCCGCGCGGTGAACTCATACTCGGCCTGGGGCCGGATCAAATAGCCGTTGTGACTCCAGGCTTTCATCTTGCTGGCCACGGGTTTTTGCACCGGGTCGGACTTGGCGATGATTTTTTGCGGCCACGGGTCGGAACGCGCGCAACCGAGCGCCAGCAGGGACGCCAGCAGCAGGCGCTTCACTTTTCCATACCTACCAGCGGCGGCCCCTGGAAGCGCTTGCGCTCCATTCCGAACCAGATCAGGGCAGTCGTCAAAAGGAAGTAACCGATGATTCTCAGCGCCAGTTCATTGGGTGGCTGCACGCCGATATAGATCAAACCGCTGCAGCCGATAGCCGAGAGGCCGGCGGCCACACGGAAGAAACGACCCAGGTCCCAGGGACCCATTTTGGTCCAACTGCGGCGGTAGGCGAGCAGCCCTAATCCGATGGGTAGCACATAAGAAATATACAAGAAAATCGTGCACACGACCGCAATGGTCGAGTAAACCTTGGAGAAACTGGCGAATCCCACGGAGAGGAAGGCCACCGTCCAGATGGCCTTGACGGGCGTCAGGTAGCGCGGACTGATCTGGCGCAAGTGACTGGAAAGCGGCAGCCCGCCGTCCCGCGCAAAAGCGTAAACCATGCGACTGGAAGAAGTGACGGTGGCCAATCCGCACAGATACTGAGCCACGCCGCAGCCCAGGTAGAGCAGCGCGCATAGCCATTTGGGGAGCACGGCCGCCATCGTGTAGAAGAAAACTTTGTCTCCGTGATGGATACCCTCGCTCATCTCGGGTATGGCCATCACGATCGAAGCCAGCATCACCCAGCCGAAGATCGAGGAAGAAACGACCGCAAAGACGATGGCTTTGGGTACGGCCACACTGGCGCCTTTGGTTTCCTCGGCGGTATGGGCGGAGGCGTCAAAACCGGTGATGGTGTAGGCCGGCAACTGCAGTCCCAACAAGAAGAGAAAGACCAGATTCTGGGTGGCCGGCCAGACGCCGCCTCCCGCTTCGCCGCTGTAGTTGGTCCAGGTGAACAGACGAGCAAAGTCATGGCTGGGAGCGTAAAAGAGCAGAGCGGCCACCAGCACCACCGTGACGGCCATGATCAGGTAGCCGGAAATGTCGATGAGAAAGCTGGTAATGCGGATGCCAAGATGGTTGAGCAAGGCCTGCGAAAGGGTGATCAGCAACACCACCACAATCTGGGTGTTGGGGTCGGCTTCGAAGCCGAAGATGGGGCCCAGAGAACCGACGGCAAAGGTGTAGATGCCCACGTTGATGGCCGCCAGTACGGTGACCAGGCCGGCCAGGTTGAACCAGGCCGTCAGCCAGCCCCAGGCTCTTCCTCCCAGGATCGAGGCCCAGTGATAAAGGCCGCCGGCGGTGGGAAAAGCGGAGGCGATCTGCCCCATGGCCAGGGCTGTGCACACCGAGAAAACGCAGGCAAACGGCCAACCATAGCCGATCGAGGCGCCACCCACTGAGGCCAGTCCGAGGTGCAGCGAAGTTAGCCCGCCAGCCAGGATACAGATGACCGAGAAGGCCATGGCGAAGTTGGAGAAGGCGCTCATACGCCGCGATAATTCCTGGGTGTAGCCCAGGCTCTCTAAGTGGGCTTCGTCGTCGTGTTGGCTCACAGGCGGCCGGTGTAAGCGTTCTCGAGCATGAGCCGGCAGTTCTCCACGGTGAGGGGGATTGGATTGGTGCCCGCGGTCGGGTCGACGACGGCTTTCTCCGCCAGTTCCTGCATCCGGTCCGAGGGAATCCCCAGTTCCTGTAGGGTTTGCGGAATGCCCAGCGCCTGGCGCAAATCCAGAATCCATTCCAGAACCGAAGGGACCCCGAGGTAGCGGGCCAAGCGGTCGAGACGGTCGTGGATGGCCGGCGAGTTGAAGGCCAGCACGTAGGGCATCACTACCGCGTTGGTCAGACCGTGATGGGTGTCAAAGAGTGCTCCGATCGGGTGAGCCAGCGAATGCATGGCTCCCAGGCCTTTCTGGAAGGCCACCGCTCCCATGGTGGAGGCGGCCATCATGTCGGAGCGCGCCTGGCGGTCGCTGCCGTCTTCAAAAGCTTTCACCAGCGATTTGGCCACCAGACGACAGCCCTCCAGGGCGATGCCGTCGGCCATCGGATGGTGAAACGGCGAAAACCAGGCCTCCAGGTTGTGCGACAGGGCGTCCATGCCGACGGCCGCCGTGATCTTGGGCGGCAGGCCCAGAGTGGTGTCCGGATCGGCCAGCACCAGCGCCGGCAACATTTTGGCGTGAAAGATAATGCGCTTGGTCTGGGTGGACTCGTCGGTAATGACGGAACAGCGACCCACCTCGCTGCCGGTGCCCGAGGTGGTGGGCACGGCCACCACCGGCGCCATGCCGGCCTCGTTGACTCGCTTGTAATTGTCGCCCACGTCTTCAAAATCCCAGAGCGGACGGTCCTGACCCACCATCAGGGCCACGGCCTTGCCCACGTCCAGGGCGCTGCCACCTCCCATCGCGATCACTCCATCGTGACCACCGGCCCGGTAAGCTTCTACGCCGGCGCTTACGTTGGCGCCGACCGGGTTGGGGCGGACCTCACTGAACAACCCGAAATGAGAGTGCCGCTTTAGCAGGTCGCTGACCAGGGGCAGAGCGGCCAGTCCGGCATCGGTGACCAGCAGCGGCTTTTGCATACCCAGACTGTGGCAGCAGTCGTCCAGTTCGGACAAGCGGCCGCAGCCGAAACGGATGGAGGTGGGATAGTTCCAGTTGACGCTTTGCATGTTTAGATGATCTCGAAGTAGCGGCGCAGTTCCCAGTCCGTGATGGTCTTGCGCATTTCGCGCTCTTCCCACTCTCGGGTGGCGGCGAAGTGGTCGACGAAGGCATCCCCGAACAGTCCGCGTGCCCGCTTACTGGCTTTCAGATTTTGGGCGGCGCTCCAAAGCGTGTGAGGCAACTCGAGTTCGGGAGGCTGCTGTTGGGTGTAGGCATTGCCCTGAATAGGCTGATTGGGCTCGAGCTTTTCTTCGATTCCCCAGAGGCCGGAGGCGAGAGCCGCCGCCAGGGCCAGGTAGGGATTGGCATCGGCGCCGGCGACGCGGTATTCCAGGCGCTGCGATTTGGCGGAGCCGGGGATGGCGCGCAGCGCGCAGGTGCGGTTTTCCACACCCCAGGTGGCGTTGGTGGGGGCCCAATGACCCGGCACCAGGCGCGAGTAGGAGTTGACGGTTGAGGCCACCATGGCCAGCATCTGGGGCATGTAGTGCTGGCAGCCGGCCGTGAAGTGGCGCATCAGGTCGCTCATTTTGTGAGGCTTGCTGTCGTCGAAGAAGACGCCCTGGCCGTCCTTTTGCAACGACATGTGGATGTGGCCGCTCTGGCCCGGGTAGCTGTTGGACCACTTGGCCATAAAGGTGGCCATCAGGCTGTTGCGCTGAGCGCAGACTTTGGCAAAGGTCTTGAAGAGCGCCGCTTTGTCCGCTGATGCCAGCGAGCCGTCGACGCCGATAGCAACCTCCAACACGCCGGGGCCGGTCTCGTTGTGTAGACCTTCGATGGGGAAGTCCATGACTTCACCCAGACGCAGCAACTCGTGGTAGAACTCGTTCTGCACGGAGTTGCGCAGCACCGAGTAGCCGAAGTTCCCGGGCGTCCACGGCTCCAGGTTGCGATAGCCCTTTTCTTGGGCCGACTTGGGTGTTTCGCTGAAGACAAAAAACTCGTATTCGACGGCCGAAAAAGGCTCGAACCCCAGGGAGCGGCAGTAGTCGATGACCCGGCGCAGCATGGCTCGTGGGCACAAGGCCTCGGAAGCGCCGGAGAACTCGGCCAGGAAGAAGAGCCCGCCCTCCTCATACATCAGGTCTCGGCAGCTTTCCGGCAACAGACGCACGGTGGCGTCGGGATAGCCGGTGTGCCATCCGGTGTGGGTTACGTTGTCATAGAGCTGGTCGTTGGAATCCCAGCCCAGCACCACGTCACAAAAGTTGAATCCACTCTCCAAAGCGGAGAAAAACTTGGACTTGGACATGTACTTCCCGCGCATGATGCCGTCCAGGTCGAACACTCCGACTTTGACGTGAGAAAGACCGCGGTCCTCGACGATTTTGCGCGCCTGCTCGACGCTAAAGATACCCGACATGGGTGACCCTCCCTTATTCCGCTTCGATGGCGGGGCTTTCGAATTCGCTCCAACGGTAGTTGAAGGCCACCGAGGTGGCCAGATGGGCGACGGCGCCGCCCAGGGTATACATATCCAGACGAGGCATTCCCAGCCAGCAGCGCGGTCGGCCTCGGTCCATCGCCTGCTGGTCCAGGCCGGGACTGGCGTAGTCCAGCTGCAGTTCATAGTAATGGGGGCGCTCACCCGCGTGAGGATCGTGCTCCTGGCAGAGCAGATGGGGGAAAGGGTAGGGGACGGGAGGATCCAGCTGCAGGGAGCTGTTTTCCAAGAGTCTGCGAGTCCATAGTCCCAGCGGCTCGAGGTAGGTGTCCGGCGTAACCACTGCCTCCACCCAGCCTTCCTGCATAGTCAAGATCTGACGAATGACGGCATAGCGCAGGGTGGCGTTGTCCCAGTTGAAGGCTTTTTCGAGGTTGCGCACCTGGGAACGCGCGCCTTCGATCAGGCTGCTGGCCTCGAACCCCGAAACATAGAGTGGGAACAGGCCAAATCCGCTAAAAATGGGAGCCAGATAGGCGCGTTCGGTGACCATCAGTTGTTTCACCGGCGCTTGCAAAAGGTTGGCGATAGGCCGGGAAGAGAGGGCTACCACTCGGCGCGAGAGTTCTTGCTCGTTGTAGCGTTCCTTGATCCAGTTGAGGGCCGGCAAAACGCCCCGATCCCAAAGCAAATCGCCAGGAGCCCAACCCAGGATGATCAGGCCTACTCGTGATCCGACGGCTTCGAGGGCCGGTAGCAACTGGTGCTCCCAGGCTTTGCTGCGGGGGATGTGGAGTCGGGGGCCGCGGCCGCCCGGTCCGTCAAAGAGCTCCTGGAGGCGGGCCAGCTCCAGCATCTGGGCGGAACCGACAAATAGGATGTCGTCACAGTTGGCTCGTAGCTCCAGGGCCATCACGCGCAGTGGTTCCAGGTCCGCTTCGCGAAATTGGTTCAGCAAATCCAGAATCGGAAGGTTGCGCCTCAGCTCTTCGGGCTTGCCCGTCCAGTTGGCTAGCTGGCCCTTCCAATGCTCGATGCCTTCCGCGGGGAGGGAACTCCAGAGTGCATCGATCTCGCAGTGCAAAAGACCGTGGCGATTTTCCTGAGACGGTTCGGTGGAAGCTTGCGACAAGGGAGGCTCCTAGACGGTTTGGGAGCGGGGTTCCACGATATCTCCAACTTTGCCTTCCTGGATGAGGGCCAGAAACACGTCGGTCGCGTCGGGGTCGAACTGGCTGCCACGCCACTTCTGCAATTCGCTGACGGCCGCTTCCACAGGCATGCCCACGCGGTAGGGCCGGTCCGAGGTCATGGCGTCGAAGCAATCGGCCACACACATGATGCGAGCCTGCAACGGGATCCCACTACCGCTCAGGCCGGCAGGATAGCCACGCCCGTCAAAGCGCTCGTGGTGGTGAAGCATGTAAGGCAGGATGGTCTGGAAGGCCCGCACCGGCTGCATGATCTCTACACCGTACTCAGGGTGGCGCTTCATTTCTTCGAATTCGTCGTCGGTCAGCTTGCCCGGCTTGTGCAAAATCGCGTCGCGGATACGGATCTTACCGATATCATGCAGCAGGCTGGCATAGCGCAGCTCTTCCAGTTGCTCGGGCGTGAATCCCAGGCGTTCGGCGATGAGCATCGAGAAACGAGTGACCCGCTCGGAGTGGCCGCTGGTATAGGGATCGCGGGCATCGATGGCGTTGGCCAGAGCCCGCATCGAATGGACGAAGAGCATGCGCAGTTCGCTGTGCAGGCCCGCCTTGGAAATCGATAAGGCCGCCACGTTGGCGAAGCGAGAGGCCAGCGAAAGCTCGTCGAGGGAAAAGTCGCCGCCACTTTTCTTCTGGCGGACGTTGAGAACGCCCAGGACTTGATCGTCTTTGAGCAAGGGGACGCACAGCGCCGAGCCGGACTCGTCGGCTTCTCGGGCAGGATAGAGAATTGGCTTCTTCTGTTGAGCGACTTTGCCGGAAATGCGCTCGCCCAGTCTGACCCGAGTCTCCGCCACCACCTCTTCGGTCAGGCCGCGAGCCATTTTGATGGTAAGAGTCTGTTGATCCGGCTCCAGCAGCATGACCGAGGCATTCTCGGCTTCCAGTTGCTCGAGAGTCTCATCCAGGAGTTGCTCCAGGACGTCCTCCAGGGAGATGGTTCGATTGAGGGATTCGCTGAGCTGTTGCAGGGCCCGCAACTCGCTGAGCTGACGCTCTACCTGGCCGAACAATTGGGCGTTGTGAATGGCGTTGGCGGCGTGACCGGCCAGAATGGTAAGCGCCTGTACTTCGGTGTCGCTGAACTGCCCGTCGCACTCTCCCGTTAAGGTCAGAGAGCCGACCACGCGTTGCTGAGAGCGAAGTGGGATGCCCAGGACGGCGGCGGTATCCGAGTCGCCGGCGGTTCGGCGCAGTCGGCCTTCCTGGCGCAACCACGACTGCAGATCCTCACCCGCGTCCACCTGGGTGGTGGTCAGGATGGGGGGCTCGCTGCCCGTCTGTTGGAGCATCTTCAGCTCCGAATGAACCTGATCGTGCATCACCAGCGTGGCCGCGCTGGCTTTGACCAGCTGCCGTGCGAAGGTCAGAATACGCTCGAGCAAATCGTTCAGGTGAATGGTTTCGTTGAGGACGGTGGCCAGTTCGTAAAGTCGGCGTAGCGTGTCCATATTGGCCTGTTGCTCGGAATAGCGAGCAAAGATCTGTTCCAGCGCGCGCACGGTGCTCAGGCCTACAGCCAGGGCGCCGCCGGAGTTGCCCAGGATGCGCAGGGTGGCCGTACGACCGGGGGAGATAGTGACAGGAAAGTCTTGCGGCGAAGAATTGAGCGGCTGCGCGTCTAAAAGAACGCAGGTGTAACCAGAGCCTTGCTCGATGGCGGCGAAGAGGCTCTCGACCAGGGAACTGCAAGCTTCAACTGGTGACGGGTACAAAGGAAAATTCCTGTCTCACCCCCCATCAACAAGTTTTTATGCTACCAGTTTTAACCATAGAAAGTCCAGTATGGGTTGCCTACGACTTTGGCAGCGCCCTCTTGGCCTGGGCCCGACTGCCGGTCAGGGTTGCGCCCAGCTGGAAATGGTTGACCGGCTTGGGAAAGAAACTTTGGGCCCCGACTTCCCAGGCGGCCGCGCGCATGAGCGCGCTGTCGGTCTTCGAGATCACGTGACAGGGGAGGGTGAATCCCTCGCGACGCAGACCTTGAATCAGGCTCAAACCGTCGGTGCCGGGAAGAACCACGTCGCAGACCAGAGCGTCGTAGGGTTGTCGTCGCAGTCGTTGCATGGCCTCGTTGGCACAAGCGACCGGCTCCACATCGATTCCCAGACGCGCCAGGCTCCCGGTCAGGCCTTTGCGCAGCATTCCGTCGTCATCAATTAATAGCACTCTCATCGTGATGGTTATCGACTTATCTGGCTGCCTCACAAGTGGGGGTTTCCCCTACCAAAAGGACGAATCCGAGCGGACCTGGAAAAGGCCGGCCATGAACGATACCGCTGCCCTGCTGCGTCAGGTTCCGCTTTTTTCCGGCCTTGAGCCGGAAGATCTGGAGACTCTGGCCAAGTATCTCTACCACAAGAGCGTGACTCGCTCCCAGGTGCTCTTCCAGCAGGGAGACAAAGGCGAAGAGTTTCTTATCGTCACGGAAGGCTCCGTCAAGGTCGAACTGGTCAATCCGGACGGCAAAGAGCTGACGCTGGCGATTCTCAAACCTTTCCAGTTTCTAGGAGAGCTGGCCCTGCTCGACGATTTTCCGCGTTCTGCCAATGTCATCGCCCTGGAAGACAGCCAGCTGCTGGCTCTGAACAAGAGAGACTTTTTGCACGTAGTCAGCCAGTACCCGCGCATCTATGGACCGATCACCCGCCAACTGACGCGGCGTGTGCGGGTGCTCACCGATGACATCGCCAGCATGGCTTTCCTGGACAGCTTCACGCGGACCGCTCGCAAGTTGGTGAACCTGGCCCAAGATTTGGGTCAGCCCGGTCCGGGTCCCTCGGTGACCATTCCTCAGTCGTTGACACATCAGGAGTTGGCCAATCTGGTAGGGGCCACCCGAGAAACCATCTCCAAGGTTTTGAGCGATATGCGGTCGCGCCGGCTGATTTCTGTGGAAGGCCACAAAATTACCATTTTGAACAAGGCTCAGTTCGCTGAAATCGCCAGTCTTCCCAGCTTTAGTCTGTAGCGCGTTCGCTTCAGCTTTTTTTCCGCTCGCCTGGGCACAATCGTCAGGCGTGCGAACCGATACAGCTCACTACACCAGTTATTTCACGGGTAACCCCCAGAATGTCTCGCGGCCCTGTCAGGGGGGAGCTGTTCTGATGGGCGGCGGGACCGACGTGGACGAGGCTTTCCAGTGGATGGTGGAGCGCGGCGGGGGAGGGGACGTCCTCATTCTTCGGGCTTCCGGAGCGGACGGTTACAACGACTATCTGATGGACCTGGCCCGGCCGAATTCCGTCGAATCGGTCGTATTTAAGGATCGCGAGGCTTCCTTTGCTCCCGAGATCGCGAGCAAGATCGACGGCGCGGAAGCGATTTTTCTGGCCGGCGGAGACCAGGCTCAGTATGTCAATTTTTGGAAGGACTCGCCTGTTCAGGAGGCGCTTCAAAGAGCCATTCTGCGCGGAGTTCCCCTGGGCGGCACCAGCGCTGGACTGGCCGTGCTCGGCGATTTGATCTTTTCGGCGCAGCAGGGGGGGCTCGACCCGGAGGAGGTGCTGCAGAATCCCACCGACTCTCGCATTACCCTGGAAGGGCGACTGGTCGATCTACCCTTTATGGACGGAATCCTTACCGATACGCACTTTTCGCAGCGGGACCGCATGGGTCGATTGGCGGGATTTCTGGCTCGCGCTAATGCGGACGGCGAGGTGGTGCGCGGCATCGGCGTGGACGAGGCGACCGCCGTGCTGGTGGAGCCCTCCGGCGAGGGCCGGGTGGTGGGAAAGAACAGCGCTTACTTCGTCACTCCTCCCGGCCCCGCTGAAGTCCTCGAAGCCGGCCAGCCGCTGACCTACCGCAATCTGGGTGTTTTGCGACTGCATTCCGGCCAGGCCGTCAACCTCAACAGTTGGCAAACCACGGAACGCATCGACGTCATTCAGGGCCAACTGTAAACTCTCGCCCACGCCAGGTTGAAGAATTTTTCTCAACTTAAGACAGGGAACGTGTGTGCGTATCGCGGAGTAAAGCAGGCGCCGGCCTAGAGGGTCGGCTGAGGAGGCAAGGATGAAAAAGATACTGCTGAGCGCTTCGCTCGTTCTGCTGGGACTCACCGCAGTGCCCGGCCCCCGCAGCACACAAGCGCAGCTTTTGCTGGTCACCGGGGATTACCGCATCACCGAGATGGACGAGAACAATCAGCGTTTTGGCGTGGCCCTTCCGGAAGCCAAGCCGGATGTGACTCAGAACTGGTGTTACGTCGATCCCAAGACCGACATCAATCGCAAGCAAACCAACTCTCAGGGTTGGACCAAGGAAGACAAGCTCAATTACTACCAGTTTTTTCAGCGCGCCAAGCCCGGCAGCATGATCCGTATCCACGGCGGCCGCCGCTGGGACGGAGAGATCACGGGCAAGACGCTGTGGCTGAACGGACCGGAAGATCCTCGCTAAAGCGACAGGTCAGCAGGTGGCATAAAAACTACGTCTGCCGGCTATTGACTCCTCGGCGGCGCAGGGCTATACTGCCTGCACTTGCCGCGTTGGTCTAGGGGTTTAGGACGCCGCCCTCTCACGGCGGAAGTCACGGGTTCGAATCCCGTACGCGGTACCACAAAGCGCACCTCGGTGCGCTTTTTTTCTTTTTCCACTGTCTCGGAGGCGTTTGAGCCAACAGGACTGGTGGCATCTTTGCAAAAGCCCTCGGGCCTGACGTTTTCAAGACAATCTAAAAGGAGTCACAATGAGAAAGAGCGCGCTGATCACCGGAGTCACCGGCCAGGACGGGTCCTATCTGGCCGAGTTGCTACTGAGCAAGGGCTATGAGGTTCACGGCGTGGTGCGGCGCACTTCTCAGTTCAACACGGGTCGTATCGACCATCTGCGCCCCTATCGGCAGGGGCCGGACGCTCGGTTCTTTCTGCACTACGGCGACTTGGCCGATAGCAGCGGTCTGCGCCGCCTTCTCAGTCACACCAAGCCGACCGAGGTCTATAACCTGGCCGCCCAGTCGCACGTGAAGATTAGCTTCGACCAGGCCGAGTACACGGCTGATATCGTGGCTACCGGCACGCTTCGTTTGCTTGAGGCGATTCGCGACTACAACGACTTCACCGGCGAGCAGGTGCGCTTTTATCAGGCGGGTTCGTCGGAGATGTATGGCTCGGCCCCAGCGCCTCAGTCCGAGGAGACCCGCTTCTGGCCTCGCAGCCCCTACGCCGTGGCCAAGGTGGCCGGTTTCCACTATGGCGTGAACTTCCGCGAGTCTTACGGTATGCACATCTCCAACGGAATTTTGTTCAATCACGAGTCGCCGCGCCGCGGCGAGAACTTTGTGACCCGCAAAATCACCCTGGGCGTTGCGCGTATCGAGGCCGGCCTGCAGGACGACCTGGTGCTCGGCAATCTTGAATCCAAGCGAGATTGGGGCTTCGCCGGCGACTATGTCGAGGCTATGTGGCTGATGCTGCAGCAGCCTAAGGGCGACGATTACGTGGTGGCCACCGGCAAAAGCTACTCGATTCGCGAGTTCCTGGAGCTTTCTTTCGGACACTTCGGTAAGGACTATCGCGACTTCGTGAAGTACGATGCCGCCTACACGCGCCCGGCTGAGGTCGATCACCTGGAGGGCGATTCTTCGAAGGCCCGCCGCATTCTGGGCTGGGCCCCCAAGGTCGACCTGCCCGGTCTGGTCAAGTTGATGCTCGAAGAAGACATGAAGATTGCCCAGAAAGAGCGCACTCTTCAGCAACTGACCGGAGTCTGACGAGTCGGCAGTCTGCGGTTGGTAGTTTGCCGGGGCTTGGGCGGCGGGTAGAACTTTTTTCCGCTAGCGACGATTAACTACCCACTACTGACTCAAAGGAGCTCGCCTTGAAGAAAATTCTTAGCGCGGGGTTGCTGGTCCTGGCCCTGGGTCCCATGACCTGGGCACAGGACGCCCCGCCGCCTGTTCGCACCGTTCTGCCCAACGGTATCCCCCTCATCGTGCAGGAGTCGTATTCGTCGCCCACGGTCTCTCTGAACATCTTTATTCGAGTGGGGAGCGTTTACGAAGATCCTCGCTACAATGGCATCAGCCACTTCTATGAGCACATGTTCTTCCGAGGCACGCCCACGCGAACGGGACTAGAGTTCAAGCGGGCCATCGAATCCCTGGGCGGCATCACCAACGCTACCACCGGCAGGGACTATACACATTTTTACATCAACTTGCCCAAGCAGTATCTGCGCAAAGGGCTAGAGCTGCTGGCCGACGCTTACATCAACGCCGAATGCTCACTGGACAGCGTGGAGGCCGAGCGCAAGGTGGTTCTCGAGGAATATAACCTTGGATTGAACCAGCCGGCTCGATTGGCTTCGGACAAAATCTACAACCTGGTTTACTCCAATCATCCCTACGGGCGCACCATCATCGGCACCGAGGACAATCTGAAGAGCGTGGGTCGCCCGGAGTTGCTCGCTTTCAAACGAGACTACTACGTGCCCTCACGCACCAAGCTGGTGATCACGGGGGATCTCGACACCAACGAAGTGCAGTTGGAGTGTCGTGACCTGTTTGGGAGCTATAAGTCCCCCGGCACGGTCGAAGACAAAATGCCTGTACAGGCGGTGCCCACCGAGACGGTGGTGCTGAATGAAAATGTCAAAGGCGTGAGTGGCCAGGTGGCCCTGGCTTTTCTCGGACCTTCGGCCAAGGAGCACCAGGACGTTCATCGAGTGGATCTACTCAGCTTTTTGATCGGCAACGGCAAAGGCAGTTTGCTGGGCAAAGAGCTGGATAGCAGCAAGTCCGACCTGAGTGGAAGTATGGAATATCTGACCTCGGCCTTCCCGGGAGTCATCATCATCAGCGCTCAGGCCAAAGCCGGCCAGGAAGACGAAACCTTGAAGAAGGTCGACGGCGTGCTGGCTCGGGTGCGCAAGGGTGACTTCACCGACAAAGATCTGGCCCGCGCCAAGAAGACTCTGACCAACCTCTACCGTTTCGGCCTGGAGACCAATGCCGGCAAGGCCGGCAACTGGGGCACCTACGAAACCATCGATAAGCTGGACTTTGCCAAAACCTACGCCGAGGACATCAACAAGCTCACCAAGGCCGACCTGGCCGCCGCTGCCGAGAAATACTTTTCGCGCAATCATTACCGCCTGATTTTCAAGGCGGGGAAAGCAGCCGGACCCGGATGAAGTCACTATCCACCGCTACTCTGGCCCTGGCTCTGGGCCTGCAAATCAGCGCTCAGCCTTTACCCAAGGGTATCCATATCTCGGCTCCCAGTGGAGGCACCTCCAGAGGCTCTACCGGGGGAGACGCTACGACCAATGTCCGGGCGGCGCGAGCGACCCCGGTCGGCCGGCAGGTGCTGAAGAACGGGCTGCGTGTACTGGTCAACGAGTCCCCTCAGGAAGACATTGTGGCCATGGAACTGCTGGTGCAAGTGGGAGCCATGGAAGAAACCACGCCGGTCACGGGTATCGAGCAAATCATGCAGGAGCTGCTCACCGAGCGGATCAGTCTGACTGCCGAAGGTGCCGACCGGATCGAGGATTGCGCTGCCTCGCTGAAGGTTTCGCCCGAGCTGGATTATATGCGAATCAGCCTGGTGAGCACCTCCGCGGACTTTCCCGGGCTACTCACGGCTGTAGCCGATGCCTTCAAGAAGCGTCCGCTCGATGAGGCCGAGCTGGAAAAGGTTCGCAAGAAACTGCTGCCCAACCTCGAGTCTCCCCAGGGGGCGCTGAGTGAGCTTTACGATATTTTTCGGCAGCAGTTCTACCGCTACCACCCTTACAAACGCAACGGACGCCTGGCGGAAGGCCTGTTGGAGAGACTCCGTCCTCATCAGGTTCAGGACTTCATAGACCAGTATTACGTCGCCAATCGCATGATTGTTTCTCTGTCGGGACGCATCGACCGGACCGCGGCCGTCAAGATGGTGGAGGACCGCTTCGGTTCGTTGCCTCAAAAAGAAATTCGCAACATGGACGTGAGCTGGGATCCCAAGCCCACTGAAAAGGAAGTCTTCCTGACCGGCGGTGGCCAGCTCGGCTGGCTTTTCGTCGGGTATCCCGCTCCTTCGGGACCCAGTCGGGACTATGCGGCGATGCGAGTCATCAACTCAATTCTGGGAGAAGGGTTGTCTTCGCGGCTCTTTACCGAGATTCGTGAAAAGCGCAGCCTTTGTTACGAGCTCGGCTCCATGTATCCTGTGCTTCGAGGCCCCTCGCATTTTTTGACTTACACGGTGACCAAGCCGGAGCAAGTCTGGCCGGCCCGCAAGCAGTTGCTGGTCGAGATCGAGCGTCTGAAGAAGGACGGCATTACCAAGCTTGAGCTCGAGGAGAGCAAGCGCAAGGTCATCGGCTCCTACTGGCAGGAGCGCGAGACCAACCAGGGGCGGGCCTTCCAGTCTGCTCTGGGAGAGCTGCTGGGACTGAGCTATGAGTTCGACAGCCAGTATATGCGCGCGCTGGAAACGGTCACCGCCGACGACGTCAAGGAGGTGGCGCGGCGCTATTTGGACAACGCTACTCTTATCGTGGCTCGTCCCCGCGGTATCTTCTATTGGGATCTATGATGAAAAAAGCGAATGTCGCCATCGATGGCTTTGCCGGCAGCGGCAAGACGACCGTGGCCGTGGAACTGGCCCGCCAACTGGAGCTGGTCTACCTGGACACCGGGCTGATGTATCGCGCGGTGGCTTTGCAGTGCCTGCGAGAGGGCCTGGACGCCGCACAGGATGCCCTGCTGGTGGATCTGATGAGCCGGTTCGACTTGAAGATGGAAGTGGTGGCCCGTCCGCATCCAACCTGTCGGATGGTCCTGCAGAACGAGGACGTGACCGACGAGCTGCACGACCCTCGCGTTAGCGCCCTGGTCCCCAAGGTTGCGGCTTGCTCAGCGGTGCGCCGCGACCTGGTGGCCCGTCAACAGGACTTCGCCCGCCGCGGCGGCGTCATCATGGTCGGCCGGGATATCGCTTCGGTTGTGTTGCCCGATGCGGAACTCAAGATCTTTCTGGCCGCCGACCTGGCCGAACGAGCTCGGCGACGGGCTCTTGAGCTGACGGCCAAGGGCAAACATTTGAGCCAGCAAGAAGTCGAAGACGAGCTCTCCTCCCGAGACCGCCAGGATAGCGAGCGAGCCGACAGTCCGCTGATTTGCGTCGAAGGCGCCCGTCAACTGGACACGACCGGCCGCACGGTGGCTGAAATTGTCGAGGAAATCGCGGGATGGGTGCGCTGTGGGAGCGTTTGACCCCAAAGGCGCGGTGTTGGTCGACGTCGACCCCGACGGAGCGGCCGCTCGGGCGGGACTGATTGCGGGCGATCAAATTGTCGCCGTCAACGGACTGCCCCCGACCGATCTGATGGATCTGATGGATCGAACCTACGCGGGTCCCACTCAATTGCGCATCCAGCGCCAGGAAGAAATCCTGGAAATTGGCCTGCCCCGGCTTGAGCACGAGCCTCTTGGGGCCGAATTTTCCGACACTCTCTTCAATCGAGTCAAAACCTGCCGTAACAAGTGCGTCTTCTGCTTCATGGATCAGATGCCCAAGAAGATGCGCGGCTCTCTTTATTATCGAGACGACGACTATCGCCTGAGCAACCTGCACGGCAACTTCATCACCCTGACCAACGTGTCGGATGAAGAGTGGCAACGCATTCACGATCAACACGTGTCGCCGCTCTACGTCTCGGTGCACGCCACCGACGAAGATCTTCGGGAAGAACTGCTGGGGTCGACCAAGTTGGCCCGCATGAACCTGATGGACCGTTTGCGCACTCTGGTGGAGTGGGGCATCGACTTTCATACTCAGATCGTGCTCATGCCCGGCCTCAACGACGGGCCCCAACTGGATAAAAGCATTCAGGACTTGCTCACGCTGATGCCTTCCCTTCAGACCATCAGCGTGGTTCCGGTCGGTCTGACCAAATATCGCGCTCATCTGCCCATGCTCAAGCCGGTGACCCCCGACCTGGTGCCGGCCATCCTGACCCAGGTTGAAGCCTATCAGCAAGCTTGCCTGGAAGAATACGGCGACCCGGTCGTCTACCTAGCCGATGAGATGTATCTGATCGGGGGGCTGCCCATGCCTCCCCACAGCCACTATGGCGACTACTCGCAGCACGAGAACGGCGTGGGTATGGTGCGGCGCTTTATCGTCGACTTCAATCGCCGCAAGCGCTTCCTGCCGAAACAACTGCCGAGGATGCGCGTGCTGATGATCACCGGCGAATACGGCGGCATTATTTTTCCGCCCATGGTCGAGGAGTTGCGGCAGCGAGTGCCCGGCCTGGAACTCAAGTTGAGCCCCATCAAGAACGAGTTCTTCGGGGACCTGGTGCGCTGCAGCGGTTTGCTGGCCGGTCGCGACGTGCTGGCCCAACTGGAGCGAGAAAAGGACTTTTTGACGCCGGAGACGCTGGTGCTCATGCCCGGCAATGCCTTGAAGGATGCGGCCGTGGTAGGGGAGGGCAGCGGAGGGATGCTGCTCGACGACATCTCGTTGCAGTCTCTGGCCGATCGCTTTGGCGTCACCATCGTCAACGCGGGCAGCACCTGTCAGGAGTGGCTGCAGACTCTTAGCGACGGTCGCGGACTCGGTCGCTACACCCCCAACCTGGAGCAGCCCACGCCAGTGGTCATCCAGCATTTTCCTGAACACCAGAAAGCGTCGTAACCAATGACCAGACCACAACCTATTTCGGAGGCCGGCGAAAAGCCGGTCATCGCCATCCTGGGCCGCCCCAACGTGGGCAAGTCGGCTCTCTTCAACCGTTTGACCGGACGCCGCCAATCGATCGTAGCCGACATCCCCGGCGTCACCCGCGACCGCATCTATGGAGATTGCGACTGGGGCGGCAGAACCATGGCGGTCGTGGATACTGGCGGTATGGATCCAGAGGATCCGGATCTTTTGCGTCAACATGTCTTCGCCCAGGCCCGTGTGGCCATGGAAGAAGCGGCCGTGCTGCTCTTCGTGGTGGACGGCCAGGCCGGGGTCCATCCCCTCGACATCGAGCTTTCCGACCTGCTGCGCCGCAGCCAGAAGCCCACTTTGCTGCTGGTCAATAAGTCCGAGAGTCCCAAGGTGGAAGCGGAGCGCTTCGAGTTTTATCAATTGGGTCTGGGCGATCCGGTGCCGATCTCGGCCATGCACGGCACCTACACCGGCGACATGCTGGATATGGTGCTTCAGCTGTTGCCGCCCCGCAAAGTCGGCGAAGCCAATGACGAGGAGATGTCGGTGGCCCTGGTGGGACGTCCGAACGTCGGCAAATCCTCGCTACTCAACTGCTTGTTGGGCGAGGAGCGCGCGCTGGTTCACCACGAGGCCGGAACTACCCGTGACGTCGTGGACACGCTCTTTGAATTCGAGGGGCGTCGCATTCGTCTGGTCGATACGGCCGGTTTGCGCCGCCGCAGCAAGGTCGATGAAGACATCGAGTACTATAGTTCTTTGCGGTCGCTGCAAGCGCTGCAGCGCTCCCAGGTGGCCATGCTGGTACTGGACGCCAGCGAACCGATTTCCGCTCAGGATCAGCGCATTGCCGGCGAAATTCAGAAGGCCAACCTGGCCTCGGTCATCGTCGTCAACAAGTGGGACATCATGCTTCGCCAGGCCAACGTGAAAGCGCAACAAAAGTATATGCAGTCGGTGGCCACCGAGCTGGACTTCCTCGCCTACTCACCGGTGATTTATGTCTCCGCGCGCACCGGCCTGGAAACTCACGACATCATGGCCGCCGCTCTGGACGTGCACGAGCAGTGGAGCCGTCGGGTGGATACCAGCACCTTGAACCTGGTGGTCCGGGAGGCCGTCTCCCTGCAGCCGCCCCCCAGTTACAAGGGCCAGCAGTTGAAGGTTCTCTATGTATCCCAACCGAAAAACCAGCCGCCAACGGTGGTTTTGAAAGTGAACTCGCCCAAGCTGGTCCACTTCTCCTACCGCCGTTATTTGGAGAATCAGCTTCGCGCCGCCTTCGGCTTCGTGGGCACTCCGATTATCCTACGTTTCGAGGTATAGACGTGTTTCCGTTTTGGGCCATGCTTTTGTTTTTCGCCTGTTACTTTGTAGGCGCCATTCCTTTCGGACTCTTCGTCTCCAAAAGGCAGGGAGTGGATCTTTCCAAGCAGGGCAGCGGCAACACGGGAGCCGCCAACGCCGCTCGCATTCTGGGCCTGAAGGCCGGTTTGACGGTGCTGGCCCTGGATGCGGCCAAGGGTGTTCTGGCCGTGGTTCTGGCCTACTTCGCCCTGCTGCCCGGGGTGCTCTTGAATCTGACCAAGGTGGTCTTCGGGTTCATGGCTATCTTCGGACACAACTATTCGATCTTTCGGCGCTTCAAGGGCGGCAAGGGGATCGCCACCACCTTCGGCGTGGTGCTCGCCTTGAATCCCAAGGTGGCGCTCCTCTCGGGCTTGCTCTGGCTCGGTCTGGTCGGGCTGACCCGCTTCAGTTCGGTGGGGTCGTTGACGGCCACCGCCGCCATGCCCCTGCTCTTCGTCTACTACAGCGATCCGTGGGAATACGTGGGTTTCGGGTTTGCTTCGGCGGCCTTCGCCTTCCTTCGTCACAGTGAGAACCTCGAGCGCCTGTCTCAGGGCCGCGAACTCAAGATCGACGAGGGATAACACCGGCCCTCTGGGCATAATCAGGGTAAGGCTTCGCAAGCGAAGGTTTCCGGAGTCCGCCTGTCAAACTTCGCCCTGGTTCGCCTCCCAGCGAACGACTAAGTGGGCGACGTGAAAGCGCCGGAGGTGTAGAAGCATGCTGGAAATCGAAAGTATTCGAGGACTGCTCGATCAGGTTTTGACCGTGATGGTTCGGGAGCAGGCCTCCGACGTCTACATCAAAGCCGGCAAAGCTCCCATTCTGCGCATCGAGGGGCAGTTGGCCCCGGTTGAATGCGCGGCGCTGACCGGAGCCATGACCGAGCATCTGGCCTACACCATTATGCCGGCTCACCAGCGTGAGAAGTTCGATAGCGGCATCGACGACGCCAACTTCATCTACAATCTGGACCGAGTGGGCCGTTTCCGTACCAACGCCTACCGTGCTCGCGGCAGCATTTGCATGGTGCTGCGCCGCGTCTCCGAGGACATTCTCGAGTTCGAACAACTCGGTCTGCCGATCGTTCTCGGCGAACTGGCCATGAAAAAGCGCGGTCTGGTGCTGCTGACCGGTCCTACCGGCTCGGGTAAATCCACCAGTCTCGCTTCCATGATCAAGTACCGCAAAGAGAAGGCCATGGGCCACATCCTCACCATCGAGGATCCCATCGAGTATCTGCACACGGACACCGAGACTTGCATCGTGAGTCAACGAGAGATTGGCCACGACACTAAGAACTTTATGGAAGCTCTGGAGAGCGCGGTGCGTCAGGCACCCGACGTACTGCTGATCGGCGAAATGCGCGACGTGGAGTCCGTGAAGGCTTCCGTCTACTTCGCCGAAACCGGTCACCTTGTGCTTTCCACCCTCCACGCCAACAACGCCATTCAGACGGTGGAACGCGTGCTCCAATTCTTCCCGGAAGATATGCACCAGGGCATCCTGGCTCAGCTCTCCTTGAACGTCCGCGGCATCGTGGCGCAGCGCTTGATTCGCGGCCACGACGGCAAGCGCGTGGCCGCCTGCGAAGTGCTGATTGGAAACGCCCGTATGGCCGAACTGATGCGCGCCGGTAGCTTGACTCAGATCAAGCGCGAACTCGACCAGTTTCTGCCGGAAGGCATGCAGAGCTTCGATACCTCCCTCTTGGAACTCTACCGCGCCGGCAAGATCTCGGTGGACGAAGCCATTCGCAACTCCGACAACGCCAACGATATGCGCCTGAAAATCAAGTCCGCCATGCCGGTTAACCTGGCGGGAGCGAACAACGACGACTACTAGTCGAGGGGAGGATTGGATTGATGACCGACGAGCAGTTTGAAGACGACGACAACGTCGAGATGATCGAGACCTTCCAGACCGGCGAGAAGTTTTCCGAGTCTTCTGGTCAGGTGCTTCATGAGCGCGGCATTCCGCTATCCCTGCGGGTGCGTTCGGGTTTTTTTGAAGAAGGCGGTCTGAATCTCGAGGGCGCCCAGGTCTCCTGGGAGGACATCGAGTACATCGCCCTGGGGACCATTCACCACTCTCTGGGCAGCATGGAACCGCCCAAGGGTATGATGCGCCAGGTCGTCGGCAAGATCATGGGCAAGAATGACCGGGCCGACGCTAAATCCCCCCGCTATCAAGAATCGGTCTTCCTGGATCTCTACAGCAGCAAGCACGACGCGCCTTTCCGCTTCGAAGCCGCGGCCATTAACTACCGGTCCTTCCTGGGCAAAGACGCGCTCTACATTTCTCAGCATAACTTCTATCGGTTGTTGATCCGAATCGCACGTGCCAGCACGGCGGCGCGCGTCAACGACAACGCCTATTACTACATCATCCGCCGCCGCGACCAGGTCAAGAATTATCCGGCCATCTACGATTACGAATTGGAGAGCCAGACCGATTTGGGACGCCTGGAGTTCTTGCGCACCACCACCGAGCTGGACCTGAGCCGCGACAGCTATACCTCAGAGGAAGAAGAGTTGGAAAACGTTGAGTGAGTTAACCACTGACCAGGTGGCCCACGTGGCCAAACTGGCCCGCTTGGACCTGAGCGCCGAGGAAACGGAGGGGTTTCGCAAAGACCTGAGTTCCATCGTCGGCTACATCGAGCGGTTGCGCCAGGTTGACCTGTCGCAGGTCCCCGCCACTTTAGGCGTGCAGCCCCACAGCAACGTACTGCGTCAGGACGAAGCGCGTCCCTCACTCGGACCCGACGGCGTGCTGGCCAACGCGCCACAGCGCGAGAACGACGCCTTTCAAATCCCGCGAATCCTGGAAGAAGCCTGACCGATATGAACTTGCCCGAGCGCGACCGAGAACTTCACGCTTTTCTACACTTCAGCGACGAGCAGCCGCTGGTTCAGGACGGCCCTTTGAGCGGCAGCGCGGTGGCCATCAAGGACAATCTGTGCATTCAGGGTTGGCCGACCACGGCCGGTTCCCGCATCCTGGAAAATTTTGTGCCGCCTTACACGGCCACCGTGGTGGAACGTTTACGCCAGGCGGGCGCCCGCCTGGTGGGCAAGACCAATCTGGATGAGTTCGCCATGGGGTCTTCCACCGAGAATTCGGCCTACGGGGTCACCCGCAATCCCTGGGACCTGGAAAGAGTTCCGGGCGGTTCCAGCGGCGGTTCGGCCGCGGCCGTTGCGGCTGGTCTTTGCGATATGGCTTTGGGCACCGACACCGGCGGCTCGATTCGACAGCCGGCTGCCTTTTGCGGAATCACCGGCCTGAAGCCCACCTACGGGCGCGTTTCCCGTTACGGCTGTATCGCCTATGGCAGCTCTCTAGACCAGATCGGCCCCCTGGCCTACACGGCCGAGGACTGTGCTCGAGTGCTGCAGGTGATCGCCGGCCCGGACGCTCTCGATTCCACCTGTTATCAGGAAGTTTGCCCGGATTTCTCGGCCGAGATGAAGGCCGACTGTAAGGGGCTGCGCCTGGGCTGGGACCCGGCCCTGGTCAAGGATTTGCCGGGCGACATGCGAGCCGCTTTTGAGGCCGGTCTCGAGGTCTATCGCAGCCTGGGAGTGACTCTGGTCGAGGTCTCCCTTCCTCACCTGGAATACTCGCTGCCAGCCTACTACTTGATTGCCACCGCAGAGGCTTCTTCCAACCTGGCTCGCTACGATGGCGTGCGCTACGGCCACCGGGCTCAGGGCGCCAAAGACGTCGGCTCGATGATGAGCAAGACTCGCGCCGAGGGCTTCGGCCCCGAGGTCAAGCGCCGCATCATGCTGGGAACCTATGCGCTTTCGTCAGGCTACTATGACGCCTACTACGCTCAGGCCCAGAAAATGCGCACGGTGCTGCGCCAGGACTTCGAGAAGGCTTTCGCCGCGACAGATGCCTTCGCATTGCCCACCACACCGGCTCCCGCCTTCAAGATCGGCGAGAAGAGTGACGATCCGCTGGCTATGTACCTTTCCGACGTTTACACCGTCGTAGCCAATCTGACGGGTTTGCCCGCCATCTCTCACCCTGGAGGCTTTGTCGGCGGTCTGCCGGTGGGCCTGCAACTGATGGCGCCGGCCTGGCAGGAGGGTCGCCTGCTGCAGTTGGCCCACCATTTCCAGCAACAGACTTCGTATCATCAAAAGCGGCCCCAAATGGCCGCCGTCTAGCAGCCGATGGACTCCGATCCATCCATCAAGAAAACGATGGCCATCCCGCGCATGAGCCGTGCGGAGCTGTCGACGGATCGAGTCCCCTTTGTGAAAGTCCTGGAAGGTCACCAGGCGGGCTTGATTCTGGTTTTGCAAGGGGATGAGTTGACCCTGGGTCGGGATCCGGCCTGTGACATCGTGCTCGACGAAATTGGCGTCAGCCGGTTCCATTGCACTCTGCGGCGCGGTCGTCGTACCTGGGAAGTCGCCGATCTGAACTCGACCAACGGCACCTTCGTCAACAACAAGCAGGTTGCCAAAGCGGACCTCTATGAAGAGGACGTCCTGATGCTAGGACCTGAATGCACTCTGCGTTTCGACCGACAGCCGAGCGAAGAAGTCGAACTCGCGCAACGACTTTTCGAGGGGGCTCGTCTGGATGGATTGACCCGCATTTTCAATCGGGTCACCTTCTTCGAGCGTCTAGCTCAGGAGATTTCCTTCTCCAAGCGCCACCAGGCGACATTCGGCCTGATCCTTTTTGACATCGATCACTTCAAGAAAATCAATGACACCTATGGCCATCCCGGAGGCGACGCGGTGCTCTGTCAGGTGGCTGCTCGAGCGCGTTCCATGCTGCGCCTGGAAGATACCCTCGGACGCTACGGCGGTGAGGAGTTTGCCATCTTGTTGCGCAACAGCGACCTCCCCGCTTGCCTGCGCGTAGCGGAGCGGTTGCGCACTGAAGTGGGGGAGCTTCCCTTCGATTTGGAGGGACATGAGCCCGTTGCGGTGACCACTTCTCTCGGCGTAGCCGTGTGGCGCGACGAACTGACTCAGGACGCCCTGGTGGCCCTGGCCGACGAGCAGTTGTATGCGGCCAAGCAGGCAGGCCGCAATCTGGTCAGACCAGCTCTAGACGGTTAGCGTTTGCATGACAAGCGTAATTTGACAAGATTTTAGTCTTAATTTATCCTGAGCAAGGACTGTATTGTCCTTCTGGAGGTAAAATGACTGAAGTTTTGACCAAAGTGCCCTTGCGCGACCTCGTCGGCAAGAGTGCCCCCCTGACCACATCACCGAAGACCACCATTCAGCAAGCTGCGCAGGCCATGCAAAAGGCCAAAAAGGGCGCCATCCTGATCGTGGACGGGAAAAGATTGTGCGGAATTTTCACGGAGCGTGACCTGGTGAATCGCGTCATCGCGCCTGGCTTGAATCCAGCTACCACCCACATTTCCGAGGTGATGACCGTCGATTTGATGGTCATTCATCCCAAAGACACGCACTGGGCCGCCTTGAGCGTCATGGTGCAGAACAACCTGCGTCACCTTCCGGTCGTCGATGGAACTCAGGTGCTCGGGGTGGTATCACGGCGTCAACTCATGGCCCTGGATAACGCCATCATGGAAGCGGCCATCGACAAAACCGAGGCCAGCCGCCTGTTCATTTAGGAACCCGGCCAGAAATAGCTTTCCTGAATCTCCATCAGCAGTTGCTCGGCTCTGCTGGTGTCGGGCTCCTCGGGCAGCGGAGAGGCTTCGCGCATCTGGCGCAAGCCCTCTTCGCGTGCCCGGGCCCAGCTCAATAGCTCCTCGTAGCGGAACGAGCCTTGGCGCACTCCCTTCAGCCAGTCGGCGTCGGGGCGGCGCACCAGAACCTGGCCCGTGCCCAGGATTTCTTCTCCCATTTTCAGGAGTCGACAGAGATGCATGGCGTGCTTGGTGTCATAGCCAAACTGGCGCTCCAGTTCCGCCCGGGCCGAGTTGCGCTCACGCAGCCAGCGCTGATAGTGGTTCCACTCTTTGGTGGCCTGATCAAAGGCCAGCCGCGCTTGCTGGTTGGGAAAATCCGCCTTGCCCTGGGCATTGAGGGCGGGGGGGACGGGCTGCTGCGGAGGATGGGCCCACCAGCGATGATGATTTTCCAGTCGCTTCAGCTGGGAAATGGCGTAGTGGCCGAAACGCTCCGCCACCTTCCTGGACAAGAAAATCTCCCGATTCTCCACAAGCCTTTGGCCGTATTCGTTGATGAAAAGAACGTCTTCGGTAAAGAGGGTCTCGATGAGATTCGGGTTGCCTTCCAGGGCCAGTCGAATGAATTTGGGTAGTCCGAAGACCACGTGGTCGCTCTTAGCATCTTCGTGTTGTTCGAAGGTCTGGAGTCCAAGAAGGGCCTGCTTAGGTGGAATGCACACGCCCCGGCTGTCCTCGTCGCTGTGCGGACCGGCCAGCCCGTAAGCCTGGCTGCCGGCCCTCACTTTCAAAATGAGCTGCTGCTCCCAGACGTTCACGAGCGCCCCATGCGCACGCGCACCACGAACTCGCTGAGCTCCTCCAAGGCGCCGCCGGAGGAGGGCAGGGGAGAGTTGGCGTGGGCTACCTCCAGCTCGCCCTGAAGCTCTTCCAGGCGCTTCAGATGACGCTGCTTGCGGTCCGCCTCCAAAGGGGAGTGCTCTCGGGTCGATTGTTTTTCCTCGATCAACTCGCCGACTTCCGGCTCTGGAAAGAGCTCGAGAAGTGAGGGTAGATTCGCGTTCAGCTGGCCGCTCTGCAATAGATGGATCCCTGTAAGGGCCACCCGATAGCCATAGAGGCACTCCTTGACGGTCGCTTCAGGCTTCTCGACCAGCTTGCGCTGATTGAGCAGAAAGCCGCGATAGTGGAAATAGAACTCCTTACCGATGTGCGGCTGAAAGAGATTCTGCAGTTCGCTGAGGCGTGGTGAGGGCCAGACCACCAGGTCGGAATAGAGTTGTTCCAGCACTTCGCCGCTGTTTTTGTGGAGCAACCGGCAGAACTTGAGGATGTCGTGACAAACCAGGTCGATCTCCAGGCCATGCTCGTCAAAGGTCTTGCTCACCGTCTCTTTGGGTTCGTGCATTCCGATGACCGCCTTGAGCGGCAGCACGAAGGCCCCGCGCAGGTCGACGTCGCTGTCGGGCGACTCGAAGCCGTAGAGATGAGCTCCACTGAGAGTCGCAAAAAGTGGCTGGAAGGTCTGATTCGCGAGAGTCTGTCTGAGTTGTTCCAGTTGCATCAGGGTACATTAGGGGGAAGGGGTGGTAGCGTCAAGCGCAAAAGTGGCGCCAATATGAGCGATCAACTGTTTTTGCAAGCCGCCCTGGAGGAAGCCCGCCTCGGGCTGGCTGAGGGCGGCATTCCTATTGGTTCTGTCCTGGTTCTGGACGGAAAGATCATCGGCCGCGGCCACAACCGGCGCGTCCAGAAGGGCAGTGCCATCCTCCATGCCGAGATGGACTGCCTGGAGAACGCCGGCCGCCTGCAGGCCAAAGACTACAAGCGCTGCGTGCTCTACTCGACTCTGTCTCCCTGCGATATGTGCAGCGGGACAGCCCTGCTGTATGGGATTCCGCGAATCGTAGTGGGGGAGAACCGCACCTTTCAGGGGCCCGAGCAATACCTGATGGTGCGAGGAGTGGACCTGGACATCCTCGACAATCAGGAATGCGTCGAACTGATGAAGCAGTTCATTCACGACAAGCCCGAGCTGTGGAGAGAAGACATCGGCGTCTAGCTTATTTGGAGCAAGAAAAAAGCCCCTCGCGGGGCTTTTTTCTTGTCTCTAGTGGACGGCGGTTTCTGTCGGCGGTGCCACCGCCAGCACGTCCTGGTTGAGTTTCTGGGTGTATTCATCCAGCAACTCATCCACTCGCGAAGATTTGGCCGCCGACACGATGACGGCGGCGTGGAATTCTTCGGCCAGTTTCCACACCACTTCCGGTGCGTTGTAGCTAGACAGATCCGGATGCTCGTTGCGGCTCAGGCAGATCACCAGGCCGGCCTGATTTTTCTTGATCTTGGGCAGCTTGTATTTTTCCTTTTTGAGGTAAGCCAGCTCCAGTTTGGGCCATTCTTTCCAGGGATTGATGCCGGAAGCGGCCTCCACCAGACGGTCGATGTGAGCGCCGCCGACGCGGGCAGCCATCTCCAGGAAGTAGATGGTGCCGTCGTGGGCGCGGATGAACTCGGCGTGGGTCACACCGCGCACCAGGCGCATCGCCTTGATGACCTGTTCGTTGGCTTCCAGCAGTCCCTGGTAGGCGGGATGCTTCGGGTCGACGGTCTGCGAGGCGAAGACGCCGCCGCCGTTCCACACGTCGAAAGGCGGCGTGTGGTAGCGGGAGGACAGCGCGAAGTGGATCTTGTTGTCGAAGACGATCGAGTCGACGTGGAAGACGTCACCGGGCACATACTTCTCGATCAAATGCTCGGACTGTTCGTCGCCCAGTTTGTTGATATGATCCCAGACTTCCTGAGAGTTATGGCACTTTTTGATGCCGATGGAGCCGGCCTGCGAGCGGGGCTTGAGCACCCAGGGTCCGGGAACGCGCTCCAAATACTCGTTGATCTGGTCGTAGTTGAGCACGTGTACGAAGTCCGGTACCGGCACGCCTTCATCACGGGCCTGCACGCGCATGGCCAGCTTGTCGCGGAAGAATCTGGCGGTGGTGTCGCCCATACCGGGCGACCGCAGGTGCTCGCGGAGTCCAGCGGCGACCTCCACGTCAAAGTCATCGAGCGGGATGATGCGATCGATTTCACGAGTGCGGGCCAGGAAGCTGACCGCGTGGGTAATGCCGGGCTGTTCAAAGCCAAGCGGCATGAAGAACTTTTCGTCGATGGCGTGC
Source organism: Vulcanimicrobiota bacterium (assembly GCA_017307785.1). Classification (GTDB taxonomy): domain Bacteria; phylum Vulcanimicrobiota; class Xenobia; order Xenobiales; family JADMJV01; genus JADMJV01. Next base: position 15,229 of record JAFKGI010000015.1, on the reverse strand, counting down.
CAGGGCCAGGCTTTGTCCTTCAGGGACTCCACCGTCAACAAGATGGTATGGATGCCCAGCGCTTTACATTCCTCAATGAGCGTGCCGCCCTTGTAGAAGCTGGACATAAGTAGAAAGATGGGTTTGCGATCCATCGGTGACAAGAGTTCCCTTCAACGATTGCGATTGCGCTTCGCACAGGGGGTCGGCCAGCCCTGCAAGCAGGCCTGGTCCGCAAAACATGCATGATCGCCAAAGAAAGGTTTGGCGATCATAGAACCGGTAAAAAAGAGGCGCCCAACGGGCGCCTCCTGGAAACTTACTTCTTGGCGGCTTCGCGGACCGTCAGCGGATACTCGAGCACTTTCTTGCCTCCGAGCTGAACGCGGAACCAGTAGGTGCCGGGTTTCTCGAAAACGATGCCCTGGAAGAAGTTGACGGCCATGAACGGCGTGATCGCTTCTTTGAGCTCGAAGGGCTGGTCGCCGGTTTCCACCATGGTGGTCTTGTCCGGCTTGAGGATCATCATGCTCTGCGTGTATTTGCCGGTGCCGTTGCACCAGCCGTTGGCCACGAAGAAGTCCACTTTGAAGGGAAACTCGGGCAACGGCAGCTCATAAAAGAGATAGTTGAAGCTCGGGGGCTTGCCTTCGGTGTCAATCACCTCGAGGCAAGGCACCGAGAATTGCAGGAAGGGACCGCCACCGGCACCGCCACCTGTGTCACCGCCTAGAAAAGCCATTCCGCCGGTTTGAAAATCCATTGTTATTCCTCACTTCCTGGAGGGACCAGGCGCTCCAACTCGGCACTGCCTATCCCCTGAACTTTGACCAATTTGTGACGAGACTTCTGTCCACTATGGAGCTGCACCTGTTGTTTGCGCAGGCCCCAGTGACTGGCCAGGAACTCCAACAAGGCCTGGTTGGCTTTGCCGTCTACCGGTGGAGCGGTCAAGCGTACGACCAGTACGCCATCCTGCATTCCAACCAGCGAGTTCTTATGGGCATTAGGGATTACGCGAACCTTGAGGGAAAGCTCATCCACCAGTGCGCGTCGCCTCTTCGCCCTGCTCCTGGTCCGCTCCCTCTAAGTGCAGCAGCGCCTGTTCGGCGGCTTTCTGACCGGCATCGCGCTTGCTGCGGCCGCTGCCCTGGCCACAGACACGGCCCTGCAGAGAAACCTGCACCACAAAGGTGCGGTCATGGGGTGGGCCGATTTCTTCCAGAACCTGATACTCCGGAAGCTCTTGAAAGAGACGCTGGGCTTCTTCCTGGAGGCTGCTCTTGTAATCTTTGCGCCACTCCCCCGCCGCCTTCAGCTCAGGCTCGAAAAGCCTCAGGATCAGACCCTCAACGGTGTCAAAGCCGGCTTCCAGATAGACGGCTCCAAACAGGGCCTCCAGGGTATCGGCCAGCAGATTGGCACGCTGACGGTTGCCCTCCTGCTGCTGTCCGCGGCCCAATTCGACAAAGTCGCCCAGCTCCAGCTGACGGGCCTTCTCGGCCAGCTGCTCGGTGGAAACCAGCGAGGCCTTCATCTGGGCCAGACGTCCCTCGGGAAGCTCGCTGTAGTGGCGGAAGAGAAACCCGGCCACCACCGCCCCTAGAATGGAGTCGCCTAGAAACTCCAGGCGCTCCTGGCTGCTTTCTTCGCTTTCCTGGGCGTAGGATTCGTGGCGCAGGGCCTGGCCGAGCAGGCTCTGATCTTGGAAATGATATTGCAGGCGGTCTTGAAGACGATGCCGGTCCATTCAGTTCTGCGAGAACTTCTTGACCACCACCACCGCGTTGTGTCCACCGAAGCCAAAACTATTGTTGAGAGCAGCACGAACCGTCATGCGGCGAGCCAGATTGGGCACGCAGTCGATGGGACACTCCGGATCGGGAAACTCGTAGTTGATGGTGGGCGGAACCACGTCGTTTTGGACGGCCAGCACGCAACAGATGGTCTCCAGCGCTCCGGTGGCGCCCAGGGTGTGCCCGATCATCGATTTGGTGGAAGAAACGGCCATTTTATCGACGTGACCGTCAAAGACTTCGCGGATGGCGGCTGTCTCCATCGGGTCGCCGACCGGGGTCGAGGTGGCATGGGCGTTGATGTAGTCGATGTCCTCGGGTTTGAGACCGGCGTCACGCAGGGCGATGCGCATGGCTTCGGCCGCACCTTTGCCGTCGGGATTGGTGATGTGGTGAGCGTCGTTGGTGCAGCCGTAGCCCACCAGTTCCGCGTAAATCTTGGCACCACGTTCGGTGGCATGTTCCAGCGTCTCCAGCACCAGCACGCCGGCGCCTTCGCCCATGACGAAGCCGTCGCGCTCTTTGTCAAAGGGACGCGAGGCTTTCTCAGGCTCATCGTTGCGACTCGACATGGCGCGCATGGCGCAGAAGCCGGCCATGGCCACCGCGCAAATCGACGACTCCGACCCGCCGGCCAACATCACTTTGGCACGTCCCGTGAGCAGAGCGTCCATGGCCGAGGTGACACCGTTAACACCGGTGGCGCAGGCGGAAACTACGGAGAAACTGGGCCCTTTGATGCCAAACTGCAGGCTGACCTGGCCGGCGCACATATTGGGAATCATCATCGGAATAAAGAAAGGACTGACCTTGCGCGAGCCGCCTTCAAGCAGCGCCTGGTGCTGAATTTCGAAGGTGCGCATACCGCCGATACCGGAGCCGATGCTGACGCCCACGTCGTAGCAGTTTTTCTCGTCGATGGTCAGTCCCGAGTCGTCGAGTGCCAGTTTGGCAGCGGCAACGGCGAACTGGAGAACCCGGTCCATCCGCTTGGCCTCTTTTTTGTTCATGTAGTCATCGGGGTTGAAGTCGTGGATTTCGGCGGCGATCTGCGTGCTCAGGTCGCTGGCGTCAAACGACGTAATCTTGCCGATGCCGTTTTTTCCGTCCAGGAGCGCCTGCCAGAAATTATCCACGCCGTGGCCAATCGGGCTCAGACAGCCGATGCCGGTGACGACGATTCTTGGGGTTCTACTCATACTGACTCCTGGGGTCTAAAAAATTCAAAAACGGCTTCGCGCAGAGGATCCTCAGTCCTTCCCCAGGATTCAGGGGTGGTGTCGGGAAGCCTGAGCCGTGCCGTTTCTAGTGTTCCTCTTGTTGGTCTTTTTGAATCTCCCGGCCTTGGCGCTGGAGTGGGCGCACCAGCCCTCGACTGGCGAGAAGATGGTCTCCTTAACCCCCGAGATCGCTCTTTACTGGCCGGCCGGCTCTTCCCTACCCTACCGCCAGGCTCGCCTCTACCTCGACGAGGTCGAGGTCAGCGGCGAATGCCTGCGGACCGGCATGTTCATCAGCTATAAGCCGCCCAAGCCGCTCCAGCGCGGTCTCCACAAGGTGCGAGTAGAAGTTGGGGAAACGGTTCAGGCCTGGGACTTTGAGGTGGTGGGTTCGACCTTCATCAAGGGCTGCGTCTTCACTGCGCCCTTCAAGCCGCGAGCTTTCGACAAAATCGTGGTCGAGATGAAGGGGCGAAACATGGGCAAAGGCTGGGTCGAGCTGACCGGCTTTCCCGAGAAATACAAGATGTTGGAAGAACGCGGCAGTTATAAGACCACCGTCAAGATTCCGGCCAAGCTGGCGGGCAAGACCTGCCGCGTCGAGGTCTTCCTGGAAAAGGAAGGTGAGCTGGATCGCCAGCTGTGTGAAGGAACCTTAACCATCGCCGCGGCCGACCTGACCATTCGCTGGGACTCACCCGAGAATGGGGCGACCGTGGATAAAGTCCTGATTGCCCGCGGAGTGACGGTGCCGGACGCGACCGTGGAATTACACGTGCACAGCTTCTTTCGCGACGGAGTGGATTTTGGCAAACTGCCGGCCGACGTCCACCCCAAGATCAAGGCCGACGCCGAGGGCAAGTTTCAATACGAATACAAGTTTCCGCCCGGCTATCCCCGGTTGGCCGTCACCATCATCGCGGTGGCCCGAGACGTCAACGAAAACGCCAGCCAGCCGGCCGGTCTACTGCTTTACCTGAAGACCTCGGGAGGCTTGCCGCCGCTGAAGATCAAGGCACCTGTCCTTGACGGGCAGCCTGGATCGCCCTGAGGGAGTTCTCCAGACTGGTATAAGCCGCGCGCGCCTGTGCCAGGTGGGCCTCGTTGAGGTCGCCGGCCAGCAACTCATCCAGGCATTGTTCCAGGCTCTCAAAAGCTTCGATGGCCTGACCCTGAAGCGATGGCCCGGTGGTGGTGCCTTCGGGAAACTGCACGGTCCGCATGCCATGGAGGGCCGTGTCCAAACTGCGTTTTACCAGCTCCAGGCCTTGCTGGTATTCGGCCTCGTCGACTTGCCCGGAGCGTCGGCCGCTCACCAGTTCCTCGATCTTTTCCAGAGCGTTCAGCGGCCGGCTCATGATTGCAGCCGGAAACGAGCGCGAATGGGTTTGTGGTCGGAGGCGTTCTGGGTCAGTTCTCGATAGTCCAGCACCTGGCTATCGATCAGTCGGTCTTTGAACTTCTCTGGAATCAAGATGTGGTCGAATTGTCCAGGGGGGTATTTGCCGGCCTTGGCCGGATTGGCGGGCCAGGTCACGCGCTGCTTGGGCTCCTGGCCGGCCAGCGTATCGACCAACTTGTCTCCAGGGCCGTTCAGTAGCGCCTGCAAAGCCGGGTCCTCGGTGGTATCGTTGAAGTCTCCGGTGATGACGTAGAGCCGATTGGGAAATTCTTGCATCTCGCGGGTGACGATTTCTTTGATGGCGGTCGCCTCGGCCAGACGCTGCCGGTCGGCTTCGGGAGCCTTTTCATCGGTGCGCCGATTTTGCGAGTGAGTCGTGTAGACCGACACGGTTTCGCCCTGAATATCCAGGTCCGCCCGCAGTAAATCGCGACTGAAACTACGATCGCCCTCTAGCTTGGCGTCCTTGTGGGTCACCACTTTCACCATCGGATACTTGGAAAGCACTCCCAGGTTGATACCGCGCTTGTCATTGGTCCCCGGGGCGGTGACATTGGGCAACTGCTCGGGCCAGCGCTGCAACACGCCCTCGTTTTCCACTTCCTGCGCCAGCACCACCTCGGCTCCGGAGCGAGCCAGAACTTTGGTCAGCGCGTTGACTTCCCAGACCGGCTTTTCGGTCGAGCCCTTCTTGGGGTCCTGGTCATACCCATCAAAGAAGTTCTTCATATTGTAGGTGACCAGCGTGAAAACGCCCTCTTGGGGTTGCACCTCAGCCTGGTTTTTGGGTCGCTTGTTGCTGTAGGCGGCCGGGTTGTTCGGATTGCGGTGGATCTTGGCCATTTTTCAAGGGTAACCGGGCGCCCTGAAAAATCTCTGAGGAGTTCCAGAAAGTGGCTACACAAAAACAAAAACCCCTCATTTCTGAGGGGTTTTGACTCATACGGAAGGCGGGACTCGAACCCGCACGATCTTGCGATCCCGGGATTTTAAGTCCCGTGCGTCTACCATTCCGCCACTCCCGCGCGCAAATCTGGGCTTCTGCTCGCGGTTCTCTCAGTCCTTTAGCCGATAAAGAACCAGTGCATAAAGCGCATCATCAAGCTGGGATCGGTCGGTTCCACCGCGACGGTGGGCTTGAGAGGGGTCTTGGCCACCCCGTCTGCGCCCAGCACGACGAACGAAACCTCACCCTGTTTGACCAGTCCAAGCTTTTCGCGGGCCACTTCTTCGGCGCCGGCGTCGGTGGACAGATAGGCCACCTGCGCTTTGAGCTGAGAGTTGCTATATTCCGCCAGACTGATTTCGCTCCTCAAAGCCACCAGTTCTCTCTGGCGCTCCTCGAGCTCACGCTGCTTCAGTTGGCAGCAGTAGTAGAGGTTGTAAGAGACGACGGCAAAGAGCAGGGCGGCTACCAACATGGCTCCAGACTGGCCTTTGCTGGGTTTCTTGATCCAACCGCCGATGTTCATGCTCGATCTCCCGTGAACTTGAATTCCCTTCAATTCCGAAAGCGAGCCCAGTTTCCTGCCGGCTATCGAGCTATTTCTGGCCGAGAATACGGAAAGTGATAAAGTTGGTGGGAGTGCCCAAAGGCATTCCTGCCACGATCACAATCGTGTCACCTGGCTGCATGAAGGGCTGCTTGAGGGCGGCATCCTCGGCCTGCGCCAGCAACTCGTCGATGGTCTGATACTGCGTGACGCCCAACGGCGTCACTCCCCAACTGAGCAACAGCTGCCGGGACATAGCGGGGTCCGGGGTCAGAGCCAGAATCGGCGCTCGCGGGCGATACTTGGACAGGCGGCGCACGGTGGTGCCGTTGACGGTACAGGCCACGATCGCCTTGGCCTGCAGCTCTTCGGCGACTTCGCAGGCGGCCAGCGCCAGCACTTCCCCGCTCGAACCAGGACCGGCGATCTCGGTCAGCACGCTTTCGTAATTCAGATTGCGCTCGGCCCGATGGGCAATGCGATCCATCACCTGAACCACCTGCACCGGGAACGCGCCGGAGGCGGTTTCGCCGGAAAGCATGACCGCGTCGGTGCCGTCAAAGATCGCGTTGGCGACGTCCGTGACCTCGGCCCGGGTGGGAGTACTCTGGGTGATCATGCTCTCCAACATCTGAGTGGCCGTGATCACCGGCTTGGAAGCCTTGAGAGCCAGCTTGATGGCCTCTTTCTGGACGATGGGAACTTCTTCCAGCGCCACTTCGATGCCCAGGTCCCCACGGGCCACCATGATGCCGTCGGCTCCATGAACGATCTCCGCCAGTTCGTTGATGGCCTCTTGCTTCTCGATCTTGGCGATGATCGGGCGGCGAATTCCCACCTCTTTCATGATGGCGCGAGGGCGGTCCAGGTCGGCTTCGCGACGCACGAACGAAAGGGCCACCAGGTCGACTCCCAGGTCCAAACCAAAACGCAGGTCCGCTTCGTCCTTGGCGGTCAAGGCAGGCGTGGAAAGCACCGCACCGGGCAGATTGACGCCCTTCTTCGACTTGACCGGCCCCCCATGAAGAACGCGGGTTATGACGCGATCATTGTGACATTCCTCGACGCGCAGTTCGATCTTGCCGTCGTCCAGCAGCACGATGTTGCCCGGCTGCAGTTCTTGAGCCAGGCCGTTGTAGGTGACGGTTGCCCCCTGCGCGTTGCCTGGAACCTTGGCCGACTCGGACTCGGGAGAACGTAGCTCGAAGACGTCTCCGGGAGCGACCACCACGTCGTCTTCCATCAATCCCAATCGGATCTTAGGCCCACATAAATCTTGCAGAATGGCCAAGGGCAAGCCGGTTTCCTGGGAGGCCAGTCGCAGGTTGGTATAGGTGCGCGCGTGGCTTTCATGGTCACCGTGGGAGAAATTCAGACGAGCGATGTTCATGCCGGCCCGCAACAGGGCTTTCATCGTATCCAGGTCCTGACTCGAAGGGCCGATGGTGCAAACGATGCGGGTGCGCCGGGCGGTAGGATTGTTCACTAGACTTTGACTTCGCGCTGCACGCGGCCCATGGCCCGATACTTCTCGTAGCGACGATTGACCAGGTCGTCGGGACCCAGGTCGACCAGGGCACCGAGGTGCTTGTTCAGAGCCATCTGCACCGCCTTGTAGGTCATGGCCAGATCGCGATGGGCGCCGCCTAAGGGTTCGTGGATGACTTCATCGACCAGGCCAAGCCGGCTCAGGGTTTCGCTGGTCAATCCCAGCGTGGCCGCGGCCTGCTCAGCTTTGGAAGCGTCACGCCAGAGGATGGTGGCGCAGCCCTCCGGGCTGATCACCGAATACACGGAATGCTCCAACATCAGCACTCGGTCTCCCACGGCGATACCGAGCGCGCCGCCGGAGCCACCTTCGCCGATAACGACCGTTACGATGGGAACAGTCAGTTCCGTCATCAGCGCGATGCTGCTGGCGATGGCTTCGTACTGGCCGCGCTCCTCGGCTTCGATGCCCGGGTAAGCGCCGCTGGTATCCACAAAGGTGATGATGGGCAACTTAAAACGCTGGGCCATGATGAAGAGGCGCTGGGCCTTGCGGAAGCCCTCGGGCGCCGGCATGCCGAAGTTGCGATGAAGATTCTCTTTGGTGTCTTTGCCCTTCTGGTGGCCGACGACCAGGACGGCGCGACCTTCGAAGCGAGCCAGGCCGGCGACTACGGCGGCATCGTCGGCGTAATGACGGTCACCGTGCAGTTCATGGAACTGAGTGAAGAGTTCGCGGATGTAGTCCAGGGTCTTGGGCCGCTGGTCGTGGCGGGCGATCTGCACCCGGTCCCAGGGGCTGAGGTTGTTGTAGATGCTGTGCTTGATTTCCTCAGCCTGGCGCTTGAGAGCGCGGATACTGGCGGAGAGGTCGACGCCGGACTGCTCCAGCTTTTCCAGCTCGGCGATCTTCTCTTCGAGCTCCAGCAGTGGTTTTTCTACTTCGAGAATCATTAGACGACCTCCAGGGGGCGGGTCAGCAGAGCGAGCATCTCAAAGGCGGTGCGCTTGAGATCGGAGCGCTTGACGACGCTATCAACAAAGCCATGCTTTTGGTAGAATTCGGCGGTTTGGAATCCAGGCGGCAGCTTCTGGCGAATCGTCTGCTCAATCACTCGGGCTCCCGAGAAGCCCACGATGGCTCCAGGTTCAGCCAGAATGATGTCTCCCAAAGAAGCGAAGGAGGCGGCCACACCGGCCGTGGTCGGATCGGTCAGGATGCACATATAAGGCAGGCCGGCTTTGTTGAGCCGGCGCACGGCCGCCGAGGTGCGGGCCATTTGCATCAGGCTGAGCATGCCTTCTTGCATACGAGCGCCACCCGAGGACGTGATCATCACGGTGGGCAGCTTCTGATCGAGAGCTTTCTCCATCATGGCGGTGATTTTCTCGCCAACCGCCGAACCCATCGAGCCACCGCGGAAGTGGAAGTCCATCACACCCAAAGCCACGCGCAGACCTTCAATGGTGGCACTGCCGGTGAGCACCGCGTCCGACAATTTCGTCTTGGCGCGATCTTGTTGCAGCTTGTTGAGATACTCGGGGCCGAATTCCAGCGGGTCCATCGAGATCACGTCGGCATCCCACTCCGAGAAACTGCCTTCGTCGCACATCTGGGCGACGCGTTCCTGGGCAGTCATCTTATGGTGCTGTCCGCATTTTTCGCAGACTTTCAAGTTCTCTTGAAAGTTCTTCTTGTACATGGCCGTGCCGCAGCCTGTGCACTTGACCCAAAGGTCTGAAGCGGGGGCTTTGGCCGAGACGGCCTCCCCTTCTGAAGAATCAATACGGGGCTTTTGCTTGCGAAACTTGTCGAATATGGAGGGCATCAGGTTCCTAACCTCTTTGGATCTACTTCCGAGCGGTAGCATTACCCCGTTCAGGGGTTCAAAAACCTTCTTCACGGGAGACCGTGCCGGTCTCCGCTCCAGATTCCGCCACCGCTATGATCAGTTCCCCCCGGCGCCGCTGGAGCCTGCAAAGGAGGCGTTTCCCACGTAGAGCAGGCCCTCCGCGCAGTAATAACGGCAAAAAATTGTCGCTGGTGGCCTTCATCCAGCCAGGTTGCTCGCTTTCCGACTCCACCAGGGCCTCGCGAATCTGGCCCAGATTCTGGCGCTGAAAAGCGATTCTTTTGCGATCCGCCAGTTTCAACAAGCGGTCGCGGCGTTGCTGACTGACCGCCTCGGCGACCTGGTCTGGAAAGCGAGCCGCGGAAGTACCCGGTCGTTGGGAATACGGGAAGACGTGGATTCGAGCAAAGGGGGTGCGCCGCACGTAGCGCATCAGGATTTCGAAATCTTGATGGGTTTCGCCGGGGAATCCAACCATCAAATCCGTGGTCAAGCATGCTCCCGGCACGCGTGTCACGAATTCTTGAACGAGGGCGTCGTAGTGAGCCAGGTCGTAGCCGCGGTGCATACGCTGCAGAACGGCGTCGCTGGCGTGCTGCAAAACCAGGTGTAGATGAGGACAGACGCGTTCGGGATAGCCCACCATCAAGTCAAAAATCCGGGTCGGGAAAAGGTCCGGCTCAACCGAACTCAGGCGATAGCGGACTCCCGGAGTCCGCGGCAGCAGAAACTCCAGCAGGTCGGCCAGGTCTTCCTGGCGCTCCTGACCCCAGGCGGAAAGGTGAATCCCGCTCAGCACGACTTCCTGAGTTCCCAAAGCCAGAACCTGTTCGAGGACCCATTCGCGGGACTGGCTGCGAGCACGCCCGCGCACGTAAGGAACGATGCAGAAGGTGCAAAACTGGTCGCAACCCTCCTGAATACGAAGCAGCGCCCGCGCCCGGTCCCGACGGAGCCAGTTGCGTTCCAGTCGGTCACCGCTCGGACAATGCTGGGCGCCGATCTTTTCCAGAATTTGTTCGCGTTGCTCAGGCGGTAGACGCAAGGCCGTGGAGGGGACACGTTGCCAGGCGCCCCCCTTTTGGGCGGCTCCGCAGCCGGTCACGACCACCTGGTCGCCCAGGCGAGCGGCTCGGCGAACCATCTGAGCGGATTTGCGGTCGGCTTCGCGGGTGACGGTGCAAGTGTTGACGACCTGACAGTCAGCCGGCTGACCGAAGGCCACTTCCTCGAAGCCCGCACTGAGTAGAATCTGGGCCATTTGCTCGGAATCGGCCTGGTTGGCCCGACAGCCCAGGGTATGGATGGAGAATGTGAGACCCACTAGGCCTTGGTGAGTTTGGTCAACTCGGCGTGCACCGCATCTACCAGGGCTTTGCGAATTTCGCTGATCTTACCGTCGGTGGTGACGCCCGCGGCTCGGGAATGTCCGCCGCCTCCGAAGATGGCAGCCACCTGATTGATGGGGTGATTGCGCGAGCGAATGCTGGCCTTGACCTTACCGCCGGGCGCTTCGCGCACGAGCACGACGACATCGGCTTGCTCCACCCGATCCAACTCGTCTACGAAGAACTGAATCTCCTCGGGACGCACGTTGTACTCATCCAGAGACTTCTGGGTGATTTCGGCCCAGGCAACGCAAACGCCATCGCGCTCATCCACCGTCAGATCGTTGAGCATGCGCCCGAGCAACTTGAGCACATTGGGGGTGCTGTTGCGGTAAACGGACCGGGAAACTTCGTCAGTGGCCACCCCGGCCTGGACCATGGAGGACAGCCGTCGATGAGTGGCTGGGGTGACACGGGAATACTGGAAAGAGCCGGTGTCAGTCAGGATGGCCACATAAAGTGCGGTCGCCATCGAACTGTCGAGCGGCACGTCCAGATGCTGGATGAGCTCGAAGGTCATCTCTCCCAAAGCAGCCACGTCGGGCAGCACCCAGTTCAGGTCGCCGTAGTTTTCATTGTCCTGGTGGTGATCAAAGTTCAGAACCAGGGGAGCCATTTTGCGGGGCTCAAAACCTTTCGGCATGCGGCCCAAGGTGGGACACTCGAGGGCGACCACGGCGTCGAACTTCTCGTTGGGTAGTTCGGCGCTGGTGTTCTCCAGGCCGAAGAGGATGCGGCTCAACGAAGGCGGGACCGACTCCGGCAGGTAGGCTACGACGTGCTTGCCCAGCTTGGTCAGGGCCTGCTGAAGGGCCAGCATCGAACCGAGATGATCTCCGTCCAGACCCACGTGGGAAACCAACAGGAAGCTCTGATTCTGCCGCAGCGCCTGCACAAACGCCGGGGGTACCTGGAAATCACCTCTCACCTACTCAGCTCCCTACTGTCCATCAAGACCTATCTCCAACCGGTCTGGCCCACGTCTGGCCGGTCCGGGGGGCTGAGCGGATTGGCTCGCCATTTCCGGCGCGACTGCGACTGGGCTAGCAGCGGGTGTTCCCCGCAAGTTCGCGCCAACCTTCTGCCGGGCCTCGTGGACCAGGCGTGAAAGAGTGGAATTTTCTTGCGGCGTAAACTGCAGCAGGGCCATGAAGTAACTCACCACTTCGGAATTGAACTGCGTGCCGGCACCTTTTTCCAGGCGCCGCAGCGCTTCTTCGCGTTCCAGCCCTTGGCGGTAAGGTCGATGCGAGGTCATCGCATCGTAGGCGTCGGCAACCGCCATAATCTGGGCGCCCATGGGTATCTGCTCGCCTTTCAGCCCTTGCGGATAGCCTTTGCCGTCCCAGCGTTCGTGATGCCCCAGCACCATCTTCTGGATTTCCGGCGAAACCGACCGGATGTCCCGAATGATGCGCGCGCTGTGCACCACGTGCTGCTTCATGATTTCGAATTCTTCGTCGGTCAGGGCGCCCTGCTTCATGAGAATGCTATCGGGCGTGGAAATCTTGCCGACATCGTGCAGCATGGCGGCGGTGTTCAAGTCTTTTACAAAACTCGCGGGCAGACCCATGGCCTGGGCCAGACGCACCGAGTAATTGCAGACGCGAGTGACGTGCCCGCTGGTGTAAGGATCTTTGGCTTCGATCGCCTGAGCCAGAGCTCGGATCATTTCCTCGTGGCTGCGCTCGCGCTCGGCCAGGAAGAAGAGATTGCGAATGGAGATGGCGGCGTCGGTGGCCAAAATCTGCAAATAACCCTGGTCGTGGCTATTGAAGCGGTCTCCCACCAGCTTGTTGCCGACCAGAATCAGGCCCAACGGGCTGTTGTCCAGCGGCGTCTGCAGGGGAACGACCAGAAAATTCTTGAGGTCATCCGTGTGGGGTGTGTAGCCGGTCGTCTGTCCCCGCAGAATGGGAATCAACTGCTCCATTCCGTTCAGGGGCCAGTAAGGCCGGATCGGCTCGACTCCATCGGCCTGAGAGTAGATAAAAGACTCCCCGCTGGTGACCAGGCGCCCTAACAGGCCTTGCCCAATTGGACTGTTGAGCTTGGCCGCCGCCCCTTCGGTCATCCCCTCCTTCCATTCCACCACCAGGTTCTGGCCTTTACGTAACAGGACCACGGCCACGTGGACTTGCAGTTGGTCCTTGGCGCAATGAACAATGGTCGAAAGCAGCTCGTCAGGATTACGCAAAACCGCCATGCGGTGGGCGATCTGCATCAGGGCCTCGAGCTTACGCCGCTCATGATTCAGCTCTTGCTCCTGCACCAGTCGGGCCTCGCTATGGGTGCGCGCCGCCTCCTGAGCTTTTTGCAGAGCGACGGCCTGGCTCTTGTTGGGGTCTTCGGTGACCTCAGCGCGGCCCTGAGTCCGCGGCAGGGCCGAGATCAGGAAAGGAGCGGCGCATAGCGTAACCACTCGATAGATCAGGGAGAGCGGGTTAAGGTTGGTCAGATGACGGTCCATGATGGTCGGGGCCAACCAGCACACGCAGTTGACCCAGGCGAAGATGACCGCCGCCTGCTGACCCCTCTCAATGGCGATGAGGGCGGTGAGGGCCAGCGGCAGCATCAGGATTGTTCCCGGACCGGCGAAGTAGCAGAGGAATCCAACCAGCAAGGACTCGACCCCGGCCATGACCAGCGGTTGGCCTTCGTCCTCCCCTACTCTACCCTGGTAAAGCGCAAGCACCACCAGGGCAACGCAAAGGCCTCCGGCCACGGGCAGAACACCGGTGCCTTTATCGGCGACCACCTGAAGCAGGCCGGTGAGATAGAGAAAGACCCGTAGCGGCAAGGCAGGCGGCAACTGGAGGCCGCGCGCCCGGGACGGACGGGTCTTGGATCGTGTGGTCGGTCGGCGGGCCTTCGAGCTCAGGTCCAGCCTTCTCGCAGAAACATGACTACCCCGTCGATTTTGACCAGCAACAGCAACGAATTGCAGTGGGGGCAGCGGGTCTGCTCGTTCAAACTGAGGCTTTCCAGGTGCAGGGCGGCGTCGCAACCGGGGCAATCGGGCAAAACCAGTCGCCCCCGGTCTTGTTTGGCTTCAAAACTGGCGTTCGGATTCAGGGGCGAGTTGCCGGCCAGCTGGCCGCTCAAGAGTGCGCTCCCGCTTGCTTGGCGATCAGGCACAGCGGATCTGGATCGGTAAGGGTACCGGAAGTTACGTAGGCACGCGAGCGATCGCCGCCTCGGCAGGACTTGAAGTAATCGCACTTCTTGCAGGTGTTGTTGCCCGGATTGTTGCGCAGCACTTTCAGGCCATGCCCTTGATGCCAGATCTCTTTGAGAGGCTTTTCACGCACGTTGCCGGCCGCCAAAACGGTTCCCAGGAAGCCGCTGCCGCCGACCAGGCCTTCGGAATTGATGTGGCAGTGGAGTTGGCCGCACTCGCTGCCAAAGCCCTCGAAGACGCGCTTTTTGGAAAAAGGCGGGGGAACTTTAGAGACGATCTCGACTTTGCAGCGACTGGTCTCGCCGATGCGGCGAGCCAGGTCGAGAGCGTTGTTGGCTTCGTCGATCGTTAGCAGCATCTTGGGATTTTCTTTGGCGCGGCCCACCGGTGCCACGATGTCAAAGACGATGCGGGGAATTTCGAAACGTTCCGCCTGTTTGACCAGAGCGGGAATTTCCGTCAGGTTGTCGCGCTGGAGCACGGCGTGGAAGTAGATCGGTGCCTTCGAGAGTTCTTGAAGATTCTTGATGCCGCGCATGGCTTTGCGATAGGCGCGATCCCCACGCAAGTAGTCGTAGCTTTTCTCGCTACCGGCATCCATGCTGATCTTGATTTCGTCGATATCCAACTCGCCCAGCTTGGCGGCCACGGCGCGCGTGGCCATGGTTGCGTTGGTAGCAATCGAAACTTTCATACCGCGGCTATTGGCGTGAGAGATGACGTCGAAGACGTCGCCGCGGCCGAGCGGCTCTCCGCCTCCCAGGCGAAGCTTGAAGCAGCCCATCATCGCCATGTCGTCAATCACCTTGCGGATATCCAAGATGGTCAACTCGCGCGGCCGGGCAGCTCCCGCGTCGGCCCAGCAATGCTTGCAGGCCAGGTTGCAATACCGCGTCAGCTGCATGTAAACCGTGGTGGGAGCCGAGAGATACTGCGAGCCCTCCGGCATGTCGTTGTCCAGAAAGACGCCCTGGAAGGTTCCGTCTTTCACCAGACCGATGCTGGAGCAAAGTTGAATGAACGTGTCAAAGGACTGCCGGGTTACGGTCTCGCTCAGTTCGCGATACACTTCATCCAGTGAGTAGTCCTGGCTGCGCGCGAAGATGCCGGTAGCCTCTCCGTCGAAGGGGATGTAGTCAGAATTTTGACGGTCGTAGACCAGACAGCCGAAGTATTCCTTACGCGCCACGAAGGGCTTCGTCGCCAGTTGTTTGAGACGGTCATCCGCGCTCAAAGAAGTTATCATCCATCATCTCGCTTTGTGGGGGCATTACTTGACGGGCTTTCTAGGTCTGGAGGACGTGAACCTTCTCGGTCCAAATCGGCTCAGCAAAAGCAAAAGAGGCGCCGTAGCGCCTCTTTTCTAGCCGAGTGACTCGCCTTCCTTATCGTGGAAGTCGCATTCCTCGATACAGTCGCGAAAACTCTT